>DLGF01000013.1 GCA_002482545.1 Sporomusaceae bacterium UBA7701
GAACACTTGCCGCTGCTTTTTTTCAGCGACGGATGCTTATGTTACAACAGTCTTGCGATTGTTGTCAACTATCAGTTTCTGGCATTTGTCGCTTGGCTCGTGTTGGATGTTTCATCCAATTTCGCAACTGGCGACTTTGTTATATTACCACAGGACAGCACACCGTGTCAATAGCCGCTTTCTGGCATTTTCCCCGGTCACCGGGCAACAAAAAACGCCCTGAGTTGCCTCAGAAGCGAACTTTGAGTCGCCTCTTGCCGTGATGTAGATTATAATAGCATATTCAGGCAACGGCTGTCAAGCAGGAGACATCGTATTTTAGTACGATGTCTCGCAATAACGCTCCATATATTCTTCAGTCAGAGCATCCAGGGCGCGGCGCAGTTCGTCAACGCATTCTTCGGTGAGCTGATAGCCCTGCAGATCGCTGCCGTGCACCAGGGAAGCCAGCTTTTGAATTCGCTTCAGCAGTTCAACCTTGGCCATTGTTCATATCCCTCCTTCCGTTTTTGCCAGCACGGATTTCCCGTTGACCCAGGAACGGCGTCTCCCTTCTATAGAAACTTACGGAGTGCCTACCTTGATGACAAAATACAGTCAAGATATTAACAGTATTCCAGCCGTTTGTAAATAGGGAAATCAATTGACAGAAAAGCAAGTTTATTCAGGCATGATTTCTTCCGGCTTCACGGCCGCAGCTTTTGTCATAGAAACCGGCGCACGGCCCGCCCGCCCAGGTAATCGCAAAGCCGCCCCTGGCAGGTGTTCCGCTCCGCCATCTTCTCCTCGATCTCGGTCCGTATCTTCCACCAGCCGGTCTGCCAGTTGGTAAACAGGGTATTATCCTCCGGCGCGCGACCGATGAGCCGCTGGACGACGATTGACGGATCGAGATATTCAAGGAAGGCGATTACCCGCTCGATATATTCTTCTTTACTGACCAGGGTAATGGTCCCTTGCTCAAACCAGTCCGCCATGACCGTTCCTTTTACGATATACAGCGCGTGAAGTTTCACCTGCTCGACCCCGAGGGCCGACAACAGCTTGGCGTTTTCAACTGCATCGGTCATCCCGTCCCAGGGCAGGTTCAGGATCAAATGCGTGCATATGTCCAGCCGGTACCGCTTGCTCCGCAGCACGGCGTCGACAAATTCGGCCAAGGTATGGCCGCGGTTCACCTTAAGCAGCGTATGATAATTTACGGTCTGCAGTCCCAACTCCAGGAATATATCGATGCCGCGGGTATCGCGGATTTTCGCCAGCACGTCCAGATGAGCGTCGCTCAGGCAGTCCGGCCGAGTGGCCAGGGCCACCCCGACGATCTCCTCCTGGCAGGCCTGCATTACGTACTCGCCCAACCGGGCGGGCGGCAAGTAGGTGTTGCTGAAATTCTGAAAATAGGCGATAAACTTGCCGGCCTTGTACTTGGGCGCAATATGGGCCTTGTTGGCTGCAAGCTGCTCGCCGACAGTCATCGAAGCCGGCAGGTTCTCATAGCCTGCGCCAATTTCGCCGCAAAAAACACAGCCGTTATACCCGCACGTCCCATCCCGGTTGGGGCAGGTAACCGGCAAACTGACGGGGAGCTTGTACACTTTCTCACCATAGCGTTGTTTCAAATATTCCGAATAGGTGCGATAGCGCATGATTGCCCTCCCTGCCGGAAATCCTCCGGGACGATTGCCTGATAGTCGGCTGCGGAGCTCCCCGAATAAGAAAATAGCACAATAGTCCTTTGGCGGGAAAGTTCTCCCGCTCCGGCCAGATACCCCGGGATGTCGTAGGAAAACGTCTCAATATGATAGCATTTTTTGAGGTCGCGCCAACTGGTGAACGCAAACCCGGGAAGATATTTTCGAACCCGCCCGGCCTCCCGCCAGAAAGCCGTCTTCCGCTCCGCCTCTTCCGCGCCGTCCCAGGGCAGAAACTCCGGCCGGGTATTGCCGCTGTCCAGCCGCAAGGCGTCGAACTTCAAGAACTCCAGGCAGGCTTCCACAGCCGCCGGGCGGACCTTCCGGCAAAACTCCGCCAAGTGGCCGAACAGCGCCTTGCCGCCATGCGACGACAGTTGCAGGTTCCGGCTCTCCCAAAACTCCGCCAGAGCCTCGTACAGCGAAAACGCGTCCGGGAAAAGCCTCTCCAGCCATGCCAGGGTAGCCGCGAAACGGCCGGTGTTATAAACCTGGTCGAACACCTCTTCCAGCATTTTCAGCCGGCGGATCTCCCCGTAGGTGATATAGCGGTTGGCGAGCACTTCATAGGGGGCGGCATCCATGAACACATAGCCGTGGTCTTCGGCCCGCTGCCGGAGTCCCGACCCTTTCAGGAGCTTCAGAAAGCCGAGCTGGAGCATGTGGGGCCGCAACGCATACACTTCGTTAAACGACCGGGCGAAGCGCCGGTAATCCTCGTACGGCAACCCGGCGATCAAGTCCAGGTGAAGATGGATGTTGCCGTAAGACAGCAGCTTCCCGACATTGGCCACAATGCGGGGCCAATTATTGGTTCTTTTTATCTCCTGCAAAGTAGCCTCATGGGTCGACTGAATGCCGATCTCAAACTGGAACCGGCCGGCCGGAGCATTTTCGAGGAAAGCCAGAACCTCGTCATCCAGAATATCGGCGGCAATCTCAAAGTGAAAATTCGTCAGGCAATCCTGAGCGGCCAGATATTTAAGGATGGGAAAATAGTGATCCTTCCGGGCATTGAAGGTCCGGTCCACGAATTTGACTTGCTTCACACCATGGCTGATAAAGAAGGCCAAGTCGGCCAACACCCTCTCCCGGCTCAAAAACCGCACCCCGGCCGCCCTGCCGGAAAGGCAGTACTGGCAGGTGAAAGGGCAGCCGCGCGAGCTTTCATAATAGAGGATTTTATCCTTGAGGGAAACCATGTCCTCCGCCCCATAGGGAAAAGGAATATCGTCCAGGCTGGACATTACCTGCGGGACTCCCTCTTCGGCCCTGCCGTCCCGCCGCGAGCATACCCCGGGCACCGCTTGCGGCGATCTATTTTGCAGAGCTTCCAGCAGGCCGGCGAGAACGGCTTCGCCCTCGCCCTGAATGATATAATCGATACAAGCATTGGCCTCCAGGATGCCAGCGGCGTCATAGGACACTTCCGGCCCCCCGGCCACCACGACTGTTTCCGGCAGCACTTTCTTCAGCAACCTGGCCAGCTCGAAGGTTTGCTCCGCATTCCAAATATAACAGGCAAAGCCGACCACGTCCGGCTGCTCCCGGTATAATTCGCCCAAAACCTGCAGCAGGCCGTTATTAATGGAAAACTCCCTGACAACGATATCCGCCGAACCACGGCAGTAGCGCTTGAGATACCGGAGAGCCAGCGAGGAATGAATATATTTCGCGTTTAGCGTAGTCAGTACAACTTTCAAATTTGATCACCCGCCAGTAGTATTCCCTGTTGTTCGTCCGTATCCCTGCGTCCGGGCTGTCCTGTCCCAAATTCACCGCCGGCCGGCATGCCGCATACAATAAGGAAGATAGCAAACGCAAAGGAGAGTGAGCGCATGCGGATCATTATAGATGGACAAAGAATGCCTGTTCAGGCCCGGGCTTCCAAGGACATCCTCCTCACCTTAAAAAGCATGGCCAAGATGTTGAACTGGGGAATCTTCTATGATGCGGCCAAAGAAATCGTATATATCAATTCCAAAAGCTCCACCACCCCCATTCCGGCGCCGGAACGGCAAAACACCGTCGAAACCTTCGAAAGCAGCAGGCTTGCCGGAAAAACCGTATGCATCGATCCCGGCCACGGCGGCAGCGACCCCGGTGCGGTCGGTCCCGCCAGCACCAAGGAGAAGGACAATAATCTGGCGATCAGTCTATTGTTAAGAGATAAATTGGAAAAAAACGGCGCCAATGTGGTTATGACCCGTGATACCGACAGGGATGTCTCTTACGCCGACGCCACGGCTGACGAGGAACTCGGCGCGCGGGTCGACGTAGCCAATGAAGCCGGCGCCGATATCTTTATCAGCGTTCACAACGACTCCTTTACAAACTCTTCGGCCGCAGGAACAACCACCTATCACTATGGGGATTCGGAATCCGTCAAACTGGCCGGCTATGTTCAAAAGTGCCTGGTTGATGAGCTGGGAACCCGGGATCGCGGAGCCCGGTTTGCTAGTTTTTATGTAATCCGGTACACTGACATGCCGGCCATTTTGGTGGAAGCGGCCTTTATTTCGAACCCGGAGGAAGAAGTGCTGCTGGCCAGCGTGGACGGGCGGTGCAAGATTGCGGAAAGCGTCTTCCAGGGAGTAGTGAAATACTTCAAGGTCTAACCCCCCAAAAAGCCTGACCTTTCAATCGCGCCTCCTGGTTGCGGTCTGGTCAAAACAAGCTTGAAGCACCGCTGCTGTGTTCTGCTGTATTATTTAGAAATCAGTGTTGTCGAAGACGGAACGGCAAATGGCAACCGTGGAGGTTGCCATTTCTGTGATCTGGTTCAAACACCGGCCTTTTCCGAATATCGGCATAATTTTCCGGATAACCTATACAGGAAGTTCGCCCCTCTGTTGCCAATATATATAAGGAAATCTACAGCAGAGGGGTTTAGGAGTGTGAGAAAAAGACACATGACAAAAATGGTTCCTTTCGTACTCGGCGCTATGCTGTTCAGCAGCGCATCCACCCAGGCCGCTCCGGGCGGCACTCATGTGCCGGAGCGGGAAGAAATTCCGGCGGAATTTCAATGGAAGCTCGGCGATATATACTCGACGGATGCCGAGTGGCAGGCCGACTATGACAAGCTCAATGGCTTGCTGCCCAAGGTCAGCCGGTACACCGGCAAATTGGCCCAATCCGCGCAAAATCTCGCGGAATGCCTGAAACTCCGCGACGAAATCGGCGTCATCGGCGGCAAGCTCTACGGTTATGCCCGCATGCATAAAGACGAAAATACGGCCAGCGCCAAGTATCAAGCCTTGACCGGCAAAGTCGAGGCCCTCCTGGCGGAGGCCGGGGCGGCCACGGCGTTTATCGAGCCCGAGATCCTCGCCATTCCCGGCGACAAGCTGGCCAAGTTCCGCCAACAGGAAGCCGGCCTCAAGGATTACTCCTTCTATTTCGAAAACCTGGCGCGGCAGAAGCAGCACGTGCTTTCCCCCGCCGAGGAAGCCATCCTTTCGCGTTCGTCGGAAGCCACGCAGACCGCTGAAAATGTCTTTAACATGCTCGCCCATGCGGACATGCGCTTCCCGGAAGTAACCGACGAGAACGGCAAGAAAGTCCAGCTCAGCGAAGGGCGCTACCGCTCCCTGATCATGTCGCCGGACCGCCGGGTACGGGAAGAAGCCTTCGAGGCTCTTTTCGCCACCTATAATCAATACCGCAACACCTTCGCCGCTACCCTGGGCGGCAGTGTCAAGAAAAACGTCTTCTATGCCAAGACCCGCAAATACAACTCCGTGCTGGAATCAGCCCTGGAAACCGATAACGTCCCCCTCGACGTATACGACAATCTCATCGCCACCGTCCACAACAACCTCGACCCGCTTCACCGCTACGTGGCCCTCAAGAAGAAGGCCCTCGGCCTGAGTGATATCCATATGTACGATCTGTACACCCCCATTATCCGGGATGTCGAGCTCACCTATGAGTATCCGGAAGCTCTGAAGACGATCCGGCAGGCGCTGGCGCCTCTCGGACCGGAATACGCCACTATTTTGGATAAAGGATTTTCCTCCGGCTGGATTGATGTCTATGAAAACAAAGGGAAACAAACCGGGGCCTATTCCTGGGGGGTATATGGCGTCCATCCCTTTGTCCTGCTGAATTTCCACAACCGCTATGACGACGTGTCCACCATCGCCCACGAGATGGGGCATGCCATTCACAGTTATTACAGCCATGCCAATCAGCCCTATCCCACCTCCGGCTACACCACCTTCTGCGCTGAAGTCGCGTCAACCACCAATGAAATCCTCCTGATTGACCATATGCTCAAAACCACCACCGATAAGAAGCAGCGGCTGTATCTTCTCAACCAGTATCTGGAGTCGGTCCGGGCAACGGTATACCGTCAGACGATGTTCGCCGAATTTGAAAAAATCATCTATGAAAAGGCGGAAGCGGGAGAAACGCTGACCGCCGACATGCTGGACGAACTCTGGCATGACCTTAACGTGAAATACTACGGCTCCGAAATTGTTGTCGATAAGGACATCGACGTGGAGTGGGCCCGGATCCCCCATTTCTACTGGGATTTCTATGTATACCAGTATGTAACCGGCTATTCCGCGGCTACCGCCCTCGCCGATCAGATCCAGAAAGAAGGGCAGCCGGCTCAGCAGCGTTACATCGGCTTCCTGAAAAGCGGCGGTTCCGACTACTCCCTGAATATTCTCAAGCGCGCCGGCGTAGACATGTCCTCTCCCCAACCCGTCGAGATCACCCTGAAGAAATTTTCGTCCCTCCTGGACGAACTCGAGAAATTAATCAACGAACCTTGACAGCCGAGTAAAATTCTGGGTATGATAGAGTTAAACTAAAAATTGCTTCGTTTGTCCGAGTGGCTTTATGTAACCAACCGGTCCGGCAATCTTTTAGTGAACAATTATAGGAGGTTGGTTAGATAATGACCTACCAAGACAGAGTCCTTTCCTGTAAAGACTGCGGCGCGGATTTTGACTTCACCGCTGCTGAACAAGCCTTTTACGCTGAAAAAGGCTTCCAAAACGATCCCTCGCGCTGCCCAAGCTGCCGCCAGGCGCGCAAACAAAGCCGTCGCAGCGATTCCCCGCAGCGGGAAATGTTCACGGTAACCTGCAGCGGCTGCGGTGTTGAAACCCAGGTTCCCTTCAACCCGACCGCCGGCAGACCCGTTTACTGCCGCGATTGCTTCCAAGCTAACAAGCGCTACTAAAACACCGAGAAGGCCGGGATATCCCGGCCTTTTTTTATACCTTCCCCCGATACCAAAGCAAGCCTTTCTAAGTCGCAACGACCCAGGCCGGCAAGAAAGGCCCAGATGCAAGGCGCACCGGAAGAACGTGCTACCGTTTCCTCCGAGACTCGTTTGCTGCTGTTGTTTGCACAGGCACGGTTTAACAGCATCGTAGCGCGTACTTTGATTGTACGCAAGCAAACGCTCTAAGGAGCAACGCCGCAGATGGGTCTTTCCTGCCGGCCTGAGCAGGCTATGGCCTGCTTTTTTTATTGCCGAAGGTCATGATCCGCCCCTCTTCGTGCCACACTATAGGTGATATTCTATCAGAACGGGGTATGATTATGGCCAAGCAGCCCATGCCGGAAAAACTCCCTCCCATGCTGGCCAAAACCGGCCGCATGCCTGCAGATGCCTCCGCCTACGGATTCGAAATCAAATGGGACGGAATTCGCGCCATCGCCTGTCTCGACCGGGGCCGCTTCCGTCTTCTCAGCCGCAACCAAAAAGAGCTGGCCAGCCAATATCCGGAATTGTCGGCATTGGCTGAGGCGTTGCCGGACCGCCGGATTATGGTCGACGGAGAAATCGTCACCCTTGGCGAAAACGGCAGGCCGTCGTTCTCCCGCCTTCAGCACCGGATGGGGCTTCGCTCTCCCCAGACCATCGCCCGGATGACCCGACAGATTCCGGCCACTTATATCATTTTTGACCTGTTATACCTGGATGACCGCCTGCTGATCGACCTTCCCTATACCGAGCGCCGCCGCCTTCTGGCCGACCTGGCTCTATCCGGACCCTCCTGGCAAACACCGGTCCATCAGTCCGGCGACGGTCCGGCTCTCCAGCGGGCCAGCCGGGCGATCGGCCTGGAGGGGCTTGTCGCCAAACGGCTCGATAGCCTTTATGAACCAGGCAAACGCACCGGCGCCTGGCTCAAAATCAAAAATCAGCGCCGCCAGGAACTAGTGATCGCCGGCTGGGTTCCCGGCCGGGGCAATCGTTCCGGAACAATCGGCGCCCTGCTGGTCGGTTATTACGACCTTTCACCGGAAGAGGCCGCCGGAGCAGGAGGCACCCAGCAACTGAGATATGCCGGCAAGGTCGGAACCGGCTTTACCAGGGAAAGCCTGGCCAGGCTTGAACAACGGCTTGATCCCCTGGTGCAGGCTGAGAATCCCTTTTCCCCGGATCCCCGGGTGCCGGGAGCCCGCTTTGTCCGCCCCGAGCTTGTCGGAGAATTCGAGTTTACCGAGTGGACACCCAATCATACCCTCCGCCACCCTTCCTTCAAGGGCCTTCGTGACGACAAGCCGGCCCGGCAGGTCAGGCGTGAACCGGACGGACAATAGGGGGAATCATTGTGCAAAGACCCATTTGGAGCGGTGCTATCAGTTTCGGGCTGGTCAACATCCCTATTCGGCTATATAATTCAGTTAGGAAAAAAACGGTAAGTTTTCATCAACTGCGCAAGAAGGATGGCTGCCGGATCCGCCTGAAGCGGGTATGCGCCAGCGACGGAACCGAGGTAGCCGGCGAAGATATCGTGAAAGGCTATGAGGTTTCGCCCGAGCGTTATGTGGTGATCTCGCCCGCGGAGCTGCAAGCCCTTTATCCCAAAGCTACCCGGCTGGTCGAAATTGAGCAGTTCGCCGAACGCGACCAGCTTGATCCCATCTTTTTCGAGCATTCTTATTTTGCCGTCCCTGATCAAGGCGCCGCCAAGTCCTACAGCCTCCTCCTTTCCGCCCTGCGGGAATCCGGAAAAATAGCCATTGCCAAGTTCATCTTGCGCAATAAGGAGTATCTGGCGGCCCTGCGGCCGGCCGGCAAACTGCTGGGACTTTCCACCCTGTATTTCGCCGATGAGGTTGTGCCCCAGACGGAGCTGGAAGGCCTGCCCGACACTGCGGCGGAACCTGCCGAACGGGAACTGACGATGGCCGAGCAACTCATCGAGTCTCTATCCGCGGACTTTGAGCCCGCTCAATACCGTAACGAATACTACGACCGCGTCATGAGCCTGATCGAACGCAAAGCCGCGGGGGAAAAAATCCTCGCCCAGCCGGAGACTCAGCCGGGTGCCCGGGTAATCGATCTGACGGCGGCCCTGGAAGCCAGCCTGGCGGCAGTCAGGAAAAAAGCCCCGGCCAAAGAAGGGAGGAAAAAAACGCGTGCCCACTAAAACCGAAGTGGCTATTGACGGCCATACGCTCACGCTTTCCAATCTGGACAAGGTTTTCTACCGTTCGTCCGGGTTCAGCAAAGGACAGGTCATCGACTACTATGCCCGGATCGCTCCCGCCCTTCTCCCCCATCTGGCCGGGCGGCCGGTCACCCTCAAGCGCTATCCCGGCGGAGCTGCGGATGCCGATTTCTTTTATCAGAAGGAGTGCCCCTCCCACCGGCCGGACTGGGTAAACACCGCTCCGGTGTGGAGCGAGGGCAACGACCGCAACGTCAACTATTGCCTCATCGAGGATCTGCCTTCGCTGGTATGGGCGGCCAACCTCGCCTCGATCGAGCTTCATACCTCCCTGTCCCTGGCCCGCGATGTCGCCACGCCGACGCTGCTGGTATTCGACCTCGACCCCGGCCCTCCGGCGGCCATGCTGGAATGCACCCAAGTCGCCCTTGAGCTGCGGACCGTCTTCGACCGCCATAACCTGGCCACCTTTCCCAAGACCTCCGGCTCGAAAGGGCTGCAGCTCTATGTTCCGCTCAACACCCCGGTCAGTTATGACGAAACCAAGTCTTTCGCCCGCGCCTTGGCGCAACTGCTCGAAAAGCAGCATCCCGGCCGGGTCGTATCCAAGATGGCCAAAAAGCTGCGGGCCGGTAAGGTATTTGTCGACTGGAGCCAGAATGATGAGCATAAAACCACCGTCTGCGTTTATTCTCTGCGCGCCAAAGACCAGCCGACGGTCTCGACGCCCGTCACCTGGGAGGAAGTCGAAGACGCCTGGAAAAAGCAGGATGCCGGCCTGCTGTCCTTTGACACCGTCCAGGTCCTCAGGCGGTTCGAACAGCACGGCGACCTCTTCGCGCCCGTGCTGACGCTGAAACAGAAACTGCCCCGGCTTCCTTAAACCCAGGGCGGCAAAACGAAGACGCCCGGATTATCCGGGCGTCTCTCTTTATATCCGTATTACTCAAGTTCCAGCGAAAAGCCCATGTGGGTCTGCCGCCAGCCCAGCCGCCGATAAAAGGCGTGGGCTTCGGTCCGGACAAGGTTACTGGAAAGCACGATTTTGTAACAGTCAAAGCTCCCGGCAATCCGTCCGGCTTCAGCCAGCAGCGCCCTGCCGACGCCCTGCCCGCGGCAGGCTTCGGACACCACCACATTGTCCACCGCCGCCCAGGGTCGCCCGCGGTGCCCCAAATTGGGAACCACCACCAGGGTAAGCGTGCCTATCACCTCGCCGCCAGCCTCCGCCACCAGAATATGCTGGCGCGAATCGCCATAAGCCTCGGCCCAGCGCCGCTCCGCCGCCGCTTCATCAAGAAGCGGGGCGCCGGCATAGGCCCCTTCCAGCACCCGGTACAAGGCAAAAATCGCCGCCGCATCTTCCGTCTTGGCTTTGCGAATGACCGCTTCCGGCATTTCCAAACACCTCCGCTATTACTTGGTCTCCGGCCCCGCGGCTATTACTTCGGCAGGCATATCGGAACCAAATTTGGCAAAGTTTTTGATAAACCGCCGGGCCAGGTCCCGGGCGGCCTTGTCGTAGGCTTCGCCATCCGACCAGGTGTCCTTCGGCCGCAGCACCCTGGCCGGAACCCCCGGGCATTCGGTCGGGACATATACATTGAAAATCGGATCAAGCTCATAGGGGACGTTATCGAGCGCCCCTTCAATCGCGGCGGTGACAATGGCCCGCGTGTAGGGCAGCGACATCCGTTTGCCAATGCCGTAGGGCCCGCCGGTCCAGCCGGTGTTGATCAGGAACACATTGGTGTCGTGCTTGGCCAGGCGCTCGCCCAGGAGCTTGGCGTATACCAGCGGCGAGAGCGGCAGAAAAGGTGCGCCGAAGCAGGAGGAAAAAGTCGCCTCCGGCTCGGTGACGCCCCGCTCGGTTCCGGCCAGCTTGCTGGTATAGCCGGACAGGAAATGGTACATGGCTTGCTCCGGACTGAGTTTGGCTACCGGCGGCAACACTCCGAAGGCGTCGGCGGTCAAAAATACGACGGTTTTCGGGTGCCCGCCCACCCCGGGCACGACGGCGCCCGGAATATAATCGACCGGATAAGCGGCCCGGGTGTTTTCCGTAATCGCGTCGCTGTCGAAATCCACAAGCCGGGTGCCCGGATCCATCACCACATTCTCCAGGACCGTGCCGAACCGGATGGCTTCCCAGATTTGCGGCTCGGTTTCCTGACTCAGCCGGATACATTTCGCATAACAGCCGCCTTCGATGTTGAAGATGCCGGAATCACCCCAGCCATGTTCGTCGTCGCCGATCAGGCGGCGGTTGGGATCGGCGGACAGCGTCGTCTTACCGGTGCCGCTGAGCCCGAAAAACAGCGCGGTATCGCCCTTCGCGCCGACGTTGGCGGAACAGTGCATGGACAATACGCCCCGCTTGGGTAAAAGATAATTCATTACAGTGAAAATCGACTTTTTCATCTCGCCGGCGTAGTGAGTTCCGCCGATCAGCACCATGCGGTGCGCCAAATCCAGCACGATGAAGGCCTCAGATTTCGTTCCGTCAATCTCGGGCACTGCTTTGAACCCCGGCAGGCAGATGACGGTGAACTCCGGCTGCACGGCCTCATTTTGGGCCGGCCGGATAAATAACTGGTGGACAAATAAATTTTGCCAGGCAAATTCATTGATGAACCGGACAGCCAGCCGATGATCGCCGGCTCCGGCGTAACCGTCGAATACGAAAGCTTCGCGCCCCTGGATGTAGGCGGCCATGCGCTCCAGAAGCCGCTTGCTCTTTCCTTCCTCCAAGGGCTGATTGCTGGACCAGGCTATATCATTGTGCACAGCCGCGGAATCGGTTACGAACTTATCATGCGGCGACCGGCCGGTATACTTGCCGGTGGTGACCCGCAACGCGCCGGTCGAGGTAAGTGTCCCCTCTCCCCGGGCCAGAGCCGCTTCCACCAGTTCCGGCGCACTCAGATTGCAATATACTTTTCCAGCCATATCCATCCCATTCAAACTACAACATGCATCCCTTTTCACAATTAACCCCCACTGTATTCAATATACATTTAACTATACCATACATCAAGGGATTGCGGTATACTTTTTAGCGAATCAGGCTGCATTATCGCGAAATGTGCATCCTTATTCCTCAATTGTCCTTTACTATATGCAGGACGTCTCGGACGGCGTCGGCCATGGCCGCTTTGTCCGTCAGCGCCCTATGCCTTACCGGTTTATGCTCCAGGGTCGCCAGCGCCTTGGGAACCGTCCGCCCCGTTGCAGCGGAAAGCTCGCGCAGAATGTCAAATTCGCCTTTCCCCCTGGTGGCGCCCGGTCCGCTGAGGGCTGCCAGAACGCTATGATTAAACTTGAAAGGGCTGGCGGTGGATACAACCACCAAGGGCGTACGGTCCGAGGTCTCCCGCCGGTATTCCTCCGCCACGCTCCAGGCCACTGCGGTATGGGGGTCGAGGAGATAGCGGCAATGCTCATAGACGGCCCGGATCGTCTTGGCGGTGGTCGATTCGTCCGCCCACCCGGACCAGAAAGTCTCCTGGATACGGGCCAAAGGAGTTCCCGCTACCCGGTACGCCCCGGAAGCATTCAGCTCCGACATCCAGGCGGACACCTGAGCGGTATCGCCGCCTGTCGCATAGTACAGCAGCCGCTCCAAATTGCTTGAGATCAGAATATCCATCGACGGCGACATGGTTTTAAAAAATTCCCGTCGCCGGTCATACACCCCGGTGCGCAGGAAATCGGTCAGGACGTTGTTCTTGTTGGCCGCGCAAATCAGCCGGCCCACCGGCAGGCCCATTTGTTTGGCGTAATACCCGGCCAGGATATTGCCGAAATTTCCGGTGGGAACGACGAAGTTGACCTCCTGGCCGGAGCGGATTCGCCCGCCTTTGACCAGGTCGGCGTAGGCGCTGTAATAGTAAACGATCTGAGGCACAAGCCGCCCCCAGTTTATGGAGTTGGCCGACGACAGCAGAAAGCCCCGGTCACCCAGTTCAGCGCTGAAGCCCGGGTCGTTGAAGATGCTTTTCACGCCGGTCTGGGCGTCGTCGAAATTCCCGTTTACCGCCACCACCACTACATTGCCGCCCTCCTGGGTCACCATCTGCAGCCGCTGGACCTCGCTGACTCCCTCATCCGGGAAAAACACGACGATCCGCGTCTGCTTCACGTCCCGGAAACCTTCCAACGCCGCCTTGCCGGTATCGCCGGACGTAGCCACCAGGATGACGACCTCCCGCGCCTCCCGGGTCTTGGCAAGGGCCTGGGACAGCAAATGCGGCAAAAGCTGCAACGCCATATCTTTGAAAGCGCTGGTCGGGCCGTGCCAAAGTTCCAGCACCGAAAATCCGTCCCCGAAGGTTTGAAGAGGAGCGACCGCCGCATGGTCAAACTTGCCTCCGCCATAGGCTGCGAGAACGGATGCTTTGATTTCAGCCGCCGTATAATCGGTAAGAAAAGGGGTCAGAATTCTCGCCGCGCGCTCCTGATAGCCCAGTGGCGCCAGCTCTTCCGGCATATTTCCGCCAAGCTCCGGCGTAGCCTCCGGAACGAATAATCCCCCGTCCGGGGCAAGGCCTGCTTTAATGGCCTCCGCCGCCGTGCACGGCGAGCCTCCGCCGCGGGTACTGATATACTTCATTGACCGCAACTCCTTATTCTTTCACGATATGCCGGGCAGCGATCCGGCCGCCGTTATACCGCACCAGCATTTCGCCTGAGAACTGCAAGATCTCCGTCACTTCATCATCGGCGACTTCTTCCGCCGCATATACGACCAGCAGCAGATTCCGGGTCAGCAACGTAACCGCCGTCCGCCTGGAATCCGAGGTCGGGTTGCCAAACACCCCGGCGGAGTCGGCAAGAAAGGGTTTTCCCTCGGTGGAGACCTCATTGCCGCCGATGTTGACATAGTTCCCCTCAGCGGCTACCCGGTACACGGCATCCCCTTCGATCCGGTCCAGGTCATAAAGCCCCATGGGCAACAGATGCTTGAGCGAGCAATAGTTGATCACATCGACCGCGCTGTTGACAAAATACAGCTGCTTCTGCTGCAAAACCCGGCGCATGAGCGCTTCGGACGCCGGCCGGTAGCGGGAAGGATCAAAACGCAGCTTGCGATACATGTCCCGTACGGAAAGGATCCTGGGATGCTGGGGCAGCACCGCCAAATCGTAAGTTTGCGCGATCCGCTCCTTCAGTTCGGCAAACTCATGGGTAAGCGCCGCCGGCGTTGCCTTGACGCCTGCCCCGTGGATTTCCACACAGCCCAGGCGGCAGTTGGGAACAATCTTTTTTATGCTGTCATCCATAGAGATTTTCATAACTACTCTCCCATCCATCACTCTGGTTTCGGCCGGACGATGCCTCCCGTCACCCCAGCCACGGCCCGGATGAGTTCGGAGGGGGCCAGAATAACCTGACATCCCCGGGTACCGGCACTGACCGCGACCGTCTCCCACAGCAGAATACTTTCATCGAAAAAGACCGGATACCGCTTCTTGGTGCCGACAGGCGACACGCCGCCCCGGATATATCCGGTCAACGGCTGGACGTCTTTGAGAGGAACCATTTCCACTTTTTTGTTGCGGCTTACGGTTGCCAAGGCCTTGAGGTCGAGCTCCTCCGAGCCGGGAATGCAGGCCAGCAGCACGCCGGTCTTGTCGCCGCGGGCCACCAGGGTTTTAAAAACCTGCTCCGGCGGCATCCCCACCTTGGCGGCTACGGTCTCGGCGCTGAGATCGTGTTCATCCACGGCATATTCCTGAAGCCTATACCGGATGGCGAAACCGTCCAGTATCCGGGCAGCGTTCGTTTTTACCGGCATCTCATTCCACCTGAACCAGTTCGTAGGTTAAAGATCCCATGCCGATTTTCTCCGCATGGGCGATCTGAATCATCGCATCATGCCGGGCGTAGGAAATCTCCGCCAGCGTCTTCCCGTGCACCCGGGCGGTAATATCCAAGGTAGCTTTATCAATCGCCACCGGATCGCCGGAAGCCAGAAGGCCGATATCCGGTATCAGCTTGGGCTGGCAGGAGTTAAAACAGTCGCAATCCTTCGTCATATCCACCAGGACATTGATATAGAAGCATTTTCCCGGTTTCTCCTTTACTGCGCCGTAAGCGTGTTCCGCCATACTGCGCTGCATGAATCCGGATTCGGCCCCCCAGTCGTATTTGACGGCGTCGAACCGGCACACAGCCAGACATTCGCCGCACCCGATGCATTTTTCAGTTTGAATATACGCACGGCCGCCCTTTTCGATGATCGCGTCCTGGGGACACCACCTGATGCATTTCTGGCAATACCTGCACTTATCTTCCATGACCTCGGGCAACATCGCCGAATGCTGCCGCAATTTCCCCATGCGGCTCGCCAGGCCCATGCCGAGGTTCTTGATACAGGCGCCAAGTCCCGCCGCCACATGTCCGGTCGGGTGGGACACGACCAAGAGCGCGTCGGCGCTCATGATTTCTCTGGCCACTTTAACCGACTGGTGAAGTTCGCCGTTGATCGACACTTCATACTCCGTGTTGCCGGTTAGACCGTCGGCCATAATAAACGGCGCGCCTACCTGATCCACGCCGAAACCGTGGCGATGGGCATGCAGGAGATGCTTCACCGCATTTTCCCGTTCTCCTTTATATAAAGTAGAGGTCTCGGTCAAAAACGGCAGGCCGCCTTTAGCCTTTACCCTTTCGACCAGCGCTTTGATGAGTTCGGGTTTTACATGCGTGGTATTTTTCTTTTCCCCTACATGAAGCTTGATTGCGACAAAATCTTTTCCGTCTACCGCCGAATCAGCCCCGGAAGCTTCATACAGCCGGCCCAATGCCCGGGCTTGCTCCCCTGCGGACAAGCCGTCCGTCAGCGGTAAAAAATACACTTTCGCGGTCATGGCGACACCCCTTGATAATAGTTTTCGCTCAGTATATTGCCCTTTCCTGCATTTGTCAATGCAACCGTCCCCGGCTCAGGGCCGCCAAAAATGCAAAAAGGAAGTGCGGCAAGCCGCACTTCCTTAAAACTCCAACGACATGGTCTTTACTTTCACATGGGGGATGGCGGTCAGCTTGCGCTCAAGTTCCTGCACCGGTATGGCATCGCCGCAAAGCTGGAGTAAAATCAGACCGGTGTTGGTACATTGATCCACAGCGGCGTCATGGAGGCCAAGTCTTACCCGGATGAAACATCCATACTCGGTAAGCACATCCTGGACTTTCGGCGCCGTTTCGGTACGATTCTCCTGAAGAATGGCCATAATCTTCGAGCAATTGGTCATTCGATCACCCCATACATTTTTAGTATTTAGTATTTCCGATACATTTCTTCACACTCTCGGAAATTCCTTCCTCAACTGTAAATTTGGGGATGACCGCAGCACCGTCAGCAGGATTTTCCGACAATTTGTTGAAATTTGGTAAAGCTAGTAATATTTCACTCCGAAAGGAACGCGAAGATGGGCGACATAAATCAAACAGCCCCCCAAAAAACCGTTCAACTGGACGTCGCACACCTGGTTCCCGGCATGGAACTGGCGCGAGACGTGGTTTCCAGCGAAGGCATGATCCTGATCGGCGAAGGAACCCTTCTCAGCCGCCATACTATTGACAAACTGAAACACTGGCAGATTCCTACGGTAACCGTAACCAACGAAGCGATCAGCAACCCGATCATTAACCCTAAGGTTCGGCAGTTTGTCAACAGCTACAACAAGTCGGTCTCGGTCGTCCAGCAGGCCTTCGAAACCATGCGCGCCGACGAGGAGGTTCCGCTCGAAACCTTTGCGGCCACGGCCACTGAAATATCCAGCCATGTGCAGTCTGCCGGCAATGTGATCGACAGGCTCTACGATCTGCCGGTCTGTGACGACGCCACCTACCAGCACAGCGTCAACGTCAGCGTCATCGCCACCCTCGTCGCTACCTGGCTGGGCTATCCGCTTCCGGTTGTCAACGCCGTGGCTCTGGCCGGCCTGCTGCACGATGTGGGCAAATCCCAATTGCCGGTTGAGTTTCTCAACCGCCCGGACAAGCTGCCCCAAGAAGACTATGAGCATTATAAAAGGCACGCCGCCTATGGTTTCGAGCTGGTGAAAAATCTCCCCGACCTGGGAGAAAGCATCAAAGCGGCGGTGATCCAGCATCATGAACGGACCGACGGCAGCGGCTATCCCTTGCGGCTGACGGGCGATAAAATCCATCCCTACGCCCGCATCGTCGCCATCGCCGACCTCTATGACGAAGCCCTGACGATTAATCGTGAGCCTACTGTTGTTTATAGCCCCTACTCCGGTCTGGAAAAGCTGAATGACGAAAAATACCGCCTTGATCCCCAGATGTGTCTTGCATTTACCAGCCGGATGCTCAACTATCTCTCCGGAAATACCGTCGCGTTAAGTGACGGGCGGCAGGGCCGGGTTGTCTACCTCAACCAGTTCGCGCCTTCCCGCTCGATGGTTCAACTGACCGACGGCACGGTCATCGACCTGGACACCGAGCCCCATCTCCGCATCCATTATGTAATACGGTGACCGGCACTCCCAACCACCGGACATATCCACGCGGCTTTTTACCTGGACGCGGAAGATGTTTATGAACGCTCCGACGCTGCCGCTTCCCGCAGCTTAATAAACATCTTCCGGCCGGTACGCCTTTTGGTGCGGACCCGCACACCGTTCGCGAATCTATTGGCAGACAAGCAATGGGCGCTGAAAGGACTCGCGGAATCAGAACCACCCCCAAGCGAACCTCGGCGCCACCTGCCGTCATCCTGACGCTCACCGGCAGGTGGCTTATGGACAGCCGCGTTCCATCAGTCAGCATCTTTATCCGGAAGTTTCCTTCCGGCGCTTCCCAGCGACAAGTGACGCCGCCGCTCCTGCGGACGGCTTTTTTCGTCCGACGTTCGCGTAAGGTCGATAATTCTGCTGTACTCTCTCCGGCGCCCTCCGTGCGCTTTAGGAATATGGCGGCACAAGTGTTCCCAGATTTCTTCCGCCATATCCCGCCGGGTCCTGATGAAACCCGGCAGGGCCTGCCGCTGTTCTCCGTCCGGCAGCCACTCCGTCGGAATTCCCCCCACGATGCCGTCGATTGCTTCATCGCTTATCTCTCGCACTTTTTCCAAAAAGGGCCGGAAATCATGCGCAAACAGCCGGTCTTTTAGCATCAAGCCGAAAGCGCGGGGATAGTAAACCTTCTTGCTCCTCCGCAGTTTTTCGAGAGAGTTGATCGTCCACCGGCCGGAACGGAACAAGTGGGAATTGTCAATGGCGTAAATTTTAAAAGCCTCACCCTCCTGCCGCAGCAGGAGGTTTTTTTTATTACTGCTGCGATCGGCGTTGTGGAACATATGGTCGAACAGCATCACTCCGGCCATGTCCGCCATATTGACGGCCTTATCTAAATTATCCTTTCCCAGATATTCCACGTTGTCCAGATACTGCGAGGCAAAATGGCGGCCCGGAATGATTCCCGCCGCCGCAAGCTCCGGCCGTCTTTCGAGCAGCTCTTCGCCAATCGCAATTACGTCGCTCGCGGGGAAACACAAGCCCATATATTCACCCATCTTCGCCGCTAAAAATTCGCTTGCCAGCACCATAGGCCCCAGCCGGTTATTTTGCAGCTTTACTACATAAAGGTTTCCGTCAGTGGCGCGAAAGAAACGGGGTGTGGTTACCCCCACCCCCACCTGGCCAAGATATTCCTCGGCGGTCAGCATACTCCAACCCCCTCCTCCAGCAACACTAATTAAAAAAGGCCCGGAAAGCATGCAACCGGACCTTTCTTGCCGACTAACAAGGTACAAATGCCGCCCTTTAGGCAAACTTGCTACTGGGCAAAACGCTTTTACCCCACAGGTATTCACTAGCACTTACAAGCTGTAGAACCCACCGAAGTCAGGGCCTCGAGATTGACGACCACGGTTCGCACGTCACTGCTTGAAATAGCCGAGCTGGTGCCGGGAACGAATATATCATCCACCGACAATATCGCCAGTCTATCTTCTACTTCGCTGAGAACTCCCTCAAACAGGAACCCGCCAAGCGTCGCTATAACCACGTCGTCGCCGATCATCCGATCCAGCTGGCAGATCAAATTATGGCTTTCCTGCCGTTCGACCGCTTCTTCTTCTTCCCGCACTCCGTCGATCACTTGGTCGGCCAGCGGGAAGGGCGCTCCTTGCGAACATACGAGGGGATCGGTCACTATGCTGGTGCCCTTGGCAACAATCTGCCAGAGGTCCACCCGGATGAATTTAACCTCATGAACGTCTCCGCCGGGAGTAAGAATTTCCACGTTACTGGTTTCCGCTTCTATGGCCGGATTCAGCACAGCGATCCGGCAGTCGTCGATGGCCTGCAGATTGCCGAAATAAGTAAAACCGTCAAAGCCGAACAGCAGTACATCTGTGTTTAGTTCGCGGGACAATTCCCTGATGAGACAGTGATTGCGGATTTCCTTGAAAATACCCATATATTCATGCCTCCCCTGTTCTCGATGTGTGATTTACTACTATACTGTATGAACATGGAACCGACATTGTTACCCGCCCCCGCAAAAATAGCGGGGGCAAGCCGGATCTTACGGATCAAATCCACTCTTGCCCGCCAATCCTCCGGCATAGCTTATCCGGAGCCCGGGGGTTCCGGTGATTCGAAGGATACTTTGACATGCGACTGGGCCGCCAGATTATAGACTTCATCCGGTTCTGCCAATTGCATAATGCGCTGCAGATTTCCTCCGTCGGTCAAGTCTCCCGGGTGGAGGCGAAAATTCCGGGCCGGGCTGATTTTCTGCCAATTCAACCGTTCGGTGTTTGCCAGCGAGGTTTCCCGGATAATTCCATGAAGCGCATAGCCTTTGCCGAGCAGAAATTCGGCCAGGTACGCCCCGTCCTGACCGGTAATCCCGGTTATCAAAGCCTTCTTCATGCTATCACCCTCAAGCACGACAGTATCTTGCGAATAAACCGCCAGAACTGGGGGCATTCCATCCACTGCCTCGTCGGGCCTCAAAAAACAGCCATCACCTTATGCTATTCCTGCAGTCGTCATAATGTAACCCATTGCCCCGTCCGGCGCCCCTCCCGGTCTGAACTCGCCGGATAAAAAATAGACTGCAGGCCTAAGGGCTTACAGTCTATTTTTCTATCCCGGCTGTTACTTCAAAGTTCCGCCCGCTGCCGCAAGGCTCCCGGTCCGTCCTGGGCAACTGCGACTTGGGCTTCCCCGAAGGTTTTCATATCATTCAGGACATGCAGTCCGGCGTCGATCAGGGTTATGCCGAGAGCCGCGCCCGTTCCTTCCCCCAGGCGCATGTCGAGGTGCAAATAAGCCGGGATGTCCATCAGGGAAAGCGCGGCCTTATGGGCCGGCTCACAGGAAAAATGGGACCCGATAAGGTACTCTCTGACCCCGGGGGCCATTTGCGTGGCGATCAGCGCCGCCGCGCCGGTGATGACCCCATCCAGAACCACCGCCGCCCCTCCCGCGGCGGCGGCGAGGGCGACACCGGCCAGCGCGGCTATCTCCAGTCCGCCGACCTTGGCAAGAACATCGATGGGGTCCTGAGGATCAGGGCGATTTACCGCCAAGGCCTGTTCGATGATCTTGGCCTTGCGTTCCAGTCCGGTCCCCGACACTCCCGTGCCTTGCCCGGTCAAATCCCGGACAGGCCGGCCGGCATAGCAGGCAATAATGGCCGTACTGGGCGTTGTATTGCCGATTCCCATTTCGCCCAGCCCAATCACCCGGACCCCGCGGGTCATTTCTTCCCGGGCGATTCGCACGCCGACCGCGATCGCCTGCAGCGTCTGCTCGCGGGTCATCGCCGGGCCAGCGGCGATATTGCCGGTCCCGTAAGCAATCTTTTCCCGGCGAAGCCCCGGAATCTCAGGAAGATCGGCGGCCACGCCGACGTCCACCAAAACGAGTTCGGCTCCGGCATGCTTGGCGAACACATTGATGGCCGCACCGCCCCGGCAAAAATTCATCACCATCTGGGGGGTAACCTCCTGCGGATAGGCGCTAACCCCTTCCCGGGCAACGCCGTGGTCGGCAGCCGCGAGGATGATGCATTTCTTAAGCTTGCGAGGCCTGGGATCGCCGGTAATGCCGGCGAGACGGCAGGCCAACTGTTCGAGCCCGTGCAAACTTCCCAGGGGCTTCGTCAGATTGTCCAGCCGAAGCTGGCAGGCCTCCATGGCTCCCAGGTCCAGAGGCTTAATCGCCGCAATCAGTCCGTCCAGCATGGGGGACCCTCCTTTCCCCGGCTGCCGCGTCATTCCGGGAAACCCCGGCCTCGGCAAAGGTCGACATCTCATTTACCATTTTGATCGCCGCATCCAAAAGGTTCATCGCCAGCGAAGCGCCTGTGGCCTCGCCCAGGCGAAGCCCCATGTCGATATAAGGCGACAAGCCGAGGGTCTCCAGCATCCGGCGGTGGGCAGGCTCGGCCGACAGGTGGGAGGCCAGCATATAATGGCGGCAAAGCGGAGCAAGAGCGTGAGCGATCAGCGCGGCGGCACCGGCGTTGAAACCGTCGATGACCACCAGTGCACGGCTGGCGGCGGCCCCTAAAATAACTCCGGCCAAGCCGCCGATTTCAAAACCGCCGACTTTGGCCAACACATCGATTCCGTCCGCCGGATCAGGCCGATTTAGGCTTAACGCCCGACGGACCGCGTCAATCTTGACCTGCAGCCGGCTGTCGGATATGCCTGTCCCCCGCCCGGTGGCCTGTTCGGCGCTGATGCCGGTGAACGCCGCCACGACCGCCGCGCTGGACGTGGTATTGCCGATCCCCATTTCGCCCAGGCTGAAGCAGCGATAGCCCTGCCGGATTTTTTCGTTTACCAGTTCAATTCCGGTCTCAACGGCTCTTATCGCCTGGTCCCGGGTCATCGCCGGGCCTTCAGTGAAATCGCGGGTGCCGCAGGCTATTTTTCGCGGCAGCAAGCCGGGCACCTCCGATACATCTCCCGCAATCCCCATGTCCGCCACAACCATGTCGGCCCCGCAAAAATTCGCGAGGGCATTTGCGCCGGCCCCTTGGGCAACCAGGTAGTTCCGGGTCATATGAACAGTGGTTTCAACCGGATAGGCGCTGATCCCCAATCTGGCCACTCCATGATCGGCGGCAAACAAAACCATGCATTTCCGGGGTAACTGGGGCCGCACTTCCCCGGTAACTCCGGCGTACTGGCGAACCATGTCCTCCAACCGTCCAAGGCTTCCCGGCGGTTTGGTCAGGTTGTCCAGGCGAACCTGGACTTCATCCATCACGGCCAGGTTTAGCGGACCAATCTTGGCTAGCGTCTCCTGAATCAGTTGCATCGCGACCTCCATTATGGACTGTAAATATTTACCTCAGGCAGAAACAAAAAAACTTTTAAGGACAACCCCTAAAAGTAAATAAAAGCAAGGACAGTGCCGCCTTTCCGCAAAAGCTGGCAACAACGTCCGGCGCCTTTGCCGCTTGTTCGGATTTTAGCCCATTATAGCAACAATTATAGCAACAATGGACCGTCCCAGTCAATTCGCCCGCTTCCGGAGCCAAGGCGGGCCGTTTTCGGCTCCAATTGAGAACAGCCCGCCTAAAAGCAGACCTTTTAAAGCCGCATGCAGCGTCCGAAGCGCCCGCCCCTATTCGGGGATGAGCGTCTCCCTTTCAAACCTCTCCAAGGCTTTTCCCAGCGATCCTCTCAGGGCTTGTCCCTTGCTGGCGAAACCGATGAAGTTTTCATCACTGCCCTGTTCGGCAAGGATCGCGTCATAGACAACTGTCCCGGTAGGCACATCGATCACGATGCAAGCCAGCGGAACCGTCGCGACCCAGGTTTTCCGCAGCAGGAAAACATTGGGGAAGTTGATCTTTTGCTTGGCGCTGGCGGGCAGCAGTTCAACCTTGACGATATAGTGGACCCCCATAGCGCGAAGCGCGGCGCGGATCGCCGCCGTATCGCTCACCGGATCGTCGTAGACGCCGTACCGCTGCAGCGATTCGGTCAGCGCCGGGCCGGTCATCACCAGATATGTACTGCTGTCAAATTTCCGGAAAAGCGATTCATTGACCATATCCACCAGATAATAGCTGCCCCGCTCCCGCATGGAGTTTACCACCGGGTAAATAGCGACGATCGGCCGGCCGCCGGCGATCGACTGACTGCCGTCATAGCTTGCCTCCGCCGTCGGCATAGCCAGAATGGTCAACAAAAAAGCAATGAAGAGAAAATACCGTCGCATTTGCATCATCCCGTCCTGATATTCCCTGTTTTCGGGGCCGTCGCCGTTAACAGGCCATAATAATAATTGGCCGTCCGGCGATCTTTCCCTCTCAGTCCAGCGCGTTTTTTTCGCTTGGATGGACCGGCGCCCCCGCCGCTCGAATAGCGGCGATCCATCGGGCCAACACTAAGCCTAGCGCCGGGGAATTCTTCTTTCCCCGCCGGCCTCGCCTTGAACCGCCGCGCTCGTTCCGCTTTCCGGCCGAGCGTCCGGAACGTCATCCGCCGAGGGCGGCGAACAGTTCCCCCGCCATACGGACATCCACATTTCCGCCGCTGATTATGACCCCGATCCGTTTTCCGGCAATCGGCAATTTGCGGTGAAAAAGCGGGGCCAAGCCGACGGCGCCGGAAGGCTCAACGACCATTTTCAGCCGGGTCCAGAGAAAGTACAGGGTGGCAAGGATCTCCTCCTCCGATACGGTAACCATATCGTCGACATACTGGCGCACCAAAGGAAAGGTCACCTGGCCGAGCGCCGGAGTGCGCAACCCGTCGGCGATCGTGGCCGGATTCTGAACGGTGTGCAGTTGTCCGGTTTTGAAGGAGCGGGTCGCATCGTCGGCCAGTTCGGGTTCAACCCCGATCACCCGCCCCTCGGGCAGCATATGTTTGGCGCTGACGGCCGTTCCGCTCAGCAAACCGCCGCCGCCGCAGGGCGCAAACACATAGTCGAGCGGTCCGGTCTCTTCAATCAGTTCGCGGGCCGCTGTCCCCTGACCGGCTACAACCTCCTCGTGATCATAGGGCGGGATGAGAGTATACCCGTGCCGGTCCATGAGGGTCTGGGCCACCGCTTCCCGGGATTGCCGGGCCCGGTCGTAGGAAACGATGGCGGCGCCGTAGGCCTGGGTCGCGGCGAATTTGACCGCCGGAGCGTCCGAAGGCATGACCACCGTGGTGGGTACTCCCAGGAGCTTGCCGGTGAGCGCGATCGCCTGGGCATGGTTGCCTGAGGAATAGGTGACGATCCCGCGCTGCCGGTCTTCCGGCGAAAGGGCGCTCACCGCGTTGAACGCTCCGCGGAATTTAAAGGCCCCCATCCGCTGAAAGTTTTCGCATTTTAGATAGATGGCATTTCCGGACTGCTCGTCGAGCAGCCGCGAAGTGAAAACCGGCGTCCGGTGCGCCACGCCTTCCAGGCGCCCGGCCGCCGCCAGCACTTTTTCAAACATTGCCCCAAACCCCTTCCGCCTGATTTTTTCCGCCCGCTGGAGGAATAACCTCCCAAGCAGAGAATGATATAATGCAAATTCAACAATTTTCGGGACAATTCCTGTCAACTTTTCGCCTGAATGATAAATAAGGCGCCATAAGGAAGGTGACTCTCTTGCTTCGAATCGCCCTGGGCCAGATGGAGATAATTCCCGGCCGGCCGGATATCAACAGCCGCGCGATGCTGGCCATGATCGAGGAGGCCCGCGCCGGCGCGGCCCATATGGTAGTGTTTCCCGAAATGGCCATTCCGGGCTATCTTCTCGGAGATACCTGGGAACAGCAGGCCTTCCTCCGGGATTGCGAGGAATACGGTCGCCGCATTGTCGCCGCTTCGGCGGGACTGTGTGTCGTATTCGGCAACGTCGGGCTGGACTGGAATAGAACGGGTGACGACGGCAGAGTGCGAAAATACAATGCCTTTTTTGTTGCCCAAAACGGCCGCCTCTGGGCCGGCGACCATTTCCCCTATCCGTTCCGGATCAAAACGCTCCTCCCCAATTACCGCGAGTTTGACGACACCCGCCATTTTTACAGCCTGCGCAAGCTGGCCGCCGACCTGGGCCGCGACATCGGGGAACTCCTGCAGCCCGTCTGCGTCGAAGTCGGCGGCCGCCCGCTCCGCATCGGCAGCCTCATCTGCGAAGACGGCTGGTATGACGATTATTCCCTCAACCCGGTCGCCGAAATCGCCGCCAAGGGACCGGTCGACCTCTTGATCAATATCTCCAGCTCTCCCTTCACCCTCGGCAAGCAGGGCAAACGCCACCGGGTCTTCGGCAAAAGTGCCCGGGAAACCGGCGCCCCGTTAGTTTATGTCAACAATGTCGGTGTGCAGAACAACGGTAAGACCGTCTACACCTTCGACGGGGCAAGCACAGTCTATAACCGTCGCGGACAAATTGTGGCCAGTTGCCCGGCCTTTGAGCCGTCGCTCCGCTTTCTCGACCTTGCCCTGAGCGGCGGAGACAGCCAGGAAGCCGCCCTGCCGCCGGAAGACCAGTCCATGGCGACCATTTATCAGGCTCTCAGTTATGGCGCGGCGAATTTTCTGAAACAGATCGGCATGGAGCGCGTTGTCATCGGCGCGTCGGGCGGCATCGACTCGGCGGTAAGCGCCGCCCTTTATGCCAGTATTCTCGGGCCGGAGAACGTACTGCTCGCCAACCTGCCCAGCGTCTATAATTCGGCGACCACCAAAAGCCTGGCCGACGACTTGGCCAAACGTCTCGGCTGTCTTTATACCGTCGTGCCGATTCAGGAATCGGTCGATCACACCATCCGCCAGCTAAACGGCGCGCCGGTGGTCAATCGCGCGACCGGCGGCCAGTCGAACCTGTCGGTCACGCCCTTCATCACCGAAAATATCCAGGCCCGCGACCGCTCGGCCAGGGTGCTGGCCGGACTGGCCGCAGCCTTTGGCGGCGGGTTCACCTGCAATGCCAATAAGAGCGAGACGACGGTGGGATATTCCACTCTCTACGGCGATCAGGCCGGCTTTCTCGCCGTCCTGGCCGATCTTTGGAAACATCAGGTGTATGCGTTGGGCCGCCATCTCAATGAACAGGTCTTTCATTCGGAGATTATTCCCCAGGGGGTCTTCACCCTGACGCCCAGCGCCGAATTGTCAACCGAGCAGAATGTCGACGAGGGAAAAGGCGATCCCCTCATCTACCCCTATCATGACTACCTCTTCCGGTCCTTTATGGAGTGGTGGAACCGGGCTACCCCGGAAGACCTGCTCGGCTGGTACGCCTCCGGCGAGCTGGAAGCCAAACTGGGCTGCGAACCCGGGTTGGTGTCAAAGCTTTTCCCCGGTCCGGCGCACTTCATCGCCGATCTCGAAAAGTGGTGGAAGCTTTACAGCGGCATGGGGGTCGCCAAAAGGATCCAGGCTCCTCCCGTCCTCGCCGTAAGCCGGCGGGCCTACGGCTTCGACCATCGCGAAGCCCAGAATTCCCCTTATTTCACGGCCCGGTATTGCGACTTGAAGGAGCGGCTGCTGGCCGCCAACCGATAGCCTAACCGATCAGGAGGAAAATGATGTATTGCGATAACGCTGAAGGCATGGTCTTCCGCCCGCCCAGCGAGGCCAACAGCTTTATTCTCCGGGCCACCGTCGGCTGCTCGCATAATGCTTGCGCCTTCTGCAGCATGTATCGCGGCGTCCGGTTTCGCATCCGCCCTCAGGAAGAACTGGCGGGGATCATCCACGAAGCGTCCCGCCGCTGGCCGGAAATCCGCCGGGTCTTTTTAGGCGACGGCAACGCCCTTGTTCTCCCGGCCGAACAACTGCTGCACATTCTGGACATGCTCCGCCGGTCCTTCCCCAAACTATCCCGGGTCACCTGCTACGGCGGTCCCCGGGATATTCTGAACAAAACGCCGGAAGAGCTGGCAGCGCTCCGGCAGGCCGGGCTTCAGATCATCTACCTCGGTATCGAAAGCGGAGACGACGAAGTGCTCCGGGCCATCGGCAAAGGCGTTGATTCCGCCGCGATGATTGCCGCCGGGCAAAAAGTCATGGCGTCCGGCATCAAGCTGTCCGCCATGGTCATTCTCGGGCTTGGCGGCAAAGCGCGCAGCCGGGAGCATGCCCTGAACACCGCCAGGACAGTCAGCGCCATCAGTCCGACCATGCTGAGCGCTCTCACCCTCATGCTGCATAAGGGAACACCCCTCCGGCAGGCGGCCGACCGCGGCGAGTTCAGCCCGCTGTCCCCGCTGGAGCTCCTGCAGGAACTCCAACTCCTGATTGAGCACTGTGAGGTCGCCAGCCCTTGTATTTTCCGGAGCAACCATGTGTCGAATCTGTTGCCCCTTGCCGGCACACTGCCCCAGGACAAGGCGGCCCTTCTCGGCGATATCGGCGAGATGCTTGAGATCTGCCGGGACAGGACGCTCCCCAGTTACAACGACACCGGCGCGTTCTGACGGCTTGGCCGGAACATAAAACCGCCGCGCCCCTTTTTCAAGCGCGCGCGGCTTCCCTTTACTCACGTTATCCTCCTGATCCATCATCAATAAGCATCAGGGGAAACCCTTCTAAATAAGACGCAAAGCGGCCGATTTCGGCCGCTTTGCGTCTTATTTCCGGATTTACTTCTTGTCGATATAGGCTTCGCGCAGATACAAGGAGCCCAGGCCGTCGAGGAAATAGCCTTTTACATACGGCTTGGCCATGTGTTTCTGCATCATGAAATAAATGGGGATGATCGGCATATCGTCCATGAGGACCTTTTCGGCGTCATGCATGAGCTGAATGCGCTTCTGGGAGTCGGCCGTCTTCTGAGCTTCCCTCACCAGGCGGTCATACTCGGGATCCTGCCACTCGGAGTTGTTGTTCGGGTTGCCGCCCAGCATCGTTTCCATAGCCGTCATCGGGTCGAGATAGTCGCCGATCCAGCCGCGGCGGACCAGGTCGAAGTCGCGTTTGGCGCGGGCCTGCAAATAGACCTTCCATTCCTGGTTCTGCAGCTTCAGAGTGATGCCCAGGTTTTTCTTCCACATCTCCTGCAAGGCCTCGGCGATTTGCTTGTGCTGCTCGTCGGTATTGAACAGAAGGGTCATTTCCGGGAAGCCCTTGCCGTCCGGATAGCCGGCTTCAGCCAGCAGCTTCCTGGCGGTCTCCACGTCGTTGTTCTTGAAGAAGTCGCCGCCGACTTTGCGGAATTCACTGCCGGCCGCCACATCGGGCAAGCCGAGCGGCACCCAGGCCATCGCCGGCTGTTCGCCGCTCTTGACCAGCGTGTCGATGATGGCGGTGCGGTCGATGGCCAGGGCCAGCGCTTTGCGCACTTTCACGTTATCCAGCGGCGGGCGCTTGCAGTTTATCACATAATGGTAATGGCCCACGTACGGAGTGACCTGAAGCTTGCCCTCCTTGATGAGGCGGGGCATTTCGCTCGCCGGAGGATTGGGCGCGGTCGTCAGATCAACCTGGTTATTTTCGAACATATTGAGCAGCGTAGTTCCCTGATCGACAATCAGGAATTCCACTTTTTCCAGCTTGACGACGTCTTTTTGCCAGTAGTTCTCGTTTTTGGCGAACTCAAGCTTGCTGTTGTGCGCCCAGGCGGTCAGCTTGAAGGGGCCGTTGCCGATCAGGGTCTTGGGATCGCCGGCCCATTTTTCGTTGGCGGTCACGACTTTTTTGTTGACCGGGAAGTAAGTGGGGAAAGTGGTCAGAAACAAGAAATAGGGAGTGGGCTTTTCCAGGGTCACTTCAAGGGTGCGGTCGTCCAACGCTTTGACGCCCACTTCGTCGGCTGTGACCTTTTTCTTGTTGTAGGCCTCGCCGTTCTTCAGCGGGAAAAGCTGCTCGGCATAGCGGCTCGCCAGTTCAGGGCTGAGCGCCGACTTCCAGGCGAACTCGAAGTCCTGGGCGGTCACCGGATCGCCGTTCGACCATTTGGCGTTGGCTCTCAGGGTAAATTTGTATTTCATTCCATCGGGAGAAACCTCCCATTTCTCCGCGGCACCTGGTACGATTTCGCCTTTGCTGCTTTGATTGCATAAGCCTTCAAACACTTGCTTCAGCACTTGCATCTCCGGCAAGCCGATCGCCAGCCGCGGATCGAGCGTCTCCGGCTCCGCCCCCGCGCTGACCCGCAGCACCTGGGATGTAGCCGGCGCAGTGGTGCCGCCGCCGCAGCCGGCTACGAGACTGGCCGCAAAAATGAGGGAAAGGAGTAGAGCACAGGTCTTTTTCCAGTTCATTAGCATACCTCCAAGAAAGCATAATGTATTTTTATTCGGTCATAAATTCCTGATTCCTCCATAATTCCATAAAAAATTACATATTGTATCGCACCAATAGACACAGTTGACGTATATCCACGGCAGCCACACAGCCGCCGGCCAAGTATCCCTTAGCCGCCGGCAAAAAACACCCTTGCGACCGGCTTGATTCAAGCCCAGTGCACAAGGGTGTCCCGCTATAACTATATTATCTTCTCAGCAGGCGAAGAATCAGCCAGGCAAGGCTTACACCGGCGATGACGAAAAACGCCAGGGGAAGAACGACAAAGACAAGCACTCCGAGCACCAGCATAATAAGGAGCTTGGTCCAGATCCCCATTCCCGAGCCGAAGGATATCTGGCGGACATAGATCCGCTGTCGTGGTTCCCGGCCGTCGTATCGGTAACCTTCTTCTTGTTCGGCCCGCTTTGCCGCTTCGTTGTCCAGCGGCATTCCCCGGAAGTCTTCTTCTTGCTCCTCAGGCGTCAGAATCTGCACCTCCTGAGCTGGTTCCGGCCGGCAGGAGGGGCATTTTTCCTCCCTGCCGAGTTCGCGGCCGCAGATAGCACATTTCATGATGCTCCCCCTCCTCAAAAGGTGAACAAAGAATAAATCAGCCCTTCTTCATTTAAATAGCGCGGATCATATTTGGCCAATTCCAGCGTCTTGAAGATTTTGTCCCGGTTGGCGTACACGCTGGAGGTCGATACTTCGAAATCCGCGGCCAGTTGTTCGGCGGATATTCCCTGGGGAAAGTTGATGTGGGCATAGGCGTAGATAATGGCCGCCGCCCAAGCGCCGGGCTTTCGCACCGCAACCCCGGCCAACTGGAAAAAGTCGTGCCACAGCCGTTCGGCCAGGTGGCGATCATGCAAGGAAAAGCCATAATCCGGCATTTGAACAAGCAGGTCGCTTACCCGGCGGTCAGGTTCCCGCTTGCCTTCCACCCACGGGAAGTCCCGGTCCAGCTGGTCAAAGGGCGTAACATTGACCTTGGCCAGCGTAACGAAGGCATCGACCGTATGACGGAAGGCCAGGGCATGCCGGGCGAAAAAGTCGTCCCAGGTCGCTCCCGGGTTCTGGATTTCGAAAATCGCCTTTTGCCTGACCCCCTCTTCCCGGATCCGGCGGCGAAGATTGGGGCTGACCTCCACGCTGGTGATATAGTTGACCATGACGGTGTCTTTGGCAAAAACATGGCCGAAGAACAGCATCCGTTTCATGACCTTGTACTCAAACTCGGGGTACGGCAGACGGAATTTTTCGTCCGTAAACAGGTTGGCGCATTCCACCCAGTCCTCGTTCACAACGCGATGCACGGTAAATACGGTGAACCTGGCTTCCCGCAGGTCACCGAGCAGTTGCCGCTCCTCACCCGTAAATCCGCCCGGGTACCTCTCGGCAAAATGTTTGAGCGGCGTCTCGTCCAGGCTCAAGAGGCGATAATCAAACAAAAAATAATCCCAGAACTCCTGCCAGAACAGATTAAACTCGCCCGGCTCAGGGTCCGGAATGGAATTGACCGGCCCCGCAAACAGAAAAAGGGCCCGCTGAAAATCATCGTTGAATTCTTTGCGCTGAAAAAATTCGCCCAGCTTGACCATGAGCTGATCGATAATCTCGCCGATAATCTGACTGAGTTCCTCCGTAAGAGCGCTCCCGGCTCCGCCCAGCAGCATCCCGCTGTCGATGTCCAGCTTGATGCGCTTGCCTCCGGCAATCTCCCGGGCCGCCAGCTCCAGCTCGGTCGTATCCGCCACAACCTTTTTCTGGGTCAAATAGCGGTAAAAATCAACCAGAACGGCAAAAAAACGCCGGACAGGCTTGAGAGTTGCCTTGAAACCCTTGACATGGGCGGTGAGCCAGCGAATGACTTGGCCGTATTCCTGGTAAGGGATATCCTCCAGATCGTCCGCCTCATTATCGCCCAAATATAACAGGAACATCCGCAGGTTGTTCCAATAGTCCCTGAGTTCTTCATCGGTTGCGCCGTCCCAGGCCTTCAGCCGGAGAAACCCCTCCACCCAATCCTGCCTCACGGCCGGCTGCCCGGTAATTTCCGCTTCGAAGAACCGGTGCACCTCGTCATACACATTTCGTATCAAAGCTGGCGTCTCCTTAGAACATACTTGGCTTTCGCCGGGACTTCCGCTCCGGCGGAGCCGGCTGCGGCAAGCCCGACGCAATTTATAAGCACTTACGGCTTACATTATATCATTTTTGCTGTAGGGACACCACCATAAAGCCCCGCGCCGGGCAAGGGCAATATTTGCCGCAATACGCTCAGGCGGCCGCGTGCCCGGAACAGCGGGCGGACTGCGCCCCCAGACCCGCAGTTATACGAAGAGTACCCGGACATTGTCCGGGTACTCTTCGGGTACCTGAGTTTAGCCAAGAATGGCTTTGAGGTCTTCTTCCGGGGTGCTGATCGGCCTCAGGCCGAATTTTTCGACCAGAATATTCAGGACGTTTCCGGACAAGAATGCCGGCAGGGACGGACCGATATAGATGTTCTTGATGCCGAGGGCCAGCAGGGTCAGCAGGATGCAAACCGCTTTTTGCTCGTACCAGGAAAGCACCAGAGTGAGCGGCAGGTCGTTGACGCCGCACTGGAAGGCGTCAGCCAGGGCAACGGCGACCTGGATGGCCGAATAGGCGTCGTTGCATTGTCCCATATCCAACAGGCGGGGGATGCCGCCGATCTCGCCGAGATCAAGATCATTGAAGCGGTATTTGCCGCAGGCCAGCGTGAGCACGACCGTGTCCTTCGGAGTCTGCTCCACGAAGCGGGTATAGTAGTTGCGGCCGGGCTTGGCGCCGTCGCAGCCGCCGACCAGGAAGAAATGCTTGATGGCCCCGGCTTTGACGGCGTCGATGACGGTGCCGGCAACTCCCATGACGGTATTGCGGGCGAAGCCGGTGGTGAGCTGGCTGCCGCCGTTGATGCCGGTGAACTTCTGATCTTCTTTGTAACCGCCGAGCTTGAGGGCTTTCTCGATGACCGGAGTGAAGTCCTTCTTGCCGTTAACGGCGGGAATGTGCGTAAGTCCGGGGTAGCCGACGACATCAGTGGTGTAGACGCGGTCGGAGTAGGAAGGCCGCGGCGTCATCAGGCAGTTGGTGGTAAAGAGAATGGGGGCGGGGATATTGTCCAATTCTTTCTGCTGGTTCTGCCAGGCGGTGCCGAAGTTGCCCTTGAGCTGGGAGTATTTCTTCAGTGCGGGATAGGCATGGGCGGGCAGCATTTCGCCATGGGTGTAGATATTGACGCCTTTCCCCTCGGTCTGCTCCAGCAGTTGTTTCAGGTCATGGAGGTCGTGGCCGCTGATGACGATGAACGGACCTTTTTCCACCAGGGTGGGCACGGTGGTCGGAACGGGATGGCCGTAGGCCGAGGTGTTGGCTTCATCCAACAGGGCCATGCATTTCAGGTTGGCCTGGCCGAACTCCATCAGGAGCCCCAGCCATTCCTCCGCGCCGTGATCTTCGCCGAGCGCCCGCAGCCCTTTGTAGAACCAGGCGGTAACTTCGGCATCCTCCTTGCCGAGGATCGACGCGTGCCAAGCGTAGGCCGCCATGCCCCGCAGGCCCAGCAGCAGGGTCGACCGCAGGGAAACGATATCTTCGTTGCCGGTCCAGAGACCGGTGGCCGGGAAATCTTTGGCGGAGCTGTCGAGTTTGGTCTTTTCGGCCCGCACCGCCCGGATGAGTTCGTCAATGCGGACCGGGTCGAAGTTGACGTTGGTGACGGTGGCGAACAGTCCCTGCAGCACCAGGTGGTCGGCCGTTTTGCCGGGCGCTTGGGCGGCGGCGGCACGGGCCAGGCCGATGAGCGCGCCGGTCAGTTCATCCTGTTTGTTGGCGACTTCGGGCTTTTTGCCGCACACGCCTATCTGGGTGCAACCCTTGCCGCCGGCGGTTTGTTCACATTGGAAACAGAACATTTCACTCATTTGAAATACCCTCCATTTATTTTTGATTTGCTTGGGGCAAAAGACCGCAGGTTAATCTTCGCGGACGGTGCCGTCGGTGCCGATGACCACCACGCGCCAGGGGATGAGCTTGCCGCTTTGGAGCAGCGCCTCCTTGACAGCGCTCACGATACCGCCGCAGCAGGGCACTTCCATCCGGACGACGGTCAGGCTCTTGATGTCGTGGGTCCGCAAGATTTCGGCGAGTTTGCCGGCATAATTGATGTCGTCGAGCTTGGGACAGCCGATCAAGGTGATTTTATTGCGCATGAAGTCGGCGTGCATATTCGCGTAGGCGTAAGCCGTGCAGTCGGCCGCCACCAGCAGGTGGGCGCCGTCAAAATAGGGGGCGTTCGCCGGCACCAGTTTGATCTGGCAAGGCCACTGGCGAAGCTGGGAGACGGACGGAACGGCTGCGGCGGGCGCATTTTCGCTTTCGCGGGCAATGAGACCGGCCCTTGAACCGGGACAGCCCTGCGGCCTGGTCGCCGGCTGAGACTCAGCGGTTCTGGCGGCCATAATTTTTTTGACTTCTTCTTCATCGAAGTCTGCCGCTTCGCGCTCGACGATGTTGATGGCGCCGGTGGGACATTCCGGCAGGCAGGCCCCGAGACCGTCGCAGTAGGAATCGGAGATCAATTCGGCCTTTCCGTCCACGAGCTTCAAGGCTCCCTCGTGGCAGGCGCCGATACAGAGTCCGCAGCCATTGCATTTATCCCGGTCGATGGAAACGATTTTCCTGAGCATATTTAAACCCTCCTCACAGGTATTGCTTGTTTATTTCAACCTCATTGTAATACAATGAAAATAAAAAATCGGTAGCCGTAGCTACCAAAATGCGAGGCTGATAAAATTGAACAAGAACCTGGTCAACGTCCTGGCGGCGACGCCACTGTTCGCGGGCATCGCCCCCGATGTACTGGCCGTCATGCTCGGCTGCCTGCAGCCCAAGCTGTCTACCCATTCCAAAAACAGCTTTATCGCCGTCGAGGGCGAACCGTTTTCCGGCCTGGGAATCTTGCTGGCGGGCGAGGCCGCGGTAGTCAAGGAAAATGTGGCCGGCTCCCGCTCGGTACTGACGGTGCTGGGGCAGGGCGACATGTTCGGCGAAATGATCGCTTTTTCGGCGCGCACGGCTTGGCCGGCGTCGGTTTTTGCCCAGAGCGAATGCTCGGTCGTCCTGCTCCCGCCCGAGAAAATCACCGGCACCTGTCCCCAGGCCTGCGACGGGCACCACCAGCTCGTGCACAACATGCTGCTCATCGTGTCGGAGCGGGCGCTGATGCTCAACCGCAAGGTGGAGTATCTGACCATCAAGGGCATGCGGACCAAGATCGTAACCTACCTGCTGGAACAGCACAAGCTGCAGGGCAAGAAGACTTTCATCCTGCCGCTCAAGCGCAACGACATGGCCGATTTTCTCAACGTTTCCCGGACGGCCCTGTCCCGGGAACTGGGGCGGCTGCGCGACGAAGGGCTGATCGATTTCTTCCGCTCGTCGATCAAGCTCCAAGATATCGAAAACCTGAAAAAGGCTGTTGAATGACCGCTTTACCTCTTCCCGAGCTTCTCCGGCGTCCGCCTCGCCGCTGCCAAGCGCTTTGTTCCTGCAGGCTTGGTCATATTTCCCCTCGCCTGAAACTTTGCCGGCGTATCGTCTTCAGCCGCATCATCCAGCTGCCGCCTGAAATCAGGCAGCAAAGCAAAAGCCGGGATAGCCTCCCGGCTTTTCTGCTGCTAATCTTCAGTCATAACGACAGGTGTGCCAAGCTCCACCCGGGGAAACAACTCTTCAATATCCTTATTGTACATTCGGACGCAACCGCCTGAAACGCAGCCTTCCACCGGGCCATTCCAGGAGCCGTGGAGACAGGTTTTGTCCGATGATAAAACCAGCCTCCGGGAACCGAGGTCCACGTCGCCCATTTTCTCAAACACTAATTTCTCAACAACCTGGTAAACTCCCGGAGGCGTCGGGGTCGACGGTTTTCCGATACCGACTGGATATTCACTGATCAGCCTGCCGTCTTCCCAATAGGAACACCGCAAAGTTTTCAGATTGACTGCGATTTGTTTTTTCATCCAGATATCACCCCCTTCTTTGTTATTCTATGTGAAGCTATCGGATGTGTGAAAGAAGGGGCTGCTGCCGGCGGTCCTCCCGGGGGCGCCGCCCAAATAGCTTCCGGCCCGGGGCAACCAGTTAATACAAGGTATGTTCGCCCCGGCAGCCGGGAATATTTAGTCTGTGAAAATGGTGTTTATTGAGCGAGGAGCGTATTCATGTTTGGCAAGAAGATGCGCCATATCAGCCGGTACCGGGATATCGCCGCGGCGCTGATGAGCCAGGGCTTCGAGTATATTGCCGCAGAAATGGGGCTTCTTCAGAAAGCGCCTGCTTCCTCCCGGTCAGTTGCGGCCGGGGGACCGGCAACCGGCGTGGGGGAGCGGATACGGCTGGTGCTTGAGCAACTGGGTCCCACTTATATAAAGCTGGGCCAGATCGCCAGCACGCGGCCCGACCTTCTGCCCGCCGATATCATCCGTGAGCTGGAAAAGCTGCAGGATAAAGTCCCGTCTTTTTCTTATCCGCAAGTGCGCATCATCATCGAACAAGAATTGGGAGCCGCACTGGAAGAAATCTATCAGCGGTTCGACCCAGCCCCGCTGGCGGCCGCGTCGATCGGGCAGGTCCACCAGGCTGTTTTGAAAACAGGCGAACGGGTCGCGGTCAAGATTCAACGTCCCGGCATTATCGCCATCATCAACACCGATTTGGAAATTCTCCAGGAACTGGCCGGCCTGGCCGAGCGCCGTTTTGCCTGGGCGGAAAACTACCAGATCGCGGGTATGGTCGATGAGCTCTCGAAATCCCTCCGCAATGAACTGGATTATACGATTGAGGCTCATAACGCCGAAAAAATCGCCAAGCAATTCGCCGCGCATCCTAAAATTCGCATTCCGAAGATTTACTGGGAATATTCTACGAAAAGAGTGCTGACAGCCGACTATATAGCCGGGTTAAAAATTAGCGAGGTAGAAAAGCTGAAGCACCGGGGTTATCATCTTCCGCTTCTGGCGGAACGGCTGGTCAAAGCGATTTTTCACCAGATTTTTTGGGAAGGCTTTTTCCATGGCGACCCTCATCCCGGGAATGTGGTGGTATTGCCGGGAGAGGTCATCGGGTTTCTCGATTTCGGGATGGTCGGACGTCTCAGCCCGGCGATGAAGTATAACCTGGCTTCGCTGATTATTGCCCTCGCCCGGCAAAACTCGGACAACCTGGTCAAAGCCATCCTGCGCATCGGAACGGTTCCCGACGATGTCAATATGCCCCGGCTGAGGGACGATATCGAACTGTTGAGGGAAAAATACTGGGGGGTTCCCTTAAGCCAGATAAGTCTTGGCGATGCCGTCAGCCAGATCTTTGCGATCGCCTTGAAGCACAAGCTAAGAGTACCGGCCGACCTGACCCTGATGGGCAAGACATTACTCACCATCGAAGGAATTGTCAAAGAATTGGATCCGGCTCTTAGCATTCTCGATGTCGCCGAACCCTTCGGGCGCAAATTATTGATGGAGCGCCTGCGCCCGAGGGTTTTGGCCGAGGCGGCCTGGAAAAACGCCGCGGAAATCGGCGATATTCTGAGCGACCTCCCCCAGCAATTCCGGGAATTAAGCGCCGTCGTCCGGCGTGGCCGGCTGCGGCTGGAGGTCTCCATTCCCGAGCTGGAGCTTCTCTTGAAAGAGCAAAACCGTATGAGCAACCGCCTGGCCTTCAGCATGATTTTAATGGCTCTCGGCACAATGATGGCCGGCATCATGATCGGCTTGTCGATTGCCGGCCGGCCGCCCGCCCTGGCAGGGTTTCCCGCTGTCGAACTGGGCTTGGGCTTTGCTCTGCTGATGTTTTTCTGGCTGCTTTATGCCATCCTCCGGTCGGGTAAGCTATAGCCCCCATCCTGCGGTAAAGGCGGTCCGCGCTTGAACGGCGGCTTCTTCCGTCATTTCCGGGATGGACCGCCTCCGTAAAGACTCTGCGCGCTCGTGTTCATTTGATACTCAATGAGTTCCTTATACTTTCGCCCGATATCGGACGCCGGATTGACAAATACCTGCGAAGGCTTCCCTTCCTCCACAATGCTCCCCTTGTCCATCAGCACGATCCGGTCGGCGACCCGCAAGGCAAAGGACAATTCATGAGTGACGACGATCATGGTGCTGGCGCGGTAACGCGCCAGTTCTTCCATCACGACCAATACTTCCCGCACCAGAATGGGGTCCAGGGAGGCCGTGGGCTCGTCCCAAAGCATGAGTTCCGGTTCATAGGCCAAAGCCCTGGCAATGCCCACGCGCTGCTGCTGGCCGCCTGACAGCTCGGCCGGAAGACGATCCAGCTGCTGCTGCATTCCGACCTTCCCCAGCGCTTCGGCGGCTTTGCTTCGGGCGGTTTCGCGGTCCATCCCGCCCATTACCAGGCCCAGCATGACATTTTCCATAGCACTTAAGCGCCCAATGAGATTGAAATGCTGGAAGACAAAACCGATCCGCTTGCGCACTTGTTGCAATTCATCGGGTCCTATGGCAAGAATATCGGCGTCATCGAGCAGAATGACGCCTTGGTCAGGCTCCACGAGGCGGTTTATGGTGCGGATTGTCGTCGACTTACCGCAGCCCGACGGGCCCATGAGGACGACGATCTCGCCAGCCTCGACCGTCAGGTTGAATTCGTGGACGGCTCTTATACTGCCAAACTGCTTATTTAAGTGTTGCATGACAAGCATCTTACCACCTGGCCTATTTGAATTTCATTTTCCGCCGGTTGAGCTTCTGCAATAACCCGGGACGGCTGCTGGGAATGACAATCTCCCGCATAATTTCATCGAACGATAGTCCCAGCGCTTCACCGGCGCTGACCTCATCGTCGGCGACGGGGTTGATTTTTTCAGCATTGTTGGCGATCAGCAGCCCGACCGCCGCCCCCAGAACCGGCACGCCAATCCAGGGCAAATAAGGAATGCCCCCGCCGGACAAAAGGAACATGGCGGTCAGCAGCAATGCGCCGATGCTCATGCCATACAGGCATTCCGGAGCGGTAAAGGCATCGGCGATACCTTGCGCCACTCTCTTCCACCGCCGGAGCGACCGGGTTCGGGTCCCTGTGCGCCGCCGGCGCATAGTCGTCATGATGGCGCTATGATCCAGGGCCAAAAAGGCGATCGTGGCCACCAGCGAGACCAGGCCGGCCAACACGGATTTGACCTGCGTCAGAATCATCATGACTTCCGCCCGGGGATCAGGCTCAATGATTCCCAGGGCGGACGTGTACAAGGATACATTGCTGTGACCGATTACCTGATAGATGACCGGCGCCGCCAGTTCGGTCGGGACGCTGCTTTTGGTCAGAAGCTGCAGGCGCTGGCTGGGTATGACCTGACCCGCAATGAACTGATCCATCAGCTTGATCGACCGGCTGATCTCCTCATCGCTCAGGTCGGGGACGGCTGCGCCGAGATACTGCAACTGCGCGGCCACCAGCGGGGTATTGAATTGCTGGAGTTGCCCCAGGCGGCCGCCGGCGTTGTTCAGCGTCTGCCGCGCTCCCCCGGTGTCGAAGTTGCGCAGGCTGGCGACGGTATTATTGCCGTTGGCCACGATATTGTCAATGGCGCCTCGCGCCTGGCGGGCATCGGCGGCAACATTGTCGAGCGTGCGCAGCCGGTTTTGCAGATTGGTGACGTTCTCCCGCATCCCGGTCAGTTCATTGATGGTCGACCCTACGGCGGGATTCACCAGGCGGACGACCTGCAGCGTGCCAACCAGGCTGCCCATGGCCTGGGCCGAGCTGCCCAGCTGCATTTGAATGGCGCCGGTGTCCAGGTTGGCCAGGCCGCTGGTAGCCGCCTGCAGGGTGGCGCCGGCCTTGTCCAGGCTGGACAAGGTCTGTTCCACCGCGCTCAGGCTGCCGGCATAATTGTCCAGCGACGTGTTGGCGATGCCGATCATGCTTTGGGCGTCCTGGGCGAAGCCCGGTATCTGCCCGACCAGCTTGGCGGTTTCTCCCAAGGCATTGCCCAATTCCCGGCGGGGATTCCGGAAGCTCGCCGCGCCGGCGAGCCTGACGACGACCGAATCGCTGACCAGATAGCCCTGGCTTTCCGTCAGCTGCCGCGCATCGCCCTGGACGACCATGCCTTCGGCTGTTCCGCCGCCCTGCACGGCCGTCACCTGCACCAGAACATTCGCCGGGTCAACCGCCGCCTCCGGCGCAGGGGCGCTGGCCGCCGCTCCCTGGAAAGCGACGATGTCGCCGGAACGCAGCGTCACCCCCGCCGCCGGCCGGATGGCGGCTTTCGTGGCATAAGCCGTTAAGAACCGCTTCAGCTCGATAATGGTGCTGACAAAAGAAGCCGAATCGTTGCTTTTTGTATCGACGGAGACGCTTTCGGCAAAGCCGATGGCCTTATCGGACCGGAGAGCGTCGGCAAGCTGCTCGCCCATGCGGATGGGATTCTCCGGCTCGCTGCCGGCCGGAAAGGCGATGTCGATGATCTGATATTGGCCTAGCAATCGCTCGATTGCCGCCTTTACAGCCGCCGACTGTTCGAGCGACTGGACGAGGACGGTGACCGACCCGCCGTCCCTAAACGCGAACAGCACCCCCTCCATTTGCATGATCTGGTCGATAACCGTTTCCTTGGCCCCATCGGGTACAGCCTTCAGCGTTATGCGCGGTTCCGACAGGATGCTGATGCCGGCCCGGCCGGGCACATTCCTGAAGACACTGTCGATAGCCTCATAATTCTGTTTGCTTTTATATTCCGCAGGTATGCCCAGCAGAAAACTGGTCAGGCCGGTCAGGGTGGGCCCTTCCTTCAGCCGGGCGCCGGGAAAAGCCTGGCTGATGTTCTTTTCCATCTGCTCCCGGCCTTCTTCTTTCATTTCTTCCCTGACGTTGATCAGGAAATCATATTCGCCATACGCGCCGACAAGGGAAGATATGGTTTGCGAAAAGTAGGCATTCGCCGTCATGGCCAAGCCTCCCGCCGCCCCGGCTCCGACTGCGATGCTGACCAACAGGAGGAACACCACGTCGCGGTTAAAAGAATTTCGCAGGAAAGTATGGATGATCCGTTTCCCAAAAGCATGCCAAGGTCCCGCCATCGATGCGCCAGACTCCCCTCTCAAAGGAAAATAACCGTCCCGCAGATATTATAAGTATCTGCAGGACGCCCGGTTTTAGTCATAAGCATTTGTCGCGGGCTGATTCAGGAGCTTCAACATGGGCATACTATCCAACTACAGCCATTCGGAGGAACTATGGACAAGAAACGCACCTTTTCCACGGGCTATCTGCTGCTGGCCCTGCTGGTGACCTGGCTCTTCAACGACCTCATCTACAAGCCGCTCATCATTCGCGAGGCGGAAGTCGGCTATAATGTATTTCTCCAGGATCTAAGTGAAAACAAAGTCGGCCAGGTCATTTTGTCGAGCGACCGCATCATTTTTACCTTAAAAGCCACCGGCGATCAGAAAGAGTCGGTAGCCAACGCCGTTGCGGTGAACGACCCCGCCCTGGTCGACCGGCTGATTGCGTCGGGCGTGCCTTTTTCCGCCCAGCCTCAAACCAGAAGCTTATTTTCGTCGCTGCTTGGCTGGCTGCTTCCCTTGCTCCCGTTGGTCCTGATCTGGTATTTCCTGTTGAAGCGGATGGGCGGCATGGGTTCCAACGCCATGTCCCTGGGCCAGAGCAAGGCGCGGGAAATCGAGGGGGAGATGATCGGCGTCAAATTCAAGGATGTCGGCGGGGTGGGCGAAGCCGAAGTGGAACTGCGGGAAATCATCGAGTATCTGAAAAACCCGGGGAAATTCACCCATATGGGCGCCAAACTGCCCAAGGGAGTCCTGCTGGCCGGTCCGCCCGGCACGGGGAAGACCCTCCTCGCCAAGGCTACGGCGGGTGAGGCCGGCGTCCCCTTTTTCTTCCTGACCGGTTCCAGCTTTGTCGAAATGTTTGTCGGTGTCGGCGCCGCCAGAGTGCGCGACTTGTTCCAGCAGGCCCAGAAAAAGGCGCCCTGCATTATCTTCATCGACGAAATCGACGCCATCGGCCAGGCCCGTTCCAATATCGGCCGGATCGGCGGCAACAGCGAACAGGAAAACACGCTCAACCAGCTGCTGGCGGAAATGGATGGATTCAAGGCCAATTCCGGCGTAGTCATCATGGCCGCCACCAACCGCCCTGAAATTCTCGACCCCGCACTGGTGCGGCCCGGCCGCTTCGACCGCCAGATCCAGGTACCGCTTCCCACCGAGCCCGGCCGCCTCGAAATACTGTCCATCCATACCCGGGAAATGCCGCTGGGCGACGACGTCCAGTTGGAGCGCCTGGCCAAGATCACCGCCGGGTTCTCGGGGGCCGAGCTGGCCAATATCGTCAATGAAGCGTCGCTGTTGGCCATCCGGCGAAATTCCGGAAGGATCGCCATGACCGATTTCGACCTGGCCATCGAACGGGTGGTCGCGGGCCTGCAGCGAAAAACACCCCTCTCGGAAGATATCCGCAGAAAAGTGGCGTATCACGAAGTCGGCCATGCCCTCACGGCCTATTACCTGTCCGGCACCGACCCGGTCCACAAGATCAGCATCATCCCCACCGCCAAAGGCGCCCTGGGGTATACTCTGCAGAGGCCGGAGGAAGATCGCTATCTCATCGGCGAAGCCGAATTGAGGGCCAGAATGGCGGTGATGCTCGGGGGCCGCGCCGCAGAACTCATCGTTTTCCAGGAAGCTTCCACCGGCGCCGCCAATGACTTGGAACGGGGCACGGAAATGGCCCGGCGCATGGTCACCGAATTCGGCATGTCCAAGAAGCTGGGGCCGGTCCGCTATGCCACCGCCGGCGGCAGTTACCTGCAAAGCGGGATCAACGGGCGAAACGACCTGAGCCCCGCGACGGTTTCCTCCATCGACGAAGAGATCGCCCGCCTGCTGAATGAAGCGCAGGAAACAGCCACCGCCCTTTTGACCGAGCACATCGGGGTCCTGCATCACGTCGCGCAATTTCTCCAGGACAAGGAAGTGATGTCCGGGGATCAGCTTGCCGCTATCGTAAATTCCCTGACCGGAACAAAAGGGGAACAGTAAATACAGCCTCTTGCCTGAACGCGGAAGATGTTTATGCCCGCTCCGACGCTACCCGGCCCTCCGCTATCATAAACATCTTCCGGCTAGTACGCTCTTCCGGTACGGCCCGCACACGGTTCGCGGATCGATTTGCAGCTAAGCGGCAGACGCTGAAAGAACCCTTGAAATCAGGACGCGCAGCTGAACCTTTCCCGCCAGCTTGGGTTTGTCAAAACTCCGGGCCATGGGCTTTTTTCTTTTTTTGGGGAATACGGCCGGATGCAAAAAACCGCCTCAGCCTGCGTTATCGGAAAATATTCGCGAATAATAAATGAAATCGGCCGGAATATCCCCTAAATTGTCCTAATTATCATTTGCCGCGCTCCGACCGGATCAGTACTATAAAATCAGCACTCATCAAGCCGGAGTGCTAATACTACGCCTCGGGGCGCCACTATTTTCGAAGGAGGACCTTCATGAATCCAGCCGCCAGTACCAAAGAAACCCGGGAATTTCAGACTGAAACCAAACAGCTGCTCGATTTGATGATCCATTCCATCTACACGAATCGGGAAATCTTTCTGCGGGAGCTTATTTCGAACGCCTCCGACGCCATCGACAAGCTCCGCTTCGAGTCCCTGACCAACCACGAACTGCTCGAAGGCCATTCAGACTTTGCAATACTTCTTCTCCCCGACGAGGACGACAAAACCCTCACCATCTCGGATAACGGCATGGGCATGACCTACGACGAAGTCGTCGAGAATCTCGGCACGATCGCCAAGTCCGGAACTCGATCCTTTCTGGAAAAACTGAAAGACAGCGGGGCGGCTTCTGCCAACGACCTCATCGGCCAGTTCGGCGTCGGCTTTTATTCCGCCTTCATGGTAGCCAAAAAAGTCACCGTCATTACCCGTGCTCCCGGCCAGCCCAGCGGCGTGCGCTGGGAGTCGACCGGCGACGGCTCCTACACCATCGAGGCGTTTGACAAGGAGGCGCGGGGGACAACCATTATTCTCACCTTGCACGACGAGCATTGCTCCGCCGACCGGCCGGCGGAAAACTTCTTGAATCGTTATACTTTGCAGGATTTGGTCAAAAAATATTCCGATTACATACGCTATCCCATAAAAATGAACTTCATCGACCAGGAACAGCCGCGCGGCGCCGACGGCAAGGTGCTCGAAGACGCGCCCGCCGCCGCGGCCGTCGAAGTCAGGACCTTGAACTCCATGACGCCGCTGTGGATAAGGAACAAAAGCGAAATACCCCAAGAAGAATACAACCAATTATATAAAAACCTCTTCCACGACTGGGAGGACCCGCTGGAGGTCCTGCACTCCAAAGTGGAGGGAGCGGTGGAATACACCGCCGTCCTGTTCATTCCCGCCCACGCTCCTTTTGATTTCTATCAGCGGGAGTCTGGCTCCGGCATCCGGCTCTATTCCCGAAACGTCTTCATCATGGATAACTGCAAGGACCTTTTGCCGGACTATCTGCGCTTCGTCCGGGGCTTGGTCGACTCTCCCGATTTTTCCCTCAATATTTCCCGGGAGCTGCTGCAGCACAGCAGCCAACTGCAGAAAGTCGGCAAAAACCTGGAAAAAAGCGTGCTGAAAACGCTGGAAAACATGCTGGCCAAGGAACGGACCAAATACGAAACCTTCTGGCAGGAATACGGCAGGGCCATTAAAAGCGGCGTCTACTCCGATTTTCAGAGCCGCGACAAATTGCAGAACCTGCTGCTCTTTCCCTCCTCCCATTCCCCGGAAGGGCTGACGACCCTGGCGGATTACGCGTCCCGGATGCGGGAAGGCCAGACGGTCATCTACTATGCCGCCGGCAAGGACCGTTCCTCGGCGGAACGCTTGCCGCAGATGGAGCTCCTGCAGGAAAAGGGAATCGAAGTCCTTTACCTCCTGGACCGGGTCGACGAATTTGCGCTCGAAGCGCTGCAGGAATATCAGGGCAAGAAATTCCAGTCCATCAGCCGCTGCGACCTGAAACTGGACGGCGTCGATGCTCCGGAAACCCGGCAGGAAAGCGAAAAGCTGGCTAAAGAGAACGAGCCGCTGCTGAAGGCCGTCCAAGAGCAACTGGCGGGAAAAATCGCCGAGGTCAAAATCTCCGGCCGCCTGAAGTCCAGCCCGGTCTGCCTGGTCAGCGGCGACACCGGCATCAGCCTTTCCATGGAACAGATCCTCTCCGAAATCGACAAGACTCCGTTCAAGGCCCGGCGCATTCTGGAACTCAATCCCCATCACAAAGTCTTCCAAGTGCTAAAAAGGCTGCAGGAGGAGAATCCCTCCGCCGAAGCCTTTAAAGACTATTGTGAGCTCCTGTACGGCCAGGCTCTGCTTATGGAAGGGCTCACGCCCGAAGACCCCGTCGGCTTTGCCGGCAAGATCGCAGCCCTGATGGCCGAGGCCGGGAAAAAAGAATAGACCCGGCAAAAGAACGAAGGCATGCCGCCAGGGCGTGCGGGGCTCGCGGCGCAAAACTGCCCGGGCAAATTCAATTCTACCTGGAAATGCCGGTCGCATGGCGAGCGAATAGCGAACGCGACCGGCAAAAAAGAGGCAACCGAAGCAGGCTGCCTCTTTTTTCTATTCTTGCCGCCGGTTGAAGAGAGCCGCAGCCGTTCACCGGATTGCAGCGGAAACCTTCGCCGCAAAATGGCAGTAGCACTTTTCGCTTTTCCCCATATCATATAGCAGATGGCTGAGAATTGGGTGTTAGCTCGCGCTAACCGTTTTTTTGGACCCCCGTGTTAGCGGCGGCTAACCCGGAGTGAAAACAATCCCGGTCCGGCGGTATGCCACGGGACTGAGCGATGTGCGGGCCGCTCCCCAAGAGCGTGCCGGCCGGAAGCTGTGTATGACAAGCGGAGGGAAGCGGCAGCGTCGGAGCGGTCATAAACAGCTGCCGCGTTTGGGCAGGAAGCCGCGCACTCCGGCCGCACGCAAGCAAGGGCCGCAGACGGGCCTTTTATCGCCCGCCCTGTGTTAGCGGCGGCTAACCTTTATTGATCCGCCGGTGTTAGTTGGAGCTAACTTTTAGCGGGAAACAAAACTCAACCGGGGCACAGATAAGGAGGCTGATAATATGTATGTCCCTGAACAACGATCCTCTTTGGCCGATCTTAAGGTAGGCACAACCGGCAAAATATCGTCCATCGAACTGGATGGGCTGCTCAGGCGCCGGATCCTCGACCTAGGCATCCTGCCCGGGACTCAGGTGCAGTGCGTCAGGAAAAGTCCGGCAGGCGACCCCATCGCCTTCCGGGTGCGCGACACTACTATTGCGCTGCGCAGCGACGACGCCAGCCTGATCAAGGTATATCCCGGATAAAATTACATGGTGGGAGGATAAATCATGAAATGGTATCAAGACACCCCTTGCCGCGAAACTCATGGCCGGGTGCTGCGCGAGCATTTCGGCGTGGCCGCCGAGGCCGGACAATATATTATTGCCCTGGCCGGCAATCCCAATGTTGGTAAAAGTACGGTATTTAACGCCTTGACGGGCCTGCGCCAGCACACCGGCAACTGGCCCGGCAAGACAGTGGATAATGCCCAGGGCGCTTTTACCTATCGCAAGAAGCCCTTCCTGCTGGTGGACCTGCCGGGAACCTATTCGCTGCTGGCCCATACGGTGGAGGAAGAGATCGCCCGTGACTTTATTTGCTTCGGCGAACCCGACGCCACCGTCGTGGTCTTGGACGCCACCTGCCTGGAACGCAATCTGAACCTCGCCCTGCAAGTGATGGAGATCACCCCCAACGTTGTAGTATGCGTAAACCTCATGGACGAAGCGAACAAGAAAAAGATCGCCATTGATTTCCCGGCGCTGGAAAAGGAGCTCGGCGTGCCGGTGGTGGCTGCCGCCGCCCGCAAAGGAGAAGGCCTGGACGCCCTGCGGGAAACGCTGTATCAGGTCAGTACCGGCGCACGTCAGAGCAATCCGCGCCGCCTTACCTATTCCGCCGCCGTGGAAGAGGCGGTCCAAAAGCTGCTCCCGAACGTCCAGCGGCTCGTTGATCATAAACTAAACCCCCGCTGGGTTGCCCTTCGGCTGTTGGACGGCGATAAGGCCTTCCTCGAGAGCATCAGCCGGTACCTGGACCTGCAGTTGAATTGGGAAGCGCCGCAGGAGGTTGCAGCATTATGAACGGAACGGTCAAGCCCATGACGACGCTGGCGGAAGTCTGCGCCGAGGCGGATGCGCTTCGCCTGAGTTCCGGCAACGCCCTTGGCGACGCCATTGTATCCGACATTTACGCCAACGCGGAAGAGATAGCACGCAAAGTCGTCGCCCACAAACCGCAGGATAAATCCGCCTGGGATGCGAAGCTGGACGATATCCTCACCTCCCGCCTGCTCGGCTATCCCATCATGCTGGCGCTCTTGGGAATGGTGTTCTGGATTACGATCGAGGGCGCCAACGTGCCCTCCGGCATGCTGGCCGATGCGTTCTTCGCCTTTCAGGACCGGCTCACCGAATGGTTCCAGGCGGCCGGCGCTCCGGCTTGGCTGCACGGAGTGCTTGTCCTGGGCCTGTATCGCGGTTTGGCCTGGGTCGTATCGGTCATGCTGCCGCCGATGGCCATCTTTTTCCCGCTGTTCACCCTGTTGGAAGACCTGGGTTATCTGCCGCGCGTCGCCTTCAATATGGATAGTCTCTTCAAAAAATGCAAGGCGTGCGGCAAGCAGGCGCTAACCATGTGCATGGGGTTCGGCTGCAACGCGGCCGGGATCGTATCTTGCCGGATTATCGACTCGCCGCGGGAACGGCTCATCGCAATCCTGACCAACAACTTTGTTCCCTGCAACGGACGGTTCCCCACCCTCATCGCCATCGCCACCATCTTCGTCGGCGGCGTATTCGCCCCGGAATATGGGACGGCGGTTGCGGCGATGGTGCTGACCGGCCTGGTCCTCCTCGGCATTGCCGCGACCTTTTCCGTATCCTGGCTCTTGTCCCATACCATCCTCAAAGGCGAACCGTCGTCGCTGGTTCTGGAATTGCCGCCTTACCGCCCGCCGCAAGTCGGTGCAATCATTTACCGCTCCCTGATCGACCGCACCCTCTTTGTCTTAAAGCGGGCGGTGATCATGGCCGCTCCGGCCGGCGCCATCACCTGGATACTGGCCAATACCTACATAGGAGACATGAGCATCATCGGCCATCTTGCCGGCTGGCTGCAGCCTTTCGGCTATGCTATCGGGATCGACGGATTCATCCTGCTGGCCTTCATCCTGGGTCTCCCGGCCAATGAGATTGTGGTCCCCATTCTCATCATGAGTTATCTGGCTACCGGCCAAATGATGGAATTCGACAGCCTGGAAGAGCTTCGCCAAATATTGCTTAGCCACGGCTGGACCTGGCTGACGGCCGTCTGCACGATGCTCTTCTGCCTGCTGCACTGGCCCTGCACCACAACGCTGCTGACCGCCTACAAAGAGTCCGGCAGCGTGAAGTGGACCTTCCTGTCCTTCCTCATCCCGACGCTCATTGCTTTTGCCGTATGCTTCGCCGTGGCCCAGACGGCAAGAGGCCTCGGCCTGGCCTGACGCTTCCGGAGCCCGGCTAATTTTCCGGGCATGGCCCTCCAGGCATGCGCTTGGCGGCCTGCACATAATCGACAAAGCGCTGATAAACTCCCGGGTTTTCTTTCATGAACACCATCACCCGTTCGATGGAAGACAGCGTTGATTTTGACAGGTAATGCTCCATGGCTTCCGCCTCGGCGGCCACGTCGCAATCCGTACGGATCATTCGCAGAAAATCCTGCAGGAGATTGTTTCTCGCCACGAGGTAGCACCCCGTCTGCCTGCCCATATCCGTCAGCCCGATCAGGCCGTATTTCTGGTAGGTGATATAGCCCGCCGTGCGCAGCCTGCCCAGCGCTTTGGTCACCGAAGGAAGCTTGACCTTGAGCTTCTGGCTGATGTCGGTGACCCGCACGGTATCGTTGCTGACTGAAAATCGGTAGATTTCCTCCAGATAATCTTCCAGACTGGGCGACAGCATGGTTTCACCTCCGCTCTGTTTCAGCCGGTTTCAGCAAATGGAATATATTCTTGTTTTGGCCGATACCCGCCTATGCCTCATGCGGCATTCCCCTTACATTCTATGAAGGGTGCCGGCCGCCTATGAGTCCGCCTTGCAGGCCTCCCGGTTCCGGCGGTCTAAGCAATGGGAACACACCCCGGAGGGTGTGTTCCCATTGCTTTCCCGGCTGTTTTAACAGCCCGTTTTCGGACAAGCGCCGCCTTGACGACTATCAAGACAAATTTTCCGGCAGTTCACCGTCGTACAAAGTCATTTGCCGGCGGCGCTATTCTGAAGCGAAAAGGCAGTCCTGTTTGTATTGGGCCCCCTTCGGCCGAAAAGCATTCTCCCGGCTGAGCTGTCCGTCGGCCAGGTCGGCCACAAACGGCGACGGGGTGCGGGACGTTACCAGGATCAGTTCATCCCGGGCCCTGGTCATTCCGACATAGAACAGCCGCCGTTCTTCCTCCAGGTCCATGCCGGGGCCGCCGCTGCGCAAAGGGATCAGGCCATCGTTCACGCCGCAGATGAAGGTTACGGGAAATTCCAGGCCCTTGGCCGCGTGCATCGTCATCAGGGTAACCGCCTCCGGCGAATAAGCCTTGCTGCCGCTGCGGACAATATCGCTTTCCCGGCCCAGCGCCAGATTCTGCAAAAAGGAGGGCATGTCGCCGTGGGTGACCGACGTATGTAAAAGCTGCTCCAGGCACCGCACACCGTCCAGCTGATTGTCGCTGATCCAGGCCTCAATCATCCGCCACGGTTTTTCCTTACGGATGGCCGGTTGATATTTCGTCAATATTGCCGGGAAATCCCGGAACCCGCCCGCGCCGCCGGACGGCTCCGGCGCATCCGCCAGCAGCTTGGCCAGGGACGGGACGGTTTTTTGACCGGCGACGTAGCGATCCAGGACCGCCAGGTTGAATTCCGGCGAATAGCCGTTTGCCTTGAGGCAGATCAACAGGGACGCGATATCGCCGGGGTTGAGCAGAAACTTGAAAAACGCCAGCGTCTCGCGGACCGGTTTATCGGCAAGGAACTCGTCCCGCCCGACCACCACATAGGGAATGCCTTCCTGCAGGCAGCACTGCTCCAGGACTTCCGCCTGGCGGTTGGTGCGGTACAATACGGCGATATCGGCAAAGCCTCTGGACTGCCCGGCCGCGGGCTTGGCTTTGCGGGCCGCCGGCCGGGTCTGGGTATCGAGCATGTCGATGCCGCCCACCATCCGGTTTATTTCCTTGACGACGGCAATAGCCTCGGCGAATTCGTCATGGGCTTCGATCAGCCGTACTTTGACGCCGCTCTCCCTGGTGGCGTTGAGAACCCCCGCCTGCTCCCCCGCCGCTTGAGGGGCGATGATCGCCCGGGCGGCGGCGATGACCTCGGGGGTTGAACGGTAGTTCTGAGTCAGCCGGACCTGCCGGATGCCGGGAAACTCTGCGGCGAACCTGGCGAAATAGCGGAAATCCGAACCCCGGAAGCCGTAAATCGACTGGTCGGGATCGCCGATGATAAAGATGCTCTCGCTATTTGCGCTCCAGGCTTTGATCAGGCGGTATTGCAGTTCGTTGATATCCTGGAACTCATCCACCAGCAGGTGGGCGCAAGGATTTTCCGGCTCCCCGCCGGCTGGAGCCTCCCGGTCTCCGGCCTCAAACCGGCGGAGCACTTCGAGGAGGATATCGTCGTAGTCCACTGCGCCGTAGCCTTCAAGCTGCGAGCGGTAGGCAGCGTAGACCCCGGCCAGAATATCCGGTTTTTCGGCCTCGCCCGCTGCCGCGGTGTTTTTCAGCAGCGAGATTTCCTTCAGGGCGGTCCGGGGCGAAACCGTCGCCTTCATGCGTTTCACGATTTCTTCGAGGATGGCCAGCGCATTGTATTCGTCAATGATCGTGACGTTATTCTTGCCCCGCCACCGGGACAACAGATTCAGGCAGATGGAGTGGAAGGTACCGATGGTCATGGCGGCGGCGGTCCGCTTGTTCCCGAAATGCTCTTCCAGGCGGCGGCGCATTTCCTGGGCCGCTTTGTTGGTGAAGGTGACGGCCGTGATCTGCGAGGGCGGCACGCCGCATTGCTCGACGAGGTAGGCGATCCGGCATATCAGGGTTTTGGTTTTGCCGGTGCCCGGGCCGGCAATTACCGCGACGGCCCGGCTGTCGGCGGAAACGGCTTCCCATTGTTCCCGGTTCAGCCCGTAAGGCAGATCTGCGGCAACTGCTTTCGCGGCAGCCCCGCTGTTTTCCGTCCGGCCGGCAACGGCCGGATTCCGCACCGGGTCCGCTGCGTCGGCGGCTTCCCTCCGATCGGCACCGGCAATGGCTGCGGGCACCGCCGGCGGCCGGCGGCAAGTAGCGGCAACGTCTTGCTCATTCATCAGGCACAGTTGGCCGGAAAACAGCGCGATTTCACTTTTGTCCAGCACTTTCACCTTGCCGTATTCGCCGTCAAAGCCGGGCTGGATGTCGACCTGGCCTTCTCTCAGCCTGCGGATGCCCTCGGCGATGCCGGAGCCGGCCGCCAGTTCGATATCGGACAGCGGCGCCTCGCGGAGGATGAACAGTTCCGGGCCGATCGCCTGCAGCAAGCTGTCATATTTTTGCCTGACCTTCATACTGGCGACGGTGGACCCGATGGCGGAGGCGATGATCTCAGGCAGCGGCACCAGGCTTTCAAAATGTTTGGGGGCCGGCGGCACGAAGCCTTCGGCCCGGTCGGCCAGGGCCTCCACCCGGTGCAGCACGCCGACGGTGATCCTGCCGCCGCATACCGGGCAGATTCCGCCGGCTGCTTTGGTCGCCGCCGGCGGCCAGCACACCTTGCAGTTCCGGTGTCCGTCGTAGTGGTATTTGCCTTCCTCGGGAAAAAACTCGAGCGTCCCGTAGAATTCTTTGGTCCCGCGGTTTTTTAACGCCTGCAGCATGGCCGGATAAGACAGCTCGGTGTCGAAAATATTGGCTTCGCGGGCCAAGTTGGCCGGGGAATGGGCGTCCGAGTTGGAAACCAGCGTAAAGCCGTCCAGGGCCGACAGGCGCCAGTTCATGGGCGGATCGGAGGACAGACCGGTCTCGAGGGCATAGATATGGCCGGTAAGGTCGCCGAAACACTCCCGGATGTCGTCAAATCCCGAATAGGCGCCATAGAGGGAGAAATGCGGCGTCCAGATGTGGGCGGGAATAAAGATAGCCTCCGGGCAGTTGTCCAGCACGATCTCCAGCAGATCCCGGCTGTCAAGGCCCAGGATCGGCCGGCCGTCGGACCGCAGGTTGCCGATCGCCTCCAGCTTGCGGGCGATCAGCCCGGCCTCTTCCAGTCCGGGCAGCAGGATGAGGTTGTGAACCTTGCGGACCCTGCCGTTTTTCTTGTATATCGAGCTGATTTCGCCGGAAACGATGAAGCGCGGCCTGAACTCCGCGCCGGCGACGTTGTCCGCCAGGCTTAGCTCATCTTTCAGGGCATAAAGGCCTTCGCCCGACGGGACGAGCTTTTCCTTCAGTTCCTCCCGCCAAGCCGGATGGGTGAAATCCCCTGTGCCGATCACGTGGAGTCCCTTGCGCCGCGCCCAAAGGGCCAGCGTTTCCGGCACGCACTCCCGGCTGGTGGCGCGGGAGTATTTGGAATGAATGTGAAAATCAGCGATAAACATTATGCTTCACCCGTTTTCTGCGACATCCGGCAAGCCGTGCGAGGCTTGCCGGTCGTTTATTCTTGGGCTTTACAGCCCTGTAAAAGCAAAATTGCTCTTTTCTACCTTCTCACCAAAAATACAAAAATCCTGCCACCATGCGTCATTTTCCCCTTGCCGTGACTCGCCGGCGGCACGGCCTTGGCAAAAGCGACGCCGGTGCCTCATCCGGACAAATGACCGTCCTTAAGAAAAAATCGGGCAGCGCATGATTTTTAACGCTTACGCCCAGACTAAACCGATGGCCTCCGGCTGTCCCCGCTTTTCTCCCGGCAGCCCTGAAATCAATCATAACGGCCGGCTCTTTGCCGCCTATTTCAATTCCTTGCGAGGTGGATTTGGTATATGAACCGCTATGTGCTCTTTTTTGCGCAAATCGATCACTCAAGCCTTCCCCAGGTCGGCGGCAAGGGCGCAAACCTGGGTGAAATGACGCAGGCCGGGTTCCCCGTTCCCGGCGGGTTCTGCGTTACAACGGATGCGTATAAGGACTTTATCGCCACGAGCCCGGAAATGGCTGATTTTTTTGCCGACCTTGCCGCAAGCGCTCCGAACGACCTGGACCGACTGAGGGCCCTGGGCGAACGCATCCGGACCCACCTGCAGCGCCTGCCGGTCCCTGCGCCGATTCGCGACGCCGTAATTCAGGCCTGGAAGAAACAAGGAACGGACTCTTCTTACGCAATCCGTTCCAGTGCGACAGCCGAAGATTTGCCGAACGCCTCCTTCGCCGGCCAGCAGGATACCTATCTGAACATCAAAGGGGAAGAGGAACTCCTGCAGCATGTCCGCAAGTGCTGGGCATCCTTATTTACCGACCGCGCCCTTTCCTACCGGGCCAAAAACGGCTTCGACCACCGGGAAGTATATCTGGCGATCGTTGTACAGCAAATGGTCCTGCCTGACATTTCCGGGATTATGTTTACCGCCGACCCGGCGAACGGAAACCGGACCGTCGTTTCCATCGACGCCGGTTTCGGCCTGGGCGAGGCGCTGGTGTCCGGGCTGGTATCCGCCGACCTGTATAAAGTAAAAAACCACACCGTTATCAATAAAAAGATATCCCGCAAAAAACTGGCGATTTATCCCTTGCCGGAGGGCGGCACAGTCACCCGGGATCTGCCGGCGGCCGAGCAGGAGAAACAGGTCCTGACCGATCAACAACTGACCGCCCTGGCCGCCTTAGGGAAAAAAATCGAGCGGCACTACGGCCGGCCGCAGGACATTGAATTTTGCGCGGTGAACGGCGAGTTTTTCATCGTTCAGAGCCGCCCGGTCACCACGCTCTACCCCCTGCCGGACATCCCGCAGCAGCCGCTGCGGGTGCTGCTGTCGTTCGGCCATGTGCAGATGATGACCGACGCCATGGAGCCGTTGGGGCTGTCGGTGCTGAAAATCCTGTTCCCCGCCGATATATTCAAGGAGGCGGGAGGAAGAATCTTTATCGATCTTACGGATCTGCTTCACTATAAAATAGCGCGCCTGGTTTTCCCAAAATTATTGACCAATGCCGATGAAGCCATGAGCCGCGCCGTGGAGACCATCGTGAAACGCCCGGAGTTTCTCGCGGGCCGCGGGGCAGCCAATGCAACGGCTCCCGCCGCTGTCCGGAAAGTGCTGGGGCCCATTTTCCGGGCAGCGTGGACCAACCTCCGCACCGGTGACCCGAAAATGGGCAAGCCGCAAGTTGAAGACTTCATGCGGCAAAGAATCGCCCGGACCAGGCGGGCGCTCGACGGGCTGCAAGGCGCCGACCGCCTCCGGGCGGTTCAGCGGGAACTGGATACCCTGCTATTGGACGTGCTTCATGCCGTTATCCCGCATGTTTTGCCGGGACTCATCGCCAGCGTCCTGCTGAAAAAAATAATCATCCGCAAGTTCAAGGACGCGGCGGAGTTTAACAGGCTGAACAAGTCCCTTCCCGGCAATGTTACCAGCGAAATGGGGCTGGAGCTCGGCGACCTGGCGGACATGCTGCGGGAACTTCCCGAGGTCCGGGAGTATCTTAAAACAGCCGCCGATCCGACCTTTTACGCCGGCCTGGACCGGATTCCGGGCGGAAAAGTCTTTGGCCAGGCTTTTGAAGGCTTTATCGATAAATACGGCATGAGATGCCCTGGCGAAATCGACCTGACAAATCCTCGCTGGTATGAGGCCCCGACCCAATTGGTATCGGCGCTCCTCAGCCACCTGCGGAGCCTGAAGCCAGGCGAGCACCGCCGGCGCTTCGCCGAAGGCGAAAAAGAAGCCGAAGCGGCCGCCCGGAGGATTTTGGCATCAGCAGAAGGAAACTACTTCCAAAGCAGGATTCTTGCCCGCCTAATTGCCGTATTCCGCAATTGCGGAGGCCTGCGCGAACACCACAAATACCTGCTTGTCGCCGTTATGGGCGAAAGCAAAAAAGCAATTATGGCGGAAGCCGGCGAACTTGTGAAAAAAGGAGCGCTTGCGCAGGCGGAGGACGTCTATTTTTTGCGCCTGGACGAATTAATCCAATTGCTGGAGGACAATCTAGCGAACGTTCCGGAGTTGATCGCCAGGCGCAGGGAACAGTATCAATGGCACCAAAGTCTTAAACCGCCGCGGGTAATGACCAGCGAGGGAGAAATCGTGACGGTTCCCGCCCGCAGAGGCCCGGTCCCGGAGGACACGCTCATCGGCAGCCCGGTTTCAGCAGGAGTCGCCGAAGGCATCGCCCGCGTCATCCTCCGGCCGGAGAACGCGGTCTTAAATCAAGGCGAGATTCTTGTCGCGCCGCATACCGATCCCGGTTGGACCCCCTTGTTTCAATCCGCAATCGCCATAGTCACCGAGGTGGGAGGATTGATGACCCACGGGGCGGTCATAGCCCGTGAATACGGCATCCCGGCGGTAGTCGGGGTGGATGACGCAACTACGCTGATCAAAGACGGGCAAAAGCTCCGCGTAGATGGGACGCAAGGCCAGGTGTCGATCGTGGATGGCGAATGATATTTACCATTCTATCGGGGCAACGGGCGCAAAGCCGAGTTACCGGAGCAGGCGCAGCCCGTTCAGGATGACCAGGATCGTGCTGCCTTCGTGGCCGATGACGCCGGAAGGCAGGTTCACATCCCCCAGGAAGGTTCCGGCTACAAGAATGCAAACAACGCCAAGGGCAAAGGCGATATTTTGTTTTACGATGCGCTTGGTCCGGCGGCCTAAAGAGATGGCATAAGAAACCTTGCCTATATCATCGGCCATGAGAACGACATTGGCGGTTTCCAGAGCCACGTCCGTGCCGGCGGCCCCCATGGCGATGCCGACGGAGGACGCGGCCAGGGCCGGGGCGTCATTGACGCCATCCCCAACCATGGCCACCTTCCCGTATTGGGCGGCAAGCTGCCTGACAATCTCAACCTTCTGCTCGGGGAAAAGCTCGGCGTAAACCTCGTCGACGCCGGCCTGCCAGCCTAGAGCCCGCGCCGTCGCCCGGTTGTCTCCGGTCAGCATGGCGACTTTGATCCCCATCCGCCTCAGCGCCTGGACCGCTTCCTTCGCTTGCGGCCGTAAAATATCCTGAACCGCCAGAATTCCCTGCAGTCTTCCCTGTGATTCCACGAAAATAATCGTCTTGCCCTGATTCTTAAGCTGCTGGATCAGTTCATTCCGTTCAACAGCCAGCGCTTTATCTTCGATGCAGTCCAGATTCCCGATCCGGAATTCCTCATCATTCACCAGTCCATGGACCCCTACCCCGGGTATGGCCTGGAGCCGGGAAGCCGCCGGCAGTTCCAGGCCTTTAGCTTTGGCGGCCTGCACAATCGCTTTCGCAAGCGGGTGTTCGGACAGCGTCTCCAGGGCCGCGGTCAGCCGCAGCAGGTCGTCTTCGCTCTGCCCCGCGAACGGCATAATATCGGTAATTTTCGCCCTTCCCTCCGTCAATGTTCCGGTCTTGTCAAAGGCGACCGCCCTGATTCCGCCGATATTCTCCAGGTGGACCCCTCCTTTGAACAAAATCCCCTTGCGGGCGCCGTTGGAGATGCCGGACAGAACCGCCGGCATAATGGAGGCCACCAGCGCGCAGGGCGAAGCCACCACAAGAAAAATCATCGCCCGGTAAATGGTTTTATCCCAGGCCCAGCCGAGCAGGTAGGGCGGCAAAAGGATCAGGCAAACGGCGCCGGCAATAACGGTTTTCGCATAGATTCCCTCAAACCTTTCGACGAATAACTGACTGGGAGGTTTTTCGCTCTGGGCTTCCTGAACCAGCCTGATAATCCTCGCCAGCAAAGTCGCCTCCGCCGGCTTGGTCACTTCAATCCTCAACGCTCCGTGCCCGTTGATCGTACCCGCGAATACCTCATCGCCGGCCTTCTTATCCACAGGAACAGACTCGCCGGTAATAGGCGCCTGGTCTATTGCCGAGGCCCCCTCCCGGATCATGCCGTCGGCGGAAATCCTCTCTCCTGGTTTGACCAGCACCAGATCGCCTTTTTTGAGTCCCCCCACCTTTGTCCGGACCTCATCCGTTCCCCGTAAGACCAGGGCTGTTTCCGGGCGCAGTTTCATAATCGAGCGGATATCATGGTTGGTTTTTTCCGTCGTGTAGCCTTCGAGCGCCCCGCTTAGCGCGAAAATGAAAATCAGAATTGCCCCGTCTTGCCAGTAGCCGATGCTGGCGGCCCCGACAGCGGCAACGATCATCAGCAGATCAACGTCCAGATTGCGTTCCCGGATCAGCGTCTGCAGCCCTTCCCTGGCCTTGCGGTAGCCGCCGATAAGATAAGCGGCCGAATAGCAAAGTATTTCAAAAAAAGTCAAGCCTTGCCCGCCGAGATTCCAGGCCACTAATGTCAAGACGGCGCAAATTGCCGCGCTGATCGCGGCGCCGTGCCGGTCCCAGATCTCCCTGAAAGGTCTTTCGCTATTTATTCCCGTGGTGACAGCACCCTGCATGCTATATCTCTCCCCCTGTATCCGCTGCGTTTTGCGAAAATTGCTGCAGCCTTGTCCCTAGAAGGCTCCGGTATTGATTTTTTTCAGCATGGCAAGAAGGGTTACCCCTTCTTCCTCGGACAGTACCGACAATATTTGCTCGGTCAGGGAGTGATGGTAGTCATGGTGCTCCCGGTACGCTTTCTCTCCCTTTGCGGTCAGGTTGATCAGGAACATCCGCCGGTCCTCCTTCACCGGCTCCCGCAGGGCATATTCCTTTTTCTCCAGCCGGTCAACGGTTACGGTGGTGGTGCCGGTCGTGACGCCAAGCTTCTCCGCCAGGCCCTTCATATTCATGGAGCCATATTGTCCCAGGGCTTCTATCGCATGCGCCTCCGCGACCGTCAGGTCGCTGGATTTTATTACGGAATTCTCCCAGGAAGCAAACCCGTTGAAAAAGGTAAACAGCTCGTTTGTAAGTTCCTCCACCATAAACATCCCTCCATTTTGTTTGATAGTAATATTATTTGATTTATTGATAATTTGAATATCAAATTAATTTTAAAGCCACACGGCGCCCCCTGTCAATGCCGTCGAAGAAAAATCTGGATCGGTTTCGCTATAACGGCCGGTTGCGGCAATAAAAAATCATCATAAGTCTTTTTAAGACTTATGATGATTGATACGCTTCATTTCCGTATTTACTTCTCCGGTCTGTAAGGCTCCGTGAGGGCGGGAAGCTGTCGGCTCCGGTCAGTCGTCATTGCAAAGCCGTCAGTTCCCGCGCTGAATATTCCGCCCTGATTCAAGCTGTCACTTCATTTTGTTGCGCGGAATCCGCCGCCGTTATCTGTCCACGGATAAAGTAGCTGCCTTGCGCTTTGACGAGAAGGCGTTCCCGTTTATCCCGGATTTCAGCTTCGGTAATGATATGATCCTTCCCCTTGTGGATAATTCGTCCTGACGCGGTAAGCATTCCTTTTTTGGAATTGGTGATGAATCGTATGTTAATATCGCTTGTGACCACTAGATTGCCGGTAGTCAAGCCGGCAATACCCATGACCGAATCAACCAGAGTGAACAGGGAACCGCCATGGACAAAACCATAAACATTGGTATGGATCTCGCTGGCTATCGGCATGGTTAATGTAACTTCGCCAACGTCGAGGGCGGATATACGAATATCCATCATGGAGGACAGCGGGTTGTTCTTAAAAATTTCTTCGATCCGGTCTTTCAGCCATAGTTCCATAAGATACCCCCAAACGGGAATTTTTGCGGTGTGCACTGAATGCCACACCATTAGCCAGCTCCAGCCTGTCGCAAAATCCAGGCTCTTCAAAAGCGCCGGCCTTCCTGACTGCTTTTATGGCCTAATGTCAGTGGCCAACCGGTCCGGGTTCGGCAATGGCGTTTCCATTGGTTGCTCTGGTCAGAGAGAGGTCAAAGAAGACCGTCTAAAAGCATCAGCGCCCTTGACGGTCTCACCCTGAGATGACGCTTGCCCGGAAGCGGCTTCCGATTGGCGAATAGGCAAATCATCACCTATTTATTGGTTTTGTGCAGTTTCTTTAAGGCTTCTTGGAAGCATTGGCCTCAATCCAAATTGCAAACGCTGCCATGAACTTATGCAAAAACTCGCGGGTGCTCTCGCTGGTAAGAGCGCCGCCGGCGTCAAAGAGCGACGCCGCATTTCCGATATAGGCCTCGGGCTGCGGCATAACCGGGACATTCAGGCAAACCAGGGATTGTCTCAGGTGATGGTTGGCCCCGAAGCCGCCCACCCCGCCCGGCGAAACGCTGACCACCGCGGCGGGTTTTCTGTTCCACACATTGTGGCCATAAGGCCGCGACCCGATATCTACGGCATTCTTGAGTAGCGGCGGGACCGACCGGTTATACTCCGGCGTTACGAAAAGAATCGCGTCAAAAGTCTTCACCCGCTCGCGAAAAGCTGTCCACGCCGCCGGCGGATTGCCTTCATCATCCCAATCCTGATTAAAGATGGGAAGTTCGCCGATCTCGACCTCCTCCATTTCAAAAGGTGCCGGGACCAGATCCATCAAAGCCTTGGCGATCATCCGGGAAAATGCCCCTTTACGCAGGCTCCCGACAAGAATACCGATTTTTTTTGCCATTATCCGTCAGCCTCCCTCATATATTCTCCATTGTGCCTTCCGGCGGCGCGAAGCCGGGACCGGAAAGCGATCCCTACAGCTTTATCGTCCTGGAGGCGCCTTTCATGTCGTTGAAGGTTGCTTCGGCATTTTTAATGTAAAATACTTCAAAGATGGCGTCGTCGACGCTGTACATTTTGCCGAGCATCGGCGCGGCGTCCAGGGCAGCCTGCTTGGTCCGCCTGTTGGTGTCGAAGACGGCCTCGCCGTTTAGCCGCAGCCACTCTCCTGTTTTGGAAGTTGTACTTACTTCAAAATGAGGATTTGCTTTGAGCTGCTTGTACACGTCCTTCTGGTTGTTGGTGCAGAAATACAGTTTTCCTTCGAAATCCATGACGAACCCGAAAGGACGCACCTTGGGAATATTGCCGTCGACCGTGGCCAGGTAAAAGACAGGGTTATCCGTCAGAAATTGCCGTACCGCATTCATAACGCAAAACTCCTTCGTTTTTAGTTTGTCTATGTTAATCATATACCTTCCCGCGCAATTGGAAAAGTCTGCAATATGTAGCCAAACTTGTATTCGGGCGCGTCTGCGCGCTCAGGACGCGGCAAAATCACCTTTTTCTTTTCAAAGTCATAAAATAAAAGGAATACAAGTATCGCTGCGCAGGTTTATTTCTAAAACCGAGGAAAGCGAGGGTGAGCGACATAACGCTGCAAATTGCGCTACAGTCGCCCGGAATGGTCGCATCCGGCGGCAATGTTCTTTTTGATACGGTCGTGTATTCGGACGGAACGGTTGACTATGACAGCGCCACAGGCGTCCTGACCTTCAGCACGACAGGAAGATACATCATCAATTGGTGGGTTGCAACTCAGTCATCCCTCTCCACGAACGGCGCGGTATTCGCCCTGTCCTCCTCCCAGTCGGATCTTATAAGGGGAAACTCGCCCGTCAAAACCGGAACGATCTGCGGAATGGGAAGCATCGGGGTGGCCTCGGCTCCGGTCACGGTTTCTTTGGTCAACAGCAGCACCGCCACTTTCTATTATGCTCCGCAGGTTCCGCTGAAAGCAACGTTGATCGTCCTTCCGGACGGCGGGACGACGGACACGATGGGCTGCTTTGCCGTGTCCCAGTTGGCCAACATTCTTTCCCAAATGATAACAGCCTATTCCACCACCACCTGGACAGTATTTTCCAGTTCCCTGGCTTCTTATTCCGGGACGCCGCTCGATCTCTATACATCGCCCAACGCCAACGGGCCGGGGATTTTGCGGCTGCTGGACGTTAACAACAACTATGAGGCGCTTCCCATTGCCCAAATCACCGCCATTTATCCGGGAGACGGAACGGTGTACGACCCGGCCTTCACTTTTTTGTCCCCGCCGGTTCCCCTGCCCCCCGGCTGCGACACGGACATGATAGCGGCGGTGCAGTCCTATCTGCCCTTGGGCACCCCTGTCGACGAGATCCGCCTGGGTCCCGCCATCACGGCTTCCGGCGAGATCTACCGCAATGAATATGGCGTTTTGGTGCTTTCCGATGCCGACGGGAATACCCCGGTATTTATAGCCACGCCTCATATTCTGCGGATTTTCACCATCAATGATCCGACGGTCCTGCCGGTGCAAAAAAGCAGCGGCAAGAAACCCAGCATCACGATTGAAAAAGGGTAATAGGAAAATGGCGCCCGGTTTCGCCGGGCGCATCGCGTTTTTTCCGGCCAGCATCAGCTTCGGGCGTAGCGGCGGATGATCCCCGCGCTGTCATTGACCGGTATCTGTTACAGTTCAAGCCCGTAAATCCTCTTGGCGTTGTCAAAAAACACTTTGTCGTGATGCCTTTCCGGAATAAGATGGGCGACAAACTCGATGTAATTGGCGATATTGGCCAGCGGCCAGTCTGTCCCGTAGAGCAGGCGGTCATAGTTGTCCAGGTATTCCAGCCACAACTTCAGGAAGTTAACATAGCCGCGCTTTCTTTCCAAAAAATCCGCCATGTTGTCGATCCGGCCTTCCAAAATCCCCGAAAGGTCGGCGGCCACATTTTCATTTTTCTCCATGACGGCGATGGCGTCCACCAGCCAGGGGTTGCCGATATGGCACATGACAAACTGAACTTGGGGATAGCGGAACGCCGCCTCGTCCAAGACCATAGGATGGCTGTATTTCAAGAGGGCATTGCTGGTGGCTGTCAAGCCGGTATGGACGGCTACCGGTTTTTTATACTGCATCGCCAGCTGATAAAAGGGATCGACCGCCGGATCGTAAATATAAAAGTGATTGTAGCCCGGATACAGCTTAAGGCCCACACAATTCTTACGTTGCAGATGTTTTTCCACCAGACAGGCTTGCTGCACCGCCTCCCCCGCTTTGAAGCAAGTACTGTCCAGACCGATGCAATAGCTGAGATAGTCGGGATACTGGTGGTCGCTCAACTGCAGGCTCCGGTTGCCCATGACCACCCCATGAACGATATTGTGCGCGGCATATTGGCCTTTCAGATGGGCGTCGGTATTTTTATGGCCCGCCGCTTCGGCGATCTGATCAAAGTGAGGTTCCTGGCGGAAGTGGATGTGGGCGTCAATAATCTTCATTGCGTTAGTCCTTCCTCTATGTTTACTTATGTGCGTCGATTATGCCTGATTCGCAAGTGACGCATCCATAGCTTTATCATACTATCAGACACGGCTAATGAGAAGAACTATCAAGCAAATAAGTAATCGCGCGACAGAAAAGCCGCCGCCCAAATGGCCCAAAATTGCGTCCGCGCGGTTTTCACCTTTGCAGTTCTAAAAAAGTCTGGGGTATTCCGCATAATAAAAAAGAAGAACCTCACTGTCATCGAAGGTGCGTTGCGCTGGCGAAAGAACATGGTGCGCCGCTGACCGCAAGGACGCAATGCCATAGACGCCTGCCATGCACTCCATCCCGCTTGCCGAGTTATGCAACAAAGCTATTCTTTGACTTTTTTAAATCAAGTATGCCTCCATTGATCAATGGCCTGCCCTCATTCCTATTGCCGCCTCTTAATAGTTGTGGTATAGTCTTCCTATAAAAGTAAATATTCCCCGCGGAATTCTGGAGGAGCCTGTTCACAACAGGTTCCTTTTCGTCTTTTGGGGGAAGATATTGACGGAGGCGATGCTATGGAAAAACAAGCAATTTTGGCAATCGGTATATTCTTAGTAACCTATGCCCTGATCATTTCCGAAAAGATTCACCGTACTATCGTGGCGATGATTGGGGGCATAGCTATGATCGCCCTTGGTGTTGTAAACCAAGAGACAGCACTGCGCCATATCGACTTCAACACCTTGGGCCTGCTCGCAGGAATGATGGTTATCGTTGCGATAACCGGCGAAACCGGGCTATTCAAGTATGTGGCAATTACAGCCGCAAAAAGAGCAAAAGGAGAACCTGTCAGGATCCTCCTTTTGCTGGGCGCCATTACCGCTATATTTTCCGCCTTCCTTGATAATGTGACAACCGTACTGTTAATGGTCCCTGTTACCTTTAGTATTACACAACAGTTGAGGGTCAACCCCGAACCATATCTCCTCGTCCAGATAATCACTTCCAATATTGGCGGTACTGCTACGCTTATCGGCGACCCTCCCAACATTATGATTGGCAGTGCGGTAAAGGAGCTTTCCTTCATGGCATTTATTGATAACCTTGCGTTTATTTCGGCAGTTGCGCTGGCGGCAACGCTGTCAATACTTTATTTCGTTTTCCGCAGGCAGCTAAAGACAACCGAAGCACTGAAAGCAAAAATAATGAGTCTGGACGAAAGGAAAGAACTAAAAGACCCCGTCCTGCTAAAGAAGTGCTTAATCGTTTTGAGCCTGACCATTGCAGGCTTCTTTCTCCATCAGCTTGTTCACCTGGAATCGGCTACGGTAGCGCTTGGCGGAGCCTTTTTGCTGTTATTTCTTACAAGCAAAAGTGATCATGACCTTGAGCATGCCTTGGGGCGGGTAGAATGGTCGACCATCTTTTTTTTCGTAGGTCTTTTTGCAGTGGTGTCCGGACTGGTAGAGACAGGCGTTATTTCAAGCCTGGCCAGGTCATCCATCGAATTTACCGGTGGAGATGTTAAAGTAACGGCAATTCTGATATTATGGCTTAGCGCCATGGCCTCTGCGTTCGTAGACAATATTCCGTTTGTCGCTACCATGATTCCGATGATTCAGGATATGGGGACAATGGGAATTGCAAACTTGGAGCCCTTGTGGTGGAGCTTGGCTTTGGGGGCCTGTTTCGGCGGCAACGGAAGCCTGGTTGGCGCCAGTGCAAACCTCATTGTAGCGGGATTAGCCGCGCAAGAAGGCCACCCTATTTCTTTCATGCGTTTTTTGGCCATAGGGTTCCCTTTGATGATTCTGTCGGTAATGATAGCAACTGTCTATGTGTACTTTCGTTACCTAGCTATCTAGACTCTGTATTCCGGGTAAGTCGAGGCGACATTCGGGGACGATCCACGCCGGACTTCGCTCCTATCCCGGCTAGGATAGGATAGCAAGGCCATTTTTACGCCAGTGATGAACAGGTTATAAAAATATTAGTCTTCGACAACCGTTCCGACGTTGCAGTAAAAAAACCTTTGCCCGAATTCGCCGATCAGGCGCCTGCTGATTTCAAAGCCGGTGCAGTGCGAGACGCCGAGGCGCTCGATCCCCATCCGCTTCAACGCTTGGATCGTTTTTTCCTTTTGTTCTTCGCTCACGGACCAAAGATGGGTTCCCCCAATAACCGTGTGGATCCGCTCCTCGCCGGTCTTTTTGCGGGCATGGGAAAGAATATTGATAATGCCGGCGTGCGAGCAGCCAAGGATGATAAAAAGCCCTTGCCGGCCCCTGATGATGATGGATTGATCGTCGATAACCGGATCCTTCATATAACCTTCCGCCGCCTTCCGAACGATATCGTCGTCGCCTTGCTCAAAGCCGGTCAGGCGGGGTACTTCCCCCGTCAGATAAATATCCGGGGCAAGTTCCGTAAACTCCGTGTTGAAGCTGAAAGAGGCGCCGTGGGCTTCCAGCTCGGCGCGCGAAAAAGGAACGCCGATGAATTTGGTTGTTCCTCCGCGGATAAGATAGGCCGGGATGAAGAGATTGGGGTGGGCATACACGGTTACCGGCTTTTTCGCCGCCATCTGGACGGCATCCAGCAAGCCCCCGGTATGATCGATGTGGTTATGGCTCAAAACAATGCCGTTTAGTATGGAAAGATCCTTTTTGAAATAGCGGGCGTTGTTCAGCAAAGCCTTTCCTTGACCGGTATCAAACAGGAAATTGCCGTGCCCGGTTTCCAGAAGGACCGACCACCCGTGCTCGGCGATGGCCCCTATGTTGCTGAACACCGTGTTCTCACATAATATCGTTGCGCTAATCGCCATTTTGCTTCCTCCCTTTGCAACTATAGTTTATATGCTAAACTAAACAGGCAAAAAATTATTCTTCCAGAGCCTCGCACAATTTATCAAGGCAATCTACAAAGATTTCGCTTTCGTGCGAAGATAAACAAGCGCTGATCTTCTGACAGAACCTTCGATGCAGCTCCTCATGAGCCTGATAAGCAAGCAGGCCGGTTTGCGTCAGAGAAATCACCGTTGCCCGGGCGTCAGCGGGGTCGGGCGCGCGGCGGACAAAACCCTTGACTTCCAGGCGGCTCGCCATTTGCGTGGCCGCTCCCTTCGTCACCCCCAAACGGGCGGCCAATTCACCCATAAGAATGCCCTCTTTGCAGCCTATGGCGGCAATGGTGTGAATTTCGCCGGGAGTCAGAGGACCGGCCGCTCCGAAACTGCGGGGAGAACGTTCCAGCCGCCTGAGCTGCATAATGAATCGGCCGATACTCAGGCTTACCCTGCTGTCTTTATTGTCGTCTCGATATATCTCTTTATTTTTCACGCCATTAGTTTAGCATCTAAACCAATACGGTGTCAATACTCCTCCGCTACCTGCCGGAAGGCATTTCCAGCCAAGCCTTGCGAGTGTGGCAGAACATCGGGAAATTGTCTTACTATGCTGCGAACCGCATTCAGACGACGGCCCGCAAGCCTCGGCCCGTCAGGACGGCGGTAATTTCGGCCAGAGGGGTCACCACCGGATTATAATCAATGGTCGTCTGCCCGTCGTGGGCGTGAATATGGACATGATACACCCCCGGCAATCCCAAAAGGCTCCGTTCGATATCTTTCACATTGCCATGGTCATAGCCCTGCACGTAAAGCTTAACCTGGGAATTTTTTTCGGCGGAGCACCCGCAGTCTTTACACATGAAAAAAGCACCTCCGGTTTGACTTGTTGTAAAGTATAACCAGAAGCTGCCCAATAATACCGTCTTTGACGCAGAAGAATTCCACAGACCGGCTTTACGGTCAGCGCGCAGTCAGTCCGCCGTCCACCGTCCATATGGCTCCGGTAACAAAGGCCGCCGCAGGAGAAGCAAGAAAGCCGATTACCCGCGCCACTTCTTCCGGCGTGCCGATCCGCCCCAACGGATAAAGGTTGCGCATTTCCTCCATGCCTTGCCGTGAATCCCCGGCTTCCGCCAGTTGCTGCTCCAGCATGGGGGTCGCCACATCGCCGGGACATACGCAATTGACGCGAATATTGTAAGGGGCCAGCTCCAAGGCCAGAGCTTTGGTAAAGGAGATAACCGCTCCCTTGGCGGCGCAGTAGGCGGTGCACAGCAGATTTCCCCTCAGCCCCGCGTCGGAGGCTATATTGACTATCGCCCCGTTTCCCGCCCTGCGCAGTTCGGGCAGAGCATGCTTGGATATCCAGTAAGGTCCTGCGACATGGGTGTCCATCATCCTGCGGAAATCCGCCTCGGACATATCGCTAACGGCTTTTTCCCAATAGACCCCTGCGGAATTGACCACAACCTCCAGTTTGCCATAATGCTCGACTGTGTCCCCTACAATACGCCGGCACTCGTCGTGGCCTGCAACGTCCCCCTGAAGGAAAAGGACATCCCGGCTTATTGCTTTCAGTTTTTTCTTTGCCGTTAATCCCTTGTCGCCATCCCGGCCATTAATGGCTACTTTGGCGCCCTGCCGCAAAAACAGCTCGGCAGTGGCCAGCCCAATCCCTGAAGTGCCGCCTGTTATGAGGGCCACTTGCCCCTTCAAATCGTCCATCATGCGTTCCTTACTCCATTGGCTTTGCTGTCATCCGAATACCAAGCCAGTGATTGATTATTCCTTTTTCAATGACGCTAATAAATGATTTGTTTGTCGGCAGTTCTTTTCCTTCTTGTCAAGCGACTGTATTTTTTCGAACGCAGCCCCGGCCCCTGTTCTGTAAAGCGCCGCCGGTCCCTAATTCACTGCAGGGGATGGCTGCTTGACCCACACGGTCACACAGGGAAGGATTTCCGTCTTGCTGAATCCCTTTTGTTCAACATAGCCCCGGACAGCATTTCTGACTCTCTCGTACTCTTCCCCGGCTACGACTTGGAAGGGCTGCACGACGACCTCGCTAAACCCTTCTTCCTGCAGGCGCTTCAGAGCCTGTCGCTCGTCATCGACCTGAATCCCGTCATTTTCCGCCAGCTTTTCGATCAAGGCCCGGGAGGTGAAAGCCCGGCGCACTTCATAATCGGGCAACGCCGACTGGAGTTGGTCGCCGCTGTCGGTGGCGACCAACTGGCGGGCCTCCTGATAGGCTGTGCCTATGCCCACCATCAAAAAAGCTCTTTTTGCTATTTTCTCCATGTTAGTAAACTCCTCAATATCGTTCTAACCCTATCTCCCGTCAAAATCCGGTTTATCCCTTAGTCCGGGCAAAGGCCTGGATAAGCTGCTGCACGGCCATAGTGGCCGAAATTTTCCCCTGGACAACCTCGCGTTCCACTGCTTCGCGGCAGGCCATCACGTTCTGATTCTGAAAAAACAAGCTATGCAAATGTTCATCAACCATACTGTACACCCAGGACAAGGTTTGCTGCCGGCGCCGCTGCATAAAGATTCCCGACTGCTCCGTATTGGCCTGGAAAGCTTTAACAGTATTCCAAAACGAGTCAATGCCCGCGCCGCTAGCCGCCGAGCAGGTATAGGCGTGGGTCTGCCAGCCCTCCGTAGCGGGGCGCAGATAATGCAGCATGCGCTCATAATCCTCTTTCGCGACCATGGCCCGCTGTGCGTTGTCGCCGTCGGCCTTATTGATCAGGATGGCGTCCGCCAGCTCCATAACCCCTTTTTTCATGCCCTGCAGTTCATCCCCCGCCCCGGTCAGGACCATCAGCAGGAAGAAGTCCACCATCGAGCGGACCGTGGTCTCGCTTTGCCCGACGCCGACGGTTTCCACCAGGATTACATCATATCCGGCCGCTTCGCACAACAGCAGCGTTTCCCGGCTTTTCCGCGCAACGCCGCCCAGCGTGCCGCCGGCCGGCGACGGGCGGATAAACGCCCGCGGCTGCCGGGACAGGGTTTCCATCCGCGTCTTGTCTCCCAAAATACTGCCTTTGGTGACGCTGCTGCTGGGATCGACCGCCAAAACGGCGACTTTATGCCCGTCCTGGCACAGCCGGGTCCCCAGCGCCTCGATGAAGGTGCTCTTGCCGGCGCCGGGCACGCCGGTGATGCCGACCCGCAGCGCCTTTCCGGTATACGGCAGCAACTCCTTCAAAACCTGCTGCGCTTTTTCCATATGCGGGGCGGCGTTGCTTTCCACCAATGTGATGGCCCGGGACAAGATCATCCGGTTTCCCGCCAGCACGCCTTCCACATATTCATCCACCGACAGGTTGCGCCGCCTTGCCGGCGGCGGCGCGGGCTCCGCGCTGCCGCCGCCCGGCATCCCGTCATGCCCGCCTTCCACGCCGGTCATCACCTGGCAGGCAAAGGCGCTGTCCGCGTTTTCCGGCGCCCATTCCGGCTTATGCTTCCGGTAACTCATTTGCCTACCTCGGCCAGTTGTTCCAGCATGGTTTCCAATATCTTCTTCGCGGCTACCGGAATAACGGTGCCTGGTCCAAAGATGGCGGCAGCGCCGTGCTGTTTTAAAAATTCGTAGTCCTGGGCGGGAATTACGCCGCCGATAACCACCAGAATGTCTTCGCGGCCGCGCTTTTTCAATTCCTCCACCAACTGCGGCAGCAGCGTCTTATGCCCCGCCGCCAAGGAACTGAAACCGACGACATGCACGTCGTTATCCACCGCGTCCTGCGCCGTCTCTTCCGGCGTTTGGAACAACGGACCGATATCCACGTCAAACCCCATGTCGGCAAAAGCGGTGGCAATGACTTTAGCGCCGCGGTCATGCCCGTCCTGCCCCATTTTGGCAACCATAATCCGGGGCCGGCGCCCCTCTTTTTCTTCAAAGACATCCGTCATTTGGCGGACCTCTTGGATCAATTCGTCATCGGCGAATTCGCTGCTGTACACGCCGGAAATCGAGCGAATGATCGCCTTATGCCGGCCGGAAACCTTCTCCACCGCCTGCGAGATCTCGCCCAGGCTGGCCCGCGCCCTGGCCGCCTCAACCGCCAATTCCAGCAAATTCCCTTCGCCGGTTTCCATCGCTTTGGTGATGGCGTCCAGCCAGTAGGTCGCCTTTTCCTCATCCCGCCCGGACCGCAGCTTTTCCAGCCGGCGGATCTGCGCCTGGCGCACCGCGGTATTGTCGACTTCCAGAATGTCCAGAGGATCTTCCTTGTCCAGCCGGAACCGGTTGACGCCGACAATCATTTCCTTGCCGGAGTCGATATGCGCCTGCCGGCGCGCCGCCGCTTCCTCGATCCGCATCTTCGGCAGCCCGGTGTCGATGGCCTTGGCCATGCCGCCCAGGGACTCCACTTCCTGGATATGCGCCCAGGAACGGCGGATCAGTTCATCCGTCAGCGCTTCCACATAATAAGAGCCGCCCCAGGGATCAATGACTTTGCACACCTGGGTTTCGTCCTGAATATACAATTGCGTATTGCGGGCGATGCGCGCGGAAAAATCCGTAGGCAGGGCGATCGCCTCATCCAGCGCGTTGGTGTGCAGCGACTGCGTGTGCCCCAGCGCCGCCGCCAGCGCCTCGATGCAGGTGCGCGCCACATTGTTGAAGGGATCCTGTTCCGTCAAGCTCCAGCCGGAGGTTTGCGAATGCGTGCGCAGCGCCATGGACTTCGCACTTTGCGGATCAAACTGTTTGACGATTTTGGCCCATAACATGCGGCCGGCCCGCATCTTGGCGACTTCCATGAAGTAATTCTTGCCGATCGCCCAGAAGAACGACAGCCGCGGCGCAAAGGCGTCCACCGTCAGGCCGGCCTGAATGCCGGTCCGGATGTACTCCAGCCCGTCCGCCAGCGTGTAGCCCAGCTCGATATCCGCCGTTGCGCCGGCCTCCTGCATATGATAGCCGGAAATGCTAATGCTGTTGAACTTCGGCATATACTGGGAGGTATAGGCGAAAATATCGCCGATGATCCGCATGGAGGCAGCCGGGGGATAAATATAGGTATTACGGACCATGAACTCTTTCAGAATGTCGTTTTGGATGGTGCCGGACAAAACCTCTTTTTTTACGCCCTGCTCCTCGGCCGCCAGAATATAGAACGCCAGCACCGGCAAAACCGCGCCGTTCATCGTCATCGACACCGACATTCTGTCCAGGGGGATTCCGGAAAACAGAATTTCCATATCCAAGATCGAGTCCACGGCCACGCCGGCTTTTCCCACGTCGCCCACCACGCGGGGATGATCGGAATCATAGCCGCGGTGGGTCGCCAGGTCGAAGGCGATGGACAGCCCTTTCTGGCCGGCCGCCAGATTCCGGCGGTAAAAGGCATTGCTCTCCTCCGCCGTCGAAAAACCTGCATATTGCCGCACAGTCCAGGGCCTGGTGACGTACATCGTGGGATAGGGCCCCCGCAAGAACGGCGGCAGCCCGGCCATATATTCCAGATGATTGACCTTCTGATAGTCCTCTTCCGTATATAAAGGCTTGACGTCAATCTGTTCCATGGTGCGGGCAAAGATATCCTCAAAGGGCCTTCCGGTCTCCTGCTCCAGTTGCCGGCGCCATTCCTCCGGCGAAGAGGGCGAGGGATCGCGAAAAGGAATTTTGGTAAAGTCCGGGTTTTGATACATCACAGCATCCCCTTCCCTTGCTGCAAGTCAGCCAGAATTTGATAGCAGTTCGCCCGGATATGGATGAAATCGTCGACGCCCGCTTCGCGGTAAACCCCTTCAAACTCGGGCGCCGGCGCTCCAGCCACCAGCAGCCTCATGCCGGGGCATTGCTCCTTGATCAGTTTGGCGAGCGGCGGCACCAGCTCCGGATAGGTGGCGTCGGTGGAGCAAATCACCGCGGCATCGGCGCCGGACCGGGCGGCCTCTTGCGCAGCCTCCTCCACCGTGGCAAAGCCGTCATTCTTAAGGACGGCAAATCCGGCAACCTCCATAAAACCGGTGGTAAAGTCGGCCCGTGCTTTATGCTGCGGTATCTTGCCCATATTGGCGAGGAACACCTGCAGATTTTTGCCGGTTTTGGCCCTATACGCCTCGGTGCGGCCGCGCAATGCTTCGTATTGCTCCGTCCAGCGGCGCGCGGCAATCGGACGTACGGAAATAGCGGCTTCTTCCTCGTCGTTCAGCGCCCGGCGAATGTCCCCCAAAGTCGCGCCGGCCTGAAAAGCCTGAATAACGGCGTCCATCAGGTCTCCGGCCTGGCCGCCGGCCGCGTCAGGCAGGCGGGCGATACGTTCTCGGCGGTATTGCTCGTCGATATCGCGGCGATACTCTTCGATTTCCGCGGCCCGAAGGGCCTGGATGGGTTCGCCGGGATGCCGGGATGCTGTCAAGGGCTGCTCCGTCATGTTCGGATACATATTGGTGCCCACGGCAACATCGGAGCGAACCGCCAGCTTTTTGAACCGCTGCTGCAGCACGTTCCCCACGGCCTCCTGCACCGTCCCGCCGGCGAGGGCCGCCGCCATGCCTCCTTGCTCTTCGATTTCCTGCAGCAGCTGCCAAGCCTTTTCCGCGACCTGCTGCGTTATGGTCTCGATATACCAGGAGCCGCCGGCCGGATCCACCGGCTCCCGCAAGCCGAATTCGTTTTTCAGCATGATCTGCGTATTGCGGGCAACACGCCGGGCAAATTCGTCGCCGGAGCGGATGGCTTCATCGAAGCAGCTTACATTCAGGCTGCCGGCGCCGCCGACAATGCCCGAAAATGCCTGGGAAGTCGACCGCAGCAGGTTGACGTACGGGTCGTATTCCGTCCGGGTAAAATAAGATGTGCGGGCATGAATATCGATTTTTTGCGCTTCCCGGCCGCCGCCGAACGCTTCGACGATTTGCGCCCATAGCATCCGGGCGGCGCGAAGCTTGGCAATTTCCATGAAAAAATTGGCGCCCAGGGAAAAACTGAACCGGATTTGTCCGGCGATCCTGTCAATGTCCAGTCCGCGGAGCTGCAGAGCTTTGATATAGGCAATCCCGGTGGCCATGACATAGGCCAATTCCTGTACGGCGTTGGCCCCGCCGTTATGGTACACATCTCCGTGAATCAGGATGGTCTTCATCGCGGGTGCGTTGATCGCGGTCCAAGCGGCGGCATGCGCCATTTCATCGTACAGCTCGTCCAGCGGGCCTGTCAGCGTGCCGCTGCCGGCCAGGGCGCCGACCGGGTCCGCGCCAATGCAGCCCCGCAGGGTCCGGCAGGGCTGCCCGTTGCTTTGGCGCAGCGCGCAGATCATGCCGAGCAGGAGGGCGCTGGAAGCCCCGGCGTAGAGCTGCAGGTCGTGCTTATCCATATCGACATCCCAAAACAAATGATAAAGATCCTGCAGGGTGGACAACGACACGCCTTGATCGCCGACCTGCCCCGCGTCGGCGCCGTCGGCGTCCCGCCCCTCGCGCGTCGCCGTATCCAGCGCCACATGGATGGCGGTGCTCCCCTTTTCCAGCTCCTGCCTGATTAATTCGTTGCATTTTCTTGCTTCCGGCGCATCGCAGACCTGGGAAATATCCCATGAATCCGCTATATAGCCGCTCGCTTTCGTCCCCCGCAGATAACTTCCCATGCCGGGATACGAACGGGAATGAGCCAGCGCTGCCGTATGTTCCATCGTGTAAAGGGGCTCCAATTGTATTCCCTCATAGGTTTTGGTAAACATTTTTTTCTCAAAAACCCCGCCCTTTAGCGCGACAATGGCCTCTTCCTTCCATTGCTCATAGGTGGGGGCTGAAAATTCTTCAAAGGTCACGGCCGGCAAATCCGCCGGCGCCGTTTGCTTATCGCTGGTTGTCGGCATTGCGCGAATTCCCCTCTTTCTTGTCAGGACTGGCTGATTATGCGTACACGGGATACGCCAAAGGCGGTTTTGAGCTGCGGAATGAATCTGCGTTCCAGAATCGAACGGTGCATGGCTCGATCGGTAATCAACCATAAAGCCTGATCCTGCAGGCGCAAAGAGATCAGGCTCTCAATGTAGCGGTCGAAATCGGCGGCCCCCAACAAGCCCTTCAAGGTATCCAGTCCGGCGGAAAGTTCGCTTTGACCCGGCGCAATCCGCCGGGAAAGGGGAGTGAACGCCTCGCGTTTCAGTAAAGCCGAAACGGACACGGCATATGTTTTGTCCCTCTCTTCGACTGGTTCCAGGTTCCGCTGCATTAACATCCAAACGCCTCCTCACATTTATATATATATTGAGGGTTTGAACTTTCCCCCCGCCGTCCCCGTTATAGGTAAGCGTATACGAAGTCAGTCTCCACCTCGATCGTGCATGGCCAATAATCCCGATTGAGAATTAAAAACCCCCCCGGATCTTCCGGGAGGGCGCATATAGCAAACAGGGCCTTCTAGTACCAGATTAAAAACCAATACTAAGCAGAGGTTCGCCATAATCCCCTCCCTGTCGTTCGCAGGTCAAACGGTGATTGTTGAATAGGCAGTTCTCCTGACTCAGAATCATCGCTCGCCCAAACCTTCCCAAGACTACTGTCCCAGTGGCAACACTCGGGTTCGCTCCTCATTACAGTGGCGGGACCGTGTTGGCTTTTCACCAATCTTCCCTATTAAGCCCTGACGGGCACCTATTCCAACGCTATTCTGTTACTCACCCTTATCTTATCAATTCCGTCTGATGCTGTCAATGCGGCAGTCCGGCAAGCATAAGCCCCCGGGTGCTCGGGATGAGTTCCCGGAAGGCGGCTGCCGAAACAGCCTGCTTATAGTTTGAGACATTGCCCGCCATTCTATTCAACATCGGCGAACCGGTCCCGCTGCTCTCGCCCGACCGCCTGACGATATTCCAATGCCGTTCAGCCTATTTCGCCGTTCACGACCATCGCCAAAAGTGTATCGGCGATCACCGCATCAGTCAACTGCCCATTTTCCAAAAGAAAAGAAATCCTTTCCGCTATCGGTTCCGGCTCCAGGGCCAGCATCCTGTCCTCCAGCCACTTCGTGCCGCCGGTGTCCGGAGTGCCCGGTTGGCCCTGGAAGGCGATCCGTTCTTCATACTCCGCTTTGAGCGCCGCCGCGACCCGCGTTTTATCGACGTACGTCAGATCGGCGGATTTGAACACGGCCAGCATAGCCGTCCGGATGACGGCGTCGCCCTCGGCCCTGTCGGTCATGCCCTTTTCGATCGCCGCATACAGTAAATCGTTGTATTCGGCAAAGTAGCGGAAATCGTCCCGGTAGAGCGCCGCTTCCACGCTGAACAGCATGTAGTCGTAGCCGGTAAGCGGTTTGGCCGACGCCGGGTCGGCGCCACTGTAGAGCTGCGAGTTTTTTACCAGCAGGTTGTCCGGGCTGAACTTGCCGGCATCGGCGCCAATGACGGCGAAATAGCCGCTGGTCAGCGATACGCCGCCCAGATTGTCCGAGCCGGCGTATTCATTGTGATAGACCAGACGGATCTCCTTATCGCCGCCGTCCAGGAGGTCCTGCAAAGCGCCGACCACGCCGTCGACCACCTTGAGGGTGGCGGACAATTGGCCGATGGTCAGCAAGCCGGCAATACTATTGGCGAGACTTATGAACGGCTGGAAATAGTCTTTGTTGACGCAGGCCAGCAAGGCGGCGCTGATCGCTACATTGCCGCCGCGATAGGGCACCAGGTTGGTCAGCGAGTAGTTAAGTTCCACGCCGTGTCCCAGCGAGCTTTCATTTAGCTTCAGCGCCAGCGGGCCGGCCACAGAAGGCAACTCCTGGGCGGCATTGGAGCCGAATTGCAGGCTGACGACCGAGGAAACCACCGGCACGTACTTGCGGAAAAGTTTCCGGTCGTCTTTTAAGAACATTTCGGCCAGGCGCAGACGAAAATAATGCCGGCCCTCCTGAAACACAATCTTTTCCACGTCGGACGCCACCGGCGTATACACGTAATGCTTGGCTTCTTTCACAAACAAATTGATGAACCAGTCAATCAGACCCATTTTTATCCCCTCCCGATGCTGCGGTGATTTCCCGCCCTTCCTTTTTGTCACGGGCGCCCTTATTTTTAAAGCCTTTTCGCGCATCCCGGGCGGGGTGCGCGAAAAGGCTTTGCAGTCTCAGCTGCCGCTCGAAATCCGTATTGGCGGACTCCTTAGCCGGCTTTATTTTTCCGCTTTTTTCTCCCGCTCTTCCAGCAGGGCTTTGCGCAGCTTGAGCGCGGCCTGGGTGCGCGAGGCGAAGGCCGGGTGCTGGACGGCGGTGTTGGAGACGCCGTGCTGCACAATGGCGGCGGTGTTCAGGTGGCCGTTCTTGGGGCTGTTGCCCAGGTCGGCAAGCCCTTTATTGAAGTCGTACACATTGTCTGTCGCGTTGGCGGTGTCAATGCCCTTGACGGTGTCGCCGCAAACGAACCAAACGCGGCTGCTTTCCGCCGCCACCATCCAGGTGACGCCGGGATAGCCGGAACCGGCTGCCGGCGGTTCATCGCCGTAATAGCGCGCGGCAGGCAGGGCTGTTCCCGTCTGCAGGTTGGATGTGGTGGTCGGATAAACCTGATAACGGTACTGCTGCCAAGTCGGTGTATAGTTGGCGCGCAAGACATAGGCCGCCGAGCCGGAGATAGCCGTGCCGACAAAGTCGCCCAGGTTGGTCGAGGAAGAACTGAAGGTGTTGATAATGCTGAAAGAAACCGACGGCGACAACAAAATCCGCACAACCTGCAGCTTGGAGTTGGGATTGCCGCCGCCCTGCTGCATGCCGCCATAGCTGGAAACATAAGCGTAATTCCCGGTCACCGTCATGCTAACGGCATTCTGTCCCAAGGTGCCGGTGGTCGTCGAGCCGTGGGGGCCGAAATAAACGGCGGACGACGCATCGTCCGGATCAATGAGCACCAGCGTCGACGACAGATAGGCCGAATAATCCGCGGTCGCATGATTGAACAGCGCCACGAGGAAAGCAGCGTCGTCGCTTTCCAGAAGCCCGATGCTGGCGCAGTGAGACTGGTAGCCCGTTATCGCGGGGAATGGATAGAACAGGGCCGACGACTGGGTATAAGCGTTGCCGCTCATGTCGATTTTGGCGATGCAGGCGTTGTCGTAGTCGGCTACGAACATGTTGCTGCCGATGGTGGCGATGCCGTAGGGGTTGGAGAGCTGCGACCAGTCGCTGTGGCTCAAGGTTTTGACGGCATTCCATTTGCCGGCTGTTTTCTGCGCCGGGTTGCAGATGAGGAATTCCGGGTCCCCGGGTTGCCAGGTCGAAGGGTCGTACTTGTAGCTGACCACCAGCGCCCGTTCGGCATTCGCCGCATCCCGGAAGGCCAGTACGCGCGGGTCGCCGCTCAAATTATCCGAACCGACCTGGGTGACGACCTCCTTGTTGATGGTCGGCGTGCCGTTGTCGATAATTTCACCGACCGCGCCTTGCGAATAACCCGTATTGACAACACCATAGCCCATTTTTGTATTGCTGGTTGTCATTCGTAATTCCTCCCATCACTTTTTAAAGTTTTCCCAACTTTTGCCGGAGCCGGCGAATCAGCTAGCCCTGCGGCGATTCGGTCAAAAATGGCCACCTCCTTCAGCCTGCTCTATCCGGGGCGCATCGCCATGGCATCACCTCCTTTCACGGCAGGCCGCCCGCTTACAGGCGGTATTCCAGGGTGGTGTAGTACACGCGGCCGGGCAGCGGATAAAACGGATAGAACCGCCCGCCGCGGACCGTCTGGGCGTAGCCCTTGTTGAAGACGTCGTTGACGCCCAGGCTCAGCTTGGTTTCCTTGCCGAGCTTGTAATTCAGCCCCAGGTTGATTGTGCCGAGCGGGCTCAGCGCCCAGCCGCGGCCGTCGGCGGTCGAGTAATCGATATACTGCTTGCTGGTGTAGTAGTATTCGGTGAAGATATTGAGCCGGTCGCCCGGCAGGGTGTAGTCGAGCCGCGCGCTCAGCACCCATTCCGGCAGGTAGGGCAGCGACGCCCCTCTTTCGGCTACTATGCCGGAGCCGGTGTATTCAGTCTTGGTCCAGGTACCGCTCAGGTTCAGGTTGACGCGCTGCCAGTTCAGGTTGGCGCTCAGCTCGACGCCGTGGGCCTTGGTGGCGTCCAGCGCCAGATAGGAGGCCGTGGCGCCCTGCATGGGCGGCACCGACAGCACCAATTGATTCCTGCTGTCGCGCTGGAACCAGGTGAGTGTGACGCCGGTGTCCGCACCGGCCATCTTCCCTTTCCAGTCGACGCCGAAATCGAACTGGGTGCCGCTTTCCCAGGTGCCGTTCCCGGCCAGATCCCAGGCGTTCATCAGGCCGGTGTTCGGACGGATGGTCGCTCCGTCGCCGAAAATTTCGTAGAAGTTGGGGTGGCGGTTGTAGGTGCCCCAGGTAGTCTTGACCGTCCACTTCTCGCCGAAGTCCTTGCGCAGGCCGACGCCGCCGGAATACTGCCATTGCTTGTCGCTCTCGCTCATGGTCTCCATATCCACCTTGTCGGCGCGCAGGACCGGGGTCAGCTTGAGGTCCCCTGCGCGGGTGAGGAGCATGGTGTCCTGCAGCGACAGGTGGAACTCGTCGATACCGTAGTCGTGCAGATAGATCCGGCCCTGGGACACCGCGTAGGCGGTGTTGTTCCAGCTGTCCCAGTCGCTGCCGGTGGCGTCCATGGTCTCGTGGCTGAAGTCGGCGTTGAATTCCACCAGGTGGCTGCCGCCCATCTTCATGGCGGCGTTGAGGTTGCCGCCCCATTTGCGGGAATGATAGCTGCTCCAGAGGTCGCCGGGCGCCTTGTTCATGTAGGGGGGGATGGAATGTCTCAGATAATACGGCCAGGCGTAGTTTTTCTTGGAGTCCAGATAGTTCAGCCGCCAGCCCCAGTCCAGGTTGCCCGCCGTGTCGCGCCGGCCCAGCTGGAATTCCGTCTGTTCGACCTCGAGCTGCTTGGAGCGGTTTTGCCTATAGGCGTCAAAATAGGCGTCGGACCAGGCATAATAGCCGAAATTATAGGGCAGATGTTCAAAATTCTTTTTCCAGGAGAATTTCGCCATCCAGTGGCCGTCCTGCCATTTGAGCAAGGCATCGCTGTTTTGGTAGTCGTTGCCCAATTTATCGAGGGTGATGACCGGCGAACCGCCGTCCAGGGTGCTTCTGGCCGCCTTGAAGGGAAAATCGCCTTGCCAGATGTCCCGGTTGTAGGCGGCCATCAGGGTGCCGCTGCCCAGCGGAGTGGTGTATTCGTAGCTGCCCTGGTAGCCGCCGTAGGATCGAAAGCCTTCCTTGATATACCAGCCGGGCTTGCCGGGCTTTTTGGTTACGATGTTGATGACCCCGCCCAAAGGCGAGCCGGAAAAGCGGGCCGGGATATAGCCGCGGTACACTTCGATGCGCTCGATGTTTTCCACCGGGATGGTGGAAAGGTTGACCGCCGCGTCGCCATTGAGGTTCATCAGCACGCCGTCCACGTATACGCTGACCTCGGCGGCCGTGCTGGCCCGCAGGCGGGCCACGGTGTAGTGGCCGACGCCGCTGACCCGCTGCACGAACATGCCGGGGACGCGCTCCAGGAGGTCGGGCAGGCTTTTTTGCTCGCCCTTGTATTCCTGCGGGTAGATGACCGAGACCTGGCCGGGCGAAAGATCCTTCTCCCACACAGGCCGGGGCGCCTCGACGGTGACCGGCGCGAAGCTGAATTCGCCGGTCTGGCCCTCCGGCGGCCGGCCTGCGGCGGCAACCGCAGGGTCCGCGTCCGGGCTGGATGCCGGGGCGGGCGGCTGCGTTTCCGCGGCCGGCGGTGCGCCGGCGCCGTCGGGTTCGGCG
>DLGF01000005.1:0-167450 GCA_002482545.1 Sporomusaceae bacterium UBA7701
CAATGGTTATTGCATCAATAAGGTTTTCTTAGCAAGCAGGTTCACAGTGCCCAGCAGGAGAAGGCAGATGGAATTAGAAGGGTTTACTACGTTAATCATAAGCGTGGCAAAACTGACATTCTAATGGGACAAAGAGGTGAAATATGGACATTCAGCTTTTCCAAACTTTTTTAATGGTCGCAAAGCTTGGTAACATGACCCAGGCGGCAGAACAATTGAACTTCACCCAACCAACGGTTACGGGGCAGATACGCGCTTTAGAGCAAGATTTTGGCGTTATGCTATTTGACCGTGTCGGGAAAAAACTGTTCATTACTGATGCCGGACGGGAATTGATTGATTACGCGGAAAAGCTATTGACGACCTACGATGAGGCTCAAAAGGCATTAAGCGCTCATCCTGGGAATATTAAAATTGGCATTTCGACAACAACGGTCAATTATATTTTAGCGCCCTATCTCCAGACGTTTCAACAACAAGTGCCCCAATGCTCAGTTACCATGGAAATGTGCTCTCATGCAGCCACCGTTCCAAAAGGCATTGCGGAAAATCGTTTTGATTTGGGAATTATTCAAAAAGAACTGTCTTTGGATTACCTCACTGGATTTGAAGTGTTCAAAGAGCAATTGGTCTGGGTCGTACATCCGAAAGTGGCTGAAAAATTCAAGCACAGCACGGACATCTTGGACTATCCTCTGTTGGGCTATAAAGTAGGGGGATTGTTTCGCACGTTATATGAAAAAACGCTTGGACGCAAAAAAAATGAACCATCCATCGTCTACAACGATGCGGAAGCGATGAAAAACTCCATTTTGCAGGGATTGGGATGCGGCGCCTTGCCGCTAAATATGGTCAAAAAACTGCTTGCAGACGGCTCATTAATTGAGTTTACGAATGTTCCCCGCCCGGAGTTTAGTGTCTGGGTCGTATATCACAAGGAGAAGAAATTATCGCGAGCTGCAATGAAGCTAATTAATATTCTGAAGGGCGAAGATAGCGGCACGACAAAGTAGGGTATGAGTAATGTACCCTGAAACACGGGGACAGGGATGTTGTTTCGATATAGAAGAGGTGAATTTCTTAACAGTTCTGCTATATATCCACCAGAATCCGGTAAAGGCAAAAATCGCAAGCGATGTAGCAGCTTATAGATGGAGTAGCTATAGTGAATATACAAAGGGAGAGCAACTTGTTGATAAAGAATATGCCTTAAACCTGTTCTCGGACAACCCTGATGAAGCGATTGGGCGGTTTGTACAATTCTTACGAGAAACGAACAGCGATGTCTGCCTGGAAATACAAAAGAAATGTGAGTATCTTCGACAAATGGTCAGACATCAATTTGGCATAGATGTAATAGAAATTTGTAATGAAATGAGGGAAAAACAAGACCACATATTGCGAGCAATGAAAGGCGCTGATGGTGTCAATAGCCGCCATATAGCGCAAATAACGAGACTATCGCCAACGCGGGTTTGGAAAGTTTAAAACAGAATCCCTGTCCCCATGTTTCTAAACCAGATGGTAAGGCAAAGGCACCGAAGTACGGTGCCTTTAATGTGTTGCTTTAGGGCGCATCGGTAAAGAGGCATTTTAATTCGACCGGCAATTCAGCGGCAAACCTAATGGTTAATTGACAAAACAAAATAACTACAATTATAATAAATTTGTAATAATCATAAATTTGTAATAATTATAATATTCTATGGCTGTTAATATAAGAGGGTGGGGTGTATGGACAATTCGTCGCAAGGGTTAGCTAACTACCTACAGTGTAACAATATACGTCCGACCTATCCGAGAGTCAAAGTGCTTGAATTTCTGGTGGTGCAACAGAACCATCCGACCGCAGAAGATATCTATCTTCATTTGGTCCGGGAAATCCCTTCTTTGTCCAAGACGACGGTATACAACACTTTGAAGCTCTTAGTGGACCGTGGTTTGGCGAAGGTTGTCAATATCGAGGAAAATGAGATGAGATACGACGTGATTTTGACCAAACACGGCCATTTCAAATGCGAATCCTGCGGGAAGATTGTTGATTTCCCGGTCAACATTGAAGATATCGGCACCGAAGGATTGGACGGCTTTAAGATCCACGAAAAGGATGTTCTTTTTCGTGGCGTGTGCCCCCAATGTCTCGGCCGGGAGAAGAATGGAGGTTGATGCCCGGGAGCTCCCGCATACAGGGGAGCACTTTCTGACTTAGTAACAAAATTGACTTCAGCGAGATTTAGATGTTGCTGTGAACACTGTCAAATGAGTTTCATGTGGAATAGCGAAATAACAACGATTGAAGGGAGAATACTTTATGAGTGAAGACAGCAAGTGCCCAGTAACAGGTATGACCAGAAAAGCCATTGCCGGCGGTGGGACGTCAAACCGGGACTGGTGGCCGAACCAGTTGAACCTTGCGATTTTGCACCAGCATTCTTTGCTTTCCAATCCAATGGGCGAGTCTTTCAACTACGCTGAAGAGTTCAAGAGCCTCGACCTGGAAGCAGTGAAGAAAGACCTATATGCATTGATGACCGACTCGCAGGACTGGTGGCCGGCCGATTATGGCCACTATGGGCCGCTCTTCATCCGGATGGCGTGGCACAGCGCCGGTACATACCGCCTGGGCGATGGCCGCGGCGGCGCCGGAAGCGGGACGCAACGCTTTGCGCCCCTCAACAGTTGGCCGGACAACGTGAACCTCGACAAGGCACGCCGGTTGCTTTGGCCAATCAAGCAGAAATATGGCAGAAAGATCTCCTGGGCCGACCTGATGATCCTCGCCGGAAATTGCGCTCTAGAGTCGATGGGAGTCAAGACGTTTGGTTTTGGCGGCGGGCGCGAGGACGTTTGGGAGCCGGACGAGGACATCTATTGGGGTTCTGAGGGCAAGTGGCTTGCAGATGAGCGCTACTCCGGCGACCGGGATCTCGAGAATCCGCTCGCGGCCGTGCAGATGGGACTGATCTACGTGAACCCGGAAGGGCCGAACGGCAACCCGGATCCGGTAGCCTCCGGCCGTGACGTCCGCGAGACCTTCGCCCGCATGGCCATGAACGACGAAGAGACCGTCGCGCTCGTCGCCGGAGGTCACACCTTCGGTAAATGCCACGGTGCTGGTCCGGCGACCCATGTGGGTCCTGAACCCGAGGCCGCTGACATCGCCGAACAGGGCCTCGGCTGGAAGAGCAGCTTCAACAGCGGCAAAGGCGTCCATACGATCGGCAGCGGCATCGAGGGCGCCTGGAAGCCGAACCCGACCAAATGGGACATGGGCTATCTGAACACACTGTTCAAATACGAGTGGGAGCTGGTCAAGAGCCCGGCCGGCGCGCATCAGTGGCTGGCCAAGGACGTGGCCGAAGAGGATATGGTGGTTGACGCGCACGACCCGGCGAAGAAGCACCGGCCGATGATGACTACGGCGGACCTCTCCCTGCGCAACGATCCGATCTACGAGCCGATCGCACGATACTACCAGCAAAACCCCGAAAAATTTGCCGATGCCTTCGCCCGGGCCTGGTTTAAACTGACCCACCGCGATATGGGACCCCGCGCGCGTTATCTTGGCCCGGAGGTTCCTGCGGAAGAACTCATTTGGCAAGACCCCGTCCCTGCGGTAACGCATAAATTGATTGACGAGCAGGACATTGCCGCCCTTAAAGGCAAGATCCTCGCTTCGGGATTATCGGTCTCCCAACTGGTCTCGACGGCTTGGGCGTCGGCGTCCACCTTCCGCGGCTCCGACAAGCGCGGCGGGGCAAACGGGGCGCGTATTCGCCTCGCTCCGCAGAAGGACTGGGAAATCAACCAGCCCGACCAGCTCAAGACCGTGCTGCAGACCCTGGAGGGAATCCAGAAGCAGTTCAACGGAGAACAGTCCGACGGAAAGAAAGTTTCGCTCGCCGACCTGATCGTTCTGGGCGGCTGCGCGGGTGTCGAGCAGGCGGCGAGGAAGGCCGGTTTCGACGTCACCGTTCCTTTCGTTCCGGGACGCACCGATGCGTCGCAGGAGCAAACCGATGTTCATTCTTTCGCGGTGATGGAACCGAAGGCGGATGGGTTCCGTAACTACCTGAAAGGTACATCCTTCGCATCAGCTGCGGAACTGCTGCTTGATCGTGCGCAACTGCTGACATTGACCGCTCCTGAAATGACGGTTCTCGTTGGCGGTATGCGCGTCCTGAATGCCAACTACGGAAATTCTCAGCACGGTGTTTTCACCAAGAAACCGGAGGCTCTAACCAACGACTTTTTCGTGAATCTTCTCGACATGGGCACGGCATGGAAGCCAAAGGTTGAAGACCAAAACGTATTCGAAGGTCGTGATCGGGCCACGGGCGAACTCAAGTGGACCGGCACCCGTGTTGATCTTATCTTCGGTTCAAACTCCCAACTCCGGGCTATCGCGGAAGTCTACGCATGTGAGGACTCACAGAATAAGTTCGTCCATGACTTCGTGTTAGCCTGGAATAAGGTGATGAATGCAGACCGGTTCGATCTTGCCTGAAGGGCTACTTGTACTGGCAGGCCAGCGGCAAACTGACCTTTGCGCACCGGAAGAGGCGAAGTCTTTTGCTGCAGACCAGCCAAGGTGAGACAAATGAGGGAAAAACAAGACCACATATTTTGCGAGCAATGAAAGGCACTGATGGTGTCAATATCCGCCGATAGCGCGAATAACGGGACTATCGTCAAGACGGGTCTGGAAAGCTTAAAACAGAGTTCCTGTCCCCGTGTTTCTATGTTTCCGGGTCTTCAATATCAGGCGGGAGGACCGTACATTGGTAACTGTAACGGGAGGCCGCTCATATTTCCCCATCTGCGTCGTTGCTCCTCAAAACGCTTGGTTGCGTACGCCCCCCAAGTACGCGGCGCGCTTTTCCGGTGTGCCTAACATCTGGATAATTCTGAGCGGCCTCGGAGAGACGAAAAAAGACGCTTTGAAATGGATCAAAGCGTCTTTTTTCCTTTGAGTCAAGCAACGAAAAGTATGTCAGAAGAACCGTCCCTGTGACAGCATAAGGAACTGGATGGACAAGTCTTTATATCGATCCCTAGTGATAAACAGTGTCGGTTAGGACTACAGATCGATCGGTTTAGCGTAATTTATACTAAGTATAGTAACCGTTTGATTTTAGAAGGGTTAACGAAGATACTTAAATCCATTGCATCTTAAGGCTTGCGCTTTTCGCCGATATACACGATACGGAGAACCGTGTCCCTGATAGCGGCAGAAAACAACCTCAACCCTTGCAAAAAAACTAGAAGATACACAGGAGCCCATCACCCCAAATTCATCCTTGCCATACCAAAATCAGGAAGATATAATAAAGTTAGGTGGAAATTAAAAAGTCGCCGTGACCTAAGAGTGTAGGAGCACCCTTAGGCTCGCGCAGGTGCCAAGACACCTACACGCAACAGCAAGCTGTCCACGACGACATTTGTATTATACAATGTCTTCCCCCTTTCAACAAGGAGGGGCATTGATAGTGCGATGCCGGCGCGGGCGGAAGGCTCGCGACCGCCTGCCTAGATGACGGTATAGCCGAAGGTACAGGCTGAAAAAGCGGACAAGGCCCGCCGTAAAAGACAAGGGGCGGGTGTCCGCATGGATGGCGTGTTTCCTCCGGGCTATGACGGACAACGAAGCGACCTGGCGCATGTGTAGGTTTAAAGAAGAACCTGACATGCGCTTTTTAATTTCCCCTGAACAGGCTGTCCCAGGGCCTCGCTGCTTGGGGGAGGCCCTGCGGGACCGGCCTGAATACGGGGGAAGGAATAGAAAACGATGCCAAAACGCGGACAAAGACACCCGGACGGAAGAGCGGAAGGAGGCCCGGCATGAAGAAAACCCTGTTGGAAGAACTCTATCGCGGCAATCTCCGCCTCGATGAGGGGATCATCCCCGACGACCCCGAATATCAGGACCTGACCCAGCAAATCATCGACATTATGGATGCCTGGCAAGAGGAGCTGCCGGCCGACCGCTACGAGCAGTTGGAGACCCTGATGGAATTGCAGTGCCGGACCATCGCCATGGAAGCCGCGATGGCCTTCCGCTGCGGCTTCAAGCTGGGGGCGGCGATCATGCTGGAGGTGGTCTCGGGGAAGGATGGCTTCATCTACGGCGGAGATTGAATTAAGATATCTTATCAGCCGCATAAGGCGGTTTGGCCGGGAAAACCGTGGTCACGGCCGCTGCCGGGGAAACGAAAGCCGCGGCTTCCGGGTGTTTCAGCCAACGTGCCGTTAACATCCAGCCTAGTGATATTCCCAAGATGATTCCCGCGATGATTTGGAAATCACTGTGAGCATATACCTCCAGCCTTGACCAGGAAATTGCTGCGGCGCACAGATACCAGAGCCAGTCGAGGCGCGGAAACAGAAAGGTAAGCAGAAAGGCCATGGCAAAGCTATGCGTTGCATGCCCGCTGGGAAAGCCGCCGGGGGCGCCGGTAGGGCGAAGCGCCCAGGAAGCGTCGGTTAATGCCGCTTTGGCGCCTTGTACGGTCAACCAAACAAGGAAATCGAGCCAGAGCGTAAGGGGGATCAAGCTGCGTAACCGGTGACGCCAGGCCCAGGCAAAGATAAGCAGATTGGTTGCGATTAAAAATGCATCATTGCCCCAGCCGCTCAGCGCTTCTGCTATCGACCGGATAACCGGGTTATGAATGATGCCGGCGGAAAGCAGGAGCAAGGTTGTCGCCACCCCAACCGGTAAGGCAAGGCTGATCGTCGGCAAAAACCCGTTTGGGGGGTCGAACGGCGAAAGTGTTTTCATTGTTGCACGCTCCTTGACGGATGTTATTTTACCTGGAGGCCATACGGTAGCGGATAGTACCCTTTGAAATTGCGGGCGTAAAATAGGGCCAATTCCATTTCGGTCCGGCCGTGCCGCTGCACGGGCAGTGTGCCCAGCAAGCTGACCGAATCGAAATAGGGCAGGTAAGGTGCGGCTTCGTCCATTACTTGCTTTCGGCCGATGATCAGGGCGTCTTGTCCTTTAAAGTCTGCCGGATTATGTAGATAAGCAAAATGGTGGGGAGCCTGATTTAAACATAGAACAGGCAAGTTTCCGCCCAGGGCGTAGTCCAGTTTGCCGGCGTCGATCCAGTGGCCGGCAACGACAAACGTTCCCGGGGAGTCCAGCAGCTTTTTTTCCGCCAGTAGCGGAACGATGCTGCGCCAGTCGAGTGCTTCCAGCGTTGGATCGCCTGCGGAAACCACCGTGGGAAAAGCGGAATTCATCCAGCCGCCGGCGGCCTGTGTGCCAAGAATGAGCAGCATGAAAAGCAGGGCGATCGCCGAACATTTAAGCCATCGTTGAACCCAACGGCTGTAGTGATGGTTTAGCGCTTTGGCGACTATTTCGCCCAGAAGCGGAAAGGCGAACAAATACCCGGGGGCATGCCAGTGAAAGAGTCCTTGGGCTCCCCAAAGCGATGCGAGGGAGAAGAGGAGGATGGGACCCAGCGCCAGGCAGCCCAAAAACCAGCGGCCATTCTGGCCGGAGAAGCGGCTGTTGTTTGCCGGGCCCGCCGCAAGGGCCTTTGCCAGGGCGTAGATTAAGGGCAGCCAAATCCAAGGCAGTACCCAAACGGCCTGGCCCAGGATATTGGTCAGCAGGCGCGCCGGATAGAAACCATGGCCGATGCCCCGGCTGCCCTGAAACAGGAAGGACGCCCAGTCATGCTGATAATTCCAGATAAGCACGGGCAGGAAGAAGAGAAATGCGGTGAAGACGGCAAGGTAAGGACCGGCCGTAAGAAGTAAGCTGCGGTGAGGCTTGCTGGTGATGAGGAACAGAAAGTAGCCAAACACCAAAAACAGGGCATGGTATTTGCTGAGCAGCCCAAGTCCGAGCCAGCCCCCGGCTAAAAGCCATCCGGCCGAATTGGCTTTTTGGAAGGCGGGGAAGGACAACTGAACCAGGGTAAGAGCGGCCGCCAGCAAGCAAAACATCAACGGCCCGTCCGGCAGCAGCCAGCTGCCGGTGCTGAGGCTGAAGACCGCCGAAAGATTTAAAAGGATTGCGGCATAAGCCCCGGCCCAGTCTCCGAATAGGCGCTTGCCCAGGAAAAACATCAGGCCGGTAGTTCCGGCGAACAGAAGGATGAACGGCAGGCGGAGGATCAGCGGATTCTCGCTGCCGGTCAGGTGCGTGGTCAACCAAATAAGCCAGAAATGCAGCGGGGGATGGTCGAAATAGCTGAGGCTAAACGTGCGGGCTACGGAAGCGACATAGGATTCGTCCACCCCCAGGCCGATGGCGCTGGCCAGAATCAGGCGGACTACCGTACTCACAGCGATGACTAGCCCTACAGCTTGCGCGGGAGAGAGACGCTTCAAACTAAACGCTCCTTTTTTAAGCCGTATGGAGTCGGAAACTGGCGACCGGGAAGAAGTCCTATATTACCTGGCTTCATTGTAAGAAAGTTTCGCCGGAGCGAACAAGGCAAGTTGTATTAAAGTTAGATTAAATTTACAAGGCAGGAGCGTTGCCCCTGCGAAGAGTTGACTACTGAACAAGTCTGGACTCGCAGGAGGATTGGGGAAGTAAAAAGACAGCCTGCAACCTTATGGGTTGCAGGCTGTCTCGCGTGTATGAGGCTTAAAAGTTGGAGCCGTCTTCGGAGGAGGAGGTCAGATCTTCCAGGGCATACTCAAAAAATGCTTTTAATGTTTCTTTATTGGTAGTGTAATAATAGCGATTATAATCACTTGGCTCAAAATTCAGTATGCCAAGGTCCAGAAGCAAATTTATATGGTAAGAAAGCGTAGCGGATGTCAGATCGAAGTAATCAGCCAATTCTTTGTTATACCAAGGGCGCTTGCTGGTGAGCCTGACTATTTCAAGCCTTTTTGCATCAGAGAGAGCCTTGAAAAGGTTTTTATATTTATCCTGCATGAGTTGCTGATTGAAGCGTTCTTCCATAAAAAAACCGTACATGATGAGTAGAGATCTATTTATATCAGTATAAAAAATTCCATGATCAAAATAGTAGCTGATAAATATCTTCACTTTTGAGGAGCCTTTTACAGCTTTTGAATAATCGCCTATACCGATTATGTTCAGGAAAGCGATAGGGTCGGCTTTTATCTGATTGTTATGGCGCTGGAGTTTTTCCTCGATGAAGGTTGAAGTATATGCTTCGTTTGGCTTGACGAAAGCTTCGTAGAATTTTTCGAAAAGATTCAGTACTTTAGCCTTGTATTCTGAGGGATATTTTTTTATTTGTACGAAGATATTGGCGACTTCTTCACTGTAAGCCTTCGAGATAGTATCAAAGATCGTTTTATTATCGGAAGCGAAGTCCACAGCCACTTCTGAATATTTGTAAACTGTTTTGATCAGTTCGTCATTAGGCATATTCCTGACAAAGCTGATAAAATCTTCGGGCTCGGTAATATTATTCGTGTAAATAATCTCCAGATAAGTATCAAAAAAATTGGCAAAGCTGGGGATCTTCCCATATAAAAGCAGCAGATCGCTTTTTAGAAAGGGAGATATTTCACTATCCACAGACTTCATCCAGTTTTTAATTTGCTTGCTCGGAATGATTATTTCTGCTATATCTTCCGGGTTGGATGAGCTAGATAAAATGGGAGCATCGTTGTTAGAACAATATCTATAGTATTTATAGGTCGCAAACAGAAGGTCCAAGGCCTTGTTGTGCTCAATGGAAAGTTTCATATGGCATACCTCCGTAAGATAAAGGTTTAATAACCTTGTTTTATTATATTCTACCTATATTTTTATTTCAATAACGCATCAATGCTCTGAATTTAGGAATGGACCGGCTCTGTACAGTAGCGCTGCGCCGGCGCGCAATGCATGTGCGAATATATCATAAAATGATGCGCAAGCGATGTTAGATAATTATTGACTAATAAATGTTAGATAAATATAATGATGGTAGGCGAAGTTGTTAGAATAATCTAAAATAGCGCAAGGACTCTGTTTGAGAAACGGAACGGCAAGGATCCATGCAATTCTATCACGGTATTAGCGTCTTTGCGGGAGGGGGATGTATAAACACGGTTAAGGCTGGCTTTTAGGCGAGATATGTTAGGGGGAAAGCTATGATTCGGAAAAAAGTGGTTGCTCTGTTGCTGGTTACGGTGTTTGCGACAGTCTTTGTTGCCGGTTGTGGAAAAAACGACAGTAAAACATCTGACGGCAAAGTCGTTCGGTGGGGTGCCAGTGAGCCGGATACCCTTGATCCGCGCAAGATGACTGCGGATGTTGATTATGTCATTGGCGGGCAGCTTTTTGAAGGGCTTACCCTGATGGACGAAAAAGCCCAATGCAATCCCGCTGCGGCGGAAAAATGGGAAGTTTCTCCGGATGGCCTTGTTTGGAAGTTTTTCCTTCGTTCTGATGCGAAATGGTCTAATGGCGACCCGGTTACCGCCCAGGATTTCGAATATGCCTGGAAAACTGCTCTTAGTCCCGAACTGGCCAGCGAATATGCATTTCAGCTTTACTACATAAAAAATGGCGAGAATTACAATAAGGGTAAATGTAAGGCTGACGACGTCGGGGTAAAGGCTCTGGACGACAAGACCCTGCTGGTTACTCTGGAGAGACCTTGCGCTTATTTTCTGTCTTTGACATCCACCTGGACATATTACCCCGTTCATAAGAAAACTGTCGAAGCCAATCCGAAATGGGCGGCCGCCCCGGAAAGCATTATTTGCAACGGCCCTTTCGTACTTACTGTTTGGAAACATAACGGCTCAATGGAAATGGTGAAAAACAGCCAATACTGGGATGCGGGTAACGTTACGATGAATAAGCTGGAAGTGGTTTTGCTCGACAATGGTACGACTGCGTCATCCATGCTTGACAGCGGCCAGATTGACATTACAAATCTCATGAATATGAATGATATACCCCGCTTACAACAGGCTGGGAAACTGAGACAATATCCTTCCCTGGGAACTTATTATCTTCCGTTTAATACGAAAAAGGCCCCTTTCGACAATCCTAAAGTACGCAAGGCGTTCATGCTTGCTATCGACCGGGACGCGATCTGCAAAACCATCCTCAAAGCCGGTCAAATACCGGCCTTGGGATGGGTGCCTTATGGGATGCCCGATGCGAAGCCGGGCGAAGAATTTCGGAAGGTGGGCGGCGAATACTACAAGGACAATGACATAGAGACCGCCAAGAAGCTGCTGGCCGAAGCGGGCTATCCAGCCGGCAGGGGCCTCCCGCCGATTACGTATCTTTATAATACCGGCGAGGCGCATAAGGCTATCGCCGAGGCCATCCAGGAGATGTGGAAGAAAAATCTCGGTGTTGATATCAAATTGGCCAACCAGGAGTGGAAAGTATATCTCAATAGCATGCGGCAGCTTGACTTCCAAGTGTGCCGTTATGGCTGGTTTGCCGACTATGTTGACCCTATGACTTTTATTGATGTGTTCCAATCTGACAACGGGAATAATTATACCGGATGGAAGAATGAAAAATATGATGACCTTGTTAATCAGGCCAAAAAGACGAATGACCAAGTCGTCCGCATGAAACTGATGCATGAAGCTGAAAACATGTTGATGGACGAAGCTGTTATGGTTCCGCTGTATCAATATAGAGGCACATGGGCTGTTAAGCCGAATTTGAAAGGCTTTGTGAGAACGCCTCTGGCAACGATCCAATTCAAGGGAGCCTATTTTGAGTGAGCGCCTCACTCCGGGAATTGTAGGACATGATCGAAAACCAGCCCGAAGGATACCTTCGGGCTGGTTTTTTTATTCTGGATCGCCGCCTAATTTTTTTCTTTGACACTATTGACATTTCTTGAAATATATAGAATAATAAATATCAAGAGATAATAATTATTGTCTAACTGACAATGTCAACTAAACAATAATTGTTACGTTAAAATTTATATTGGGAGGGATTTTATCATGTCGTTAATCGGGACTGAGGTAAAACCGTTCAAGGCGCAGGCTTATCAGAATGGGAAGTTCATCGAAGTCACTGAAGAGGATTTCAAAGGCAAATGGAGCGTAGTATGCTTCTATCCGGCCGATTTCACCTTCGTGTGCCCGACGGAGCTCGAAGATCTGCAAAATCAGTACGCCGCGTTTAAAGACCTGGGCGTGGAAGTGTATTCCGTTTCCACGGATACTCATTTCACCCATAAGGCATGGCACGACAGCTCGGAAACGATCAAGAAAATCACCTACATAATGATTGGTGATCCTTCGCATACCTTGGCCAGAAACTTTGACGTGCTGATCGAGGATCAAGGCCTTGCCGACCGCGGAAGCTTCATCATCGACCCGGACGGCGTCGTGCAGGCGGTGGAAATCAATGCCGGCGGCATCGGCCGCGACGCGAGCACCCTGCTCAATAAAATTAAAGCGGCGCAGTATGTCCGGAAAAATCCGAGCGAAGTTTGCCCGGCCAGATGGCGGGAGGGCGGCACCACCCTCAAGCCGAGCCTGGATCTTGTAGGAAAGATTTAATAGGTGGCTTCCATGTTGCTGGATCAGGGTATAAAAGAGCAATTGTCCCAATATCTTCAGCTGATGGAAGGCGACGTGCTGATCAAAGTCAGCGCCGGCGGCGATGATGTATCCCGAGACATGCTTGCCCTGGTGGAGGAGCTGGCCTCCCTGTCGCCCCGGATCGCAGCCGAGAAAACAGAGCTGCCGAGAACGCCCAGTTTCAGCCTCCACCGCGCGGGAGCGGATAGTGGAATCACCTTCGCCGGCATTCCGCTGGGCCACGAGTTCAACTCTTTGGTGCTGGCTTTGCTGCAGGTCAGCGGCCGGGCGCCGAAGGCTGAGCAGAAAACAATCGACCAGGTTAAAGCGCTGCAAGGCCAGTACCATTTTGAATCCTTCATCAGCTTGTCCTGCCATATTTGCCCGGAGGTCGTCCAGGCTCTGAATCTTATGAGCGTGCTGAATCCCGGTATCACGCATACCATGGTGGATGGCGGCGCTTTTCAGGAGGAAGTGCAGGCCAGGGATATCCTGGCGGTGCCCGCGGTTTACCTGAACGGTGAATTTTTTAGCGGCGGCCGGACGAGTGTCGAGGAAATACTTGGCAAGCTCGGCGCTGGCTCCGACGGGGCCGAATGGGAAGCAAAAGAGCCGTTCGATATTCTCGTCGTGGGCGGCGGCCCGGCCGGAGCCAGCGCAGCCATCTACGCGGCGCGGAAGGGAATCCGCACAGGACTTGTTCTCGACCGGTTCGGCGGCCAGGTTAAGGATACGCTCGGCATTGAAAACTTTATCAGCATGAAATATACCGAGGGTCCCAAACTGGCGGCAGACCTGGAGGAGCATATCAGGGAATACCCGATCGACGTGATGAAGCTGCAGCGCGGCCGGCGCTTGGCGAAGAAAGAGCTGATCGAGCTGGAGCTGGAGAACGGCGCCGTCCTAAGAAGCAAAGCGGTGATTCTGGCTACGGGAGCCCGCTGGCGCAACATCGGCGTGCCGGGAGAAGCCGAATTCAAAAATAAGGGCGTGGCCTACTGCCCCCATTGCGACGGCCCGGTGTTCAAGGGAAAGCGGGTGGCCGTCATCGGCGGCGGCAACTCCGGCATCGAAGCGGCGATCGATCTGGCCGGCATCGTGGAGCATGTGACCGTGCTGGAATTTTTGCCGGAGCTGAAAGCGGATGTCGTCTTGCAGCAGCGCCTTTACAGCCTGCCGAATGTGACGGTTTTGAAAAATGTTCAAACCAAGGAAATCACCGGCACGGATAAGGTCGACGGCCTTTCCTACATCGACCGCGGCACCGGCGAGACCCGCCGGCTTGACCTTCAGGGAGTATTTGTCCTGATCGGTCTTGTCCCCAATACCGATTGGCTGGGTGACGCGGTGGAACGCAACCGCTGCGGCGAGATCCTGGTAGATGGCCGCGGGGCGACCAATGTGCCGGGGGTATTTGCCGCGGGAGACTGCACCAACAGTCCCTTCAAGCAGATTATTATCGCCATGGGGTCCGGTGCCAATGCGGCCTTGGGCGCATTCGACTACTTAATACGGAATTGATTGAAAAACGCAAAGGCGGATCAAAAGGCCTTTGCGTTTTTTGTATTATGACCGCACGACTGCCGGCGGGCGGGCATACGCCCAGCGCCTTGGCCGTTCCCAGGTTCTGTCGGTTGAGTCTGAGGCGGCGGTATGGTATAATAGGCGCAACTGAAATGATGGGAGCTGAAAAGATGATTATTCTTTCTTGCTAATTTAAAGAGCATAATAAATAGGAGCGGAATTTGCCTCTTGTTTTGTTATGCCTATGCAAGAAAGACTCATTCTTTTCAGTCCAGGAATATATCTTCGTCCTGCCCGCTGGGGCTTGGCTTTGCTGTATTTTATGAGCTGCAAGAATTTGCTTTCTTGCAGCTCATAATTTTTTATACAGGAGGGCTGATTTATGTCGCTAATCAACGTTGCCAATCTGACCTTTGGCTATGAAGGCAGTTATGATAACATATTTGAAAACGTCAGTTTTCAAATCGATACCGATTGGAAACTGGGCTTCACGGGGAGAAACGGCCGGGGCAAAACCACCTTTCTCAACCTGCTGCTTGGGAAATACGAATACCGCGGCGCCATTTCGGCGACGGTGAACTTGGAGTATTTCCCGTTCGCGGTGACCGACCCGGAAAACAGCACCCTTGACGTTATCGAGGGCATTTACCCGGATTGCCTTCACTGGCAGGTCATGCGCGAGCTCTCCATGCTGCAGGTCGCGGAGGACGTTTTGTATCGGCCCTTTGCGACGCTTTCCAACGGGGAGCGGACCAAGGTCTTGCTGGCCGCCTTGTTTCTCAAGGAAAATAGTTTCCTGCTGATCGACGAACCGACGAACCACCTGGACATGGATGCCCGAAAAATCGTCAGCGATTATCTCCGCTCAAAGCGCGGCTTTATTCTGGTGTCCCACGACCGGGCCTTCCTGGATAACTGCGTCGACCATATCCTTTCCATCAACAAAACGAATATTGAAATCCAGAAAGGGAACTTTTCCTCGTGGTGGGAAAACAAAGCCATGCAGGACCATTTCGAGCTTGCAGAGAACGAAAAACTCCGCAAGGATATTGCGCACCTGTCGTCCGCCGCCAAGCGCACGTCGGATTGGTCGGACAAGGTGGAAAAAACCAAGGTGGGCACCCGGAATTCCGGCCTCAGGCCGGACCGGGGCTATATCGGCCACAAGGCCGCAAAGATGATGAAGCGCTCCAAGGCGATTGAAGCGCGGCAGCAGTCGGCTATCGAGGAGAAATCCAAGCTGCTCAAGAATATTGAAAGCTCCGAGCGGCTGAAGATTTCGCAAATGGGGTTCCATGCCGACCGCCTCGTCGAGCTTGAGAACGTCTCGATATTCTACGGCGAAAAGACGGCTTGCGAGGGCGTAAGCTTCACCATCGAGCAGGGGGACCGGGTGGCGCTTTACGGTAAAAACGGCTCGGGAAAGTCCAGCGTTGTCAAGCTGATTTGCGGGGAAGACATCGCCTATGCCGGCGTTTTCCGAAAAGCGAGCCAGCTTAAGATATCCTATGTTTCGCAGGATACCTCCCGCCTTAAGGGCAACTTGACCGACTATGCCCGGGAGAATGATATCGACGAGAGTATTTTCAAGGCTAATTTGCGCAAACTTGACTTTTCGCGGGTCCAATTTGACAAGGATATCGCTGCCTTCAGCGCAGGGCAAAAGAAGAAGGTGCTGATCGCCAAAAGCCTTTGCGAGAAAGCCCATTTGCATGTCTGGGATGAACCGCTCAATTTTATCGATGTTATCTCCCGCATGCAAATCGAGGAATTATTGCTGGAATACGCGCCCACCATTCTGTTTGTCGAGCATGACAGCGAATTTTGCAAAAATATCGCAACCAAGATTTTCGAGCTTTGATCGTGTTGTGATACAGGGGCGCCGCAGGGAGCCTGAAGTGCTATCGCCGGGCCGTGAAGACGCACCGGCATCCCGCAGAGGAATACTGCAAGCCGATAATGAGCAAGATACCATTGGATATGGGCCGGTTCATGGCGATTGCCGGAAATTTGACAAGCCTTTACCAGCATGCTACAATAAAATCACTTAAAAGGGAGTAGCTAGCAAGACGGGGTCAACATACTGATGGCGACATCTGGCCCTGTCGTTGGTGAAGTTGCCAATTAGCGAGACTTTTAGTGTGGCCTTGTTGTCATGCTAAAAGTCTTTTTTAGTATATGCGCATACCGAATATTACCTACCCACTAAGAGGGAGTAGCTAGCGAGATGGGGTCAACATACTGGCGGAAGCGCCTGGCCCTATCGTTGGCAAGATTGCCAATTAGCGAGACTTTTAGCATGGCTTCTCTGCCATACTGGAAGTCTCGTTTATTTTTACAGAATCAAAAGGGGGAATCATCCTGACAGCTTTCCTAGCATCCGTAGCGTTCGTGGTGCTTGCCGAGATGGGCGACAAGACCCAGCTCCTGGCGATGGCGTTCGCCACACGGTATCGCTGGCAGACGGTCATGTGGGGGGTATTTGTCGCGACCGTTCTCAACCATTTGTTTGCCGTGGTGGTTGGGAGTTATCTCACCTACGTCATTCCGTTGCAATACATTCAGATTATTGCCGCCGCCTCGTTTATCGTCTTTGGTCTTTGGACAATCCGCGGGGACGAACTAAACGGCGAGGACAGAGCATCGAAGTACAGTCCGTTCTGGACGGTAGCCATCGCCTTTTTTATCGCCGAGATGGGCGATAAGACCCAGCTGGCCACCGTGGCCCTGGCGGCTCAATTCAACGCCATTGTCCCTGTGTGGCTGGGAACTACCACCGGGATGATGATCGCGGACGCCATCGGGATCATCATCGGAATCGTACTGGGAAAACGCATTCCGGAAAGAGTGGTCAAATGGACCGCCGCTATGATTTTTATAATTTTTGGCCTCGCCGGGCTGTATGAGTCGCTTCCGGAATACCTGAGAACGATACCTGTCGTTGCCGGCGGGCTGATCGGAACAGCGATCCTGATCTATTTCGTAGCCAAATTGGAGTCGAAAAAGGCATCTGAACCCCAGCCCGAAAACTAAGCGTCCTACCGCTTGAATATATTTTATCGTAAAGCTGGCGGCGGTAAGCCCGGCATTTGACGGGCATGACGTGACCAAGGCCGGTCCATTGAGAAACATTGGGTATTGCCGAAATATAAAAAGGAGGATTCTCTATGCAGTGTTCAGTATGCAATAAGGTTCTCGAAGGCGATTTTAAGTTTTGCCCTCACTGTGGAAGTAAAACCGGTTCTGCCTGTCGCGGGTGCGGAAAAGACCTGATGCCGGAGTGGATTGCCTGTCCCTATTGCGGTTTAGGCGCCAAAGCTCCCCCAAGTCCGTGTCCGCCCCCGAATCCCCCATCCTCCCCTTCGCACCAACGCCAAACCTATTACCATTCGAGCTCATCGGGGCATCATCGCCAGCGTAAGAAAGGGCTGTTGGGGAATTTTTTTTCCTGATTGAATCGCTGTCCCCGCTCAGCGGTTATCGCATCGACTCCTTATTGGGCGGCGGGAGTTATGGCTTTGTGGTTAAAGCGGAAAAAGCAGGCCGATATTATGCCCTGAAGCTATATTCCGACGATTACCTGAATCGTAGGGGGCATTCATGCCAAGCCATGGAGCTTTTTAACCGGGAAACGGAGCTGCTGCAGTGCATCAGGCATTCGCGTATACCCGGCTGCATCGACTGCTTTGCCTATAACAATATGTATTGCCTGGTGCAGGAATATGTGCCGGGCGATACGCTCGCCGCGCTCATCAACCAGGGGCGGCGGTTCGGCGAAAAAGAAGTAGGCGGCGTGCTCCTCGAGCTGCTGGAAATCCTTGCTTTCCTTCACACGCCTGATGCTGGCAAGCCGGCTATCGTTCACCGGGATTTGCGGCTTTCCAACTTAATTGTTCGGGGAAATAGGCTGGTTTTGCTTGATTTCGGTCTGGCCTGCCGGATCGGTCATGACGCCGACCAAGCTTTCCTGCAAAAGAGGCTCCAGTCCAAATCCATCCGCGGCGTTTCGCCTTCCTATGCCAGAATGCGGAACGATCTGTCCGTGCAAAGCGATTTGTTCGGCGCCGGCGTAGTTGCTGTCGATCTGTTTACCAATTCGATAGCGCCCGGACAGTCCGGGGCCTGGGAGCAACAAATTCAGGTCTCCCCGCCGCTTAAATCCTTTATCCGCAGGCTTCTGGGCGTCGAGGAAAATTTCATGTCCTGCTCGGAGGCCCTCGAATATTGGCGGAACATATGAACTGGGCTATATAGCTGTATCCAGGTTTTGTGATCTTGACGACGGCCTTCCGCACCTGCTATGATTGCGATAGAATTAGCTATGGAGGATTAAACATGTTAGCAGCGGTAAGAATCCGTTTCCTTGCTTTGTGCCGGCTAATTTAATAGCACACAAAGGCTCTGCCTGTGGGTGGAGTGAACGGAACCGGTCTGCTCATTTTTAACCCTTTCGATTAGGGAAGAGGGCATTTTCTTGCCTCTTTTAAATTTGGACGGAAAGAAGCTGCCGGACGCCTGATCGGCGATGAAGAACTGAAATCCGTTTGCCTGACACAGACTGAAGAGTCTGTGTCTTTTGCTTTATACGAGCACAGAGTGGTTTGATTCCGGAAGGTAAATCATGAAGGCGATAGGAGAATAACGATGTATTATATATTCTCATATCCTCCCTGGATTGCAGGGTATCCCTGCAGATGAGCGGCGACATTGCAATTCAGACAGGAGGGTTATCATGGAACTTGTAGTAAAAGCAAAAAATATCCGCGTGGAATACCATGGGCGGGATGTTCTGGATATCGACGGATTGGAACTGTAGGATTACGACCGCATTGGGAAAGTAACGCGGACCGGAGGACTTGCCGCTTCGCGTCCAGAAAAAGATACTCGTCAACACGAAATAACGATGCGATTTATGAGGTGGAGGAAATGGATCCCATAGAAGCGATCATGCAATCGGTTTGCAAAGCGTTGCTCCAGGTCAGGGGTATAGCGGGCGTCGTGCTGGGCGGCTCGCGAGCGAGGGGGACCCATACTCCGGAATCCGATATTGATATTGGAATCTATTATTATGGGGATACCCTGGATTTGGCCGCCCTGGATAAGGCAGCCGCAGCATTGGACAGTGAGCGCCGGGAAGGGTTGATAGCCCCTCCCGGCGCATGGGGCGACTGGGTTAATGGCGGCGGTTGGCTCGTGATAAACGGTCATCCTGTCGATCTCATCCTGCGGGATATCCTGAGAGTGGAGCGGGCTATCGCGGCTTGTTGCGAAGGCCGGATCACCGCCCACTATCAAACCGGGCACCCTCATGCTTACCTCAACGCCATGTATATGGGGGAACTGGCCGTTTGCCGAATACTCGCTGCCGGCGATGGAAAACTAGAGGATATGCGCGCCAAAACGCATCCTTACCCAAGGAAAATGAAGGAAGCCGTGATCCGCTTTTTTATGTTTGAAGCAGGGTTCTCGCATATGTTCGCCGCCAAGAACCTAAATAAAAATGATCCGTATTATGTAGCGGCGCACCTGGTCCGTTCGGTTTCCTGCCTGAACCAGGTCCTGTTCGCTCTCAACGAGGAGTATTGCATCAATGAGAAAAAGGCCGTCCGCATGATTGACGGATTCCGGATCAAGCCGCCCGAGTACGGGCGAAGGATGGGTAAGGTATTCTCGCTGGCCGGCTGCGGGGAAGAACACGCCTGTAAATGTCTGAAAGACCTGATCGACGATGTGGAAAAACTCGTTGCCGGGCGGCTGTTATGCAAATAAGGACAACCAAATGGTCTTTGGCCGGCCTGCTATGAAAAAACAAGCCTGACGAAGCCCGCAAGAGCCTGCGTGACCGCCGGCAATTCAGAACGCCGGGGCTGCAACAGGCGGCCGGAGGGTGCTTGACTGAACCCGGGAGGGGATTTGTAAAGCGCGGGCATTACCGGTATAATGAACATCAATACGAAGCCGGAGCTCCCGGGACCGCTGGACCGCTGACAGAGCCCCAATGGCGGACGTCTTTGCAGGACAAACAGAGAATGGCGGCGGGAGATTGGCAGGATGCTGACGGAAAAGGGAGTTGCCGGGGCAGCTCCCTTTTTGGGGCTCGCGGTGTAGTTTGTCGATAGGAAGGAAAAACTTTTAATAAAGGGCTTTTAGAAAAAAGAGGAGGTGAGTCGATTTTCCCCGGCTTTCCGGGAGAAATCGAAGTTTATTGGACCCAGCGTCTATCCTATGGAATATCTTTCTGGTCCTGTTTCTAGTGTTGCTGAACGGTTTTTTTGTTTCCGCCGAATTTGCCATGGTAAAGGTGCGCAGTACGCGGATCGATACGTTGCTGCAGGAGGGAAATACCCGGGCGAAATATGCGAAACGGCTGGTCGACAATCTGGACGCCTATTTATCGGCCTGCCAGCTCGGGATTACCCTGGCGTCGCTGGGCCTGGGCTGGATCGGCGAACCGGCGATCGCCCGCCTGATCGAGCCGGTGCTGGCAGACTTCGGCTTATCGGAAGCCGTCATCCACACCATTGCCTTTGCCGTTGCCTTTTCGATCATCACGGCGCTGCATATCATTCTCGGTGAATTGGCGCCCAAGTCGCTGGCCATCCAAAAGGCCGACAGCGTAACCATCTGGACGTCGGTGCCGCTCATCGCGTTTTATAAATTGATGTTTCCGGTCATCTGGGTATTAAACAGCCTCGCCAACCGAATTTTGCGGGCGGTGGGCATTGAAGTGGCGAGCGAGCATGAAGCCGCCCATACCGAGGAAGAAATCCGGATTCTGATGGAAGAAAGCCATCAGCAGGGGTATATCAATCAAACGGAACTTACCTATGTCGATAATATTTTCGATTTTGCCGAACGGCATGTGAAAGAAGTCATGATCCCCCGGACCGATATGGTCTGCCTGTATGCCGAGGACTCCTTCGCCGTCAACCTGGAAACGGCTTTGGACGAGCAGCTTACCCGCTATCCGGTCTGTGACCCGGATAAAGACAATATTATCGGCTTCGCGCACATCAAGGATTTGCTGGCGGCGCTGGCTAAGGGCGAGACTCCGGCGTTAAAGGAAATGGCGCGGGATATTATGGCTGTGCCGGAGACGATGCCGATCAGCAACTTGCTCAAGCTGATGCAAAAAAAACGGGAGCAAATCGCGATTGTGATTGATGAATACGGCGGCACGGCCGGTCTGGTGACGCTTGAGGATATCCTGGAGGAAATCGTCGGTGAAATCCAGGATGAGTTTGATGAGGAGCGGCCGGTTGTCGAGATACGGGCGGATAATGCCCATTCGGTGGACGGGCGCCTGCTCATTGAAGAAGTCAACGAAGTGTTCGGACTGGACCTGGATAGGGAAGAGATCGATACGCTGGGCGGCTGGATGTCAACCCAGGTGGAGATGCCGCCCCGGGTCGGCCAGCAGGTTGAATCTGCCGGCTATGCGCTCGTGGTCGAGGAAGTGGACAACATGCGGATTACCCGGGTGCTGTTGCGCAAGACGGCCGGCGAGGCGGAGCCGGCGGAGTAGCGCCTTCAAGGCTAGCCAACTGGAATATCGGATATATGCTTATCGTATCCTTGCTTTTGAGGAGGTCCTTCATGGCCAGAGCTAAAAAAGTTATCCTAATTACCTTCTTGCTCACGATGGTGACGGCTATAGGCGCGTCCGCCCGGCCTGCAAGCCTGTTTCGCTTCGACGAACCCAGTTTTATGGGATTCAGAGACGGGATAACGGCGATAAAACTGGAGGGGAAATGGGGCGGCGTCAATGCCGGCGGCGATATCCTGATTCCCGGGCAATACGAATATCCGTTTTACTTTTCCGAAGGCCTCGCGGCGGTCGGCATCGGAAACAAGTGGGGCTTTATCGACAAAACAGGGGCGCTGGTCATCCCTTATCAATATGACATGGCTGTCTCTTTCAGCGAAGGACTTGCCGCTGTGAGCAGGGGCAATAAATGGGGATACATCGATAAAACCGGCAGAGAGGCAATCCCTTGCCAATTCGATCACGCGTCTTCCTTTCGTGAAGGCCTGGCGGCCGTAAAACTAAATAATCGCTGGAGCTACATCGACCATACCGGGGCCGTGGCAATTCCGCGCCAATTCGACTTCGCCTTTGAGTTCCGCGAAGGACTTGCCGCTGTGTGCACCGATCGAGGGTGGGGCTTCATTGATAAAACCGGAAAAGAAGCGATCCCTTGCCAATATGAGCTGGCGTTCGGGTTCAGTGAAGGCTTGTCGCCGGTCAAAGCCCATGGTAAATGGGGTTATATCGACAAGCGCGGCAATACGATCATTCCGTTCCTATACGAGGCGGCAAATTCGTTCCGTGAAGGCCTGGCCCCCGTTAAAAGCCGCAATAAATGGGGATATATCGATAGGTCGGGTAAAGTGAAAGTTGCTTTTGCCTACGATGGCGCAGACGTCTTTCAAGAAGGTCTCGCAGCCGTAGCGGTCAATCATCGATGGGGATATGTCAATCCCAAAGGGGATTTGGCAATACCGGTGCAATATGAATATGCGCTCTCTTTCAGCGAGGGGTTCGCCTTTGCGGGCCTTAACGGGAAATGGGGGATTATCGATAAAACCGGCCGTGCCCTCCCTTGGAGCTTAATACAATAGCTGGAGACGGCTCCAGCGGTTTGGGAGATGGCAAGAGCGCTGTTCACTATCCATGGTCAAGGATACGATAAGGTGATCTGTCAACTTGCGGCTTGGACGGCTTTTTCCTGTTTAAATCCTGGTGCTGGTTTTTCTCTTGAACAAATTGTATAATAATGGGAAACATAGTGATTTGATGGGAGGCATCCGGAATTGAAAAGAGGGAAGATTGTTGCTTGCATTTTAGTTGTGCTTTTTTCATTAACTTCTACCTCGTTCGCGGCTTTTTCCGCTTCCGGACTCGATGAAGGACGATTTAACGATTTTAAAGGAACGATCGACGGAAAATATAAAATACGAATGCTTTTATACGCAGCGAATAACGAGATAGTCGGCAATTATTTCTATGAACTATATGAGAGCAAGATAAAGCTGACGGGACGATATGAAGGGAAGCTGATCACGCTTTTTGAATATGATGACCAGGGAAATCAAACAGCTAGATTCAGCGGTGAGATTATAGACGCATATGGCAGAATGAAGGGTGTCTGGCAAAATTTGGAGGACAATGCCAGTTATGACTTCGAATTGAAGATGCTCGGCACTTTTCCGGGAAGACCTGATAACGTGTATATTGATGCAGGAGCTCGCAGCACTGATGAAGTCGAAAGATTTGCTGCCAAACTTAAAAACGATATATTGAGCAGAAATAAGAATGAAGTCGCTGCGGAAGTGGCCTATCCGATCATCGTTTATGCTAAAGGCCAAAAAGTAACCATAAATTCTGAACAAGAGTTTATTGAACAGTTTGGCGAAATATTTTATCCTGAATATGTTCAGGCAATAGCCAAATGTTTTCCGGTCAATATGCACTCTAGTTATCGCGGAATAATGTTTGGGGATAAAGGTCAAATTTGGCTGAATTATCTTATATTTGATAAGTCATCCGTGAAGTTGATGGTAACGGGCATAAACAACCACCCGGAAGATGTGACGTATTTTTTGAAAGATTAGATTTGGAAGAAATGCAAAGGAACGTTTCGCTGCACTATAAACGGCTCTAATCTTCGGATTAACGGATGCCGGCCACGGTAGTTCCCGCAGGCCAGGACAATGTCGGCGGCGATCAACAGATATGCCTGGCGAATTGCCTATACGATCGAAGGCATAAGAGAGTGGTTGTTGACATAGGTAAAACGTCCCAATGACTGAACCTTCCTTTGAACTTAAACTTCAAGCAAAATTAAAGAGTGGCGGGCAGGGCAATGAGGAGTTTCTTCAACAACCTAAGCCATAAGAGGGGGAAAATAAAATGGAAAATGAACGGCAAGCTGTGATTTCAGCCGTGGAGGAGGCCTATGTCGCAGGCGTCCAGAACAAAGCCGACCTTGCGCTGGCCCGGAAGGGCTTTGCGGCCGAATTTCAGATGCTGACTTACAGTAATGACGCCGTGGACAACAAGATTACGGTCGAAGCACTGGTGGAGCGGGTAAAGAAAGCCAAGGCGGAAAACCCCGGCCTTGTCACCACTCACAAGATTTTGCTGGCCGATGTGGTAGGCAACGCGGGATTCGTCAAAATCGAATTGCATCGTAACGGGGTTTACTTTTTCACCGATTACTTGTTGCTGTATAAATTCAGCGACGGCTGGAAGATCGTGGCCAAGACCTATACCAAGGACCCGGCTTTCGCCCAGGCCTAGTCGCGCCAGGACAAACAGCGGCGCCGATCCTCCGCTTAGTTTACCGTCTTTCGGATCAGCGGCATAACCGGACAAAGCCGGCCCGGGATTCCCGGGCCGGCTTTGATCTATTCCCCGTGAATATAGGATTGCCGGCAGCTAAACAAATAGCCCGGCGATTTTTTCATACGCCCAGTCCAGGGTCTCCCGGTCGATAACCAGCGGCGGGGCAAACCGGATGATATGGGCATGTGTGTCTTTGCAGAGAAGGCCCTGGTCCTGCAGCTTTTCACAATAGGGCCGCGCCGGCACCGTCAGTTCAAGCCCGATAAACAAGCCCCGCCCCCGCACCTGCCGGATCAGGGGACTCTTAATTTCGCCCAGTCTGGCCAGGAAATACTCGCCCAATTGCCGCGAATTTTCCACCAGCTTTTCCGTTTCCAGCACCTCCAGGGCCGCGACCGCCACCGCGCAAGCCAGCGGATTGCCGCCGAAGGTCGAGCCGTGCGAACCGGGCTCGAAAACCTCCAAAATCTCCCGATCGGCGGCCACGATGGAAATCGGCATGACGCCGCCGCCCAGCGCCTTGCCCAGCAAATAGACGTCCGGTGTCACATCCTCCCATTCGCAGGCGAACATCCGGCCGGTGCGTCCCAGCCCGGTCTGAATTTCATCGGCCACAAACAGCACCTTGTTTTCCCGGCATAGCTCCCGGGCCTGGCGGAGATAGCCCGCCGGAGGAATGACAATGCCCGCCTCGCCCTGGATCGGCTCCACGAAAAACGCGGCGGTATTCGGGGTTATTGCTTGCCGGAGCGCCTCCAGATCGCCGTAGGGAATGATCCTGAAGCCCGGCGTATACGGCCCGAAGCCGCGCTTATATTCATCGCTGGAGGAAAAGGAAGTGACCGTGACCGTGCGGCCATGAAAATTATCGCCGCAAACGATAATTTCCGCCTGATTTTCCGGTACCTTTTTCTGGCCGTAAGCCCAGCGCCGCACAGTCTTCACCGCGGTTTCCACCGCTTCGGCGCCGGTGTTCATCGGCAGGAACATCGTTTTTCCGGTAAGCTTGGCCAGCTTTTCATACAGCAATACCAACTGGTCGTTATGAAAAGCCCGTGAAGTAAGCGTCACTCTGTCGGCCTGCTCTTTCAACGCTTTTATAATTGCCGGGTGGCGGTGCCCCTGGTTCAGCGCCGAGTAAGAACTCAGCATATCGAGATACCGCCGTCCCTCCACATCTTCCATCCAGACTCCTTCCGCCCGGGCGATAACTACCGGCAGCGGATTGTAATTATGCGCTCCCAGCTTTTCGGTTCTTTCGATAATACTTTTTGCATTCACCATAGCTATCTCCACCTTTCCGCAGGCTCGCCCGCGAACTATTGCGGCGGCTTGCCGCCGATACCGTATTTCTTGAGCCGGTATTGCAGCGACTGCCGCTTGATGCCCATCCGGCGAGCCGCTTCTGCTATATTTCCCCCGGCGGCGGCTAAAATTTCTTCAATCCGCTTTTTTTCATAAGCATCACGATCCATCTGAATCGACAGCCGGGTCTCCGCCGGTCTGTCCGGGGGCGTTTCCCGGCCGATAAAACTGCGGAAGGCGCCGAAATTCAGAAACTGCAAATGCTCCAGGCGAATTTCGCCTGCATCGATAAAATTAAGCAGAGCCTCGACCGTGTGCTCCAGCTCGCGCACATTGCCGGGCCAGGCATAACGAAGAAAAATAGCGGCGACCTGGTCGCTGACTCCGGATACCTTCTTGTTGAACCGGGCGTTGTATTTTTTAATGAAATAGCCGGTCAGCTCGGCAATGTCTTCCCGGCGCTCTCTAAGCGGGGGAATCTCCACGCAGATAACGCTCAGCCGGTAAAACAAATCCTCGCGGAGCTTGCCCGAGCGCACGAGATCGACCGGCTTTTCATTGGTGGCGGCGATAAACCGCACATCCACCGGAGTATCCCTGCTTCCGCCCAGCCGCCGCACGGACCCGTCCTGCAGCACCCGCAGCAGTTTGGCCTGCAGGGCCAGGCTCATGCTGTTGATCTCGTCCAGAAACACCGTGCCGCCGTTCGCTTGCTCCAAAAGGCCCTGTTTATCAGCCGCTCCGGTAAAGCTGCCCTTGGTGACGCCAAACAGAATGCTTTCCAGAAGCGTCTCCGGCAAGGCCGCGCAGTTCTGGGCCAGAAACGGCTTATGGCGGCGGCTGCCGCCATTATGCAGGCTTTGGGCGAACAGTTCCTTGCCCGTGCCGGTTTCGCCGTAAAGGAGAACCGTGGAAGTCGTGTGGGACACCTTGCTCAGCAGTTCTTTCAGCCGGCGCAGCCAGGGACTGGAGCCGATAATGTCCTCAAAAGTGAACCGGGGCGTTCCCTGCCGGGAACTGCGCCTTTTTTGGCTGAATTGGCGCTCGAGCGCGGCGACCTTTTCCGTGAGGGTGACGACCAGCGAAACATCCCGCGCTATTTCAAACGCGCCGGCAATATGATCGCCTTCATAAACCGGAAAAGTCGAGTTGATTGTCCTGATTTCCCGCCCGTCGGAATTGAAATATTGCTGGTAGCGCTCCTCTATCGCCTCGCCGGTGGCCATCACGGCATGGAGGGTGCTGGAAGCGGGGGAAAGCGACGGGAGCACGTCGAACAAGCTGCGCCCCAAAACCTCTTCCTGTTTTAATCCTTCCAGATTGGCCAGCGTTTTATTATAAAACAGGATGCGGCAATCCCGATCCACCAGGGAAATGCCTTCTTCCAGAGAATCCAGCAGCTTTTTCAGCGGACCGCCTTGTAAAATCGTTTTTATCTGTTCCATATCCACAGTCCCGACAGCCTCCTTACCGCCTATGAATCTTTCTATCCTGATTCATTTCAACGGCGGTAGGGAGAAACCCTATAAACTGCGGCAGGAAAGATGCTGCCGGCCGGCTTGCGTACATTAAAATGCAATTAGCGTGCCAAAGCCTGAAAGCTAGAATTTACTTGGCTTTATTCCCTGCTGCAATAGAAAAAGAACGCAAAATTATTTTGCGTTCTTTGCGCTCTTGAGAGCAAAATAATTTTTCGCTTCAGGAAGTTTCAAACCAGGCTTCCTTCAATAAACGGATCGCTGTCGGCATTTCAGCGGCCGGAATCTTGGAAAAGTACAAGATAATCTGGGAAGGCGCGACCGGGGCCTCACCCAGGTAATAATCCTGCAGGAGCGCGATCCGGCAGCCTTTGGCCAGCGCCCGGTCGTACAGCTCCCTGGGCGTCAAGGCGGATTTTACGGTCAGCACCATATGGAGGCCCGACTCGGTTTCATTGATTTCAACCCGCTTGCCGAACACGGTCCGGATATTGTCCCGGAATAAGGCGTGCTTCTCATTATAAAGCTTCCGGAGCCGGCGGATCTGCCGCTCCAAATGGCCGTCGGCCATATAGCGGGCCAGCGCCAGTTGCTCGACGGTGGAAGTCGCCTGATTGTACACCGACGCTCTTTTCCGGTAGATTTCCAGCAGCCGGTCCGGCAGCACCATATAACTGATCCGGATGGAGGGAGGTATGACTTTGGAAAACGACCCCATATAAATGACCGTCCCCTCGGTATCCAGCCCCTTCAGCGCCGGAATGGGCCGCCCGAAATAACGGAATTCGCTGTCGTAATCGTCCTCGATAATGGTGGCGCCCGTTTGCCCGGCCCAGTTTAAAAGCCGGATCCGCTCGCCGATCGGCATGATATAGCCGGTGGGAAACTGGTGGGACGGCGTCACGTAAACCAGCCGCGCCCCGCTGGCCGCCAGCTCGCCGGTATCGATCCCCTCCCGCCTGAGCCTGACCGGAATGATCCGGAACCCGCGGTCCTCCCAGATCCGCCGGCCGTTTTTGAAGCCCGGTTCTTCAAAGGCGATGCCCCCGTGATAAGGCTTTAGAATACCGGCCAGCATATTCAGCAGGCTTTGCACGCCCGGCCCGACAATAACCTGCTCCTGGTGGCAGTCCACTCCCCGGGAGCGGATATAATTGACGATCTGGCGGCGGAGCTCCGTCTCGCCTTCCGGGTCGCCATAACGCATCAGCCGGTTTTGATCCGTAAAAGCCTTATTGATATACCGCCTCCACAGGGCAAAGTCAAAGCCCCCCATATCCATTTCGCCGCTGGCAAGATCGTATCTGACCGGGGGTTCCGCAGGGCTCTCCGCCGGTTTCGCCGCCTGAGACGCCGGGGCCGGCCAGGAGCTTTCGACAAACTTGTTGACCGAATAGCGCGCCCGGTTGCCGCTTTTGATATACCCCTCGCAAAGAAGCTGCTGGTAAGCCTTTTCGACCGTGATCTTACTGAGGGACAAGCTGTCGGCGAGCCCGCGGATGGAAGGAAATTTGTCGCCCTCCTTCAGCTTATGCTGTTCTATTTCGGCGCGGAAATGGCGGTAAAGCTGCATATATAAAGGTTCCCTGCCGGAATGGTCGAGCAGTATCAGCTCAGGCATGTTTTATCCTCCGTCTGTACCTATTTGAAATAGCTATTCTGTATATTTCAATAGTATCAGATTTATTTTATAATACAATCATGTTTGGCGAAAAAACTAATCGAAAGCGCCGTCTTTCAGTTTGACAGGAGGATTTTTCGAAATGAAAGTACCCAAGGCACTCACCATCGCCGGCTCGGATACGAGCGGCGGCGCCGGCCTGCAGGCCGACATCAAGACGTTTCAGGAGTTTGGCGTATACGGCATGACGGCGATCACCGTGCTGGTCGCCCAGAATCCTGCGAATAACTGGGCCCATGATGTTTATCCCTTATCGCTCGAAGCCCTGGAAGCCCAAATCAACACCGTATTCGGCGGCATCGGCGTCGACGCCATGAAAACCGGCATGCTGGGCACCGTTGAAATCATTTCGCTGGTCGCCCGGAAACTGGACGAGTACCAGGTCAAAAACATCGTAATCGATCCGGTCATGATCTGTAAGGGCACCGATGAAGTGCTGCATCCGGAAACCGCAGTCGCCATAAGCCAGCAGCTTGCCCCGCGGGCCACCGTCATCACTCCCAACGTGTTTGAGGCCAGCCAGCTGAGCGGCATTCGCATTCAGTCCCTTGATACCATGAAAGAGGCGGCCGCTAAAATTCACGCCCTCGGTCCCAAGTACGTTCTGATCAAGGGCGGCGCCAAGCTGGGCACGGCTAATGCGATCGACATCTTGTACGACGGCAAGGAATTCACCACCTTTGAAACGCCGAAAATCAATACCCAGTACACGCACGGCGCCGGCTGCACCTACGCCGCGGCGATTACCGCCGGACTGGCCCAGGGATTGCCGGTGCCGGACGCGGTCGCCCAGGCCAAAAAATTCGTTACCCAGGCCATCCAGCACGGGTTCCCGATCAACTCCTACGTGGGTCCGACCTATCACGCCGCCCACCGTTTGGTCAAGAAAGCCTGAATGCAACATTAGGAACGTCCCTCTGGGGGCGTTCCTTTTTTCGTCGCAATGCTGCTGTACTGCCGAAAAGAGACGGGATATAAAAAGATAGGCTGTAGCTGCTATGAAAATCCGGCGACGGGCATTCTGTTTGATCGCCGCCCCGGCGCTTCTGGCCGGAAATCCCGTCTCAAAAAGCATAATAACAGGCATCTGCCAAATTCCAATGTTGGCAGGTGCCTGTTATTTTTTAATGGAATACTTATTGAGGAAAGATCAGGGCTGATTCACGAAGAACACCACTAAAGACAAACAACTATTGGGAGCAAAGAGGTGTCTGCATGATTAAGAATGTAGTGTTCGATCTGGGCAATGTGTTGCTGAGATTCGAGCCCTTGGAGCATGTGCGGGGCAAGCTGGGGGATTGCGGTGCCGTTGAACAGGTCTATCAGGAAATCTTTTTGAGCGAGGAATGGGCCCTGCTGGACAGGGGAACCATCAGCGAAGAGGAAGCCGTTGGCCGGATGGTCGCCCGAAGCCGCGGCAACGGCCTCTCCATAAGACAATGCATGGATAATTGGTATGAGCTTCTCACCCCGATCGAAGAAACGGTGGATATCCTCAAAAAAGTAAAGGCCCGAGGGCGAAGAACCTACATATTATCGAATTTTCACCGGCTTTCCTACGAAAATGTAGCAAGCAGATACGATTTTTTCCGGTACTTTGATGGGGGAGTCATATCCTGCCGCGAAAAAATGGTCAAGCCGGACAGGGAAATCTACAACGCCCTGATTGAGCGCTATGGCATCAACCCGAACGAGTCCTTGTTCATCGATGACGCCAAAGCCAATATAGAAAGCGCCGGGAAACTGGGGTTTGCAACCATTCGTTTCGATACGCCGCAGCGTCTGCACGAGGAGTTGGTAGAAAGGGGCGTATTGGACGAATAACGGAATCGATGGAGTGAGTTGCAGGGCGTCTGTAAGGGGAACGCCCCGGTGGTACACAAGATACTTCTTTATTGGTAAAGGCGAAAGCTCCTGTCAAATTTTTATGAATTTGGCAGGAGCTTTTGTGTTTTAATGAAAGTATTGGATTAAAGAAGGAAGGGGAACGGGATTCCCGGGTTGCAGTGTTCCTGTTATTCGCGGAAAATAGTGAACACCGCGAAGCTGTTCGAGGCTAAATAATCTTGCACATCCTAATCCTCATTGATCAACTGAGTCAAAACTTCCTCCAGCTCTTCGGCGTCCGGGAATTTATCCGGTCTGTACCGCAGAACGCCGTGCCGATCAATCATCACTAAGGCTGGGAACGAACGGCTATACTGAAGGAAATCTCCTCCGACCAACGTTGGCACGCTAGTATAGTATTTATCCAGTACGGACATCGTGAACCGGCGTTCGCCGCTGCCGTTTACCGTATAAATATTAGCCTTAGTACCCTTTGCGTCGTAAACCTTTTGCATAACAGGGAGCATTTTATTGAGAAAGTTTTCATTCGTAAAACTCATCCAATAGAATAAAACGGTTGGCTTGCCTTTATAATCCAATTTTACCGGATACCCTTCCAAATCGCGGAACACATCGGCGGGCACCGTTTCGCCGAGATTGACCAGTCTTGGTACTTCCTTCTTCACCTCTTTGGGGGCCGCAAATTTGAGGTTGGGTGCTTGTTCGCCGCTGCCTTTAATTAGGTTTTCCAGATAGCTGTCTAAAGAATTTGCATCGATCCAGAATGTATTATTATAACGAACAATGCCATTTTTATCGATTATAACCATCGACGGCACGCTGGCGTTGTACTTCGTTGAGAATTCTTTTCTCTGCTCGAAGAAAACAGGCAGGCTCAGGTCGTGCTTCGCCAAGAAAACTCTGGCATACTCTGCTTCTTCCCGAACAACAAACAACAGCTTCATATCCTTGGCCCGCTTTGCATATAAGCTGGCTATCTGCTTTACCTTATTGACATCACCGTTCAACGTATACAACGAAATGATCACCATAGGGGTTTCTTTAAACGAGATAGTTTGTAATTTGCCGTCCAGATCATATAAGGCTAGATCAGGAGCAATATCCCCGGCCTTTACCCCGGCATGATCCCCTGTGACCGGAACTAAATCATCGTCTTTCAGCTCCGCCCAGGCGGCGTTATTATTGCCAAAGGCCGTAAAAAGGAAAATAAATGCTATCAATAGGCGACATAGTTTCACTAGGTATCCTCCTCTATTTCAGTCCTGTGCGTAAAAATTTGGTATAGTTCTCATTCAACATCTGCCCGGTAATCTCCTATGAAGAGAAATATGAACAGGATGAGGTGTTGCGGAAACTGAAAAAGATGGATGATCGATCCGTTCAGGCGGGGAACGAAGAACCCACAGAAACACCCACAAAGTTTTTAAAAGGGAGCGCTGCTCCCCGAAATGAAAGGCGGGCTACTATGAGAGATAAGAAAACCATATATTTTGCCGTTAAGGCCCTTATCCTCAATGGCGGGGATTTCTTAATCATGCATAAAGCGGAAGCGGAAGAGGCTGTATGGGAACTGCCGGGGGGCAGAATGGAATATGGGGAGACAGCGGAAGAAACGCTGGCAAGAGAAGTATTGGAAGAAACGGGCCTTGGGGTTGTTCCGATCAGGGTCCTGGATACATGGAACTGTGTATATGAAATGTATCAAATTACAGGAATTATCTATCTGTGTAAAGCCCAAAACAACGAAGTACGATTATCGGAGGAACATGATCGATTCCGATGGGTCAATGCAGGCATGGACTCTGCGGCTGCTATGCATGAAGCTTTCCGCGAAAAAATGGTCGGATGGAATTGGGATGAAATTAAGCTGCCGGGTGCATCATGCTAGCCCTCTAAAATCCCCAACTCTTCCCTCCAATCCCCGATCTTCGCAAATTTCCTTGCCATACCAAAATCAGGAAGATATAATAAAATCAGGTGGAAATTAAAAAGTCGCCGTGACCTGAGGGTGCTGGAACACCCTCAGGCTCGCGCAGGTGACAGGGCACCTACACGCAACAGCAAGCTGTCCACGACGACAATTGTATTATACAATGTCTTCCCCCTTTCAACAAGGGAGGAGCCATTGGCAGTGCGATTGGCGGCCTGGGCGGAAGGCTGCGCGACCGCCTGCCTAGATGACGGCATGGCCGAAGGTACAGGCTGAAAAAAGCGGACAAAGCCCCCCAAAGGCAAAGGGGTGTCCGCGATGGATGGCGTGTTTCCTCCGGGCTATGACGGGCAACGAAGCAAATTGGCGCATGTGTAGGTTCAGAACCTGACATGCGCTTTTTAATTTCCCCTGAACCAGGCCGCGCGGGCCTCCCTGACTGAGGGAGGCCCAAGACCGGCCTGAATACGGGGGAAGGAATAGAGAACGATGCCAAAGGCTGGACAAAGACACCCGGACGGAAGCGCGAAGGGAGGCCCGGCATGAAGAAAACCCTGTTGGAAGAACTCTATCGCGGCAATCTCCGCCTCGATGAGGGGATCGTCCCCGACGACCCCGAGTATCAGGACCTGACCCAGCAAATCATCGACATTATGGACGCCTGGAAAGAGCAGCTGCCGGCCGACCGCTACGAGCAATTGGAGACCCTGATGGAATTGCAGTGCCAGACCATCGCCATGGAAGCCGCGATGGCCTTCTGCTGCGGTTTCAAGCTGGGCGCGGCGATCCTGCTGGAGGTGGTCTCCGGGAAGGAGGGCTTTATCCAGGGCGGAGGCTGAACCGCCGTCCGGCCCGAGGCCTGGGGAAACGAGGGGGACATTCCCGGCGGCGCTTTGCCGCCGCCGGGAATGTCCCTTTGTGTCCGGTTATTACAAGCTTTCGACGAACTCCTTCATGCGCTTGAGCCCGATGCGGATGTTCTCCTCGGAAGTGGCGTAGGATACCCGGATGAAGCCTTCGCCTCCCGGGCCGAAGCCGTTGCCGGGAACGACGATCACTTGCTTTTCGTTTAGCAAGCGCATGGCGAACTCCTCGGAGGTCAGTCCCGTCTTGGTTATATTGGGGAAGGCGTAGAAGGCTCCTTTAGGCTCGATACATGAGATCTTATCCATTTGATTCAGGCCGTCGATGATCAGCCTTCTTCTTTTCGCATACTGCGCCGCCATGTCGGCCACGGGCTTTTGGCTGCCGGTCAGCGCGGCGACGGCGGCGTTCTGCGCGACGGCGCTCACGCAGGAAACGACATTTTCCTGGAGCTTGATCATGGTCTTGATCACGGTTTCCGGCCCTGCGGCATAGCCGATTCTCCAGCCGGTCATCGCATAAGCCTTGGAAAATCCGTCGATAATGATGGTTCTTTCCTTCATGCCGGCAAAAGACGCGATACTGACGTATTCTTCGCCGGTATAAATAATATGCTTATAGATTTCGTCGGAAATGATAAAGATGTCCTTTTCTTTGGCCAGGGCCGCTATATCCTGCAAGGTTTTCCGCGAGGCGACCCCGCCGGTCGGATTGGCCGGCGAATTGATCAGAATAGCCTTGGTTTTGGCGTTGACGGCCTTGCGAAGCTCCTCAGCGTCAAACATGAAACCGTCTTTTTCATAGGCGTTGACTAAAACCGGTTTCGCGCCTACCTGAAGAATCATGCCGTAATAATTGGTCCAGTAGGGGTTGCTGATAATAACCTCGTCGCCGGGGTCCAATATCGCCAGCATCGAAAGGAAAAGGGCCTCCATGGCGCCTGCGGTGATAATGACCTCGGACGGCTCGTACTCAAAGCCCCTGGCCTTATAATTGTCGGCCACGGCCTCCAGCAGGGACGGCAATCCGGCATTGGGGGTATAATGCGTTTCGCCGGCCTCCAGGGCCTTGATGCCCGCCTGGATGATCTCCCCGGGAGTTGTAAAGTCGGGCTCGCCGATGGCAAAACTGATGACATTCTCCATGCCGCGGGCTGCCCCGGCCATTTTCCGGATAGCGGACTGCGGAATGGCGGCGCTCTTTTTGGATACCGATAACATGATTCTCCTCCTTTTTAATGCGTGTGCTCGCGCAAGCGTCTTTGCGCAACGCCGCACGTTCTTTTACAGCTATAAATAGCAATATTTATGCCAATCGTATGCTGATTCCTTCTTTACATTATTATGCTGCTCCCCGCCCGTGTTTGGGACGGCTTGGGCTTGGCCGCAAAAAGCCGCCCCGGCAATTTTGAACCGTTTGTGAAGAAAATATATTGATTTTCGGTTCAAATCATTATACGCTTGGGTTAAATCCTCCCCCGGGGAAAGCGAGGAGATGACGCGGCTATGGCGATGCGACCGGCCAAGCAGTATCTTCAGTATACCTTCTTAATGGACCGCAAAGGGACGATCTACCCCTGCGACATAAGCGGCAATCTTTTTTTGCAAACCGTCGGCCTGGAAAAAATTCTGTCCCACATTCAATGCATCAAGCTGAGCTATGCTATTTCCAACACCACCATCATCATCGAAAATACCAGCTATAATTTGCGGGTGATCCCTGTTGATGCTTCTTCCGACAGCTTTAAGACCGACTTGTTGAATAACCTGGATGTGGAATACACCATCATCTTGCAGAACCAATCAATTTTTTCCGATGTCATCCAGGCGCTGAACAGCGTCAATTTCCAGAAAAGTTCTTTCGATAAGATTCTGGACTCCTATGCCGACGGTATTTTCATCACCGCGGTCGACGGAACGGCAACCTATTTGAACCGCAATTACGAACTGCTTTCCGGGATGAAAAAAGGGCAGATCATCGGCCGGAAGGTCCAGGAAATGAAGTCGGTGGGGTATTTTACCCCGCTGGTCACGCCCACGGTGCTGAAAACCAATCAAATCGTCACGGTTTTTCAGCGCTTTAAGACCAACAAATGGGCTATTATTACCGGCATTCCCATCTACAACAATATTGGCGAACCCGTCGTCATCCTGATCTGCGTCAGCCCGCTGGAGCTTCCCAATCTGGCGATGACGTCGCAATATTACGTCGAAGCGGCCGCTCCGATACCGCTGCAGCTGTATGAGGACAGCACGATCGACCTGATCGCGGAAAGCGCGGAAATGCGGCATGTCCTTCAAGACGCCTTCAAAATTGCGGCCTACGATGTCCATGTTCTGATCCTGGGCGATTCCGGCACGGGCAAAGAAGTGGTGGCCACCATGATCCATACCTCCAGCAAGCGCAACCAGCATCCATTTGTGAAGATAAACTGCAGCAACCTTTCCTCCACGCTGATCGAATCCGAGCTGTTCGGCTATGAAGCCGGGGCTTTCACCGGAGCGCTGAGCAAGGGCAAGCCCGGTTTGTTCGAGATCGCCGACAAGGGCACCATCCTTCTGGACGAAATCGGCGAGATGTCTGTCGATTTGCAAGCAAAGCTGCTGCGCGTCCTGCAGAGCGGGGAGATTTACCGGGTCGGCGGAATTAAACCCATTAAGATTAACGCCAGGCTCATCGCGTCGACGAATCGCGATCTGAAAAAGATGGTTGCGCAAGGCGCCTTCCGCAAAGACCTGTATTACCGCCTGAATGTCGCAACGATCCACATACCGCCGCTGAGCGACCGCCGGGAGGATATCGCGCCTTTGTTGCTGCACTTTTTATATATGTTTAACAAAAAATACAACACCAATAAAAAACTGTCCTCCGACCTCATCACCCTGCTGGAAGAGTACTCCTGGCCCGGCAATGTCCGGGAACTGAAGAACATTGTCGAAAGGCTCATTATCATGTGCATTGACGATGTCCTGTGCCCGAAGCATTTATTCAACAAATACTTTTCGCTCGAGGCGGAGACGGACGACGGCCCGGGCGCGGTTGTCGTCAACGGGCTGCCGAAGCTGAAGGACGCCGTAAGCGCCGTCGAGAAAATCGTCGTAGCGCGGGCCCTGGATAAAACCAAGAATACCAGAAGAGCCGCGGAGCTGCTGGGCGTAAGCCAATCGACCATCATGCGGAAGATCAAGGACTACGATCTACGCGGCGATATACTCTGAACCCGGCCTGCGAACGAGTTGTCCGGCGGGTCCGGTGTAGCCTGTCCGGCCCTTTGATTTGAAAATGACATGTTTTGAACCGGATATGGACATGGCGAAAAGGCCCGGCCGTCGAACGACGGCCGGGCCTTTTCGCCGAGCCTTCATTCTCCGGGGGTTGTTGCGGTGAACAGGCGATGAGAAAAAAGCGGAAATCGGGTTGGTACAAAAATTGCTTAGCCTAAGGCAAACGATATCATTCATAGGAGGAGAGAAAATGGCGCATAAAGTTTCCATGGACGGCAACCAGGCGGCGGCCTATGTTTCCTACGCCTTCACCGAAGTCGCCGGCATCTTCCCGATCACACCGTCTTCGCCCATGGCCGAATACGTGGATGAATGGGCGGCCAAAGGCAAAAAAAACATCTTCGGCCAGACGGTGGATGTGGTGGAAATGCAGTCGGAAGGCGGCGCCGCCGGCACGGTGCACGGCTCGCTGCAAGCCGGCGCCCTGACGACGACCTATACCGCGTCCCAAGGCTTATTGCTCATGATTCCCAACATGTACAAAATTGCGGGAGAATTATTGCCGGGCGTTTTTCATGTTTCCGCCAGGACTCTGTCGGTGCATGCCCTGTCCATTTTTGGCGACCACTCCGATGTGATGGCCTGCAGGCAGACGGGGTTCGCGCTGCTGGCCTCGTCGAGCCCCCAGGAAGTCATGGATATGGGCGCTGTCGCCCACCTGGCCGCCATCAAGGGCCGGGTTCCGTTCCTGCATTTCTTTGACGGCTTTAGAACCTCCCACGAGATCCAAAAGCTCGACGCGCTGGATTACGCCGATCTGAAGCCGCTGGTCGACAGCAAGGCCCTGGCCGGCTTCAGGAAGAACGCGCTCCATCCGGACCATCCGTGCACCAGGGGCACGACGCAGAATCCCGACGTATTCTTTCAACTGAGGGAAGCGTGCAATCCTTTCTATGCGGCCATTCCCGCGATTGTCGAAACCTATATGCAGGAGATCAATAAGCTCACCGGGCGGAACTACCGCCTGTTCGACTACTATGGCGCCGAAGACGCCCGGCATATCATCATCGCCATGGGCTCGGCGGCGGAAACCGTCAAGGAAACGGTCGACTATCTGATCAGCCGGGGGCAAAAGGTCGGCATGGTCAACGTGCATCTCTTCCGGCCGTTCTCGGTCAAACACCTCCTGGAGGTTATTCCCGGCACGGTGGAACGGATCGCGGTCCTGGACAGGACGAAGGAGCCCGGAGCGCTGGCCGAGCCTTTGTATCAGGATGTCTGCAGCGCCTATTATGAAGCCGGCAGAGCGATGACCATCGTCGGCGGCCGCTACGGCCTCGCGTCCAAGGACACGACTCCCGCCCAGATGCTCGCGGTCTTTGAAAATCTGGCCGCCGCCAAACCCAGGAACAACTTCACGGTCGGCATCCGGGACGACGTGACCTTCCTGTCGCTGCCCGTCAAGGCGGAAATCGACATTTCGCCCCCGGGAACGACGGCCTGCAAGATCTGGGGTCTCGGCTCGGACGGCACGGTGGGCGCCAATAAGAACACCATCAACATCATCGGTGAAACTACGGACCTCTATACCCAGGCGTACTTTGTCTACGACTCCAAAAAGTCCGGGGGGCTGACCCAGTCGCACCTGCGCTTCGGCAAGACGCCGATCCGGTCCCCGTACCTGGTGAATACGGCCGACTTCGTCGCCTGTCACAGCCCTTCCTATGTCGATAAATACGACCTGGCCAAAGACCTCAAGGCGGGCGGCACGTTCCTGCTGAACTGTCAGTGGACGCCCGAAGAATTGGAGCAAAACCTTCCCGCCTCCATGAAGAAAGCCCTGGCGCAAAAGCAGGCGAATTTCTATATCATCGACGCGATTAAAATCGGCAGGGAAATCGGCCTTGGCAATAAGACCAACGCCGTCCTCCAGGCGGCCTTTTTCAAGCTGGTGCCGATCATCCCGCTGGAGGAGGCCGTCCGGCACATGAAGCTGGCGATACACAAGACCTACGAGAAGAAGGGCGAAGATATCGTCGAAATGAATTGCCGGGCCGTCGACAGAGGCATGGGGGACCTGATCAAGGTCGATATCCCGGCCGGCTGGGCCGGTCTGCCGCCGGAAGCTGCCCAGCCGGAATTGCCGGAGTTCATCAAAAACGTCGTCGTTCCCATGAACCGGCAGGAGGGCGACGCCTTGCCCGTAAGCGCTTTCGCCGGTCTGGAGGACGGCACCTGGCCGGCGGGCACGACCCGGTACGAAAAGCGCGGCGCGGCCGTCAGCGTTCCGGAATGGATCGAGGGCAACTGTATCCAATGCAACCAGTGCTCCTATGTCTGCCCGCACGCGGCCATAAGGCCCTTTCTCCTGGATGAGCCGGAAGCGGCGGCCAAACCTGCCGGTTTTACGACCAGGCAGGCTGCGGGCAAAGGGCTGGAGGGATACCAGTACAGAATGCAGGTGTCCCCGCTGGACTGCACCGGCTGCGGCAGCTGCGCCCAAGTATGCCCGGCTAGGGAAAAGGCGCTGGTGATGAAGCCGCTGGCCGCGATGGCCCAAGAGGCCGAGCATTGGACTTATGCCGTCGACCGGGTGAGGATCAAGAACGATGCGGTTAGCGACAAGTCGGTCAAGGCCAGCCAGTTCGCCCAGCCCCTCTTCGAATTTTCCGGCGCCTGCGCCGGTTGCGGCGAAACCCCTTATATCAAACTGGTCACGCAGCTGTTCGGCGACAGAATGTATTGCGCCAACGCTTCCGGCTGCTCGACGGCCTACGGCGGCAGCACGCCGGCGACTCCCTACAGCAAGAACCGGCAGGGCTGCGGGCCGGCCTGGGCCATGTCCCTGTTCGAAGACAACGCCGAGTATATCATGGGCATGTTTATGGGCTCGGAAAAGCTGCGGAAGAGACTTGCGGGATATGTGGCCGAAATGGCGGAGACCGGTATCGTGAAGGAAGCTGCCGCTAAGTGGCTGCGGGAAAAGGATTCCCCGCTCTCTAAAGCCGTTTCCGCCGAACTGGTGGAAGCTTTGCGGCGGTATTCGCCGCGGAACCCCGAAGAAGCGGAAATGATCGACTTTGTTGCCGAATACAAGGAATTTCTTCACAAAAAGTCTTACTGGGGCTTCGGCGGAGACGGCTGGGCCTACGACATCGGCTTCGGCGGCATCGACCATGTTCTGGCGTCCGGCAAGAATATCAACCTGCTGGTCATGGATACCGAAGTATACTCCAACACCGGCGGCCAGTCGTCCAAGGCCACGGCGGCCGGCGCCATCGCCAAATTCGCCTCGGACGGGAAAAAGACCAAGAAAAAGGATCTCGGCCTGATGGCGATGAGCTACGGTTATGTATACGTGGCCCAAGTGGCGATGGGCTACGATCAGGCCCAGACGCTTCGGGCGATCCGGGAAGCGGAAGCGTACGACGGCCCGTCGCTGGTTATCGCCTATTGCCCCTGTATCGAACACGGCCTCAAAAGAGGCATGGCCAATAGCCAGGAGGAAGCCAAGCGGGCCGTGGAGGCGGGGTACTGGCACACCTACCGCTATAATCCGGCCCTGAAAGGCGCGGGGCAAAACCCCTTCACCCTGGATTCCAAAGAACCGACGGCCGACCTGATGGAATTCTTGCTGGGCGAAGTGCGCTATTCCGCCCTGGAGATAGCCTTCCCCGAGCAGGCCAAGGGATTACTGGACAAAGCCGTCCGGGACGCCCGGGAGCGGCTGGCGGCCTACAAGCGACTGGCGGCCGCCTTCTAAAACCGCCGTCTTCGGCATAGCGCCTTGTCCTATCGACGCCATGAAGGGGATACCTGCACATTTTGCACAAAAAATAGTCAAGCCCTGCAATACAGGGCTTGACTATTTTTATGGCGCAATCCCGGGGCGCAGTTCTGGACGCGTCCCGCGCCGCGCCCGGCGGGAAGCTAGCCCGCATTCCGTTTTTCAAACGTTCCGAAGGTGATCTGCTTTTTTTCGTACAGCATGATGTTCCCTTTGGCCAGGACATGAGCAATATTCATGTCCTGGTCCAAAATCACGATGTCCGCATCGCCGCCGACCTGGAGGCAGCCCTTTTTGGGGTATAGCTTCAGCGCTTTGGCCGGATTCTCGGTAATAATTCGGATCGCATCTTTGATTTCCAAGTGTTTTCCTATAATTAATTCTCTAATATCCTGATAAAGGGCGTCCATTTGGGCGACCTCCAGCCCGACGAGCTGCCCTTGCTCGTTAAACGTCGGCAAGCTGCCATTTCCATCCGAACTCATGGTGAGGCGGGACAGGGGCACCCCTTTTTCGAGGCAATACAAAACCGCGTCGGACGGTCGTAGGCCTGTCTCTTTCCCCGGCCGCTTGACGCCCCCGGCGGTAATGTCGATGGTGCCTCCCAGGGCGGCAAAACGCACCCCGTCGTCCAGCAACGCTTGATTGCGGCTTATGTGGGTGGGCAGGAATTGCGTGATGGGTATTTCGCCCTCGTTCATGATATCGAACAGCATGCTCAGTTTGTTTTTACCGTCGCCGACATGCAACTGCAGGATGCCTGCCTTGCCGCTCAGCATTCCGCCGGTCCTGCACTCGGCCGCCAGCTTTGCAATATCCTCTTTTGTCGGCTGCGCCGACCGGTGGTCGGAAATAGCTATTTCACCGCAGCCGATGACCTTGTCGATGATGATGATGTCATCGCGGACATTGCGGGTTATCGTATTAGTCGGCACCTCGTAAGAACCGGTATAAATATAGGTGGTTACGCCCTCGGCCTCCAGCCCGCGCGCTTTGGCCAGCAGGGCCGTCATGTGGCGGGTTGTGCCGTCGGTTCCCAAACAGCCGACGACCGTGGTAACCCCGGCCCGGATAATATCACCCAGTTGCACTTCCGGCGTTCTGGTGGCGTAGCCGCCTTCACCGCCGCCGCCGATTAAATGCACATGGTTGTCAATAAACCCCGGCACAGCCACGTACCCGTCCACGTCGATAATCTGGCAGCTGTAGTCGGCGGGGGCCTCCAACTGCGACCCGATTGCGACTATTTTATCGCCGGCGATCAGCAGATCTTTGCGTCCCAGCTTGTCCGGCGCAAACACCTCGGCATTCTTCAGCAAGGTGAAAAAAGTGTTCGTCATGATAAAGCCTCCAACTTAACTGCATTTTTTCGGATCAACACCAGTTGAAAAAGATTTGAAAAAACTAAAGCAACGGCTTTCCCGCTTTAAATAGATGAACATTGCCCTTGCGTCCGAATAATTGCAAAATCCGTGCCAGCCTTAAACAATATCATTCCGGTCCGTAAAAAGCTTGTTGCTCGGCAGGATTAACCGCGGGGCGAAACGAAGATATTTGTAAATTATTCCCTTTTGGTCGTCCCTTTTCCCATCCCTTTCCCTTTTGACGAAGGAGGCTGGCTGTGTTGAAGCACCTAGTACTGATTACCCGGGGGAAAAATACCTGGCAGACTTTGTATGATCAGTTGACCGGCCTGCTGGGGCATCATGTGGCGATCTCCGGCTACCATCTTGGCGGCAAGCTGCCAGACCATATTCAAGGCGACCTGATCCTGGCCTCCAGCCAGGAACTCGTCCCGGAGATCCTGGGCTTGATACGCCCGGGGTGCCCTCTCGTCGTGGCCAGCCGGGCCATCAACTATCATGAAATAGAAAAGCTCTTCGACATCCCTTCCGGCACGGATGTTCTCCTGGTGAGCGACGCTTTGCCGGCGGCGGAGGAAACCATTTCCTTGCTGTTGGCCCTCGGGATTGACCACATCCGTTACCATCCCTATGTCCCGGGTCTATCCCGTTATTCGCGCATAAAAATAGCGGTCACTCCCGGCGAACCGGACTGCGTGCCCGCATGGGTAGAGCACATCGTGGACATCAACTCCCGCTATGTCGACATTACAACCTTGGCTGAGATCATCGACAGGCTGTCGCTAATCGACGCCCGGGCGAATATATTATCCGCCAATTACATGCGCGATGTCATTCAGCTCATCCGGAAAAACAAGCAAAACGCCCGAATCAGTTATCTCTTGAACAACAAGCTGCACGCCGTCATCAATACCGTACACGACGGCATCCTTGCCGTCGACGAGACCAACTCGGTATCGGTCATCAATCCTGTCGCCGAAAGGCTGCTGGCTCTGGACGCCGCCCAGGGCACCGGCAAGAAGCTTGATGAAATAGTAAACGGCAATATCAAGGAGATGTTGATCCAGGCTTCCGAACAGCACCACGAGAAATTTATCCGCTACAACAATCGGCAATTCATCGTCAATACCGCGGCTATTCATGACAACGAGAAAGCGGCCGGATTTGTCTACACTTTTAAAGACGTATCCGAAATTCAAAGACTGGAAGAAGAACTCCGGCGCAAAACGGTAAAAGAGCAGCTAGTGGCCCGGTACACCTTGAAACAGATTATAGGCGCCAGCCCGGTGATCCGGGATACGATCGACAAGGCCTACCGCCTGGCTGCCTCGGAATCTCCCATCCTGATCCAGGGGGAAAGCGGCACCGGCAAGGAATTGCTGGCCCAGGGAATCCACAACGCCTCCTCCCGGCGGCACGGCCCGTTTATCGCCGTCAATTTTGCCGCCCTTTCGGAAAGTCTGATCGAAAGCGAGCTGTTCGGCTATGAAGAAGGCGCTTTCACGGGCGCCCGCAAGGGCGGGGCGCCCGGGCTATTTGAGCAGGCCCATAAGGGCACGATCTTCCTGGATGAAATAGGCGATTCGCCTCTCGCCTCGCAGGTCCGGATCCTGCGCGTACTGCAGGAAAAGCAGGTCCGGCGCATCGGCAGCGCCCGGAATATTCCCGTCGACGTCCGGGTCATCTCGGCCACCAACCAAAGTCTGAAAGCACTCATGACCCGCGGCCTGTTCCGCAAGGATCTATACTACCGGCTCAATGTCCTCTCCCTTTCGCTGCCCTCACTGAAGGAAAGGGAAGACGACATAATAATGCTGGCGAAACATTATTATAGAAAATTTAAACCTGCGGCGAACGCCCCCTCGCCGGATGTCTATTTCAGCCTCATCAAGCCCTATTTGCTGGCCTATGACTGGCCCGGCAACATCCGCGAACTGCAAAACGCCGTCGAATATCTGATCAGCATCTGTCCCGGCGAAGCTCCCGCCGCGCACTTGCTGCCTGAAGAAATCCGGCATTGCCTGACCGCCGCCGAGGTTTTGCTTCTCGGTGACGGAAGCGGGGACCGGGCCGGCCTCCGGGAAAAGGTCCTGCGGGAAATCATCCGGTGCAACCAGAAAGGCCTGCCCATCGGCCGGCGTTCCCTGGCAGCCGCATTGGCCCTGCCGGAAAGCCTCGTCCGGAAAATCATCGCCGAGCTGCAGGCATCCGGACACATCGTCATAAACCGGGGCCGGAACGGGTTGCAGCCCGCTGGCGGCCGGGACGCGAGACCGCTTTGAAATGCAAGAAGCCCGTGAGAAGAAGGCGGTCCCCCAACTGGCGGTTGAATTTTCTTCGGATGCCCGCAACGATGCTTCGCTGGATTTAGCGGCTCGGTTTATTTACAATGAGATTGTCAGTACTGAACATAGCCGAGAGGAAGGAAAGCATGGGCCATCCTAACGAATTTGGGCGGCGAATAGCCGCGCTGCGTAAAGACAAAGGCTATACGCAAGAAAAAATCAGCGCCCTGCTGAATGTCACGCCGCAAGCCATTTCCAAATGGGAACAGGGAAACGCCCTTCCGGATACGCTGCTATTGCCGCTTTTGGCGAGGCTGCTCCGCGTATCCATCGATTACCTGCTGACCGGAGAAAATTCGGCCGGCCCAATAGGCCCCTATGACGGAGAATACCGGAAGGAAGAATATTATTGGGGAATGCAGCCTTCGGAACTTGCCGGACAAATCATGGAACTTATGCGGGGCGATACGGGCGGCAAGCGCTTATTGGACATTGGCAGCGGCGAGGGACGGGACGCCGTCTATTTCGCCAAGTGCGGCTTTCAAGTGGACGCGCTGGAGATTTCATTTCCCGGCGTGGAAAAAATCAGGCGGTACAGCCAGCTGGCGGGGCAGCAGGTCAATGTCCTTCGGGCCGATATGATCGGCTGCGAGTTGCCTGAGACTTACGATGTCATCTACTCTCACGGCTCGCTCCAGTTCCTGCCGCCGGACCAGCGCCAAAAGCATTTTGCCCAATACAAACAGCGGACAAAGCTTGGCGGATTGAACGCACATCTTATTTTCGTCGAAAAACCGTTCATCAAGAAGGCGCCGGATTGGGAGAAAAACGAATTTTTCTATCAGTCAGGGGATCTGGCCGGCTATTATCATGACTGGGAAATCCTGCAATGGGCGGAGAGCATTGTCGACTGCAATTCAGCGGGAATACCGCACCGCCATGCGGTGAACCGCATCATTGCCAGGAAAATAGAAGCTTAGCGTTTTTCCAATAAAAAGCCAAGCATATAGCAGCGGGCTCCCTGCCGGCAATTCCAATGCCGGACAGGGAGCCCGCCGTTATATGCTCGATCAACGCCTGGGCCTTTTACCTGCGGACCATATCTCCGGTGATTTCCGCCAGGCTGAAAGCGCCGCACATAGCCATCGTGTCCTTTAGCTCTTCCGCCAGTTTTTCGATATAAAGCCTGACGCCTTCCTTCTCGCCGCCGTAAACGGCGGTCACGAACGGGCGGCAGATGAGAACCGCGTCCGCGCCAAGGGCCAGGGCCTTGAAAATATCGGTGCCGGAACGGATGCCGCCGTCGACGAAAATCTTCATCTCGCCTCCTACAGCCTCGACGATTTCCGGAAGCACTTCGGCGGTCGACGGACATTGATCCTGCACCCTGCCGCCATGATTCGAGACGACGATCGCCTTTGCGCCGGCTGCTTTGGCCTTCAGCGCGCCCTTTACGGTCATGATTCCCTTGGCGATAAAGGGAATCCCGGCGATTTCCGCAATGCGGCGAAGCTCGTCGACCGATTTTCCGCCGGCCGGAGGCGTCATGTTTTTCAGGAAAGGCAAGCCGGCCGCGTCGATATCCATAGCGACGGCAAAAGCGCCCGCCTTGCGCGCCAGGTCCATTTTGGCGCTGATGATGTCCATATTCCACGGTTTGATGGTGGGGACGCCGCGGCCGTTCGCCTTGGCGATCGCCGCCGCCGCGCTCTCCATGACCTTCGGATTGGTGCCGTCGCCGGTAAACGCGGCGATTCCATTTTCCATACAGGCGGAAACCAGGATATCATTATACGCCATATCGTCGAACTTGTCGCTGTAGTGCATGCTTACCGCGCCGACAGGTCCCGCGAAGAACGGATACTGGAAGGTCTGGCCGAATAATTCCAAGGTCGTGTCGACTGGCTTGCTCTCGCAGAGGGTATCCATATTGACGCGGATCTCCTGCCACTGGTGATAGTTGCGGATGGCTCCGTCGCCCACGCCCTTGGCCCCCGGTCCGGGGATGCTGTTTTTGCAGGCAAAGCCGTTGCAGACATTGCAGGCCTTGCAGTAACGCCCGATACAGGTTCGCGCGTTTTCCAGTAATTCATGGTAGTTCATGCTGTTTTCCCCTTTGCTATTTTTTATGGATTGCCCGCTCAAAATTGGCGTGCGATCCTGCAGAGCCGCTTACCGTGCCGCCCGGCCGGGCAACGGCCGGAGCAGGGAAGAATCTAGGTTCACAGGCTCATTTCGCTGATGTTCCCGGAAATCCTCCTCCGACGAGGCGAAGAAAAAACGCTTTGACAATGGTCAAGGCGTTTTTTCTTCGGCCTTTTGGGCTATTTTTATGAATTCTTCCATGGCCTTGGTGATATATTTGTTTTGTTTGTTGTAGAAAAATACGTCGCGGAAGGCGTGGGCGCTGTTTATTTTGTAATACAGCATGTCGGAGGCGTAGCTTGCCTTCTGGGCCAGAGTATCGCTGATGATGGTGCTTCCCATGCCGTAGCAGGCGACATTATACGCGGTGGCGAGCTGGTCCAGTTCCAGGATGATCCTGGGCGTCATACCGTTTTCCTGGAAGATCTTGTCGGCCCGCATTCGCGTATCGTTTCCGGTCCGTAAAAAAATGAACGGCTCCTGGGCGAACAGCGGCAGGGGCACGGGTTCCGTCGCCGGATGGGCGTGGATTCCCCGGCGGATATCGTCGATCGACAGCTGGTATTCCCGGGCGAGGCTGTTGGAGGAGAATTTTTGGGGAACGGTCAGGACCAGGCGTTCGCTGCAGAACAAGTGCTTCTCATAAATGGCTTCATTCAAGGGGTAATTGTCCATCACGAAATCCAGTTCGCCGGAAAAAAGCTGCTCTTCCAGATGAGCGCTGCTGGCTTCGACCAGATTGACTTTGATGGCGGGATATTGGGCGGTGAACCGGGTGATGATCGCCGGCAGAATAAAGGAGGCGAAAACATTGCTGGCCCCGATCGAAAGTCGTCCGGTCTTCAGCTGGTTCCAATTGCTGATATAGTTTTCGAACCGGTTTTCGATGTCCATGATTTTTTCGCTGGATTTTACGTATTCTGCGCCGGCCTCCGTCAATTGGACCGGATTGCTGCTGCGGTCGAATATGCAGCAGCCGAGGCGCTTTTCGATTTTCTTGATGGCCGCGCTCAGGGCCGGCTGGCTGATATAGAGATTTTGCGCCGCTTTGGAAAAGCTTTTTTCCTTGTAGACCTCATAGATATATTCTTTTCCTTTGAACATGACGCCTCCGTATTATAACCGAATGATTATATCAAATATATTAATATATATATTTGATTCTATTATGCGCGAATTTTATAATGAAGTCAAACAAGGAGCCAGCCGCTGCTGGAAGCAGGTGAGAGGGAATGCAGAAGGCGATCGGGATTATCGGCGGCATGGGATCGCTGGCCACATGCGATTTGTTCAGAAAAATAATCGAGATGACGGATGCCAAGACCGACCAGGAGCATATCCGGATTTGCATCGATTGCAACACCAATATCCCGGACCGGACGAAAGCCATCCTGGGAAAAGGGGAGAATCCCGTTCCCGAAATCGTGCGCAGCGGCATCCGGCTGCAGTCCATGGGGGCGGACGTACTGGTCATGCCGTGCAACACGGCCCATTATTTTTACGATAAGCTCACGCCGTTCTTCGATATCCCCCTTTTGAACATGCTGCAGGAGACGGCGCGGGAAATCCAAAAAAGAGGCATAAGAAAAATCGGGCTGCTGGCAACGGACGGAACCGTCAAGTCGCGCGTGTATCATACGGCCCTGGCGGCGGCGGGGATCGATTTGGTCGTTCCTTCGCCGGTGGGCCAGACAAGTGTCATGGATGTTATTTACAATGGGATAAAGGCGTCCAACAGAAACATCGGCCTGAAGGCGCTTTACGAAACCATCGACGGGCTTCTCGCCCAAGGGGCGGAAAGCCTGGTGCTGGGCTGTACGGAGCTTCCGGTCGCCTTTGAACTGTTCCATATCGACCGGCCGGCCATTGACCCGACCGCAGTCCTGGCGGCGGCGGCGATCCGGTTTGTCGACAAGCCGCTGGCCGGCCGGGGCATAGGCTGAGGCGTTCTTCACCGGGCGTTTCCCGTATCTCCCGGCCTATGGACAATCCTGAGCGGCCTCCGGGAAGGCGAAGACAAGACGTTTTGACAGTAGTCAAGGCGTCTTTTTCATTAGCCTTTAAGACCGGGACGTCCGGCAGGCAAGTGACGGAAATTTTCAGAGACTGCCGGGAACTGGCGAAGTGCAAAATTTGGTTACACGAATTGCGCTAAAACGCAATTTTTGTAAGACGGGAATAAAAGATCCCGTCTGTCGAAGACGGCTGCCTGTTGCCCCGGGATGCCTGGCGGCGGCGGATCCGGGCGGGGGATGGAGAGAAGCGTGCGGGTGTTGGCATGCTTCTTGCTTTTATTTTGTAGCGTTGCCTTTCCGGAATGCCGCAAGGGCCAATGGACGAGGTGAAGAAGGTGGACGCAAAAATCGGTCCGGGACCGGACGATATTGTCGATATGGCGCTGGCCGATGCTTCCATCATGCTGGAACAAAAATACGGCGACCAGTTGGCTCAATCGTCGTATTTCAACATAAAAAAATTGTCGTCGCTGCTGGGGTCCCGCTTCGCGATCGCCAGGCAGGCCATCCGGGAAGGGTATGTTATCCAGGACTGCGAGCTTTGCGATTTCTGGGACAAGACACTTTTGTACTGCAGCTATTACCGATTTTTGCAGACGAAAGCGGAAAAGACGGATTATTTTTACCAGTCGTTGTGCCCGGCGCTGAAGCTCAAGCGGTAAACACTGACTTTTCTTACCAAAAGTAAATTGACATAAAAGCGAGGACTTGGAAGTGGTCCTGGTGAATTAACACAAGGACTATGTACTTCCGGAGGGTTAGGTTGAAACGTTTACTAAGCTTACTGGCCATTGTTGCATTGGGGGTTTCCCTGACATTCTGCCTGGACCGGCTCTATTGCCATAATGAATATATCCGTTACGACCGTGAATTGGGGGTATTCGCCGAAAAGTTTCAGCGCGCCATTCTGCATCAGCTGACAGACCTGACTGCCGTCGGCGATCTGAGAGCTTTTCTGCTGGCAAGAAACACTCTGCCGGCCCAGGACCACTTTGTGCGCTATACCTCCGAGGTAAAAAAGTATTATCGAACCGTCAGCCTGTTTTCGTACATCGATGAAACGGGCCGTCGCAGATACTCGTATCCCGCGGCGGCGGACGACGAAGCGCGGGACGCCTACAACGAGCAAATGGCGAAAGCGCTCAGCGACAAGAAAACCACGCTTTCCTCGCCGCGCTACATCCAGGGGCGGCTGACCACCGTGGCCATGGACCCCCTGTTTCGCGACGATAAGTTTCTGGGGATTGGCGAGGTTTACTTCAATATCGACATCATCCTGGAACAGGCTTTCAACAGCGTAAGCGTTGCTGAAGGGCCGTTTTTCGCGCGGATCGCCGACAGTGACGGCAAGGTGTTCTGGGAGAAGGGGGACGATCCCGGCGGAAGTAAACAATCCGTCCGGGAAATCTCCATTCCCGCCGGCGACGCGCGTTGGCAGGCGACCATCGGCTGGCAGCGCTTTCCCGAGCCAAGCAGGTTCATCCGGACCCTCACCTGGGGCGGGGGAGGCCTGGTGACTCTGCTGCTGCTGATCATCGTGAACGGGGTGTGGGAGCGGCAGGCCTGGCTGTCCAGACAAGTCGCCGAGAAAACGGCGGAACTCGTCTCCCGGAATAAGGCCGTTCTGGAAGCCAAAGAGGCGCGGGCCAAAGCGGAAAGGCTGTCTTCCCTCGGGACGATGGCGGCGGGAATATCGCATGAAATCAACCAGCCGCTCAATTCCATCAAAATACTGTCGAGCGGAATGCTGTACGCGCTGCGGGCGGGCGAGTATCCCACCCCGGACGAAATCGGCAGCGTCGTGCAGGGGATATCCGGCCAGGCCGACCGCATCTCGAACATTATCACCCATATGCGGTCGTTCATCAGAGGCGATGGCACCCTGGTGGTGCCCTGCGAAATCAACAAAGCCGTTGAACAGGCGCTCGGCATCGTCGGGACGCAGGTAATGAATCATGGCATCGCGCTTCGCAAAGAGCTTGCCGAAGGCTTGCCGCTGATTTCCGTGGCGCCCACCGCGCTGGAAGAAGTGGTGATTAACCTGGTGATCAACTCCATGCAGGCCCTCGACAAGACGGATCGTCTCGAAAAATGGATCGGCATTCGGACCAGGTCCGGCGACGGGGTGATCCTGGAGGTTTCGGACAACGGGCCGGGGATCAAAAAAGAAGTTCTGGAGAAGATCTATGACCCGTTTTTTTCCACCAAGGAGGGATGCGACAATCTCGGCCTGGGGTTGCCGATGGTGCATACCATAATATCTTCCTGCGGGGGTACGATTGACGTGATTTCCAATGAAAACGGGACGACCTTCACCATTTGCATTCCCTGCGGTCAAGACGGAAAAACCGAGGTGCGAAAGTCATGAACATCCTGATTGTCGATGATGATAAAGCCAGCCGGGAAGCGGCCGGATGGTTTCTGCGCAACCGCGGCCACAAGGTGACGGAATGCAGCAGCGGAGCGGAAGCCCTGGCCCTGGTTTCGGCGAACGATTTTCCCATGATTCTCTCCGATATCAAAATGCCGGGGATGACGGGCCTCGAGCTGCTGACGGCGATAAAGGGCCTGCCCGGCGGCTGGCGCACCGATATCGTGCTGTTCACCGGGTACGGCGATATGCAGTCCGCCATCCAAGCCCTGCGATCCGGCGCCTACGATTATATTCTGAAACCGGTCGACGCGCAGGAGCTTGCGGCGACGGCCGAACGGATCGCCGAGCACCAGGCGCTTTTGCGCGAAAACAAGTATCTCGCCGAAAACCTCGAGCATGAAGTCAAAGCCGCGACAGCGGAAAAGGACCTGGAACTGACCCGCGTCAAGCGCCTGGTCTCTGAATCGCTTTTCGGGCAAGTCGGCGTCTTTTCCAACACGATGCGCGAAGTGATGGCGCTGGCCAACAAATATCACAACGACCGTTCCCTCCCGGTCCTGATCGAGGGAGAAACGGGAACCGGCAAGGAAATCGTCGCCAGAATGATCCATTGGGGCGATATCAAGGCGGCGGCCGATCCCGGGCCTTTCGTGGACATCAACTGCGCCGCCATTTCCCCCAGCCTGTTTGAGAGCGAGCTGTTCGGATACGAGGCCGGCGCCTATACCGGCAGCCAGAACCAGGGCCAAAAGGGCAAGCTGGACATTGCCGCCGGCGGAACGATTTTCCTGGACGAGATTGCCGAAATGCCCCCGGAGATGCAGGTTAAATTGCTCAGGGTCATTCAGGAGAGGGAGTATTACCGGGTCGGCGGCCTCAAGAAGATCCAGGCCGACGTCCGCATCGTCTGCGCGACCAACGTCGACCTGGAACAGCGCATGGACGAAGGCGGCTTTCGCCGCGACCTGTATTACCGTTTTCAGATCGGGCATATCGTTGTTCCGCCCTTGCGGGAGCGGCGGGAGGAAATACTGCCGCTGGCCAATCTCTTTTTGCAGCAGAGCGCCAAACAAAGGGGCCGGAGGTTCGCCGGCATCAGCCGGGCCGCGGCGCAGGCGCTTGAGAACTACGACTGGCCGGGCAACGTGCGCGAACTGAAAAACACCATTGAATACATCGTGTTTATGTATGACGATACAGAGATTCGCCCCGAGCATATCCACAAAATCGAAAAGAAACCGGTGGTTCACCACCGGGAGCACGCCGGCGAAGGCGGCGAGCCGGGGTTTGCCGTTCCCTTTCCGGCGGACGGCTTCTCGCTGCAAAAGTACAACGATTATATCCTCCGCGAGGTATTGGCCGCGCATAACGGAAACCATGCGGCGACGGCGAACTATCTGGGGATTTCTTTAAGAACGCTGAGTTATCGCATCGCCAAAATGAAAGAACAGAACAAGCGTTAATCCGAGGTACAACCCGCCCCCCACACAGTGCTGAATCGGCGGCGAGCCTTGGCGAACGGCTTTGGCGCGCTTCCATTCTCGTCTGAGCGGGTTGCCTCGGGCCAAATTAAGGAGAGGAAGTTTTGAAGCATCCGATTTTTATTACCAATAGCGACCAGCGTAATTTATTGAATCTCATGAACCGGGAGAAGGAATTCGGCGTAACCGGCAATGCTGCGCTGCAGGACTTGGAGCTTGAGCTCAAACGGGCGTGCATCCGATCTTCCGCCGAAATTCCCCCTGATGTGATAACCATGTATTCCAAGGTGCTGTTGCGGGACCTGGACGACGGCGAGCATATCACCTATACGCTCGTTTATCCGGCTGACGCCGATCTGACCGCGGAGAAGGTTTCGGTTCTCGCGCCGGTAGGCATGGCCATTCTGGGCTACCGCGAAGGCGACATCCTGTCCTGGGCGGTCCCCGCCGGCGTCGTCCGCCTCCAGGTAGAGAAAGTGCTGTATCAGCCGGAAGCGGCAGGAGATCCGAAGCCGGGCCGGGAGATGTGACCGGGGCGGCGTCCCTGACGGCGGCAACCCGGTTCCTTCGATCCGGATCGGGCGATAGCAAAGGATGGGACCGGACCACCAGCCGCGCCGTTGACTGAATATTGTAAACACTCCTATAATGGCGACGGAAATTTGAATGCAAAATATGATACACAGTAGATAGTCTTTGCTGTAAAGGGGGTGGTTTTCATGTAAATGATGCATACATTATTATGTATACTTTATTTTGTGTTAACAGTAACCACAATGGGAGGTAGTAACTATGAGTAAAACTTATAATGCCCTTGAACAGGCCCAGGCCCAATTTGATCAGGCGGCAGAAAAAATCGAACTGGACGAGGCTACTCGTCAGCTGCTCCGGCAGCCGATGCGGGAATATCATTTTTCGATACCCGTGCATATGGACGACGGCAGTGTGAAAATATTCAGGGGCTATCGCGTGCAGCACAACGACGCCAGAGGACCGGCCAAAGGCGGCATACGGTTCCATCCGCTTGAAACGGTTGATACGATTCGGGCGCTGGCGATGTGGATGACCTGGAAATGCGCGGTTGTCGACATTCCACTGGGAGGCGGCAAAGGCGGCATTATCTGCGATCCGCACGATATGAGCGACCGGGAGCAGGAGCAGCTGTGCCGCGGCTGGGTGCGGCAGATCGCGAGGAATGTGGGGCCGTGCATCGACGTTCCGGCGCCCGATGTCATGACCAACGCCAAACATATGCTGTGGATGCTGGATGAGTACGAAACGATCCACGGCGGCAGATATCCCGGCTTTATTACCGGCAAGCCCGTCGGCATGGGAGGCTCGCTGGGCCGGACCGAGGCTACCGGATTCGGGGTTATCTATGTATTGCGGGAAGCGCTGAAAGAATTGAATATGCGGATTGAGAATACCACCGCCAGCATTCAGGGCTTCGGCAATGTCGCCCAACACGCGGCCAAACTGTACCAGTCGCTCGGGGGCAAAGTAACCGCGATATCCTGCTGGGACAACACCGAAAAGACAGCTTATACTTTCCGCAAGAAGGATGGGCTTGACTATAACGCGCTGGTGAGCATCACCGACTCGTTCGGACGCATCGACAAAGAAAAGGCGATCGGGCTGGGCTATGAAGTTCTGCCGGGCGACGCCTGGATTGAACAGGACGTGGATGTGCTGATCCCCGCCGCGCTGGAAAATCAGATTTCCGGGGACAACGTGCACAAAATCAGCAAGCAGGTCAAGATCGTGGCCGAAGGGGCCAATGGGCCGACAAGCACGGATGCCGACAAAGTCCTGGCCCAACGCGGCATATTTGTGATCCCCGACTTTCTGGCCAACGCCGGCGGCGTAACCTGCAGCTATTTCGAGCAGGTCCAGTCGAATACCAATCACTACTGGGAAAAAGACGAGGTCATTCAAAAGCTGGACGCGAGGATGACCGCCGCGTTCAAGGCCGTGGTCGACCTGGCCAAAGACAAAAAGCTGCATATGCGCGAGGCCGCCTATATCATCGCGATCAATCGCGTGGTGCGGGCGGTCAAGAGCCGGGGCTGGGTGTAAGCCGGCAATATAACTATTTGAGGTCGGGAGGCTCACGGAATTGAACGACATCGTTAAGACGGATGAAACCTTGCTTAATTCGCTCAAGGAACGAGAAAAAGAATTAAATTGCCTGTACAAGGTTGACGAGATATTAAGCAACCATCAACTGTCTCTGCCCGAACTGTTTGAGGCGATCGTGGCAATCATCCCCTCAGGCTGGCGATTTCCTGATTTGTGCCGGGCAAAAATCACCTTTAAAAATAGCAGTTACCAGCCTCCCGACTTCATAGCTTCGCCCATTTCGGAAAAATGCAGCATCAAATCCGACGGGAAAATCGCCGGCAGCATTGAAGTAATTTATATCAAGAAGGTGCCGGAGGCTGCCGAAGGATTTATTCTGGAAAAAGAACGCCAGCTTATTCAAACCATTGCCGACCGGATCGGGCAAATCGTCTTCTACCGGGATATGAAACTTGTTTTGAACGAGTGGGAAACCTCCCGGAAGCAGGGCGAACCCTCCAGTAACCAGGAATGGAAAGTAATTCTGGATTTTTTGCGGGATACCGACCAGGATATGCTGCTGAATATCTGCCGGAAGATGATCAACCATCTCTTGATCAACGGGGTGAACGAAGCGTCCGGCATCATGAACAGCACCGAAAGGGAGAATGACAATTTCCCCTCTTCCGTCAAGCCCTTCGGCAGCGTCGACGATATCCGGGAAAAGACGTTTGCCATTGCCGGCAAGCATCTGGGCGGCAATGAAATCACCACGCACGTCAAAAGATGGATTCAGGAAGAGCAGGTTTATTCCCTGGCCAAGGCTGTGGGCAGTATTTCGCCGTCCATCCCCAACATCGTCGAGGAGCTGACCAGCTACCACAATTCCGCAAAAAACGACGAGGCGCTATACTCTCCAAGAGCAAGATGGCTGAGCGTGGCCTTGATCAGCAGATTTCTCTCCGACAGGCCGGAATTTGTCAACACCGCCAAGCAGTACATCAATTTCAGGGACTTTGTCGACATTGCCAACCGGATTATCTTTCCGACCGGCAGCCGGGGAAATTTGGGCGGGAAGAGCAGCGGCCTGTTTCTGGCGACGAAAATTCTCCGGAAAGAAGGCGAAAACAATCCGCTGCTGAACGTGGTCGATACTCCCAAGACCTGGTACATCACCGCCGATGCCTTTACCGCTTTTCTGCAGTACAACAACCTGGAAGAGTTGAACGAGCAAAAATACCGGGAATTGTCTGAAATTCGGATTGACTATCCCAATATCATCCAGCTGCTGAAAAATTCCCGGATTCCCCCCGAGATCGTGAAAAGCTTTTCAGTGGCCTTGGATGACCTGTGGGACGGGCCGCTGATTGTGCGCAGTTCGAGCTTGCTGGAGGACCAGGTCGGCGCCGTTTTTTCGGGTAAGTACAAGAGCCTGTTTCTGGCGAATCAGGGGACCAAGCAGGAACGGCTGGAAGCCTTGCTGGACGCCATCATCGAGGTATATTCGTCGATGTTCAGCCCTGACTCCATCCAATACCGGGCCGAGCGGGGCCTGCTGGATTTCAACGAAGAAATGGGGATCATGATCCAGGAGGTCGTGGGGAGGAAGGTGGGGCCGTACTTTTTCCCGCTTCTTTCCGGGGTGGCTTTCAGCAACAATGAATACTGCTGGTCGCCGCGCATCAAGCGGGAAGACGGGCTGGTCCGCCTCGTGCCGGGCTTGGGAACGCGCGCGGTGGATCGGTTGAGCGACGATTTCCCGGTGCTTTTGTCGCCGCAGCATCCGGAAATTCCCGTCAACTCCGTGCCGGATGAAATCAAACGCTATTCGCCCAAGAGAATTGACGTCATCAATCTGGAGCAAAGGACGTTCCAGACCGTCGATCTGGCCGCTTTGTACAGAGACTACGGGGATGAGATCGATGAACTGCATAAAATCGTATCGATTATCGAATTCGATCATCTGATTAAACCCAACAAATTCGAGATCGACTTTGAAAAGTCCGATTTGGTCGTCACCTTTGACGGGATCATAGCCAAAACCAAATATATAAAGCAAATCAACGCCATTCTGCAGGTGCTCAGGGACAAGATGGGGCACCCCGTCGACATTGAGTTTTCCTGCGACGGGCAACATCTGTATTTGCTGCAATGCCGGCCTCAGAGCTTCATGGCCGCCAGTTCTCCGGCTCCGATCCCCAAGGACCTTCCCGAGAAGGACATCCTATTTTCCGCCAATCGTCATATTTCCAACGGGCTTATCCAGAACATCGCTTATGTCGTCTATGTGGATGCCGAGGAATATCACAGGCTCGCCGACATCGACGACCTGTACAACATCGGCAAGGTGGTCGGGCTGCTGAATACGGTGCTCCCCAAGCGGCAGTTCATTCTGGCGGGCCCGGGACGCTGGGGCAGCCGGGGCGATATTAAGCTTGGGGTGCGGGTCGGCTACGCCGATATCTGCAATACCGCGGCCTTGATAGAAATCGCCAGAGGCAAAAAGGGCTATATGTCTGATTTATCCTTCGGCACCCATTTCTTCCAGGACCTGGTGGAGGCCAACATCCGCTATTTGCCGCTGTATCCCGACGAACCCGGGTTGATCTTCAATTCGCGGTTTTTGCTGGGGTCGCCGAACATTCTCAGGGAGATCTTTCCGGATTACGCGCGGTACGAGGATGTCATACGGGTCATCAATGTGCGCGACGTGGCCGACGGCCGCACCCTGACCATATCGATGAACGCCGAACTGGGCGAGGCGATCGGCTATTTGTCCCGCCACAAAGCAGACCTTTCAAGCGCTGACCGGCCCAATGAATACAATGAGCATCAAACCGACAGCAAAGCGTGGCGCTGGCGCCATTATATGGCGGAACGCGTGGCGGCGTCGCTCGACGCCCGGCGGTTCGGGGTGAATTCGGTCTACCTGTTTGGCAGCACCAACGACGGAACGGCGGGCTTCGGAAGCGATATCGACCTGATTGTCCATTTCGAAGGCTCCGCACAGCAAAAGCTGGAGCTTGTCCGCTGGCTTGAAGGCTGGAGCCTGTGTCTCGACGAGATGAACTTTTTGAAAACCGGTTATCGGATGAACGGGTTATTGGACGTACATATCATCACCAATGATGATATAAACAGGAAAACCTGTTTTGCGATCAAAATCAGTCTTGCCACTGACCCGGCCTACCGGCTGAAGCTGAAGGACGAGAATTAACGGCCCCGGGGAAGCCGGAAAACCGCTATGCGGCGCCGGCGGGACAGCCGGCAGCTCCCAAACAGAAAGACAGAAACCAAGCGCGTTGGTTTCTGTCTTTCCTGTTTGAAAGCGTTTGTCGGCGCCGGCCGGAATGGCCCTGGCGTCCGTTATTGCCAACCCTCAACCAATAAACTCTTTTATGCGCCTCCTTCGCCTGCTGCGGGTCGGAGGAGCCGTTTCCGCGGTCCTCGCCGACCCGGCTCTGGCGTGGGGAAGAGCGGCCTGCTTATTGGTTATTGCTCCATACTGGTTGGGTCCATTTCCGGTCTTTCATCGTAGTTGATGGCTGACCCCACGGCAAAATGAATGAAGAAATCCGGATGCCCGGGGACAGGCAGCCAATAACAAAAAATTTCCCTTTCGCCGTATTTCGATTTTTTCCAGGCCGTTTGCCGAGCGCTCACTGCTTTATTTGCCAGGCAGCCTCTGTGGCCTTCCGGAGCGCCGTGCTTTGCGCAATTCATCCCCACCACTCGCCCGATGCTTTGACAGGCTGAATTTACAGCCACTACTTCTTTGCTTTTATGCGCCAGTTGAACCGGCTCGGGGAAACTTTCCCACATGAGATGGAAAGCTTTCACTAATTCGTCCAATTCACCTTGATCCATTTTTATATCCACAACCGCTAACCTCCGCTTTACTGACGTTTACGAAATATAAAGCTTTGTCTGCCTTAAACCAGCCATTCCTGCTTTTCGCCTGTCATGGTTTGGCATACTGCCCGGGCGTTATCCAGATAGAATATCTCGAATTTTCCATCGCCTGCGGCGTACAGGTTGCCGAGAGCGGGCATTGCCGCCAGAGCCTTCCGCTGTGTTTCCTCCGTTGTGCAGAATACCGCTTTGCCGCAGATCCGAAGGGTATTGTAGCTGGTGTCGACGCAACAGATTTCCACATCGGGGTTGGCCGCGAGCTGCTTGCACATATCTTTTTGATTGGAAGTGCAAAAAGCCAGTTTTCCGTCATATTCCATCACAAACCCCATCGGCCGGACATGCGGCTGTTTTCCGCTCGTTGTCGCCAGGTAGAATACCTTGTTTGCCGTTAAAAAGTCCAGAACCTCTTTCATGGTAAGTCCCTCCTTCAATTTGCCTTTTGTTTCCTGATTTACCCTATGGTATTATTGTAGTATAAAGTCAGTTGAATACAAGTACAAAGGTTTTTATGACAAAGTATGAAATATCGTACCATAGAAGGAGACTAAATCATGAGCAAGACGGTTAGGAATGGAACAGAGGCCGGAGAGAACTTGCTTTGCCCGATTCGCTATGCGATTGATATTGTGGGCGGCAAGTGGAAGCTGCCGATAATCTGCATGCTTGCCGGCGGGCTGCCGACAAGGTATAGCAGCATCAAGCGCAAGCTGGCGGGCATAACCAATATGATGCTGGCGCAGTCGCTGAAAGAATTGGAAGCCGCCGGCATTGTCCATCGCGAACAGTACAATGAAGTCCCGCCCCGAGTTGAATATACGTTGACCGACAAGGGCAAAAGCATTATCCCGCCATTGACGAAGCTGGCCGAATGGGGCGCGGACCATATGCGGGAGGAAAAGGCCTCCGCCGCTTTCTGCGATACGTGCCAATCGACGAAATAGCAGGGAAGACAAACCACTCCTCGCCGGACAAGGCAAGGAGTGGTTTCGTCCTTGCGGCCTTGGTTTCACAATAGCCGCTTTTCGCATCAGGGCTTAAGATGCGAATGGGACTTAAGACCTAGGTAAATAGGACTTTGGACCCGAGAAAAATATATCGAAAATTGTTAGAATTTAAGACGGACTTATACAAATAGTTTTCCAACAAATAAATAAGTCGGTAGAGTTTGTTTAGCGATATCTACCGTTGCGCCATCTACCACTACGTTATGTAGCAGATCCATCCGGACCTTGCAAGTTCATCGGTCCTCAAACCAGAAGTCAGCATTGCGGTAAGCAGGCTGGCTTTTTTATGTGAAAAAATGGAGGCAATACGAAAGAGAAGAAGACCATGGTTTCATCGTCCGGTTGATTGTGTCGAAACGCCGCTGGCAAAACGCTGCAGTTTTAAGCGAATCAAGAAAAGGAGTGAAATTCGGAATGAAGATAACGAAACGGGCTCGAATTTTTACATGGGTAAGCGTGGTGGCATGCGTGTTTTTTCTGGGGTTGCACCCGGCCGGGGCCGCCGCGCCGGCGGAAAACCAGGAACCCGGTCAGGTGATTGTTGAGTCCGCGATGCCGGGAGAGCCGGCCCCGGATGAAGGGACGGCTCAGGACAGTGTGCTGGCCGGGGTAAAGCTGAATGGAAACTGGGGGTTTATCAATCCGCAAGGGCAATTTGTAATCCATGCCGAGTGCAAGGAAATCAGAGCTTTCCAAGAGGACCTGATAGCCGTAAAAAAGAAATCCGGCTGGGGCTTTTATGATAAAAAAGGCCGCCTGGTCATTCCGGACCAATTCAGCGGGGCGGGGAATTTCGAGAATGGTTTTGCAGCCGTAAAGGATGCGGGTAAGTGGGGATATTACGATGCCCGGGGAAAGGTCGTCGTTCCGATAGAATATGATGACGTGGCGGGTATAAGTGAAAATATGGCCCTTGTCAGAAGCGGGAATAAATGGGGCTTTTACCAAGTAGGAGAAAAGCTGCTGATTCCGGCCCAGTACAATGCCGCAGGCTCGTTCGCCGAAGGGCTGGCGCCCGTAAAGAGCGACGGCAAGTGGGGTTACATCGACGCTGCCGGCAAAGTGGCAATACCCTTTCAATTTGAAAATGCGTCGACCTTTAAGGAAGGGTTGGCCGCCGTCAAACGAAACGGAAAATACGGGTTTGTCGATAGGACCGGCAAGCTTGTCATCCCGGAACAGTTTAAGGAAGTGAGCGGCGGATTCCAGGACGGCTTTGCAATGGTAAAGACCAGTAAAAACTGGGGTTATATCAACCGGACCGGCGCTTTGATAGCCTCCGGATATGATCAGGTATTTCCTTTTAAGAACGGTTTGGCGGAAGTCAGAGTTGTAAGAAGATCCCTTTCCATTTTCGACGCCTCGATGGTGCTGCTGGGGGCTTCGGCCGGGGTGGTGGACATCCGTACCAACGACCTTCTGCCTCAAAACACAAAACGCGGCTATATTGACGGAACGGGAAAAGAAGCCATACCGACAAAGAATGATTTTACCGATGTATTCCGGGATGGACTGACTGTCGTACAGGTAAAAGGCAAGTGGGGAGCGGTGGATAGGACCGGCGCCTTTGGCGTGCCGGCCCAGTATGAAAAGGTGTCGCCCTTCCGAAACGGCTTTGCCCAGGTGAAAAAAGACGACAAATGGGGATTTGTCGATAAAACGGGTAAATTATTGACTCCGCTGATCTTTGACGAAACATCGAGTTTTGGCGAAGACGGTTTGGCGGCGGTTCGCATAGGCCCCAAATGGGGATTCATCAATTCGGAAGGAAGAACGGTCATCGCGTTCCGATATGACGAAGTAGGCTTTCCCCAGAAGACCGCTCTCGAAGAAAAGCTTGGCTTCTTCTGCGGTTTCGCAAAGGTAAGAATCAATGATAAATGGGGGGTAATCGATACCGCCGGAAATCTGGTTGTTCCGGCGGAATTTAACAGCCCTTCGGAACTCATGGGAGGGTCCTTCGGTTTACTGGGGGTAAAAAGGAACGGCAAATGGGGTTATATGGATACGACCGGCAAGATGGTCATTGCTCCCCAGTTTGATGAAATAGGCATATTCTGGGATAAAGCCTTGCTGGACAGAGAAAGCAATTATTACATCAATCAGTAATTAAAGCGGGAGCCGGCTGGAAATAAAGCCGGGGCGGACCGCCGGCGCGCGCCTTCGGGACTCCGAAAAGACAGCGCCGAAAATTTGGTGTGAAGTCCAGCCGCCAGATAATCGCACAAGGAGCTCAGCAAGCAGCCGGCCGTATTTGGCCGGCTGCTTTAATGCTGCTAAAGGGTCGTCAAAGTCATACCAAGGATACTGGTCCGGCTTTTTAAGCGGCATTGTCCATTTTTCCGACGGATGGGCCCGGTTTTGTCAAAACGCATTGTATAAAAAATGTCCGTATGGTAAAATAAAACCAAATATTGAAAATGATAATCAATATCGATTATAAAATGAATATTGATTTGCTGGGGAAGGGTGCTTGATTCGATGTCGATAAGAACCAAACTTTTAGCCGTCATTCTTATGCTGTTTGTATTTGTCGTCGCTTTGCTGGGCATCAATTTTTATACCTTCGGGATATTGAAGGGAGACGCGCCTGCGATCAATTTATCGGGAAATCTCCGGTTCCGGGCGTATAGGCTGGCCCTGCTGGCCAATCAGTATGCGGCGGCGGCGCCCGCGGGCCAAGCGGCGCTCAGTCAGGAGATTGCCGAAGAAATCGCGATATATGACAAAATAGTAACTGGTTTCGAGAAGGGCGATGAAGCCCTTAAACTTATTGCGATTACCGATACCGACGCTAAACAGCAGTATGGCGTTGTCAAGACGAACTGGGAAAAATACAAGGCCTTGGTCCTCTCCGTGCCAAACGGCGCCGGCGGGCCGGCGAAGGCGGCTCAGATCAACGCCATGGCTCCCGCTTATGTTGCCGAAGTCAACAAGCTGGTCAATTTGCTGGATCAAAGCTCGCAAAATAAAATAGCGCTGTCGAAGCAGGTCCAGGCGGCCGTGTCTTTGTTGGGCCTGTGTGTGGCTTTATTGGCGCTGTTTATCGTTGTCGACAAAGTCATCCGGCCGATGCGCCGGCTGGCGGCCTCTTTTGCCCAGGTGGCGACCGGCGAAGGCGATCTCACCGTTCGCCTGGATGACGGACGCCGGGACGAAATCGGCGAGATCACCCAGTATTTCAATCTGTTCATTGCGAATATCCGAAAGATTATCGGGGTGTCGCAAGAAACCGCGGAGCGTGTCGCCCGGCTGGCCGAAACTCTCGCCAAGGCCAGCCAGGAAAGCAGCAAGGCCGTCGAACACGTAGCGATCGCGGTGCAGGAGGTAGCCGGGGGGGCCGACCGGCAAAATGCGAATATGAGCGAACTGGCGGTCAGTGCCGATCATATTGCAGGCAATATGCGAAAGATGGTCGAGCATGCCAAAGAAGCGTCCGACTTGTCGGAAGAATCGCAGCGGCAAGCCGATAACGGCGACAAAAACGTCGGAATCGTGACGGAACGCACGGAGCAGCTAAAACAAACGGTTGCGGGGGTTACGGATAATATCAGCTTGTTGTCCGGGCATTCTAAAGATATCAGTCAAATTATCGATCTGATCAAGGCGGTTTCGGGGCAGACCAATCTGCTGGCCCTGAACGCGGCCATCGAAGCGGCCAGAGCCGGCGAGGCGGGCCGCGGGTTCGCCGTAGTGGCCGAAGAGGTGCGCAAGCTGGCGGAGCAGACCGACGAAGCCGCCGACAGTGTGACGGAGAAAATATTGCAGGTGCAGCAGCAAGTAGACACCGTTCAAACGGCGAACACCCTGCTGCGGGAAGAGTTGAACCGTATTGAAGCCGCCGTCGGCGACCTTGCCGCCGGCTTGCGGGAGATCATGGCGGGGGCGGCGGAAGGCAAAAAGGCGGTAGCCAAGATTACCCTGCTCAATGAACAAGCATCGGCAAGTTTTGCAGGCATCGCTTCTTCTTCGCAGGAGATCGCGGGTGTTTCCAGGCAGATTGCCGCCCAGTCCGCCGATTCGGCGGCGGCAATCGAAGAACAGACCGCCTCCATCGAAGAATTCACAGCGACTGCGCAGCAACTGTCCCAGTTGGCTGAAACGATGGATACCCTGGTCGCCAAATTTAAAGTATAGGCTCAAGGCGATGGCCAGGCCGGATAAAAGAAAATGACTTATGAAGGTGCTGCGATTCGGGAGAGGAGAGGGAAGCATGCCGCCATTGGTGATGGTTGCCATGGGAGTTCTGCAGATCGCTTTGGGGTTATTCGCTTACTATGTGAGGATCGCGAGGAATTTTTTCGTCGGTTACCGGACGGCCCGGTCCATGGCGAGCGAAGAAGCTTGGCTGTACGCCAACCGCACCTTCGGCAAACTTTGCGGAATGGCCGGCGCCTTCGATCTGCTAGTGGGAATCGGGGGGGCTGGCGGCCGATAATCCTCCCAAGCATGCTCTCCTTTATGGAATAAACCTTCTGGTTTTCGTCCTCGGCCTGATGATCAGCATCTATTTGACCGAGCGCCGGTTGGCCAGGAAACAGGATCGCCGATAATTGGCCCGCGAAAACGGCCTGGGGGAATCACGCCGGGACATCGGCAGACGAGCGGCGGAAATGACAGTGGAAAAATAACTGTGGCCACAGGCCGTCCATGGCGGCCTGGTGGCTTGGAAGGCAAAATCCGGACTCTTCCGGATTTTTTGCGTTTGGTGAGCTATACGGAGCGCCGGACTCCAGCTATTCAACCATCATTCTCGAATGTATACAGTATACGTTCGAAAATGATGGTTTCAAACAGGTTAAAAAGTTCTATAATGAAAGCATGAAAAATAATTTTACCATTCAGCTAAAAACTTCTTATCGCACTTTGCCTGGCGTGATCACGAACATTCTGCGCGAATCCATTCTGTCCGGGGAACTTGGCGGGGGAGTCCAGCTCAAGCAGGAGGAATTGGCCACCAAGTTCGGCGTGAGCCTGAGCGCCCTGCGGGAAGCGTTAAAAAGCCTGGAAGCCGAGGGGCTGGTGAGATTTTATCCCAATCGCGGGGCGGTGGTCAGCGAATTATCCGCAGCCGAGGCGCGGGAGATATTTGATATACGGCTTTTTTTGGAATTGGGGGCGCTGGAGCTGGCCATTCCCAATCTGACGGAAGCCGCTTTGGCCGAGGCGGGTGAAATCCTGCGGGAAGCGGATGAAGAAACCCAAAATAGCCGCTGGAGCGCGCTGAACTGGCGGTTTCACGAAACCCTCTACCGGTCCGCAAACCGGCCGAAGCTGCTGGCGTTGATTCAAAATCTTCATAACAACGTGGAACGGTATATGCGCCTGTATTTGACAACGCTGCATTATCAGACGAAATCCCAGGAGGAACACCGTGCGCTGCTTAATGCCTGCGTCCAAAGGAATATCAAGGGCGCCCAGAAAGTATTGCGCAAGCATATGGCCGACGCCAGCAGCAACCTGACCGAATACCTGAGCTGACCGGTTTATTGGGTTTTTCCGCGTGCTGAACCGTTGCCGCGAACACGCCGGAGCTGACGAATAAATAATGTTGGCTTTAATTATGTATACATTCGAAAATCGAATATAAAAATGTAAACCGCCGGTTTCCTGAAAATATATCCAAATCCGAAGAGGGGTCAATATGTCCAGCAAACGCATTGAAGGATTCAAGAAGTCGTATATCGACGCCAAGCCGTCGATCAGCGTCCACCGGGCGGTGGCTTTCACGGCGTCGCACCGGAATACGGAAGGCGAAGCGGTTATCGTCCGGCGGGCCAAAGCCTTCCAGGCGGTGTGCGAGAGCCTTCCCGTGACCATTTTCGACGGCGAACTCATTGTCGGCTCCGCCGGCGAGTTTCTGAAGACCGGGGTTATTTGCCCCGAATATTCCTGGAAATGGGTCGAGGAGGAAATGGATTCGTTCGCGAGCCGGGACCAGGACCCCTACCGCCTGGATGAAGCGGCGAAGGCTATATTGCGCGAGAAGATTTTCCCCTATTGGCGTGGCAAGTCGCTGGAGGAAAATTTCCTGGCGCGCATTCATCCGGAAACGGCCAAAATTTTGATTGATACCGGCATTATTGACAATGATTCCAAGTGGCGGAACGCTGTCGGCGAAATTACGGCCGACTATCAGGATATCATTTTCCGGAAGGGCTTCGGGGGGCTGAAAAGAGAGGCGCTTGAGCAGCTGCAAAGCTTGGAGCCGGTTAGCGCCGAGGCTTTGGAGAAGCTCGACTTCTACAACGCGGCGGTCCTGGTCTGCGAGGGGATTATCATTTTGGCCCGGCGCTATGCCGATAAAGCCGCGGAACTGGCCCGGACGGAGCCGGACGCTTCGCGGAAACAGGAATTGCTCGAAATCGCGAGGATCTGCCGGAAGGTGCCGGAGCATCCCCCGGAGAGCTTCCATGAAGCCGTCCAGACCGTATGGTTCACCCAACTGGGCTCGATCCTGTCGGAAAATTCGCTGGCGTTGAACCTGGGCCGGTTCGATCAGTACATGTATCCCTATTACGCCGGCGGCTTAAAGGCGGGCGCCGTCACGCCGGCGGCGGCGCAGGAACTGATCGAGGCCCTCTGGATCAAGCTTTCGGAATGGGTCTGGGCGATTTCGAGCAACACGGCCAAGTTTTTTGCCGGCTACAATTCCTTTCAGAATCTGACCGTCGGCGGCAGAACGAGAGACGGCCGGGATGCCACCAACGAGCTTTCCTATATGTGCCTGCAAGCGACGGAAAACGTAAAGACCCATCAGCCTGGTTTGAGCGTGCGGATTCATCCGGACAGCCCGGAGGAGTTCTTGTTGGCGGTATGTCGGCTGATCCGGGCCGGGACGGGATTTCCCGCAGTGCACAACGACCGGGTCGGCTCGGAAATGCTGCTGGCCGAAGGGCTGTCGCCGGAAGATGCGCGCGACTGGAACAACTGCGGCTGCGTAGTGCCGCATTTCCGAAAAGTGGGCAAGTGGACATCGGCGGTCAATATCAATTTGGCGGCCGCCCTGGAATATGCCCTGAACAGGGGCGAAAGCCGGCTTACCGGCAAGGCGATGGGCCTGCCGGAAGTGCCAGCCGCTGAGTTCAAGAGCTATGAAGAGGTGAAGGCGGCCTTTTTCAGGCAGCTTGCTTATCTGATAAAGCACTCGGTCATCGGTTCGGTTACCGCCCAGCGGATTCATGCCGAAATGGTGCCCAGACCCTACCTTTCGCTGCTGGTGGACGGATGCATGGAGCAGGGGAAGGACCTCAGCCGCGGCGGCGCCAAATACAATCTCGGGCCGGTCCTCACCGGAATCGGGGTGGCCGACTCGGCCAATTCGCTGGCGGCCATCAGAAAACTGGTCTTTGAGGACGGGAAATATACCCTGGAACAGATGAATAAAGCGCTGGACGCCGACTGGGAAGGCTGCGGGGAGCTGCGGCAGGCGGTGCTGGCCTGCCCGAAGTACGGCAACGATGACGACTACGCAGACTCGATCGCCGTGGAAATAAGCGATTTTTACTATCGGGAAGTGCGGTCCTATAAGGATTACTTCGGGTCGTCTTTCACTTCGGCCTTCATGGGAATTTCCAACTATATTCCGGCCGGGAGCGTGATCGGCGCAACCCCGGACGGCAGGAAGGCCAAAACTCCTCTGACGGAAGGCGTGTCGCCGCATGCCGGCACCGATCTGACCAGTCCCACCGCCGCCATGCGTTCGGTTGCCAAAATCAATCATGACGTGCATTCCGGCGGCACGTTGATGAATATCAAGCTGGCGCCGGAACTGCTGCAATCGGAGCGCAGCCTGAAGAATCTGGCGGCCCTCATTCGGGCGTATTTCGCGCTGGGCGCTTTTCACGTTCAGTTCAACGTCATTTCCGCCGCGACCTTGAGAAAGGCCCAGGAACAGCCGGAGGAATACAGGGATTTGCTCGTCAGAGTGGCTGGCTACAGCACCCAATTCGTCAACCTGTCCCGTGAGGCCCAGAATGCCATCATCGAAAGAACGACCTATGAAACCCTGTAGCGGCACTATATTCCAGATCCAGCGCTGGTCGATCCATGACGGCGAAGGGGTGCGAAGCACTGTTTTTCTGAAGGGCTGTCCGTTGCGCTGCAAATGGTGCGCCAATCCCGAATCCTGGAACGGGAACCCGGAAGTGCTGTTTTTCCAGGAAAAATGTACCGGCTGCAACCGCTGTGTGCCTGTCTGCGGCGAGGGCGCCATTGACCCGGGGGAAACGGCGGGCCGTTTCTCCCGGGAGCGATGTAGTTGCTGCGCCAGGTGCTGCGAGGTGTGCCCGACCGGGGCCCGCAAGAGGATCGGCGCTAAGGTGACAGTCGAGGACGTGTTGCAAGTGATCAGGAGAGATGCCGTTTTTTACCGTGAATCAGGCGGCGGGGTGACATTTTCGGGCGGGGAGCCTTTTGCCCAGCCTGAATTTTTGCGGCAACTCGCAGCGGCCTGCCGCCGGCTCGGGATCGACACCGCCGTTGAAACCAGCGGCTATTTCGACTGGGAACAGGTAAAGGACATCTTCGGGCTCCTGGACGGCGTTTTCGTGGACATCAAGCATATGGACGACGAACGCCACCGGCAAATGACCGGCGTCGGCAACCGCGGGATTCTGGAAAATATTGCCCGGATATCCCTGCTGCACCCGAATACCATCGTCCGCGTCCCCCTTATTGAAGAAGTCAATGCCCATGAGCAAAACATCCGCGCAATGGGTGAATTCCTTAAGAATCACACCCGGGTTAAAGGGGTGGAGTTTCTTCCCTATCACGATTTCGGCGAGGCGAAGTACAGGGCCGTCGGGGCCCAGGGCCAGGCCTTCACAACGCCCGACGGGGCAAAAATCGCGGCCATGAAAGAAATCATAGCCGCCTATGGCATCGACATTGTTGACTTTAAGTAGCCTAAGGCAGCGGCCGGCAGTTTTTCGCAATATAAAAGCAATCGCGCTTCAAAGGGAGAAGGTTTCGGACAGCTTCCTTTGAGGCGCTTTTTGCCGCCGGGCCGATTAATTAAATAAATATCACGCCCGCCAAGGGCCGCGACGGCTCCGGACCACTTGTCCCCGGGGCCGGAGGCGTGTTATACTAGTAAAAAATGACAGGGAGCACAAGATGGGGGACACCACCGAAAGGGTGTCGGTCTCATTTTGTGCTTTTTATTTTTGCACCCGCGAAAGGAGGTGGGCGGATGAAGGTGAACGGCCAAGCGGTTCCGCTGGAACCGGAGCAGACTTTGCTGGCTTTTCTGACGGCAGGGCAATACGACTGCAAGAGAATCGCGGTCGAACGGAACGGGGCGATCGTTCCCAGGACGGAGTATGAAACGGTCAGGCTCGCCGATGGGGACACGCTGGAGATCGTACAATTTGTAGGTGGTGGTTGAGGAATGGAGCTTGAAGTGAATGGAAAAAGGCGGACGCTCGCCTGCCGCACGGCCTTTGAAGCGAGAGGGCTGCTGGGAAGCGCAAGCGATATCGTCATTTTGAACGGCTTTCAGATCGAAAAGGACTGCCCCTTGGCGGAAGGGGACACGCTGGCGGTTATCCCCAAGGGCGTCATGCCCGGCCAAGAGGAGCTGGAAAGCATGATGATGGCGCGGCATACCCCGGCGGTGCATAAAAAGCTGAAGCTGGGGCGGGTGGCCATCGCGGGGCTGGGCGGACTGGGGTCCAATATCGCGGTGATGCTCGCCAGGATCGGCGTCGGCCAACTGCTGCTGGTCGATTTCGACATCGTCGAGCCCAGCAATTTAAACAGGCAGAGCTACTACATCCGCCATCTGGGCATGCCGAAAACGCTCGCGCTGGAGAGCCAGCTGGCGGAAATCAACCCCTTCGTCCGGGTCGAAACCCGCACCGTGCGGGTGGAGGCCGAAAATGTGGCCGCGCTTTTCGCCGGCTATGACATCCTGTGCGAGGCCTTCGACAAGCCGGAGGCCAAGGCCATGCTTGTGAATACCGCCCTGGAGCAGCTCCCGGGCATCAGAATAGTGGCCGCCTCCGGTCTGGCAGGGTATGCAAGCGCGAATGCGATCCGGACGGCAAGGCCGCTGGAGCGGTTGTACCTGTGCGGCGACCTGGAAACGGGAGCCGCCGTCGGCACCGGGCTGATGGCGCCCCGGGTGCAGGTTTGCGCGGGACATCAGGCCAATATGATTCTGCGGCTTTTGACGGGAACGGATGAAGTATAAGGATGGTGTTTTACAATGGACGATCAGCTGGTGATCGGCGGACATAAGTTTCAGTCGCGGTTGATTCTGGGTTCGGGCAAGTTTTCCCTCGAATTGATCCAAGCGGTGATCGAGCACGGCGAAGTAGGGATGATTACCCTGGCCCTGCGCCGGGCCAACATCCGCGGGCAGGAGAATATTTTGGATTATATTCCGGCGGGGATAACCCTCCTGCCGAATACCTCCGGCGCCCGAAACGCAGACGAGGCCGTGCGGATAGCCCGCCTGGCGCGGGAAATCGGCTGCGGGGATTTCATCAAGCTGGAGGTCATCCACGATTCGAAGTATTTGCTGCCGGACAACTACGAAACGGTCAAGGCCACGGAGATTCTGGCCAAAGAAGGCTTCATCGTAATGCCCTATATGTATCCCGATCTGAATGTAGCCCGCGCCCTCGCCGCTGCCGGGGCGGCCTCGGTAATGCCTTTGGGGGCGCCGATCGGCAGCAATAAGGGCCTGTGCACCAAGGAGTTCATCCGCATCCTCGTGGAGGAAATCGAGCTGCCGATTATCGTCGACGCGGGCATCGGCCGGCCGTCGCAGGCCTGTGAGGCGATGGAAATGGGAGTTGCGGCCGTGATGTGCAATACGGCGATTGCCACCGCCGGCAATGTCGCTCGGATGGCGTGCGCCTTCAAGCAGGCGGTCGGGGCCGGGCGGGCGGCGTATCTGGCCGGTCTGGGGCGCGTTCTGGACGGCCGGGCGGAGGCGTCGAGCCCTTTGACCGGGTTTTTGGAGGAGTGAGGAGCATGATCGACCGGGAAAACCACATGGCCTATGCCGAGGGAATGGAAGCCATTGATTCGGACCTGCTGGAAAAGGTCGGGGCCGGGCTGGCCAGGTATGATTACAGGCGGTATAAGGGCGGCGATGTGGAGCGGGCGCTGGGGCGGGAAAAGCTTTGCATCGAAGATTACGGCGCCATCCTGTCGCCCGCCGCGGCGGACTATCTGGAACAGCTGGCCGCGAGAGCGGCCGGCGAGACCCGGAAACATTTCGGCAATTCCGTCCAGCTGTTTACCCCGCTTTATATTGCCAACTACTGCGAAAATTATTGCGTTTATTGCGGCTTCAACTGCTGGAACCGCATCCACCGGGGCAAGCTGTCATTGGAGGAAATCGAAGAGGAGCTAAGGGCGATAGCCGCGACGGGACTGCGGGAGATTCTGCTGCTGACCGGCGAATCCCGCCGGCAGTCCGGGGTCGAATACATCGGCGAGGCCGTTGAACTGGCGTCCCGCTATTTTTCGACCGTCGGCATCGAGATTTATCCCCTCAACACGGACGAATACGCTTACCTGCACGGCCGCGGGGCCGATTTTGTCTGCGTGTACCAGGAAACCTACAACACGGACAAATACGGGCAGGTTCACCTGCAGGGGCCGAAACGCGTTTACCCCTACCGCTTTCACGCCCAGGAGCGCGCCCTGCTGGGCGGAATGCGGGGAGTGGCCTTCGGCGCCCTGCTCGGCCTGGACGACTTCCGCAAGGACGCCTTTGCCGTCGGCCTGCACGCTTACTTGCTGCAACAGAAATACCCGCACGCCGAGATTTCCTTCTCGACTCCCCGCCTGCGGCCGTATATCAACAACGCCGCGAACAACGCCAACGACGTTCACGAGCGGCAGCTGCTGCAGGTCATTCTGGCCTACCGCCTGTTCATGCCGTTTGCCGGGATCACCATTTCCACCCGGGAGCGGGCGGGGTTCCGCGATCATGTCATCGGCATGGCCGCCACCAAAATATCGGCCGGGGTTCGCGTCGGGGTCGGCGGACACCAGGCGGAAAAAAAGGGCGACGAGCAATTTGAGATCGCCGACCCGCGAAGCGTGCGCGAGGTCCATCAGATGATCGTCGGCCGGGGTTTGCAACCGGTTTATACCGACTATGTACGAGTGTAGAACGCCATGCTGATTTGCGTGACAAATCGCCGGCTCTGCCGGGAGGATTTTCTGCGCCGCATCGGGCGGCTGGCCGCGGCGCGGCCCTATGCGGTGCTGCTGCGGGAAAAGGACCTGGATTCGCCGGCGTACGAGCAGTTGGCCCGGAAGGCGAAAGCGATCTGCGACCGCCATGGCGTGCTCCTCATCGCCAGTCAGAACGCCGCGGCCGCCGAAAAAGCGGGGCTTACCCATGTTCACCTGCCGATGCCGGCTTTACGGGCCCATCCGAAGGGAGGGCCGCTGGTCGTCGGCGCGTCCGTCCACACGGTCGCCGAAGCCGAGGAAGCCCAGGCCCTGGGAGCCGCCTACCTCGTCGCCGGCCATATTTTCGCCACCGACTCCAAAAAGGGGCTTCCCCCCAGAGGACTGCCCTTTTTGCGGCAAGTCTGCCAGGCAGTCGACCTGCCGGTCTTCGCCATCGGGGGGATTGACGCGATTAACGCGCGGGAGGTGCTGGCGAGCGGCGCGGCGGGGTTTTGTGTCATGTCGGCGGCGATGACCTGCCGGGACCCGGTTGCGTTGGTAGAAGAACTGAAGCGTTCCGGCGACGGAGCGGGACTATAAGACCGGAGCACCCCGCCCTTGCGGCATATATCAAGCAAGGGATTCATCCTTTTGCCATTTAAAAAGCTCACCATTATAATGGTGAGCTTTTATTCTTTATTCATTGTTTCCAATAGCCGTAAAACAGATTCCCTCTGTTCCGGCGATAACTTCTTTGCGTTGTCCAACAACTTGCAGAGCTCCGGTTCAAGTTCCGGCTTCTTTTCAGCGAAGAAATCGGCAAACGAAATATCCAAAGCTTGTAGAACCATCGTCAAAGTATTAATAGTAGGCGATTTCTCTTCCAGTTCGATGGAGCGCATCGCAGATTGGGCAATGCCTGCCATTTTGGCCAGTTTATTAGTGGACCATCCCTTGTGGGATCGCAACTCCGAAATTCTCTTTCCTATACCCAAAGGAAAATCACCTGCCAGTTATCTCTTTAGAAATATTATAGCAGAAATAAATAAGAGAAAGTATCTCTAATAAGTTGACTAATAATCTCAAAAGAGATAAAATGGAATTGGGCGGAGGTGTTGTGAATGAAATTGGCAGCTCTGCGTAAAGCAAAAAAATGGACTCAAGAAAAACTTGAGGCTGAATCAAAAGTTTCTCAAGGACATATCTCAGCTTTGGAGCGTGGCATCAAACAACCGACATTGCCGGTTCTAAAACGACTTGCGGCGGCTCTCGGCGTCAGCATCGTCGATCTTTTGGACGAGGCAGACGCGGGGCCGCTTCAAGGCAAAAATATAAGCAATTACCGTTCAACTGCTTGCTGTAGGAAAGCTGATGCATAAGAATTCAGGGAGGGGAAGCATCTTGCTGAAGCTTTGGTATGTCCGCGACGGGGACGTCGAGGAGTATAGGGGGCAGGCGCCGGACTGGCAGACGTCGTTTATCGTTTGCGCCAAGTCGCCGGAGAAAGCGGTGATCAATGTGATCCACTATCGGCGCGGCCAGCTGGAGCGAGTCGACATTCTCCATAATGAAAAAGCCGTAACCGTGATTCCCTGAAGGGGGACTGTAATAACAACAGGCAGGGCAGATCCCTAGGATGTGAAACCCTGAAGCAAGGAAGCTGTCCGTGCGTTTCATTAGGCAAGCAGCCTGCAACCTGAATAGGTTGCAGGCTGTTTCGCATAAAAGGGTCTTTACAGCTCCGGGAAGAAATAGTAGGGGTTACTGTTTAGAGGATGCTCAGAATTACTTCAGGGATGTGATTTCATGTATAAGTTAGGCTTTTTCAAAGACGATGAAGAACGGGAGTACCATTGCTCCGATTTATATACGGTGGAGCGGAACAGCCGCTATGAGCGAATGGTTCTCGGTTTATCTGCGGACCATATTGCTGCAATCATCGAATTGACCGCTACGCTGAGAGGACCATTTAATGCTTTGTATGTCCTGCATACTCCCCGTACCGGCAATGAACCGGGCAGATACCAGAGCAAGGCCCTGTCTTATGATGAAACCGTTAGGTTGCTCAAGCGGTTCAAAAGCTTTTTTGAATGCGATTCCCGTCATGACCTATGGCTACATTCACCTGCAACCAATACAACAATGGTATATGACCGCCATAATCTTATCTATCTCTATCGTCCCACTAACGAGCAGCTAGGTATTATTGAACGGAAGGGTTTCGACCGGAAGCCTTGGAATACTCCTGTCCCCCATGTACATCATTACCATGCGGCATGCGATCTCTTCGAGGCTGAACTTATCAATGAAAAAGAATATGAATGGGCAAAATCACCGCTAAGGGACGAGGATCTGCAATAAAAGATATAATAACAGGATACTTTGAAGTAGATAACAGGCCAATATGTAAAAGAAGATCACATTTATGCTTGTAACTACGGGAGGTGAGCCTATTAAACTTTTGTTTATTTGCAGCCGGAATAAATGGCGGAGCTTGACTGCCGAGAAGATATTCGATGGCATCAACGGCTATGAGGCACGGTCGGCGGGGACGGAAGACCGGGCCAGGGTCAGGGTGACAGCCGGCCTTATCGGCTGGGCGGATATCATCTTCGCGATGGAAAGGAAGCATGTAAGGCGACTGCAGGAACGGTTCCGGGACAGCCTGTCCGGCAAAAGGGTGGTGTGTCTTCACATCCCGGATGACTATCGGTTCATGGATAACGAGCTGATTGACCTTTTGGTCGCCTCGGTTTCAGAGCATATTGATTTGCCGGAAACTATGTTTGAATAATGAACTGCGGCGGATATGACTACGGGGCTGCCTCGATATGAGGCAGCCCCGTAAATAGCGTCACCTGTTACGCAAAAAGCATTATTGGTTCGGTTGGTTGGCTTGGAATTTCGCGCTGACGACGCGCTGGATGAAGAGGGCGACCGTCGCGATGAATACGATCAGCCCGAGCCAGTCGGCCGTGGAGCCGAAGTCCTTGCCCACGAGGGCCAGCGGTGCATCGCTGCCGCCGCTGGTTACGGAGAAGACGATGATAATGGCGATGATAACCCCCATTATGCTTTCGCCGACAATCAGACCGGAGGCAAACAACACACCGTGGCGGTTGCAGGTTTCCACGTCTTCCTCGATGTTTTGCGGGCTCCGTTCCGTCGCCCGGTTACGCAGATACCGGAGCACGAAATAGCTCATGACAGCGCCCAGGACCAGCGGAATTTCCAAGGTCGGCGGCAGGTAAATCCCCATGCCCACAGCCAGGGGCGGCAGGCTGTATTTCGCCGAGTTGCTTTTCAGCAGCAAATCGACAATAATGACCGCAACCCCGACACCTACGCCGAAAAGAATGTAATTCCAATCCAGGTTATGACTGAAGATCCCTTTGGCGATGGTGGACATCAAGGTCGCCTGCGGCGCGGACAGGACCTGGCTTTCGTCCATTCCGGCGCGCGGCATGGCTCCGACGAAGCCATAGGCTTCATATAACAAATTCAATACCGGCGCAATGGCAAACGCTCCGACGAGGCAGCCCAGCAATAAGGCCACCTGCTGCCGCCAGGGCGTGGCGCCGACGAGATAACCGGTTTTTAAGTCCTGGAGATTGTCGTTCGAAATGGCTGCTATGCTGACAATGACGCTGGTCATGAAAATAGCCAGCGCGATGGCGAACTTGGTTCCTACTTCCGTGTTGAAAAGGCTGACGGTAGAACCGATTCCCAATACGACCAGCGAGGAGATGATGATCCCCAAAATGCCGATCCCTGAAATCGGGCTGGCCGATGTGCCGATCAGGCCGGCCATGTAGCCGCACGCCGCCGCCACGAAGAAGCCCATGCAAATGGAGACGACGACACCGGCGAGGACAAAAATCCAGGTGGCGCTCGCCGACAGGTTTGCATCGACAACGAAGGAATAGAAGGTTCCCAGCAACCCGATAATGATAATCGTCAGAATCAGCCCTGTCGTTTTGGGCGACAGGTCGGTATCCATGCGGTGCAAATCTTTTCCGGCTTCAGAACGGCGCATGGCTTGGACCGAAATGCGCATGCCCTCGATGATGGGTTTCACCAGCGTGATCAGCGTCCAGATCGCCGCGATACCGATCGTGCCGGCCCCGATGAGCCGTACCTTTTGCGACCAAATAGAGGAGGCGAAGGCGCTGGCGGACTGTCCGGCTGCCGGCGTCATTGCCGAGGTGAGATAGGGCACAAATACGCCCCACGCCAGAAGCGTGCCGACCAGTATGGATATGCCGCTGGCGATGCCGATCAGATAACCGGCGCCCAATAAAGCGGAAGAGAAACCGATGGGCAGCTGCGAGGTTATTTTGCCGAAGGTGAACCAATAGTGCACTTCCGAGGAAATAACCTGAAAACCGCTTGAGCATAGATTGATAATGGCTGCAACAATGCCGCCGGACATAATTTCTTTTATGCCGTTTTCTTTGGCTCCCGCAGCGCTCCCGCTGCCTACTTTCAGTATTTCCGCAGCTGCCAGACCTTCCGGATAAGGCAGATCGCTATTGACGATCATGGCGCGGCGCAATGGAATGGTGAACAACACCCCGAGGCAGCCGCCGCAGGCGCAAATCATCAAGGACTGCCAGAAGGCGAAGCCCTGCCAGTAGCCGATCATCAGCAACCCGGGAATAATGAATATAACTGCCGAAAGGGTGCCCGCCGCCGATGCCTGGGTCTGGACCATGTTATTTTCCAAGACGTTGGAATCTTTGAACATCTTCAAAACCGCCATGGAAATAACGGCCGCCGGAATGGACGACGAAAATGTCAGACCAACTTTTAATCCCAGATAAACGTTCGATGCCGTAAAAATGACTGTAATTAATACTCCAAGCAACATTCCCCGAAGCGTAAGTTCAGGAACATTCAAATCGTGGCTCATGAAATCGACTTGTTTCATAATTCCTATACTCCCTCTACTAAGCTCTTACTGATGAATTGCCCGCACTTCTACAAAAAGCCCAAATCTTATCACCCCCTTTATTATTGCCAATAGCAAGCTCTTTTGCGAATAATCCAGTCAAACTGGATAGTATTCTCAAAAGAGTATATTGACAGTTTTCTCTATATTTAAACAGAATCCTTTAAATTTTCCGCCAGGAATGGACAAAAAGTCGTTTGTCCATTCCTGGCGATACTATCCTTGACATATCGGAACAATTCTCCGGGATGCCGGCTGTCTCTTTTTTGCCTGAAACAGGCGGCTTTTCGGTGCATGTTGTGAGCTATGTCACAGTCTTCATAGGACTAAAAACGAAAAAGAACTAATTTTGCAGGTAAATAGGACTTTAGTCCCAAGGAATAGTGTCGAAAAATAGCAAAATTAACAATTTATGCAAATCGATTTCCGGCAAAATGAATAGATCGCTAGAGTTTGGTTTTAGAGATAGCTGCTGTTAAGCCGTCTATCAGCGTCCCGCGCCATCCCGCCGGATCCGGCAAGTTCATCGTCCTCAAGCCAGAAGTCAGTATTGCGGCAAGCAGGCTGGTTTTTTTTGCGCCCTTTTTTCCGTAAGCATTGAAGCGGGCTTGCTTCTCCGGGGGCAGCGTAGCGGCAAGAAGTCCGTAACGACAGCAATCCATGGAATTTGGCCGTCCACCCGAAAAAGCGGCGGAACGGCGGAAACGGTGAGACGTCTAAAAAAATGGAATGAAGAACGGGAGAAATAACTATGCTGAAAAAAATTTTCATTTTACTCAATGTTATTCTGTACCTGTTTACCTCTATCGCCAGTGCGCAGGTCTTCAAGAATAAGGAATACGGCTTTTCCGTAACGGTACCGGATCATTGGCGCAGCGAGAGCAAAGAAACGAGTTTTGTTTTCGAGAGCAACGAGGAAAAGGACAGGACGATAGGCATTTTCTTTCTGCCTCCTTTTCTTAGCGCCCGTTCCACAGTGGAAGATTTCTTCATTCTGTTCGAGGTTGTGCAACGCTTTGAAAAGGGCACCAAGGCCACGGTGGCGGAACCCGCCAGATTGATTAAAGTCGCCGGTCAGCCGGCGGTGCAGGCCACCTTCGCGATTACCCGGATGGACGGTACCCCGACCAAGGTAGTAACCGCGGTATTTTGGGATAATGATAAGCTTTGCCAGATTATTTGCTTGGCGAAAGAGGAAGAATACGGGGATGCTTTGCCGGCATTCAAGGAAGCGCTGAACTCGTTCAAGTTTAATTCGCCGACGGCTTTTGAGTGGGGAGACAAGGGATTTGCCTATCGGAAAACTAAAGAATACGATAAAGCCGTTGAAGCCTTTGCCAAGGCGAAGCGACTGGATCCGAAACACACCGAATATGTATATCAGCTTGCCTATACCTACGCGGAGATGGGAAAATACGACCAGGCGATCCAGGAAATTACCCAAGCCATCGAGCTCAAACCGAAGAATGCAGCCTATTACAATGAACGCGCCTATGCTTATATCCAGAAAAAAGATGGCCAGGCCGCTTTGGCGGACATCAACAAGGCGATCGAGCTTGACCCGAAAGAGGGGCATTTCTATGCCGGGAGGGGAAACGCCCAGGCCCTGCTCGGAAAATATGAAGATGCGATCCAAGACTTTGAAAAGCAGATTGAACTAAACGGTGAAACGGCGGAAGTGAGTTTCAATCTCGGACAGTGTTACGAATTGCTGGGAAACCGGGAAGAAGCGTTGAAATATTATAATAAGACCGCGGAGTATCTGACTGCTTCCCCCAAGCCCGCGAACTTTTTGGATATCTCGAAAGCGTCGAAAGCGAAAGTGGCCAAAAGGACAAGCGGCGATTGGGATAGCGCGAGAGAATGGCTTTAAACAGTGGCTCCCAGGCTGTCCGGAAAGGGACAAACCCGCCGGGCGGCAAGGCTGGGGCCGTCCTGTAAAGGGCGCCTTTCATAAAATAAAGTCTCGCCGCTGCCTATAGGCAGCGGCGAGACTTTATTTTTGTGCGGTTTTATCGCAAAAGTTTTTCGAGAACCTTTTCCGTGATCTTTTCGGTGACTTTTTCTTCTACTTCGGCCCGGGTTGTCGGCAGGTTGCGCTTCTGCAGCTTTTCCATCACACTCTGGCTCAACTGTTCCGGATAAAAGACGCCAAAATCAGTCTTGACCGCCAGGTTGCTGACCTCGGCTTCCGCCGATCCCCGCTTGATAAAGTTGCCGGTCAGGGTTCGGAAGGACAGGCCGTAGGCCTTGCCGTCATAAATGGTGAAGCTGCCTTGCACTGTGGCTGCCGCCGCAGTGCCGGACGCCGTTCCGGTGAGCGACAGGGGGCCTTTCACGTCTTTTTCCGTAAGCTGCGAGGAGTCAAGGCCGCTGCCGGAGATGGACAAGGCGTATTGTTCCGAATCCGGGTAAATGTCGCCGCTGGCCGATACGGAGCCGCCGATGGTGGCGCCTCTGGCCGCCAGCAGTTTTAATATGTCCTGGGCATAGGAGAATGTGCCGTTGATGCCGCTCACGGTCATATTTCCGAACTGAAGACTGTCAAGGGTGAAGCTGCCGGCCAGCACCGGTGAAAATACCGAACCGGTCAATTTGCCCTGCGCCGCCAGGGCTCCTCCGGCCTGGAGGCCGGGCAGCAGCGCGGCCGGGTTGCCGGATGGCATTTGGACATCAAAGTCGAGGGTTTTCTCCCCGGACGGTGCGGTCAATACCTTCCCGGCGGCCGTTACGGCCTGGTCTTTATAAAGCGCCTGGCCGTTCGTAAACTGAATGGCGTCGCCCTGCTTTTCAAATTGGGCGCTGCCTTGATTCAAGGCCAGAGCTCCGGTGGTGCTGACCCCGGAAAAGCGGCCGGCCAGCGTTTTCAGCAGCATGGGGCCCGAGGGCTGATCATTGCCGATTTTGGCGGTTAATTCATCCAGACTGCCGCCGGCTATTTGAATCGGGGCGTCGGCGGCCGTCAGTCCCAATTTGGCCAGCTCCATTCCCGTTGCCGACACGGTGATTTCGGAAACACTCTGGGTGCCCCATTGACCGTCCATTTTAAAAGCAGCCTGATCGACTTTGCCGGTAGCGGAAAGTCCGATTTGGTTTTCCTGGCGAAAATCAAGTCGTCCGGTCAACTGATGCACGGTTTGCTCAAAAAGATCGGTTGCCAGATGAAGCTGGCCGTCCTGAATCTTCACGACCCCGGAAAAGGTGGACGGTTCGTCTGTTTTGGGCTTGAGCAGACCATCCCAATTCAATTGATTTTGGCGATAATCAATCCAGATTTCCGGTTTTTCCATCGTCACGCCGGTTATCAGTTGCGGTCCCAGTTGCCCTTTGAGTAAGTCACTCCAGTTATAGCGAATATGTACCCGTTCGATCTTGGCCAGGGGCGTGCCCGCCGTATCCAGCACCTGGACTTCTTTCGCTTCCACATAACCCAGGACGGACAAGTTGATGGTGCCCGCCAAGATCTGGCCGTTGACGGCCTTATTGGCTTGGACCAGCAGCGATTGTTCCGCCGCTTGCCGCACCTTGCCGGCGGCAAATTGAAACACGATGATTCCAACTAGAAAGATACCAGCCAAAATAAGCAAGCCTATTTTTTTCCTGGTCCATTTTATTTCGGGACTTGGTGCCGTTATTGGTTGCTGTTCGCTCATACTTCATCCTCCGGCTTTTCTTGCAGATACCGTCGGTCTCGCCTGATGCTTTATTATATTATTATAAGGTGTCGGCGGCAACTGAACAAGCGGGCCTTTTGATTCATTCCGCACCGTTATGCCGGATGCAAAGACCTGCGCCACTGGCAAAACCGGCCTAAAATCCTGTAGAATCAAGGGTTGAGGCGGCCTTTGCCGACGATTCCGGAGCCTGTCTGGTAAATTGTTGATATTGCGGCTGTAATATATATCCTGAGGCCTTTCATATTATTTTCAGAATGGCCCGCTATACTTAAAAGACGGCTAATCATGCAATTTTACCAATATTTTTGCACTGAAGCAGGTGATTTCATGAAGCAACTTATCGTTAATGCCGACGATTTTGGATTGCATGAATCAATAAATGCGGGTATCGTGGAGAGTCATACTGCGGGCTGCGTAACCAGCACATCGATCATGGCGGGCGGAGAAGCCTTTGAGCATGCCGTTGAGCTGGCCAGGCGGCATCCGAAACTTGGGGTGGGCGTGCATCTCACGCTGGTGGGCGCGCGACCGGTAGCGCGCGGCGACATCCATACTCTTCTGACCGGGGAAGGGCTTTTCTTCCCGAACTACTGTCAGTTCGTCAAGAAATATGTCTGCGGGCAAATAGCCAAAGAACATGTAGAATATGAACTTCGCTGCCAGATGCAGCGAGTGGTTGGAAAAGGGATTCCGATTACGCACATCGACAGTCACCAGCATCTCCACGTTCTGCCGGGCATGCCTGAAATCATCGGCAGAGTCGCCGGAGAGTTCAAGGTTCATAAGCTAAGAATACCGGCGGAACCTATCGGTTTTTTAGGGGCGGGACCGTTTAGCCCAAGCCGGATCCTGGCAAGGTCCGCCCTCACAGGATGCTCATTGCTGGCGCGAAGCTTTTACACAAGGCAGGGGTTCTGCGCTCCGCAGCACTTTTTCGGCATGCTGTCAGGAGGAGCCATGGTGCAGCCGGCTCTGATGCCCATTCTGCGAAACCTCCCGGACGGGGTGTCGGAGATCATGGTGCATCCGGGCAAAGATGCACAGATCCTGGGCCGGGTATTTCCGTGGGGGTATCGCTGGCAGGAGGAAATGGAGGCGCTAAAGAGCAAGGAAGTCCTGGAAACGATCCAGAAATACGGAATTCAACTAATCAATTTCGGCGCAATAGGAAATAGCGGTGGCTGACTTACGGCAGCGCCCGGATCAATACGGGACGGTGTAATTCTGCCGTACATCGGCGGCGGTGGCGCAAGGCGGGAAAGGCTTTCGGTGCGCAGGAGAATAACCTTAGGATGTGATCTTGTGGAATTATGGTTGATTTTTGCGTTGTTATCGGCGGGGACAGCCGCGTTGGTGGCCGTGTTTGGCAAGATCGGCCTTCAATCCGTAGACGCGAATGCCGCAACGGCGATAAGAGCGGTCATTATGGCGGCCTTTTTGCTGCTTGTCGTGGCCTGGCAGGGGAGTTTCAAACAGATAGGGGTCATTCTGGCTGACAAACGAGCCATTGCCTTTATCGCTCTGAGTGGAATTGCCGGTGCTTTATCGTGGTTGTTCTATTTCCTGGCCTTGAAGTTCGGCAAAGTATCTCAGGTGGCGCCGATCGACAAGCTGAGCGTAGTCATTGCCGCTGTGCTTGCGGTTACGCTGCTGGGAGAAAGGATCAGCGCCCTGGGCGGAATGGGCATAGCGCTCATTGCCGTGGGAGCCATACTGGTGGCCCTCGGATGACGGGATAAAAGCCGTCAGTCCGGGAAGAAACCGAGAAAAAGGAATTGAGCAATCCTTGTTGGCGTGCAGAGTCGGCAAGCGGGAAGAAAAAGCGGAAAAGGAAGGTCCACAAGCAGGACCTTCCTTTTCATATTATTTTCAGAATGGCTTGCTATACTCAGCTTGACCAAAATTCACTGCCCGGTGCCGGGAATGAACATGGCGGATAGACAGCCGGCTTTGGTTGCCGTTTTATACGTTGCGATTACGGCAGATAGGAGGAGGGATATAAATGAAGCTGATTTCAATCGTTGTACCTGTTTTCAATGAACAGGAAAATTTGGAAGTGTTTTGCCAGGAAGTATGTCGATATATGAACCCTTTGGACTATTCCTTCGAATTGATTTTTATCGATGACGGCTCCACCGACAATACCGCCGCCATGCTCCAGCGGCTGACACAACGCGACAAGAGGGTCAAGGCGGTACTGCTGGCCCGTAATTTCGGGCATCAGGTGGCGTTGACCTGCGGTCTTGATTATGCCGGCGGCGATGCAGTGATCACTATGGACGGCGACATGCAGCATCCGCCGCAGATGTTGCCGCTGCTGCTGGAAAAATGGGAAGAGGGTTTCGAAGTCGTGCAAACCATCCGGGTGGATACGGACGGCGTTTCCTGGCTGAAAAGGTTTACATCCGGCATGTTTTACCGGTTGATCAACGCCATGTCCGATGTTCATATCGTGGAAGGAGGGTCGGACTTCCGGCTGCTTGATAAAAAGGCCGTTCAGACTTTTAAGCGGTTTAAGGAAAAGGCCCGGTTCATCCGCGGGATCATCGGCGACATGGGTTACCGGCAGGCGCAGGTAGAGTTTGTGGCGCCCGCGCGGCACGCCGGAAGTTCCAAGTTTTCGCCCAGAAAAATGCTTTCCTTTGCTCTCGACGGAATTACGGCATACTCGAAGCTTCCCTTGCGTTTTTCCTTTTACCTCGGCCTGCTTTTCGGGCTGATGAGCTTTGCGCTGACCCTGAATGTGGTTTACACGAAATGGTTTACCGCCGATGCCGTTCCGGGCTGGGCCACCATAGCGGCCAGCGTACTGCTGCTGGGCGGAGTCCAATTGATCAGTCTGGGAATCATCGGCGAATACGTCGGCCGGGTTTTCGAAGAGGTCAAGCAACGGCCGTTGTACTGGGTAAGCGCTGAATGGAAGGACGGTGCTGAAGCCGTTCCCGAGCAGGAAGACCAGCACGGCACTTTGATATCCAATAGCCGGCAGGCTAGATTCCTTCAGACTGTCCCCAAACGGTGAAAGGAGAAGAAAAGATGAAGGTTCTGGTAACAGGGGGAGCCGGGTTTATCGGCTCACACATTGTAGATACATTGCTCCAATCCGGCCTGCAGGTATCCATCCTGGATAATCTGAGCACAGGATCGCTCGGAAACATCAATCCAAGGGCGGTTTTCCTGAAAAAGGACATCCGGGATGAGGATCTTAAGGATTTGCTGGCAAAAGAACGATTCGACTATGTTGTCCATCAGGCCGCCCAGACGACGGTGGCCAATTCCCTGGCGGATCCCTATCACGATTGTGATGTCAATATTCGCGGGTTGGTCAATTTGCTTGAGGCAAGCCGGCTGGCGGGAGTGAAAAGGATTGTTTTCGCGTCGAGCGCGGCGGTTTACGGCGACACGGATTCGTTGCCGATCCGCGAGGATTGCGGGAAGCAGCCTGCTTCCTTCTATGGCGCGAGCAAGCTGGCAGGGGAGCATTATCTGAATTTGTACTACAAAAATTTTGGCTTGGAATATGTCGCCCTGCGCTATGCAAACGTGTATGGGGAGCGCCAAGGCGACGGCAGCGAAGGCGGGGTCATCAGCATCTTTTGCAATAAGCTGCTTGCCGGTGAGCGCCTGACCGTTTTTGGCGATGGAAGCCAGACCCGGGATTATATCTATGTCAAGGATGTGGCGGCAGCCAACTATCAGGCTTTATTTTCCCAAGCGGCGAACCGCAGCTATAATGTCGGCACCGCGGCGGAGACGAGTGTTCATGAGTTGATTGAATTACTGGCCCGGGTCGCCGGGCAACGGCCTGCCGTCGCCCATGGCGCGCAGCGCAGCAATGATATAAGGCGCTCGGTGCTGGCCAATCGGGCGGCGTCCGACAGCCTCCGTTGGCAGCCGGCATACACCTTGACGGAAGGACTTTACCTGATGCTGCGTGATCTGAAACGCCGGATGCCTGCGTGAACAAATGGAACAAGACAAACTTTGGAAAGAGACTAAATTAAGACAATGATCAAGCAAAAAAATTGGCTCTATATGGCAGTAATCTTAGGAGTAGCCGGTATCCTCATGTTTTCTTATTTGGGAACTCAGCCTTTATTGGATCCGGATGAGCCGGTGTATGCCGAAACAGCCAGAGAAATGCTGCAGTTTCATGACTTCATTTCTCCCCGGATTTACGGCGATTTCTGGTTTGATAAGCCGCCGATGTATTATTGGCTGGTGGCGGCGACCTTTCAAGTTTTCGGGGAAACGGAATTTGCCGCCCGGTTGCCTTCCGCTTTGTTCGCAGTGGGCGGAGCCGTTTTAATCTATCTATCCGGCAGGAAGCTTTTCAATGAGCGGGCCGGCTTGCTTGCGGCCTTGATATTGGCGACCAGTTTGGAATATTTTTACTTGGGCAATGCCGCTGTTACCGATATGACGCTGACTTTTTTCCTGACGGCGGCACTGCTGTCCTTTCTCCACCGGAAGTATTATTGGCTGTACGGTTTCGCCGCTCTCGCCGCAATGACCAAAGGTCCGGTGGCTGTTATCTTCTGCGGCGCGATTATTGGACTCTATCTGGCTTGGACAGCTAACCTGAAAGCGGTGAAGAGCATGAAGCCCGCCGGCGGGGCCGTCCTGTTCGCCGTGATTGCCCTGCCTTGGTACGCGGCCATGTATTCGTTTCATGGGATGGCCTTTATTGACACCTTCTTGGGCTTTCATAATGTAACGCGTTTTCTGCAGCCGGAGCATGCGTCGGGAAGGCTGTGGTACTACTATGTCCCGGTGCTGATCCTGGGCCTCTTTCCGTGGACCGCTTTCTTGGCCCAGGCTTTCCGGGCGGGCCTCAAAGAGCAAGGCGAGCGTCGCAATCCTTGCAGATTCCTGATTATATGGGCGTCGGTGGTATTTTTGTTTTTCTCGGTGTCCCAGACAAAGCTCGTCTCTTATATCCTGCCGATGTACCCCCCGCTGGCGCTGCTGATCGGTTATTACTTCGACAAAGCGTGGACGGAAAAGCGCCATGGAGCTTTAAAGAGGTCGGCCATCAGTTTCGGAGCAATGGGTTTATTGCTGCTCGCAGGCTTGGTTTACGCCGGAAGAGGGGCAGGGGCGGAACTGCTGTTTTCGGTGGAGGCGGTGGCGGGAATTTTAGCGCTGCTGATCGTTATGGTTTTGTTCCAGAGCTTTCGCCGTAACTTTCGCGCCGCGTTCACCACCCATGTCCTGGGGATGATGATCCTTACCGCCGTTCTGATGACGCAAGCGCTTCCCGTCGTTGCGCCTGCGGTTTCGGTAAAACAGTTTGTCAATGAATTCAACCAATATTATGACGGACAAGCCCCGGTCTATGTTGCGAAATTTTACCGGCCCGGCTTCATGTACTATAGCGGCATGGCAGGCATTGAACTCAAACCGGGGCAACTGGAAGCAAGCATGCCTGATAACCCCGGCAAGGCTTATTTCATTATACCGAAAAAGCAGTACGGGAAGCTGTCGCCGGCGCTTCAAAACAAGTTTCTGGTATTGGCCGCTCAAGAAGATAAAATTCTTTTGGTCCGCGTTAATCCTTAGCTATTTCTTCAGAAAGGACGATGCTAAATATGAAAACATCCGCCGGCATGTGGCCGTTAATACGTTCCAAGCGAGCTTATCTCGGCCTGTTCCTGCTTTCGTTTTGCTTTTATATGTTTTTCAGCCATGCCATGCCCATCACCGATCCGGTGGAAGCCAACTATGCGCTGACCGCGAAAGAAATGGTGCTGACAGCAGACTGGCTATCACCCCAGATATATGGGAATGCCTATTTCGATAAGCCGGTATTTTTCTACTGGCTCACAGCCTTGGCCTTCCGGCTCTTTGGCTTTTCCGAATGGGCGGCCCGGTTGGCGCCGGCCTTTTTCGCCGCCGCGGGCCTGGTGCTGATGTACTGGTTTGCGTCCAAGGCCGTCAATCGGGCGGCGGCTGTTCCGGCGGTGCTGATTATGGGGACCTCTCTGGAATATTTCGTCCTGGCCAAGCTGGTTATTACGGATATGGTGTTTTTTGTATTCAATTGCGCCGCCCTGGGCTTTTTTTACCTGGGCTATGTAAAAAGGGACGGCACCAAGAGGTGGTATCTTGCCGCATATGTCAGCATGGCGCTGGCGGTATTGACCAAGGGGCCGGTCGGCGCCTTGCTGCCTGGCTTGGTCATGCTGCTTTTTATCGCCGTGCAGCAGAACTGGGCGGAACTGAAAAAAATGTTCATACCAACCGGGGTCTGTCTCTTTGCGGTTGTGGCCTTGCCTTGGTACGTGGCGATGTATTCCCTGCATGGCAGTGAGTTTATCAATACCTTTTTCGGCGTGCACAACTACCTTCGCGCGACCGTTTCGGAGCACCCCAAGGATAATGTGAGCTATTACTATGTTGCCGTATTTTTGCTCAGCATGCTGCCTTGGTCTGCTTTAGCCATAAAAGCTTTGATCCGGGGATGCAAGGACCTGCGATCCCAGGCTTCTCCGCTGACGGCGTTTCTTCTTCTGTGGATAGCGGCCTATTTCGGCTTTTATTCCCTGATGGCCACCAAATATCTGACCTACACCTTTCCTATACTCTTTCCGGTAGCCATATTAACGGCCATACATCTGGAGAAGATGCTTGCCCAAGGCCAAAGAGCGGCAATCGTCTATTGGGCCGGGGGACCGCTGGCGTTATTACTGCTGGGGTATATGGGAGCAGCTTATCATTATCTGACGGGGTTGGGGCTTGGCGTGACGGTAGCCAGTCTGGCACTGCTCCTGTTATTGAGCTGGTGGAAGGCAAGAGGCCGGCCGGCAGCCGATGTTTTTAAGCTGCTTTGCTTCTGCCAACTGGGGGCCTATACCGCCCTTTCGCTATTTATGCTTCCCGCCGTGGCTGAAAGCCGGTCGGGAAAAGGGCTTGCCGAGAATATTGCCAGCCTGGGGGTGGATCGGATCGGTATGTATCAGTTTTACAGCACCTCTGCGGTATTTTATAATGGTAATATTGCAGTAAAGCTTGAACCCTCGGATCAATTGCCTTTACGCCAATCCGGAGCACTGGAGTGGTCAAGCAAATATACCATGCCGATTCAAGGACTGGCTGATTTTCTGGCGCAATCCCAGGCCGAGAGCAGCTTGGTCGTGGTATCGGACAAGCAAAGCGGACAGTTTCTGGCCGAGACAGCCGGCCTGATCCCTCAACTTGTAAAATGCAGCAAAGGATTGAATTTTTACTATTTCAACAACTGATAATAAATAACGCCTGTGGTGCTGGAAAAGGAGGCGTAGATATGCGGATATTACTGGCTGAAGATGATGCCAAGCTGGGGAATTTAATCAAGCACATGCTGGAAAAAGCAGCTATCCAGGTTGATTGGGTGCTGCGCGGGGATATGGTGCTGGAGTATGCGTTTCACGATCCGTATGATGTTATTATCCTGGACTGGATGATGCCGGGGCAGACCGGCCTCAGTGTCTGCGACCAGTTGCGCAAAGGCGGCTACCAAGGCGCCATTCTGATGCTGACCGCAAAGGACGCCCTCGACGACCGGGTGCTGGGTTTGGACACGGGAGCCGACGATTACTTTGTCAAGCCCTTTGAGTTTGCCGAACTGCTCGCCAGGGTCCGGGCCCTGGCGAGGCGCAGCAGAGTGCGATTGACCGGCGATATCCTGCAGGTCGGCAATTTGACCTTTGACTGTTTGACGCATCGCGTGCAGCAGGGGGATACGGAAATACAGCTTACCAGCCGGGAGTTCCGGTTACTTGATCTGCTTGTTAAGAACCAGGAGCACGTAATCCCCAGGGAAGTCATTCTGGAGCGGGTGTGGGGGTTGGAAACCGATGTGTCTTCGAACAATCTGGATGCCTATGTGCGGTTGCTCCGGAAAAAACTCAGCCTATTCGATAATGGGGTAGAAATACAAACCGTCCGGGGCATTGGCTATAAGCTGGAGGTTCGCGATGTTTACCAAAATCCGTAACGATTTGACCCTTCGCTATACGATGGTCATGATGCTGATGATGGCGGCTTTTATTGTCGTGAGTTTCAGCGGGCTGCTCTGGATCCTTTACCGGGAAGAGCAGCAGGATTTGCGGTCCTTTACCGAAGAAGAGGCCAGAGAACAAGCCGCCATGTACAAGGAAAAAGCTTCTTTTTTCCAGCCTGAAGCCGGGGACAAAGATACCGGAGCCAAGATTTTTTATTATGTTTTCGATAACAACGGACAGCAGGTTGCCGCAGAGCAACCTGCGTCTGAAATCCGCCCTGGCGTGCTGAACCTCATTCGGAACTGGAAGGCCCAGGACGGGGAAGTCAAGCTGAGAAAAATTTCTCTCTCTGACGAGGACAGAGCTGTCGTAATCCTGTGCAGCACGAAAATATACGACGGATCCGAAGTGCTGGGCACTGTTTTTGTAGGCGAGGATATAAGCGCTTATTATCACATGCTGAAAATGTTGCTGATCATGATGGTGGTGATTTCTATCCTGTTTTTGGGCATCGCCGCTTTGGCCGGGCATTTATTGGCGGGCCGGGCGATTGTTCCGATCAAGCAGGCCTTTTCCAGACAGCGTGAGTTTGTCGCGGATGCTTCCCATGAATTGCGTACGCCGCTTAGTATTCTCCTGACTTCGGTGGACGCCGTACAGACCGATGACGACCAGAAGCTGTCGCCGTTTTCCGTCCAGGTGCTCAACGACATGAAAAGTGAAATCCGGAGAATGGCCAAATTGGTGACAGACTTATTGACCCTTGCGCGGGCTGACGCCGGCGCCACCAATATCCTGAAAGAAAAAATTGATTTGGTCGCCGTTGCCGGGCAGGTGGTTCGAGCCCTGCAACCATTGGCTGCGGGAAAAGAGATCCAGTTGGAAATGACCGGCGATGCCGCTATTTCCGTTTTGGCCGATCGCGAGAGAATAAAGCAATTACTCTTGATTCTGGTGGATAATGCCATCAAATATACTCCTGCCGGCGGCAGGGTGCGGGTCTCGCTTACGGTGACGGCGACCCCGAAAGCATGGGTTACGGTTGCGGTGCACGACACGGGCATCGGAATCCGGGAAACCGAGCGAAGCCACATCTTCGAGCGCTTTTATCGGGTGGATAAAGCAAGATCCCGCGAAGAAGGCGGCACCGGACTGGGGCTGGCTATCGCCAAATGGGTGGTGGATGCCCATGGCGGGAAAATAAGAGTCGAAAGCACCCCGGGGCAAGGCAGTTCTTTTATCGTCACTTTACCCATGTAACGTTTGAGCAAAGCGTGGCGAATCGGGGAGCTGCGCCGGACGGCTCCGTCGCCGGTCTTGCCGGCGGCCGATATTCTGGCGTGATCGCCGTCGCGTTGAGAAAGTATAGAGCTAAGTTGAGGTAAGCCAACTATCCGGTAGACAGCAAAACAAGGGTTGTGAAGTACCCTTAAATTGAATAAATCTATTTCAAGACTATTTACGCAAAAAAAAGGAGCATGCATATATGTTGTGGTATATTGCGATCATTCTTGGGATTGTGCAAGGCCTTGGCGAATTTTTGCCCATATCCAGTTCGGCCCACTTAATTATTACGCGCTGGCTTTTTGATTGGGACCCCGTTATCAACCAGGCAGGGGGAAATATTGATGTAGCCTTGGATGTGGCCCTCCACGCCGGAACACTGCTGGCTGTGCTGATCTATTTCTTCCGGGATTGGGTGCACCTTTTTGCCAATGGTCTGTCCACAGGGATCAAGACGCGGGAGGGAAAAATGTTTTGGTATCTCGTGGCGGCAACCATTCCCGGAGGGATTGCCGGACTCGTGTTGGAAACGGCGATCGAGCATTTTGTCCGCTCGCAGATTCTCGTCATCGCCGCGGGTTTGGCTGTCATGGGTATTGTCCTTTACTATGTTGACAAGAAAGCGGCTCAAATCGTCAGTTTTGAAAAAATAACCTTTAAGCAGGCAATTCTGATCGGCGTCAGTCAGGCGTTGGCGCTAATTCCCGGCGTATCCCGCTCCGGCATTACCATGACCACGGGACGATTGTTAGGCTTTTCGCGGGAGGCGGCAGCCAAGTTTTCTTTCCTGCTGGCTACGCCGATCATCGCCGGCGCAGCGCTGAAGCACACTCCCGACATCCTTCATAATATCGCCAATCCCTTGTTTTTAGCCGGAACCGTCACCTCGGCCATCGTAGGTCTTATCAGCATAGGCTTTTTGCTTAAATATCTCCAAAGACACAATTTCGCCATATTTGCAGTATACAGATTGGTAATAGCGGCACTTATCGTTGTCGTCTATGCGGTCCGGGGCGCATAAAAAAACGAAGTGCTCCAGGAGCCCAAGAACTAAACAAACCCGGAACAAACTTTGCTTAGTCTGCTTGGCCAGCCTACCGCAGCGTTTTGAGGTCGCAGGCGATGATTCCATCACCGCCTGCGACCTTTTTTTACCATGGTGCCGCCGGCTTGCCGGGCTACGCGCAAGCTTCCGTATTTTTGCTGAAAATACAAAATAAATCATAAGCGATACTATTGACGCAAAATTGATTTATTGTTAGAGTAATAATTGATAACAAAAATTATATGATATAGGCAAACCTGCCGAAAGGCGGGGACGCAAAGCCGAGGGTCTAAGACATTTTGTTAAGACAGCCAGGTTGCAAAGACAAAACTTTGTAATCGGGCTGTTTTTTATGTTTTTGGCGGGTGGGAATCCGTTGCTTGGAGGAATTCTGCCCAATGCGACTGGAGCGGCGCCGGCGAGGCGGCAGCCGATTGGAAGGAATGGCCGCAAGGGCGTTAGAGCGCAGGAGGAGTATGGATGGATATGAGTGGCAACCTGAAATCGACGATTATGTATCACCGTTCCTATCGGAAATTACCCGGTTCATTACCGCTGTTTCTATTGCAGTTTGTTGGCTGTGCCGTTCCGATCTCCGCTGCCACGATCTTCTTTTATCCGCAAATTACCCGCGCCGTATGTATAGCGGCAAAAACTGTTCTTGAATCCGCTTATTTCCCCGGCAGGATATCGATTGTTGAAATTGATTATATCCACCGCATCGGAAATGTTTCCTTCCTTGACCTGCCAAGCCAATTTCCCACTCCGTTTTTTTCCCTGATGAATGCATTGGCCTGCCTGGTTCTTCTTATCGTTTTGCCGCGAATCGAACGCGTAAAACCAGTCATGATTTTTTTCACCCTGTTAGCCTTTATTCACCTGATTTCATCGCTTTTTTTCATCGCTGTCGCTTCCCGCTTTCCCTATGAGGCTGTGGACAGTTCCCGCCTCTACATGCTGCAACAAATCAGCATATGGTTTTTCGTGCCCATCGTGATGGGACTTGCTGTTATGCCGCTGCCCTCATCCCTGACCGCAAAAGGCTCCACCATGATAATCACTTATGTTTATTCGCTCATCTTCGGGACGGTCCGTTACATGGTCTTTCTTTTCATCCTGACCAAGGCGTCGCTGCTGTATATGGCGATACTCTTCTTTGCGCTGGGGCCGCTCATCGATTTCGTCTATATTGTGGGAATATACAGCGCTCATGTCACTTGGCTGGCGAAAAAAGTAAAGGATGATTATACTCTATGGAAATGGCAGTATTAGTTCTGAAAGCCTACCTATTGTTTACCATAACAATCATGGTAATATATGCTCTCCGGCATTACATTTTCACTGTGAACCGGCTTTATGGCCAGCAGAGAATGTATTATCACGATATTGTCAATTCCGAGCTAAAGACGGTGTCGGTGCTCATTCCGATGCACAACGAAGAAAAAGTCGCCGCCCATATTTTGGAGCAACTGCTCAAAGTCGACTATGCCATGGAAAAGATGGAAATTATTCCGATCAATGATTTTTCCGGCGATGCGACGAGAGAAATTCTCGACGGCTACGCGGCCAAGTACCCGGCTGTCAAGCCGGTTCACCGCTATACCGGCGACCGGGGCAAGCCGGCGGCTTTGAATGAAGGGATAGAAAAAGCAACCGGCGAGATCATCATTGTCTTTGACGCCGATTACTTGCCGCCCCGGGGGATTATCAAGGAAATAGCCGTTTGCTTCAACGACCCGGAGGTCGGCGCGGTCATGGGCCGGGTCATTCCGGTCAATACGCAGGCCAATCTGCTGACGCGGCTTCTGGACATCGAACGTTCCGGGGGATATCAAGTGGACCAGCAGGCCCGCTACAATCTCCGGCTTATGCCGCAATACGGAGGGACTGTAGGCGGCTTCAGAAAAAGCGTCGTTGTCAGTCTAGGCTGCTTTGATCCTAAAGTGCTGGCCGAAGACACCGAACTGACCTACCGCCTTTCCGTAAACGGCTGGAAGGTGCTTTACGCGAACCGGGCGGAATGCTATGAGGAAGTGCCGGAATCGTGGAATGTGCGGGCCCGCCAGATCCGGAGATGGTCCAGAGGGCATAATTGCGTCCTGTTCAAATACTTTTTCCCTTTACTTATGTCGCCGCGGCTGTCTTTCCGCGAAAAAGCAGACGGGCTGCTGCTGCTGTTCATCTATTGCGTGCCGGTTATTCTGCTGCTGGGCTTTCTGGATTCGCTGGTGCTCTTTTTTCTCGGCAATATGGAAATATTCGCGGGCATCTTTTTTCTGCTTTTTTTGGGAGCCTATAATACCTTCGGCAATTTCGCGCCTTTTTACCAGGTGGGGACGGCCTGCCTTCTGGACGGAACGCCGCAGCGCATCCTCCTTTTGCCGTTTCTGATCTTCAATTTCTTCTTCAATATGTGGCATATAGCGCTGGGCTTCCTGGACGCGCTGGTGGATATCGTCACCTGGCGCAAAACAAAATGGCATAAAACCGAACGCTATAGGAATGAGGGGGCGGAGCGCGCGTTATGATCTTGTTCTGGTGCTCTATACTGCTTGTCTTTCTGTTTATTGTTCCCTTTGTGCCGGGAATCCGCGTACTCCGGAACAAAATCGACGCCGCGCCGTTGTCCGTCAACATGGATTATTGCAAAGATCCCCGTTATTTTGCGCTTTCCTTTAAAAGAATATTGTCGGACCAGTTGAAGGATTGCCGCATCACAGGTTTTTATAAGCTTCAGCTGTCGAAGCAGGAAACGGTCCAAATTGCGGACGATTTCGCGGCGGAGGAAGCGAGGAATGCGGTCATCGGGCATATCTGCTGCGTCAAAAATCATTTTGCATCAGGAAACGGCAGCGTTTTTGAAAAAGAGATTTATGTGCGGGGAGCCGCAAATATCGGCGAAAAGACCTCGCTGCGCGCGCTGGCCTGCGATGGCGATGTCCATGTCCAACGGGGCGTGAATATCATTCGGTGGCTCGACGCTGAAGGCGATATCACCATTGAGGAAGAGTGCCGGCTCGGTATCAGCGCCACTTGTGGCAAAACGCTTTCCCTGGCCAGGAATTGTTCTTTCAAAAGGCTTTATGGCCTCCCGGTCGTTACCGCCGGGTCTCCTGTCCCGGCTGGCGGAGAAAGGGGGCAAGCGGACGGACAGGCCGCCGAGCGGGAAGTGGCCGCCGCTCTTCAAAGGAGGGTCCGTGCCTGGTCCTGCGAGGACAGTCCGAGCCCGGAGGGCGCCATCGAGCGGGACATTTCGCGGATTCCGCCGCATAGCCGGAAGGACTGCAGTATCATTACCGCTCATTCCCTCACGATCGGGGACGATTCGCTTATCCGGGGCCATGTTAAAACTTACGGCAACCTCAGCATCGGCACAGGCGTCACGGTCACGGGGCATCTTTTTGCCGAAGGAGATATTCATATCGGGCGGGACAGCCGCATTGCGGGCATTGTTTTCGCCCACGGAAGCATTATTTGCGAAGACGGCGTAAGCGTCGGCTCCCCGGGCCGGATCAGGTCCGTTATCGGTCAAAAAGGCATCGTATTGCGGGACAGGACAACCATCTACGGTTATATCATGACGGAAGGAAGGGGCGCTGTGGTATGAGAAAAGTTGCTTTGGCAGTCCTGATCGCCGCCCTCCTAGCGGCTTGCTTGCCGCCGGCAGCCATGGCGCAGCGGAGCCCACAAGAAATCAAGGTAGTCGTTGCCTACCATCCGGATTATCTGAAGCAGGCTCCCCATATTCTCAAGGCTTATGAAAGCGTATTGCAGGAAGAGGGCGTCCCCTACCAAAATATGGACGTATTTCAACTCGTCGAAACCGATGTGGATGATTTTGTGAACAATGTTCCGGCAATTATTTTACCTGATTACCTCTTGCAGAATCTGCCCTTGGAATTTGATGCATGGATCAGGCGATACCTGGAAAAGGGCGGAAACATAGCCGCCGTTTATGACCCGGGAATCAGAAATGACCAGGGCTTTTTCCTGAACCGCGCGGTGCTGGCCGATCTGACCGGTGTGAATTATATTACTTACAACACGTTGGGTCCGGCAGCCTATGACGTCGGAAACGTCCAGTTCTCTTCCGAGGCCGGCCGCGACTTTTTCCAGATCCCTCCGGGCAAGACGATCGACCGGCTGACGATCAGCAGCTACGGCTACGGCAAGCTCCAGTATCCCATCGCCAGAACCCAGCCGGTTTACGACATCCCGGAAAAAAACATCTATGCCTATGGAATAACCAAAGCGCAGGAAAAAATTCCCCTGATCGTCCTTTCCGATTATGCCGCCGGCAAGGTTTTATACGTCAATCTGCCCCTCGGTCACCTCAAGGGGGTTTCCGAAGACCTGCTGATCCGGTCGACCCTGAGAACCTTCCTGTTCGATGTCGTTGCCGTTCCCCATGTCATGAATGTGGAGAACGGGCGCGGCGTCATCGTCATTAACTGGCATGTCGACTCCAAAGTGGAGCGCATTTCGCTGCCTGTCCTACAGAGGGCGGGCTATTTGCGCAAAGCCATTGCCGCGTCCTATGATATCACGGCCGGCGATTTTATGGAAAAGCCCGGCGACCATGAAGGGTTCAGCGCCGACGGACGGGGCAGAAAGCTCGTGCAATTGCTGGCGGGTTACGGAACCATCGGCTCGCACGGCGGATGGGCCCATAACTGGTTTTCGGACAATATTTTATCCGGTAAATTTAAAGAAGCTGAAATCCGGGAATACATCGCCAAAAACAATGAAAGCCTGGAAAAAATCGTAGGATATAAGATTACCGAATATGCCGCTCCCAACGGCGTACACCCGCAGCCGATGGCTACCAAAATCCTCGAGGATCTGGGGGTTATCGCCTATTATTACACCGGCGACACCGGCAGCGCGCCCAACCGCGCCTTCTTTCAAGGCCAGATGGTGAGCGATAAAGTAATCGCTTTTCCCATCATGCCTAACGGCAAATCGGCCTCGCTGTGGGAAATGCGGGCGCATGACAAAAGAACCGACGCTGAAATCAATGAATGGCTGCTGGGCACTCTCGACTATATCGCCCGCAACAGAGTGGTCCGCCTTGTTTATTCCCATCCCTATAATATCCAGAACTATCCGCAGGCCGTGGAAGCGTTTCTCGATAAAGTGGAAGCAATGCAGGCCGACCAGCGGATTGCCACCCGCTCGATGAGCGACTATGCGGCGTTCTTGCTCCGTTTTCTGGCGACAACGTATACTTTTACGAACGGGGACGGCAAACTGGCCGTTTCCCTTAAAAACCCGGCCGACCTGACAGGCCTGACGGTCGCATTGCCCAAGAAAGCTTACCGGCGGCCTTCCGGCGACGGTTTCACGGTGCAGGAAGATGAACGGTATTATTATCTTACGGTGGTGAAGACCGATGAAAAAGAAAAATATATTACGGTTGATGGTCATTAGCGCATTCTTGTTGCTGTGCCCCTTCCGCATTGCCGACGCGGGGCACCCGGCCCAGGACATCATGTCCTTCTATGACGGCGAACTCCCCAATAGGAATACCGTCGAACCGTATATCGTAAGCATACTGGCCCTGAACGAAGTCGAAGGCGGCAGGCATTTCGCCGAAGTCCAAAGGTTTATCCTGTGGTATTTCAGCAAACTCAACTATCCCGACCATCACGGACTTACCGGAACGATTTATGTTTATACCCTTGAAGGGGGACAGGAGCGCTCGACTCAGCGGTACGATTCGGTCGACGGCTATTCCGGCCTGTTTCTCCACCTTCTCCACCGCTATGTCGTCAAGACCGGCGACCTCGAGCTCATCCGCGCCAACTGGAACAAAATCGAAGATATCGCCTATACCCTGCCCGCGCTTCAGGACAAGGACGGACTGACCCGGGCGCTGCCGGACAGCCGGGTGAAATACCTGATGGACAACTGCGAAGTTTACGGCGGGCTGTCGGATTACCTCCAACTGCGAAAGCTTGCCGGCAAAGGCCCCAGCGAATACTACAGCCGTGTCCGCGATTCCGTCCGGAACGGCATCTTCGCGGCGCTTTACGATCCCAGGCACAGGCTTTTCGCCTGGGCGGTGGAAAATAACGAAAAGAGCCGTTCTTCCTGGAAGGTGTTTTATCCGGATGCCTATGCCCAGCTTTTTCCCATCTATTACGATCTTCTCAAGGACCGCCCGGATGTGCAAAGGCGGCTTTGGCGCACCTTTAGCCGGCGATATGCCGGGAAGGAAGGGACATTTCCGGTTGAACAGCGGATTATTTATAACTTGACGCGAGTCAAAATGGGGGATATGGTTGCCGATGATAAATAAGGCTGTTTTGCGCTACAGGGCGGTAATCCTGATACTTCTCCTCGCCGCCTTTTTCAGCGGCTATGGGTATCCTCTCCGGCCGTGCCGGGCGGAAGAGGCGAATACCGGCAAGCCGAAAAAGCATATGAGCATCAAGCCGACGGACGGAGCCGGCGCCATTGAGTTTCCGGGCCGTCTGGAAATATCGGGATCCTATGACGCGCTCTCACCCGATTCTACTTATGGCAATTGGAAAACCTTCTCGCTGGCGTACTATCACAAGGAGCGGCCGGAGCTGACCTGGTACGCCCAGGCGTCCACCTTTGCGAGGAAGGAAGGCAAGGGCCAGCTCGGGGCCGTGGGGGCGTACAAGACCTGGAATCCATCGCTGTCCACGTTTACGTCGCTGTCGGCGGGGACCCGCTCGGACTATCTCCCGCGAATCAGAGCCGATCACGAATTCAACTTCAAGGTTGATCCCGAACGGAGCCTCGGCTGGAGCCTGGGCGGAACCTATATGAGCTATTTTGACGAACACAAAGATTATATCGTATATGCGGGAGTTTCCTTCCCTATCAAGCAGTATGACATTAACTACCGGATTTTCAGAAACCATAGCGACCCCGGAGCGGTCATTTCTTATTCCCAGCTCCTTTCTGTCGGCTACGGGGTGGACCGGGAACAGTTTACGACACTCACCTACTCGGTCGGCAAACAGGCGTATTTGGCGACCTATCTGGCAACGCCGGAAGCCGTGAGCAACCATTCGTGGATGCTCACCCTCAATCACCGCCAGTGGGTGGAGTCCTACAACGGCTTTTTCTGGGAGATAAGCTATTTTGATCTCAAAGATGCTTACCAGAAACTGGGGTTTTCGGTCGGTGTGTTCAATGAATTTTGACGATGCCTTAAAATGCGCCCTGCGGTGGCCTGGATACCGGCAGGCCTTGGTTTCGGCAAGCCATATCCTACGGGCCCGTGCTAAAACAATCCACACATATTTCCATTTTCAGGGAGGATTTAGAAAAGTTAGCGCGAAATAGCGAAATAGTAAAAACTGCAAAGGATGTTGCTTTATTTATTCTCCTAAATGAAATCCAGCAAACCGAGGCTGCCGCAAGTCCTGTTTGCTGGGTTTTTATTATAGGAACGGGAAGGAAGTCCCGAGTTTCCGGAAGCCCCACGGTCCGGTCGCGTTGGGCGGCCGCCTTGCAAGCTGCGCAATCCGCGTCTAAAGACGCCGCGGGAAGCAAAACATGCCCGGGCATTGCCTGGAAATTTCCGATCCCATCCTAATCTAGGAGGTATGTCCATGAGTCTGCATAAAAAACCTCAACCATCCTGCCTTCTTCTGCCGCTTGTCGTTCTCCTTGCCTTGGCCGTCGTCCTGCTGCCGCCGGCTGTCGCCTCTGCCGGCGACGATGCCCGGCCCTCGGTGAAAGCCTTCATGAAAGAACTGCAAGAAGGCTATTTGCCTTTGCTGCCTTATAAAGTCCCACCCCAAGCCGGCGAACTGGATCAGGTGCTGCTGAAAGCCATGGGGGACGCCAGAATCGTCGGGTTGTCAGCCGCCGTCATCCAGGGCGACAAAATCCTTTGGTCGAACGGCTATGGCTGGGCCGACCTGAGAACCGGCCGGGAAGTTACGCCGGACACCGTCTTCCGGGTGGCCTCCATCTCGAAAATGTTTGTCGCCACAGCGCTTATGCAGCAGTATGAGCAAGGCAAATTCGAGCTGGACGACGACATCGGCCAATACCTCGGCTATACCGTCCGCAACCCGAAATATCCCGACGCGAAAATCTCCTTCCGGCACCTTCTCACCCATACGTCCAGCATTCAGGACAGCGGAGGATATGACAAGCTGGTCGAGAATGCGCCCGAGCTCTTGCCGGCGGTCCATATCAAAGATTTGCTGGTGCCAGGCGGAAAATACTATGACGAAAAAACCTTCGGCGATTACGCTCCCGGCGAACAATTCAGCTACTCCAACTTCGGCACCGCCATCGTCGCTTCGCTGGTGGAAATCCTCTCCGGCGAACGCTTTGACCAATACTGCCGGCGGCACATTTTTCAGCCCCTCGGAATGGACGCCAGCTTTGAGGCGGCCGATATCCGGAACTACAAAGAATTCGGCGTTCTCTACCGGGGCGATGCGAATAGCCTGTTGTTCATCCCCCGCAAGGATGATTTCAACGGAGCCAAACCCGTCCGGACAACCGTGACGGCGCCCCTCGGCAATGCCCTCGGCTACAGCCCGGCCGGCGGCGTTCGCACCAGCGCGCTGGATCTTTCCAAATTCATGATCGCCCATATCAACGGCGGCGTCTATAACGGAACCGCCATTCTGAAACCGGAGACAACCGATCTCATGCACCAGATGCATTGGTTTGGCGCCGACCCGTACGGATTTTACAAACAAAAAGGCCTCAACTTCCAGGTAACCGACGATCTGATCGACGGGAAGCGGATGACCGGCCACTCCGCAGAAGCCTACGGCCTGATCGGCGACGCCTTCTTCGACGCCAGCGACCAGTTCGGCCTGGTAATCCTGTTCAACGGCGGACGCTACACACCCACTGTTTTCTATGATATTGAAAATACGGTGGCCAAGGCGCTGGCCAGCCGCTATAGCCCGGAAACCCCGGCCGGAGCGCCGGAAATCACCGGCCATGACGGCGGCAACCGGATCACGGTCAATGATCGCCTCATTGTTTTGCCGGTACCGGCAACCGTCCGCGGAGGAGCGGTGTTCATACCGGAGATTTCCGCCGCTGATGCTTTGCGGGCGACCATTGATCTGGACAAAGAAAACGGTATCCTGACTTACGGCTTTGGCGCAGCCAGGGTGGTTATTACCGCCGGCAGCAGGGAAATGCTGGTCAACGGCCAAAAGGTCCTGTTGCCGGAAGCGCCGTATAATGAAGCCGGCCACATCATGGTCCCGCTCAACGAATTGAACAACGCCCTGACGACTCGTGCGGCCCTAAACTTCCGCTAGCAAGAACCCTCCTGTGACTGGCTTCCTGACTATTGGGGCCGGCACAGGAGACTTTTTTCTCGGCGGTAATGAAAGCGCCAGGCCGATAGCCCGCTCATCGCTTGCCGCGAACCCCGGGCAGTCAGGTTCGCAAATTCAGGAGGCCGGGCGCAGGATTGTATTTAAAGTCTGACCGCCGCGCCCCGCAAGGGCGCGCGGATTGAAACAGGGATTCCGGGGCGGCACTTCCGGCTGCTGCAGCTTGTCGTCGGTTAGAAATTACGGATTTACGATTGACATCTCCGGCGCCGCAGTGTATATTCTTGATAGTCAACATTGTTCAACAAATTGCTTGTTTAAAATAATGCGTTCGCTAAGGAAAAGGTGATTATGAGCAGACCGACAGAGATTGCCTATCAATACATCAAGGAAAAAATACTCAACGGCACCTTAAAGCCGGCCCAAAAGCTGACGGAAATTCAGCTCACTCAGGAAATCGGCGTGAGCCGCAGCACGATTAAAAAGGCATTATTGAAACTGGAGCAGGAAAATCTTGTAACGATAGAGGACAATAAAGGGGCAACGATCAAGTCGTTCACCCTTGAGGAAGTGTTAAACTATCTGGAGATCCGCGAGGTTTTGGAAGGGTTGATCGCCAGAAGCGCCGCCAGGAATATCACGGCTGCGGATTTGGACAAGCTGAAGATTATTTTGGAGCAAATGAAGCTATTCCTCAATAATAACGAATTCGACAAGTATTCGGAACAAAACAAGGAATTTCACGCCGTTATATATCAATTGGCCTCCAATCGGCCGGCGGTGGATATTATTACGATCATCCGGACCCAATTGATCCGTTACCAGTTTCGCACAATATTGGTGCCGGGACGGAAGGACTTGTCGTTTGCGGAGCATATGACCATTTACGAAGCTTTGCGGGAGCATAACGAAGATCAAGCGGAATTGGCGATCAAGCGGCATGTTGCTTCCGTCCGCAAAGTGGTAGAGCAGAATTATCATTATTTGGTCTGAAAAAGGCCGTTTATCGGAACTTCCGGAATTTTTCCGGAAGTTTTTTGTTTTATCCAGTGAATTCTGAAATTTAGCATTGACAGAGCTTGTGAAATGATTTACATTATTTATATACAAAATTGTTCGACAATATTGAGCATTAATAATGTTTTAAAATAGGTTGGAACCAGGAATCAAGTAGATGCCGGTTCACAGAGAAAGCTTGTTTTGGTTTTAGTGCCTTCGGCAACCGGACGAAACGCGGGAATTCATAAGCGTTAGTCCGGGGAAGAACGGCATTTAACAAATTGCACAATGCAGGGAGGTAGAATTATGCAGCCTAAGATCGGGTTCATCGGCTTTGGGGAAGCAGCCTTCAACATTGCCAAAGGCCTGGCGGGAGAAGGGCTTACCGGCATCCGCGCTTATGACAAGTTCTGGAATGTCGCTCCACAGGCCGAACTCGTCCAGCAGCGCGCCAAAGAGGCCCAGGTGGAACTGGCCCCCAGTCTCCAAGAGCTGATTGAAGCCGCGGAGATTGTAATATCTTCGGTAAGCGCCAATCTGGTGGTTCCCCTGGCGAAGGAGAGCAGTCCGTATCTCCGGCCGGGACAAATCTACGTCGATCTGAATTCCGCCGGCCCCGACACCAAAGTGGCGGCAAATGAAATTATTGCCCCGAAGGCCTTGTTTGTTGATGTTGCGGTTATGGGAACCGTGCCCGGCAACGGCCATAAAGTGCCGATGCTGGCGTCCGGGGCCGGGGCGCCGCTTTTTGTGGAAAAGATGAAGGCCTACGGCATGAATCTGGTATTGCTGGAGGGGCCTGCCGGAAAGTCGTCGGCGTCGAAAATGTTCCGCAGCATTTTCATGAAGGGCTTCGTGACCCTGATGCTGGAGGCGGTTGTGGCCGGCCATAAATACGGCATTGAAGACGATGTGTTGGATTCCATCGAGGAAACTCTGACTGCGGGAGATTTCCGGACGATCGTTAACGGGATGCTTGCCAGAGGGGTTATCCACTCGGAACGGCGCGAGCACGAAATGGATGAAGTCATCGCGACATTAAAGAACCTCAAGGTCGACAGCACCATGTCGGAAGCCACCAAGGCCAAACTCAGATGGTGCACCGACCAGCGCTTCAGGGAGCACTTCAAGGGCGTCCCGCCCAAGGATTTTCACGAGATCTTCGCCGTTCTCGGCAAATAGTTCGAATAAGCCTTGCTGCCCAGAGGCAAAGGGCCTCGGCGGCAAGCGGAGGGAAAGAGGCTAGTACTATGGCAAATGCGGGCTTTCGGATTTATACCAAAATCAACCGGCCGGACAGGGCGCTGGTGGAGCAGTTCAGAGATCTGCCGGTTGCCAATATCGCGGACGAGATGAACCGGTTCAGCTGCCTTGACGCGCGGATCAAGCCGCTGAACAGAACGCCGCTTCTCGGCACGGCGTTCACGGTGAAAGCGCGGGCCGGCGACAACCTGATGCTGCATAAAGCGATCGATATGGCTCAGCCCGGCGATGTTATCGTCGTGGATGGCCAGGGCGATTTAGTCAATTCCCTCACCGGGGAGATCATGATGCGGCAGGTGCTGAAAAAAGGAATCGCCGGCGTGATCATCGACGGGGCGGTGCGGGACGCCGATGCCTTGCATGAGCTGGGCCTGGCCGTGTATGCCGCGGGCGTCACCCCCAAAGGACCTTATAAGAACGGTCCCGGCGAAATCAATGTCCCCGTATGCTGCGGCGGCATGGTGGTCAATCCCGGGGACATTCTCGTAGGCGACGGGGACGGCGTGGTCGTCATAAGTCCTCAGGACGCCCCGGTCATTGCGGAAAAGGCCAAAGCCAAACAAAACAAAGAGCAGGAAACCTTTAAGCGGATCGAGGCCGGAACAGTCGACCGATCAGCGTATTCCGACGAAGTCTTTAAAAAGCTCGGCTGCGAGTTCATCGACGATTATTGGCGATAATTTCATTGACCGCCGTTGCGACTGCCGAAGGGGGAACAACGGAGGGGAGGGAGCGACGAATGGATATAACAACGCCTGTCTCGCCGGAACAGATTCATTCTCTCAAGATCTACGACAAGATCCGAATTACGGGCAATATCTACGCAGGGCGGGATGCGGTTCTGCCTAAAATTGTCAAACTCTACGAAGAAAACAGATTGACGGAAAAAGGACTGACCCTCCAGGGGGCGGTGGTATTTCACACGGCGGTAAGTGTCGCGGGGATCGGTCCTACCTCCAGCAACAAACTGGAAATCGAGAGTTCGATTCTTCCCCTGTCCGAAGCGGGGGTCAAAATTCATCTTGGCAAGGGCAGCTTAAGCCGCCAGACGGTGGAAGCCTTGAAGAAAAATGGCGCCATCTTCGCAGTGACGCCGCCGATATCGGCCTTATTGACGGCCAAAATGCGCAAACAACGGGTCGCGGCTTTTCCGGAGGAAGGAATCGAAGCTTTTTATGAACTGGAAGTCGTCGAATTCCCCGCGATTGTCGCCATCGCGCACGGCCGGTCCATCTTTGAAAAAAGCGAGGCATGACGGATATGGGCAATATAACATATGAAGAAATTATCGAAAAAGTGGCCGACACGGTGGTCAGAGCCAGCACCACTTTCACTCCCGACCAGGAGCGTGCCTATCGGGTCTGCCTCGCTAAAGAGACCGACCCCAACGCCTGCTGGGTTATCGAAGGACTTCTGGAAAACGCCAAACAGGCCAAAGAAATGAAATTGCCCCTCTGTGACGACACAGGAATTCCCCATGTGGTCATTGAACTTGGCTCAGAAGCGCAACTGCCCATGGCTTTTTTGCCGGCGGTGGAAAAAGGAATCGCCGAAGGCCTAAGGCGCTTGCCCGGCCGCCCCATGGGGGTTGTCGGCAACGATGTGGAAAGGATTACGCAGAGTGCCGGTCTTTCGGCGCGATCAGAAGACGTGGCAATGGCTCCCATCCAGCTGAAAAACGTGGCTGGCGACAAAATAAGGTTGACCGTGATCATGATGGGCGGCGGGCCGGAATTAAGGGGAAAAACGTTACGGGTATTTCACAAGCATTCGTTCGAAGTCGTTATGGATGCAATGGTGGAGTGGGCCAAGGATGCGGTTGCCAAGCTCGGATGTCAACCGGTCACCCTGGCGTTCGGCGTGGGACGCAGCAATCTGGAAGCCGCGTCTTTGGCGCTGGACGCCATGAAGGACGGCAATTTCGATGTGCAAAGTGAAATCGAGAAGGAAATCACCGACCGGGTGAATCAGACGGGAGTGGGACCCTTGGGTCTCGGCGGGAGGACCTCCGTTCTGGCGACGTTCGTGAAGGTAGGGCCGCAGCGCGCCAGCGGCTTCAGGGTGATATCGTTGCGGACGGGCTGTTGCGTCGACCCGCGCCGCGCATCCGCGACCTTTTAATCCTCGTGGATAGGGTATCAATATATTAGGAGGAGAGTCGAATATGTTCAAGCTTTCCAAACGTACGGGTTTATTAGTTTCGGGGCTTTTGGCCACAACCTTGCTGGTGTCGGCCTGCGGCGGCGGTACCTCTTCGGAAAACAAGCCCGCCTATCCGACAAAAGCCGTCACCTTTGTGGCCCCATCCGGCGCCGGCGGCGCCTTTGACCAGGCCTTGCGCTCCATAACCAAGGTTTTGAACTCCACCAAAATCGTTGAACAGCAACTGTTGGTCGAAGCCAAGCCGGGCGGCGGCGGATCGGTCTTCCTCGCCGAATATGCGACAAATGACAAAACCAACGACTACAAACTTTTCCTTACTTCGCCGGTCATCCTGATCAATAATCTAAAGAAGGAAGGAAACAGTCCCTTCGGATACAAAAATACCACGCCGCTGACCCAGTTCTTCGTGGACTACGCAGTCATCGCCGTTCCCGCGAACTCCAAGTACAATGACCTGAAATCGCTTCTGGACGACATGAAAGCCGACCCGACCAAACTCGCGGTAGCTGGTGGCAGCGCCCCGGGATCGGTGGACCATCTGGCATTTTTGCTGCCGGCCAAAGCGTACGGAGTTGACATTAAAAAGCTGAAGTATATCGCTTACGACGGCAAGGCGGAATCCATGGTGGCTTTGCTGGGAGGCAACGCGGACGTGCTGTCCAGCGTTTCCGCCTCGGTTTCCAGCTATCTGGAGGCCAAGAAGATCAAAGTGCTCGCCGTAAATGCCCCCAATCGCCTCCCCGGCGTGTTCAAAGACGTGCCGACCCTGCGCGAGCTGGGGATTAAAGGAGACTTCACCCTCTGGCGGGGCGTTTTCGGTCCTGAAAAAATGAGCGACGAAGCGAAGAAGTACTGGGAGGACAAGTTCCAAAAGCTGTCCGAGTCTCCGGAATGGAAGGCCGAGTTGGCCAAGAACGGCTGGGATGCCGATTATAAAGGCCCGGCTGATTTCAAAAAATCCCTGGACGAGCAGAACAAGGAAATTCAAAGCTTGCTGACAGACCTCGGCATGGCGAAGTAGAATAAAATGCGGGCCGGACGGAATACAGGCCAATCCGTCTGTTGACCGTCCGGCCAGTGGGCATAGAGAGGAGCATCGCGTGGGAAACAAAGTGTTCGACCGTTGTGCCGGCGGAGCGTTTCTGGTCGTTGGCCTGCTGTTCGCTAGAGGCAGCTTTAAGATTTCCGAAAGCGCCTATGGCAGCCAGGTGGGCCCGAGCACCTTTCCTCTTGGCCTGGGGATTATTTTGACCTTTCTGAGCATAGGCCTGCTTTATCAGACATTCACCTATGGCGCGCAAGCAAAGGCGAAGCAGCAAAAGGATTACAAAAAGCTGTCCCTGATCCTTCTGGCCTTGTGCCTGTATATTGCCTTATTCGAGACATTGGGATACGTAATCAGCACCTTTCTTTTTCTCCTGGCGGCCTTCCAGATCATGGACCGTTCGAAGTTGTTGCTATCCGTCGTCATCTCCGCTTTTTTTTCTGCGGGAGTTTATTATTTCTATGTCGTAACCCTCCAGGGTTCGCTTCCGGCTTTTCCCCAGTGGTAATGTCTTATAGGGGGGCTTTTCAATGGACACGCTGCATTTTCTTGCAAACGGCTTTTTAGTGGCCCTGCAGCCATATAATCTGGCCTTTGCCTTTATCGGCGTCGTAATCGGTACGGCGGTAGGAATTTTGCCCGGTATCGGACCCTCCAGCGGGGTGGCGCTGCTGATTCCCATCACCGCTGTACTGACGGGCGGGCTTGACCCCGAGGCCGCCGCCACCAGCGGCATCATCCTGCTGGCCGGCGTTTTCTACGGCGCCATGTATGGCGGATCCACCACTTCCATACTGATTAATACACCGGGAGAGTCCTCCTCTGTCATAACCGCCCTGGACGGGTACCAGATGGCCAAACAAGGCCGGGGCGGGGTGGCCCTTTCCATCGCGGCCATCGGGTCGTTCCTCGCCGGGATCTTTGCGCTGGTGATGCTGCTGCTGCTTGCGCAGCCCCTGTCGGAATTAGCCATACAGTTTGGTCCGGCCGAATACTTCTCGCTGGTTGTCCTGGGACTGGCAGCGGTGACCGGGCTGGCCGGCAAATCGATGATCAAGGCGCTCATCATGATGACCGCCGGTCTGGCGGCATCGACGATCGGCGTGGACGCCCTGACCGGAGTAGGGCGCTTTACGTTCGAGATACCTTCGCTGTATCAAGGCTTGGAGTTCATTACGATCGCCGTCGGCTTTTTCGCATTGGGCGAGGTGTTTCGAACCATCCTGGACAATAACGGCAATGAAACAATCGCCAAAATCGGCCGGCTGCTGCCGACCAAAAAGGATTTCCGCGACAGCGTCCCCGCCATTGCGCGCGGCTCCATCCTGGGTTTCTTTGTCGGTATTCTGCCCGGGGCCGGTCCTACCCTTTCTTCGTTTATGTCCTATACCTTGGAAAAGAAATCCAGCAAGACGCCCGAGCGGTTTGGCAAAGGGGCGATTGAAGGGGTGGCGGGACCGGAGTCGGCCAACAACGCGGCAAGCGGCGGAGCCATGATCCCCCTGCTGGTTTTGGGCATTCCCAGTTCCGCCACGACAGCGGTATTAATGGGCGCTTTCATCATGTATAATGTTCAGCCCGGCCCGCTGCTGTTCGAAAAGTATCCCACGGTCGTGTGGGGCGTCATAGCCAGCATGTTTGTCGGAAACCTGATGCTCCTGATTTTGAACATGCCGCTGATCAAGGTGTTCGCCAAGCTGGTAGAGACGCCGCCCCAGTACTTGCTGCCGATCATCCTGGCAATCTGCGTGTTTGGCGTATACGCCGTACAGGTAAATGTGTTTAACCTGGTGTTGATGCTGGTATGCGGGATATTGGGCTATTTGCTGGTGCAGAATGATTTTCCCGTGGCGCCGCTGATTTTGGGAAGAGTATTGGGACCGATGCTGGAGAATAATCTGCGGCGGGCGCTGACGCTCAGCGACGGCGACTACATCATATTCCTCTCGCATCCCATATCCGCCTTCCTGCTGGCGACGGCGCTGCTCTGGATCGTGGTGCCAGTGCTGCTCAAAAAGCGAGGCAGGAAAGTAATCGTCAACGAAGCCGAGTAGATCGGCCGAAAGTAAAAAAGCCCCGGACCTTGCGTTATCAAGGTTTGGGGCTTTTGGCCGTTGGGGGATTGTTGATCCAGACGACCGGCCCCGCGCAAGCGGCGCGTCAGGCCGGGAGGAGCCGGGGTCAAACCCGGCATAGCGCTTTTCGGTCCACGACCTGGGGCGGCTGTTCCATCCAGCCCCGTTGACATGATATTTAAGCCTTTCCCGCTGTCGAAAACCCTTTGGGGACGGGAGGACTCTCCTCGGCGAATATCCGGTCCGGGCGGTCTTGGTGATATTGCCGGCAAGGGCTGGATATGATCTTTAACAAGCGCCGTGATTTCTTCATCCTTCAGGTATTGGACGGAATGGTTCATAAAATAGAGCACCGCGATGCTTTGCAGGTAATTCTTCCAGAGTCCGGTGATTTCCGGCGAGGTCAGATCGATAGGCTGCTTCAAGGCAATTCCCAAGCGCTCAACATGTATTCTATACTGTTCCCCCCGGAAATGAATAGTCGCCTCCCGCCCGGCAGTCCGGGCTGGACAGAGGCGCCACCAGGAATGCGGAAGCCTCCTTGTTGCCTAAAAAAAGAGACCGGCTAGAACCTCGTGTTTTTTGCCGGTCTCTTTTTTATTGTCAGTCTAGATTCTCGGATACATTTCATCCAACAGATTCTTCCATTTGGAAACGGCGCCGGTTCTGGTATGGACATTAAACTTCCCCAGAATGGAAATGACATGGTTTTTGACCGTGTTGGGGCTGAGTTCAAGCTTCTCCGCGATTTCTTTATTGGTGTTCCCTTGGGCCATCAGCACCATGATCTGGTTTTCCCTGAGGGTAAGCCTGGCTGAATTTTGTTCCTCCAATTCGCCCCCGGTTCTCTTGCGCTTACGCCAGTCCCGGACGAGCAGTCCGACGAGTTCGCGGGAAACCCTGAGTTCTCCGGTGCAAACGGCTGCCAGGTCCTGCAGCAGTTCCTCGGGGGATACGCTTTTCAGAAGGTAACCGTCGATTCCGAGGTTTAAAGCGGCCATTACATCCTTCGCTTCGGAGGATGCGCTCAATAACACGATCTTTTGCAAGGGGAATTCGCCCTTGATGAGCGTCGCGTCATCCAATCCGTTGGATTTGGAGCGTCTGGCGTCGATGAGAATGACATGGGGCGGATTGCGCCGGATTTCTTCGATTGTTTCCCAGATATCCGTGGATTGCTTGGATATCGAGAAGCCATTTTCGTGTAAAAAGGATCCCAGAAGATGACAAAAGAGCTCTTGGTCGCCATATACCAGGATAATCCTTTTCAAACCGACCACTCCCGTTTATTCCTGATTAAAGTGAATAATTCGTTCCTGGTCGGAAAAGACCTTTTACAGTAACTAGTTAAAATTAACTAATATTGGAAACCCAAAAAGGTTTGCCGCGTTAGGATAAATAACCGGCGACACCGGTCAGATATAGCCATGGCTTCAGGGAGCGCTTCGCGTTATTCTGATGGTGACAAACTTATTTTTCATGTGGGAGGTATGCTCAATGGATGTAACCTATAAGGACTTGCGCGAATGGCTGGAGCAGGTTGAAAAACTGGGTGAGCTGAAGCGTGTGGAAAACGCAAGCTGGGAAGAGGATGCCGGAATGCTCGCTGAAATGCTGGCCCACTCGGACGATGGACCGGCGGTTCTCATGGACAGTTTTCCCGGCTATCCCCAAGGTTTTAGAATCCTGCTCAACGCCAACGGGGCCAGAAAACGCATCGCCCATACCTTGGGCTGCGACCCTGACATCAGCAAATTGAATCTCGTCGACGCCTTTAAAAAGAAATTGGATGGGCTCAAGCCCGTGCCGCCGGTCATCGTCGAGACCGGACCGGTTATGGAGAATGTCATGAAGGGGGAAGCTGTAGACCTTTATAAATTTCCCACGCCCAAATGGCATCTGGAAGACGGCGGCCGCTACCTGGGAACAGGCAGCTACGACATTACGCGGGACCCCGATACGGGCATCGTCAACCTGGGAACTTACAGGGTAATGGTTCAGGACAAGAATAAGGCCGGTTTTTATATCTCGCCCGGAAAACACGGCCGCATTCATCGGGACAAATATTTTGCCCAGGGAAAACCCTGCCCGGTGGCGGTAGTCGTGGGCGGGGATCCGCTCCTGTTTATGGCCGGCAGCCTGGAAGTCCCCCAGGATGTTTGCGAGTATGACTGGGCGGGCGGGCTTCGCGGCGCGCCGTACAAAGTGGTTGTCGATCCCGTCACCGGGTTGCCCATCCCGGCTGAGGCGGAAATCGTGCTGGTCGGTTTTTCCTATCCGGATGAGAAAATGGACGAAGGGCCTTTTGGCGAGTGGACCGGCTACTATGCATCCGATCACCGGGCCGAGCCGTTTATCCGGGTCGAAGCCGTCTATCACCGGAATGATCCCATCATTCTGGGCACCCCTCCGGAAAAACCGCCTTATGAGGCCCATAAGTACCGTGAGTATATGCGGTCCGGCATGCTGCTGGAATCGCTGGAAAAGGCCGGCATTCCCGACGTGAAGGCGGCCTGGTGCCATGGCGTGGGCGGTTGCCGGATGCTCAACGTGGTATCCGTGAAGACGAGGTATGCGGGGCATGCCATGCAGGCGGCCCATGTGGCTTCCCAATGCCGGGTAGGTGCGTACATCGGGCGGTTGACAATTGTCGTCGATGACGATATCGACGTAACCGACCTCGGGGACGTCATGTGGGCGGTATGCACCAGGTGCGATCCTGCAAGCGATATCGACATCATCAAAAATGCCTGGGGCGGTCCGCTTGATCCCAGGATCCATCCGGACAGCAAGGCGAAAAAGAGCTTTTACGCTTCCCGGCTGATCATTGACGCTACGATGCCCTTTGACTGGAAAGAGCGCTTCCCGAAACCGATCGGGCCGTCTCCCGAGTACAAGTGGAAAACCCGTGAGAAATGGGGTTATCTCCTCAAATAACAGGCATGCACATAACGGAAGAAACCGTATACCTGGTTCAAGCGCTTGCGCTTGAACCAGGGTCCCTTTTTTGAATAAAAAACGTCAAAGGGAGGATAACGGGATGAGTCAGGCTTCAGTGGAAACCAGCAGCCAGAAAAGCTTCTTCGCCGAAAATAAGAAGCTGATCGGGTTTGTCGTCTGCATGGTTGTCGGCTTCTACATGTGGTTCGGTCCTCCGATCGGGGGGCTGACGCCGCATTCCCAGCACGTGTTGGCTTCGGTGGTCGTACTTATTCTCGGTTTGATGTTCGAGATCATGAGTATCGGGAACCTGGTACTGCTTTGGGCGGTTTTTTTGATCATCACCAGGCTGGAAAAACCGAGTGTGGCCCTTGACGGCTTTGTGAACGAAACCACCTGGCTGGTGCTCGGGGCTTTCATGATAGGCCAGGCGGCGATAAAAACCAACCTGGCGAAAAGAATTGCGTACAATGTGATGAGCGTCGCCGGCGACTCCTATCGGCGGCTTACCTTGATGCTGTATGTTGTCGGCTGGATTTTGGGAGCCTTTATTCCTTCGGGGACGGCCCGCATGGCGATTATCTTCCCCATTTTCGTGGGTTTGCTGGAAGCTTTTCGCGCCCAACCCGATTCTCCGGAAAGTCTGGACCTCATGCTCCAGGTCAAATGGGCTTTTAGCACCGGCGGTCCTTCCATTGCCTGGCTGACCGGTTCACTGGTCAATCCGATCATCATGTCGGCCCTGACTAAGATTACCGGGCAGACGGTAAGCTGGTCCCAATGGGCGGTATGGATGTTCATTCCCACTATAACGATTGCGGCCCTCATGTGGTATTCAACCACCCGGCTGACGGGCGCCAAGCCTAAAATCGAAGGTGGCCTGACCCAGATCAGGGATGAGCTGAAGACCCTGGGGGAAATGCGGAAGGAAGAAAAAGCCGCCGCCGTCTGGATGGCGGTCGCCGTGCTTCTTTGGGCTACCGGCGATCTCACGAAGATCAACCCGGCTTGGTCCGCAATGCTGGTAGGCCTTCTTTTATTCGCGCCTTATATCGGTGTGCTGAAGAACAAGGACCTGAAAGAGCTGGACTGGGGCATGTTCTTATTTTGCGGCGGGGCCATTTCGCTCGCCGCCGTTATCAGCGAAGCCCAAATTGATGCTTGGGCGGTTAAGGCTCTGCTTCATCCCCTCATTGCGCCGCTGAGCCAATTTGGAACAATCGGCAGCTTTACCGGGCTATGGCTGTTCGGTTACTTTATGCATTTTATCATCCCCTCCGGAACGGCGACGGTGGCCGCGGTAGCGCCGCTCAACCTTCAGTACGCGGTCGCCAACGGGCTTGATCCGACCCTTACGGCATTTGTGACCAACTTTGCCAACCGTCCGTTTATTTTCCCCTATCAAATCATGAGCATTATGCTGCTGTGGGGTTTTGCCAAGCCGAGCATCGGCAGCGCCGCAAGGGTTCTGGGAATTCAGTCGGTGCTCTGGCTGGTTTGGTCGTTGCTGATGATTGCCTACCTCGATATCTTTATCTAGTGCCGGGACGATGTATGCCGATATTCCCTGGAAGGGGCGGATAAGGAAAATGGGCCGCTTTCAATCTGCTAATACCGGGCAACAGGTGCGAATGGCCGTTCTTTTGGCCAGCCTGTGTGCATTCTTTTATCTTTTCCGGCTGAATCCGCAGGGGTCTCCTGACAGGCCGGCAATCCTTGCGCTGAGCGTATTGGTGTTGGTTCTGGGTCTTTGGATGACGGAATATCTGCCGATGGCCGTAAGCGGGCTGATTGGCTGTTTCCTGCTCTATTTTTTCGGGACCTATTTTCAATTCGGCGTTTTAATCAGCGGGAGCTTCTCCGGATTTGCGGTCCCGTCTGTTTGGTTTGCTTTCAGCGGCCTCGTGATCGGCGGTGCCATGGGCCTGAGCGGTCTGGCCAGGAGGATTTCCCTGATGGTCCTGCGCTACACCGGAAACTCGTATTCGAACCTGCTTTTTGGAACGCTCATTTTGAGCGGCGTACTGGTGTTTTTCATCCCTTCGACCGATGCCCGCACGGTTGTCCTGATGTCGCTTATCGCCGGCATGAGCGGCGTCCGTACGGAAGAACCGGACGCTGGTGTGATGAAGGGGCTCAGCCTGTTGGTACCGTTCAGCTCGAGCATTATGGGAATCGGTGTGCTGGCCAGCGTATCCTCGATTACGGCGGTCGGGATGATCGAAAAATACGGCGGCATCCAAATAAGTTATGTAAAATGGCTGGTGATGTTTTTGCCGGCCGAATTACTTACCATGACCGCGCTTTACTTTTTGGTAAAAATGCTGTTTCCGGCCCAAATTGCTCGGGTGAATAAGGGCTGGATCGAAGAAGAACTGGTTCTGACCGGACCGGTTTCCGCCAGGGAACAGCGAGCGGCCGTCATTATCGGGAGTGCAGTCCTGCTTTTTCTGACCGGATCGTTTACAGGGCTCCGCTCCGACGTTGTCGCCATGGCCTGCGCCGCCTTGCTGCTGTTGCCCAATGTGGGGGTTATTGGCGGCAAGGAATTGGCGACCCGGATAAACTGGCTGATCGCACCTATATTTTTGGGCTCCGCGTTTTCCATCGTCAATTGCCTGGAAGCTACCGGCATGCTGGCGCGCATCGGGGCCGCCGCCCTCAACCTCGCCCAGGGACCGTTGCTGGATTCGGGTTATCCGGTCCAAATGCTGACAGTATGCGGGGTAGCGGGAATAATGCACCTTTTCACGGCCCACAGCAGCATGCTGATCGCGTCATTTGTCCCGGTCGTACTCCAATGGGCCGACGCTTTGGATCTGGGTATGGGCATTCCCTTGATATTCGTGTGGGGGTCGCAACTGGAAATCATGGCTTTCCAGTCGAGCTCGCTGACCATCGCCTACGGCTATGGGGCCATCCAGGGCATTGACATTCTTAAAATCGGCATACCGCTGGCCCTTGTCCAACTGATCGGGGGGACGCTGATTTTAAGCTGTTGGTGGAAGATTCTGGGGCTGCTGTGAAATGGGTGGAAGCGCCGAAGCTATTCCAACGGAAATGAGGGAGGGACATGAAGAGGATTATCGTCGGAATGTCGGGAGCCACCGGCCAGATTTACGGCATCAGGCTCCTTCAATACCTGCGCGAACTTCCTGAGATCGAGCTCCATCTGGTCATTTCAGACTGGGCTAAAAGAACCATCGCCCTGGAGACCGATTGGACGACGGGGGCAGTGGAAGCCCTGGCTCATCGGGTATATGACAGCCATGACCAGGCGGCTGCAATTTCCAGCGGATCTTTCAGCCGCGCGGCAATGGTAATTGCGCCCTGCAGTGTAAAAACCTTGTCGGCCATAGCCAATTCCTATAACGACAGTCTGATGATCCGGGCGGCGGATACAACCTTGAAGGAGCGCAAGCCGCTGATCCTGGCATTCCGGGAAACGCCCCTGCACGCCGGCCACCTGCGGCTCATGGCTCAGGCTGCCGACATAGGCGCCGTCATAGCCCCGCCGGTCCCTTCCTTCTACAACAATCCCCGTACGATTGACGACTTGGTGGATTATACTATATACCGGCTTATGGATATAATGGGCCTTCCATCGAAACGGGCGAAACGGTGGGAGGGTTTAGAGCGCAGACGGCTATCCGAAGGGGATGGAAGAGATCAATGATCGAATTTGAACGCCAGTCAGGCCGAATCCGGGTCAGCCTCAGAGCCGCAGCGATGGGAGCGGATCTTTGCCTCATCATTTCCGGCGGCGACCGGCCCCATCTGGGGGCGGTCGCCTTGGCCCAGCCTCGGCCCAGTCTTGCTGAGCCGGATAGACTTAGTCCTTCGGTTTCATTATTGACCCTTGTCGGGCATAAAGAAGGCGGCATTGCCTGCCAGGCTGCTGAAAGGATCGCTTCCCGCACCGGCCGGAACGTGGTTGTCTGCTGCGGCATACACGTCGATGAGATACAGGGCGGGGAAATTACCGCGGTGCTTGAAATGGTGAACACATTGGTGAGCGATCTTCTCAACGCGACGGACAGTGAGCTGACGGACCCGGTATAAAGGGCAATTGCCCGGCCGGGCTTGTCGGGGGCGCCCTCGCAGGGAGGGCATGGGCAGGCCCAAAGGGCGAAAAGTGCCGAAAATAGTAAAAGGCTCAACAATCAAGGCGGATTGTTGAGCCTTTTACTATTTGGCGGTTTGGCGGGCATCCGGCGCGGCGCCGTCCTCTAGGCCTTATTATCGGCCATATTCATGATTTTCTGGCCGATCGTTCTCAGCCCTTCCAGCGTCCGGGCGATTTCCTGCATGGCCAGGGCCTGTTCCTGGGTAATGTCGTTGCTTTGCTCGACGTTTTTCAGCACTTGCTCCACCGCTTCACGGAACTTCGACAACATGCCTTTGATATTGGCCGCCGATTGCGTACTTTCATCGGCCAATTTGCGCACCTCGTTGGCGACTACTGCGAAGCCCCGTCCGTTCTCGCCGGCCCGGACGGCTTCGATGGCCGCGTTTATGCCCAGCAGGTTGGTCTGCTGCGATACCCGCCTGATAATCTCCAGGATTTCCGAGGTCTGATTGACTTCCACGCCTGCCGTTTTGGCAATGTGGGCAGCCTCCTGGCTTGTTGCCGCGAGTTCCTCCGACGAGGCGGACAGCTGTTCGGCCGCCGTAATGGCCCGCTCCAGGGCGGTATACATTTCGGTCACGTACCGGTTGAGCTGCTGGGATCTTTCATTCTCGCGCAGGCGCACAAGCTCCTGCGCTTTGGAGATCTTGACCGCTTCGTCGATGGCCTGCGCAATCGAGTCCTGCCCGGAATCGATTAATTCGGAGGGCAGGCCACAGCGTTTGGCGGCCTCGCGGCCCTTATTCTGGGCGACGATCGCATCCACGCCCGACCGGGCAAGCTCCTCAACCTGCCGGAGCAGCTCGTCGTCCGTCTTGAAAGTGCGGATAAAAATGGTGACATCTTTGAAACAGATATCCTGCTCGGCGCCGCCCGACCGCAGAACGACGCCGATTTTCGTCGCGCCTGAGGTGGCCAGGTTGCTTATCGGACCTAGAATATCGATAATTGATACAGGTAATTCGACTACCACCTTTTCCGTTGCTTTCTTGAGCTGATTGGCTGTTCCGCTCCGGGCAATGACGACTTCAACCCCGGGCGAGGCTTGAACCAGCTCCACCGCCTGCTGACGGGACGCCACCTCGACCGGTATGTCGAGCCCCTTGATGGCGGTGAGACTTTTGGCCACCTCAGCGATTTCAGGGGTTGGAGCAAAAAACATGATGGACGCCATTGAACTTACCTCCTAAAATTTTGTTTCCGGCAGACCGGCCGGCCGCAGCCGCCACGGCGTTTTGCGGGACTCGCCCCGCTGGCCTCCTGCCTGATTCTCCGCATTTATCCAGGCCTGATAGCTCCCGCAATAGCTTATCTCGCAATTTTCATGCAATATTTGTGCCATCATGGTGCCTGCTCTGGCGGCTGTGGATAGACCGCAGCCGCGCCGGAAAAAGCTAGGGTTACTAATAATGTTTTTCGGTATTCCCTTTTTTGGATAAAGATGCTACAATAGTATTAGATAATAATTATTGATAAGTAATTATTATCTAAATATCACTGAAAAGAGGTAAGAACCATGATGGTAGATAAAGACATCATCCGGAATCTGGAATGCCTGCATGAGCAGCTTCTCCGCGAAAGGCAAATGTCGTCGGCCCGCAATGTCAGGCGGCTGATCGAACGGTTCGGCAAATAAGACCTCTCCATAGCCGCCGGCGGTTACAGAACGGCGGGCGGCGGACAATTCAGCCTGCAATAGCGATGATGCCGGAAGTTTAGGTGGCCCCGGGTTCTTTGACCGATACGGGGCCGCGCCGCCCCCGCTGCAGGATGGCCTCGTCCCGTGTCGAATCAGGGATGAGGCTGCTTTTTTTTTGCGCCGCCCGGGACCGGAACAGGAAGCCGCCGCAGCGAGCGTTATTGCTCCAGTGTATCGACCCGGAGCAGCGAGGGAAAAAGGCGCATCCAGACGACGGCGACCAGCACGGTGCCGACGCCGCCGATCAGGACGGCCGGTACGGCGCCGAACCAGGCGGCGGTCAGGCCTGACTCGAAATCGCCCAATTGGTTCGATGTTCCGGTAAATAACGAATTCACCGCACTCACTCTGCCCCGCATATAATTCGGAGTTTCCATCTGGACCAGCGACCAGCGGATAACGACACTGATGACGTTGGCTGCGCCAAGGATGACCAGCGCGCCAAGGGAAAGCAGGAACGAAGTTGACACGGCGAATAGGATTGTCACCATGCCGAAAATAATGACGGCGGCGAACATGAGCAGGCCAACCCGCCGCCGCAGCGAAAAGCGCGCCAGGAACAGCGACATAGATAGTGCCCCGGCGGCCGGCGCGGAGCGCAGGAGACCCAGCCCCTGCGGGCCGACGCCGAGGATTTCCTGGGCGTAAATGGGCAATAAGGCGGTCGCTCCGCCTAGCAGCACTGCGAAGAGATCCAGGGATATCGCGCCCAGGATGGTCGGGTTGCCGCGGATAAAATGAATCCCGGCGAATAGGGATTGAGAGGCGGCCTCATGGCATTGCGGCGCGGTTGGCCTGCTGCGTGTCAGGAAAACCAGCAGGCTTGCCGCCAGAAATAAAGCGCCGGTCGCAAAATAGACCCAGGACGGGCTTGCGACATACAGCAGGCCGCCGAAGGCAGGACCGATAATGGCGGCAGTCTGGTTGGAAGAGGCGAACAAGGAAACGGCGCGGGGAATAAAACTGGCCGGCACCAGGTCGGGCACATAGGCCTGCATCGTCGGGCTTTCGAAGGACCGGGTGCCTCCGATTACGAACATAATCAGCAGGATGCTTTCCGTATTCAGCCATCCGGCGCAACTGCCGGCTGCCAGCACCAAAGCTCCCGCTCCTTGAACGGACTGACACAGACAGATAACCCACCGGCGATTGTAGTTATCGGCCACGTGGCCTACCACCAGCGTAAGCAGGAACATCGGCAGAAACTGGGCGAGCCCGACCAGTCCGAGGTAAAGCGCGCTGCCGGTAATGGCGTAGACCTGCCACCCCACGGCCACCGAAAGCATCTGATAAGACAGGGCGGTTGCCCCGCGGGACAGCAGGAATAAGAGGAGAGACGTGTTGCGCAAGATTGCCGGCTCTTCCGAGAAATTGTCAGGTAACGTCGGCATAGTTAACCTCCAGATATATGCATCATGGTTTGTGCAAGAAACACTCCAGCTTTTCTTACCCCACCGTCCTTTCCGGGCGGCAACAAGATTATTGCCCCGACTGATTCTCCCGGCCATCGCTGGCTGGGATTGGATTAGGCCAATATTTAATGCTTTTATGGAATTATTGGGATTATATTTAGGCGGTACAATCAGTTTTTTGCGAATAGCGCAGGGGAATTCCTGGCGCTATCCCCTGGCCGCCGCCCGCCGGGGGCGAGTTTCTGACGGGCGAGGCTATCGCCGGTTCGGGGGCGGGAGGGAACCCGGGCCTTGGCAATTTTTCCGGGCTGCCGCGAATGGGGAATTGTTGGCCGGGAGACTGCTGAATAACTTGGCGAGACGGTTTTCATGATCCGGGAGCTGTAACGCTCCTTGGCGGATTTTCCCGCCCGGGGGTTTTGTGGGTGGTGTTCCCGCGCTGCCCGCGCCAATCAACAGACCTGAGAGAATTGGCACAACATTTGCATGTTGGTTATTGTGCCATGTGAGAATTGCATGATTCCTCCGAAGCCCGTGCGGCTCTAAAGTAGGAAAGGTCTTGCAACAATGCCTGACGTAAAATGCCAGAGAAGGGATTCAACGCAAAGAAATGATTTAAGGAGGTTACCGCATGTTATTGTTCACTCCCATTTCCATCGGCTGTACCAAAGTCAAAAACCGGGTTGTGTTGCCTTCCATGTGCACCCATTATTGCGAGGAAGGGTTCATAACCGATCGTATGCGGGAATTTATCCGGGAACGAGCCATCGGGGGCATCGGCCTGTTCATTGTACCGGGCAATCCGTACGGTAAAGCCAGCGGCGCGCGGATGGCCATCTCGGAAGAGAAATATTTCGACGGCTGGCGGGAGCTGGCCGCCATCGTGCGGGAGCACGGGGCGAAACTGGTGTGCCAGCTGCATGCCGCCAAGCATCAGGCCGGGCGCGGCGCAGCGACCGAGGCTCCCATCGAAATGAGTAAAGAGGAAATCAGAGAAGTTATCCAAAACTACGTCCGTGGAGCCAAAAACGCCCTGGAAATCGGGCTGGACGGCGTTGAGCTGCATGGCGCCCATGCCCATGAGATCGCCCGGTTTTTATCGCCCTTTTACAATAAGCGGCAGGATGAATACGGCGGAAACGCTGCCGGCAGGGCCAAACTGGCGGTAGACCTTGTCCGGGAAATCAAGGACGCCTGCGGCGACCGCCTGCCGGTCATCGTCCGGCTCAGCGGCTATGAAATGGTGCCGGGAGGCCGCGATATCAGCGAAACGGTTGAATGCGCCGCCTTGATCGCCGAAGCGGGCGCCGACGCCCTGCATATTTCCCGGGGAATGCCCGAGTCGGAACAATGGATTTCCGCGCCGATGGATGTTGAGGAAGGTTTCAATGTTGAAGCGGCAGCCGCAGTGAAAAGGGCGGTGGACGTGCCGGTAATAACGGTAAACCGGATTCTGAACCCGCTGATGGCCGAGCAGATTCTCCAAGAGGGCAAAGCCGACATGGTTGCAATGGCCCGGGCCCACCTGGCCGAACCCCACCTGATCAAGAAGTTCCTCGAGGGCGATGTCCCGGTGCGCCGCTGTCTCGGCTGCAATCAAGGCTGCCGGCAGAGCGGCCTGGGGAAAAAGAACATTTTTTGCATGCAGAATCCCCGGACCGGCAGGGAGAGCGAGCTTGTCTACCTCCCGGCGACCAAAGAGGAAAACATCATGATCGTCGGAGCGGGTCCCGCGGGTCTCGAAGCGGCGGTCGTCCTGGCCGAACGGGGCTACAAACCCGTGGTCTACGAAAAGGACGCCGAATTGGGCGGCCTGATCCGGCTGGCTTCGCTTCCCCCCCACAAGGACTCGCTGAAAGAGATCATCGTCTATCGCCGGAAGATGCTGGACCTATTGAAGGTCGAGGTGGAACTGGGGCGGGAAGTGACTCTGGACCTGATAAAGAAGGTCAATCCCTCCGTGCTCATCCTGGCTACCGGCAGCAAGCCTTTGATGCCGCGGATTCCCGGGATCGAGGGGAGCGGCGTTTATTCCGCCGATCAAGTCTATTCCGGCAAAGTGGAGGTCGGCTCCCGGGTCGCGGTGATCGGCGGCGGCCTGATCGGCTGCGAGACGGCGGAATATCTGGCGTCCAGAGGGAAAAGCGTGGTCGTTTTTGAAATGGCGGACGACATCGCCAAAGAACTCGGCAAGAGCAGAAGGTATTTCATGCTGAAGCGCATGGAAGAGTACGGTGTAGAGATCAGGCTGCTCACCAAGGTCGCCCGGATCGAACTGCCGACGGTGGCGATCAGCACGCAGGGCTTCGGCCAGGTGCTGACCGGGTTTGACAGCGTGGTTGTCGCGGCCGGCCGGGTTCCTGTCGACGGACTTGTTCAGCAAGTGCAGCAAACCAAGCTGGAAAACACCAAAGTATTTGTTATCGGTGACGTCAGCAAGCCGGGCTTGGCCATGGACGCCATCTATCAGGGCGCCCGCACGGCTGCCGACATTTAGCCGCCGGCACCCTTCCGGCGCATCCTGCCGACAAAAACCTGAGTTAGGCATTTGCCGACTCAGGTTTTTTGTTGACAAGCTCGCAGTGCACAAGGCCTTATGAGAGCTGATCCTTGATGAAGTTAAGCAAACCGCCCTTGAATAATACCGCCCGCTGGGCCGCCGTCAATTCGCATTTCGTAAAAATAATTTTGCTTTGGGTTTGGTTGCAAAGTTTGACCCGGCCGTCCTGAAGTTGGTCAAGCGCGTGATCGAGCGCCAGCAGATCCCCTTCCTGCATGGACTCATAGTCGGCCGGATCTTCCAATACGAGCGGAATGACGCCGAAATTCACCAGGTTTCGCTTATAAACATCGGCAAAGGATTTGGCGACAACCAGCTTCATTCCGGCGGACATCGGCACCATTACCGCGTGTTCGCGGCTGGAACCCATTCCGAAATTATCCCCGGCGACTACGCACCAGGTTTTGCCTAAGCTGCTGATTTTGTTTTTAAAATCGGGATTCAGGCGGGAAAAGACATAGGGGACGGAATCCGGAATATTGGAGCGTAAAGCCAGCATTTCGGCGCCGCCCGGCAAAATGTGGTCGGTGGTAATGTTATCGCCGGTTTTCAATTCTATCTTTAGGGTCAGGGTATCTTCCAGGGGGCTGCCCGCCGGAATGGGTTTTATATTCGGGCCTTTGACAACCCGGATGTCCTCGTCGCCGGCTCCGGGGGCAATAATGGCATTGGGGAGCAGGGGGAAAAACTCGGGTTCATGAATGACGGGGTACTCGCCAAATCTTCTGGGGTCGGTTATTTTTCCGTGGAGAGCCGAGACCGCCGCGGTTTCCGGGCTGCAAAGATATGAATTGGCGTCGGGCGTTCCGCATCGGCCTTTGAAATTCCGGTTATAGGTTCTTAAGGTATTGGTGCCTGAAGCGGGGGCCTGGCCAATGCCGTTACAGGGTCCGCAGGCCACCTCCAGCAGCCTTGCCCCCGCGGTTACAAGCTGCCGGGCCGTCCCGGTCTCCAGGAGCATCAGCAATATCCGCTTGCTGCCGGGGGAAACGATGAGATCTACGCCGTCCGGTAGAGTTTGATGGTTCAGGACGGCGGCCGCAATCGCCAGATCCTTGAAGGAAGAGTTGGTACAGCTGCCGATGCCGACCTGGGACAAGGGGATGCCTTCCACCTCGGATACCGGCTTTACGTTATCGGGGCTGTGGGGCAGCGCGACCAGCGGTTCGAGGGCGGCGAGATCGATGCTGATTACGGCATCGTATTCCGCGCCTTCGTCGGCCTGCAGCGGCTGCCAGGCGGCTTCCCGGCCGATGCTCCGGTAAAACCGCCGGGTCATTTCATCGCTGGGGAACAGGGAGGTGAATGCGCCTGTCTCGGCGCCCATGTTACAGATCGTCGCCCTGTCGTACACCGTGAGCTGGTCGACGCCGGGGCCGAAATACTCGAATATCCTGTTTTTGCCCCCCTTGACGCCGGTGAGCTGCAGCAGCTTCAGGCTGATATCCTTGGCCGTAACCCAGGGCCGGAGGCCGCCCTCCAGACAGACGCCGACCACTTTGGGCCTGGCGCAGGCATAGGGAAACCCGGCCATGGCAACAGCTACGTCGACTCCGCCGGCGCCGACGGCCAGCATGCCGGCCGCGCCGGCGGTGGAAGTATGGCTGTCTGAGCCAAGTAGGATTTCTCCCGGCTTGGAGAAATTCTCCAGATGAGTTGTGTGGCCGATGCCGTTGCCGGCCTTCGAGATGTATGCTCCCAGTTTTTTTCCCACCGTCAGAAGATACCGGTGGTCATCGTGGTTTTTGGGACCGACTTGAAGCATATTGTGATCGATATAAATGACCGAAAAAGGCTTGACTTTCTTGACGCCCATGGCTTCCAACTGCAGATACACCATGGTGGCCGTCGAGTCCGGCGTCATCACCTGATCGGGGATGATCTCCCATTCCGGCGAGTTAGGGTTGAGTCCGTGGTTCTTCAATATCTTCTGTACCAGATTACATTTCATCTTCCGCTCTCCCGTCCGTCGATTTTTGCACCGGCCCTGTTGGCCGGGATATTTTCCTCCTTCCGTTTATTTTCGGATATTGCCTTGCTGGACGCCAATTGGTGAAAGACCGGTTGGTTTTTTTCGCTATCCTGTCCTTGCAGCAAGGGTGTCAACTTTCCCTGATACATGACGTGCAGGCTGTGCATGGCGCGGGACAGGGCCACATATAAGAGCCGGGCGTCCAGCGGGTCGGCCGTGAATTCCGCTGCCGAAGCATTCCAGACAATAACGCCGTCGAACTCCAGGCCCTTGGCCAAGGCAACGGGAATGACGCAAACCCCGCCGGGATAACTGGCCGCTTGACCGGATACGAGATGAATGGCGCAATCGGCGTCTGCCGCCTGAAGCAGCCGGCTGTGCAACAAGGCGGCGTCGCTCTCCAGCTTGGTGATGACGCCTATTGATTTTGCGCCGCGCGCCAGGAAGTGTCTCAGCATTTCCAGCACATGGGTCACGCCCTGTTCGAAAGAGCCGATCTTTTCCAGCGTCGCCTTCCGGCCGGTCTCGTATACCGGTATTGCTTGGGGGCCTCCCTGGGGCGCGACGAGATTGAAAACATCGATGATTTCCCTGGCGGAACGGTAACTGTAAAGAATTTCCCGGTAAACCACCCGCGCGTCGGCAAAGACCTCTTGCAAGAGCACGTTCCAGCTGCTGATGCTCCGGTAGGAATGGATGCCTTGCGCCAGGTCCCCCATGATTGTGAACGACCCGTTGCTGGACAGGCGTTTCAGAATTGCGAATTCGAGGGCGTTCAAATCCTGGGCTTCATCCACCATGATGTGGTCAAACTTGGTAATGTGCGACCAACCGTCGATCAGAAAGGTCAGGTAGGCCAAGGGCGCCAAGTCTTCGCGTTCGACCTGGCCGGCCTGCAGGATGTCCAAAGAGTGGCTCCGGATGGCATCCAGGTCGAATTTGACGTTTTTGATGGGCCTGAAGGCCGATTTGTCGGAAAAGACTTGCTTGTAGGCGTCCATCAGGCCCAAGGGACTCCAGCGTTTAAAGTAGCGATCGAGAAAAGCGTCGGCGTCCCTGCGGACCCGTTTCCGTTGTTCCTCGGCGTCCCTGCCGCCCGCCGCCTGGGCGTCCATAACCTCTACATAGTTGCGGACGCGGAACGTGATGTAGTGGATCAGGGTGCGCAAGCGTTCATTATAGGGCTTGACGGCATCCTCGACAAATTTATCCAGCTGCTCTTGCACGCTGATCTTGAGACGCCCGTCGAACAGGGCGATGTCTTCCAGTTTGAGGCAGAAACTCCGCACTTTACGTTCGATATACGTCTCCAGCACTTGGATAAAAGCCAGGGAACCCTTGAGCTGCGCCGTGTCTTCCCATAGGCGGCCGGCGGCCCTGTCGTTGCCTGACAGGATGAGATCGAGCCGGTGATCCGCGGTGAGCTTATACTCTGTGCGGATAATCATCGCGACCAGATCGTCCCAGACCAGTTGCTTGACATCGGCGGCATCAATGTCGGGCAGAAGCTCGGAAATATAGTTGAGAAAAATGCGGTTGGGCGCGACGACGACCAATTTCTGGGGGTTGAGTTTCTCGTTGTATAAGAAATAAGAAAGGCGGTGGAGGCCGACGGTGGTTTTGCCGGACCCGGCTACCCCCTGGACGATGGTCACCTGGTTCAGCGGTTCGCGGATGATCTTATTCTGTTCGGCCTGAATGGTGGTCACGATATCCTTGAGCCGGTCGGTTGCGCCTTGCTGCAGCCTGTCGGCCAGCAGAGGATCGGCCAGCAGCGCGGTTTGCTGATTTTCCAGGATCTTATTGAGAACATAATTATCGACGATGGCTTCAAGCACGCCTTTTTCTATCTTATACTGGCGCTTCAGCGAAACGTCGCCGCTGTACCGGTAACGCCCGAGCACCTCGTACTGGGCTCTCCCGCCGTGGGATTCGTAAAAGATCGTGGAAACCGGATCGCGCCAGTCAAAAACCAGAATGTCTTTGGCGTCTTCAATTTTGAGTTTGGCTACTTTGCACCGTCCGATATAGAAGCTGTTGAATTCCTCGGTTCCGTCCTCGCGGAAATCGACCCGGCCGAAATAGGGATTGGGGAGAGCCTCTTCGATGTCATAGATTTTGTCCGTGTTGTCGCTTCGCGACAGGCGATGGACATAGGCGCTGATCTGGTCTTTTATGGATATGGATTTTTTGATGAGCCGGGTACGTTCGGCGATATCGGCGTTGAGATCGGCGATGATCTGGTGCATGAGGTCGATGGTGGTCGCTAGATGGTTTTGTTCTGTTTCGAAGTCTGGATGCTGTTCGGCCATAGTTCCTCCTTGGATGTAGAGCATGACGGAATGTTTGCCGGGATGCCCGAGCGGACCCTGGCGCCGGGCGATGGGGGTAAAGACAAGTATCAGTAAATTCTTATTATAAGCATGTTCCGTGCCAAGATGCCGGGCGCCGGCGCCCATCGGACCATGGCCCTTATTTTGCGGCGGCGGCTTTTGACGATGACCGGCAGGGCCTTTGCGCTTCTTAGATTGGATGTGAATATTAGGCGGTTATTCTAATTTTTATGTGGCTATTAGGATTATATTTGGGTTAGAATTTCCGGGCGTTCGCCGGATAGCCGATTGGCGGCGGGGTTGCGGCGTTGGCACGATATTTGCTTCGGCTATGTGATATACCAGATAAGGAGGTAGCAGATAGTGATTGAAGTGCGAATGGCCAAAACGGCGAAAATGATTATGAATACCGTTCTTGCTGTGAAACCGGGTGAGAAATTATGCATCGTGACCGATACCGAACGACCGCCCGCCATTACGAAAGTGCTGGCGGTGGCCGCAGAGATGGCCGGCGCGCAAACAGTGGTCGCCACAATGGAGCCCACCGGGATGAGCGGGGTTGAACCGCCTGCGGTAGTAGCGGCGGCGATGGCGGCCGCGGATGTGATTATCAATCAGACCAGTCACTCGATGACCCATACCAACGCTCAACGGGCCGCGGTCGGCAAAGGCGCGCGCGTCTGCAACATCAGAAATGTCAACGAGGACATGATGATCCGGGGCGGCGTCACTGCCGACTACCAGGAGGTCAAGCGCATAACCGAAATTCTGGCCGCCATTATCGACCAGGGGAATGAAGTGCATATTGCGACTCCGGAAGGGACGGACCTCCGCTTCAGTATTAAAGGGCGCCGCGGGTATGTCCTGGCGGGGTATGCGACCAACCCGGGGGAATTCTCCGGGCTGCCTGACGGGGAGGCTGCTTGTGCGCCGCTGGAAGGCACGGCGGAAGGCGTCATTGTTAATCCTTATCTTATGGAAGATTTGGATGTCGTGCATGATCCGATCAGAATCGAATTCGCTAAGGGCCTGGTGACCAAGGTTGAAGGCGGCCGGGAAGCGAAAGAGCTGGAGCGCATCCTGGAAGAAGCCGGCTTGCCCGGACGGAACGTCGCTGAATTCGCTTTCGGGACCAACCCGGCCTGCCGGATCACGGGCATGTCCAGGGAAGACAAGAAGAAACTGGGAACCGCGCACATTGCCATTGGCGACAGCCTGTCTCTGGGCGGGACCGTGGAAAGCCCGATGCATATGGATATCATGTTCTTGCGGCCGACCATCCGGATTGATGGCAAAACCATCGTAGAAAATGGCGAACTGGTTATTAAAGTCTGATTTCCATCCATAACATGAACATGGCCGACATCCCGGCGGACTCGGACTAATTTTTGCAGGAGGAAAGTTAAATGGCCCAAATTAACCAAGAAAAATGCGTCGGCTGCAAGATTTGCATGACCTATTGCACGGTAGACGCTATCTCGTACAGTGATAAAAAATGCCATATCGATCAGGATGAATGCGTGGAGTGCTATATCTGCCTCCGCCAGAAGGTCTGCCCTAAAGCTGCGATAGAACCCTCGCCGCTCGACACCTTTTACAAAGAGTTCAAGCATCTGATGAGCGACCCGGTTGAAAACCACCCGGTAACCGGCGTTACCGGCCGGGGCACGGAAGAAGTCAAGACCAACGACGTATCCGGCCGGGTCAGGCGCGGCCAGGTGGGAATCTGCATCGATATGGGACGCCCGGGTATGGGCGTTTACCTCCGCGATGCCGAAAAGGTGGCTATGGCGCTATGCAACGCCGGGGTGAAACTGGCCACCGCGGACCAGTCGCCCTTGATGGGGCTGATGCCGGACATTTCAACCGGCAAACTGAACGAGGATTGTCTTGACACCCGGATGCTGTCGGTTATCGTCGAGGGCCACTGCCGCGAAGAGCAGCTGAAAGATGTAATGGCCGCGCTGCAGAAAGTCGAGAAAGAAATTGATACGGTCTTTTCGCTGGGCCTCATATTGCGGGTCGATGAAAACGGCGAAAACGCCACTTTGCGCTGCCTGGACGAGCTGGGCATTGCGCAGCCCTACCGTGGTAAGGTAAACGTCGGCCTGGGCTTGCCGCTCATAACGGATTAAGGAGGAGGATATCATGACGCATTCGCTGCACCGTTCCGGAGATATTGAGTCCCAGAAGAAGGATTTCTGCTGGTTTATGTACCAGACTAAAGGAATAAATGATGTGGGCATCCGGCCGAAGGCTCTGGCATACATTGAGGCCGCCGAGGCTGTCGGCTCGGAAAATTGGGGCGATGTGAAAACCGGCCCGGTAACTCGCTTCAAATCCGAGGAAATCAAGGAAAAAATCTCCGATAAGTCGCGCCTGCGCGGCGTCTTTACCCGCAAGGACCAGGTGGTGGGCTTCTTGGAGCGCGTCAAGTCGCAGGAACTGGGGATGTCCTGTGTGATCACCGGCGTACTGACGGAAGTGATGGACGCCTGTAAAGAAGCCCGGGTAACCCCGCATTCGATCAATTATTCCCTGGGCGTATGGGGGCGCAAAGATAAGTTGCCCGACGAAGTGACGCTTTCGATCACGACGATGTGCGGCCACCATATGATACCGCCCAAGTTCGTTAACTTTATCATGAAGCAGGTCGATTCGGGCAAAATGACGCCGGAACAGGGCGCTATCCGGCTCAGCGACTTCTGCTATTGCGGCATCTTCAATCAGGTGCGCTGTGCGGATATCATCAGAGAAGAAATAAAAAAGTAAACCGGATGCTCCCTGGGGGACTTCCCGCAAAGCGCCCTGCGTTCGATCGCGCTTTGCGGGAGGAAATCCCGGATGGCCCCGGCCGAAAGAAAGGGTCTCGCTCGGGTACCGGCAATTCGCGGCAATTGACTGGTAGCTCTTTTTTTTATAGGGCCAAAAAGAGGACGAAGCCATCTCAAAAATTGATTGGTTGACGGCGGAAAGACGTGGTATGCTTATAAATAATATGTTAACGCATTATTTGTTCCGGCTGGAAAAAGCAGCATCAGAAGTGGATCGGAGGGTGCGGCATGATAAAAAAAACCAAGGTTTGTTTTGTTGCTACCAATCAATCTTCTTGTGAGCAGATTGGCAGGCAGTTGGAGAACCTTCTCGGACAATTTATCGAGGTTAGTACCTGGCGCGTAAGGGACCCGTTCAAGCCGGAAATACTGGACAATGAAATTTTCATTGCCGGAAACCATTCCATTTTCGAACATATTGCCGTGCTTATTCCCGGAAATAAAAAGATCCTGATCGCCAACCGGACCCTGGGGACAGCCAACCTGGATGAGGTCCTGGCTCTTCCGCAGGGTACCGAAGCCCTGATGGTGGCCAACTGGGAAGATTCAGCCTATGAGAAGATCACCCTCTTGAAGCGCTTTGCCATCGATGACAAGCTGAAACTTTATCCCTACTGGCTTGGCAACACAGCCTATCCGAAGCATGTCCGGCTGGCCATCACCACCGGCAGCCATCCCGTTCCCCCGGAAGTCGCGAAAGTCATTGATCTGGGCGCGCGTATTATGGATCTGTCGACCATCGTCGAATTGATTATTGAGTTGAACTTGCCCCGCGAGGTTATCAACGACATCTCCAACCGCTATATTTCCGAGATTATCAGTATCGCGTCCCGGCGCCTGAAAGTGGCGGAACAAAGCGAGAGACTGAAAAATAGATTGGAAGCCATTCTGGGGACCGTCGACCAGGGGATTATTGAAATTGATGAAGGCGGGAAAGTGGCGCTGCTCAATCCTGCTGCGGAAAAGATGCTGGAACTGCGAAGCCAGGACATAATCGGCAAAGCGGGCGAGGAAATCATTCCGGAAATCGGGAACGCCGCGGCTGCCGACGCCGATTTAATCGATGCAATCATTAAGATTGGCAGCAGTCACTATGTAATGAATACAACCCCGATCCTGGATGCGATGAATCATCGGTCGGGGATGGTCATCAGCCTGAAGGCGACGGCCGGCGTTCAGGAGCTTGACTCCAAGGTCCGCCGGGAGCTGAAGCGGAAAGGCAATGTTGCCAAACACAGTTTCAGTGAGATTATCGGCGTGAGTGAGGAGATCCAAAATGCCATCCTTATGGCGAAGAAGTTCGCCAATACCGACCTGACCATTCTGCTGGAAGGGGAAAGCGGAACCGGCAAAGAGCTGTTCGGTCAGTCGATCCATAGTGCGTCCTCCCGGAAAAACGCCCCGTTCATGGCCGTCAACTTTGCGGCCCTGCCGGAGAGCCTAATGGAAAGCGAACTTTTCGGCTATGAAGACGGCGCCTTTACCGGCGCCCGCAAGGGGGGGAAGGCAGGCTACTTCGAAGAGGCCCACACCGGGACCATCTTTTTGGATGAAATCGGCGACGCCTCGCTTGAAGTTCAGAAAAGACTGCTGCGGGTCTTGGAAGAAAAGGAAGTAAGGAGGGTCGGCGGGAGCACCGTCACCCCGATCGACATCCGCGTTGTTGCCGCCACCAATCAGAACCTCCGGCAACTGGTCAACGAGGGGAAATTCCGGCAAGACCTTTACTTCAGATTGTGCACGATCCAGATAGTAGTACCGGCGCTGAAGAACCGGAAAAGGGACATCCCGGTCTTGCTGGGCTATTTTGCGCATAAATTATATCGCCGCGAATTGCGGCTGGACGACCGCGTCCTCGATTATCTGACAAATTACGACTGGCCGGGGAATATCCGGGAGCTTCAGAACGTGGTCAAATTTCTCTGCGGCATGGTGGAGCCGAATGAGGTAACGCTGATAAGGCACTTGCCGGCGTACCTGCTTGGCGACACCAATGCCTGCAGCAATCTCACGGCTAAGCTATCGGCCTCGAAGGCTGTTGAAACGGTAATTTCGGAGTTCGCGAGGCTGGATGCTCTGGAGCCTTTATTTTGGATGCTTTCGGAATTGAAGCAGGCTGAGATTTTTGGCAGGCCCATTGGTCGCCTGACGATTGTGGAGGCCCTTGCCGGGCGGGCGGTTCCGAGCCCCGAGTATAAGGTGCGCCTGTGGCTGAAACGGCTGGAGCAGGGGGGCTGCCTGGCCGCCGGCGTAACAAAACAAGGCTCCAGGCTTACTAAATTGGGATATGAGGTATTGGAATTCTTGGCGGCCCATGCGGAAACCGATAAAAATGGAAAGCTGGTATTGCCAAGCATGGAAATTCAATATGGAAAACCGGTAGGGTAACAGCCGCCGATCGACTGCGCTGAGACGGAGATGCTGCTAAATTACGATAGGCCAGGAGCAGGAGCAATGAAGAATGTCTTTGCAGTAGCAAACAGCAGCAATGATCGCGAAACAGTGATTTCTCATAAAAAGAAACCTCTTGCGAGGTTTTTTTTTTATATTTGGGATGCCAATTAGACTGATTATGCAGCTTTTTGGTCATAAATTAGGCGGATGGCTTTGCCCGGCGTTTTTAAGAGCCCTTTAAAACCTAATATCCAGGTCTTGGCACACTTTATGCATTTCCAATAATACGAAAATTATGAACTGGAGGAATAGTATGATTGAAGCAAGGATGGCAAAAACCGCCAGGATGATTATGGACACAGTGCTCGCAGTAAAGCCCGGCGAAAAATTATGCATCGTTACCGATACCGAGCGTCCTCCTTCGATCACTAAGGTTTTGGCGGTAGCCGGGGAAATGGCCAGGGCCGAAACCGTGATCGTGACCATGGCGCCCACGGGCATGAGCGGAGTGGAGCCGCCGGCGGTTGTCGCCGCGGCGATGGAGGCTGCCGACGTTATTATTAATCAGACCAGCCACTCCATGACGCATACCAATGCCCAGCGGGCGGCGGTGGCGAAAGGGGCGCGGGTCTGCAATATCAGAAACGTGAATGAAGACATGATGATCCGCGGCGGGGTGACCGCCGACTACCAGGAGGTCAAACGCATCAGCGAAAAGCTGGCGGAAGTGATTAATCAAGGCGAGTGGGTGCACATCACATCGCCGGAAGGAACGGACCTCCGTTTCAGCGTTAAGGGGCGGCGGGGATATGTTTTGGCCGGCTACGCCACCAATCCCGGCGATTTTTCCGGGTTGCCCGACGGGGAAGCGGCTTGTGCCCCGCTGGAGGGCACTGCCGAAGGAACAATCATGAACCCCTATTTGCTGGAAGATCTGGATGTCGTGCAAGACTTCTTAAAAATTGAAATTTCCAAAGGCCTGGTAACCAAAGTGGAAGGCGGCAAAGAAGCGAAAGAGCTCAGCGCCGTCCTGGAAAAGGCCGGTCCGTCAAGTCGGAATATTGCCGAATTTGCCTTCGGTACCAATCCTGCCTGCCGCCTCACAGGCAGGTCCCGGGAGGATAAGAAAAAGCTGGGCACTTGTCATGTTGCGATCGGTGACAGCCTATCCCTGGGCGGTACAGTTGAGAGTCCCATCCATATGGACATTATGATTCTGCAACCCACGATTACCGTTGATGGAGTTACGGTTGTTGAGGAGGGGGAATTAATGCTTTAGATCATGCGGCACATCTGAGCTTACAAAACAACGTAGCGAATGAAGGGTTATTCTAGGATTACGAGAGGCATTCAACACTTTGCGGTCTGTGCCAAAAAATGGAGTAATTAAGGGAGGGTTTTATTGTGCGATGTAAAAAATTGGCCGCCCTGGCGGCAGTCGTTGCTCTTGTGGCGGTTTCCGCGTTTTCGTTAGCGGGGTGTTCATCTACGGAACAGGCGAAGTATCCCACCAAGCCGATCGAATTCGTAGTTCATTCCGGAGCCGGCGGCGCTCCCGACCTGTTTGTCCGTACGGTATCCGACATTCTGACAAAGCAGAAATTGATTACCGTGCCCATTACCGTGACCAATAAGCCGGGAGGCGGGGGGTCCGTCGCCTTCAAATATGTTGCCTCGAAAGCCGCGGATCCCTATACTCTTCTGGGCACCCCGTCGGTATTCACAACCCAGGCAATCATCAGCCCCAAAGACAGCCCCAACTATACGGAGTTTACGCCGATCGGCCTGCTGTGCATCGAGCCTATCGCCGTGGTCGTGAAAGCGGACTCGCCTTACAAAACCATGAACGATCTGATTGAAGTCGGTAAGACAAAACCGGAGGGAGTCACCTGGGCGCTCACCTCGCTGGGCAGCTATGACCATATTATGGCGCTGAGCATATCCGAAATGACCAAGGCTAAAATCGTCTTCCTGCCCAACTCCTCGGACGGCGAGGCCGTCGTGCAAGTCATGAGCGGCAACGCCGACTGTGTAAGCATCAATCCGCGCGGAGTCATGGGGCAGGTTCAAGCCGGGACCTTAAGGATTCTCGCGGTCTCCACCGCGCAACGCGTCAGCGGCGTTGACGCCCCGACCATGAAGGAAAGCGGACTCGATATTGCGACAGGCGGGCCGCGCGGGATCGTTGCGCCTAAAAACATCCCGGCCGATGCCAAGCAGCTACTTGTGGAAGACATGAAAAAACTGGTGGAAACCGAGCAATGGAAAAACTACCTGAAAGAAACCTATGCTGTTCCGGCAAACCTGTTTGACGCCGACTTCGGCCAGTACCTGAAGCAAGAATCGGAGAGGGTCGAGCCGCTGATCAAACAGGCCGGGCTGATCAGGCAGTAATGAAGCAGTTCAGTTACAAAGCTTGGGGGAACGGCTCTGCCGGCTTTCCCCCAGGCATGTAAATTTGGGGAAGGAGACACTCATGGCCAAACGAGATATTACAGCAGGCTTTTTATTCATCTTACTAGGGTTGTTCGTAGGCAGCATGTCTCTAAAGCTCGGCTATATGTCCGAGTACGGTCCTGGGCCCGGCTTTATGCCGTTCTGGTTGGCGGTGATATTGATCGGATGTTCGATAGCTATAATAATCCCGGCCTTCAAATCGCTGCGTCAAGGAACAAGCGAGCCGGTTGCCAAAGACCTCTTACTGTTCACCAATCCCTTTGCAGTTTTTGTGGCGCTGGGCAGTCTCTTTCTGGTGGCCCTTCTGCTTGAGTCGGCAGGATTTGTAATCGCCGCAGCTATAGCAATCACCTTATATACAAGGTTGGTAAAGCCGGATTACCATTGGATCCGATCAGCCGCCTTCGGTCTTGTATCGTCGATCATCATCTATGGGCTTTTTAACTACGTGCTGGGCGTAAATCTGCCGAGGGGGGTGTTGCCGCTATGATGGTATTCGACAATTTGTTAATGGGTTTCGGGCATGCCCTGACTCCGGAGATTCTTCTCTATACCGGCCTGGGCACGATTTTAGGCACGGCCATCGGCGTACTGCCCGGCCTCGGCCCCTCGGCCACGATCGGCCTCTTGCTGCCGATAACCTTCGGCATGAATCCGCTGGCCGCCATGGCGATGCTTTGCGGCATATATTACGGAGCTCAGTACGGCGGCTCCACGACCTCCATTCTGCTTAACATGCCGGGAGAATCGGCATCCGTCGTAACCTGTCTGGACGGACACCAGATGGCCAAAAAGGGCCGGGGCGGCCAGGCCCTGGGCATAGCGGCCATCGGGTCGTTCGCAGCCGGAATTGTCGGCACCTTTCTCTTGTTGATGCTGGGCGAACCGCTTTCGCGGGCGGCTATGGCCTTCGGCCCGGCTGAGTACACTATCCTGATGGCCCTTGGCCTCTGTATGGCGACAAGCTTTGGCGGCCATCAAGTAAAAGCGGTAATCATGTGTATTCTCGGCCTCCTGATCGGAACGATCGGGACGGACAGCTTTTCGGGAGTCAACCGCTTCACCTTCGACACCTCGTATCTGCAGATGGGCCTCGATCTTGTGCCGGTCCTCATGGGACTGTTCGCCATGAGCGAGATCGTCAGCGAGATTGAACAAGGGATCATGACGAATCCCGAAATGCTGGCGGTCAGCACCAAGCTCAGAAATTTGCTGCCCAACCTGGACGACCTGAAACAGTCCTTCGGACCCATTCTGCGGGGCTCGGTGGGAGGCTTTCTTATCGCCGTGCTGCCGGGGATAGGCGCCACCGCGACTTCCTTCATGTCCTACGCGCTTGAACGGAAAGTTTCGAAGCATCCGGAGAAGTTCGGCACCGGGACGATTGAGGGGGTTGCCGGCCCGGAAACCGCCAACAACGCCGCATCGATCGGCGCCATGGTGCCGTTGTTCACCCTTGGCATCCCCGGTACGGCGACGGCGGCGATACTCGCCGGCGGGATGATGATGTATGGCTTGATTCCAGGGCCGCTCCTTTTCCGGGATCATCCCGATTTCATCTACGGATTGATTTGCACCATGTTCCTCGGCAATGTGATGCTGGTTCTTCTCAACCTGCCTCTCATCAGCCTTTGGATCAAGATGCTGAAGATACCGCTGCACTTTCTCTATCCGGTTGTAATCGGCATCATCATCGTGGGCGGATACTCGGTCAATTTCGATCCGCTTGACCTGGTCGTCATAGGTGTATTCGGCCTCTTCGGCTACCTTGCCGACAAAAGCGGCTTCCCCACGGCGCCGCTGATTCTGGGCTTTTTTCTGGGACCTGCGGTGGAAGCCAATATCCGAAAGGCGCTCATCGTGGGGCGCGGCGATATGATGATCTTTTTCCAACGGCCGATCTCCCTGGTGTTAATGACGCTGATTGTTCTTGTTTTAGTAGGCCCGACGGTCGTTGGCTATATCCGCAGAAAAATGTTCCCGAGCGCCGCTGCCGTGAACTTGAGGGATGTGGAGCGCTGATTCCCAGAGGATTGCTCCCTCCCGCACGATAAATCGCAGTCTCTGCCGCATCTTTCACCCTAACTACCGCTGCATTCGGAGCATAAAAAAACGAACCGGCCTGGAATTTTCAGGCCGGTTCGCTTTTTTTTGCTCCGCGTGGCTAAGCGTCTTGAGAACGGCTTTGGTCTCTCGCGGTATTACCGCCGATCTGATTGCAGGTTCCCGGAGCCAATCCCCGCGCTATCCGGCGGCGAGCCTTCCTAACTGCATTTGCTGAAGCCGCAGCTCCGGCAGATTACGCAGCCGCCTTCATGCTCCACCGCCCTGCCGCATTCGGGGCAGGCTTCGATGACAGCCGGAGAAACGGCATTGTTGTCGGCCCTTTCACCGTTCTGGAATTTCAGCACCCTTTCGATCACCTTGCCGATCGCGTCGGGGCAGGATAGTACCTTCAAGTCTTTTTGCCGGATGGTCGAATGGCACCGTATCCCCTTCAACTGGTCGATGATGGCATTGGCGTCCATTCCGGAGCGCAGGGCTATGGAGACCAGCCTCGCCGTGGCCTCGGACTGGGAAGGGCAGCCGCCGGCCCGGCCGGTATTGGTGAAGACCTCGCAGATGCCGTGCTGGTCATAGTTGACCGTAATGAAGATGGTGCCGCAGCCGATTTTCACTTTTTCAGTAAAACCCGTCGTGACTTCGGGCCTGGGCCGCGGGGCGAAAACAGCCTGGCTAGGCTGCGCCGGGGCGCTGTCCCGGGCGGAAGGCTCCTTTCCGTTGACCTTGCCGATGTTGAGCACCTGCAAATCCCTGCTGCCGTCCCGATAGATCGTCACCCCCTTGCAGCCCGTCGCCTGCGCCAGGTCGAATACAGCCTTGACATCTTCCCGCGTCGCCCTGCTGCTGAGATTAACCGTCTTGGAGACGGCATTGTCGGTATACTTTTGAAAGGCGGCCTGCATCCGCACATGCCATTCCGGCGAGATATCATGGGCGGTGACAAATACCCCCTGCAGCGCTTCGGGTATTTCCGCCATGCCCTTTATGGTTCCCTTGGCGGCGATCGTCCGCATCAATTCCTCGGTATAAAAACCGTTTTGCAGGGCGACTTGCCGGAAGAGGGGATTGGTTTCGACCAATTCCTCGTTATCCATGACATTCCGGATGTACGACAGGGCAAACAAGGGCTCGATGCCGCTGGAAACGCCGGCTATGATGCTCAGCGTGCCGGTCGGCGCGATGGTCGTGGTGGTTGCGTTCCGCAGCCGCATCCCCTGCTGCTGATAGACGCTCTTTTCAAAATGCGGAAATACGCCCTTTTGCTCCGCCAGCTCCATCGACGTTTTTCTGGCTTCGGCCCGGATGAAGCCCATCACCTGCTTCGCCAGGGCCAGCGCCTCTGGCGAATTATACGGGATATTCAACTGACAGAGCAGATCGGCCCAGCCCATGACGCCCAATCCGATTTTGCGGGTACCCTTGGTCGTCTGCTCGATTTCGGGCAGGGGATACTGATTGACATCAATGACATTGTCCAAAAAATGAACGGCCTTTTTCACAACCGCGCCCATCCGTTCAAAGTCGACTTCCGGTCCGTTTCCCGCATTCTTTACCATCAGGCTTAAATTGATCGAGCCGAGATTGCAGGACTCGTAAGGCAATAACGGCTGCTCGCCGCAAGGATTGGTACTTTCGAACTCTCCCAGCTCCGGCGTCGCATTTTCCTGATTCAGCCGGTCCAAAAAGATAATTCCCGGTTCACCGTTGCTCCAGGCCATGTCCACAATGACATCCAATACTTCCCGGGCGTTCAGCTTCCCTACCGCGGCCTTGCAGTGGGGGTCGACCAAAGCATAGTCCCTATTTTCCGCCGCTGCGGCCATAAATTCTTCCGTAAGGCCGACGCTGATATTAAAATTCGTAATATCGGCATTGTCTTTTTTCGCCGTGATGAACTCCATAATATCGGGATGATCGACGCGGAGAATGCCCATATTGGCTCCTCGCCGCGTGCCGCCCTGTTTGACGGCTTCCGTGGCGGCGTTGAAAACCTTCATGAAACTGACCGGACCGCTGGCCACGCCGCCCGTGGAATTCACCGCAGCGCCCTTGGGCCTCAGCCTGGAAAAACTGAAGCCCGTTCCGCCGCCGCTTTTGTGAATCAGGGCGGCATTCTTCAGCGTTTCAAAGATTCCCTCCATAGTGTCCTCGACCGGCAGGACAAAGCAAGCACTCAACTGTCCCAGAGGCCTCCCGGCGTTCATGAGGGTCGGCGAATTCGGCAGAAATTCGAGGCTGGACATCATTTCATAGAATTCCTGCTCAATAGCCTGCAACTCCGACGCTGCAGCATAAGGGGCATCGGCCTGGGCCACCGCTTGGGCAACCCGGCGAAACATCCCGTCGGCATCCTCCAAAAGCCGTCCGGCCTCATCTTTGGCAAAATACCGTTTCTCAAGAACCTTGCGCGCGTTATCCGACAAGTTCATCGCAACAGCCTCCTGACTAAACACAATATTTAGTGGTAAAATATTGATTGTGATACAATATATTGTATCGGGTGGCATTGGAGGCGTCAAGGTAAAATATGGAATGGCAAGGCGGCCCGGCGAGTGGGCAATGCAAGTCCGGATGACGTTCCTGCTGATCCCTTTGGCATTGGCAGTACCGGAACCGGAAAGGGTATGGTATACTCTAGCTAGCGCGCTGCGGCGCCGCTCGGAGCTTAGTATCGAGGATATGGAGACAGGCATGGGTAACGATATTGTTTTGCCGCAAGTCCGGTTTTCTTTCGCCGGACCGCTTCCCGAAAGCAGGATCCTGCTGGTGGCCGGCGGAAGGCCGCCGGAGCGGCGTTGGCTGGCCCGGGCGGCCGCGGGCGGGCCGTTATGGTGCGTCGACAGCGGGATCGACGCTTGCCGGGCCGGCGGAGTTCTGCCGGAAAGAATTATCGGCGACGGCGACAGCGCCAGTTCCGCCGGCTGGAACTGGGGGATGTCGCTGGGAGTGCCGGTGGAAGTTCATAATCCCGACAAGGATCTTACCGATCTGCAGCTGGCGCTGAAACGGGCCGGCAGCATATACGGCCAGGCAACGGTCATCCTCACCGGGGTGTGGGGCGGCCGCTTTGACCATGCTTTCAGCAATATTTTTTCGCTGCTGGGCAGTGAGGTCTCCGGGGGCGGCCGCTGCTGCGCCGCCGATGAAACCGAGGTTATGCTTATCCTTAAAGGGACGGACGCCGTTGCCGTCCGTCCGGCAGAGCCGCCGGCCGTCATTTCCCTGCTGCCGCTTTCCGCCGAATGCACCGGCGTCGCCATTGAAGGCGTCCGCTGGCCGCTGCGGGAAACAAAGCTCAAGCAAGGCTGGCCGTATGCCGTCAGCAACCGTCCGGTGCCGGCCGAAACAGTGCATATCGCCGTAAGCGGCGGCTGGCTGGGGGTATACCTTTGCTGGGACGAGGGCGGGACCGATAAGCCGGCGGCCAGGGCTTGAAAAGGTGCAGCAAGGGATACGAAGGTCGATGCTTCGCCGGGGCGGAGTGGAAATTTTTCCACTCCTGCGGGGAAAAATTACCTCCCCTGCTCAGGGCAATATGCCGGAAGGCCTGCATTATCGGGCGATCCGGCTTGGCGCAGGAATTGCATAAGGTATGGATGATACACTTATACCCTCTCTAGGCCCACTACTCACCGTGGGCTGTCTTTTTGCCTGGAGGCCGAGAAAATGACGACCCGAGGAGGCGTTTCATCTGGCCGGGAAACTGCCCGGCTCCTGCGGGATCCCGCAAGGCGTGGGCTGCTTGCAGGGTTTTGTTTTTTTTATGGGAATACATAAGGGAAAGGCGCTGAACAGCGTCCAAAACGACTTGCCGGGATCGTCCGCGCGAGTCTTGCAAAGGGGGAAGCTTATGGTTTCGGGTCCGATTTCCGATCAGCTCCGGCGGCAGGCTGAAGACTGGTCTTTGTATGAGCAAGCGAAGAATTATGCTTTGGACTATATGAAGACCGTCTTGGACCGTCCTGTTTTTCCGGAGCAGGAGGCGATCAGGGGACTGGCGTCTTTCCGGCGGAGGCTGCCGGAGAAGCCGGCAGATCCCCATGAAATCCTCGACCAATTGCACACCTTCGGGTCCCCGGCGACGGTGGCCCAGACGGGCGGCCGCTATTTCGGCTTTGTCAACGGCGGCATCATTCCGGCTGCGCTGGCGGCCAAATGGCTGGGCGACGTGTGGGACCAGAACGCCGCTCTCTACGTCATTTCGCCCGTTACGGCCGTACTGGAAGGAGTCTGCGAAGAATGGCTGGCCGACCTGTTGGGCCTGCCGGAAAAAACCGCGGCAGGCTTTGTCAGCGGGACCTCCGCGGCCACGATGTGCGGCCTGGCGGCCGGGCGGGATTATCTGCTGCGCCGCCAGGGATGGGATGTAAACGCCAAGGGACTGTTCGGTGCCCCCGAGATCCGCGTGGTATTGGGAGAAGGGGCCCATTCGACGGTTTATAAAGGCTTGTCGATACTGGGACTGGGGAAAGACCGCCTGATCAAAGTCCCCGTCGATGACCAGGGCCGGATGCGAGCCGACCGGCTGCCTGAGCTGGACGACAAAACGCTTCTGATCCTCCAGGCCGGAAACGTAAACTCGGGAGCCTTTGATCCGTTCGCCGCGATCTGCGCCAAAGCCCGGTCCGCCGGCGCCTGGACCCATGTGGACGGGGCCTTCGGGCTCTGGGCTGCGGCTTCGCCCGAGCTGAAAGTCCTGACAGAGGGAATGGACCTGGCGGACTCGTGGTCGGCAGACGCCCACAAGACCTTAAACGCGCCATATGACAACGGAATCATCCTGTGCCGCCACCGGGACGCGCTCAGCCAGGCTCTGCATATGACCGGCTCCTACATCGTCTACAGCGAAAACCGGGACGGCATGATGTACACGCTGGACATGTCCCGGCGGGCGAGAGCCGTGGAGCTATGGGCCTCCCTGATGGCACTGGGCCGCCTGGGAGCGGCCGAACTCGTCGAAGACCTGCATCACAAGGCGCAATACTTTGCGGCCGGCCTGGAAAAAGAAGGATTCCATATCCGGAATGCCGTCTGCTTTAACCAAGTGCTGGTATCCTGCGGTGATCCCGGCCTTACCCGCAAGACCCTGGAAAAAGTGCAGCAATCGGGAGAATGCTGGTGCGGACCCGCCCAATGGAACGGTGAAATGGTTATCCGGATCAGCGTTTGCTCGTATCGGACGACGCCGGACGATATTTCGCGGTCCGTTGCGGCCTTTGTAAAAGCCATGCGGGAAAGTGGGGAAGAGTCGTAATAAGGCCGTGAAGGGAGTGGTTTCGTGAGTGAAATAGCCAAGTCCCCGGCTCCGCCTTACTATGCCGTAATATTTACCTCGGTGAGAACGGAAGGCGACAACGGCTACGCAAAGATGGCCGATGAAATGACCGAGCTGGGAGTTGACCAGCCGGGCTTTTTGGGAGTCGAAAGTGTCAGAGACGCAGAGGGTGCGGGCATCACGGTATCTTATTGGGATTCGCTGGAGGCTATTGAAAACTGGCGAAACCACCCGCGCCACCAGGAAGCGCAAAAATTAGGACAGGAACTCTGGTACAAAAGCTTCGCAACGAGAGTGTGCAAGGTAGAGCGGCACGGCCGCTTCAAGCCCCCGAACGCCGAGTAAAAAGGTCCCGCCTTGGCTGACGCCGAGGCGGGACCTTTTTCTGATAAATCGGGAACAGTCAGACCTATGCAGTCAGTTAACCGCGATAAGGAACCGCTCCCTGGCCATGAAGCCCGATCCTAAATTGTTTCAGGAGAGAATTGGCTATCTGTCGGTTTTTCGATAGGATTTTTCAATTGTCGGATCGAAGATGTTTAATATGGTTTTTTGTCATAATATGCGCTTTTTGCCAGCTCGCTTTTCCATATAGTGGCATGCAGAACGCGTTCGGGCTATTTGAGTTCGATTGGGGCAGCTGCCAATGAAAAGAAGGGCCGGCTTTGTTTTGGGATCATTTTTCCGGAGTTTGCAGGCCTTCAGAATACTGTAATACAAATCATTATATTCGAGGAGGAATGACGATCATGAATTTTTTTAAAAAGGCACCATGCGATGAAGCGCTTTGTATCATTGAACATGTTGAAGACCGGCTGAACGGAAAAGCGGCTGAAAAAATCCAGGTTGATTATCCGATTCATAAAACGATTCTTACGCATTTTGATAAGCTTTTGGCTAACGAAGAGAAAATGGCGGTAAATGCTAAACAAATGTTAAGCGTCACCGCTTCTTTGAGCGAATTTGATGTTCAGATGACCCATGAGGCCTATGAGCTGACTGATTTTGCGCAAAATTTATCGAAGTTAAGTGAATCGAATCTTGCGATTGTCGAAGAAATTACCGCCAGTATGAACGATGTAAGTGAGAAAATTACGTATACATCGGATGTAATGGACAAATTATCGAACTCTTCGAATGATTTAATTCACAAAAATGACGAAAGTATGCTCCAGTTGCAAGAGGTTCATGCCTTGAAAGAAAATGTCATTCAAGATACAACCACCATGAATGAACAAATCGAACAATTGGTGGATATGGCCGCCAAAGTAAGTGAAATCGTCAACGGCGTTGAAGCGATAGCGGAAGAAACCAATTTATTGGCGCTCAACGCCTCCATCGAAGCTGCCCGAGCGGGAGAATTCGGGAGAGGATTCGCCGTTGTGGCGAATGAAATCAGGAAATTGTCGGATAATACCAAGAAAAACCTGGACGACATGCGGATTTTCGTGGATAATATCCATCAAGCCGCCAATGGCGGCAGGGAAAGCCTGAATAATACGATGAAGTCCACCCAAAACATGAACGAAAAACTGGATAGGATATCCGGGACAATAAATGAGAATGTAGTTATGTTAAAAGACACGATCAAGGATGTGTACAGAGTATCCGAATCCCTGCAAAACATCAAGCAGGCGGCCCAGGAGGTAAACCAGGCCATGACTTCATCGGCCCAGGACGCGGAACAGCTTCACGGCATGACCCAGATTATCCATACAGACGCGGGGCAAAGCGCTGAAAATGCCAAGAATATATCCAAGATTGACGAGAAACTCAGTGATATCGTCAGAGACATGATCGTGTCTTTAAACGGCGGAATACATGCCATTTCGAATAAGGATCTGATCGATAACCTTACCAAAGCCAAAGAAGCTCATGGGAATTGGATGAGGAATCTGAAACGAATTGTCGATGAAATGAAGGTCTATCCGATTCAGACCAATTCGAAAAAATGCGGTTTCGGACATTTTTATCATTCCCTTAACATCACCCATCCGGCTATAGCCGATGCGTGGAAGGCGATTGACGGGGTTCACCATGAACTGCACAATACGGGCACCTTGGTGATCGACGCAGTTAGAAGCAATGATTCAGGCCAGGCTAACGATTTATACCTGCAAGCCCAAAAACAGTCGGAAAAGATTTTTGCCCATTTGGAAAATATTATCAGGGCGATTGACCAAAATTCCAAACTGGGGATAGAATTATTGAGGATCAGTTAAGGGTAAAACGGTTTCAGAAGTTCCATTGGAATTTTTTTAGTCCGGCCGAAAGGCATAGGCATATTGCCTATGCCTTTTTTGCTATACTATTACCAATGCCGGGGAGGACACGGCTCCCCGCCCTGACTTGCCGAAAAACGCGACCCGGTGTCCCGCCGCCGCCGGCCGGAGCGGGCGCTGCGCGGCAAGCAGGCGACTCATCTCTACAGGAGGCGGCCCATGTTACTGACTGTATCCAGCATGCCGGCCCAGTCCGAAATTCAAAAGCTGCTTACCCACGCGCACATCGAGAACTGGCTGCGGCAAGACCTGTTCCAGGCTAAATGGTGGCTGCTGCTGGGGCTGACCGCTCTTGGCATGGTGGTCTGGTGGAAACTGCTTTCTCAGAGGCGTCTGCCCGAGATCCTGCTATACGCGGTATTGATGATGGTGGTGATGATGGGGGTGGACGAGTATGGCGAGGAATTGGCCCTGTGGGAATATCCCATTGATATATTGCCGATATTCCCGGTGATAACCGCCGCCAATTTGATGATTCTGCCCCTGGCCTATTCGTTGGTTTATCAACACTTCGCTACCTGGAAGAGCTTTTCCGGGGTGGCCGTGCTGACGGCCGCCCTGCTGTGCTTCGGCTTTGAACCGGCCTTGGCCTGGGGCGGTTACTACCAGTTGTTGAAATGGAAATATTACTATAGCTTTCCGGTCTATATCGCCGCGGCCTTAGTTGTTCGCTGGGCGGTCGTCCAAATCTTCGGCGTTGCCGCAAGAGCAAGGAAGCATGCCGGCCAAGGAGGCGGTGAACGTTGACGGATTCCGCTATGGCGGTCACGGTGGAGCTTCAGCGCTTGCTGACCCGTATGCGTGTTGAAGAGTGGCTGCAGGGAGGCGTGTTCAACTTCCGATGGTGGCTCCTGCTGGCCCTGTTTTTTGTTTCCGCCTTCGTCTGGTACAGGCTGGTCGATAAGCGGCGGCTGCCAGAAATGGTGCTGTACGTGGGCCTGACCACGATCATAACCCTAGTTCTCGATGAGTTCGGCGAAGAGCTGGTTTTATGGGATTATCCCACCGACATCCTGCCGATCTTTCCCCCCCTGACGGCGGTCGACCTGGCCAGCCTGCCGATGATCTATTCCCTGATTTATCAATATTTCGGGACTTGGCGAAGCTTCACCTGGGCCACCGTGATCATGGCGACGGTATTCTGCTTTGTCCTGGAGCCGGTTTTGGTCTGGGGCGGCTTTTACCAACTGCTTAAGTGGAGATATTATTACGGTTTTCCCATCTATATCGCCCTGGCCCTGTTCATCCGGTGGATGGTTGTCACGATTTACGCCCTCGCCGAAAAAGCCGAAGAAAAAGGCTGACCGCCTTCCCGATGAAAATGCCCGGAAACCGTAAGGTTTCCGGGCATGGACCTTTACCGGGCAAAGATCGCCCCGCGGGGAAGGCCTCTTGCGCAAGCGGCTCGCTACCGCTGCCCTTCGCCATAGCTTAGAAGCACCGACGCCACTTCGATTTGCTTGGCGGTCCATTTTTGATTTTCGTATTCCCAAAGGGAATAGATATAGGCAACCGTGTCGGCATTGGCGACTCCCGTCACCCGCTGCTGGCCTTTGAGTCCGTATTTGCCGTCCGGACTCAGGGCCAAAGGCCTGAGCTCGCCCAGGGGATTTACCGAAAGGCTCTGCTGGCGGAGCAGCGTTCCGCCGGCATTGTAAAGGCCCGCCTGGATATAGGCGTCTTTTTTGGCAGCCAAATCTACGATTGCCTTGCGCTTCGTCGTTTCCTCCGTCAGTTCGCCTTTAAACCCGTCGACAAACCGTCCGGCCGCCGCAATCCCGCTGTTTTCGCCTTCCCCCCAGATGATTGCGGGCCCGCCGGCGAAGGTGACGATGCGGTGCTCGACAATACCGCCGCTTCCGCCGGTCGGAACCGTGACCAGTACGTCGCTGATTTTGTCGCCGCTAAAATCGCCGACAAAAAGTTTGCCGTCATACCCGCCAACAGCGGGCAACTCCATCGTAACCGCATTCTGGCCCTCGCCGGCCTGAACCATGATCCTCAGATCGTCGGCGAACTTGCTGTTCATATCCGGCTTTCTTCCGACGAGAAAAATGTCTTTGGATTTTCCGTCGCCGGTAACATCGCCGGTTTGCCGGTCCAGGACGACATAGCCGGCAGGCAGGGCAAGGTCGCTGTCCAGTCTTTCGGGAGAAGGGGCCGGGGCGGGAACGGTTTTACCGGAGCAACCGGCGGCGATCAGGAGAATGAGCAACAAGGATACTGTAGCGCCCGTTATTTTATTCTTCATGACGAATGCCTCCATTTGAGCTTGGTATTGATTAGTATGAGCGAAAAGCCTGCTGTTTATTGGACCATGGACAACGGGCAAAAGCGACCGCTTTGACCCTGCCTGACGGCGAAGGGCCAAGGCGGAACCCCCAAAGTTTAAAAAGCAGTCCCGGGATGGCCGGGCCTGCTTTTTAGCGATAATCCAAAAGTCTCCATTCAATCTTTGCCCAGGGCTTCCAGCAGCTTCTGAAGCAGTTCGGCTTGTTCGGGCGTCAGTTTTTTCGCAGTTTCCAGCAGCCGCCGGATTTCGGGACTGAGCTCGGGCTTCTCCTCGGCGAAGAAGTCGGCGAGAGTAATGCCGAGTACTTGGCATATCCGTTCCAGCGAGCCCAGTGAAGGTTTGGAATCGTTGGCCTCTATCTTATAGATTGTAGTTGGGTCAAGATCCACCTTTTTGGCTAAAGCATTAGCGGACATTCCGTTCTGTTCCCTGAAGTGCTTTAGTCGCGAGCCGTAATTCAATGTGAATCACATCCTGAATTATATTCATGTTTATTATAACGTAAGCTTTATAAAGAAAGAATCGTGGATTTAATTCCGCATTTTTCGTTGACATGCTGAATTTAATTCTATAAAATTTGGTTAGAGGAGAGGATTAAAATGCTTCAGCCGGGTTTAAAGATTAAGAGGCTCAGGAAAGCACGCAATTTAACCCAACAACAACTTGCCAATTTTGTTGAGATTGACAGCACCATGATTACCAAGATCGAAAGAGGACGCTCTTCAGGATCACTCCAAACTTTAAACAATATCGCCTCCGCCCTCGGCGTAAGCATAACCGAACTTTTGAGCGACCAGCCGGTGCCCGGACGGATGGCTCACGGCAGGACCGGGAGGAGAAGGTCATGATACTCTGGTATGTAAGAGACGGCGCGGTGGAGCCGTATTGCTGGCAGGAGACGGACGGGGAGCGGTCGTTCATGGTGCGGGCCGAGACGGCGGCGGCGGCGCTCCGGAAGTACGAAGAGTTTCAACAGGGCTTTTTGCGCAAGGAAGTCGTGGGCCTGAACGGCCGGACGATCGCGGTGCTGCTCTAGCGCCTTCCCGTTCGGCCCCAAAAGAAGCGAGTCGGAACAAGTCCGACTCGCTTCTTTTGGGTAGCTTAAGGCACCGGCCCTAACCGGCGTCCTCAGTAGTATTCATTGATATAATTGGTGCATTGGGGGAAGAGCTGGTCGAGCAGCGCCAGCGCGGCGGCGTCATGGGGCTGGATTCGGCCCATCGCCATGAGTTCGGAGGCGCTGAGGCGACCGAAGATCAGCTGGGTCAAAGCCCCGACCGGGCAGCGGACCGTTTGGGAAGGCCTCGCGTCGAGCGGGCTGACCCGGCCTTGACCGGCCTTGACCGACAGGGCCAGCAGCCGGTTGTTCCAGGGCGCCAGATTGTCCTCGATCTCCAGGGCGATTTCTACGTCGATAGCCGCAGGATAGCCGACGGCTTCCAGCGCCTTGGCGGCGTCGACCACCCGCGCGGCCATGAAAGGTTCCAGCGCAACCGTCCCCTTGGGATTCGGCAGCGCGAAATGCAGGCGATCGTCCAGCGGGGCGTTCCATTCGGCGACCGTGGCCTGGGAACGGTGCTGATACAGGAACCATATCAGGCCGGATAGGGCCTGGCGGCCGGTGTAGGCCAGTTCCCGCACCAAGAGCTTGCCCTGGTCAAGGCTGTAGAAGACATAGCCTTCCGCCTGGCCCGCATTTTCCAGGATATAGATATGGCCGCCGCCAAGGCCGTGTTCCTCGACCAGGTTGTTCCAGTGGCGGTCGCCGCGCCGGGCATAGCCGTGCTTGCCGGCGACAAACCGGCGGTATACGCTGTCCAGCGCCGGGAAGTCCTCCGGCTGGCGGAACCGGCGCAGGGTTCCCCATTTTGCGCTTACCGGGGCCAGGTCCTTCGTGGCAACCGAATAGTGAAGCTGATGGTAGCACAGCTCCCATTGATAGGGGTAATAAACGCCGGCGCGGGCGGGCATGAGGATGCTGACCCAGTGGTTTCTGCGCCGCATTTCCTCCAGCGCTCCCCGCAGCAGTTCCCCGGCGGCGGCGCCGCGGGCTTCCGGCGCGACTCCCAGGCCGACGATGTAGGAAACCGGCAGCGTTGCGCCGCGCAGGAAAATATCGTAAGGGTTGAGGTGCAGACAGGCTTCCATCCGGTCGCCGGCATAGCCTGCCAGGACATTCCCCTCCCGGCAGTAGCGGGAAAAATACCACTGGAAAAAGGGATCGGTCCTTTTTTCGAAGCAATAGTCCCAAAGCCACTGGACGTCCTCGGCCTGGGGACCCGTCATTCGGAACAGCGTTGGGCCCCCCTCCTCTCCTTCAACACCGCGCTGTACTTTTTGACCATCTTCACCGGATGATAGGATTGTTTGGCCCGGCGGAGGCCCTCGATGCCCATGTCTTCCTCCCGGTTCACGTAGGGGAGGTCGGGCCAGGCCTGGCGGCAGAACTCCTGGTTGATCACTTGGTAGAGCCCCCGGATATTCAGGCCCTTTTCGATATGAATAACCGCCATGTCGGCGTTGAGCTGTTCGCCGAACGTGAAAGCGGCGACCTTATCGTCCAGCAGAATCGCCCCGCCCCGGACGCCAAGCTGCTGAAAGTTTGCCAGCACGTCGATTATGGCCTGGTATTCTCTTTTCAGGCCGACATCTTCGCAGCCGTTGTGGGCGGTGCACCATTCCCGGGCGCTGAGCATGCAGGGCGCGATCAGCTCGGGGGTAATCACGGCATACTGATACGGATAGTTTTTGGCGAAGTAGTTGATATTGTTTTGCTTGCTGTGATATTTGCGGCCCGCCAGTTGGATGAGGTCCTCGGTGCTGTAGACATAGTCGCAATTGTTGCGGTCCTCCCGGAAGCAAAAGAGCCCCGGCTTGGCCTTCTGCAGCCTTTCCATCATTTCGACGGAAACGCCCTTCAGGGAAAAGGGATACTCATGCTGCCGGAAATAATCCATCAGTTTGTCGAGCACGCCGCCCAGCCGGGAATCGTCCAGGCCAAAGGGCGTGAGAACATAGGGGGGGGTATCGGGAAATCCGGCCTTGATGCACAAAAAGTCATCGATGACGGCCCATTCGATCGCATAGCCGTTTCGCCACATATACATGTTGGTAAAGGTACATTCCGAATTCTCATAACGCCGCTGCCGGAAAAACCGGTCAAAAAGCGGTTTATCCTCTAAAGTAACTGGCTGAAAAATACGAATACCTCCTCTATCACTCTGACGCGTTTCAATTATACCAAAATTTATAAATTTATATCAAATCGAAAAAAATGATCAAGGGGATTGTATCCGGAAAAAGCCCTGTGCAATAATAAAGTAACAATAGCGATGCAAATGGCAGGGGGAGAGGATCACGACGAGCCGTCCGAAAGCGAAAATCACCTATTTGTTTCATAGCGGCTATGCGGTGGAAACGCCGGAACATTTTTTGGTCTTCGACTATTATCAGCCCGGTCCCGTCCGGCGCGGCGATCTGGCCGACGGAATCATCACCGCCGATTATCTCGGGACCAAGGCCAAGGTTTTGGTGTTCGCCTCCCATAACCACGCGGACCACTATGACCCGGTCATCCTCGGCTGGGCCGCCGGCAACCCCGCCATCACCTATGTCCTGAGCAGCGATATCCAGGCCGCCGCCGAGGTTCCCCGGTGTTATCGTATGTCTCCGTACGAGGAATGGGAACAGGGAGGGGTGCGGGTCAAGTCCTTCGGCTCTACTGACGCCGGCGTCTCTTTTTTGGTCCAGGCGGACGGCTTGTCCATCTTTCATGCCGGAGATTTGAACTGGTGGCACTGGAAGGAGGAGAGCCAGGAGGAACGGGACTGGGCCGAGGCGAGTTTCAAAGCCGAGATTGCCAAAATAGAACCGCAGTTCATTGATATTGCCTTCTTCCCGGTGGATCAAAGGCTGGAGGAATTCTACAGCATCGGCGCCGAGTATTTCGCCGCCAAGCTGCGCCCGAAACTGCTTCTGCCCATGCATTTCGGGGACGTTTTTGGCACTACCAAGGCTTTCGCCGCGAAAGTGAAAAACACGGTACCCACCGTTGAGATCACCCGCCGGGGGCAGGAAATTTTCTTTTGAGCCCGGCGCGGAAGGTCCGCCGGCGTGGTATAATAGCGATAACGAGGATCATGAGAAACGGGGGAAGATGGCGATGAAATTCAGCTTTGCCCACAATAATTTCAATGTGGTGGACCTGGAAAAAAGCCTGGCCTTTTATAAGGAAGCGCTGCAGTTGTCCGAGACGCGCCGGGTAGAGAAACCGGATTTCACCCTGGTCTTTCTGGGAGACGGCACGACGCCCCACCGGCTGGAGCTGACCTGGCTGAAGGACCGGACGGAGGCCTACAACCTGGGGGACAACGAATTCCATCTGGCATTCGTCGTCGACGACTTTGCCAAGGCCCATGAATTGCATGCAAAGATGGGCTGCATCTGCTACGAAAATTCGGCGATGGGCATCTACTTCATCGCCGATCCGGACGGCTACTGGCTAGAAATACTGCCGGAAAAACGGTAATAGGATCAGCTTTGTAATCTTGATCCGGGTAATATAGTATTACGTTTTCCGGTAGAGAAAACCTGCTTAGGCCGGAACGCGAAATTTGCGGCTGCTGATCGCCCGCTATAGTATTGCCCGCGGGACCCGGTATTCATTGGCCATGCTGTCCGGCACTTGCCGGAGGGCGTTGGAAGATGATTCGGCGCCTGTCCGCTTCCGGACAGGCGCTTTCTTGCGGGATAAGGTCGCTCATGCCTGGAAGCCGCCGACTCCCGGGGTGAAGTTCTGGGCCGCCCTGGCCGTAATAATTTTCTCCGGCGCTATTGACAATTACTGGGAGGGCGTCTACAATAAAAAGGTAAGTGTCAGTTATTTCGCATGAAAGGGGTTGTTATTCATGGCCATCATGAAAGTAGAGGTGCCGGTGACCTAATCGAATAACGGCAAGGGTGCGGCGGCTTGGCCCGGCCTTTGCAGACTTCGAGCAACCTGAATCGCGTAGGCAATGGAAGGCACGCATTGGGAGCGTGTTTTTTTATTGCCTGAATGAGACCCGCAGGCGGTTGACTCCTGCGGGTTTCTTGCGCCTATTTTTCGGTATGGGAGGGATTGATCATGAAATTAATGGATTACAAATGGGGAACGTCTCTGGCCCGGACATGGAAGCCAGGCCAAAGAACGGTAAAGGGGATATATCGGACAGTCAGCCAGTATGCCGGACAAAGTTCCGGGCAAAGGTGGAGGGAGAAACCATATATGAAGACAACTCATAGACCGGCGCCCCTGCGGGGCGTTCGCCCGGGGGCGGCGCAATGGCTCGCCGGCAGGGTGCGCAGCTTATTGTCGCCGGATGACCGGATGGATAGAGATACGCGAAGAGAGCTGTTTGGCCGGGATTACGGACCGGACGCCGGGCTGCCCGGCGGAGCGTCCGGCCGCTTCCCGGACAATTCCGGCATTCAGTATTATTGGTAAATCATTTCCGGGCGAAGCCGGAAAAGCAAAGCCACGAAACGGGCCAGACCCATTTCGCGGCTTTTGGCTTTTACCCGTAAAGCGCAACCGTTTACTTTTCCGGCTGCTCGGTTTCAAATGCGGGCTGGATAAGAGGGGTACTGTCCATGTAAAATAGTAGCAGAGCAGGATTGGCGATCTTACAAAATTTAGCCGGGTCGCAAAAGTGGGAACGGAATGCCGGCCAGCCTGTGGCCGGGAAATAGACGTTGGAAAGGAGCTTCCAAATGAAATTGGCACGCCAGGTAGTGATTACCGAATTCGGAGCCCCGGAGGCCATGCGGCTGGTGCAGGCCGAACTGCCCGAACCAGCCGCCGGCGAAGTGCAGCTCAGACAGACGGCCATTGGCCTCAACTTTATTGATGTATACCAGCGCAAGGGGGTCTACCCGCTGCCCCTGCCAACCGGTCTCGGCCATGAGGCCGCCGGGATGGTGGAAGCGGTCGGCCCTGATGTCGGCCAGTTCCGGCCGGGGGACCGGGTGGCCTACATGAACGCCGGCCTGGGGGCGTACGCCGATTACCGGAATGTCGCGGCCGACCGGTTGGTGCGCATCCCGGCCGGGGTTTCCGACGAGCAGGCGGCGGCGCTCCTCTTCAAAGGCATTACCGCCCAGTATCTGCTAAAGAAAACCCATGCGGTCCGGGCGGGGGAGTTCGTACTCATCCATGCCGCCGCCGGAGGCGTCGGGCAGATTCTTTGCCAATGGGCAAAAGGGCTGGGCGCCCTGGTTGCCGGCACCGCCGGCTCGCCGGGAAAATGCGCGGTCGCCAGAGCGATGGGCGCGGATATTGCCGTGGACTACTCGCAGGAGGACTGGCCGGCCACCCTGCTGGCAGCGACCGGCGGCAGGAAGGCCGACGTGGTCTATGATTCCGTGGGGAAGGATACCTTCCTGAAATCTCTCGACTGCGCGGCGCCCTTCGGGCTCGTCGTGGTGTACGGAGCGGCCTCCGGCCCGGCGCCGGCCATTGAACCGGAGCTTCTCAATAAAAAGGGCTGCCTGTTCCTCACCCGCCCGTCCGTATTCCCCCATAACGCTGACCCGGCGGTATTCCGGGCGAATGCGGAGGAGCTGTTTGAAGCCATCGCTTCCGGAATGGTGAAGGCGAGTATCGGCGCCAGATTCGGACTGGACGAGGTCGTCAAGGCGCACAAGGCGGCCGAAGCGCGGGCGACCCAGGGGGCCACGCTGATCATCCCCTAGGCTTGGGCTGAAGCGCGGAACGGTTTTTTTGTCCCCCTGCATCCCTGAATTTTACGACAGAGGTGAGCCGGATGTTCGAAACCTTGGTGAGAAAGAACCGGAGTTATCGCCGGTTTTATGAGCAGGAGAATATCAGCCGGGAAACTTTGTTGAAGCTGATCGATTATGCCCGGCTGTCGCCTTCCGGAGCCAACCGTCAGGCGCTGCGCTATTACATTTCGTGCGACAAGGCGCTGAATGAGCGGATTTATCCCGGGCTGCGGTGGGCGGCCTACCTCAAGGACTGGTCCGGGCCGGAGGCGGGAGAGCGGCCCTCGGCCTATATCGTCGTCGTCCAGGAGGAGCGCTACAAGGCCGTAACCAATGTGGACTACGGCATTGCGGTGCAGAGCATTTTGCTGGGAGCGGCGGAACTGGGCCTGGGCGGCTGCGCGATCGGCAATCTGGATCAGGCGGTCCTTCGGGAGGCGCTGGGCATCCCGGAGACCCGCGAGATACTGCTGGCCATCGCTTTGGGAAAACCCAAGGAAATCGTCGTGCTTGACGAGATCGGGCCGGACGGAGATATCCAGTACTGGCGGGACGGGAACCAGGTGCATCATGTCCCGAAACGGAAGCTGGCGGACCTTGTCTTGAACTAGGCGGGGAGTGGGGCTTATTTTCCGGAGCTTTGCGCCGCCGGAGCTAGTTGCCCAGGAAGAACGGCAGGAATTGTCATCCAAGGGAGAGAAATACCCATATCCATTACGCAAAGTGGATATGGGTATTGTATTGTACTGGCAATGGTGAAAATAATGCCGACGGTCACGAAAACGGCAGACTAGGAGAATAGAAATTGAAAATTGGCGCGCGCATTATTAAAACCGGCATAGCGGTTGCGATAACCATGTTCGTCTGCAGGTATCTTGGCCTGGAACCCGCCTTCTTCGGCGCCGTTTCGGCGGTAATCAACATGCAGCCGTCGATCTTTTTGACCCTGAGGGCCGCGCGGGATCAAATTCTGGTCCATATCCTGGGGGTCGCCGCCGGTTTCTTCTTCGGCTATTTCCTCGGCGTCAATCCGCTGTCCGCCGGTCTGATCGTCATCCTGCTTATCCCGCTCTACATAAAGTTGAAGCTGCATAGCGGCATAACCATGGGGATTGTCGCCGCTCTTTTTGTCCTGAGTGCCAGCACGGAGGAGTTCTTTGTGCATGCTCTGGCCCGAACGGGAGTCATCTTTGTCGGCCTTGGCGCGGCAATGCTGGTCAATGTGCTGCTATGGCCGCCGAAATATACCGAACGGCTCAAAGAGAAACTGCGGCAGAGCAACGAGGCGGCAGTCCTCTACTTCTGCCGCGCGGTGCAGGATTATGCCGGGCTGGACGGGCGGGAGCTTTCCATCGATATCGAGCAGGGCAAGCGGGTGCACGCCTTGAATAAAGAGGCGCGGACGCTGCTCGACCTGCTGAGCAGGGAACGGGAACTGGTCGCCGGGCCGTCCGAACCCAGGGAGTGGGTTTCGCTGGCTGCGAAGCTTGTCGATTACAATGAATCGATTACCAAAAAGGGCGACCGCATTTTTGACCTTTTGCCGGTCAGAATGGAGCGCCGGGCGAGTCCGGACGCGCCGCCGGTCAGCGATGAGTTCAAAGCCATCCTGGATATCCTGGAAAGCGGATGCACCATCGTCGTCCGCCTGAACGGCAAACTGCGGTCGGCGATTATTGACGGAAGCGCGCCCATCCCGGAGAAAATCAGCGAAGAGTATTGGGAAAGCCTGACGCGGGCCATCGAGCAGTGGCAGCCGAGGCTCACCGGCAGCTATTATCTGCACGGGTTGCTGGAGGCTGCGGTGACGGCCAACGAAATCAAGTGGGCCACGCGGCAGGCCAAGATATTGCTGTATGAATGCGTGGAAAGCAGAGAAGCCGGGGGATTTGATTAAGAGGGGCCTCGCGCCAGGAAAAGCGGCGTGGGCCATCGGCCGCCGGGCCTTATAACAACAAGAAAACGCAAGCGGAGTTCTTGCGTTTTTTCGCATTTGGGGATATTTTATTTCAGTATAGGACCAGATATCTCCAAGGGTCGACGGCGGTGCCGTTTTTCCTGACCTCGTAGTGAACATGAGGGCCGGTACTTTTCCCGGTGCTGCCGGCGTAGGCGATAATCTGGCCCTTTTTCACCGTTTGCCCGACGCTCGCCGCCAACTGGGAATTATGCCCGTAAACCGTGACGAGGCCGTTGCCGTGATCGACTTGCACCATGTTGCCGTAGCCGCCGGACGGGCCGCTCTGGACGACCAGGCCGTCGGCGGTCGCGACCACCGGCGTTCCCACATTGCTGGCGATGTCGATGCCCGGGTGCATTTCGCCGCCGTCGCCCAGGGGCGAATTGCGCCAGCCGAAGCCTGAGGTAACCGCTCCCCTGGCCGGCCAGATGGACGGCGTGGCGGCCAGTTTATCCGGAATTCTTGCCGCCGTTTCCCGTACCGGAGCCTGTTCGGCGGGCGGGACGCGCTCCGCCTCAACGGGGACCGCGTTGCTGGCAGCGGGGGGCTGGCGAAACTGGGCGAACAACGCCACCGAACCTATCAGCAGGGCGCATAGCAGCCAAACAGGCCAGTGGGGAGAGGGCGCCGGCTGCGGTTTGTCTATTTTAGGTTGATCTTGCGTTTTGCTGGGAACAGACATGGGTATTAGCCTCCTGTAATACGAAGCGGCAGAGTGCCGTCTACCATTTTACATTTTACATTATACCGGATATCGCGTTTTTTGTCCGCCTTCCTGACTGTCAGATTCCGTGCGGATCAAAGCTTGACGGCCAAAATGAAAAGTGAGAACATGTAACTGCTAGGTTTAATGATTGGGAGATGACACTTATGGGGAATTACCTTCGGCAATACCGAAAGCCGCTGGCAGTGGCCGGGCTGCTGTTGATCGCGGCGCTGCTGTTCGCCGTCCGGTATAACCTGTTTTGGTTTCCGGCTTCCAGTCCGGGCCTTCCGCCGGCGCCGGCCGACGATGCGGCCGCCCGGGCCGCTACTGCCGAGCAGCCGGCCGGAATTGTCCGGACGGGTTCCGTGGAAAATTCGGCTGTTGTTCCGATCCATAGCGAGTTTTCGGGCCGGATCAGCGAGCTTTACGTAAAAGAAGGCCAGGCCGTTAAGGCCGGCCAGCCCTTGTTCAAACTGGAGGGGCTTCCAGCCGGAGCTGCGGCGGATCTGAGCCCTGGGGCGGCGCCGTCCGGCAAGGATAATTATGAGAAAGCCCTGAACGAATATAACCGCCTGCAAAAGCTGTATGAAATAGGCGCTATTCCGCGGCGGCAACTGGAAAATGCGGCGGCTCGCCTGCAAGAGCTGAAAGATGGCGGGAGTAGCGGGCAAAAAGCCGCCAATGCCGCGGCTTTGCAGGGACCGGTGACTGTGACGGCTCCTGTCGACGGCATCGTGACCGGCCTGGCTACTGCTGCAGGCAGCCCGGTGGAGGCCGGCCGGCAAGTGCTGGCCCTGGGCGGCGGGCAGGCCCTGGAAGTTGTCGTTCCATTGGCGCAGGACGAGCTGTACCTCGTGCATCTGGGCACCCCGGTCACTATCGAGGCCGAGGGGCATACGCTCGCGGGCCAAGTTTCCAGCATCTTTCCCGAAGTGCAGAATAACCAGATTTCTTCCTTTCTGGCCCATATCAAACCGGCCGATCTTCCCGCCGGCCTGCTGAAAGCAGGTATGGCCGTGAAGGTTCATATGACTGCCGGTCCATGAGCCGTCAAAGCGAAAAGCAGCCGCAGGCCTGTGAGGGCCTGCGGCTGCTTCCTTAAATCTCGGCGACGACCCGGCAGGGCAAGCCGGACAGACCTTCATAATTGACCGGATAGGTGTGGACCGTAAAATCGCGGGTCTTGGCTTCCTTCGGCAATATATCCAGGTTAGCCAGGTTCTTAACGGCAAAGATATTGTTGGCGGCGCAGTACTGGTCGGCCTGCGGGTGTGGCATTGGTTCCTTTTTTTGTTTCCATGAAAAAAATGTTATGATAGATTATTGTTTCCGAGTAAACTATTTTTCGCGAGAATTGTTTTATTTTGCATTTCCATGTTGTATAATAACAGTATTCTTAAGCAAACGATACTGGACAAGGCCGGGTTGAAAAGCTATGGAAGATAAGGAACGGGATGTTCAGAAGCTCCTGCGGAAACTGAAAACGCTGATCTATCAGGTTGACCTGGAAGAGCATGCACACAGGATGTTGCAGACTATTCTGGAGGAACAGGAATGCGCGGACCTTCAGAATGTCAGTTTGTCTTTGGCGGAGTGCCATGTCGTCGACTGCATCGGACGGGACGAGCGGGTCAATACTACGGGGATCGCCAGGAAACTGAATATCACCAAGGGCGGGATTTCCAAGATAACCGCGAAGTTGGTGAAAAAGGGCATGGTCGAAGCCTACCGCCTGGCGAACAACCAGAAGGAAACCTATTATCGGCTGACGCCTTTGGGGGAGAAGATATTCCACCTTCACGAAGTCCTGCACCAACAGGCGGAAGCCCAGTTCGCCGCCCTTTTTAGCTTATACAGTCCGGAGGAACTGGCGTTCGCCGGTAGGTTTCTGGACGATTTAACGGCCGTATTCCGTTCCCAATGACGGTGATTCGCTGCCGCTGGTGAACGGGGCAATAAGATGTTCGCCCCTACGGCCATAGCCGCCGTGCAGGGCTTTTTGTTTTTGCGGGCAGGACTGCGGTTCTGTCCAAGTGTTTACGGGGAGGTCCAAAATGAAAAATGCCAAAAAACTGATCCTTGTTCTTGTTATGCTGCTTAGCCTGGTATGCCCGGCAGCCACCGTTGCGGCCGCTGGGCCGCGGGAATTGGACATAGGTGACTTGCCGGAGTGGGAAATGCGGCTTAGTTCCCAAAGCGGCAGACTTCTCTTTTCCGACAGTCCGGAAATGGTTAATCGTGACGGGATTTTATACCGCGATCAGGTGGAAGGCGCCGGCCGGCTGTTTTTCCATCATGTAAACGCCGATGCGGTTGCTAAACGGCTGGAAGTGCTGGTCGAAAATAAAAGCAGCAAGGTTGCCCGCGTTGCGGTCCGGCAATACGGGTTGGGCGGGCCGGGATACGCCTGGATGGCAATCGGCAAGGAAACGCTGACCTCCTACCTGGCCGGCAGTCAGCCCTATGAGCTGGCAATCCCCCCGGGGGGAGCCGTGCCCCTGTCCGCCGTCATAAGCGAAACGGCGGTGTTGCCCAATATGCTGATTAGCGGCATGTTCGACTTTACCGCCGATCGGCCGGTGACCGTCACCGTCCTGATGCTGCCGCTTCTGGAGGATGGCGCGGCCTTCGCGCGGACGGCCCGGGTATTGGCGCCGGATGAGTATCATTTGCGGGGCACCTTCGAGGGAGCCGACCGTAAACTGGTGGCCGCCTCTCCCTATGATCCGGCGGAAGACGGACCGGTGGCGCTGACGCTGGGTGATAATCAGATCGACCGCTATTTAACAGGGGTTGACGCCACCAATGGCAAACCAGTCATAAATTACGGGAATTATGGCGTGGTTTATCAACTGGTCATTCCTTCGAAAAGCGGCGGAAAAATTGCCTACTATCTCGCTCCCCGGGGCGGGGAATATGCCGGTGCCATCGGGATAGACCATCCTGACGCCACCTGGCGTTCGGTAGCTACTCCCATGGGACGGGTTCATTTCGGGACCAATAGGGCAGAGGATTTTGCTTTTCTGGGGACCTATGACAGCGGAGAAACCATGGTGTTCACCTTTAGTCCGCCAGGAGCATCGAATCTGCCGGTAAAAATCGTGGTTTTGCCCCAGTAGAGGTCTTTCCCGGCCTGACCGGAGCCACTTGGGAGCCTGGAGCGGTCCGGACGCGGCAAAAGACGGGGCGACACCGGCGACGGCTTTAATGATATCAAGGAGGCGGGACTATGTATAGTTTTAAGAACGACTATAGTGAGGGAGCCCATCCGCGAATCCTGAACGCCTTGCTGGCGACCAATGCCGAGCAGGCGGAAGGTTACGGCGAAGACCCGTTTACCCTGAGGGCGGCGGAACTCCTGAAGCAGCGGATCGGCCGCCGCGACATCGACATTCATCTCCTGTCCGGCGGCACCCAGACCAATCTTACGGCATTATCGGCTTTTTTGCGGCCCTATGAGGCGGTTGTTTCGGCCGCCACCGGCCACATCCTGGTGCATGAGACAGGGGCCATCGAGGCGACCGGCCATAAAGTCATTGCGGTGGACGTAAATGACGGAAAACTCAGGCCCGAACACATCCAGGCCGCTGTTGACGCCCACACCGACGAACATATGGTCAAGCCGCGGCTGGTGTACATCTCAAATCCTACGGAAATCGGGTCGATTTATTGCAAGGCCGAACTCGGGCAGCTAAGCCAGGTCTGCAGGGCAAACAGGCTCTTCCTGTATGTCGACGGCGCCCGGCTGGGGTCGGCGCTGTGTTCGGACGAAAACGACCTTAGCCTTTCGGATTTGGCCGACCTGGTGGATGCTTTTTACATTGGCGGCACCAAAAACGGGGCCCTGATCGGAGAGGCGCTCGTAATCAGCCGGGACACATTGAAAGAAGATTTTCGCTTTCACCTGAAGCAAAGAGGCGCGCTGCTGGCGAAGGGCCGGGTCCTGGGACTCCAGTTCGTGGAGCTGTTTAAAGACGAGCTGTACTTCGACCTGGCCAGACACGCCAATAAGATGGCCGGGCTGCTGAGGAACGGCGTTGCCCGGGCCGGTTATTCCTTTCTTACCCATTCCCCCACCAATCAAATCTTTCCGATTTTGCCGAACGAACTGATTGAAAAGCTCCAGAAACGGTATTCCTTTTATGTCTGGAGCAAGATCGACGCCGACCGCTCCGCGATCCGCCTCGTCACTTCCTGGGCCACCCAAGAGGAGGCTGTCCGGCAATTGGTGGAGGACCTCCGGGGATAATGAGCGGGCGAGGAAAGCCTTCTTTGGAGGGAACAGGCATGAAGACAATCGCTGTGGTTACCTTTGCCGAAGATGTTGGGCGGTTTTACAGCCGCCAACTGCAGGCGTTGTTCGCTTCCGTCCGGATTCACCGCTATTCCTTTGAAGCCGGCACGGTCGAGAAGCCGTTTACCGAGGAGCTGATTCTGGTCGCGACCCACGCGATTTATGACACGGTGCGGCACTTGATCCCCGCGGACAGCGAGGTCGTCATCACCAGGCTCACCCTGTCGCGGGAGTGTTTCAGGCAGATCCGGGAAATACCGCCGGGCTCGAAAGCCATGCTGGTCAATCTGAGCCCGGAGATGTGCCTGGAAACTATTTCGCTCATTTCCCAGCTCGGCGTCAACCATATCGAGCTTATGCCGGTATATCCGGGGATGAAGGAAATCCCGCCCTTCGATATCGCGGTCACGCCCGGGGAAAAACGCTATGTGCCGGCCGGCGTCAAGACCGTCATCGATATCGGCCACCGCCGGCTGGACACCGGCACCATTGTGGAGATCGCCCTTAAGCTGAATGCGGAATCGCTGCTGCAGCAGGATGTATTTCAGCAGTATTTCGCCAGTATCATTGACAACCGGTACAGCTTCGACGCCCTGACTGGCAAGAACCGCCGCCTGGAGACCCAGTTTGACATGCTGCTCAAGGTCCTGGAAGAAGGCATTATCGGGGTAACCTCGCAGGGGGCTGTTTTTGCCTATAACGACAGCGCCGAAAAGATTCTGGGCGCCAAACGAAATGATGTTCTGGGACAGAAAGCCATGGAGTGCTTTCCGGAGATTCCCTTCGCCGAGGCTTTGGCGCGGCAGGAGGCCGTCAAGTCCAAATTGATCCAGCGAAACGGCGTGTATCTGTATGTCGAAGTCGTGCTGGTCAAGGAGGCTTGCCGGCTTGCCGGCGCTTTTGCCATCGTAAAAAAGTTCAACGATATGGAGCAGCAGCAGCACCAGCTGCGCCTGCAACTGGTTCAAAAAGGGTACCGCGCCAAGTATACGTTCGAAGACATTGTGGGCGAGAGCGAAGTCATGCTGGAAGTCAAGGAGCTTGCCCGCAGGATGGCCGAAGTCGACTCGGCGGTGCTCATTTCCGGGGAGAGCGGCAGCGGGAAAGAGCTTTTTGCCCAGGCCATCCACAATGCGTCCGGCCGGCATGGTTTCCCGTTCGTGGCGGTGAACTGCGCCGCCATTCCGGAAAACCTCCTGGAAAGCGAGCTGTTCGGCTACGAAGAGGGGGCGTTCACGGGGGCGAAAAAGGGAGGCCGGCGGGGGCTGTTCGAATTCGCCCATCAGGGCACCCTGTTTTTGGACGAAATCGGCGAGATGAGTCTGGGGCTGCAGGCGAAGCTGCTGCGCATTCTCCAGGAGAAAGAAGTCGTCCGCGTCGGCGGGGACCGGGTCATTAAAGTCGATGTCCGCATCATCGCCGCCACTCACGAGGAGCTGCAAACGCTGGTGGGCCGGGGACGGTTCCGGCGAGACCTGTATTACCGTTTGAGCGTGCTGCCGCTTAGAATTCCCCCGCTGCGCCTGCGGGGGCCGGATATTCTCCTCCTTGCCCAGCGCTTTCAGCGGCAGCTCGGCGATAAAAAAGAACTGCCGACGGCGATCCGGACGGCGTTTTTGCGGCATACCTGGGAAGGCAATGTCCGGGAACTGCGCAACTATATCGAACGTATTTCCTATATCGGGTTCCATGAAACGCTCTTTTCCGAACTGCCGTTGCCGGAACAGCGGCGGCTGGCGTTTCCGGAGGCTCATCCCCCGGAAAAGGCGGAACAACCGTGGGGCAGGAACCACGAGATCTACGGGTTTGTGCTAAACCAACTGGCGCTGAGCCGCCGGGACGGCACCAAGCTTGGCCGGCGCCGTCTGGCGGAACTGGCCAGGGCGCAGGGCCTGCCGGTTACCGAGCAGGAAGTCCGCACAGTCCTCAAAAAATTGGCGGAATGCGGAATGGTAAGCATGGAACGGGGCCGTTCAGGAAGTCATATTACCCTGGACGGACTCCAGTGGCTCGAACAGAAAAAGGGTTGATTGGGTGAAATTCACCCAATCAACCCTTTTTCTGTTCGCCCATTGATGAAAATCTGCGGGAAAATTCAGTGATCCGGCATTGGCATGGATTTTGCGTAAAGTAAGGTCAGAAAGGAGAGGAATAACCAATGAAGTACAATTTCGACAACATGATTGACAGGACTGCCAACTTTTCCGCAAAGTACGACGAACTGGGCAAAAAATTCGGAGCCGACGACCTTCTTCCCTTGTGGGTGGCTGACATGGATTTCAAAACAGCCGATCCGATCATTGAGGCGATCCGGAAACGGGTTGATCAAGGAATTTACGGCTATACCTCCCGTCCCGACTCCTACTATGAGGCGGCTCAACAGTGGCTTGAGCGGCGGCACGGCTGGAAGCCCGACACCGGGCTGATGACTCACAGTCCCGGCGTAGTGCCGTCTTTAAGCTTTATTATTCAGCATTTTACCGAGCCGGGTGACAAGATTATCATCCAGCCGCCGGTATATTACCCTTTCTTCGATGTGGTAAGAAATCATGGCCGGAAATTAGTCCTCAACCCTTTGAAAGTCAACAACGGAAGATACGAAATGGATTATGACCATTTGGAACGGCTGGCCGCCGCCGGGGCCAAGATGCTGATCCTCTGCAGTCCCCACAATCCGGTCGGCCGGGTCTGGACCAAAGAGGAACTGGTTCGATTGGGGGAAATCTGCATCGCTCACGGCATACGCGTGATCGCCGACGAGATCCACTCCGACCTGGTTTTCTGGGGCAAGCGCCATATCCCGTTTGCGTCGATTTCCGAAGCCTTCCGCCAGAACTCGATTACTTGCATAGCTCCCAGCAAAACCTTCAATTTGGCCGGACTGCAAGCTTCCTTTGTCATTTTTCCAACGGAACAGGAACGGGAGGCTTTTGAAGAAATCCTGGGGTGCCTGGATATTAAAAGGAATAACTGCTTCAGCCTGGTTGCGACAGAGGCGGCTTACCGCCACGGCGATGAGTGGCTGGACGGACTCAAACAATATATCGAGGATAACATCGCCTTTATTCAGGACTACTGCAGCCGGCACATACCCTGTCTCCACCCCAATCGCCCGGAGGGGACTTATCTGGTATGGATTGACTGCCGGGAACTTGGTTTCGACAAGGATGAGCTGCATCGATTCATGATTGAGAAAGCAAAGATTGCGCTGGACGACGGGTTCTGGTTCGGCGATGAATACGGCGGCTATATGCGGCTGAATGCCGCGTGTCCGCGCAGTCTGCTGGTGGAAGCCATGGACAGGTGGCGAAAAGCGGTCGACGCCTTGGGGAAGCCTTGCAATTCAAAAGCGAAGGGAGGCTGTTGAGCTAAAAAAGGAGGCTGCTGACAGGAAACGCGAACATTTTAGGGGCCGGGAATCTTTGTTTAAACCGGTATTCGGCTGGGAAGCCTGCGATCATACGGGCAAAATTTCTGCCTTTGCAGTACTAGCATTGCCGCATTATGTAAATAGGAGGATGTTTGTGTGAGTGAAGAGAAAAAGCCGCAACTTGCGAAAAGTATCAATGCCTTCGAAGGCATGATGTATGTCATCGGCCTGGTTATCGGTTCGGGAGTCTTCTTAAAGCCGGCTGTGGTTCTGAGAAACATGGATTCCACCGCCGCTGCGCTGGGAATGTGGGTTGCCGGCGGGATTATCACCATCACCGCGGCCCTCACGATCGCGGAAATCGCCGCATATATCCCCAAGGTAGGCGGGCTGTACACCTATCTGACGGAGCTCTACAACGAAGTGACGGGCTTTCTGTTCGGATGGGTGGGAACGCTGATCAACGTGCCTGGCTCCGCGGCGGCGGTGGCGATCGCCTGCGCCACGTTTTCGACCTTTTTTGTTCCGATGAACGGTTTCCAGCAGAAGTGCTTTGCGGTGTCCTTAGTCGTGGTGCTGGTCGCGGCCCAGATTTTATCGACACGAAACGGCGTTTGGCTTCAGACCGTCGCCACCATCGGCAAGCTCCTTCCTATCGCGGCCATTGCCATTTTTGGCCTGATGCAGGGCACGATCAACCACATCAACACGGATTCCGTCGGCCTGCTGAAAAGCGCGGCGCCCGGGATCGCCCTGCTGGGCGTATTGTGGGCTTACGACGGCTGGCTTAGCACCTGTACCCTGGCGGCCGACATGAAAAGGCCGGAAAAAGATATTCCCAAAGCCATTGTCCTGGGCATTTCCTTTGTAATGGCCGTATATGTCGCGTTTAACGCCGCCATCTTCTTCGTGCTGCCCGGCGATGTCGCCGCCGCTTCGAATAAAATCGGCGTGGATGTTTGCGTGCAGCTCTTCGGCACCAGCGGCGCGGCCTTCATCACGATCGGGATGATGCTGTCGGTTTTTGGAACCTGCAACGCGCTGATAACCTGCGGTTCCCGCTATACCTTCGCCATGGCCGAGCGCAAGCATCTTCCGGCTCCCCGGGCGCTCGCCGCCATTCATCCCAAACTGGGCTCGCCGGTTAATGCCCTGATTTTCCAGGGGGTTATCGCCATTTTGTATATCTTGACCGGCACTTTTGACTCCATAACCGATCTGATTGTCTTTGCCTTATGGATCTTTTACACCCTGGGGGTTGTCAGCATCTTTATTCTGAGAAAGAGAATGCCCCGCAATCCCAACCTGTACCATGTTCCGCTTTATCCGGTCGTCCCGGTCGTCGGCATACTGGGAGGCCTGTATCTCATGTTCGCGACCCTGAAGGATTCGCCGACCAGCGCTATGTTCGGTTTGGGGCTCACCCTCCTGGGGTTGCCCGTATATTATTATTGCAAAAATAAATACGGCTTTGATAAAGGAAACGACGAGCCGATGAAGGCGTAGGACAGCCGAGTGGACTTGTTCTTGGCCTGTGGGGGGTGTGCGGTAGGCACATCCCCTTTTTCAATGCGCCGGGCCCGGATTGCGCTTTAACTAAGGCCGGAAACCGGCAGGCGGGCATCGCCGGAGTGATATATTGTTAATTGGGATAGAATGGCTTATGATATTAGTATGGGCGGCAGCAGCTTGATGCTTATGCGCACTCTGCCGGGAGAAGAGACCGTTTAGGCCGCAAATCTCAAGGGAAGGGAATGAGGGTCTTGTCTCTTTCCAAATACGAAGTATTTAAAACCATTGCGGAAGTAGGCAGCTTGACCAAAGCCGCCGAGAAGCTGAACATGACTCAGTCCGGCGTGAGCTATGCCGTTTCCACGCTGGAGTCGGAGCTGGGCGTCCTGTTGCTGAACAGGGTCCGGTCCGGCATTATTCTGACGAGCAGCGGAGAACGTGTTCTCCGGCATATTGAAGCCATTCTTCACGAAGAAGAGCTTTTGCGCCAGGAAGTAAAGCAAATCAAAAGCATTGATGCCGGGACGGTCCGCCTCGGCACTTTGTCCAGCGTTTCCATGCAATGGCTGCCGGAGATTTTGTCCCGGTTCAATCGAATGTATCCGGGCATTGAAGTAAAAACATACCTTGGCTGCTATGATGAGATGAGTGAATGGATTTCCGACGGCACGGTGGATATTGGTTTTGTCTGCATCCCGATGGCCAAGCCTTTTGAAGTTATTCCGCTGAAAAAGGATAAGCTGGTCGTTCTTTTGCCCCCGGACCATCCCCTCCGGAGCCAGAGCCGCATTTCCCTCGAACAGCTCAAGGATGAGCCCTTTATCATGCCGCAGTGGGGCAGTGACGATAATATCCGGCGCATCCTGGCCCAAAACAAGGTGCGGGTCAAAGTGAAGTACGAGCTGATGGAGGAGAGAACGATATTTGCGATGGTTGAGCGGGGAATGGGGGTCAGCGTTCTTCCCCAACTGATTTTGGTGAATGTTCCGGAAACCATCCGGATTGTCGAATTGGCGAGTCCGGAATATCGTGTCCTGGGGCTTGCGGCGCTTTCGCTCAAGAACCTTTCCCCCGCTGCCAAAAAATTCGCCAATTGCATTCAAGCCTGGCTGGAAGAACAGGGGCAGCTTGATTTTTAATAGTTCCCGGTTGAAGAACAAGTCAACTCCTGTCCGGTTCGCATCCATGGGGCAGGAGTATTGTTTTTCCCAAAGAGGCGTTTCCCTTCCTGATAAGCCGGCAAGCAGCGGGGAATTTTCCGGCTGCGCGAGAAATAAACAACAGGCCGAACAGGTCGTTAGGAGTTCAAAAAGATGCGGAATGTCCGGAATTTGCTGCAAAAATACTATGGTTATGAGGATTTCCGTCCTGGACAGGCTGAAATAGTCGACAGCCTGCTAAACGGCAAAGACACTTTGGCCATTATGCCGACCGGGGCGGGCAAGTCGCTGTGCTTCCAGCTTCCGGCCTTGCTGCTGCCTGGGGTTACGATTGTCGTTTCACCGCTTATTTCGCTCATGAAAGATCAGGTCGACGCCCTGCACGCGCTGGGGATTGCTGCAACCTACATCAACAGTTCCCTGACCGCCGCCGAGGTAAGCGACCGCATGTATAACGCCCGCCGCAACAAGTACAAATTGCTGTATGTCGCCCCGGAGCGCCTGGAAACGGAGCAATTCCAAGCCGCCGTCCGGACTCTGGAAATATCCATGGTGGCTATTGACGAGGCCCACTGCATTTCACAATGGGGCCATGATTTCCGGCCCAGTTACCGCGCTATTGAGCCGTTTATCGCCCAACTGCCCGAACGGCCCGTGATCGGCGCTTTTACCGCTACGGCGACGGAAAATGTCAAGCAAGACATCCTTGAGCTCCTGGCCCTCCGTGAGCCGGCCACCTATTTCACCGGCTTCGACCGCCCCAATCTGCGGTTCGCCGTCATCAGGGGCGAAAATAAGCCGGATTTTATCATGAGTTACGCCGCCGCCCATAAAAGCCACTCCGGCATCGTTTATGCGGCGACCCGGAAAGAAGTGGACAAGCTATATGCCGCTTTGCGTAAAAAAGGCTATAACGTCCAAAGATATCATGCCGGATTGAACGACGAGGAGCGGAAGAAGAACCAGGAAGCTTTCATCCACGACGACGCGAAAATCATGGTGGCCACCAATGCTTTCGGCATGGGGATCGACAAATCCGATGTGCGCTATGTAATCCACTACAACATGCCGAAAAATATGGAGGCTTACTATCAGGAAGCCGGAAGGGCCGGGCGGGACGGCGAGCCCGCCGAATGCATCCTGTTGTTCGGCCCGCAGGATATCATGCTGCAGAAGTTTCTGATCGAACAATCGGTCTTGGATTATGAGCGGAAGTCCGGCGAATTTGCCAAGCTTCAGGATATGGTCGACTACTGCCATACACCCGACTGCCTGCGGCGCTATATTCTGGCTTATTTCGGCGAAACCGCACCGGAGGGCGAGTGCGGAAACTGCGGCAACTGTAACGATGATTCGGAAGTCGTGAACATTACCGTGGAGGCCCAGAAGGTGCTTTCCTGCATCGTGCGGGTAAACCAACGCTACGGCAGTACGGTGATTGCCGATATTCTGAAGGGATCCAGAAGCAAAAGGATCCTCCAACAGCACTTTGACGAATTGTCGGTTTATGGAATTTTGAAAGAATATTCCCTGCAGGAAATTAAAGACCTCATCAACCGGCTTATTGCCACAGGGTATCTCTGGCTTACGGAAAATGAATACCCGGTGGTCAAAATGACGGAAAAAGGAGGGGCGGTTTTAAAGCAGCGCGCCGAGGTCTGGCAAAAGGTTCCCCGCCGGCCGCAAAAAGGCGCGGCGGACAATTCGCTGTTCGAGCTTCTGCGGGTTGTCCGCAAAAAGATTGCCGACCGGGAACGGGTGCCGCCCTACGTAGTCTTTGCGGACAGCACGCTGAAGGAAATGAGCGAATATCTTCCCGCCGACCGGCAAGCCCTGCGGAAAATCAAGGGAGTAGGCGAAACCAAGCTGGAGCGGTACGGCGACGAGTTTCTGAGCGTTATCGGGCAGCATGCCGCTGACCGGCAGAGCCAGCCACCCGATTGTCCGGCTGTTCCCGCGACGGCTGAAAAGAAGGAGGACACGCCCAGCCACATTCTGACGCTGAACCTGTTCCAGACCGGGCTTTCGCTGGCCGAGATCGCCGCTCAGCGCCAACTCAAGCCGGTAACCATCCAGGATCATTTAATGCGTTGCGGCATCGAGGGCCATGCGATAGACTGGTCGCTTTTCATCCCGGCCCGCTATGAAGCCGCCATTCTTGCCGCGATTCACAAATTGGGAACCGCTAAACTCAAGGCTTTAAAGGACGCACTGCCGGACGAGGTAGACTATATGGCCATCAAGGCAACCCTATGCAAGCATAGGAAAGACTTGGCCCAATAAGCTCCGAAGGGGCCCGGCGCGCCGGGTCCCCTTTAATTTTTGCTGTTCCGGTGACGCAGGCGGCACAGCGTCGAGCCCCGCAAAAGATGCAGGCCTCTACGCTACCGAACCGACCATCGCCTGCCACGCGACGTCCTTCCGCCCGGGAGCCGGAAGGAACAGGGACTCAAGCCGAGCGACGCCATTCGCCTCTTCGGGGGCGGGACCAGAAATTTAGAAGCGACCGGCCGCAAAAAACTGATTTTTTTCTCGAAATTTGATATACTGAAACGGTGCGCATTGTAATTGATGTAATGGCCGCCGCCTGATTGGATCATCATAGAACCAGGCGTTGCTGCGGCGTTTCCCCGGCCGCCTGTTCATGCCATAGGCTACAGATGGAGGCATACATAAAATATTAAGAGTCGTCGAACGGCTGCTTAAAGCAACCGGAAAGTCACTGCAGCTATATGCAGCTATTATGTTGAAGGGAGTTTCCTATGAATCCAACCACTAATCGGCGTATTTCCATTATCGGGGTTCCACTGGACCTGGGGGCCGACCGGAGGGGCGTTGACATCGGGCCCAGTGCCATTCGCTATGCAGGCGTCAGGGAGAGGCTTCAGGCCATCGGCTACGAAATTGACGATTTGGGAGATATTCACGTCAACCGCCCGGAAATCTACGAGCCGGATGGCTTAAACCTCAAATACCTCGACGAAATTGAGCGCGTCAACACCCAGCTTTGCCGCATGGTCGACGCGGAAATGGACAAGGGGCGTTTTCCGGTGGTTCTGGGCGGAGATCACAGCATCGCCATCGGAACAATCTCCGGCGTTCTCCAGCATCAAAAGAAATTAGGACTTCTCTGGTTTGACGCCCATGGGGACATCAACACCGCGGAGACTTCTCCCTCGGGCAATATTCACGGGATGCCCGTCGCGGTGAGCCTGGGGCACGGCCATGAAAGATTGACCGGGGTTGGTGGCCAAGCCGCCAAACTCGACCCGAAGAACATCGTCATGATCGGCATCCGGGCTTTGGACCCGGGCGAGAAAGCGCTGCTCAAAGAACTCGGCGTAACGGTGTACACCATGCACGAAATTGATTTGCTGGGCATGGCGAAAGTGATGGAAGAAGCTATCAGGCGGGTGTCGGACGGCACTGACGGAGTCCATGTCAGCTTTGACATGGATGTCGTCGATCCCTTATATGCGCCCGGGGTTGGCACGCCTGTATTCGGCGGCCTGACCTACCGTGAAAGCCATCTCGCCATGGAACTGCTTTCCGACTCCGGCATTGTATCCAGTGTCGAATTCGTGGAAGTCAATACCGTGCTGGACAATCGAAATCAGACTGCGAACATGGCGGTTGCGCTCATGGGCTCCCTGCTGGGCGAAAGACTGAAATAACGATCCGGGCAGGTCGGCGCCATAGCGCCGCTGACACCAAAAATTGGCTGTTGACATAGCATAAGAAGCTGTGGTACTATAGCAAAGTCGCCAATGAGCGGCAAGTGACCCAGGAAATAACATGTTGACATAACGAAAGAGTTGTGTTAATATATAAAAGTCGCCTGTCGCCGAACTGGATGAAAACTCCAGCAGGCAAGCGCGGCAAAGTAGGCAAGAAAAGATAGCTTGACAGAAGCTGAAGAAGCTGGTAAGCTATCAAACGTCGCTGAAAAAAAGCAGCGGCAAAGTGTTCTCTGAAAACTGAACA
>DLGF01000005.1:167615-167775 GCA_002482545.1 Sporomusaceae bacterium UBA7701
GGTGAGTAACGCGTAGACAACCTACCTTCTAAATGGGGACAACAGCGCGAAAGCGGTGCTAATACCGAATAAGCTCAGGAGAATGCATATTGTTCTGAGGAAAGATGGCCTCTTCGTGAAAGCTATCGTTAGAAGAAGGGTCTGCGTCTGATTAGCTAGT
>DLGF01000015.1 GCA_002482545.1 Sporomusaceae bacterium UBA7701
GATTGAGGAAAAGGCACTTGCTTGCGCAAGTGCTTTTTTTGTGTTTGTGTGGGTATGTGCGGGACGTGGAGAGGGACGGAGGGAGGCGTGGGAGTGGGGGCGGCGTGGAGAGGGACAGAGGATACGGAGGAGGCGTGGGAGTGGGGGGACGGAGGGAACGAAGGAGGCGACTGGCGTCGCTTGGATTGAGTCCCTGTTCCTCGTGATTATAAAGGTAGGAGAGGCCGTTTCGATGGTGGTAGGCGATGGTCGGTAACGCAGACGGGAGACTGGCGTCGCTTGGATTGAGTCCCTGTTCCTTCTGGCGTCAAGGCAGGAGGACCGTTACGATGGGTGTAGGCGATGGTCGGCATCGTAGACGGGAGCTGTTCCTCGTGGGTTCAGAGTAGGGGAGGCCGCTTCGGATGATGTAGGCGATGGTCGGTAACGTAGACGGGAGAATAGGAAGAGACCCTCATCACAGAATGAGGGTCTCTTTGCGCTGTTTTGTCCGGAGTTTCACCTGGGCAACAGGATCTGGGGGAGCTTACAGAATGCCGGTAAGGGTGTGGAAGAGGATGACGCCGAAGACCATGATGGTTTTGATGACGGTGAGGGTGAAGATATCGCGGTAGGAATCGCGGTGGGTGAGGCCGCAGACGGCGAGGAGGGTGATGACTGCGCCGTTGTGGGGCAGGGTGTCCATGCCGCCGGAGGCCATGGAGGCTACGCGGTGGAGGATTTCAGGGGACATGCCGATCGAGTTTGCCCAGGCCAGCCAGTCTTTCGCCATGAGGTCGAGGGCGATGGACATACCGCCGGAGGCCGAGCCGGTAACGCCGGCCAGGGTCGTGACACTGACGGCTTCCGAGACGAGGGGCGAGCCGCCGATTTTGATCCCCAGCAAAGCGGATGAAATGGATTTAAAGCCGTTTAGGGAAGCAATAACATTGCCATAGCCAACCTCGGAAGCGGTGTTCATAATGGCCAGCAGCGAGCCGATGGCCCCGGCGTTGAGCGCCTTGGCGAGGCCGCCCGAGTTCAGGCGGTTGAAGCCTAAGGCAATCGCCAGAATAATGCCGCTGACCAGGGCGATGATTAAGGCCCAGATGCTGATGACGTTTTTAACGGACGCAGCGACCAGGGGAAGCTTCATCGCCTGGAAAGGCGCCAACAGGTTGGGATCCCAATTAAAGAGCTGGGTGCAGACGAAGTTGACGACCAGGACGGTGAGTAGCGGGAGCACGGAAATGGCCCAGTGCGGCAGCGCGGCTTCGTCTTTGATTTCAGGCTCGTTGATGGTGTGGTTGCCGTAGCCTTCGCCGGCCGCCAGGGCGGCTTTCCGCCGCCGGTCCAGATAGGTCAGACCCAGGGCCAGGATCGCAAGGCCGCCCAGCAGGCCGCTGACTGGCGCGGCGTAAATGTTTGTGCCGAAAAAGTTCGTGGGGATCAGGTTTTGGATTTGCGGGGTGCCGGGGAAGGAGTCCATGGTAAAAGTGAAGGCGCCGAGGGCAATGGCCCCGGGGATAAGACGTTTGGGAATGTCCGCTTCCCGGAACAGGGCCGTGGCAAAGGGATACACGGCGAAGACCACGACGAATAGGCTTACGCCGCCATAGGTCAGAACCGCGCCGGACAGTACCACGGCGAGGATCGCCCGCTCTTTGCCCAGGCCTTGGATGATGGCTCTGGCGATGCCTTTGGCCAGGCCGGTGTCTTCCATTACCTTGCCGAAAACGGCGCCGAGCAGAAAGACCGGGAAGAAGGATTTAATGTAGGTCACCGCTTTGGCCATGAACAATTCCGTGTAGGCCGGCATGAGCGCCAGCCCGGACAGCGACGCGGCAAGCAGTGCGAAGACGGGGGCGAACAGGATGACGGAAAAGCCCCTGTAGGCAAAAAACATGAGCAGAAATAAACTAAGAAGGATGCCGATTACTTCCATAATGAGTTTTTACCTCCTAAATGTTTTGTTGGTGCTCCGGATAAACAACATGGAATGCCTTTTCTCCACCTCCATACGAGGATCAAGGTTGCCGGGATGTGTTGTGCCGCATTACTATTTAGCAAGTTGCGTGCCAATGCCGGGAAGTGGGGTTCGGTGAGTTGCGGAGAACAGGCCGAAGGTTATGGAAGTCAGGCTGTAAGGGGTTGGGGGTACACTCCTGCATAGCGGTGTTCGCATTTCGCGGAGACCGAAAGGGGAATAACGGCGTCCATAAAGATAGACAAACCGTATAAGAAGATAGACATTGTGTCTAGGACGAAGGAATCCGACGGGCCAAAGCTCCTAGGGCCGGCGCGGGGAGATATAAGGATATTGGCAGTTGGCACGGAATTTGCACGAGCATTTCCTGTAGATCAAAAGTAGACCAAAAAGGAAGTGAAGATGTGGCCAAGTTTATTTCCGCACTTGAAGCTGCCAAGCTGATAAAAGACGGGGCTACCATTGCAACAAGCGGTTTTGTCGGCAACGGCCATCCGGAATGCGTCACCGCCGCCCTGGAGGAGCGTTTCGTCAGTGAAGGTTTGCCGCGCGACCTGACCTTGATGTACTGTGCCGGACAAGGGGACGGCAAAGACCGCGGTCTCAATCATTTGGGGCATGAGGGCCTGGTCAAGCGGGTGATCGGCGGTCACTGGAACCTGGCTCCCAAGCTTGGGAAACTGGCCGTGGAGAACAAGATCGAGGCCTACAATTTCCCGCAGGGGACGCTGGCCCATTGGTTCCGCAGCATCGCGGGACACAAGCCGGGGGTAGTCACCAAGGTAGGTCTCAATACGTTTGTGGACCCGCGCGTGGAGGGAGGCAAAATCAGCCCGGCAACCCGGGAGGATTTGGTTGAAGTCATCGGACTGGCGGGCGAGGAGTGGCTGTGGTACAAGCCTTTCCCGGTGGACGTAGCCATTATCCGGGGAACTTCGGCGGATGAAAAAGGCAATATATCCATTGAGCATGAGGCGGTTTCGCTTGAAATATTGTCGATAGCCCAGGCTGCAAAGTCTTCGGGCGGCATTGTCATTGTCCAGGTAGAACGGGTGGTGGCCAACGGGTCGCTGAAGCCCATGCAGGTGAAGGTGCCGGGGATTATCGTCGACTATGTTGTGGTGGCAAGCGACCCGGCTCAGCATATGCAAACCTTTGGCGAACAGTACAACCCGGCCTATTCCGGGGAAATCCGGGTGCCCCTGTCGGCTCTGGCGCCGATGCCGCTGGACGAGCGCAAGGTAATTGCCCGCCGGGCAGCGATGGAGCTTATTCCGGACGCTATTGTCAACCTGGGCATCGGCGTGCCGGAAGGAGTAGCCATGGTGGCGAATGAGGAAGGAATCGGCCACAGCCTGACGCTGACGGTCGAGGCGGGCCCCGTCGGCGGAGTCCCTGCCGGCGGGTTGAGCTTTGGAGCGGCCACCAACGCCGAGGCCATTTTGGATCAGCCCTATCAGTTCGACTTTTATGACGGCGGCGGTCTTGATCTGGCGTTTCTCGGTCTGGCTGAGACCGACCGGAACGGCAATATCAATGTCAGCAAGTTCAAAGGCAGAGTGGCCGGCTGCGGCGGGTTTATCAACATTACCCAGAATGCCAAGCGAGTTATTTTCTGCGGCACCTTCACCGCCGGAGGCCTGAAGGTCGAGGTGGCCGGAGGCAGGCTGACAATCACCAACGAAGGCAAAGCCAGAAAGTTCCTGGAACAAGTGGAGCAGATAACCTTCAGCGGCGAATATGCCCGCAAGGTCAAGCAGCCGGTTTTGTACATTACCGAACGGGCGGTCTTCGAACTGACTCAGGAAGGGGTCGTACTGACCGAAATTGCCCCGGGCGTTGACCTGGAAAAAGACATCCTCGCCATGATGGACTTTAAGCCTATTGTGTCCAAAGATCTGAAATTGATGGCTGAGCGAATTTTCCGGAACGAGCAAATGGGGTTGACTCTGTAGGCCGCTGAGTGGGAATGCTTTGAGTTCTGCGGCTGGTGAGCAAGCATAAGAAGGAGTGATGGTGTGAAAGAGGCAGTTATTGTCAGCGCCGTTCGTACAGCGATCGGCAGTTTCAATGGAGCATTGGCCGGCGTTTCGGCGGTTGAGCTGGGCAGCCTGGTGATCGGGGAGGCTCTTCGGCGGGCCGGCATTGAAGGGGATCAGGTGGACGAGGCCATTATGGGCAACGTGCTTCAGGCCGGCATCGGGCAAAACCCCGCCAGGCAAGCTGCGGTGCGGGGCGGAATTCCGAAGGAAGTTCCGGCGCTGACGATCAATAAGGTGTGCGGGTCCGGCCTTAAAGCCGTTAATCTGGCCGCGCAGGCCATCCTGGCCGGCGACGCCGAGGTGATTGTCGCCGGAGGCATGGAGAGCATGAGCAACGCTCCGTATCTTCTGGACAAGGCCCGCACCGGCTACCGGATGGGCCATGGCCGGGTGATCGACAGCATGATTACCGACGGGCTGTGGTGCGCGTTTCATGATTATCACATGGGGATTACCGCCGAGAATGTGGCGGCTCTGCATGGAATAACCCGCGAGGATCAGGACCGTCTGGCCTATGAATCACAGACGAAGGCCGCGGCCGCCATCGCCGGCGGCGCTTTCCGGCAGGAAATCGTGCCGGTCGCCGTCCGCGGAAAAAAAGGCGACGTGGTGTTCGACACCGATGAATACCCGAAGACAGGGACAACGGATGAGATTCTGAACAGCTTAAAACCCGCTTTCAAGAAAGACGGCACGGTTACGGCGGGCAATGCTTCCGGAATCAACGACGGCGCCGCGGCGCTGGTCGTCATGTCAGCCGGCAAGGCCGAAGCTTTGGGGATTAAGCCGCTGGCCCGGATCCGCGCATATGCTTCGGCGGGGGTTGATCCGTCGATCATGGGGATGGGGCCCGTGCCGGCAACGCGGAAAGCTTTGGCAAAGGCCGGATTGTCCGTCGGGGATATCGACCTGATTGAGGCCAATGAAGCCTTTGCCGCGCAATTTCTGGCGGTGGGCAAAGAACTGGGCTTCCGGAAGGAGCGCGTTAATGTTCATGGCGGGGCCATCGCCCTGGGGCACCCCATCGGGGCAAGCGGCGCACGGATTTTGGTCACATTGCTTCACGCCATGCGGCAGCGGAGCGCCAGACTGGGACTGGCAACGCTTTGCATCGGCGGCGGCCAGGGTGTCGCCACGATTGTTGAGCGGATATAGGGCAGGAAACTTCAGAATGAGTGCCCGGGAAAATCTTGGGCACTCATTCTGGAAGATAAAAGTGATTTATTTCACAATCGCTGGGAACCCAATTAAAGGAGGAAAAGACAATGTATTTTGGTTTAACCGAAGATCAGAAAATGATCCAGAAAATGGCCCGGGAATTTGCCGAAAAGGATCTCGCCCCCGGGGTTCAGGAACGCGACGAGGCTCATAAATTCGATCGTGCCCTGGCGGACGCGATGGGGGAACTGGGTCTTAACGGCATATGCTTTCCTGAAAAGTACGGCGGCGCCGACGGCGATTACCTCAGCTATATTTTAGCGGTCGAGGAAATTTCCAAAGTGGACGACGGCGTGGGAATCACCCTTTCCGCCACGGTGTCCCTGTGCGCCTGGCCGATCTACGCCTATGGCACCGAGTCCCAAAAGGAAAAGTATCTCCGGCCGATTCTGGAAGGCCGGCACCTGGGGGCCTTCGGCCTCACCGAGCCCAACGCCGGCACGGACGCCGCCGGGCAACAGACGACCGCCGTGCTGGACGGCGATCATTATGTGCTGAACGGCAGCAAAATCTTCATAACCAACGGCGGCGAAGCAGAGACGTACGTGGTGTTTGCCATGACCGACAAAGCAAAAGGCGTGAAGGGCATATCGGCCTTCATCCTGGAAAAGGGCATGCCCGGCTTTACTTTCGGCAAGCGCGAGCATAAAATGGGCATTCATTCCTCGATTACCATGGAGCTGATTTTCCAGGACGTGAAGGTTCCCAAGGACAACCTGCTGGGCAAGGAGGGCGACGGGTTCAAGATCGCCATGGCGACCCTCGACGGCGGACGGATCGGCGTTGCGGCTCAGGCCCTCGGGATTGCCCAGGCTGCGCTCGACCACGCGGTGCGGTATTCCAAAGAGCGGGTTCAGTTTGGCAAGCCGATCGCCGCCAACCAGGCCATTGCTTTTATGCTCGCCGATATGGCGGCTAAGGTGGATTCGGCGCGTTTGCTGGTGTACCGGGCAGCCTGGCTGAAGGATGCGGGGCAGCCCTACGGCAAGGAGGCCGCCATGGCCAAGCTGGTGGCTTCCGATGCCGCTATGGAAGTCGCCACCGACGCGGTCCAGATTTTCGGAGGCTACGGCTACAGCAGCGAGTATCCTGTCGAGCGGCTGATGCGCGATGCGAAGATCACCCAGATTTATGAAGGCACGAACCAGGTTCAGCGCATGGTCATATCCGGAGCATTGCTGCGGTAGGTTTCACAGTCAAAACGAACGGGAGTCGGGAGGAAAACAGCAGTGGAAATTGTGGTTTGCATCAAGCAAGTGCCTGATACAACGGAAGTAAAAATCGACCCGCAGACCAATACCCTCGTGCGCCAGGGCGTGCCCAGCATTGTCAATCCCTTTGACAAGAACGCGCTGGAGGCGGCTTTGCAAATCAAGGAAAAGCAGGGCGGACGGGTAACCGTCCTTTCGATGGGCCCGCCGCAGGCCAAAGACGCGCTGAAGGAATGTCTGGCCATGGGGGCCGACCAGGCGGTGCTGATCAGCGACCGCGCCTTCGGCGGCGCCGATACGCTGGCCACCAGCTATACTCTGGCGGCTGCGGTAAAAAAGCTCGGCCGGTTTGATATTATTCTCTGCGGCAAGCAGGCGATCGACGGCGATACGGCCCAGGTCGGCCCCGAGATGGCGGAACATCTCGGTATCCCGCAGGTCACCTATGTGGCCAAGATCGATGTGGCGGACGAGGCCGTCCGGGTGGAGCGGGAGCACGAAGAGGGCTATGAGGTCATCGAGGTTTCTATGCCGGTTCTCCTGACGGTGGTCAAGTCCATCAACGATCCGCGGATGCCGACCGTCAAAGGAACCATGCGGGCCAACCGGGCCGAAATCCCCGCATGGACGCTGAGCGACCTGGAAGTCGAGCCGGAAAGGCTCGGGTTAAAAGGCTCGCCGACCCAGGTCCGGCGGATTTTCACCCCTGAGCAGCGCAAACAGGGGGAAGTGATTGAGGCCGCAACCGCGTCGGAAGCTGTCGCCGCTCTGGTTCAAAAATTGTCGGAAGCCAAGATCGTGTAACAAGGGGGATATACCATGGCTGTAAAAGTTGTTGCAGAAGCCTGCGTCGGCTGTAGCGCCTGCGTGTCGGCCTGCCCTTTCGGGGCAATCGTCATGGAGGACGGCAAAGCGTTCATTACCGAAGCTTGCACGGTCTGCGGAGCCTGCGTGGACGCTTGTCCCGCCGCCGCTATTGTGCGCGAGCAGGAGGAAAAGCAGTTCAAGACGAACAAAGAGGATTATCGGGGTATCTGGGTGTTCATTGAACAAATGGCGGGCCAGATCCGGTCCGTGTCCCATGAACTCCTCGGCGAAGGCCGCAAGCTGGCCGATGCAATGGGGCAGGAGCTCGCCGGGGTAATCATCGGCCGGGATGTGGAGCCTTTGGCCAAGGAAGTATTCGCCAGCGGCGCCGATAAGGTTTACCTGGTGGAGGAGCCTTTGTGCGGCCACTACCATACCGATGCTTATACCCGTATTATGATAGACTTAATTGCGAATTATAAACCAAACGTAGTTCTGCTGGGAGCCACCAATGACGGGCGGGATCTCGGGCCGCGCGTGGCCTGCCGGGTGGGAACCGGCCTGACGGCCGATTGCACCAGTCTCGGCGTCGATCCTGAGACGGGGCTCGTCGCCTGGACCCGCCCCGCTTTCGGCGGCAATATTATGGCCACCATTCTTTGCCCCGAGCATCGGCCGCAAATGGGCACGGTGCGTCCGAAGGTTTTCAAACGTCCGGTCCAGGACTTCGGCAGGTCGGGGGAAATCATCCGGGTGGCCTCGACGGTACAAGCCGAAGATATCCGCACCAAGGTAGTGGGTTTTCTGAGGGTATGCACCACCTCCTGCAATCTGGAGGAGGCGGAGGTCATCGTTTCCGGCGGACGGGGGATGGGCAAGCCCGAGAATTTCCGGCTGGTGGAAGAACTGGCCGAAGCGTTCGGCGGGTCCGTCGGGGCATCCCGGGCTGCGGTGGATGCGGGCTGGAAGCCGGCTCTGCACCAGGTCGGGCAGACGGGAAAGACCGTAGGCCCGAAAGTGTACGTCGCCTGCGGCATATCGGGAGCCATCCAGCATCTCGCCGGCATGTCCTCTTCCGATGTGGTGATCGCGATCAACCGCGACTCGGACGCCCCCATCTTCAAAATTGCCGACTACGGGATTGTGGGTGATGTGCTGGAAATATTGCCGCTGCTGACGGAGGCGGTGAAAAAACAAAAGCAAGCCTAGAAGTTGCGAAAAGGAGAGATGAACGATGATCCAGGACGTACGGTATGAAGAGATAAAGATCGGCGACCATGCGGAGATGTCCAAGACGGTGACCGAGTATGACGTGTATTCTTTCGCCGGGATCACCGGGGATTTTAATCCGGTCCATGTCAATGACGAGTATGCGAAGACCACGATGTTCAAGGGCCGCATCGCCCACGGGATGCTGTCGGCAGGCTTCATTTCCGCGGTGCTCGGGACGGCCCTTCCCGGCGCCAATACCATTTATCTCGGACAGGAGCTCGTATTCAAGGCGCCGGTGAAAATCGGCGACACGCTTACCGCCCGGGTGGAAGTCCAGGAAAAGCTCGATGAAAAACGCCGGATCGTGTTATTGACGACCGTGACCAACCAGGACGGAGTGGTGGTGACCGCCGGCAAAGCTACGGTCATGAAAAAATAGACAACTGGGCCTGGGTGTCCTGTTTGCTAGACAAGGTGTACAGGAGGATAGACGCTGGGAGGGCGGGGTGGAAGAAGTCCGCCCTCCCAAGCGGCCTGTCCTCCTTGTTTTTCGCCTGCCGCGCGCAGGCGGACAAAGCTGGCATGAATATTGCATCTCTTGAGAATGTCTCCGCACAGACGGGCCAGGAGATAAAAACGCGATGGAGGAATGGACATGAAAGGCTTACAGAACAAAGTGGTTATTATTACCGGGGCGGCCAACGGCATCGGCAAGGCCACAGCCCTGCGTTTCGCCGAGGAAGGCGCCAAAGTGGTGGTGGCGGACTTCGCGGACGGCTCGGCGGCGCTGGCGGAGGTTAAGGCCAAGGGCGCCGAGGGTCTTTGCGTTCAAGTCGACGTTACCGATCCGGCAAGCGTGAAAGCGATGGTTGACAAGGCGGTGGCGGCTTTTGGCCGGGTCGACGTTTTGATAAATAACGCGGGAATCACTAAAGACGCGATGATGAAGAAGATGACGGCCGAGGCCTGGAATGATGTCATCGCGGTCAACCTTACCGGAGTCTTCCATTGTACGGCGGCGGTGGTGCCGCATATGCTGGAGCAAAAGTCGGGCGTGGTGCTGACGAGCTCCTCGGTGGTCGGAATATACGGAAACCTGGGACAAACCAATTATGCGGCTACGAAATGGGGCGTCATCGGCATGACCAAATCCTGGGCCAAGGAAATGGCCAAGAATGGTCTCAGGTTCAACTGCGTGGCCCCCGGCTTTATCGGAACCGAAATGGTCAAAAAGATTCCCGAGCAGGTATTGAAGGAAAAGATCCTGGTGAAAGTTCCGGCAGGCCGTCTGGGCGAACCGGAGGAAATTGCCGCCGCTTTCGCCTTCCTCGCCTCCGACGACGCCCGGTTCATCAACGGAACGGTTCTCAGCGTGGACGGCGCCTGCACCCTGTAAGACTCCCGCCGCCGGATAAGGCGAGACCCCTGGATCGATGTCCGAAAATCGGCACACTGCCTGGATGGAGGATGCCATGCGCTTTAATGATTTGATGAGTACCCGTGTCGTTGTTCTCAAGCCCGGCATGACAGCGGAGGAGGCGGCGAAGCTCTTTTGCGATACCCGGATCAACGGCGCGCCGGTTGTCGACGACGAGGGAAAACTGGTGGGGCTGGTTACGAAGTCTCAACTTGTCGGCGTATTGGCGGACCGCAGTCTGCTGGACCGGCCGGTCGGCGCGGTGATGGTCCGGGATGTGTTTTGTCTGAAGGCGGATATGACGGTCAGCCAGTTGCAGCAACGCAAGGAAATCTACCAATACAGCTGCTTTCCGGTGGTTGACGGGCAAAGGCGGCCGGTCGGCATCATCAACCGGATCGATCTTGTCAAATACCTGTCCGAGCAGTCGCTGTTCCTGGCCGAGGAATTTCAGGCGGTGCTGGACTCGGTTCTCGGGGGAGTCATCGCGGTAAACGCGGAGAATGTCGTTACGCTGTTCAATCCCGCCGCCGAAGAAATCACCGGTCTGAAGGCCGAAACGGTCCTCGGGCGGCATGTGGAGGAGGTTATCCCCAATTCAGGGCTGCAGCGGGTCCTGAACCTGGGGGTTTCCGAATTGAACCGGCGGCAGAATCTGGGGAATTGCGAGGTTGTCACCAACCGTTCCCCCATTCTGAAGGGAAAGAAAATCATGGGCGCCGTCGCCTTTTTCCAGGACGTGACCGACGTGCAGAAGACCGCCGCCGAACTGGAAAATGTCAAAAAGCTGAAAAGCACCCTGGAATCGGCTATCGAAAGCATTTTTGAAGGCATCGTCGTGGTGGACAGAGACGGCACGGTGACGATGATGAATCAATCCTACGGGGAATTTATCGGCGTCGACGCCCGGGAGATGATCGGGAAACACGTGGTTGACGTCATTCCCAACACCCGCATGCATATTGTCGCCCAGACCGGCAAACCGGAAATCGCCGAAGTGCAGCGCATTAATGAAAATAACGTCGTGGTCACCCGCATTCCCATTATCAAAGAGGGGGAAGTGGTGGGCGCCGTAGGCAAAGTATTGTTTAAGGACATCAAAGACTTTAAAGTGCTGGCCAGAAAATTGAATGACTTGCAATCCGAACTGGAGTACTATAAAGAAGAGCTGTCAAAAGTCCGGGGCGGCCGGTACCGGATTGAGACGATCATCGGCACCAGCGACAAGATGGAATGGCTGAAAACCATTGCCGCGAAGGCGGCGAAGGGGACGTCGACGGTCCTGGTGCTGGGCGAAAGCGGCACCGGCAAGGAGGTATTCGCCAACGCCGTTCATAACGCCGGCCCCCGCCAGCACGCTCCTTTTATCAAGGTGAACTGCGCCGCAGTGCCGGAAAATCTATTGGAATCGGAGCTTTTCGGATACGAGGAGGGAGCCTTCACCGGAGCGCGAAAGGGCGGAAAACCCGGGAAATTTGAGCTGGCCAGCGGCGGGACGATCTTTCTCGATGAAATCGGCGATATGTCCATGGCGATGCAGGCCAAGCTGCTGCGCGTGCTTCAGGAGCGGGAAATTGAACGGGTCGGCGGAACCAAGACGATCAAGATCGACGTCCGGGTGATTGCCGCCACCAACCGGGACTTGGAAACCATGATTGAAAAAGGCCAATTCCGGCAGGATTTATTTTACCGCCTGAATGTCATGACTTTGTCCATTCCGCCGCTTAGGGAGCGCAAGGAGGACATTCCGCTCTTGTGCGCGGCTTTGCTCAGAAAAATCAATAATCAGTACCCCTATGGCGCGGAAGATGTTTCCCCCGAGGCGATGCAGATTCTCCTTGAATATAATTGGCCCGGAAATGTCCGGGAGCTGGAAAATATTCTGGAACGGGCCGTAAACCTGATGGACGACGACGTCAACATCCAGCCCCGGCATTTGCCGCCGCTGTTGAAAAAGCTGAATAAAGCCGGCAGTAGCGAGAGCGACGCGGCGATGAGCGATCTCGCCGGAGTGATGGTCAGCGCGGAACGGCAGGCCATCCTGCGGGCCCTGGAGGCGGCGGGAGGCAACCGGACCAAGGCGGCCAAGCTTCTTGGAATTCACCGGTCCGGGTTTTACCAGAAACTGCAGAAATACCAAATATCCTAGAGCATAAGGACACGCCGGCTGACGGTTGTGTCCTTTGCTTGTCCGCGGGGCCCGGGGAAGAGGCGGCTGCGGGGGCGGTCCGGAATGAGGGTTGGCGTACAAGGGCGGGCTTGCTATAATAGGTTGTATAAACATAACCGCCAGGGGGAGCGATGATGCGATACCGGCAGATCATCTGGGATTGGAATGGAACTCTCTTGGACGACAAGGATATCTGTGTGGATATTATGAACCGGATTCTGAACAGACGGGCCCTTCCGCCCCTCAGCAGGGAAAAGTATTGCAGCGTGTTCGGCTTTCCGGTGAAGGATTATTATAAACGGCTCGGCTTTGATTTTCGGGTCGAGCCCTTCGAGGATATTTCCCTGGAGTATATTTTTGCCTATCAGCAACAGTGTTTCCAGGCCAGGCTCAGCGAGGGCGCGCTTGGCGCCCTGGAAAGTTGCCGGCAGGCAGGGCTTAGCCAGATTATCCTTTCGGCGACGGAACAAACTTTTTTGGAGCAGCAGGTCGCCTTTTTCGGGATTCGCCATTATTTCCGGGAACTGCTGGGGCTCGACAACTGCCACGCCGCCGGAAAAGTCGAGCTGGCCCGGGCGTGGATGGCGGACAAGGAACTGGACTTGTCAACCATCATCCTCGTGGGGGACACGGTCCATGACTATGAAGTAGCCAGCGCCATCGGCTGCGCATGCGTCCTCCTGTCCACCGGGCATCAAAGCGGAGCGCGGCTGAAGACTCTGGAGGTTCCGGTTTTCGACGACTTCGGTCAATTGGAGATTTTCCTGGAAATTTCCTGAAAAATACTGCCGGAAACCGGACAGGCCATTATAATAAGGGTATGGTGATTCATCAGAGCAATTGCTGCGGCAGTTAGCATCAAAGGAGGAAACCGATGTGGAACGTTTGGGCAGGAAAATAGGGTTTATCGGCGGCGGGCAGATGGGGGAAGCCATCATCCGCGGGCTGCTGAAAGCCGGTTTGTGCGTAGCGCAGGATATCCATGTAATGGATATATTGGCTTCGCGGCTGCAGTATCTGAAGGACAAATTTCAGGTCACCCAGTCCAGGAGCGACAGAAATACCGGCTATGCGTACCTGGCGGAAAACTGCGATATTATCGTTCTCGCCGTCAAGCCCCAGGTCCTCAAGGAAGTAATGGAATACCTGAAGGATATCTCCTGGACAGGCGACAAGCTGATTATCTCCATCGTCGGAGGCGCAAAAACCACGGCTATTGAAAAGTATGTGCCGGGAATCCCGGTCGTCCGGGTCATCCCCAACACGCCGATGCTGGTCAACATCGGGGCGTCCGGCGTCGCCCTGGGGCAGCGGGCCACCCAGGAGCACGGCCGTTTGGCGCTGCAAATCTTCGAGGCTTTGGGGATTGCCTATGTGGTGCCGGAGCATCTGATTGACCCGATCACTTCGGTCAGCGGCACCGGACCGGCCTATGTGTATATGTTCATTGAAGCCCTGGCGGACGGAGGGGTCGAAATGGGACTTTCCCGGGAAATGGCCCAGGCTCTGGCTGCCCAAACCGTTATGGGGGCCGCGAAGATGGTTCTCGAGACCGGCGAGCATCCGGGGAGACTCAAGGATAATGTCTGTTCTCCCGGCGGAGCGACGATTGCCGGGGTCAGGGCCCTGGAGCAGGGCGGTTTCAGGGGGATCGTCATGGATGCCGTGGAGGCGGGAAAGGTCCGGATGGAAGAAGTGGGCAAGAAGGCGGAGTAGTGCCGCCGTATTGTTAAGGAGGCGTTACCGTGGCAAAGATACGAAGCACCGATGAGCCGGTGGGCCGGATGGCGAAGCTCATGGCGGAGCTATATCTCTTCATGGCCCAGGAAATGGTCGACCGGCTGGGCGAAAAAGATGGGAAAGCGGCCGTACGGGCCGCCATAACCAAGTTTGGCGAGGCCCGGGTGGCCTCTATGCGGGAAGAAGCCCGGGAACGGGGCCTGGCGATCACTGCGGAGACCTATGCCCTGGTCCGGGATATGCCGGGGATTTCCTGGGAAAGGGACCCGGCGAATCCCGGCGACGTCACCTATTGCCCGATGGAGGATATGTGGAGGGGCTTGGGCGACCGGGAACTCGGCGCCATCTATTGCGAGATCGATGGCGTATTGTACGAGGGCTTCAACGCCGAGTTCGAAAGGCCGCTGTGCAAAACCAGCGGCGATTGCTGTTGCCGGTTCATCGTGAGGAGTAAACAACCCTAACGGTTGGGTGGAAAGTTTCCGGCCGGGCGGAGGATATTGTGTAAGATGAAAGCAGGCTGTCCCAATAGGAAAGCCTGCTTTCGTTTGCGCCAAGGCGGGGCCGAGCCGCGGTTAAAGTGCAAGCAAGATGGGAACAGCGCCCAGCAGCATCATCAGGAGCCCCGAAAAACGATTGACGGTGCGTATTTTTCCCGGAGTGATCTTATGCTGGAACAGACCCACAAGGTTGCTCAAAACCAACCACCATAGGGCCGAACCAAGAAATACGCCCAGTACGGCCGCTGTTACACTCGCAGCGTCGGTGCCGGATTCGGTTAAGCGGATAAAAGCGAATACTGCCAGAATCGATAGGACGGCGAGCGGGTTGGCCAGCGTAATCAACAGCGCGGAAACATACGAGCGGTAAAGGCTTTGCTCGTCATTCGCCGCAGCCGTGAAATCGGCAGGGGCGGAAAAGGTTTTAACTCCCAAGGCAATGAAAAAGATACCGCCGGCCCAACGGAGGACGGCTTCCTCCCGGATAACGAAGTTGATCAGGATACTGAGACCGACGACTGCCGCAAATGCGTACAAAGCGTCGGCAGTTGCCGCGCCCAAGCCCGAAACGAAGCCGGCCCATTTTCCTTTCAGCAGCGTCCGGCGTATGCACAAGATGTTGACCGGACCGATGGGGACAGATAATATAAGGCCCGTGAGGAAGGCCTTGGCAAAAATAATGTACATCGGAGCCCCTTCTTAACAAAAACTGGTCTTGCCTACAGTATCTGTTAAGAGCGTGGGGACTATTCCACCGGGATGAATAAGGCGGACAACAGGGGAAAAAACTAGAGCGTGGCTCGCTTTGCACCCACTTGCCGACGGAGGAAGGGATATAATTGCTGTTCAAAGTACTGGATAGCGCCATAAGAAAATTCGAAACGCGGAATTGCTCGCCGACGCTTCCCCGGCGAATCGGGGGCGTGCTCAACCGGCTGATGCAGCGCGGACTTACCGCCGCGGTGATCGAAGAAATTCAGACCCAGCGCCTGCGGGATGCCGTACGATATGTTTATGGACGCTCTCCCTTTTACCGGCGGCTGTTTAGCGGGGCCGGCCTTCGGCCTGAGGATATCGCCGGGTTGTCCGACCTGCGCAAGATCCCCTTTACTACGTCGCAGGATATCCGGCAATGGCGTGATTTTTTATGTGTGCCCGAGGACAAATTATCGGCAGTTTTCACCACGTCGGGGACGACCGGCGAACCCAAGCGGGTGTATTACACGTTCCGGGAAATGCAGACGCTGTCCAACCTCTTTGCGGTAGCCGTCCGGGCCGTTCATCCGGGAAACCTCGTCGCCCTGATCGCTTTGCCGCTCAGCCACGGTTTGTGGATTGGCTCCGCCAGTGTCCAGCGGGCTGTCGAAAGGGCCGGCGGACTGTCCCTGCCCGTAGGGGCCGATGATCCCGGGGAGACTGTCGTATGGATGAAGCGATTCAATCCCAACGTGATTTTTTCATCGCCGTCTTATATGACGGCCCTTACGCGGGAAGCCGAAAGCTGCGGGTTCCGGCCGGCGATCGACACGATTTGGCTGGCCGGTGAACTGGTGACTGAGGAGCATAAACGGCGGTTCAGCGAGTATTGGAAAGCCGAAATATATGATAGTTTCGGGTCGACGGAGATCGGCAGCGCGCAAACCATAGCCCTTCCCGGCTGCAGGGCCTTGCATTTGAATGATCTGCACCTTGTCACGGAAATCATCGCGCCGGAAACGGCTTGCCGGCTGAAGAAGGAGAATTGGTATTTACAACAATCCGGCGGGAGGGGATGCCGCTGATCCGGTACCGGTCGGGAGACCGGGCGAGATGGGTCCGGTGCGGCTGCTGGCTGCCGCTAAACGCGATTCAGTTCATGGGGCGCGCGGATGACATGATCGTAGCCGGCGATATGAACCTTTTCGGCCGGGTCATGGCCGAAGCCATAGCCGGGATTTCCGGCTCGACGGGGCGCATTCTTCTGGAAGTGGACAAAGTCGATCTGGCGGATAGGCTGAAGATTCGGGTAGAAGGAAAAGACGTCAGGGAAGATGCCGTGCGGCAGGCTCTGTTTGCCGCTTATCCCGAACTCGGCGTCAACATCCGGAACGGAAACCTCTTGCTGGCGATCGACAGGACCGAAAGCCTGGGCAATCAGATCAAGGACTTCAGGATTATCGACCGGCGCATCGCGTCCAGCGCCGGAAAGGAATGACACCGGTGCCGGCGCTAACCCCGTCCGTTTTAGGGCGGGGTCATGTTTTTTATTGACAGGGACAAATTATTCCAGGTAAAATAAATATAAAGTATACTATACCGGAATAGTATTGATTTGGGGTGGGACAGTGCAACTGAACCAATCGACGGATTACGCCTTCCGCGCGGTTCTGCATATGGCGTCGTTGCCTGCCGGATGCGTGGTGACAGGCGCCGCGATGGCCGGGCAGCAGATGATACCGCCCAGATTCGTCCTGAAAATCATGCATATGCTGAGCAAGGCGGGAATCGTTTCTTCCCACCGGGGAACAGGGGGCGGGTTTAGCCTGGCGAAACCCGCCGAGGAGATTTCTTTATATGACGTAATAGTGGCAATGGAGGGAGAACTCGCCATTCACCGTTGTCTCGGTGAGCGGAACTCCTGCAACAAGCATTGTACGGAGGAATGTCCCGTCCATGCGACATTGGGGCGGCTTCAGGATCAATTGATCGAAGGACTGAAGAGCACCAATTTTGGTGCGTTGGCCAGGGAACGCGTCGACCGGGAGCAGCGGTCGCATTATCGGGAGTAGGGAGGAGGAAAAAACATGGGTGAAGTGTTGTTAGCCAGGTGGCAATTTGGAATAACGTCCACCTATCACTTCTTGTTCGTCCCGCTTACCTTGGGATTATCCATTCTCCTGGCGGTGATGGAAACGATGTATGTCCGGACCGGGAATGAATTGTACAAGAAGATGGCTCAGTTCTGGGGAAAGCTGTTTCTCATCAATTTTGCGCTGGGCGTTGTTACCGGCCTGGTGCAGGAGTTCCAGTTCGGCATGAACTGGTCGGAATATTCCCGGTTTATGGGCGATATCTTCGGGGCGCCGCTTGCTTTGGAAGCTTTAAGCGCCTTTTATCTGGAATCCACCTTCATCGGCTTGTGGGTTTTCGGCTGGGAGCGATTGTCCAAAACGCTCCACGCCGCCGCCATTTGGATCGTGGCGTTCGCTTCCAACTTGTCGGCCTTGTGGATACTGGTGGCGAACTCTTTTATGCAAAATCCGGTGGGCTACGCCATCCGGAACGGCCGGGCGGAAATGACCGATTTCGGCGCGGTGCTGGCCAACCCCTATGTTTGGAACCAATTCCCCCATGTTCTGCTGTCGGGCCTGGCCACCGCCGGCGTATTCATCATGGCCATCAGCGCTTATCATCTGTTGCGGCATAGCAATCCGGACTTTTTCCGCCCATCCTTCAAGCTGGGGCTGACCTGCGCGCTGATCGCCAGCCTGGCGGTGGCCGGCGCCGGCCACCGCCAGGCGCAGTTTCTGGCCCAGGCCCAGCCGATGAAGCTGGCGGCGATGGAGGCGCTGTGGGAGACGGCCGATCCGGCGCCGTTGGCCCTTTACGCCTCCATTGACGAAGAAAAACAGGCCAATTCTGTTGAGCTTGGCGTCCCCTATGCGCTGTCGCTCATGGTCTACAATTCCCCGGCCGGGGAGGTCAAAGGCCTGAAGGCGGTGCAGGCCGACTACGCCGCGCGTTTCGGCCCCGGCAACTATATCCCGGATGTGACGCCGGTATTCTGGAGTTTCAGGATTATGGTGGCCGCCGGGTTGTGGCTGATCGCCGTGACTCTGGCGGGCGCCTATTGGCTGCGCCAAGGGCGGCCGGACGGCAGCCGGTGGATATTGCAGGCGGCGGTTTGGTCGCTGCCGGTGCCTTATATCGCCAATTCCGCCGGCTGGTTTGTCACCGAGGCCGGCCGCCAGCCGTGGATTGTCTATGGGCTGCAGCAAGTGGAACAGGCCGTGTCGCCGGTGGTATCGGCCGCAGCCATCTGGACCTCCCTGCTCGGGTTTACCCTTCTTTACGGGGGGCTGGCGGTTGTGGGACTCTATCTTATGGTCAGGATCGCCAGGCAAGGTCCGGCGGAAAAGCCGGAGCTTGAAGTTACTTCTTCCAAGGGGGTGGCGCTGTGGAACTGAATGTCCTGTGGTTTATCCTGATCGCCGTTTTGTTCATGGGGTTCTTCTTTCTGGAAGGGTTCGACTATGGTGTCGGGATGCTGCTGCCTTTTCTCGGCCGGACCGACACCGAACGCCGCCTGCTGATCAACAGCATCGGCCCGGTCTGGGACGGCAACGAAGTCTGGATGATCACCGCCGGGGGGGCGATGTTCGCGGCTTTCCCCCATATGTACGCGACCTTGTTCAGCGGGTTTTATCTGGCGCTGTTCCTGATGCTGGTGGCGCTTATCCTGCGGGGGATAGCCTTTGAGTTCCGCAGCAAGCAGCCGGGTCCGGCCTGGCGCGGCACCTGGGACTGGATGATTTTCGGCGGCAGCCTTGTTCCGGCGCTGCTATGGGGAGTGGCTGTGACCAACCTGCTCCAGGGGGTGCCGATCGACAGCCGGATGCAATACGCCGGAACCTTTTTCGACCTGCTCAGCCCCTATACCCTGGCGGGCGGTCTGGCTTTCCTGTTCGTCTTTGCCTATCACGGCGCGGCCTATCTGACGCTCAAGGTGGAAGGCGAACTGGTGGACCGCGCCCGGGAAGCGGCGCTGCGGCTCGGCGTGCCGGCTGCGGTGATGTGCCTCGGGCTGGTGGCCTTGACCCATCTCCAAACGGATTTGTTCAACTGGCCGGCGGCAGGAGTCCTTTTATACCTGGCGGTCGCCGGTTTCGCGGGGTCCTACGCGGCCATGGCGGCCCGGCGGTTTGGCTGGGCGTTTATCGGCAGTTCCCTGACCATCGTACTGACTACGGTGGCTTTGTTCACGGGACTCTTCCCCCGCCTGATGGTTTCCAGCCTGAATCCGGCCTGGAGCCTGACGATTGTGAACGCGGCGTCAAGCCCCTATACGCTGAAAATCATGACCATTGCCGCCCTGACGCTGGTGCCGGTGGTGCTGGCCTACCAGGCCTGGACCTATTGGGTGTTCCGGAAGCGCGTGAGCGCCCGGCACCTGGAATATTAACGGAGGATTCGGCGGGCCGACGGCAACCTTACCTGTTGTCGCGGCCTTTTTCCCTTTAGGAACGGAAAGGGATTTGACCCGGGCCCAAGCGGGCCGGGCCAGCCGGATCTAGAACTGGAGGTCCCGTGATGCTACTCCCGGATCTGCGGCAAGAAGTGAGGGGAAACAACCGGCTGTACTGGCTGCTGGGCGTCGGCCTGGGCACTGGCGGAGCGGCCGTGGCTCAGGCTTACTGCCTGGCGGTGATAATCGACGGAGTCTTTATCGGCGGGCAGGAAACGGCCGGCCTGACGCCGTGGCTGAGCGCCCTCGCCCTGCTCATCCTGCTGAGGGCGGTTTTGGTCTGGACGGCGGAGCGGCTGGGCTTCCGCCTTGCCGCCGAGGTTCGGGACAGGCTGCGCCAGCGCGTGCTGAAAAAGATCTTCGCCGGGGGGCCGGTAGCCATGGGCGATGAGCAGACCGGCGATATCGCCCATACGCTGGGGGAGGGCATCGACAGCCTGGAGCCGTATTTCGCCCGCTATCTGCCCCAGGTGGTCGCGGCGGTGCTGGTGCCGCTGCTCGTTTTGCTGACCGTCGTGGCCCAGGACAGGCTTTCGGCGATTATTTTACTGATTACCGCTCCGCTGATGCCCATTTTCATGAACCTGATCGGAAGTTGGGCCAAAGGGCTGAGCGAGCGGCGATGGGACGTGCTCAGCCGACTGAGCGCCCATTTCTATGATGTTCTGCAGGGCCTGACCACGCTGAAACTGTTTGGGCGGAGCCGCGAACAGACGGCGATCGTGTATCGGGCGAGCGAAGAGTTCCGGAAGGCGACTCTGGAAGTGCTGCGCGTCGCCTTCCTTTCCGCTCTGGTGCTGGAGCTTCTGGCGACCGTCAGCACGGCGATCGTCGCCGTTACCGTCGGACTCAAGCTGCTGTACGGCGGGATCGGTTTCAGGGAGGCCTTCTTCATCCTGGTGCTGGCCCCGGAATTCTACCTGCCCTTTCGCCTGCTCGGCAGTCATTTCCACGCCAGCTTGACCGCCCGGGCGGCCACGGAGAGAATAGCGCGGCTCCTCCTCGACCGGACCGCCGTTTCGACGCCGGTGCCGGAGGCCGAACCCTTCGAGGCGCCTGAGGGAATTGGCATTGCTTTCGAAGAGGTCACCGTCTGTTATCCCGGGCGGGCCAATCCCGCCCTTTCACGGGTGAGTTTCCGGCTGCGCCCGGGGGAACAGTCGGCCCTTGTGGGGCCGAGCGGTGCGGGGAAAAGCACGGTCGCGAATCTGCTTCTGGGCTTTTTGAGTCCCGACGCCGGCGTCATCGAGGTCAACGGCCGGGACCTCGCCGGCATCCGGCGCTCGGAATGGCTCGGAAAGGTGGCCTATATTCCGCAATTTCCCCATATCTTTGCCGGGACGGTCGGCGAAAACATCCGCCTCGGCGCCCCCGGCGGGGAGGACAGGATGGTTGCCGCGGCGGAAGCCGCCGGAATCCATGAATTTGTCGAGACGCTGCCAAGGGGCTATCGGGCCCCGGTCGGGGAAGGGGGCATGGCCCTGAGCGGCGGAGAAGCCCAGCGAATCGCGCTGGCAAGAGCCTTCTTCCGGAATTCGCCGGTACTCATCCTGGACGAGGCGACCGCCTGGCTCGACCCCCGGGCGGAGGACCGGGTGAAAGAGTCGCTGCAGCGGCTGATGCAGGGTAAAACGGTGCTGATTATCGCCCATCGTCTGTCGACAATCGCCAAGGCCGATCAGGTCATCGTGCTGGAAAGCGGCCGGGTGGTTGAACAGGGAAGGCCGCAGGACCTTTTGGCCCGGGAGGGGGTGTACCGCCGGATGATGGCTGCTTACCGGGGAATCCGATGAAGTGCCTCAGGCGGCTGTTGCGGGAAATCCCCCTGCCGTGGCCGGCTCTGACGGCGGCTGTGCTGAGCGGAGCCCTGACGGTGGGAGCGAACGTCGGCATGCTGGCCACCGCCGCCTATCTGATCTCTCTGGCCGCGCTCCATCCGCCGCTGGCGGCGGTGACCATGGCCGTTACCGGGGTGCGGTTCTTTACCCTGGTCCGGGCGGGAGCGCGTTATCTGGAGAGGTATATCGCCCATGACGCCGCCTTCCGGCTGGTCAGCGGAATCCGGGTATGGTTTTACGCGCGGGTCGAACCGCGGGTCCCCGGCGGGCTGGGCGGAATCGGCGCGACCGGCCTTTGGCAGCGGGCGGTGGCTGATGTGGAAACGCTGCAGTTCTTTTTTCTCCGGGTCCTCCTGCCGCCCGGGGTCGCCGTTGTTGTCGGCGTCGCCGTGGGGCTGGCGCTGTGCCGGGTAGGGACGCCCTTCGCCGCGGTGTTTGCCATTGGCTTTGGCCTGGCGGGAGTCGCCCTGCCTCTGGGGCTGAGGAGCCTGGGGCGGGGCGCCGGAGCGGCGGTCATCCGGACGCGGGCGCGGCTGAGGGCCTTGCTGGCCGATAGTTTGCTGGGACTCAGGGATCTGGCGGCCTCCCATCAACAGGAGGAACAGCTGGAGAAGGTCCGGGCCGCCGAGCAGGCTTACGCCGCGGCCGAGGGGCGCGCCGCCCATGTCAACGGCTTGGGTGAGGCCGGCGGCCAGCTGCTCGCGCAAGCTACCGTGCTGGCGGCGGTGCTGACGGCGATCCCCCTGATCCGGGCCGGGGCGATGGACGGCGTATGGCTGGCCGCGCTTGCCCTGGCGATCCAGGGAGCCTTTGAAGCGGCGCTGCCGCTGGCCCAGAACTTCCACTTCGGCGAAGAAAGCGCGGCCGCCGCCGGGCGGCTGCTCGAGGTGGGCGATGGAGCCCCCGCGGTGGAGGAAGGCCGGGGCCTGACGGAAGTTGCCGGCAACTTTGATCTGGTGGCGGAAAATCTGTGTTTCCGCTACCCGGCCGCCCGGCAATGGGGACTTAAGAATCTGACCTTTTCCGTTCCCGCCGGCAGCCGCGTCGCAATCGTTGGCGCGAGCGGAGCGGGGAAAAGCACGCTGGCCGCGCTCTTAGTCCGGTTCTGGGAATACCGGGGGAGCATCCGCCTGGCGGGCAGGGAACTGAAGGATTATTCGCCGGCGGCCGTTCGTGAAGTCATCGGCCTGGTGCCGCAGCACATCCATATTTTCAATGCCTCGCTGGCCGACAATATCCGCGTGGCCGCCCCGCAGGCCGGCTTGGCCGATGTCCGGGCGGCGGCGGTCCAGGCCGGGTTGGACGGCGTCATTCAGGCTCTGCCGCATGGAATGGATACTTTCCTGGGCGTAAACGGGCACGCGCTGTCCGGCGGCGAGCGGCAGCGGCTGGCGATCGCCCGGGTGCTTCTGCAGCGGCCGGCGATCGTTATCCTGGATGAACCGGCGGCCAGCCTGGACCCGGCCGGGGAGCGCGCCGTCATGGACGCCGCGCGGCAAGCGTTGGGGGGAAGTACGCTTATGGTGATTACTCACCGTCTGACCGGACTGGAGGACATGAATGAAATCCTGGTGCTGGACGCCGGCCGTCTGGCGGAACGGGGGCGGTATACGGAGCTGTTGGCCCGGCAAGGGCTTTTCCATAAGATGTGGCAGTATCAGCGGGATACGATCTGATAAAAACCCCCGCGCCTGTTCAACAGGCGCGGGGGTTTCTGCCGGTTATAATTTGTGGCTCGAGTTGAGCACATTTTTGATTTTATGCTGCACCATCTGCTTGATGGCTTCCCGGGCCGGTTTGAGATATTGGCGGGGGTCGAAGTCCGCGGGATTCTTGGCGAAATGCTCGCGGATGGTGGCGGTCATGGCCAGGCGCAGATCGGTGTCGATGTTGATTTTGCAGACGCCCATCGAGCCGGCCTTGAACAGCATTTCCTCGGGCACGCCTTTGGCGTCCTTGAGTTGGCCGCCGTAAGCGTTGCATTTGGCGACGAACTCCGGCAAAACAGTGGAGGCGCCATGCAGGACGAGCGGGAAACCGGGGAGGAGTTTGGCGATTTGACCGAGGCGGGGGAAATCGAGGGAAGCCTCGCCCTTGAACTTGTAGGCGCCATGGCTGGTGCCGATGGCGACCGCCAATGAGTCGCAGCCTGTTCTATGTACGAAGTCCGCAGCTTGCTCGGGGTCGGTATAGGTGGCGTCCTTGGCGCTGACGTTGACGGCGTCCTCGACGCCGGCCAGGCGGCCGAGCTCGGCTTCGACGGCTACGCCGCGGGCGTGGGCGTATTCGACCACCTTCTTGGTCAGGGCAACATTTTCTTCATAGGGCAACTTGGAGCCGTCGATCATAACCGAGGTGAAGCCTCCGTCGACGCAAGCCTTGCAGATTTCGAAATCTTCGCCGTGGTCCAGATGCAAACAGATGGGAAGGCCACTATCTTCGACGGCGGCTTCCACCAGCTTTATCAGATAGATGTGTTTTGCATATTTGCGGGCACCGGCCGACACCTGCAGGATGATGGGGGCTTGTTCTTCCTTGGCGGCGTCGACAATGCCCTGGATGATTTCCATGTTATTGACGTTGAAAGCGCCGACGGCATATTTTCCATAGGCCTTTTTGAACATTTCGGCCGAGGAGACTAACGGCATAGCTATCCCTCCTAGATGTTTTTTGCCACCCACATTATACCATAAATGGCCAGGGCTAGGGTAAAAATGTTATACTGTCCGGCAAACAGGAGGCCTATATGGCCGCTTTGCCGATCAGTCCGGCCATATCCTGCGGCAACGGACTGGCAAGGGAAAGGGTCTCATGAGTGACCGGATGGGGAAAGACCAGTTCGGCGGCGTGAAGGGCCTGGCGCTGAATGGGGAGGGTCGGTCCGCCGTACAGATCATCGCCCAGAATGGGGTGTCCGATATGGGCCAGGTGGACGCGCAGCTGATGGGTGCGGCCGGTGGCGAGCCGGAGACGGACAAGGCTGTATTCGCCGAGATTCCGAAGGGTCTCGTAAAAGGTCACCGCCAACTTCCCGTCGGGGCGCACTATGCGCTGAATGATGCTGGCCGGATGGCGCCCGATGGGGGCGTCGATCACGCCGGCCGCCGGCGACGGCGATCCGGCGACGAGGGCCAGGTAGACGCGCGAAAGGTTTTTTCCCCCGCCGGCAAACAGGAGGTGCTGAATATGCGGGTTTTTGGCGATGAGCACCAGGCCGGACGTATTGCGGTCAAGGCGATGGGCCGGATGAAAGCCGCAGTGAACGCCGTGAAGCCTGTAATGGTGAACGACGGCGTTGGCCAGGGTCGGCTCCGCGGGATCGCCGGTCGGGTGGACCAGGAGACCGGCCGGCTTGTCGGCCACCAGCAGGAACTCATCTTCGTAGACTATGTCCAGAGGCAAAGGCAAGGGCGGGATATTGCATTCGCCGGGCCAGCGGATAACGACGCTGTCGCCGGGGTGAATGGTCTGCCGCCAATCGGCCGGCTGCCCGTTGATCAGAACGGCGCCGGCCGTCCGCTTGAGTTTCCGGCGGAGGGTGAGGGAAATTTTCAGGCGGCGCATCAGTTCTCCGACCGGCAGCGGTCCGGCGTCTTCGGGAATTCGTATCATTTGTATGGCGGTCCTTTAGCGGTTTTTATATAGTATTTCGCACCAGGGGGCTGGAAATCCTCGTAAAGTGCATTACACATAAAATATGCCGCTGAGCAGAGAAGAGCCCGGCGGCCGAACGGATCGCCCGAAGCTTTCCGTTCCAAAGAAAAAATACTGCCTGGAAAGGCAGTCTTTTTTCACATGATGTCCTGGATCATGGCATTCAACTCGGCTATATGTTCGCGTTCCATGGCCATGGATTCTTTGAGATAATCACTCATCGGGTTTCCACGCCAGCCGTATACATCGTAGAAGCGGCGGTGACGGCGGATCAGGGCGATCAATAAGAGTTCAAGAAGCTGACGGTTGCCGAAAGTGTCCTGACTCAAATCGTCGGCGTCGTCGGTGTCGCGAGTCATGCCATGCTTGCCTAGCGCGCCGGCCAGAATTTCATCATGCATGGCGATCATATGCAATACGTCCAGATAGCTGTTCCAATGGTTGATAGTCATGTCGTCCAGAAGATCGCGCATCGTCCCGATTGCCTCATCAGTTGCCTGAAGGGCTGTGCGCATAAGCTCGAGTTGTTCGAAAGCTTCCTGATGCAACCGCCGCATGTGCTCGATATCGACTGACATATGTCTTCGGTCACGTGCTTTTCTCACGGCAATCCCTCCTGCAAGGGAACTTTTATATATCTTATGCCGTCTCGAAAAGAGATGTGAACAATGCAATGAGGTTATCGGCGGTCAGGTTTATTTAAAAGGAGCAATGAACCGGATCATCTTGATAGGAACATGCAGAGACAGACAACGGCGGCGCAGATTGACATTCACGATAATAAAATCGCAGCCGACATAGCACAGCGTGCCGCAGAAAGACTCGCGACCGCAGATCCGGGCATCCACGCTGAAGATAACTTCGTCGCCCAGCAGGCAGAGGATGCGGTCCTTGAGGGTTTCGCGGTGGAAATCATACATTTTGTACGGCATCGGCTCTTCGCAGCACATGTCTTTCTCCATATACTCGTCACAGCAAGGTTCCATCTTATCTTCGCATTGATACCAGTGCGGATATTTGAAATCCATAGCTCTTGGTGGCCTCCTTCATTTAATAGTTTCGGATTAAATTTATAGTGTCTACCTGCTACATCATATGAAGAGCTGCAACATAATGTTACCTGAGGTCAACACCTCTAAGGGGAAGAGAATACAGCTTTTTTTGACCGGCCGCCGCTCTATTTTCCGGTTTGGTCCCGCATGAATTCGCCGTGCCGGATCGGCCGGCACGGCCATAAAAGGTAAGAAGGAAAAGCGGTGTTCATCCCGAATTTAATACAGCGAGCCTTCTGATGCATGGCCCAAAACACTGACGAACGGATAGGAGGCCGCATGGAATTTAGTCAATATACCAGTATAATCGCGATGGGATTCGTAGTATGGCTGGCGATCGCCGTCGGAACAAGCGTGTCCCGCAACAGTGAGCGGTTCCTGGCTTATATGGCCGCTTTGCTGTTTTGCCTGATCGGAACTTCCGAAATCATGATGATAAAACCGATCGCGTTCTTTTTCACGGTGGGCGGCGTGTTTGCGTTTTGCTACATCGTAGCCCGCGCTATTCCCATCATGCGGATGAAAAAGTAATGCCGGCCATTTATCTGGCCTGAGCCCTCCGGATGAAGAGCTTGTGCGGATACTGCGCAAAGCTCGGCCCGGAGGGTGTTTAATTTGGTTTTTTATCAGGTAACGGATAAAAATTATTAAAAAAAAATAAAAGTTAAAAAGGAATTTACGAAGCGATGGATAATACTACTAATAAGTGAATACGATCCAAATACAAAGGAGGAATTAACCATGAAATTGGCCGATGTGATGCAGAGCGCCGACTGGAAGGCGGAAAAACATGTTCCGGTGATTGAAGCTCCGGAAAGCGTGAAGGCCGGGGAAAAACTGAATGTCCAGGTGACGGTGGGCAAGGAGATTTCTCATCCGAACACGACTGAGCACCATATTCGCTGGATCAAGCTGTATTTCAAACCGGAGGGCGGCAAGTTCGTTTATGAACTGGGCTCTTTTGAATTTGCCGCTCACGGCGAGTCGACGGACGGAGCGAACAAAGGACCGGCCTACACCGAGCCGGCAGCTGCGGTGACGGTTAAACTGGCAGGCTCCGGCACGCTGCTGGCGACGGCTTACTGTAATATTCACGGTTTGTGGGAAAGCTCGAAAGATATTCGGGTGGAAGGCTAAGGGATGAAGAAAGGCCCCGGCATACCAATTTGCCGGGGTTTTGCTTTTCCGGCGGGGTTTTGGTCCCGGGAAGCCTGCCGCGATCCGGAGGCGTTTTGCGTTCCTGCGCGGGGATAACGCCTGAAAAGTAGGCAGAATATTCCGAATGTGCGCCGTGAGGAGGAGAATGTTTCCCGGGGAGAGAATATGTTTCCACATTGCCGCCGCCTGGGTGGTGAGGAAAGAAGGGATGAGATTGGCCTTTATTGTTAAAAAGTTCGGCGGCAGTTCGGTTGCCACGCCGGCCAAGATTATGGCGGTGGCCCGCCGGGTGCTCGAAGACACCGCCGCCGATGACCGAGTGGTGGTGGTGGTTTCAGCGATGGGGGATACCACCGACGAGCTGATCGCTTTGGCGAAAGCCGTGACCGGTAACCCTCACGGCCGGGAAATGGACATGCTGCTGGCCACGGGGGAACAGGTAACGGTGGCCTTGCTGGCGATGGCCTTTACCTCCCTGGGGCGCAAGGCGGTCTCCCTCACCGGGTTTCAAGCCGGGATCATGACGAACGGGGCGCACAACAAGGCGAAGATTGCGGGTATTGCGCCGGAGCGGGTATTGCGCGAATTGGACAGGGGCAAAATTGTCATAGTGGCCGGTTTTCAGGGGATGACCAAAAGCGGCGATATCACGACGCTGGGAAGGGGCGGCTCGGATACTACGGCGGTAGCCCTGGCCGGGGCCATGAAAGCCGATGTATGCGAGATCTTCACCGACGTCGACGGGGTCTATTCGGCTGACCCCAGACTGGTTAAGACTGCCCGGCGGATGCGGGAAATTACCTATAATGAAATGCTGGAAATGGCCAGGCTGGGCGCGGTTGTGATGCAGCCGCGGGCCGTGGAGATGGGAAAGCGGCACGGTGTTCCCATCCATGTCCGGTCAACTTTCATTCAGTTGCCGGGTACAATTATCAGGGAGGGCTATACAGTGGAAGAACGCGAATTTATTGTAAGAGGCGTAACCCATGATACCAATGTGGCGAAAATTGCGGTGCTGGGGGTCCCGGACCGCCCGGGGGTGGCTTATCGGATTTTCTCCGAACTGGCTGAGGCCAACATCGATGTGGATATGATTGTCCAGAGCATACGAAACGCCGACAAAAATATCAACGACATCGTCTTTACCATTGCCAAGCCGGACCTGCCGGTCGCCCGGGCCATTGTCGATAAACTGGGGCAGGAGATGTCGTTCATCGGCGTAATCGCCGAAGAAAATGTCGCCAAGGTATCGGTGGTCGGCGCCGGAATGTACGGCAGCCCCGGGATTGCGGCCGCGATGTTCGGGGCCCTCGGCGAGGCGGGCATCAATATTGAAGTCATCAGCACCTCGGAAATCAGCATATCCTGTCTCATTAGCGCCGAGAAAGTCCAAGACGCAGTGACCGCCATTCATAACCGTTTCTTTCGCGAGGACGACGACAGCAATCTGTAGCCCGGAATAGAGAAATGCGCCGCCAAGGCGCTTTTTCTATTCATTCTATATTATATTATGTTAATTAAATTATATGAAAATATTATCGAATATAGTTGATGTGGCAACATATAACAACGATATTTCAATAAAAATATGAAGGAATTATGTAAATTAAATCGAATTACTCCTACACCAAAGAAAAAAGCTTATCATCGTGACCGACCGCGGAAGACTTAACCCTTAAGAACGCCGCGCGAGGAAACGTTATAAGATAGCCTGGCCGGGCATCGGAGAACGGCGTTGTGAGGAAACTTGGACACTCATGCCAAAGCTCTTCGGTAAACGGCGGGTTATAGAGGTCACCGGTTCCGCATCTATAACATCCTAAATTTTACTGAGGAGGCACACACGAATGAAGAAGCAACTTCTCGCCGCTGCTGTTCTGGCTGCTCTGACCATCTCCACTGCTTCCGTATTTGCCGCTGCTCCTACCTTTTCCGGTGACGCCAACATCGAGTACAGCAAGAAATCCGACGAAAAAAGCGAACTCACCAATCGCATCCGCCTGGCTATGGACAGCGAGATCGACAACAACATCTATCTCCATGGCCGCCTGGTTATGAACAACGACCTTGACAGACAAGGCACCGCTACCCCGGTTGGGAACGACAAAGGCGCTCAAATGGAACAATTGTATGTCGGCTTCAAAATGGACAACGCTGATCTGAAACTGGGCCGTCAACCGCTGTTCCTCGGCCATGGCCTGCTTTCCGACGTTAACGGCATCGGTGGCGCCCAAATCACTACTACTTTCGATAACGCCAACCTCATGGGCTTCTATGGCCGTGACAACGACGTCGACGTCGCCGCCGCCGAGCTCGGCACCAGCATCGGCGACTGGAACCTGGGCGCCAGCTACCTGGATAAAGACGACACATACTACGGCGTCAACGCCAGCACCAAAGTGGCTCCGAACACGGTCCTCAACATGGAATACGTGAAGAACAACGACGCCAAAGCTTCCGGCTACTGGGCTGAAGTCAAAGTCGGCGACGCTGTCAAGAAAGGCGACTTCGACTACTCCCTCGGTTATGTGAAACTGGACGAGGGCGCGGTTGACGGCAACTATGTAACCGAAGGGAACATGGCCGGCAACAAAGGCTTCCGGGTAAAAGCCAACTATGCGGTATCCGACAATTCGACCCTGACGGTTTACCAGGATCTGTTCAAACAAACCAGCAACAACGACATCACCAAGAACCGTACAGATGTAGAGTACGAAGTACGCTTCTAGGCACGCAGTTTTGCGGGGCAGCCCTCACGGGCTGCCTCTTTTGCGTTTGGCGGGCGTTTCGCCAGATTTTTCATCGTATGTAATGATGCATTTATGCCATTCTATAAATGGGTACCCAAATAAAAAAACGGGAGGTTTTGCGTAATGTCGAGGAGTCGTAAGCCTGTGAATCCCGCTGCCCAGCAAGCGCTCGACCGGCTGAAAGTGGAAACCGCTGCCGAAATCGGCTTAACCAATTATCAGAACACTTACAAGGGTGCCTTGACGTCTGCGGATAACGGCCGGGTCGGCGGCCACATGGTCCGGAAGATGATCCAGGCCCAGGAACAGCAATTCGGCGGCGGACAAGCCGGCGGCCAGCAAGGCGGCAATCAAGCTTTGACCACGAAGAGCAATCTCAACAACTAACCCAGGGCAGGCCAGACGGCCTGCTTTCCTTTTGGCTGTTTCGAGAGGAAAACGGCGGTTCATACAGAATGTGATATTTAGAAAAAATTCTTTGAGGTGGTTTATGCCAGTCAAATGGCTGAGTGAAACCGAGGCGATCGCTTATCTGGCGGGATGCGGGGAGGGGCGCCTCGCGACCGGCGGCGCGGATGGCCAGCCCTATGTCGTGCCGCTCAATTATGTCCTGCACGACGGCCAGATCTACTTTCATTGTGCCCCTAGCGGCCGCAAGCTGGACAATATCGCGGCCAACGACCGGGTATGCTTTGAGGTCAGCGAGCGGGAGAAGTACATAATTGCCGAAACGCCCTGCGAGAGCGCCACCCGTTTTGTGTCGGTGCTGGTCTTCGGCCGGGCGCGGCTGGTATTTTGCAAGCGGAAAAAGGCGGAGGTCCTGAATGCTCTCCTGGCCAAATTCGCCGGCGACGGGAAATTCAGGCCGGTTGATGAAGTTATGGCCGCCGGCTGTGCGGTGGTGGCCCTCAGTATCGACAAAATCAGCGGCAAGCGGAGTGTCGATCCGGAATGAGGCAAACTCCGCTTACGCCGAACCGGAGACGGCCAAAAGGGCGTCGTCCATGACGCTTGCCGGCCGGGGCCCCTTCCACAGGGCGTCGGAGCCTGGCTGCGGTTGCCTTTATCCTTAGGAAAATCATGCCTTTTGGGTGGGATAAAAAAAGGATTTTTATTATTTATAGGAAATTTTAACATGGTTAAAACTATTCAGAGAGAAATTGGAAAGGAAGTGGCACTTTTTGGCTACGGAGCTGATCAAAAATCTGGCCCGGCATGTAGGTGGCGAGGTCACCATCCAAGGCTGGCTGTATAACGTCCGGTCCTCGGGGAAAATCAGGTTCCTCATTGTCCGGGATGGCAGCGGGATGGTCCAGGGGGTCATGGTCAAGCAGGAAGTTGGCGATGAATTGTTCGAACTGGCCAATACCCTTACCCAGGAGAGTTCGCTGAAATTGACCGGTGTGGTGCGGGAAGAGCCGAGGTCGATAGGCGGTTTTGAGTTGCAGGTCACCGGCCTCGAAGTCGTCAGTGTCGCGGAGGAATACCCGATCACCCATAAGGAGCACGGGGTCGACTTCCTTGCTGAGCGGCGCCATCTCTGGATCCGTACACCGCGTCAGAACGCCATTTTGCGGATCCGGTCCGAAATTGAGCACGCCTTCCGCGACTTCTTCTATCAGCGCGACTTTGTGCTGGCTGATTCGCCGATCATCACCCCGGCGGCCTGCGAGGGGACGACCACGCTGTTCGAACTGGATTATCACGGCGAGAAGGCCTTTCTGTCCCAGAGCGGACAGCTTTATAATGAAGCTACGGCGGCTGCGCTTGGCCGTATTTATTGTTTCGGTCCGACTTTCCGGGCGGAAAAGTCGAAAACCCGCCGGCATCTGTTGGAGTTTTGGATGATCGAGGCCGAAATGGCTTATTTCGATGTCGACGACAATATGAAGCTGCAGGAAGAAATGGTGTTTTACGTTATTCAGCGGGTTCTGGAAAGGTGCCGCCAAGAGCTGAAAACTCTGGAGAGGGACGTTTCCAAGCTCGAGAATATCAAGCTGCCTTTCCCGCGGATCAGCTATACCGAGGCGGTGGAGCTCCTCAAGAAGGCGGGCCAGGAATTCGAATGGGGCGACGACTTTGGCGCGCCGCATGAAACGATCATCGGCAGCCACTTCGACGCTCCGGTATTTGTCCATCGCTATCCCACGGTGATCAAAGCCTTCTATATGAAGCCCGATCCGAACGACCCGAAGGTCGTTCTGGGAGCCGATCTGCTTGCTCCCGAAGGCTATGGCGAAGTCATCGGCGGCGGCCAGCGGATTGACGATCTGGCTCTCCTGGAAAAGCGCATCGACGAGCACCAACTGCCCCGCGAAGCTTTCGAGTGGTATCTCGACCTTCGCCGGTACGGCTCGGTGCCGCACTCCGGATTCGGCTTGGGCATCGAACGCACCGTGGCCTGGATTTGCGGCCTGGATCACATTCGCGAAACCATTCCCTTCCCGCGGATGCTTCACAAGATGTATCCTTGATCGGGCGAATGGCATTTTCCGAAAATTTCGCCGGTTACGGCAGGAAAATATTGCAATGCGTTTAATGTATATTGTATACTGATTTTTTGGGTAACAAAGGAGGAGATTGATATGGCTTTTTCCATGGTTGCATCTCATTCGCGCGGCAAGTCTGCCGCTGATAAAATTTTCGGCGCCAGCGCGGCCGCCAACGCCGCCAAGGCGAAATTCGGCAAGGCAGCGGTAACCGACGCCACGATCGGCGCCATTCTCGACGACAACGAAGCCCTGGTGTGCCTGCCGACGGTTGAGAAAGTTTTCCGCAGTCTGCCGATGCCTGATATTATCGCCTACGCGCCGATCGCCGGTCTGCCCGGTTATCTGGAGACCGTCATTGAAGCCGCCTTCCTGAACAACAAACCGGAAGCGTACATGAAGGCGGTCGCCACTTCCGGCGGCTCCGGCGCTATTCACCACGCCATCTGGAATTACAGCGAGGTGGGTCAAACCATCCTCACTTCCGACTGGCACTGGGACCCCTACCGGGTTTTGGCCGACGGCCTGCTGCGCAAACTGGACACCTTCGAATACTTCGACGACAAGCTGCAGTTCAACGTGCAGTCGCTGGAAAAAAAGGTCGGCGAGCTCCTCGCCAGGCAGGACAGCCTGCTGCTGATTATCAATACCCCGGCCCATAATCCGGTGGGCTATAGTCTGAGCGACGGCGACTGGGATGCGGTGCTCGACGTCCTGAAGAAAGCGGCGAAGAACGACAAGAAGATTACTCTGTTCGTCGACGTTGCTTATCTGGATTACTCGGGTGAGAAAAACGCCTGCCGCGCCTTTATGAAAAAATTCGGCAACCTGCCGAGCAATATCCTTGTCATCGTCGGCTACAGCATGTCGAAGGGCTTTACCGTTTACGGCATGCGGACCGGGGCGATGATCGGCCTTTCCTCCGATCAGGCGATTGCCGAGGAGTTCCAGAACATCAACCAATACACCAGCCGGGCGACCTGGTCCAATATCAACCGCGGAGCCATGACCGTGCTGACAACCATCTATAAGGATAAGGAACTCCTGACCCAACTGGAAGGAGAGCGTGACCATTACTACAAGAAGATCAAGGAACGCGCCGATATCTTCGCCGCTGAAGCGAAAGCCGTCAACTTGACCACGCTGCCCTATATCGCCGGTTTCTTCCTCTCGATCGCCAGCGGCAATCCCGAGGCGGTATGCACCAAGCTTCACGACGACAACATTTTCGCCGTTCCCCTCGCCAAAGGCGTCCGTGTTGCGCTTTGCGCCATCCCTGCGGCTAAAGTCAAGGGAATGGCCGGCAAAATCGCCAACGCGCTCGCCGCGGTCGAAAAATAAAAAATAGAGGCCGGCACACAGTTGTGCCGGCCTGTTCTTTTCAAAAGGAAGAAATACCCTTACCATGTTGGCGCTCATCTGGTGATACTAACAGGTAAAGGAGGGCGACAACCCATGAGACATTGCCGTGATAATTGGATTGCGGGCACGACGCTGGAGTTTCCGCGAACCGGGTTCTGGGTGGTTCATGTTATCGGAGTGGCCTTGGTGTTTCTGCTTGGCATGCGTTTCGCCGTCCGCCGCGTCCCCCTTTCTTTTGCGGCCTACCGGCTTATCCGCATGCTGAGCCGCCGCTAGCGGGAGAAAAGGAGTGAACTGGTGTTCACTCCTTTTCGCTATCTATGCGGAAACAGGATGCTCCCCGGAGCGGCAGCCGCCGCAGGGCCCGGCGCAAACCGGTTTTTCTTAGGGTAAAATAATGAGGATGTCTGGCATTTTATGGCCAAATCCGGTATACTTATATGTTGGACGTACTTAGTTATTTTCGCATAATTGGGGGGCTATTATGTTTCGGCTGAAACCACGTGAGGACAAATTCTTCGAACTGTTTTCCGAAAGCACCCGTCTAGTACGCAAAGGCGCCTATGCCCTGCATGAGACGATGAAGGATTATACCAATCTTGAGCAGCACATGCAGTATATCTCCGATGTCGAGCATGAAGCCGACGATGTCAATGACGAGATTATCGATTTGCTAAACCGGACCTTTATCACCCCTTGGGACCGGGAAGACATTTATGCCCTGGCCACCATGCTGGATGATGTTGTCGATTTTCTCCAGGGAACGACCGAGAGGATGGTGCTCTACCGCACCGGCAAGCCGTCGCCCGGCGCCATCGAGCTGGGACGCCTGCTGGTCGACTGTACCGAGGAGATGGTAAAGGCGTTTGATCTGTTGAAGAATATCGCCAGCAACCGGGATAAGATTCTGGATTGCACCCGTAAGATCGTAGTTTTGGAGAGCGAAGGCGACCGGTTGTACCGGCAGGAGATTGCCCATCTTTTTGCGACTTGTCCCGATCCGGTGCAGATCATCAAGTGGAAAGAGGTTCTCGAACACCTGGAGGAAACTCTGGACCACTGTGAAAGGATCGCCGATCAGCTCCGGGGCGTGGTTATGAAATATGCCTGATATATTGATTATCGGCGTAATCGTATTAGCGCTCGCCTTCGACTATATCAACGGGTTTCATGACACGGCCAACGCGATTGCTACATCGGTTTCCACCAGGGCGCTAACCCCGCGGGTTGCCGTTTGGCTGGCCGCGGGCCTTAATTTTGCCGGCGCCATGTACAGCACCGGGGTGGCGAAAACCATCGGCGGCGAAATTGTCAAATCAGCCCAGATGGTGAATGAGCCTATCCTGATCGCGGCCATGTTCGGGGCCATTGTCTGGAATCTTTTGACCTGGTGGTTCGGAATTCCAAGCAGCTCGTCCCATGCCCTGATCGGCGGGGTGATGGGGGCGGTCCTGGTAGCTAAAGGGGCCATGGCGTTAAATCTGACCGGGATTTTAAAGATCGTAGCTTCGCTGATTTTTTCGCCGGTCATCGCCTTGATCTCCGGAATGATCATCATGACGCTGATTTTTTGGATTTTTAGCCGGGTTTCCCCTTCCAAAATGAACAATAAGTTTCGCCGTCTGCAGATTGTCTCGGCGGCCATGATGGCCTTCTCCCACGGTTCCAATGACGCCCAGAAGGCCATGGGGATTATTACTTTGGCGCTGGTCAGCGTCGGTTTTTTGCCCACGTTGGAGGTTCCAATCTGGGTAAAAATGGCCGCCGCCACGGCCATGGGCCTTGGCACCGCCGCCGGCGGCTGGCGGATTATCAAAACCATGGGCGGCAAGATCTTCAAACTGGAGCCGCCGAGCGGCTTCGCCGCCGACCTTAATTCATCACTTGTTATTTTCGGGGCCACTTTGCTTCATTTGCCGGTCAGCACGACCCACGTCGTTTCCGGTTCGATCATGGGGGTTGGAACAGCCAAGCGGATTAACGCTGTCCGTTGGGGTGTGGCTCAGCAAATGCTTGCGGCATGGGTATTAACCATCCCCAGCACCGCTGCGGTTAGCGCTCTGGCTTATAAGGTTATCGCCTTCCTGTTCTGACAAGTTCGGGGGAGGATTTATGGGGAACTGGTACGGTTATTTTTTGGTGATTGCGTCGGCCGCTCTGTTCGGGGCTTCATCGGTAGTCGTAAAATTTACCTACTCGACCGGGCTTGCGCCCATACCGGTGCTCATCATGCAGAATACCTGCGGCATGATTCTGGCCTGGGGCTGGGTAATTGCCAGCGGAAAAAGCGCGAAGCTTCCCCGGCCTCTTGTACCCCGGATGGCGGCCCAGGGAGTCTTGGGAGGCTTTCTGACTTCGATTCTTTTCTACACCGCCTTGGGACAGCTCGGCGCCGCTCTGGCAACCTTGCTGCTGTATACTTATCCGGCCTTCGTTGTTTTATACGGCGTCTTGTTCCGGAATTACACCTTGGGCGTTTCTCAGAAGACCGCTCTGGCCATGGCGCTGGTCGGCATTATTTTCTGTGTGGATATCTTGGAGGCCCAGGTCGGGCGGGTGGCGCTGTGGGCGGTTGCCTTAGCCCTCGGTTCGGCGGTGACGAACGCGTTTATCAGTATCAACGGGGAACGGCTGCTGGCGGTCTGCGAAACTCCGGTTGTAACCGCCTGGGCGCTTACGTTTTCCACCGCCACCATGTATTTGGCATACCAGCCGTTGTGGCTGCTGGAAGCGAATCTGTCGGGCCAGCAAATGGCTCTCGTGGCCGGCGGCGCGTTCCTCTGCAATATCCCGCTGATGCTCTATTTTGCGGGCCTCAAACGGATCGGCGCCAATATCTCCGCCATTGTCAGCACGGTGGAAATTCCCTTTACGCTAATCCTGGCCTGGCTGATTCTGCAGGAAACGCTGAACGGGTACCAGATTGTCGGCGGGGTGCTGATTATGGCCAGTGTAATTATTTTGTACCGCCAGCGCATAGAATAGATATTGTCGGCGTTATAACGACTGGCGCATCTGCCCAGCAGAAGCTGAGGGAGGGTAAGAGTAATGAGTCAAAAAGTGACGGTTCGTTTTTCCGATCAGGAAAGCCGGGTTTATGATGCAGGCACGACGCTCCTTGCTGTTGGCCGGGACGTTGCCGAGCGGTACGACACAGCGATTGTGGCCGCTAAAGTGAATAATGACGTCAAGGATCTTCAGGCGGAGATTAAGGAAGACTGCCACGTCGACTTTCTCGATATGACCGGCGAGGAGGGCATGCGGGTCTACCAGCGCAGCCTGGCGTTTGTGATGATTACGGCGGCCCGGGCCCTTTTTCCGCAGGGCGAGGTTACGGTGGAGCATTCCCTCAGCAAAGGTCTCTATTGTGAGCTTCATTTGGGCCGCGAATTGACGGAAGCGGATGTCCGGCAACTGGAAGCCAAGATGCGGGAGCTTATCGCCGAGGATCGCCCCATTGTCCGCAAAAGCCTGCCGCGGGCCGAAGTCATCAATTTGTTTGCCGCCGCCGGGCAAAAGGAAAAGGTAAAGCTGCTCCGGCAGCTCCAACGGGATTATGTCAGCTTGTACTATTGCGGCGAGGTGTATGATTATTTTTACGGCACCATGGTGCCAAGCACAGGCTATGTCAAGGTGTTTGAACTCAGATATTATTCTCCCGGCATGATTCTTCGCTTTCCCGAGAAAGGAAAGCCGGCTGTATTGCCCGCTTTTGTCGAGCAGCCCAAGCTGGCGAAGATCTTTCTGGAAGCCGAGCAGTGGGGCAAGGTGCTGCGGTGCCCCTATGTGGCGACGCTCAATGAAGCTGTTGAACACAACACCATCAACGACATTATCCGGGCCGCGGAGGCCCTACATGAAAAGAAAATGGCCCAGATCGCCGACTTTATCACCGAGCATCGCAAGGAAGTACGGGTCATCCTGGTCGCGGGGCCGTCTTCTTCCGGAAAAACCACCTTTGCCCAGCGCCTGAGCGTTCAGCTCCGGGTCAATGGCGTGAGGCCGGTTCCGGTTTCGCTCGACGATTACTTTATCGATCGGGATCTTACCCCGCGGGATGAGAATGGCGACTATGATTTTGAAGCCATTGAGGCCATCGACCTGGAGCTTTTTAACGAACACTTGGTAGAACTCCTGGCGGGCGAGAGCGTAAAAATCCCCACCTATAACTTCATGAGCGGGCAGCGGGAGTATCGCGGGCGAAAAATCCGCATCGACTCGGATCAGCCGCTGGTAATCGAAGGCATTCACGGCCTTAACGAGCGCTTGACCCGCGCGGTTTCCCGGGATCATAAAGTCAAGATTTACGTCAGCGCGCTCACCCAATTGTCGGTAGACAATCATAACCGCATCCCCACCACCGATACCAGGCTCATTCGCCGGATCGTCAGGGACAGTCAGTTCCGGGCCCATGACGCGCTTAAAACCCTCCAGATCTGGCCGTCGGTGCGCAGGGGCGAGGAACGGAATATCTTCCCCTTCCAGGAAGACGCGGACATTATGTTTAATTCCGCCCTGATTTACGAGATGGGGGTCCTGAAAGACTGCGCGGAAGGTTTGCTGGAGAAGATCGGGCCGGAGCATCCCGAATATTCCGAAGCCAGGCGCCTGCTGAACTTCCTGGCCTATTTCCGGACCATCAGCGAGGAAGAGATTCCCGCCAACTCCATTTTGCGGGAGTTCGTCGGAAAGTCCTGCTTCTACAAGTGATCAGTAAAACTTAAATTCAAAAAGGAGAGTGCCGACGAGGCACTCTCCTTTGGTTTAGGGGGGGTTGGGGTTTCAGGGTAGGGGCGCTATTTCAGCGCGACATAAAGATCGGCCTGGCCGAAGGACAGCCGGAGCGGAATCCTAAATACCTTGTCAACCGGAGCTGCGAAGGGATTTTCCGCGATTACGGGCGGCTGGAGCTCGTATTCCAGGGTGAGGTCCGACATATTGACGACAAAGAGGCCATTGTTTTCGTTCAGAAATTCGGCGACGGAATCTTTGGCCAGGGCGTCCGCCTGGGAAATAACCTCGCCGCTGTAGCGGCGGGCCAGCTCGACCAGGACCTGCTCGTCCATCACCAAACCGGTATAAAGATCAGAAGCGCCGGTCATGTTCTGGGCCATCAGCCAGCCTTCCACAGCAGGAGCGCCGGGATCGATGGTCGGCTCTTCGCCCACGAACCGCATGATATTCCGCAGCATGAGGGCCACGTAGTGATAAAGGAGGTTGGCTTCGACGCCGGCCCTGCTGAAATCGATAAAAGCGCGGGCAGCGGTGTCGTAATCGCCGCTATGCAAGGCGGTAAGCTGTTCGGAGGAAAGATTGCTTTCCCGCCTGTAGGCTTCCAGAGCCGTCTCCAACTGGGACAAGCTCAGATAGCCCCGGTCGATGACGGCCTGGCTAAGGCTGAGCCGCCTTACTTTTTGCGCGGTCAGTAAATTCTCCAGTTGCTCTTGAGTCAAGTAACCCTGAATGATGGCGATTTCGCCGAATTTCTTGTCCATCCGGTGCTGGAGGGAGTGAACTTCCTCCACCTGAGCCGCGCTGAGGAGGCCGGCGTCAATGGCCAGTACGCCTACCTTGGGGCGGACGGAGCGCTCCAAAGCGAAAGCGTCGTAGAGCTGCTCGTTGGTCAAAAGTCCTTTTTTCAGGAGGAAATAACCAAAATATTGATTAAACATGCCGTCTCTCCTTTCACTGTGAGGCTTTTGCTAGAGCGGTTAAGATATGGTCCTTTTCATAAGGCTTCTGGATGAAATCGACGGCGCCGCTTTTTAACGCTTCCACCAGCTTGGTGGCTGTCCCGGTCGAGGATAACATAATAACTTTAGCCTGCGGATCGAATTGCTTAATCTGTTTGAGGGCTTGCAAACCATCGGACTGAGGCATGACGATATCCATGAATACTACCGCGGGTTTGGTCTGGCGGTACACCTCCACGCCTTCCAGGCCGTTCTGGGCTTCCAGAACCTGATAATCATTGGCTTCCAGCAAATCTCGCATTTTTTTCCGGATGAGCATTGAATCATCGCAAATCAATACGCTGAGTTCCTTCGCAGCCATGTACAGCACCTCCTGAACTAGTCCACAAATAATATTCGAGTTAGCTTTTCCGGCTCCTTCTCATAAGGAAAATTTTATCGATTTAGCTCCTAATGTGTCGTAATGCCGTTGGGAGCGGCGGCGGAAAAAGAAAAGAACAGTCCTGCAGGGTTCCTGCAGGACTGCCAATCACGGGTTAGCGGCGAGTGGCTTCAAAGAATTTGAGAGCCACTTCCGGGAACAGCGCGTAGGATAAAACATCTTCCATGGACGCATTAGGATAGCCTTTTTCCGCCAGTTCGCCGCGCAGGCTGTCCAATTGAGGCTGAATGTCGTCCGCCGGGCGGTGGGTGATGATCGGGTCGTCGCCGACGATCATTTTGCGGAAGTCGGGATCAATGGGAGCGGGAGTGCGGCCGTATTTGCCGCGGACCAGGTCCTTGATCTCCCGGGGAATGACCTTATAGCGTCCCAGCATGACATTGAAGGCTGCCATGGAGCCGGTAATCTGGCTGGTCGGAGTAACCAGCGGCGGATAACCGAGCTCAGCCCGCACGCGGGGCATTTCTTCCAGCAGTTCCGGATACTTGTCGGCCATGCCTTGCTCCTTCATCTGGTTGAGCAGATTGGAGAGCATGCCGCCGGGAATCTGGAAGGTCAGCACTTTCGTGTCAATCTCCATGGCGGTATTCAGCTTGAAGTTTTCCGCCAGTTCTTTTTTGACGGCCCGGAAATGGTCGGCGATGGGATACAGAGTCTCTTTCTTGAGCCCGGTATCCCGCTCGGTTCCTTCCAGGGCGGCGACCATCGCTTCGGTAGCGGGCTGGGAAGTTCCCAGGGCGAACGGGGAGAGGGCACAGTCGACGATATCCACGCCGGCTTCGGCCGCCTTGAGGTAGGTCATGGAGGCCATGCCGCTGGTATAGTGGGTATGGAGGTGGATGGGGATGCTGATCTCGGCTTTCAGGGTCTTGACCAGGTCGTAGGCCACATAGGGCGCCAGCAGGCCGGCCATGTCCTTGACACAGATGGAATCGGCACCGAGCTGGACAAGGTCCTTGGCCACTTTGACGAAGCTGTCGATATTATGATAGGGGCTGATGGTATAAACGAAAGCCCCCTGGACGTGAGCGCCGGACTCTTTAGCCGCGCGCATCGCGACTTCAAGGTTCCGCACGTCGTTGAGAGCGTCAAAAATGCGGATGACGCCTACGCCGTTATCAACGGCGCGTTTGACAAACTCCCGCACGACGTCGTCGGCATAGTGATTGTAGCCGAGAACGTTTTGGCCCCGCAGCAGCATCTGGATGGGCGTTTTTTTCAAGTGCCGCTTGAGCGTGCGCAGTCTTTCCCAGGGATCTTCGCCCAAAAACCGGAGGCAACTGTCGAAGGTCGCGCCGCCCCAGGCCTCAATGGAAAAATAGCCAATTTCATCGAGTTGTTCCAGGATAGGGAGCATGTCGCTGGTGCGCATCCGGGTGGCGGCGAGGGATTGATGTCCGTCGCGCAAAACCGTTTCCGTAATTCTTAATGGTTTATTGGCCATAACGATTCCAATAGCCTCCTCCAACAACATTAATGTATACAGTATACTTATTTTACCTTATTTTTCTTCTTTGGGCAACGGGCGATTTTGCCCGGAAAATTTACGGGCCAGCAAAGTTGCCATGGGGCCTTCGCCGGTGAGAGCGGGAATTTCGGCTTCATGGCCGAGGCGGTTTAAAATGGCATAGACTTGCGGATTTTCCACCGGGGTGTGGCTGGTGGAGGCGTCGCCATAAGCATTGACGTGGCCGGTGCCTTCTTCGGGGGAAAGGATGCGGCCCGGCCCCCCCACGCAGCCGCCCTTGCAGGCCATGCCTTCGATAAAATTGGCGTCCAGTTCGCCGCGTTTGATCTGTTCGAGGGCCTTCTGGCAGTCCGGGATGCCGTCGGCCTTAAGCGGCCTGAATTTTTCCGCCCGTTTGGGGATGAGTTTCTCCAGCGTGGTCGCGACCGCCGCGCTGACGCCCCCGGCGCGCCCATAGAGCCGGCCGCCCCAGGAGGCCTGGGGATTTTCTTCATCCGGCTCTTCGGCAGGATTGACTTCCGCCGCCTCGAAGATGGCCTCCAGCTCCTGGAAGGTCAGCACGAAGTCGACCGCTCCCTTAAGTTCGGGCAGCAGCGCTTCGGATTTTTTCGCCACACAGGGGCCGATGAAGACGACTTTGGCCTCGGGATCAAAGGCTTTCAGCACCCGGGCGGAAGCTACCATCGGCGACACCGAGGGCGATATGTGATCCAGAAGGTCCGGGAAACGGTTTTCCACCAGCTTGATCCAAACCGGGCAGCAGCAACTGGTAATGAGAAAATCCTTGTCGGTTTGCACGTGTTCGTCGTATTCGAAACATTCCTTGATGGTGACCAGGTCGGCGTAGAGCGCCGTTTCCACCATTTCGGTGAACCCGAGCTTCAGGAGGGCGGCCCGGAATTTCCCGGCGGTCACCTCCGGCCCGAACTGGCCGGCGAAGGCCGGGGCGACGGAAGCGTACACCGGATGCTCATGCTGGCGGAGCAAGTTGATAAGCGGGACGAAATTGGCCTTTTCGGCGAGGGCGCCGAAGGAACAGGCTTCTACGCAGTACCCTTCGCCGAGGCAGCGGGTCCGGTCGATCCCTACCCGGCCCAGTTCGTCGTGGCTGATGGCTCCTACCGGGCAGACCCGCTCGCAGGCCCGGTCGCCCGGCGCGCAGGACGAGCAGGCCTCCGGATCGGCCAGTACAAAGGGCTCGCTGGCCATTCCCATGAGGGCTTCGGTGTCGTGTTCGCTGATGACGGTATCGCTGTCGTGAGGGTCAAGACCCATGGCGATCCGGATTTGGTTGGCCACATGCCGGCGCGTCGTCCGATCGGCAAATTCCTGATGAACCAGGCTGCAGATCTCCTCGCGCCGCTCCAGAAGCTGGCCCTGCCAGGCGGCCTTGGCCACCTGATACAATATGCGGGGTCTGATGTTGAGAGTTTTAGGCTGGTTGGGCATGGTATATCACCTCTTCAGATGTGTTATCCTAGACTCGGATGGCTGACCCTTCTGGACCGTTTTTTATAGTAAATACTGCATGTCCTATAGCTTATCCTGTTTTTGGACGTTTTTTTCATTCTGCCGGTTGTCATAAGATTTCCTGAGCCGGGTGCTGTCGCGGTATGATTATTCTACGATTTACGGGGGGAATAAGAAGGTATGCAAAAAGACCAGGATATGGAAAGGAACCTGAAGAAAGACCTGGGCCTGATCTCGTCTATGGCGCTCGTTGTCGGCATGGTTATCGGATCGGGCATTTTCATGAAACCGGGCAAAGTAATCGAAGCCGCCGGCGACTCGACCCTGGGACTTGCCGCATGGGTACTGGGCGGGCTTATTACTTTGGCCGCCGGTTTGACGGTGGCCGAATTGGGGGCCCAGATTCCTAGGACCGGCGGCTTATATACGTATTTGGACGAGGTGTACGGCAAAGTATGGGGTTATCTGTTCGGCTGGGTCCAGACCCTGATATACGGTCCGGCGACTATCGGGGCCCTGGGGCTGTATTTTTCCACCTTGCTGCTGCCCTTTTTCGGCATCGCCCCGTCGCTGCGGATGCCGATTGCCATTGCGGCGGTCGTTTTTCTCGCCGGCATTAACGCGCTGGGGTCCAAGTACGGAGGATTCATCCAGTCGGCCGCCACCGCCGCGAAGCTCATCCCCATCGCGCTTATCGCCGTCTTCGGCCTGATCCAGGGAAATGGGCAGATTCTCGGCATGCCGAGCGGCGCCGGTCAGGCGGCGGGCATGGGAGCCGCCATTCTGGCGACGCTCTGGGCCTATGACGGCTGGATCGGCGTGGGCTTTGTAGCCGGAGAAATGAAGAACCCGGCGAAACAATTGCCGCAGGCCATTGTGATTGGTCTCGGCATCGTGGCGGTCGCTTATATCTCCGTCAACCTGGCCATCCTTCACGTGATACCGGCGTCGGAGGTGGTCCGCCTCGGCCAGCTTGCCGCGGGGACGACGGCCGGGCTGCTGTTTGGCGAATTCGGCGGCAAACTGATCAGCATCGGCATTCTGGTCTCGATTTTCGGGACGCTCAACGGCTATATCCTGACCAGTCCCCGCGTGCCTTACGCCATGGCCCTCCGGGGCCAGCTCCCCGCCTCGGGCTTTATCGGGCAGACTCATCAGAGCTTCGGGACGCCGGTCAACGCCACGATCCTTCAGGTCATCCTGGCCGTTGTGCTGATGACCCTGGGCGACCCCGACCGCCTGACCGATATTGCCATGTTTATTATCTGGACATTTTATATCCTGGCGTTCCTGGCGGTATTCACGCTGCGGCGCAGAGATCCCAAGGCAGTCAGGCCCTACAGCGTTCCCGGCTATCCGGTCGTTCCGGCCATAGCGATTGCCGGCGCGGCCTACATCGTCATCAGCACGCTGCTGACCAAGCCGAGCGATACCCTGTACGCGCTACTGATCACCGCGGCGGGCATCCCGATCTACTGGCTTATCAACAGGGGCGGCGGCAAACCCGATTCCCCGGCCTAAGAAGCTGAAGAGCAACGGTCCAGGACCGTTGCTCTTCAGCTTTATGTGGGGGCGGGATTACTTCCGATCGATTTCAGGCGATATTGCCAGCCCTTTTGCGAGGCTCAGCTTATCCGGTCCAAATCCTCGCGGCCGGTCAGCTCCAAGACTTCTTCCGGCAAACGCCGCGGGCGGTTCTGGATCAGGGCCGTCTCTTCGTGGGTAAGGATACCCTTGAAGGATACCAGGCTCCTCCGCAGATAGGCGTCCCGCCGGCAAGCCTCTTTCACGCCGTGATTGGCGATGGCCAGGAGATGGGGGAGCGCGACCGCCGCATAGGCGATGGTGGTGGTATTGGGCACCGCGCCGGGAATGTTGTCGACACCGTAGTGGACGATCCCGTCGACGATGTAGGTCGGATCAGCGTGAGTCGTCGGCCGATAGGTTTCAATGGCCCCGCCGATGTCGGCGCTGACATCGACGATGGCGGAGCCTTTGCGCATGAGCTGGAGCATATCCCGGGTAATCAGATGCTCTTTCCGGTGCTTGGGCCATTTGACGCAATTGACGACAAGATCGGTGCCCGGCAGCAGGTCTTTGATATTCTGCCTGTTGGAAAAAGCGGTGCAAACATTCTTGGGGAAGATTTGGCCGCATTGCCTTAAAACCCCGACGTTGATATCCATGAGCGTAACCCGGGCTCCCAGGGCGGCCAGGACGTCGGTCGCCGCTTTGCCGACGATTCCCGCCCCAAGGACGATGGCGTTGATTCCCGGCGCCCCGGCGACGCCTGAAACCAACTTTCCGCTGCCGCCATAGGCGGTGGTCAGGCAAAGCGTCCCCATGATCGCCCCCAGTCTGCCGGCCACTTCGCAGTTGGGGGACCCGAAGCGGTGGGTGTCCTCGGCGGCAAACCCGATTATCTTTTTGGCCAGCATGATATCCACTTCTTCCCGGTTGGCGGCGGGATGAAAACAAGCCAGCATGATTTGGCCCTCGCGCAGAAGCTCATATTCTTCCGGCAGCAATTCCTTCACCTTGGCCACCAGTTCGCTGTGCCTGTAGATTTCCCGCATATCGCCGCATATCGCCGCCCCGGCGCTTAGATAATCTTCATCCCGGAAGCCGGATAATTCCCCGGCTCCTTTTTGCACAAGAACGCTATGGCCGCACGACCGCAATTCCGCCACGCCGGCCGGGGTCATAATCGTCCTTGCCTCACCTGGTTTATTTTCTTTCAGCACTCCCACGATCATCGTGATCCCTCCGTTTCATCCGTGCAGTGTGGTGCGATGGTTCGGGCAGGAGCCTCCTAGCCCGAGACCGGCGGGCAATTGGTGGCCTCGCTGTGTTTGCGGACCAGCGGCAGGCCGGGATACCACCATCGCATAAAGAGCGCCAGGCTGAAAAAGCCGAACAAGTAGATGAATGCGGGGGTGAGGAAGCCCCACAGCTGTCCGGTGGACAATAAGATGGGCCCGAAAGTCACTACCAATATATCGGTGGGCGAAGTAAGCGGCGCGCAAATCGCCGTGTCCTCGAAGGTCTTGGACTTCATATCCGGGTCGACAATCCTCGATAAAACAAAGCTGTTGGCGTATACGCCGGTGAGAAAGCCGAATACGAACATGCCCCGTTCGAACCAGTCCTTGCGATTCATGCGGGGGGCGAGATATAAAAAGGAGCCGATGATGAACACTCCTCCGGCCAGCAGCAGCAAGGCCAGCGGCGCGGCGTACTTGATGATGATGGAGAGTTTGATGGAGGTCAGGCCGAAAAACACCAGGTAATCGGTCGCAAAGCCGGCGATGCTGGAGGTGATCCGGTAGTCGATGTACTTCTTGGCGCCGCATTTGCCAAGCACCCAGGAGAAGGCCAGAGCGGTCAGGAACGCCCCGGAGAAGGACGGGAGGGAAAAATTGTAGGCGGCGCCGAGCCGGCTGGCCAGCAGGTAGCCCAGGCCGGCCGGCAGCAGCATCAGCGCGGCGTGAAAGGCCAAGGTGTCCAGGCTGATCTCCGCGATGGTGTTGTCGCCCAGGCTTTCCCGTTTCTCGCGGGGCAGCAGCCCGGTACGGAATTCCAGAGGCAGCGTCTTGAAATCGCAGACGTAATTGGTAATGCCGTTTTTGGTGGCCCACTTGATGAGGGCTATGCCCCCGAAAACGCCGGTGAGAATGCCGAAGGTCGCCGAGGTGATTCCCAGGTCGGTGGCATCGGCCCAGCCGTATTGGGCGAAAGTCGAGCCGACCGCGGCGGCTGTGCCGGGCCCTCCCGCCCAGCCGGCACCGAGGATGAAGCCAAAACCGGGCGGCAATTCAGGCCAGATGATCGTCATAATATAGAAAGCGAACAGGATTGGCAGAGTATACTGAAGCATATAGCTGACTTCCCGGAAACAAAGGTAGCTGCCCAGCCGCTCCAAATCCGCCTTCAGCTGCGAGGCACTCCCGATTTCAAGGCCCCGGATACCCATGGAAACGAATACGAGGATAATGAGCAGTCCGGCATAGGAACCGATTTGATCCGAGAAGGGAACGATCTTCAATACGCCGGGGCCGAGGATAAAGCCGAATATCCCGGCAATCAAACTGGCGGGCATAAAGTATTCCTGGAAAAACTTCACCTTGGCCCGCAGTAACTGGCCCAATAAAATAAAGCCGCTCGCGAATGCCAGATCCAATAACAGGCTATAGGCGCTGTACCCCATTTGTTTTCCTCCTCCGTACTGATACTTCGCTTGGCACATCGCTGGTTTGGACGCTGCCCGTGACGTACGCTATACGTTCACCCTCCTTCGTTTGCCACCCTGCCCGGCGGCTTTGAGCCGATCAGGCGTCCTGAGGGAATGGCTCGAGCCCGCGGCGCTCGAGTTGTCCGCCCAGCCGGCTGATGCTTAGCTAATGAGGACGAAAATGCAGATAGACGGAGGCGATTGCTGCTTAAATTTGGGCGGGTTTTCGGCTGGCATTTCCAACTTAACCCTGGGTTAATTGCAATTATATCAATGTTGTTAAAATTTCGTCAATAATTATTTTGTAGTTATTATAACAATAAATATTTTTTCCCTTGCATTAATGTTATAATGTTTACGGAATGCTTTAATTTCTGAAGGTGGTTAGGCATGAATTCCCCAGTTGATAAAATAAAAAACAAACAAAGTTTTATTCAGCATGTCCAGGCCAAACAAGAAAGCTATACCGGCGTTTATCGAAAATTGGCCAGCTATTTGATCAATAATTTTGTCGAAGTGGCTTTCATGAGAGCGCAGCAATGGGCGGCGGAAGTGGAAACATCCGAAGTGTCCGTCATCCGTTTTGTCCGGGTTCTGGGGTTTAAGGGCTATCCGGATTTTTCCGAGAAACTTCAGCAGATCATCCGGAACCAGATGACAACGACCGAGTATGCGGAACTGTCGGTAAAAAAAGGCCGCAAAGGGATGGATATCCTGATGGATATCATCAAGTCCGAAGAACGCAACTTTAATGAATTGGTTTCCAAGTACTCGCCGAAAGTCATGGCCGAGATTGTCGAGCTCCTGGGCAGGACCGAGCGAGTGGCGGTTGTCGGGCTGCGCTCGTCCAGCTCCCTGGCGGAGTATTCGAGTTACATGTTCACCCGCGCCCTGGCCAAGGAGGTAATTACCATCAATCAGGGCGGGGTCGAGACGTTCGATTCCTTTCTGCCCTGGGAAGGAAAAGAGGCTGTGGCGGTTGTGTTCGGATATCCGCGATATCCGGTCAGAACGCTGGAAATCGCGGAATATCTGAAAAGATTCAATTGGCCGGTTGTGGCGGTTACGAACAATGAGTTGTCCCCGCTGGTGCCGCTCGCCGACTATGTACTGTACGCCCCGGCCCACTCGGTGGCTTTTACCGATTCGATGGGAGCCGCCTCGGTGATCATCAACACCATTATCATGGAATATATTAACAAATACCAGGACAGCTCCCTTGAAAGGCTGAAACGATTTGAGGAACTGGCCCGCGAGAAGCAGTACTATTGGACCTGATGACCATAAAAATAAGCCTTCTGTGTGACAGAAGGCTTCAGAGTATAGACAACCCAGGCAACGGCGGGAGCCGTTGCTTTTTTCTTTGACGGCTAATTGATGAGCGACCCGTTCATGACCCGGTTCCGGCCTTGCTGTTTGGCCCGGTACAGGGCGTCGTCCGCTACGGCGATAAAGTGGACGGCATCGGGGGGAGCGGCGAGCGCAGGGTCATAGGTGGCCACTCCGAGACTGGCGGTAATCCGGGCGGTAAAAGTGCCGGTGTTGTCGGGGAAATAGGATTGTTCGACGGCGTCCCGGATTTTTTCCGCCAGGGTCAAGACCTCGCTGTTGGGGCACTCGGGCAGGATGACGGAAAACTCTTCGCCGCCGTAGCGGGCGGGGAAGTCGATGTTGCGGACCGACTCTTGCAGGATCTTGCCGATTTGGGTGAGCAGTTTATCGCCGGTCGGATGTCCGTAGGTGTCGTTGTAAACCTTGAATTTATCCAGGTCGAACATGATGAGGCTGAGCGGCCTCTTCAGCGTGGCCGCCCGCCGGATCTCCGTATTGAGGAACATGTCGAAGTTGCGGCGGTTGGCCAGACCGGTCAGCCCGTCGGAGAGAGCCATGGCTTTCACCTGATTGTACAAGTGGGCTTTCTCGATGCCCAGGGCGACCTGCTGGGCCATGAGCGCGGCAAAGGACGTACGGTCGATCTGGTCCGGCGTGAGCGAGCGGCGCCAGCCAAGGATGATCAGGCCGAGGATGCGGCTGTCGACCGGCAGGGGCATCAGCATGATCGTGCTGGGGGAGCTTTCGGTGCAAAGGTCTTTCAGGGGAGGAAAGATGTCGGGGGAGGCGGTTACGGGGATGATGGCGCTGACCTTTTCATTCAGTTCGGGAAAAGCTCCCAGGTCAAACCCGCCGGGTTTGCAATTCAAGCCGAAGGAAGCCTTGAAAGTCATGACCGATTTCAGGTTAGTTTCCGGCAGCAAAAAACCGAGGCCCATGTCGGCGTTGAGGGCCCGGGCCGTATGGGACACGCATTGCTGCATGATGGTGTCGGTGTCGATGGTCGCTGCCGCCGACTGGGCGATCTGATAGAGAAACTGTTCCTCATTCAGGCGCAGTTTGGTCTGTTCATAGAGCATGGCGCTGGCAATGGCTGCGCCGGCATGATAGCCCAGGGCCTTGAGCAGCAGCACGTCCCGTTCGTTAAACGCATTTTTTTCGCTGGAATAGGCCTCGATGACGCCGATGATTTCCTTGTCATTGATTAGCGGGGCGCAGATAATGGAGCGGATGCTGGTGAAGATGAGCTGGGGGCGGAAGAGTTCCGGATGAAGCGCCAGATCGTCGATGCTTGAAGCCGTTTTTTCGGCGCACACCTGACCGGCGAGACTGTTGCAAAGGGGGATGAAATCAGGCGGGGAATTAAAACCGTAGGTGGCGACAACTTGCAAACTGGAGCGGTCTTTGCCGAACAGGGCGATAGCGCTCTGCCGGGCTCCCATCATGTCGGCCACCATATCGGCGATGGCGTCGAGGGTTTCCTCCAAATGAAGCTGCGAGGAAATAATCATGCCGATTTTGGCGAGAATATCTTCAAACAATCCGCGCTGGCGTTCCGATTCCTGATAGAGTTTGGCATTCTTGTCGGCGAGTTCTTCCATATTTTCTTTCAGCCGGATGACTTCGTCAAAGGGGCGTTGAATGACGAAAATATAGAGCAGTCGAAGGATATAGAGATTGGCGAGAACCTTGAAGAAGTGGCCGGCCACGTTGAGGCTGGCGGTGGTGTGGGGTACGAGGGAAAAGCTGAAGTCGGCCAGCGTCCCAAAGAGCAGCGCGTACAGCGGCAGATTGCCCGCATGATCGGAAAGACGCCGGTACAGAATAATAAGCGTCAGGAAATCAATGAGAAAGGCTCCCCGCTGGATATATTCCGCCGCCGGCTGGTCAAAAGCACTGATGGATAAGGCGGGCCAGAGGGTGAAGCCGAAGAGGGTGCTGGCGGCGAGCCCGACGGTGGCGATCAAGGTGCAGTAAAGCAGGGCTTTTTTGGATGCGTAATGGGGCGCGGTTCCCCCCGACATGGGAAGAGTGGCGGCGTAGAGCATCCCCAGGGACCAGACCAGGCGGGAAACCACCCAGGAGGACGCCCAAACATGGCCGGCCATTGTTCCTGCCCCAAACATCCCGGGAAACGAGAGAACATGCACCAGTTCCAGGATCGAGACGCTGAGGACGACGAGGCTGATGGCCGTTACCTGGAAGTTGTTGCCATTGCCGGCGCCGTACCAGGTGATGAAGAAAATGATGAACCCCAGGACAATGCAGGCAATTTCAAACAGTCCATGCGAAATCAACAGGTGGGGCGGATCAAGCGCGAGGGAGGTTAGCCCACCGAACGAAAGAAAACCGAAAAGGAAAACAGCCAGAATGGGAACCGCGTGTTTGGGATTCAAGGCGTGTAAAGCAGGTGTGGTCATAGGGGGCACCTCCTTTTGATGCGGGATAGTCATCCGATATATCATATGCCGGATCCGTTATTGTCGTTCAGGTATGTCAACCATTGGGGGCGAAATAGTTGGAACAAGTGTGTCCGGTTTGCAACGCGCTGGCTTCGGTGGAGGAACGCTGTCCGGTATGTGGCGGGCCGATGGCGGATGGCGGGGCCATCGAAAACTATCTGGGACCTTACAGTCCTTACATGCCGGTGGATTCTCTCCAGCAGTTCGCGCCCGACCGGCAGTGCGTCCATCTCCTGTATTGTCCGCGCTGCCATTACGACACAAGGGCGGCCTGGGAACTGGTGATGATCTAAATTTGCGGCATAATTCGACGGCGATCGGCGAAAACTAGAGAAAAAGATTGAGGTGATTTTGTGTCAAGCGAAAATCCTGTTGTGAAATGCACCGTGGATCAATGTACCCACTGGATGCAGGGAAATCAGTGCATGGCGTCGAAAATTGGCATTTATAACGACGAAGCAAAAGGGGATTCCTCCGCCTCGGCCGATACGCAGTGCAAGTCCTTTCACGCCAACAAAGGCATCGGGGATATGGTGGGCGCCCTTCATAACGCGAATATCGGCGGCACGGTGCGGGCGGCTTTCGCCGAGGGTACTCAGATCACCCCTACGGTTGAATGTTATGTAAACAATTGCAAATACTGGAATGAGGGCAACTACTGCCACGCATCCGCCATCGAGGTCGACGGGCTGAATGCCGCGAAAACCACCGATACCGACTGTAAGACCTTTGAAGTCAGATAAAAAAACGCCGGGAGAAAAAATCCCGGCGTTTTTTTAAGCGCGTTTTCCTGAAATTCCACATATCATGAAGCAGCGTAGGTCATTTTAGTGCTTATGATGGCAGCCGCAGCTGCAATCATGGTGATGTTCCTCCGGCTGGGCCGCAGCCAGGGCGGTTTTTACCTGGCCCTTTATATGGTCTAGGTAAAGGCGGCGCAGTCTGGCCTGCTCGTCCTTCTCGGATTCGGTAAGGCCTTCGCTGCGCTGTTTGCGGGATAATTCGTTGATTCTGGCGATACTTTCCGGACTGATCAAATGGCTCACCTCAATCGGTTTATTGTACCTATACTATCAAATTACTGCAGCGGGTGCAAGGCTGCCGGCAGTGTATAGGCTGCACGCATCCCAGCGACTCCATAAAATAAGCGGCAGAAGAAAAGCGGGGAGGAAGTCTGATGCATGATCTGATTATTATCGGCGGGGGACCGGCCGGCATGACGGCCGCGGTTTATGCCGCGCGCAAGAAAATGGATGTTTTGCTCATTACGAAAGAATTTGGCGGTCAGATGATGTGGACGCGGGAAATTGAAAATTATCTGGGGTTTCAGTACATTACCGGACCGGAATTGATCAATAAATTCGAAGAGCATGTCAAAAAGTTCCCCGTCAATACCCGGTATGAAGAGGTAATCCGCCTCAGCGTCGCGGAGGACGGGGCTTTCAGGGTAACTACCGATCAGGAGAAATATCAGGGGAAAACGGTCATTATTGCCTCCGGCAAGCGTCCCCGCCGCCTGGGGGTGCCCGGAGAAGAGGAGTTCACCGGGCGGGGCGTGGCCTATTGCGCGACCTGCGACGGCCCGCTCTATGCCGGAAAAGCGGTGGCGGTGGTCGGGGGCGGGAACTCCGCGCTGCAGGCCGCCATTGAATTGAGCGGGATTGCCGAAAAGGTCTATCTGGTTGTCCGCGGCGCGTATAAGGCCGACCCGGTGGTAGTGGACAAACTGGAAGCGGCGGCCAATGTTGAAGTGTTGCGCGGTTATACCGCCCGGGAAATCGCTGGCCGGGACACCGTCGAAAGATTCAGGATTGACAGTAAGGAGCGCGGCGAGGAAAAAGAGCTCGACGTCCAGGGAATATTTGTCGAGATTGGCCTGGACCCCAACTCGGAGTTTGCCCGGGAGACGGTCAAACTCAACCGTTACAACGAAATTGCCGTGGACTGCCGGGCCTGCAGCAATATCCCGGGCTTGTTCGCCGCGGGGGATGTGGCCAGCGGCCCTGACAAACAGATCATTATCGCCGCCGGCGACGGCGCCAAGGCCGCGCTGGTGGCCTATGAATATTTGCTGCACCGGCGGTAGGCGGACCGGATTTAGGCAGAAGAGCGGGCCTGAATAAAAAACGTGGCGCGAAAACGACACGTTTTTTATTTTTTTGCGAATTGCCGGCAGGATTTTTCCGGTTGGTTTAGAATATAGCATTTTGAAGTAAATGGGGTCGCCCGACACCTGTCCCCGCCGCCGGAGAGCCCGGACGGCGACGCAGCAGCCTTCCGCAAGGCTTATTTTTATGCTTTGACGCAAGGAGAGGCTGATAAGGGAAAAATGGCTTGACGCAAGGCTGCCGAGGGTATAATAGAGCGTAGCCCGGCCGCGCGGTTTTAGCGTGGGCCGCTGCAAGTCCGCCGGACGCCGCGGAATAAATTAGAAAAGAAGGTGCAAATTAGCCCTATGGAGAGACGAATCATTCAGATCGAAGAACGTTTGCCGCTGACCCAGACCATTCCCCTGAGCCTGCAGCACTTATTTGCAATGTTTGGCGCCACCGTCCTGGTACCATTCCTCTTTAAGGTTGATCCCGCGACTTCTCTCCTGATGAACGGAGTCGGAACGCTCATCTACCTGTTCTTTTCCCAGGGAAGAATCCCGGCTTATCTAGGTTCGAGCTTCGCCTTTATCGCCCCGGTGTTCGCGGTCATGTCAGCCCCCGAGATGGGCGGATACGCGGCAGCGCAGGGCGGTTTCATTATGTTTGGCCTCTTTTTCGTGCTGGTGTCCTTTATCGTGCGCGCCGCAGGCACCGCCTGGCTGGACGTCATCTTTCCCCCGGCGGCGATGGGAGCCATCGTGGCCATAATCGGCCTTGAACTGGCGCCGACCGCAACCGAGATGGCCGGTCTCACCGGCACGCTTTACGAGCAGTTGCATATTCCCCATGCCACAGCCGTGATGGTTTCGGTGTTCACGCTGGCGGTGACCATCCTGGGGTCGGTTCTCCTCAGGGGGTTCCTGGCGGTAATCCCGGTACTCATCGGAGTCATATCGGGCTATATCCTTTCCTTGTTTATGGGCATCGTCGACCTTAGCAGCATTGCCGCCGCCCCGTGGTTTGCGCTGCCGACATTCTACCAGCCGGTGTTCAACATCAACGCCATTCTGATGATCATGCCGGCAGCCCTGGTCGTACTGGCCGAACACATCGGCCACCTGGTAGTCACCGCCAACATTGTCGAGCGCGATCTGATCAAGGACCCGGGCCTGCACCGCTCGCTTCTCGGCGACGGCATTTCCAATATCCTCTCGGGTTTTGCCGGAGCAACCCCCAATACCACCTATGGCGAAAACATCGGCGTCATGGCGATCACCAAGGTCTTCAGCGTGTGGGTCATCGGCGGGGCCGCACTGATCGCCATCAGCGTTTCCTTTATCGGAAAGTTCGCGGCGGTGGTTCGCAGCATTCCCGTTCCGGTCATGGGCGGCGTCTGCATCCTGCTGTTCGGCGTCATCGCCGCAGCCGGCATCCGGATGCTGATCGAGAAGCAGGTCGACTACACGAAAGCCAGGAACCTCATTCTGACCTCCTTGGTGCTCATCGGCGGCATCAGTGGCGCAGCCGTCAAGCTGGGGGCGGTCGAACTGAAGGGAATGGCCCTCGGAACGGTTGTAGCCATTTCGGTCAGCTTGCTCTTTGCGTTGTTCGAGCATTTGGGCTGGACCAACGACCAGCAGGCCAGCGCCCCGACGATTCACGTTTCCGACGAGAAAAAGAAATAAGCGCTTTGTCCGGCTTTCTTTACAAATTTTTCCGGCTACCCTATAATTTGAATAAGGAAGCCGGCCAGTGAAGACAACCCAGACCGGCGAGAAAGGTTCAGATGCACGTCCTGATTTCGTAAGTTCTTTCAGCGTTCGTTGTTTGTCTGCAATAAATTCACGAACCGTGTGCGGGCCGCACCGGAAGAGCGTGCTGGCCGGCGGGTGCGCCGCAGATGGGCCTTTTTCGCCGGTCTGACCGTCGGAAGACGGCTTTCTTTTTTGGAGGGGATAAAGTGGCGATGAAGAAGGTAAAGGTGGAAGACGCGGTCGGGATGGTCCTGGGACATGACCTGACGAAAATCGTGCCCGGCCAATATAAAGGGCCCGCATTTCGCAAAGGCCGGATCATTCGCCAGGAAGATATCCCGCACCTGAAAGACATCGGCAAGGACCACATCTTTTTGCTGGAGCTGGGACCCGGTCAGGTGCATGAGGCGGAAGCGGTCACCCGCATCGCGAGCGCAGTGGCCGGGAAAAATATCGTACTGACGGAGGCGGCGGAGGGGCGCGTCAACTTAAAGGCGGCCGAAAGCGGCCTGCTCAAGGTGAAAAGCGAGACGGTGGCTGCCGTAAATAACGTCGAGCACGCGGTATTCTCGACCCTGCACAGCAACCGGCTGGTGGCGGAGGGAGACCTGGTGGCCGGGATAAAGGTCATTCCCCTGGTGGTCGAGGAGGCTATGGTCGCGGCGGTTGAGGCCATTGCCGGCGAACAGGAGGACATTATTTCCGTCGTGCCCCTGCGTAGCCTCAAGGTAGGCGTGGTAATCACCGGGAATGAGGTGTACTACGGCCGGATTGAGGATAAATTCGCCCCGGTTCTGGCGGAAAAGGTAGCGCGGTATGGCGCCACCTTCCTCGGCGCGGTGAACCGGCCTGACGACGCCGGGCTGATTGCGGCCGCCATCCGGCAGTGGGTGGAAGAGGGAGCGGAGTTGGTCATTGCTTCCGGCGGAATGTCGGTGGACCCCGATGATGTCACTCCCGACGCCATCCGGCAGACAGGGGCGGAGGTCGTCTGCTACGGCACGCCGGTGTTGCCGGGGGCGATGTTTATGCTGGCTTATCTGAGCGGCACGGCAATCCTGGGGATGCCGGCCTGCGGCATGTATTCCCAAACGACGGTTTTCGACCTGATATTTCCCCGGCTGCTGGCCGGAGAACGGCTCGGCCGGCGGGATTTCGCGGCGATGGGCTACGGAGGCCTTTGCACGGCTTGCAAGAGCTGCGCTTATCCTCATTGCCCCTTCGGCAAAGGGTAGGATGGAGAGGGGAGCAGAAAATTGCGGATTACGAATGCGATCAAGCGCGAGATGCTGGCGATTTTGGCGGAGAGGTACAAGGACACGACAACGGCGCTTGCCTATCATTCACCCTTTGAGTTGTTGGTGGCGGTCATCCTTTCGGCCCAATGCACCGACACCAGGGTCAATATCATTACCGCCCGTTTATTCCCGGCCTACAATTCCCCGGAAAAGATGCTGTCCCTGGGGGAGGACCGCCTGGCGGAACTCATCCGGGACTGCGGCTTGTTCCGGGGCAAGGCCCGCAACCTGATCGCCACCTGCGATCTATTGTGCCGCAGCCACGGCGGGGCGGTGCCGTCAACCTTCGAGGAGTTGGTGAAACTGCCGGGGGTCGGGCGCAAGACGGCCAACGTCCTGCTCAGCCAATTGTTCGGCGTCCCGGCGATCGCCGTGGATACCCATGTCTTCCGGGTGGCCAACCGGCTTGCCCTGGCCAAGGGGGCGACGCCGGAAAAGGTGGAGGAAGGACTGATGCGCGCCATTCCCCGGGAAGAGTGGGGGAAGGCCCATCATTGGCTGATCTGGCACGGGCGGAAGATCTGCCACGCCCGGCGGCCGGACTGCCCGGCCTGTCCGCTGGCAAGGCTGTGTCCCAGCGCCGGGGAGCACGCCGGCGGCTAAGGCGGATGACGGACGACAACGGCGGGGAGAGGCGGTTTCCGGCGGCGGCAGCCGCGACCGGAGCCGCTTAGTCGTAATTGGGGATAAAAAATATAAAAAAGTTTATTGCATAAATATAAAAAGATAAGTATAATTATACAAAAAAGGAGGGGACCAGGTGATTTACCGCAAAGCGACTTTCAAGGATGTAGAAGCCATTCACAAATTGGTGAACGATTACGCAGATAAAGGACTGATGCTGCCTAGGTCCCGGAACGCCATCTATGAAACGCTGCGCGATGTCGTGCTGGCGGAGGATCAGGGCGAGGTCATCGGCGCAGGGGGACTTCACCTGATATGGGATGAACTGGCCGAGATCCGGGCGCTGGCCGTCGTTCCCGACCGGACGCGCGGCGGCGTCGGCGGGCGGATTGTCGGAATGCTGATGGACGAAGCCCGGGAGCTCGGGGTTAAAACCTTGTTCACCCTGACCTACCAGACCGGCTTTTTCGCCAGCCTGGGCTTCCGCGAGGTGCCGAAGGAAGAGCTCCCCCACAAGGTGTGGAAGGAGTGCATCAACTGCTCGAAGTTTCCCAACTGCGACGAGATCGCCATGGTGAAGGAATTATAGAATAATCTCCCGGCCGGAAAGCCTCTTGTTAAAGCAAGAGGCTTTTTGATTTTAGGCAGTTGGGGTAATTTGCCCCCGATGCAGGACAACTCCCGGCCAAACGCCAATATAATTGGTACAAAGGCGGGAGGATTATTATGCATAAGCTTTTTTGTACACCGCTGGACGGGACGATGCGCGAGGTTTTTGCCGGTCAACTGGCCGAGGCGCTGCGGTGCGGCCAGGGCCGTGAAGCGGCTATGGTGCTGCCCAGTTCCTATCTGCTGGGGATGGTGCGGCGCGGGCTGAGGGAAGCGGGGCTGGCCGGCCACGAACAGCCCAACCTGTTGTCTTTTGACGACCTGGTGGACGATATTGTCCGCCGGGCGGGGCACCGCCGCCATTTTATGAGCCGGATGACCCAGGAGCTTCTGGTGGGGCAGGTGCTGGCTAAACTGACGGAAGCCGGCGAATTGCCCTACTTCGGGGAAATCGCCGCCTTCCCGGGGTATATCGGGACGGTGACCAGCCTGCTGGCCGAGATCAAGCGCACCGGGGCGTCGCCCGACGAGTTTGCGGCGGTGGCCGAGGCGCGGGAATGGCCGCAGAAGGACCGGGAGATTCACGCCGTTTATGCCGCCTACCAGGCTCTGCTGGACGGGCTCGGGCTGGTCGATCTGGAAGAGAAATACCTGCTGGCTGTTCGCGAATTGGCGAGCGGGCTGGAGTTGCCCTATCGCCGGCTGTATATCAGCGAGTTCTATATTTTCACCCCTCTGCAGCTCGAGATTGTCCGTCAACTGCGCCGGGGGATGTCCATCCATATCGGCATGGCCTATGAACGGAACCGGCCCGAAGTGTTCGCCGCGGCGGAACCGACTTACACCGAACTGGTCGGCATGGGGTTCGCGCCGGAGTTTAAAGCGCCGGCCGGGTCGGCGCCGGAAGACCTCCGGCACTTGCGGCGAAATTTGTTCGCCGCCCAGCCTGAAAGCTGCGCCGCGGCGGACAGTATCCGGCTGGTCGGCTGCCCTTCCCGGGAAAGTGAAATGGAGACCGCGGCGGCCCAGATCAAGGAATTGCTGCTGGGGGGGAGTTGCCGGCCGGAAGAGGTAGCGGTGGTTGTCCGCGACACCGGGCTCTACGGGAGCTTCCGGGAGGTTGGCGCCCGGTTCGGGATACCGGTCAGCCTGCCCCGGGAAGAGCGGCTGACTGACCAGCCGGTGGTCCGGGTTTTGCTGAAGGCCGCCCTGGCGCGGCTGGAGGGCGGGTCGCGGTCCGCGGTGGTCAACCTGGTCAAGTCGCCGCTGATCGCCGAAGCCATGGCAATCGACGCGGATTATTTGGAAAAACTTGGCCTAACCAAGCTGATCGCTGCCTGGGACGACTGGTTTTCGCTCTTGGACGGGGGAGCGGGCGATGAAGCGAAGTCCGGCTGCCGGCGCGGCCTGGACAGGCTTCGGCGGCAGATCGCGCGGCTGCCGCTGGCCGGGACCTGTGCGGAGCACGCCGGGGCCATGAAGGAACTGCTTGCGGGCCTGGAAGTCGCCAACCGGCTGAGCGGGTCCCACCGCCAAGGTCAGCTGTCGCTCCAGGCCCTGAAGGCCGGCCTGTTGGGCTGCCAGAGGCTGGATGAGATCCTTGACGCGGTGGCGGAGGGCTTCAGCGCCGTCGGGCAGGCCGGCAGGGTGCTGCCGCTGGCCGAGTACGTGAAGTTTCTGCGGCAGGCGCTGGCCGGAGAGACCATTAAGCTGGAAGACTATGCGGCGCAAGGCGTCCGGGTCGTCAGCCCCGCCGGCGTCCGCGGCGCAAGCTTTGCGGCGGTATTTGTCCTGGGGCTGGCCGAAGGGGAGTTTCCTGTCCGGGAACGGGAAAACTGGCTTTTCGACGACGGCGAGCGGACGATTTTGAACGGGCTGGGGCTCAGCTTGCCGACGGCAGCCTGCCGCCGGGCGGAAGAGCGCCTGTATTTCGCCGTCGCCACCGCCTTGGCGGGGGAGCGGCTGACCCTTTGCTGGCATGAGGATGATCAGACGCTGCCGTCGCCCTTTATCGAGGAGGTCGCCCGGCTGTTTGCCGCCGCCTCGCTCCGGCGGGACACCCGGACCGCCGGACAATGGTTCCCGGAGGACTATCAGGCGATCTACTCGCCGGCGCAGTTGACCGGCAGGGTGCTGCTGGATTACTGCCGGTCCGGGACAAAGCCGGACGAGCGCCTGGCTGCGGCGGCCGAATATTGTTTCGCCGAGCTTCTGGACGCCGATTTTTGCCGGCGGGTTGAGGCCGAAGCCCGCCGGCAGAACGGCGGGACCGGCTCCTTCAGCGGCGCGGTCGGGCCGCTTGCCGGCGACCCGGCGGCCGGTGCGGAGCAGTACAGCATCACGGCGCTGGAGAGTTACGCCTTTTGCCCCTTCGCCTATTTCGCCGGCAGGGTCCTGAAGCTGGAGGAATGGGCGGAGAAAGAGGAGATCGCCGGGATGGACGTCATCGGGACGGTCTATCACGAGACGCTGGCGCTTTTTTTGCGGGGGCACCTGGGAGAGACGCTGCGGCCCGAGCGGGAGGCCGAGTACTGGGCTGAGCTGCTCGGCGCGCTGGAAGCGGCGTCGGAGCGGTTGCAGGGCGAAGGAGCCATTGTTCCCGGGCCGGTCTGGGAATACCGCCGCCGCCATTTGGCAAAGTTCCTCCGCCACTGGCTGGAGTACGAGATCGGCCAGCAGAACACCGAGGGGCCGGCCTTTACCCCCGCTTATCTGGAATGGGGCTTTGGGCTGCCGCTGCGGCCGGGGATGGATGCGGCCTCGGTGACCGTCCCCTTGGCGCTGGAATGCGGCGGGGCCGAAGTGCTGGTGACCGGCAAGGTGGACCGGATCGACCGGGCGGGGGACAAGCTGGCGGTGATCGATTACAAGCGGAAATACTGCCCGAAGTTTAACGAGCTGGAGGCCGGCACGGATTTGCAGGCCGCGCTGTATATCCAGGCGGCGGAGCGGTTCCTCGGCCAAGCCGGGTTGACGGTGGCCGGGGGCGGTTATTATTCCATTGAAGCCTGCAAAAAGGAAGGCGGCATGTGGCGGGCGGAACTGGCTGAAGCCTTGCCGCACCGTTCGGCCCGGGCCGCCGGCAACCTGACGGCGGAAAGCTGGGACGATACCCAGGCGGTGCTGCGTCGCAGAATAGGCGATTTCGTAAGGGGGATTCGGGCCGGCCGCTTCGCTATAGCCCCGTCCGGCGACTGCCCCCGGTATTGCCCCGGCGCGGAGGTCTGCCGTTACCGGTCGGGTTCGGCTCAAGACGCGGGAGGTGACGGCGATGGCTGAGTTTACCGAAGCCCAGGAACGGGCGATTCGCACCCTGGACGCGAATGTGGCCGTTTCGGCGGGCGCCGGCGCAGGAAAAACCAAGGTGCTGGTCGAGCGCTATATTCACCTGCTGGCCGAAGGCCGGGCGGAAACCGGCGGGATACTGGCCATCACCTTTACCAATAAAGCAGCCAAAGAGATGAAGGAAAGAATCCGGGCCCGGGCGGCCGAACTGGCCGAAACGGCCGGCAGCGGGGCGGAAAGGCAGCGCTGGCGGGATATCAGGGCCGAGGTGGAGGCCGCGCCGATCGGCACCTTTCACAGCTTCTGCGGAAGAGTGCTCCGCGATAATCCGGTGGAGGCGGGGCTTGACCCGGGGTTCGCCGTGCTGGACGAAGCGGAGACCGAACTCCTCCTGGAAAAGGCGCTGGCCGAAGTGCTGGCCGCCGGCCTGTCCGAAGGCGCCGACTGGCTGGACAGGCTGCTGGGCGCCTATGAGCAGACGGCGCTCACGGAGTTGACCAAGGGCCTTTATGACCGTCTCGCCGGCCTGGGCTGGGTGAAGGAGGGTCTGGCGGAGCGCCTGGCCGTCCCCTATGGCCGCGCGGCCGGAGCGCGCGAGACGCTCCAGGACGAGCTTAGGACCCAGTGTCTGGCGCTGATCGCCGGCAAGGACCAGCTCAACCCGGCCGGCGCCCAGTATAGCCGGATAGCGGCTCTGGAACGGGACTGGGAAGCGGTGAGCACGGCCATCGGCAAGGCTGTGGCGGAGGCGGCGGCCGACCGGGTTCTGGCCCGCTACCTGGACGGTCTGGACCGTCGCTCGAAGGATAAGGAGCTGGTGGCGGCCGTAAAGGAGACGCTGAAAAACCTGCGCCGGGTCCGGGCCGATCTGGCGGCGGCGGAATTGGTGCCCGCCTGGTGCCGGCTGCTGTCGGCGCTGCACCGGCGACTGGCGGAGCATAAAGCGGAAAACCGGGTATTAACCTTCAACGACCTCGAGGTCCGGGCCGCCGAACTGCTCGGCGGCAACCCGGACGTACGGCGGAGGTATCAGAACCGCCTTCGCCAGATCATGGTCGACGAGTTCCAAGATACGAACGAGCTGCAGCGGCAGGTAGTGTATCTGCTGGCCGGGGGGGACGCCGGGCGGCTGTCCGGGAGCAAGCTGTTCGTCGTCGGGGACGCCAAGCAGTCGATTTACCGGTTCCGGGGAGCGGACGTGGCGGTTTTTGAACGGGTTAAAGCGGACATTGCCGCCTCCGGCGGCGTCCTCGTCGAGCTGGATGTGAATTTCCGCTCGGCCGGGGCGCTGCTGGCCGTCTATAACGAATGCTTCGCCGCCATGATGGGCACGGCGCAGGATGTCATTCCCTTCCGTCCGCTGCTGGCTCACCGGCAGGAGGGCGAGGTCGTCCGCGCCGAGTTTATGCCGGTCGCCAGGGACAGCCTGACGGCGGGCGAAACGGCGCGGCAGGCGGAAGCCGGCGCGATCGCCCGCCGGATCAGGCGGATGGTGGACGGCTGCGAAAGGCTGGTAGGTCAGGGCGAAGCCGCGCGGCCGGTCTGCTACGGCGATATCGCGGTGCTGTTCAGGACAATCAAGGATATGGAAGTATATACCGCCGCCCTCCAGGCAGCGGCCATTCCCTTTTGCGTTGTCGGAGGGCAGGGGTTTTACCAGCGCCAGGAAATCCGCGATATATTGAACCTGCTGAAGGTGATCGACAACCGCTTCCGGGAAACGGCGCTGGCCGGGGTGCTGCGCTCGCCGCTCTTCCTGCTGGCCGACAGCGTGCTGCTGCGGCTCAGGCAGGCGGGGAGCAGCCTGTGGCACGGCCTGGAACGCCATGCCTCGCTTCCCGGGCTGTCCGACGAGGACCGGCAGGCGGCCGAACGGGCCTGGCGGATACTGGAGAAGCTGCGCGGTTTGCGCGGCCTGGTGGGCTTAAGCGAGCTGGTTGAGCGGGCGCTGACCGAGACGTGCTACCCCGAATTTGTCCTGACCCAGTTCATGGGGCGGCAGCAGTACGCCAATCTGCTGAAGCTGGCGGCGGCGGCCCGGCAGTACGAGGCCAAGGGGCCGGCGGCGCTCGGCGATTTCCTCCGATATGTGGACCGGCTGGTCGCCGGCGAGGTCAAGGAGGGCGAAGCGCAGATCGAGACCGAAGACAGCGACGCCGTCAGGCTGATGACGATTCACAAATCCAAAGGTTTGGAGTTTCCTGTCGTATTCGTCCCGGACCTGCACCGGAAATTCAAGGAAGACCATGCCGCGGCCCTGTTCAACCCGGAACTGGGGCTGGGCCTCAAAGTGCCGGGGGAGGGCGGGGAACTGTCGGCAACCTCGGTGTATGAGGAAGTTGCCGGGCGGGAGAAGCAACTGGCGGTTCTCGAACTGAAAAGAGTGCTGTACGTGGCCATGACCCGGGCGCGGGATTATCTGGTCCTGTCCGGGGCCGGGGACAAGCTTGCGGCGGAAAAGGACTATACCGAACTCAATACCTGGCTGGGCTGGCTGGGCAAAGTATACGGCCTGACCGGCTTCGAAGCCCTGCCGGACCGCCTGGCGGTAAATAAAGCCCCGGTGCTGGTGCAGGCGTGTCCGGACCAGCTTCCGGCGGCGGCGTGCACGGAAGGCGTTCCTTGCAGCAGGGATTCCCGTCCGTGGCGGCTCGAAACGGTCAAAGGAAACATCGCGCCGTTGCCGGTTGCCGCCGCCGCGCCGCGCCCCTTCACCGCCACCGATATCGTCAAGTTCCGCCACTGCCGCCGGGCCTTCTACTACCATCGGATCGCCGGACTGCCGGAGGGGATCGGCGAATTCGCCGCCTCCGACAAGACGGGCCGTCCGTCCGGCCCTCTGACCGGCACGGCCCTGCACCGGTGCCTCGAACTTCTGGAGCCGGGCCTGGCCTGGGAAGAGTGTCTGGAGCAGGCCCTGGAGGAGACGGTGCCGGGAGAGTGGCGGGAAGCGGTGAGGCTTGACGCCCGGCCGCTGATCCGTTCCTACGTGGAAGGGGCGCTGTACCGGGAAATCGCCCCTTTGCCCACCCTGCGGGAATGGCATTTCAGCTACTACCTCGATCCGGGGACGGCCCGGGCCGGAGTTTTCACCGGGCGGCTCGACTGCCTGACGGATTATCCGGACGGAACCTGCGGCATCGTGGACTACAAGACCGATCAGGTGACGGCCGGTGCCGCGGCGGCGAAAGCCCGGGAATACGCCGGCCAGCTCACTCTTTACAGTCTGGCCGTGGAAGCCGTCCTGAAGAAACCGGTCCGCGACGCGCGGCTCTTCTTTCTGCGGGCCGGGGTCGCGGTTCCGGTGCCGGTGGATCAGGCCGGCAAGGCGGCTGCCGAGCAGGAATTGCGGTCGCTTATCGGGTTTGTCCGGGAGCATCCGCGGGAGCGGGATTATCCCGGCAACCGGGAGTGGTGCAGCCGCTGCGGGTATCGGTTGTTATGCCCCGAAGCGCCCCCGGGATAAAGATCCAAAATAAACCCCTGCCGCAGTCCAGGCGGCAGGGGTTCCTTACAGGGGCTATGGATTGGCTTCGTTGCAGCGAGGGCAGGCGGCGGTTTGATCGCGGCACGCGTTCTCACAGGCCTCCCAGAATTCGCACCCCGGGCCGAGGCAATGCGTGGAACAGCCGTACATGATAATCCTCCTTAAACGCTTTTCCTGATATAGTATATGCAAAAGTATTAAATAATTAGCTGAATAACTAAAATTTAATTATTGACAATAACAAAGTGAGAAAAATAACTTAGTTTAATAACGAAAGTTACGTTATTAACTTAATTTATTCGGATACATGGATGCTGGATACTGTATCTTGTCAATAGGGCTAAAGTTTTTGGATAAAAAGATCGATAATCTTTAGAGACTATGCAGGGAAATGCGCGTTTGGGTTCAAAGGAGAATGCAACATGAATATATCCGGTGTTCCAACCAGTCCGACGGCGGGCTTCGGGCCTTCCACGCCCCCGGAGACCTTGCGCGGGCAACGGGAGGAGCTCTTCCGGCAATTGGCAGAGCTTCATTCGTCCCAGGGCGATTCCACGGAAAAGGGCGAGCTGGCCAAACGGCTTGTCGGAATGATCAAGGCGAACGACCGCCAGCTTGCGCAGGCGCAGATGACCGATCAGTACCGGGCGGTGGCCGATATCCAGCAGCGGCTGCTCGACGAGACCGAGAAGACGCTGATTCAATCAGCCAAAAAACGCAAGGACAGCGGAGTTCTTGTGGCGGCAAGCCTGCGCAGGATCCTGTCGGCGAACTGCAAGTACCGGGCGGCGGCCAATGGCAACGGGCAAATGGGAAGCGATACGGCCGAAGATATCCGCAAGGATTTGGCGGCGGCCGACAAGCTGGGAGCGGAGGCGGCCGAGCTTGCCCGGCGGAAACGGCAGGAGCAGTTTAAGACCGAACTGAAGAAAGCCGGCGAGCTCAAGCGGGCGAAGGCTGAAAAACAGAAGGCGAGCGAAGAAAAAGCCGCAGACCGGGACGCCGAGCTGGCGAAAGCGCAGGCCAAAACTGAAGCGGCCGGGAAAGAAGCGCGGAAAAAGGCCCGCAGGCCGCTCAACGTGACTGTTTAAGGCAAGGCCTGACGGGCCGGGAAAACAAAAAGACGCAAAGCACCGCCGGAATTGTCCGGCGGTGCTTTGCGTCTATAGCGTCAGGTAGCGGTGGCGATGACCTCCACCACCGTAAGGTCACGGCGTTTTTCCAGGTCGATGAATTCGCCGCTGGCCAATTTGACGATCGGGTGCAGCATCCGGTCCTTGTCAAAGTAGATGACTCTGGCCTGGGAGCCGTCGGAGAGGCGGATGACGTAGCCGATCAGCGAGTCCTTGACGTGGCTGATGAACGGAATGGTGATGGCCGGGTCAAGCTTGGAGAACATTTCCTCCGGAAAGATGTCGGCCAATACGTTAAAAGGGGTGAGGGCCTTGCGGTACACCCGGTCGGAGGTCATGGCGTCGTATATGTCCGCGACGGCGATGATCCGGGCGTAGATATTTATGTCCGGGTCGGTCAGGCCGAAGGGATAGCCGCTGCCGTCCAGTTTTTCATGGTGCTGCAGCACTCCCAGAACCACCTCCCGGGGAAGGTTGGCCCCCTTGATCAGATCAAAGCCCAGGCCGGGATGGGTTTGCATGATCTCCATCTCTTCCGGGGTGAGGGAAGCGGGTTTATTCAGGATTTCAAGCGGGATCTGAGTTTTCCCGATGTCATGCAGAAGCCCGGTCAGCACAAGGTTTTTTAATGTAGACTCCGCGTAGCCGAGCCATTTGCCGATGATGCCGGCGATAATGCTGACGTTGACGGAGTGCCGGAAGGTATAATCATCAACCGCCTGGATCATGGAAAGATGCCCGATGACTCCGGTGGAGTTAATGAGGGATTCGACGGTCTGGTCGGCCAGTTGGGTAATCTGGGCCAGTGGAACTTCCTTAAAGTAACGGGTTTTTTCAAAGGCATTTTTCAGCACCTGCAGGATTTCGGCGTGCTGTTCGGAAAAGGTGTGCTGCTCGGCGAGCAGGCTCAGCAGATAATCGTCTTTGCTCAAATGGGGCTCTTTGACGTGCACGTCTTTTACATCCCAGGATTCGAGCAGGCGGATAATCTGCTCATTGAGCACAGCGTTCTCGCTGACAAGGATATGGCTCGATTGCGACAAAACGGGGCGTGCCAGGATCATTCCCGGCTTAAGCTGAGAAACCCGCAGGGCTTTGGTTGTCCATAGCATCGTATTCTGCCTCCCGTCTCGGGATAATCCTTTCCAACAGATTTTGACACAAAATTCGAAAATTCCTCTTTTGCGATTCCGCCGGCCGCATTGCGGCGACGGCCCGGCCGGACAGGGATAAGGGCAGGGGCTCTATTTATTGTAGCCTCGTCAGGGCAAAAATGTGAAAAATAAAAAAAAACCGGCGCATGGCGCCGGGGTTGTGGGTTACGAATCCAGGGTCAGGGTCTCCCCCGGCGCCTGGATGAGCACCGGGATGTCCAGTCGCTTCTCCACTTCCTGTTTGAAAGCGTGCGGGTCCTGAGCGATGAGGGGCCAAGTGTTGTAGTGCATCGGTATGACAACGCGGGGGCGGAGAAGGGCGGCGGCCTCGACGGCGTCGCCGGGCCCCATCGTATAATTGTCGCCGATCGGCAGCAAGGCATAATCGATTTTTTCCAGCCGCCCGAGGAGCGCCATGTCGCCGAACAGGCCGGTGTCGCCGGCGAAATAGACGGTGGTGCCGTGAAAATGGACGACGAAGCCGCAGGCGTGGCCCCCCGGGATGCCCGAGCCGTGGAAGGCGAGGGTGACGCGGACGTAGCCGAAATCAAAGGCATGCTTGCCGCCCAAATGCATGGCGTGGGCCTGGCAGCCCTGTTCCGAGCAGTGGTGGGCAACCTCCGCGGTGGAAATAATGGTGGCCCCCGTCCGTTTGGCGATGGCTACGGCATCGCCGAGGTGGTCGGAATGCCCGTGGGAGACGAGGATATAGTCGCAGTCGATTTGGTCCGCCTGGGCAAGCTGATGGGGATTGTCGGTTAAAAAGGGATCGAAGAGCAGCGTCGTCCGGCTGTTGGAAAGCTGAAAACAGGCATGGCCCAGGAATTTTAACGTGGTCATGGCCCAACCTCCTTTTATGAGCTGTTTTATTATTTCATCTCTTGCAGAAAATATAATTCCGGCTAAGGAATAAAATTCCTTTTGGGAATGGCATATTTTTCGGCTGGCGGCTGTCGCCGGCAGGGCAATAGGCAGGAACGGAGAAGTTTATATCAGGCGAAGGAGGGGGGATTTGTCTGCAGGACCGGCTCAACCGAACCATTCATTATCTTCGGGTCTCCGTGACCGACCGCTGCAATTACCGCTGCACCTACTGCATGCCCCCGGGCGGAGTGGACTGGCTGCCTCCTTCGGAAATCCTGACCTACGAAGAAATGCTGCGGCTTATCGCGGTCTTTGCCGGCGAGGGCATCACCAGCGTGCGGCTTACCGGCGGGGAACCGCTGGTCCGGAAAGGGATTGTGGCCTTCGTAGCCAAAGTGAAGGCGCTCGGGTGCATCCGCGATTTGTCGCTGACGACCAACGGGAGCCTGTTGCCGGCAATTGCGACAGAACTGAAAGCCGCGGGACTGGACCGGGTGAATATCAGCCTGGATACCATCGATCCGGACCGGTTCACGCGGATAACCACCTGCGGGTCGCTGGAAGAAACCCTGCGGGGCGTTGAAAGCGCCTTCCGGGCCGGCTTATCGCCGGTGAAGCTCAACGTGGTTCTGACGGAGTTTTTGGCGGAAAGCGACCTCGCCTACTTTCTCGATATGGCGGTGCGTTTTCCGGTAGCCATCCGGTTTATCGAGTATATGCCAATCGGCGGAAGCGGCCTGGTCCGAGGCATGAATCCGGCCGCGGTCAAGGAAAAACTGGCGGCGATGGCGGGCAGCGGCCTTGAACCGGCTGAAAGCAAAGGCAGCGGACCCGCCAGATACTATCGGCTGCCGGGCGCGAGCGGCGTATGGGGGTTTATCACTCCCCTCTCGGAGCATTTTTGCGGTAGCTGCAACCGCATGCGTTTGACGGCGGACGGGCGGCTAAAGCCCTGCCTGTTGTCCGACCGGGAAATCGATATCAAGACGCCGCTCCGGGCCGGTGCAGACGATGCCCGCCTGGCGGAGCTTTTTCGCGCCGCCGTCAGGGCCAAGCCGGAAAGGCATTCCTTGTGCCGGGCCAGCGGACATCCTGGGTTTCAGCGCTGCATGCCCCAGATTGGCGGTTGATTATTTTTACAAATAATGGAATTTTTGGCAGGAATAATGTTGACCGGCCCGAATACTAATATCTATTATAATCAAACACTATAAGGACAGCATTCGGGAAGGTGTGGGGCAGTTTGGTTATCGAGGTGCTTCTTTTTGCTTCGCTGAGGCATTACAGACCTATGGATTCCGGTACCGGAACCATTACGGTAGACGTTCCCGACAGAATTTCTCTGGGGGAACTGCTCGAAGAACTGGAAATAAACGCCGCTGAAGTCAAGACCATCCTGGTCAACGGCGAGGATAGCAGTAAAGAGCGAATTCTTGCGGACGGCGACAGGGTGGAATTGTTTCCGCCCGATTTTGCCGGGCAAATTGTCAAACGGGCGCATGGCGATGAGAGGGGCATACAATGGAACTGACGCATTTCAACGAGGCGGGAAGAGCCTGGATGGTGGATGTCTCCGGGAAGGACGACACCGAGCGCAGGGCGATTGCCGAGGGCCGGGTGCGTATGCTCCCCGCGACTTTGGAGCTGGTCAGGCAGGGTATGATGAGCAAGGGGGATGTATTGGGAGTGGCCCAAATCGCGGGGGTTATGGGAGCCAAAAATACATCCCGGCTTATTCCGCTGTGCCATCCCCTGCTGCTGACCGGGATCAATATTGAGTTTGAACTGAACGACAAGACGAGCAGTATTGATATATGCGCCGCCGTGACGACCACCGGTAAAACCGGCGTGGAGATGGAAGCGCTGACGGCAGTGTCTGTCGCGGCGCTCACCGTCTACGACATGTGCAAGGCCGCAGACAGAGACATGGTGATTGAATATATCCGGCTGGCCGAAAAGTCGGGCGGCAGGAGCGGGACATTCGTCCGCGCCGCAGAAGGGGAGGGCATGCCGGATGCAAGGCAGGATTGCCGCGGTTTGCACAAGTGAACGCAAGGGCGAACGAAAGACGAATATAGGAAAAGCCAATTTACTGCCTGGCCTGGGGCTGGAGGGCGATGCCCACGCCGGCTCCGGCCACCGGCAAGTCAGCCTTTTGGCGCTGGAGAGTATTGAAAAGATGCGCCAAAAGGGGCTGGACGTCGGGCCGGGGGATTTTGCGGAAAACCTTACCACGACCGGCCTCGAGCTTCCGGCGCTGCCGGTCGGGACAAGGCTCCGGATCGGTGATGCGGTGCTGGAAGTAAGCCAGATCGGCAAAGAGTGCCATGCCCCTTGCGCGATCTATCGCCAGGCCGGCGACTGCGTCATGCCCCAAGAGGGCATCTTTGCCGCCGTGCTGCACGGCGGCAAAGTGTCGGCCGGCGATGCGATCGAGGTGGCGGAACATGTTTGATATCGGCATTATCACCGCCAGCGACAGGGGGTCGCGCGGCGAACGGGAGGACATAAGCGGCAAGACGGTCGCCACGATGCTGGCGGGCCTCGGCCAGGTCAAATACTATGTGGTGGTGCCTGACGAGAAGGAAGCCTTGAGCGGGGAAATCGTCCACATGGCCGATCATTTGCGGCTTGACCTTATCCTGACGACCGGCGGCACCGGCCTGGGCCCCCGGGATGTGACGCCGGAAGCCACGCTGGCGGTCGTTGACCGCGAAGTTCCCGGCATTCCCGAGGCTATGCGGGCCAAATCGCTGGAGAAAACTTCCCGGGCCATGCTGTCCCGGGCGGTTGCCGGCATTCGCGGCCGTACGCTGATTATCAATCTGCCGGGCAGTCCCAAAGGGGTCAGGGAGTGCCTGGAGGTCGTACTGCCGGCGCTGGAGCATGGCCTGGCCATCCTGAAGGGAGAGACCGGGGAATGCGGGGAAGCCTGATATTTCCCCCAAAAGCGCCTCACCGCAAAACCGAAAAGAGCACCGGAGGTGCTCTTTTTATGTTGGTCAGCGGGTTACGTTGGTCCAGTTGGCATTGATGAGCTGGGCCATGAGTTTCTTGCCGGGGATGTCGGGGTGCAGGCCGTCGGTGGCGTAATAATCGGGCAGTTCGTTGTCGGGGTCGGACAGGTAGGGCGCGAGGTCGATGTAGTAAGGCTGCTGGCGGATAAACGCGTTGACTGCTTCGAATTCCCGGCGCCAGTGGGGGGATGTTTCCTCGCTGAAGACCTTCCAGATGGCCGCCGGTTTGATGGGGGGCAGGGTCAGGAAGATGGGACGGATGTCATTGGCCAGACACTTATCCCGGATGGCCGCTAGGTCCTCGATCACTTTGTTTGCGGGTACGCCGCCCCGGAGGCTGTTGGTGCCGCCCATGATGAGAAGATAGCGGGGGTGGAAGGGAAGGACATCCCGTTCAAACCGCTCGGCCATGGTTTCCGAAGTGTCGCCGCTTTTGCCGAGGTTGGCGGCCGGGAAGGAAAGATAGGTTTGAAAGCTGTACTCCCAGTCGGCCGGGGAATAGGAGACGGCGCCGCCGCCATGGGTGATGCTGTCGCCGAACGTGGCGGCGTAGCTGCCTTTGGACAGATCAACAACAAACCGGCCGGTGTCGGAATAAGTGCCGACCGGCTCGCCGGAGGCATCCAGGCCGATGACCCGCCAGTAATAGGTGCCCGGGGTACCGCGCGGCTCTTCGTCGTAACAGGCGAAGCCGGTCACCCGGGTGCTCCAGATCCGGTGCGCCGAGGGAGTGGTGCCGTTGGGGTTTTCCGGCGGGTGATCCAGGACCTCGACTTCGTATTCGGCGGCACCGTGAATGGGAATCCACGAATAGGCGGGATACAGGGGCGTGGCCATCCCTTCCCGGTTGAATTCGACCGAAATGAGGGGACGGGCGGGAAGATGCTGCTGATGGTCGAGATAGGTTTCCTGGGCGTCGGAGAAAACCCCCAGGGGGTTTCCGTCGTAGTCGAGCGCCCGGACCCGCCAGTAGATGCAGTCGCCGGGGTAATCGGACAAGTCGGCCTGATAGCCGTTGGTGAATACTTCCCGCGACGCGGCCACCCGGCGTTCGGACGGCTCCGTCGCGTTGGGATTCTCCGGCGGGGCGTCCAGGAATTCGATCTCATAATAGACGGCGCCGGGCACCACGGTCCAGGTCAGCATGGGCTTGTCGGCGGCGGGTGCGTTCGCGGGAAACTGGCAGGTGGCCGCGGGTTTGAGGCGATGGAAATTCTCCAGGGATATGCCCAGGGTTTTCGCCAGATTGAGGTAATTGGAATAACGGCCGAGGGGCTGGCGAAACAGTCCGTGGGCGGAAACCCGCCAATAAGTGCGGAACGGATAGATGCGGCTGAAGGTCATCTGATTTTTCCAGGTATGGTACACCGCCACGCGCTCCGCCGGCTGAGCCGGGGAGGCGCTGCCCGGGGGCGGGCTTCTCAGCACTTCGATTTCATAATAGGCCGGATAAGGCAGGCGGGTCCAGGCCAGCGTGTAGACGTTGCCGGAATAGTCGGCCTGAAGGTGCGGTTTGTAGTTGGCGATGCCGAACGCTCCAGCCGATTCGATGGCATAGAGCGCCGCCGCGGCCAACAGTGCAATCCCAATGATACGTTTCATGCATATACCCCGTGATATCGCGTTTTTCCACAAGGGATTGCCTGATTTGCGCCGAAGTTCAAAATCAATAGTGGCAATTCCGCCTGGGAGATGATGTATTGTTCAACCGGTCCCTGTATACTTTGCCCTTTATCAGCTTGATTTTTGCCAATATGTTTTTCTGGATGAGCGCCAACTTTTTTCTGCCGGTCTTACCCATATACTATCACAGCTTGGGGATGAATGACCACCAGGTCGGTTTGGCGATCGGCGCCTATTCGCTCGGCGCGTTGCTGTTCCGGCTGCCGTCGGGCAAGGCGGTCGACCGCTGGGGAGGCCGCCGGGTGATTTCAGCAGGCATCCTGTTATCCATCGCCGCCATCGCGAGCTATTATTTCAGCCAGACAACGGCAACCGCCACGGTAAGCCGCTTTTTGCACGGGATGGGGATATCGGGCTACAGCGCGGCGGCGCTGACGATGGTTACCCTGATGCCGGATGAGCGCAACACGACCCAGGCGGTGGCCGCCTACACGCTTTTTACCATGTTCGGCATCGGGATTGCGGCCAGCTCGGCCAGTTGGCTGTTTCAGCTCAGCGGGATGCCGCTGGTGATCGCCGCCGGAATTGCGGCGACCGGCTTGGCGCTGATATTATTCCCGCTGCGGGCCCAGGTGAAAATGCCGGCGGAGCAGGGGGAAATCCTGCCGTTCCGGGCGATGATGAAAAGGCCCGGGATCGTTATCCCCACCGTCAGCCTGGCGGCCGCCAACATGTGCTACGGTTCGATGATGACTTTTCTGCCGCTCTTGATGCTCAGCCAGGGAATGGCTGAGTTTCATCTCTTTTATGTGTCCTACGCGGTTGCCGTCGTATTCACCCGGTTTTGGGTGGGCTGGCTAAGTGAGCGGTTCGCGTCGGAACGGCTGACCTTCTTTGTTTTGCTGCTGTTGGCGGCGACGATGCTGACCGCCGGCGGCGTGACCGGGCCGGGAGCGCTGCTGCTGAGCGGCGCCGGCATAGGCGCGGGCTATGGATTGGCCTTTCCGGTGATGGCCACGACGATTACCGCCAATACGCAGCCCGCCAACCGCGGATCGGCGTTCGGCTTTTTCACCACTGCCGTCGACGTGGGCTTTGCCGCCGGCGCCATCGCCATGGGGGCGGTGGCTGCGGCCTGGGGCTATAAGGCGGTATTCGTCACCGCCGGGCTGTATACGGCGGCCTATGCCTTTTTGTACCAGGCATGGCTGCTGGGCAAGCTGGACCCGAAAAGGCTGCGGCCTGACCGGGCGAGGAGGCCGCTTCCCAAAATATAACGCCGTCTGCCAATGGCAGACGGCGTTATATTTGTCCGTGAGGACTTGGACGCCTAGAAATAGAGGTCCCGGGAGCCTTGCTCGATTTCGTCCAGCCGTTTGACGGTCGCGGCCCGGATGGAGTCCTGGGGGATATCCGCCAGACTCTTCGCGATGAGCGCTTCCCCGGCGGCCTTGGTGGCTTCGTCGGCGTAGTCGAGGAGATATTCCTTGAACGTCAGGATAGCGTTGGGCAGGCAGACGTTCTGGATTTCGCCGCTTTTCGCGAGGCTCATGAACCGGTCGCCGGTGCGGCCCTGGCGGTAGCAGGCGGTGCAGTAGCTGGGGATGAACCCTTTGTCGCACAGCATGCGGATAATCTCGTCCGGCGACCGGTTGTCGCCGACTTCGAATTGCATGCCGCTTTCCGCTTGACATTCCTCTTTGTGGGCGGTGTGGTAGCCGCCCACGCCGGTACAGGAGCCGGCGCTGATCTGGGAGATGCCGTAGGTAATGAGTTCATCCCGGAGCTGTGAAGATTCCCGGGTGGACAGGATCATGCCGGTATAGGGAACTGCCAGCCGGATAATGGCGACTATTTTTTTGAAATCCTCGTCCCCCACGAGATCGGGGAAGCTTTTAAGGTCTATGCCGCCGGCGGGCCGGAGGCGCGGCACCGAGATGGTATGAGGGCCGACCCCGAAGGTGCTGTCGAGATGCTCGGCGTGCAGGAACATCGCCACGGTTTCGTATTTGAAATCATAGAGGCCGTACAGAACCCCGATGCCGACGTCGTCGATCCCGGCCCGCATGGCCCGGTCCATGGCGGTCGTGTGCCAGTTGTAGTCGCGCTTAGGGCCGGTGGGATGGAGCTGGGCGTAGGTGGGGCGGTGATAGGTCTCCTGAAACAGGATGTAGGTGCCGATTTCGGCGTCCTTGAGCTTTTGGTAGTCTTCAATGGTCGTGGCGGCGATGTTGACGTTGACCCGGCGGATGCTGCCGTTGCCGTCTTTGATGCTGTAAATTTCCTTGATCGCGTCCGTGACATAGTCGATCGGGCAGTTGACCGGGTCTTCGCCCGCTTCGAGGGCGAGGCGCTTGTGGCCGAGCGATTCGAGGATTTCCACTTCTTCCCGGACTTCGGCCGGCGACAACCGGCGGCGAAGCTGCACGTCATTGCCGGACCGGTAGCCGCAGTAGCTGCAATTGTTGACACAATAACTGGAGATATAGAGCGGAGCGAAGAGCACGATCCGCGTGCCGTAGATGGACTGTTTGACTGCGGCGGCGGTTTGGTACATCTCCGCCAAGAGCTCGGCGTCCCGGACTTCGAGCAGCACGGCGACTTCGGCCGCGGTCAGCCCATGGTACTTGGCGGCCTTGGCGATGATTTGCCGCACGGCGGCCTTGTCCTGGGCCTTTACCCGGGCCTCGGACAGCAGGCTAAGGATCAGCGCGTCATCAATAAAGGCGTCGGAAGTGCGTTGTTGTTCATTGATCATGATGGTTTTCCTCCTGGTTGATACTTTCTGAAGTGAGCGCCGATTTCACGGTTACGCCCGACAGGCGGCCAAGTTTTCCGGTGAGGGCCCCGACTTCGTCCGTCGTGCCCTCGATGATCAGGGATATCACGCCAACGTTGGCGTCGGCCCGCGGAATGCCCATGCGCCCGATGATCATATGGCCGTAGGTGCTGATAATGGCGTTCACCTGATCCGAAACTTGTCTGGGGTCATGAATAACCACGCCGATTACGCCGATGCGTTTTGCCATGGCAGCATTCCTCCCTGAAAAAATAAACCTTCCTCTGCGCCCAGGCAAAGGAAGGCATGCTGATACCGTCCGGTATTTCCGCCATCCTGTGCGCAGGCGCGCCATGCCCTTGCTTGCAGATTAGGGTTGTGGAGTGATCTTCCTTCAGCGCAGGAAAAACTGCGCCGTCAGAATTATTTGATTTCATTATACACTATGGAACGGAAAAAGTATCGGGGTCTGGAGAAATTTTTCACAGGCCGGAATGGCTGGGTCTTGTCCCGGGTATCATATACTAGTTCGGAAGATCGCTGCCAGCCGCGCAGACCGGGAGGAAGAGGAATTTTGAGCGTAAAAGTGGGGATTCCCCGCGCCCTTTTATATTATTACCATGGCGATGCCTGGCGGGAATTTTTCCGGCTGCTCGGCGCGGAACCGGTGGTGTCGGGAGAGACGACCCAGGCGACGGTGGCGGCCGGCGGCGGAGTGGATGAGGTATGCCTGCCGGTCAAGGTCTTTTTTGGCCACGCCTGCGAGCTCGCGGGCAAGGTCGACTATCTATTTGTCCCCCGGATCATCAGCCTGGGGGCGGGACAGTATTCCTGCCCGAAGATGATGGGGTTGCCTGACCTGCTAAAGGCCTGTTACGACGGTTTGCCGCCCCTCCTGGACATGACGGTGCGGTGGAGCCGCCTCGGGCCGTGGCCGGCTGTCGCCGAAATCGGAAGGCGCCTGGGAAAACCGGCGCCGGCGGCCTTATGGGCCTGGTACAGGGCAAACCGGCAGGGCGCCGGGCCGGCGGAAGCAAGCGGGGCCGGCGGCGGACCGGCCGCCGGCCCCAGGGTTGCGCTCGTGGGACACCCTTATCTTCTCCGGGACCGCCAGGTCAGCATGGACATTCTCCGCAAGTTGAGGGGCATGGGGGTTCGGCTCTTGCTGGCCGATGCGGCGTCTGCCGGGGACCTCCCCTGTTTCGCCGACCGGCTCCCGAAGAAAATCTTCTGGCATTATTGCCGGAAGCTGGCGGGAGCGGCGCTGGCTTTGCTCCACGCAGCGGCGCCGCCCGACGGACTGGTGTTTGTCACTTCTTTTTCCTGCGGCCCCGACTCGCTCATCGGCGAAATCATCAAGAGCCGCGCCGCGGAACGGGGCGTGCCGTTTCTACTGCTCACGGTGGACGAGCATACCGCTGAGGCGGGTTTCGTAACCCGCCTGGAGGCGTTTGTCGATATGCTAAGCCGGAGGAACAGGCTATGATGATTACTTTTCCCCGCATGGGGCCCTTGCATGTGGTGCTGGCCGGGCTGCTGGCCGACTTGGGCGCAGGCGTGGTCGTACCGCCGCCGGTGAGCAAGGAAACCCTGGAGATCGGCACGAAATATTCGCCGGAGACGGCATGCCTGCCCTTCAAGATTGGAATCGGGAATTTCATCCAGGCTATCGAGCAGGGGGCGGACACCGTTATTACCTGTGGCGGCGTTGGTCCGTGCCGCCTGGGGTATTATGCCGAGGTCCAAAAAAACATTTTGCAGGAGCTGGGCTACCGGGCGGAATTTCTGGTGGTGGAGCCCAGTGCGGCCAGCGTGTGGCGGACGCTGAAACGGCTGGCCGGCGGACGGTCATGGCGCCAGGTGGCCGGCGCCTTCCGCCTGGCCGGCGCCAAGCTTGCGGCTCTGGACGAACTGGAGCGGGCGGTCTGCTATGTTCGGCCCAGGGAAGCGCGGCCGGGACAGGGTGACGCCGTAAGGGACCAGGCCGTCAGGGAACTGGAGCGCGCCGGCTCAGCGGCCGCCGTCGGGAAAATCGCCGAAGAATACCGCGCCGCCCTCGCCGGGGTGCCAACCGATAAGGCGGCCGAACCGCTGAAGGTGGGACTGGTAGGCGAGATATACGTCATGCTGGAACCCTATGTCAATCAGGATATCATGAGGCGGCTGGGCCGCCTGGGGGTGGAGGTCCGGCCCACGCTGCTCCTCGGCGATTATGTCCGCACCCATGTGCTGCGAAACTACAGGTCGGTCCGCTGCGCCGCCGACATCACGGCTAAGGCGGCGCGCTACCTGGCCCACCCGGTGGGCGGCCACGGCGTAAAAAGCATCGGCCATGCCGTGGCCATGGGCCAGGAGCGCTACGACGGGATGGTCCATGTGTTTCCGTTTACCTGTATGCCGGAAGTCATCGCCCGAAACATCCTTCCCAAGGTCAGCCGGGAGGAGGGGCTTCCCGTGCTGTCCCTCGCCTTTGACGAGCAGAGCGGCGAAGCGGGGATCGCGACTAGGCTGGAAGCATTCGTCGATCTCCTCGGCTACCGGCGTTCCAGGCTTTCGTAGGCCTTGCCTCTTCCCGCCCGCCGGGATTTCCCGCGCCGCAGGAAGGAAACCGCCGCCCGGACGCAGAAAGCAATCATAAAGGAAGGGTCGCCGGCGGCCGGGAAACGGGCCGCGGCACAAAATGACGGCGATCCGGAAGCCGCCGCCGGACGCGCGGCGGACCGAACTGCCGGCGCAAGGGCCGGCCGGGGTGATGATATAATTGACATTTACGGCCGAGCATTTATATGGACTGGTACTGACCCTCGCTTTGGTGGCGGCGGTGGGCATCGGCGCCGCCCGAAAAGTAAAAAACGCCGCCGACTTTACGGTGGGCGGTCATCGCTCAGGGACGACGCTGGTGGCCGGCACGATCATCGGTACGATCATCGGCGGGGCTTCGACGGTGGGAACCGCGCAACTGGCCTTCTCCGTAGGATTGTCCGCCTGGTGGTTCACCCTGGGCTGCGGCCTGGCGCTCCTGGCGCTGGGGCTTTTTTACGCGCGTCCCCTCCGGGCCACGGGCCTAGAGACCATCCCGCAATATCTGGCAGTCAACTATGGGCCTGCCGCCGGACCGATCACCGGACTGGCCTCATCGCTGGGCATCTTCTTCAGTCTGGTGGCCAATATCCTGTCGGCGGTGCCGTTGATCTCGGCTACGCTCAGCTTTGGCCCCGTCCAGTCGGCGTTGTTGGTGCTTGCCCTCGTCGTTGCTTATGTTTTCTTTGGCGGCGTGTGGGGGACCGGCTTGGTCGGGGTGCTGAAAACGATTTTGGTGTTTCTGACGCTGGCCGCAGTGGCCTGGGTCAGCTGCCAGAGAATGGGCGGCCCGGGAGACTTCTGGCAAGCCTTTCCCGCCTACCCCTGGCTGAGTATCTTCGGCCGGGGCGCCTGGACGGATATCGGCGGCGCGCTGTCGCTGATCGTCGGGACGCTGTCGACCCAGACCTATATTCAGGCTGTCTACGCCGCCCGGGACGTCGCTACGGCTCGCCGCGGCGCGGTGCTGGCGGCGCTCGTCACCCTGCCTTCCGGCCTTCCGGCAGTGATGGCGGGGCTGTTTATGCGGGCGCACCATCCCGACATAGCCTCCATTGAGGCTTTGCCGCTTTTTATCCTGTATTACCTTCCTCCCTGGTTCGGCGGCATCGCGCTGGCCGCCCTGCTGCTGGCGGCGGTGGGGACTGCCGCCGGACTGGCTCTGGGAGTGGCTACGATGCTGTCGCGGGACATCATCGACTTGCCGGCGAAATGGCGGGGGGAGCGAAGCCAGCTCTGGCTGAACCGGGGCGTCGTGCTGGGAATCTCCTTCGCTGCGACGGTCTTTACCTTCGGCAATCTGAAATCGCTTGTCCTGGACTGGAACTATCTGTCAATGGGACTGCGGGGGGCCGGAATCTTTCTCCCGCTCAGCGCCGCCGTGTTTTTCCCGGGACGGGTCAGGCGGCGGGAAGGCGTGCTGTCGATGGTGGCCGGAGCGGGGGTGGCGCTCGCCTGGAAAGGCCTGTTTCCCGCAGGGATCGACCCCCTGTACGCCGGCCTGGCGGCAAGCGGACTGGTGCTGGCCTTGGGCTGGAACCGGGGCGAAAAAAATACCCGCCGGGTATGACCGAAATCGCGGGTGGCCTTCGGGGGTTTCCGGCGGGCGATGACCCAAACGCATGAGGGATCGGCAACCGGCGGTATAGAAAAATGGCGGATGGTAACGGATGAGCCGGTTCAGATGACGACGCCGCAAAGGAAGTGGTTTCTTGCATATTGTACTGGTTGAACCCGAGATTCCGGGAAATACGGGGAATATCGCCCGGCTGTGCGCCGCTACCGGCTGCCAGCTGCATCTGGTGCGGCCGCTGGGGTTTTCCACCGATGACCGCTATTTGAAGCGGGCCGGCCTGGATTATTGGCATCTTGTCCAGGTTCATTATCATGACAGTTTTGCCGCAATGGCCGAAAAATACGCCGGGCACCGGTTTTATTTCAACACCACCAAGGCTAATAAGGCTTACAGCGAGATAAGCTATACTCCGGAAGACGTTTTGGTGTTCGGCAAGGAGACGGCGGGTCTTCCCGCCGACATCCTGGAGCCGAACCGCGAGCGATGCGTGCGGATTCCGATGCTGGCCGACGCCCGGTCGCTGAATTTATCCAACGCCGTGGCGGTGGTCGTTTACGAGGCCCTGCGGCAGGGGGGCTTCCCCGGTCTGAACCAGTCAAACGGAACATACTGATTATGGAGTTGATAGGATGAAACAGGCTGGGTTTGGATCGGCCGGCAACCCGGATTCATTTTATGCCGCAGGTTTCAAAGCTTCGGTGGAAATGCCGGCCTGGCTCCGCGCGCAGGGGCTTGACGCCTATGAATACCAGTGCAGCCGGGGAGTTACGATCCGGGAAGGGACGGCGCGGGCCATCGGTGACGCGGCCCGGACCCACGGCGTCAGGCTGAGCATCCATGCGCCTTATTTTATCAATCTGGCGACGGAAGATGAAACCATCGCCGGCAACACAAAAAGACATTTCCTGAAATCGCTGGGAGTTGCCCGGTGGATGGGAGCGGACCGGGTGGTCTTTCATATCGGCGGGCCCGGCAAACAGCCCCGCTCCCGGGCGGTCGAAAGGGCCAAACGGCTGTTTGCCGCAGTCTTGGACGAAGCGACGGGCGCCGGGTTGCTGGAAGGGGTTTTCCTCGCGCCGGAGACCATGGGCAAGCAGAACCAACTGGGGAATCTGGAGGAAGTGTTGGAGTTCTGCGCCCTCAGCAAGCGGGTTATCCCCACCTTTGACTTTGGGCATCTCCACGCTGTGACCGGCGGCCGGTATACCACCCGCGGAGAATTTGCCGCGGCCTTTGACCGGGTGGCGGAGAAGCTGGGGGAGGAAGTCGCCGCCAATATCCAGATTCATTTCAGCCGGATTGAATTTACCAAGGCCGGCGAGCGGCGCCACTGGACGTTCCGCGATCCCTACGGCCCGCCCCATGAACCGTTGCTGGAAGTGATTGCGGAACGGGGCTATACTCCCCGGATTATCTGCGAGTCGGCCGGAACCCAGGCCGAGGACGCCAAGGCCATGCGGGAATATTACCTGAGCCTGCTGGGGCGGCGGTAGCGCCGCGGGACGCCGCCGGGCCTCCGGAAGGATTTGCCGGGACGGTTATGGAATATACATAACCATTTGGTTGCAGTCGCCGAACCCGATATTCGCTCATGTATGAAATAGGTGGCGGCCGCATAAGATACAACTGTATGATGGGGGTTATTCGGCTTGAATATTTACGACAAAGCGCATGATCTTGCCCGGGCGCTGCAGGCATCCAGTGAATACTCGGCTTTTTTGGCGGCCAAAGAGGCGCTGAAGTCCGATCCGCAGACGCAAAAGCTCGTGCAGGATTTTCTCAGGAAAAAGCTGGAGCAGGAATATGAAGCTATGGCCGGCAAGGGAGAAGACGCCGCGAAAACGGAGCAGTTGGCAAAAATGCATGAGTTGCTCGCGTTTAACGTCAAGGCGAAAGCTTATCTTGAGGCGTATCTGCGTTTTCAGCGGGTGATGGCTGACATTTCTAAAATTATTGGCGAATCGGTCGCCGAAGGACTGGATGTATTTGCAAACGATAAAAGCTGAAAAAAGTTTCCTGAACCAACTCGAAACGGTAATTGATCGGCGGCGGCTCCTGGTCGATGAACCCATGTCCCGTCATACCACCTTCCGGATTGGCGGTCCGGCGGATTACCTCATCCTGCCGTCGTCCGCCGAAGAAGTGGCGGCGGTTTTGTCGATTGCCCGGTCCCACGGCGTTCCCGTCACCATTCTTGGCAACGGTTCCAATGTCTTGGTGCTTGATAACGGGGTTCGCGGGGCAGTGGTAAAATTCGGCGAGACAATGGGGTATATCCGGCATGACGGGGATGTTGTCATTGCGGGGGCGGGCGCCTCTTTGGGCGACGTGTCCCGCTTCGCCGCCTCCTGCGAATTGACCGGCCTGGAGTTTGCGGTGGGAATCCCCGGCAGCATCGGCGGAGCGGTCTTTATGAACGCCGGCGCCTATGACGGAGAGATCAGCAATGTCGTGTCGGCGGTCACCGCCGTCTGCCAAAGCGGCGGCAAGCTTAAGCGCTTTACCCGGGAGGAAATTCGCTTCGGTTACCGGGATAGCGTATTTCAGCATAACGACTGCATCGTCTGTGAAGTCGAGCTGACTTTGAAATACGGCGAGAATAGCGATATTCAGCAGAAAATGGAAGACTATACCTCGCGGCGGGAAGCGAAACAACCCATTGAAATGCCCAGCGCCGGCAGCACCTTTAAACGTCCGCCCGGCTATTTTGCCGGCACGCTGATCGAGCAGGCCGGGCTCAAAGGCTTCAACATCGGCGGAGCCCAGGTTTCGGAAAAGCATGCCGGGTTTATTGTCAACGCGGGGGGCGCGACCGCTGCCGACGTCCTGGCGCTTATCGGCGAAGTGCAGCGCCGGGTACACGCCGAGTTTGGCGTCAAGCTGCATCCGGAAGTCAGGATCATAGGGGAAGGGTAAGCGGGGCAGGGCTCCGCTTTTTTATGCAGGAAAACCGGACGCTGCTGTGGAATATTTTCGCAGTATATCGCAAAAGACGATGAATTCCGGCGAAGGAGCGAAGATCATGCGGATAACTTTTTTGGGCGCGTCCCGAACGGTAACGGGCTCTTCGTATTTATTGGAAGCAGGCGGGCGCAAATTTCTGGTCGATTGCGGCATGTTCCAGGGTTCAAAGGCAACCGAGGCCCTGAACTGGAGACCTTTTGCCTATGATCCGACCAGCCTGGATTGCGTGCTGCTTACCCATGCGCATATCGATCATACCGGCATGGTGCCCAGGCTGTGCAAATCCGGCTTCAAGGGGAAAATATACGCTACCCGGGCGACGGCCTCGCTATGCCGGATCATGCTTCCCGACAGCGCCCACATCCAGGAATTTGAGGCCGAAATCAACAACCGGAAGGGGCGCCGGGCCGGTAAAGGCCTGATAGAGCCTTTGTACACGGTGGATGACGCCTACAAGAGCCTGGAACAGTTTGCACCGATGCCTTATGGCGAGAAGCTGGAAATATTGCCCGGAGTAACCGTGCGCTTCAACGACGCCGGACATATCCTGGGCTCTTCGATTATCGAGATTTGGGCGGAAGAAGGCGACAAAACCGAGAAGCTGGTGTTCTCCGGCGACCTGGGACAGCCGGACCAACCGCTCATCAAAGATCCCACCTACATCGATGAGGCTGACTATATCATCATGGAGTCGACTTACGGCAACCGCAAGCACGAGCATTTCAACCGGCAGGATCTGCTGGCGGAGATCATCAACGACACGGTCCAGCGGGGCGGCAACGTGGTCATACCGGCTTTCGCCGTCGGAAGAACCCAAACGATCGTCTACTATCTCCACCAACTGCTCAAGGCCGGAAAAATCCCCGATCTTCCGATCTACATCGATAGCCCGCTGGCCATTTCGGCCACCGATATCTTTATCCAGAGCCCCGAGGATTATGACGCCGAGGCCCGGGAAATGGTCAAGCGGGCGGACAATCCGCTCAAACTGCCGCAGCTTATTTTCACCCGTACCGCCGAGGAGTCGAAGCGGATTAACCAGCGCGAAGGCTCGGCCATCATTCTTTCCGCCAGCGGCATGGCCGACGCGGGCCGGATTCTCCACCACCTGAAGCATAATCTGTGGCGGCCGGAATCCAGCATCCTGCTGGTCGGCTACCAATCCCCCGGCAGTCTGGGGCGGCGGTTGACCGAAGGCATCAAGCGAGTCAAAATCATGGGCGAGGATATCAGCGTCAAGGCTAAGATCTACAACCTGGACGGATTTTCCGCCCACGCCGACCAGGATCAGCTGGTAAACTGGCTGGCTCACCTTCAGAAACCGCCGGCCAATATTTTCCTTGTCCATGGCGAAGCAGAGATGTCCGAAGCTTTTGCCGTCATCATCAAGGAGAAATTCGGCTTCCCGGCTTACATCCCGCGGCTCGGCGACGCCGCCGCCCTGGAGGGTCGCGAGTTCCGGATCGAGCCCAGTTCGCTTGTCTTCGTCGACCCGGCTGTCCAGAAGCTGCAGGATATCTGGGATCTCATCGAGGCCGATTTCGCCGAATTCAAAAAGCGCATCGAGCAGGTCCTGGCCACCGGCAACGGGCAGATTGCGATTGCCGCCCGCGCCCTGGAGAAGCTGCGCAAGGTGCTGCGAGATACCATGGAGGCAATCGGTTCAGGCGGCGGGAAATAAGGTTTGCCGCCTGGCCGCGACCGGTATAAACCGGGGCAAGATATCTGACACTATACACGCGGTCATGACGCGGCGGCTGGAATGCGGAGCCGGCGCGTCATGTCGCTGATGGCGGCCTTATCGCCGGGCGCGCCCGGCTAATTCATGGGGCGATAATCTTTGGCCGGATTGGACTTAGAACCCCGGCCACTGTCCGGGGTGATTGTCCCCGCAGGGGTTTCAAACCCGCACTTTTTTTACTTGTACAGGAGGTTTAGTTATGCAACGCGACGATTTACGCAACATTGCCATTATCGCCCACGTCGACCATGGCAAAACGACCTTGGTGGACGCCATGCTGAAGCAGAGCGGGGTTTTCCGCAGCAACGAACAGGTGATGGACCGGGTCATGGATTCCAATGAACTGGAGCGGGAACGCGGGATCACCATTCTGGCGAAAAATACGGCCGTCATGTATAAGGGGGCCAAGATCAACATCGTGGACACTCCCGGCCACGCCGATTTCGGGGGCGAGGTCGAGCGCGTCCTGAATATGGTCGACGGGGTGCTGCTGCTGGTGGACGCTTTTGAAGGGCCGATGCCCCAGACCAAGTATGTGCTCCGAAAAGCTCTGGCCCAGCACTTGCGGCCGATCGTGGTCATCAATAAGATCGACCGTCCCGATCAGCGGGTCGAGGACGTGCTGGACGAAGTGCTGGAGCTGTTTATCGAGCTGGAGGCGAACGACGACCAGCTTGATTTCCCGGTGGTTTACGCCGCGGCCCGGGACGGCATCGCCAAACTGGCCATGGACGACGAAGGAGAGGACCTCAGGCCGCTGTTTGAGCTTCTGCTGACTTCCATCCCCGCTCCCCGCGGGGACATCGACGGGCCTCTGCAGATCATGGTGACCACGCTGGATTACGACGATTATGTCGGGCGGATCGCCATCGGGCGGGTGATGCGCGGACGCATCCAGTCCGGCCAGACGGTGGCGGTGCTCAACGGCGACACCGAGACCAGGGTGAAGCTGGGCAGACTCTATGTTTATGAAGGGCTGAAACGGACCGAGGTCAAGGAAGCCGCGCTGGGGGATATTATCGCCATTACCGGCCTCGACGACGTCAACATCGGCGATACCATCGCCGACCCGGACCGGCCGGAGGCTTTGCCGGCGATCAAGGTCGACGAGCCGACCCTGTCCATGGTCTTCAGCGTCAGCACCAGCCCTTTCGCCGGCCGGGAGGGCCAATACATAACCTCCCGCCATATACGGGAGCGGCTGTTCAAGGAAGTGGAGACCAATGTCAGCCTGCGGGTGAACGAGACCGACAGCCCGGACGCCTTTGAAGTAGCCGGGCGGGGCGAACTGCATCTTTCGATCCTGATTGAGACGATGCGCCGCGAGGGCTACGAATTCCAGGTCGGCAAACCCAAGGTTATTTTCAAGGAAATCAACGGCAAACGCTGTGAGCCCATGGAGTTGCTTACGATCGACGTGCCCCAGGAGTTTATGGGGGCGGTCATGGAAGCTCTGGGAACGCGGCGGGCCGAGCTGATCAACATGGTGGAACTGGCCGGGTACCTCCGGATGGAGTTTGTCATTCCGGCGCGGGGGCTCATCGGATTCCGCTCCGAGTTTCTCACCAATACCAAGGGCAACGGCATCATGCACCATCTTTTCCATGGCTATGCGCCTTTCAAGGGCGATATAACCGGGCGGACCCGCGGGGCGCTGGTGGCTTTTGAAGCCGGCGAGACGACAACCTACGGCATTCACAGCGTGCAGGACCGGGGCATCATGTTCGTGGTGCCGGGCCAGGCCGTATATGAAGGCATGATTGTCGGCGAAAACGCCCGGGAAATGGACATGGACGTTAACCCCTGCAAGAAAAAGCATGTAACCAATATGCGCTCAAGCTCGGCGGACGAGGCCCTCAGGCTGACCTCGCCGAAGATCCTGAGCCTTGAGCAGGCGCTGGAATGGATCAACGACGATGAAGCAGTGGAGGTAACGCCCAAGAGCATTCGTCTGCGCAAGGCCGTTCTGGACCGGCAGACGCGGGGGCGCGAGCGCAAGTCCGCCCAAAGCTAGCCCAGGAAGGAGAATAAAGGATGGTTTCGACGGAGGCTCTGACCGTTCTCCGGGCCAGATATCTCCAACCTGACGAAACGCCTGGGGACATGTTCCGCCGGGTGGCTGAACATGTGGCCCAGGCAGAGGAACTGTACGGCGGCGACGCGGCAGGGGCGGCGGAGGAGTATTGCCGCATGATGACGGAACTGGCCTTCCTGCCCAACTCCCCGACCCTCATAAACGCCGGGAAACCGCGGGCCCAGCTGGCGGCTTGCTTCGTGCTGCCGCTGGAGGATTCGCTGCCCGGCATTTTTGAAACCCTGAAAAACACCGCGCTTATTCAACAGAGCGGCGGCGGCACAGGGTTTTCCTTTTCCCGGCTGCGGCCGGAGGGCGATGTGGTCGCCTCGACTGGCGGCGTCGCGAGCGGTCCGGTATCCTTTCTGCACATCTATGACGTGGCGACTCAGGTCGTCAAGCAAGGGGCGGTCCGGCGCGGCGCCAATATGGCCGTGCTGCGGGTCGACCACCCGGATATCGAGGAATTCATCGTCGCCAAGCGGCGCCCCGACGCGCTCAACAACTTCAATCTGTCGGTGGGGATAACCGGCGAATTTATGGACGCCGTCAAGGCGGGAGCAGCCTTTGGCCTGGTGAATCCCCATGGCGGCCAGGTGGTGAGGACGTTGGCCGCCCGGGATTTGTTCGGCCTGCTGGTGCGCATGGCTTGGGAAAACGGCGAACCGGGCCTGTTTTTCCTGGATGCCGTCAACCGGACCAATCCCACTCCGGCGCTGGGAGCTTTCGAGGCGCCCAATCCCTGCTCGGAGCAGCCCCTTTTGCCTTATGAATCCTGTGTGCTGGGGTCGGTCAACCTGACCAGGGTGATCACCGGGCAAGGCCGGGAGCGGCGGATCGATTTTGCAAAACTCGGCGGCCTGGTACGGTCAGGCGTCAGGTTTTTGGACAATATCGTCGAGGTCAATCACCATCCGCTGCCCCAGGTGGCGGAAGCCACCCGCGGCACGCGAAAGGTCGGCCTCGGGGTCATGGGCCTGGCGGAGACCTTTATTTTGCTCGGCATTCCCTATGCAAGCCGGGAGGCGGTCGCCCTGACGGAAACCATCCTGGGCTTTGTGACGCGGGAAGCCAGGCGAATGTCGGCTGAGCTTGGCGAAAAGCGCGGGAGCTTCCCGGCATTTGCCGGCAGCGTGTATCCCCGGCAGGGGTACCGGGCGATGCGCAACGCGACGGTCACTACCATCGCGCCGACCGGAACCATCAGTATTATCGCCGGCTGCTCGAGCGGCATCGAGCCGCTGTTTGCCCTGAGCCTGTCGCGCCGGGTTCTGGAAGGAAAAGTGCTGACAAGCGCCAGCCCGACGGTGGAGCTCTATCTGGAAGAGCGCGGCCTCCTGACGGCAAAAGTCCGGTCGGCCATCGAGGAACGCGGAACGTTAGCGGGAACCGCCCTGCCGGAAGAGGTCAGGCGAGTCCTGGCCACGGCTCACGAGATCGCGCCCTACTGGCATGTTGCCCAGCTGGCGGCGGCCCAGCGGCACGTCGACAACGGCGTATCGAAGACGGTCAACATGCCTCGGGAGGCTACCGAGCAGGATGTGGCGGACATCTTCCGGCAGGCGTTCGCAAGCGGCTGCAAGGGTGTGACGGTTTACCGGGACGGCAGCCGGGACAAGCAGGTATTGACCGGCGGAATGCGGTGCGAAGACTGCCTGGTATAGTACTTTAGTCCCGTTTTTTGCGTTTTTGCCGCAAAATCATAAAATTTGCTCGGATTAGGCAGGATATTTGCTAAGAATGTCGAATTTTTACCGGAAAATGGATATTCGGACAGGTTATGTTAAGGAGGTGGGAACTTTGGCTCTAGGACTTATCGATAAACTGACGAATTTCCTGATGCCGGTCGAAGAAGCACCGCCGACGCAGGAACTGCCAACCATTCCGAACCGTAGAACGCAGCTTCGGGTCCATACCCCCGCCGCGCTGAAAATCTATATCGCCAGCCCCGGGGCGTTTGATGATGTCCGGCTTTGCGCCGATTACTTGCGGGCGAATGTCGCCGTACTGATAAACTACGAAAATACGGATGAAGGTACGCAACAACGGATCAGCGATTTTCTGAACGGGGTTTCATTTGTCTTTGACGGCAGCAGTCAGCGGGTTTCGGAAACCGTGGTGCTGTACGTTCCGGCCAATGTCGATGTCAGCAAGGAATTATACGCTTATTCCCTTCCGACTTATATCAAAAAGAAATAGGGTTTAGAATTATGTAAAGCTCACCTTCCCGGGAAGGTGAGCTTTTATTATTGTTCTTCCGGCAGGGTAGCGAGCCCCGGCCCCGGGTTGCGTGCCGGGGTTCTGCTTCATATCCTATAGCAAGTAGACATAAAATTCCCGGGAGGCGTTATCATGCAAGCCGACGCTGGTGGACCAAAGGATAATCCCATTGGAAAAGACGAATACCAATCCGCCATGGCGGCTTCGGACGGTACGGCCGAAGCGAGCGGGCACTCCTACGCCGAGCCTAAGTTGTATAGTACGTATACCGGGTTTCAGGGAGAGGGCGGCCAGGCGGGAGCGGTTAAGCCCGGCGAACACTCCGGCGAGCGCGAAGAGAACGGCAAGGGCGGGATTTCCGGCGAAAAGGGGCATTTTGGAGGCAAGGGCAAGGCCAGCGCCACATGGTCGTCCGGCCGCCGGACCTCGGACGCTGCGCGGCGGGGCAGGCTGAGGGAGGAAGCTGCTGCGCCAGGCAGGGGAGAGGCTGCTCCGAGGGGAGTTTAACGGTCATGGGGCGGTCGGATTAGCCAGTGACGGGTGATTCGGGGCGGCGTCCCGGTGAATTGGAAGATATTCCAGGCCGTTTGGCACGGTCCGGACGGAGGAAATCAGGCCGCGCCGTTGAATTGGGAGATAGGAGGAAAGCAAACGATTTCCTCCTACAACGGGATTAGGAGTCAAGGAATGGCAGCAGGTAAAACTCATCTGGTATTTGACGTCGGCATCGGCAAGGACAAACCCATAACGGTTGTAAGCAGTGGCGTGGAGTGTCCGTTTTGTCGCCGGGAGCAGTTGGAAGGGATCATCGCCCAGGATGGCGAGATCTTGCTATTACATAACAAATATCCGGTACTACGCGATACCGTGCAGACGGTGCTGATCGAAACCGCCGACTGCAACTCCGAATTGTCGCTTTATCCTAAGGACTATTTATACCGGGTCATCCGCTTTGCCGTCAAACATTGGCAGGCCATGATGGAGAGCGGCGAGTTCGCTTCGGTGATTTTGTACAAGAATCACGGGCCGTACTCCGGCGGGACGATCAAGCATCCGCATATGCAGATCGTGGGTCTCAAGAATATCGATTATCGCCGCAATATTACCCCGGAATGCCTGAACGGCGAGGTCATCTGGGCCGATGGCGGGGTGGAGCTCAATTTGGCCAGGCAACCGAAAATCGGGTTCATGGAGTTTAATATCAGGGCCCAAGGCGAGGGCTCTGTCGAGAAAATGGCGGACTGCATTCAGCGGATGGCCCATTATCTCCTTCATCACTTCCATTGGGGTTGTGATAGTTATAATCTGTTTTTTTATCAGTTCAGCCAGGAGATTTCGGTTAAAATTATGCCCCGCTTCGTCACGTCGCCTCTGTTCGTGGGATATTCCATTCCCCAGGTTTCCAGCCGGGCCGGGGAAGTCGTCAAGGAGATCCGGAGCATCTATTTCGAATAGGCCGGACAGTTTGAAGAGGAGGCCAGCATGTTGAAACCGACGCCGTTCTTTATCTTGCTGGTGTGTTTCATCTTGTTGCCGGTTTCTTGCTTGGCTGCAGCGGGACCGCTGAGCGGCCGCATCATTGTTCTCGATCCGGGGCACGGAGGAACCGAGGATGGCGCCGTAGCCAACGGGGTACGGGAAGCGGACGTCAACCTGGCGGTGGGGCTCAAACTGCGCGACCGGCTCGCAGCAGCAGGGGCGGCGGTGGTCATGACCCGCACCGCCGACCGGAGCGTAGCTTCTCCCGGCAGTGCCCTTCCGGCGGAACTGCAGGCAAGAGTCGACCTGTCCCGGGCTGCGGATGCGGATATCTTTATCAGCATTCACGCCAATTCCCATTTCAAGCCGGAGACTGCCGGAGTCATTACCTTCTATCCGCCGGAAAGGCCGACCGAGCTCGCCCGGGCCATCCAGGAGGGACTGGTAGGCCAAACCGGCGCGGTGGATAAGAAAATCAGACCGGCGAACTTTTATGTGCTTCGCAACAGCGAAATACCCGCCGTGCTGGTTGAAACGGGTTTTCTGACCAACCAGGAGGAGGCCCGCAAGCTGGCGGACTGCGCCTATCAGGAGGCCATCGCGGAAGGAATTTGCCAAGGCGTAGTGCGATATTTTTCCTCGCGGGAAAGGTAAAATGACTTTACCCGGGAGGGTGGTTCCGGTCCGGATTCGCAAAAGCGCATCGCCCGATTTCGGTGCGGTGTGAAGCGGCTGCGGGAGGTAAGTATGCATGCGGATGAAGAGCTGGTTCGCTGGTTTAGCGGTTGCGATAATCCTCCAGATGATTGCCGTTCCGGTGATTCATGCCGCCAGCTTGGGACAAATCCTCGGCCAGACGGCGGCGGAGTGGCTGGTTACCAAGGAGATTATCAGGCAATACCACTATCAGAAATATAGTTATTTGAATGACATGAAGCGCGAAGTCGGGGTCAACGAGCAGCCCCGCGCCAACGACCAACTGAAGGACATAGCGGAGCGGCTATTGAAAACGGTCGCCCAGCGGGAAAAGGTCGAAGCCCCTCCTTATACCTTCTTCGTCAATAACAAAAAGGAAATGAACGCCTACTGCGGGTTGGGCCACAACATCACCGTCAATATCGGCACTTTTGAATTTTTCGATTACAACGATGACGAGCTGGCGGTGGTCATCGCCCATGAGATGGGCCACGGCCAGCGGAATCACGGTTTGAACTCCATTGACAAGCAGGTCCCGTTTATGCTGGTTCACCGGATTTATCTGGCGAGAAACAACAATACACTGTCCGGGCTTACCAGCTATCTGTTTTTCCGCCAGATGATGGCCAAGAACGCCACGTTGCCGGGAGAGCGGGAAGCCGATGCGCTTTCCTTCGACTGGGCTACGGCGGCGGGGTACAATCCCGGGGCCGGAGCGGCCGCGTGGACGAAGGTGAGGGCGAAGTACGGCGACAAGCAGCCGAACTTTCTAGGTGAGCTCCTAAGTCCCAGCGATCACCCGACCCAGGGGCAGCGCATCGATTATTTCGCCAAGCGGATGACGGAGTATAGCGGCGGACAGGTCAAAGTGAACGCCGGGCAGGTATACATAAAGGACAATCCGGTCATGATCCCTGCGAAGACGGGCAGTCTGAGCGCCGAAGAACGGGCCTACCTGATTGCCGGCAACCTCGCCAAAGCGGTACATAATAACCCGGCGCCCGACCCGGCGCAGGTTGTGGACGGCTATATCCTGATGGGCGATATGGTGATAACGACTCCAACGGAGCAGGACGAGCCGGCGGAAACGATCGCCGGGCGGATGAATGAAGCCTTGGAATTGTAGATGAAAAAAGTCCCGCCAGTATCGACCTGGCGGGACTTTTTTAGCGGCCAAGGTCGGATTTTGCTTCGAAGAAAGCTTTATTCCGGGCTGGTCCGGCGCAGCGCAAAGACCGGAGAACCGCCCAAGCCTGCACCCGATTGCCGCCATTATTCCTTGATCCAATTGCAGGAAAAAAATTAACGTGTGCGGAAAATTACAGTGTTATGCTTTAGACGGCCAGCGGGCGCTGCGGTGTCCGCATAGAAGCGGGAGTGAGCAGCAAGGCCTGTTTCAGTAAGTAGCTTTGGAGGGATTGCGATGCGGTTTTGGAGCAAAACGGCAAGACTGATGTTGACTTTGGCAATGGCGATGGCGCTTGTCCTGCCGGTCGGTCCGGCGGGGGCGGCGGAGGGGCAGGTAGGCTTTGCCCGAATCGATATTCTTGCGGTCAACGACTTCCACGGCGCCTTGGTGGAGGCCGGGAAAAACCCCGGCGCAGCGAAACTGGGCGGCTATCTGTTGGCGGAGAAGGCCAAAAACCCCGGAGGCACACTGATCTTGAGCGCCGGGGATATGTTCCAGGGGACGCCTGATTCCAATATGGGTTACGGCAAAGCGGTAGTCCGCGTCATGAATGCGATCGGTTTTGACGCGATGGTTCTCGGGAATCACGAGTTTGACTGGGGCCTGGATCAGCTGAAAGCGCGGATCGGCGAATCGAAATTTCCCTACCTGGCTGCGAACATCATCGACAACAACACCGGCAAGCCGGTTGATTTCGTCCAGCCGACCGTTATGATCGAAAAAAATGGCGTTAAGATCGGCATAATCGGGATCGTAACGCCGGAAACCGCTTATACCACCAGTCCCCAGGCCGTCTCCGGCTTCACTTTCGGCGATCCGGCGACGGTGGTGAATGCATTGGCGCCGGCGCTCAGGCAGCAGGGTGCCCAGGTGATCGTGGTGCTGGCCCACCTGGCCAGCGATATGGACAAGTCCGGCGAGGTGACCGGCGACGCCGCAGATCTGGCCAGGGCGGCCAGCGGCGTGGATGTAATTATCAGCGCCCATTCCCACAAGAAAGTCGCCGGCATTGTCAACGGCGTGGCGATTGTCCAGGGCTCCTACAACGGCCGGAACGTCGGCAAGGTCGGCCTTGTCTATGCGAAGGCCGAAGGACGGGTAGTGGCTAAGATTGTCGACGCCGGCGACCTGGTGCCGGACAAATTAACGGCCGACGCCCGGATAAAAACTATCGTCGACGAGAACGAACGGGCGCTGAAGCCCGTTAAAAACGTCATCCTCGGCCGAACGGCGCGCAACCTTTCCCACGACAAAATGCAACTGTCCCTGCTCGGCCAGTGGACAGCGGATGTCATGAGGGAAGTCGCCGGGGCGGACATGGCCTTCGGCAACGGGGGAGGGCTGCGGACCGGCATTCCGGCCGGCAACATCACCATGGGCGCCCTCTATGAAGTCATGCCTTTCGACAATATCCTGGTCACCATGGATTTAACCGGGACGCAGGTCCTGCAGGTGCTCAACTGGGGCATCGGCAACCGGAAAATCGGTTCGGTCCAGTTTTCCGGCCTGCGGGTAATCTGCGACAGCAGCCGCCCGGAAGGGCAACAGGTTCTGTCGGTTACGCTGCCGGACGGCAGTCCCCTGGACCTGAACCGGATCTATAAGGTTGTCACCAACGACTTTATGGCTGCGGGCGGCGACCAGTACGACATGTTCAAAGACGGTCAAAACCGTACCGATACCTTTGTCCCGTTGCGTGAGGCGCTCATCGAAGCGGTGAAGAAGACCCGCGTCATTGATTTCCAAGGCGACAATCGGTTGTTCGATGTGCATGCTCCGGCGGCGGCGCCGGCGGCATAAGGTGAAGAAGGGAGCCCCAAAGGTGAATAAAAAGACGATCATAGCCGGCCTGCTGACGGCGCTGCTGGCGATGTCCCTCATCCTCGCCGGCTGCGGGAGGAAGCAGGAAGTCGCTAAACCGGAAGCGCAGAAAAAGCTCAAGGTCGCTCTGGTGTTTGACGTAGGCGGGCGCGGCGACAAATCCTTCAACGATGCTGCTTATGCCGGGCTGGAAAAGGCCCAGAAAGAATTCGGCGACAAGATCGAAGTCAAGTTCCTTGAGCCCGCCGCCAGCGGCGAGAACCGCGAGCAACTGCTGCGGCTGCTGGCCCAGGATAAATATGATCTGATCTTTGGCGTGGGCGCGATCTTTACCGACCCTGTCGCCAAAGTGGCCGGGGATTTCCCCGGCACCAAGTTCGGTCTGGTGGACGGCTCTATACCCGCCCTCAAAGCCGAGAACAACGTCGTCTGCCTGCTGTTTCGCGAGCAGGAAGGCTCCTTCCTCACCGGCGCGGCGGCGGCGCTGAAATCGAAAGCCGGCAAAATCGGCTTTGTCGGCCGCCTGCCGCTGCCGTTGACCGAGAAATTGGAAGCCGGCTATATCGCCGGAGCCAAATATGTCAAACCGGACATCGTTGTTCTGTCCGACCGCATCGACCCCACCGACGATGCCTTCAAGGACCCGGTCAAGGGCAAGGAATTGGCGCTGGAACAGCTGAAAAATGGCGCGGACGTGGTCTTTTATGCTTCCGGGGCTTCCGGCATCGGGGTGATCGAAACCGTTGCGGCCCAAAAAGCTCTGGCGATCGGCATGGACTTCGACCAGTCGCTGGCCGCGACCGACGCCCAGCGGCCCTTTCTTCTGACCAGCATGACCAGATGGGTCGACACGGCTGTCTACGACACCATTAAGAACCTGGTCGGCAACAGCTTCAAAGGCGGTTATCAGGAGTTCGGCGTCAAGGAAAACGGCACCGGTTATGCCGAAAATGAATATAACAGAAACCTGAACGGCGATATCAAGAGCAAGCTCGACGCCGTCAGGGGCAAGATTGTCAGCGGTGAAATCAAGGTAGCGCCCAGCCGGACGGAGCCTCAGTAGAGGATAAAAGCGTGGGCGCCCCATGTCGCCCCCGCCTGGCATGGCCAGTTATCGGCCTGCGGGTGCGGCGCCGGGCGAAGTGGAAGGGAATGGCGGAGAAGATTTGGGACGATAATAAAAGGAAGGGGCGGGGCGCTCCTTCCTTTTGTGCTTGATATGGCCCATGCCGGAGGGGAAAATGAATAATTTGTCCGCCGGCAGTTGGGGCGCAGGATTTAGCCGCATGGATGTCTAATAGTTGGGATAATGTATACAGTGATACCGCCTGCCGGATAGGCGGGAAACAGGTCGTGCGGTTTAGGATAAGTCAGCATGGGGGAGCTTGAAGATGCGCCGTTATTGGGAAATGCGATGGACCGGCGCTCATTATTCCTTAAGCGGTAATGGCCGATCATGCTTGCCCTGCCTATAACTCTACGATACGGTCGATGCGCGGAAGGCGGCCGCATTTCAGCCGGCCGACAGGGGGCCGCGGAAAAATCCCAATAGGAGGCGAAAACATGGCTGAGGTCATCGTACTTAACGACCAGGATGTCGAGAAACTGGTTTCCTTCGAAGAAAACCTCAAACTGGTGGAGCAGGCCTTTGCCGATTTTAGTCGGGGGAAGAGCCATGTTTTTCCGGTTATCCGGGAAAAAATCGCCAAACAGCAGGGCATCTTCGGCGTCAAGTCGGGTTATTTGGAGACCCAGAATGTGCTGGGCTTTAAAGCGGGCGGTTTTTGGTCCGGCAATAAAGACAGGGGCCTGGCCAGCCATCAGTCGGTTATGGTGCTGTTTGATTCTTCTACCGGCGAGCCCAGCGCCTTTGTGGCGGCTAACTATGTGACGCAAATCCGTACCGCCGCCGTCGGGGCCATCGGCTGCAAATACCTGGCCCGGCCCGCCAGCCGGGTGCTGGCGGTGATCGGGGCGGGCCAACAAGGCAGGAATCAGCTGGCGGCCACGCTGAAGGTCATGCCTTCCTTCCAGGAAGTGCGCATCTATGACCAGGATCGGGCGATGGCCACCGCCCTGGCGAAAGATGTGGCCCGCTACATCCCGAAGGTCGTGACGGAAAAAGAGCCCCGTCCGGCCTGTGCGGAAGCGGACGTCATCGTAACCGCGGCATCCAGTTATCAGGCGATTGTCCTGGCGGAATGGATCAGGCCGGGCACCCATATCAATGCCGTCGGCACCGACACCCGGGGAAAACAGGAGCTTGATCCGGAGATTTTCCGCCGGGCGAAACTCGTTGTGGACAACATCAGCCAGTGCCTTTATCTGGGTGAGAGCCAGCACGCTTACGACGCCGGAATCATCACCCGGGAATCGATCTATGCCGAAATCGGCGAGATTATCAGCGGAATGAAGCCGGGACGCACGACCCCCGACGAAATAACGCTATTGGATACAACCGGTGTCGCGATCCAAGACCTGGCTACCGCCGGCTATGCGGTGGACCAGGCGCGGAAAAAAGGGTTGGGCACGCGGGTTTGGCTGTAGCGGGCAGGGCGAAAAGCGGCGAAAACCGCTTTTTTGCTTTGACGGGGGAGGGCCGCTTGCCTTTTTTCATGGTTTTCTCTGAAAATGGAAGCTGCTTGCGGGGAATCAATTCCGGGTGGTTGGGTCCACACTAAGGAAAGCATTTCATCGGGCTTCCGGAAGCGGTACATGGACCGGCTTTGGGAAGAACAGACGAAGTTTCTGGAGGATTTCATGCGCAACGCAACGCCTTATTTTGGCTTGTTTATATTCGGTCTGATCTTTTTTCTCGCCTGGCTGAACGGTTATCTCCTGGCCAGGTGGTTTCCGGTCTACCGTTCGCGACGGGGGCGCTACGGCTACTGGCTGGCTACGATAATATCCAGCCTGATTGTGGGCTATCTTTGGGTGGTTCGCCCTCCCGCCGCCGCCGATTATTATGCTTTCCGGGCCATGGCCCTCGCCGCTTTTGTGTGGATTGTCGGTCAACTGGTGCTGCTGTTTTTGCTGCCCTTCATCGGTCTCTTGCAACGACTGACGTCAGGCGGCCGGGGAGAAAGGGCCGAAACTGCCGGCGGGGAGCCCATCTCCCGCCGCAGCTTTATTCAGGGGGCGGTGGCGGCCACTCCAGTCCTGGCCTTTGGCTTGTCGGCCCAAGGCGTATTTGAGGCTGAAGCAGGGATGGTGGTTCAACGCTATGATTTGCCGTTCCCGCAATTGCCCTCCGGGCTGTCGGGGTTTAAAATTGTCCAGATCAGTGACGCGCATCTGGGCCCCTATTTCTCGCTGGAAAAGCTGGAAGACGCTCTGGAAAAGGCGCGAAAGGAAAAGCCGGACTTATTGGCCGTTACCGGTGATTTCGTGGACGACCTTTCTTTACTCGGCCCGGCCTTTGACCGCCTGGGGGAGCTAAGCCGGGAGATACCCTGCGGGACTTATTTTTGCTGGGGCAATCACGAGTATTTCCGCAATATCGATCAAGTCCGTGCGGCGCTTGACAGCAGTCCCGTCCGGCTTTTGGAAAACAGCAACGCCTTGATTGACGCCGGCGAGCGACCCTTTTATCTTATGGGTGTCGACTACCCCTGGGCCAAAGACCCCCAGGAACGCCAAGCCATCTGCCGGCAGTTTTTTAACGCGGCGAAGCAGGGAATTCCGGACGGCGCTTTTACCGTACTGCTGGCTCATCACCCTGATTTTATCACCGAAGGCTTCGACGCCGGGATTCCCTTGACGTTGACCGGACATACCCACGGCGGGCAGGTGGCCCTGTTTGGCAAGACATTGCTGCCGATTTCTTACCGGTATATGCGGGGCATGTATCATAGCGGCGGATGCCGGGGCTATGTCAGTACCGGAACGGGACACTGGTTTCCTTTCCGGTTCGGCTGTCCGGCGGAAATCGGCGTTTTCCGGCTTGTCAAGAACTAAATACTGGTATGCGTAAATAGACCTGCCGGAGTATAAAGAATGTCGGGAGTACGGAAAATAGATATAGGGGGTGACGTGATAAAAGTAGGGGACGTATGGCCGAAGATCTTGAGCGCACCACGCTAACGCAAGCAGCAATAGTAAGGAGCCTAATCAAGTGCTGAACTACCAGGCAACGGCGTTTGAAGAGTTGGTCAAGCCCTTGTCAGAGGGCAAAGTGTTGCTTTTATTGGAGGTTACCGATCCTGCCCAATGTGATCAAATCGACTATTACCAGGCTATCCTGAAAGGCATCGGGGCGAGCGACGGTTCGAGCCTTATGGAAAATCTGCTGATCCGGGGATTCCTTAAGCTTGAAACCGACCTTTCCGACGAGAATAAAGGGATGGCGGAAGAAATCGTGGATTACTTTCGCCAGAAAATGTTTAAAGAGGTCATCCGGGCCTACTTGTTCGTCGATTCCCAGTTGGCGGAGCATTCCTGCGACGGCGCGGTTTCCGCCTATGACGTGATGGCGGAAATCGGCTGCCCCGTTCAGTCGATAACTCGGTTGGAAATATCCTGCTAGAGATGGAAAAGAGGCTGCCCCAAGTAAGGGCGGCCTCTTTTTATCTTGGAAGTACAAGGCCCGGGGAGGCGCAGCGCCGGCACAACACGACTGCGGCTAAGAGGCGTCGTCCCGCTGATAGCCGAACTCGTATTGCCGGGCCAGTTCGTCGACCAGGAGCTGTTTATCCCGTTCATTGTATATATGGCTGACGGCGGTGGCAATCGCGGCACCCAGCAGTACTCCGATTAACAGTCGCATCATGGATATTCCTCCTTTAATGGACTTGATAGACCTATTATGCTTATCTGTACCGGCATTATGTGCGCGACCGGGCTGGGGATAGCTGGGATGGAAAGGCTAAGGTCACGGGCCGGAAAAAGCCCCTTTTGGTTCTCGGCCGATAAGAGGCCCGCGGATGGGGCATACTCTAGTCAAGGCAATTTCAGTGGAGGTGCTTAGGCCATTGAAGGTATGTTTAGGTATTGACGTCGGTTCGGTGAGCACGAATATTGCGGTGGTGGATGAGGGCGGGCAGGTTCTGGATACCGTTTATCTCCGGACGAACGGCCAACCCATTGAAGCGATCCAAGAGGCGCTGGCGATGCTGGAGGGCCGGACCGGGATCCTGACCGTCGCCGGAGTCGGAACGACCGGAAGCGGGCGCCAGCTCGCGGCGGTGGTGGCCGGAGCCGATGCGGTAAAGAATGAAATAACCGCCCATGCGGTGGCGGCCATGCATATCGTTCCCGAGGTGCGAACCATCCTGGAAATCGGGGGGCAGGACTCGAAAATCATCATCATCCGGGACGGCGTGGTGACCGATTTTGCCATGAACACCGTCTGCGCGGCAGGCACCGGGTCGTTTCTCGACCAGCAGGCCGCCAGGCTGAACATCGCGATCGCTGATTTCGGCCCCAGGGCCCTGGAAGCGACTTCGCCGGTGCGGGTCGCCGGCCGCTGCGCGGTATTTGCCGAATCGGACATGATCCACAAGCAACAGTCCGGTCATGCCATTCCGGATATCTTGAGCGGGCTGTGCCAGGCTCTGGTTCGCAACTATCTCAATAATGTAGGGAAGGGCAAGCGGATCGAGGGGCCGGTGGTGTTTCAGGGGGGCGTCGCCGCCAACAGCGGAATGCGGCAAGCTTTTGAAGCAGCCCTGGGGCTGCCGCTGCTGGTGCCGGAACATTACAGCGTAATGGGCGCCATCGGGGCGGCCCTGCTGGCCGGGGAACAGGTCGGCAGGGGCCAAGAAACCAAGTTCCGGGGCTTCGGTCTGGTGCATAACCGCTACCACACCGCCAGTTTTGAGTGCGACGGCTGCCCCAATATCTGCGAGGTAGTCGAAATCAAACGCGAGGAGGAACTGCTCGCCAGGTGGGGGGATCGCTGCGGGCGGTGGAGTAATGGAGTGGGGAAGGGAAAATAGGCATCCCGGAAGCCTCAGGCCGGTAGAGGAGTTCTTTCTCGCCAGTCTGAGCTTATTTACTCTGAGGTGAGCGATTGCTTCCTTTTGAGGCAGTCGGCGAAGGCTTCGAGGCGGGTGAACAGTCCGGTGTCGCTGGCGTGTTCGTCGACACTCAGGGTCAGGAGCGGGAGCTTATAGTCCTCGCACAGATTTTTCAGAGCGTATTGGGCGACCACTTCAGGCATACAGCCGAAGGGAAACAAGTGGATGACGCCCGCAAAGCCCCGGCTCGCGCACCAGGCGGTGGTGCCCACGGATTTCAGGCCGTCGCCGCCCACATGATAATTGAGATAGGGACGGGCTTCCCGCAGATACTCCTTTTCCTCATTATAAATCCCGAGGGTCTGCAACAGAACTTTTGCATAAGCCCAGTTGCCGGTGTAAACAAATTTTTTGACTTCAAGGCCCTGCTTGATCAGTTCGTTTTCCAACCAGCGGTTGGCGTAGGGCTCCAGGAGGACGTAAAACTCGCCCACGAAGGCTACTTTGGGCGGAGCCGCCGCCGGCTGTTCGTAGGACCTCATGACGTCGATCACCGTGTCCCGGGTGTCGATGACCTCGCCGAAGGTTTCGCAATTCGCGATTTCGCCGGCCCCGTATTCGCAAATATCAAGGGTCTTTTGCGGCACCGCGGCGCGGGCGCCGTAAAAGCTTTTGGCTTCGTTGATGGCGTCCAGCGCCCGCAGCTTATGGACGGTCAGGGCGATGTTTCTGCCGATGGCCAGCTGGCCCGCCTTGGGGGCGAATTTTCCCAAGAGGCGCTGCAAGTCGCGCAAGAGATGTTCGGTATCAAGGGTAAAAAATTGGATGTCCCGGTTTTTGCCGAGAACGGTTTTTTGAACCGCCCCGTAAAAGCCGAACCGGCATTTTCCGGCCCCGCACAGGGTGACCAGGGTATCGGCGCCCGCCTCGAGACTTTCAAGGAAGTTTCCCATGGTGATTTTGTAGGGCAGGCAGACTCCTTCCGGCGAGTGCTGCGTCCCGAGTTCCAGCGTCTTCCTGGTTATCGGCGGGGGCTCAATAACCTCAATATTCAAGTTCTCCATCATATAGCGGATGGGGGCGCTGAGATAGCCCATATGCGGGTAAGTTACTTTCAAGTTTCCGCCTCCATTTCACAAGGTCCCAAAATGCTTCAACCCGGGTGATTATCCCGGTCCGTCCGGTATGTTCGTCCAGGTTGAGGACGATATAGGGCTTGCCGCAGGAACCGAGGATCTGCTGTTCGATGTATTCCAAGGAAAGCGAGTCAAGTCCGCAGCCGAAGCTGGAGACCAGGATGAGGCCGGCGATGGCGGGATGATGGGCGAAATAACGCGCCGAACCGGCCAGTTTTGCGGCCATCTGCCAGTAGATATCGGGCGCGAAATGCCCGGCCTCCTGATAGAGCCGCCGGCGGGGAACCTCGTCGTCGGTGACCGGAGTGACGGAATTGGCTTTCAGGACGGCGAAGATATCGCCGCAGAGAAAGCGGTCTTTGAGGAGATAGCTGTGGCCGATGACCGCTATCCGGGGCGTAAAAGCATTACCGGAGGGGACCTCGCGGTCGCGGGCCTGCGCCCAGGCGGTGTAGGCCGACCGGTAACTCCTCCAGCCGGACCAGGGCGTCTTGCCGGCCGACCTGGCGGCGGCCGCTGCCGCCTTTAGAATCTCGGACCTGGCGCCGGTCTGGATGACGGGGGATATGAGCTTGGACTCGGGTAAATGAAACGTGTTCCGGACAATGTCGGGGAGACCGGCGAATTTGGCGCAAAAATGAAACCCCTGGTGGTGCTGGACAATGCGAGGCACGAATAACCGATCACAGCGGCCGAGGAGCGACTCCGCATGGCCAAGATATAGTTTTAGCGGAAGGCAGGACTCATCCACCGCCAGGGTCGTCCCGCGATCCAAAAGGCGCTTGTTGGTTTCTTCGGAAACGATAACCGGAACAGCCAGATGGCTGAAAAAGGAGTGCCAGAGTTCGCCGAAATCGTGGTAAAGCAGGGCTCTTGGGATACCGACAGTGATTGGCATGAAGTTCTCCTTTGCCGATGGATTGTTCCTGAATCATCCCCCATTAGCTAGTATTGTGGCTGGGCTTTGTTTTATAGCTGGAAGTATAAGGCGCTGCCGGACGATCCGGGAAAGGGCTTTTTGCATAATCCCGCAGGAATTGGTCAATAGTAAAAGCTGTGACGCATATACATTACCAGGTATCCTTTTGAATAAGGGGTGTCGAGTCATGAAACAGCTGTTCAAACAAAGAATGACCAGGATGGGTTCGCTCATCAGCCTGATCACCGTTACGGCGCTGCTGGCTTTATTTTCTCTGGCCCTGCCGGAATTTCTGGCGTCCTTCTATGGCCGGGTATTCGCCGTAGTATGGGCATCCATGGCGATTTTGACGTTTATCGCTCATGCCCGGCGGATGTCGGAGGGACACCGCCGTTATATTCCGTATTTCTCTTCCCGAATTGTGGACGACCGCACCGCGAAAAAGCGGGAGGAACGGCGTGCCGTCAAGCTGATGCGCGGTTGACGAGGGCGGAATAAAAACGAGACATGCGGCAAGCATGTCTCGTTTTTTTGCTGTTCGGCCGGTTGCAAGGCGCGCGGTCATCCGCCGTTAAGCCTTGGCGGGCTCGGTGAGCGGAAACCGGATATAGAACGTGGTGCCCTTGCTTCCTGTATCAACGCTTATTTCCGCTCCATGGCGCTTGGCGATGCTGTAGCAGATCGAGAGTCCCAGGCCGGTGCCGGTTTCTTTGGTGGTGATGAAAGGTGTGCCCAGGTTTCTCATAACCTCTTCGGGAATGCCGGGACCATTGTCTTCGATGGCCAGGACTACGGCTTTTTCCGCCAGGTAGGTCAGGACTTTCACCTTCCGCGCGGCTTCGAGGCCGTTCCGCACGAGATTGAGGATGAGCTGCCTTATTTCGTTCACATCGGACAGTATGGGGGGAAGATTGGGGTAAAGGTGAAGCTGGAAGGTTTTTCCGTTGGCCGCCGCATCCGCTTCCAGCAGCGGGGCCAGGGTACGGATGACCTTGTTCAAGTCCAGGGGATTCAAGGTGAGTTCTTTGTGTTTGGCCAGCGACAGAAATTCGGTAATAATCTGATTGGCCCGGTCCAGCTCTTCGATCATGAGTTCGAACCGAGACTGATATTCGGTCAGGGAGGCGTTGAGGGAAAGGCGCTGCAGATATCCCCGCACCGTAGTCATGGGATTGCGGATTTCATGGGACACTCCGGCGGCAAGCTGGGAAACGAGCTTCAGCTGCTCCAGGCGCGCTAATTCCTCCAGCGTCTTTTTGTCCTGGGTGATATCGGTAAAGAATAGGGCGGCGCCGTTCGCCAGGGGATGGGCGCTGAAGGAAAACCAGGCCTGGAAATAAGACGACTGGAATTCGAATTTCCGCGGCGCTTTCTCCTGCGCGATGCGCCCCAGCTCGTTGGAGAACTGGTTGCTTTGCGCTTCCGGGAAGACGGCGTTTAGAGGCCGGCCGGGGTAATCTTCAGGACACTGCCAGCGCATCCGGGCGTATTCGTTCACGTACACCAGCCGGTTGGCCCCGTCCAGTACGATGAATCCGTTGGTGATTTGTTCGAGGATGCGTTTGATATCGTTCAATTGGCTCTGACTGCGGCTGATTTTCGCAAGAAGGGCGTTGATTTCCGGGAAAGCATGGCTTTGGGGAGGAGGATTATCCTGGGGGATGGCGGCGGAAAACTGCGTCAGTTCGTTCCTGAACTTTTTCACGGAATACCAGATGAAGGCGGCAGCCAGCAGCCAGGCGCCGGTGATTTTCCCAAGGCGGTACATCAGGTCCTGCCGATAGGCCGTCTCGATGTCTTCGATTTTGGAATTGGCAAAGGCGTGGCCGATGATTTGTCCGGCCTGATAGATCGGGTAGTGAACGGCCAGAACGGGTTTTCCGTCCCAGAGAGCCGATTTTTCCCCTCTGGTCACGGCGTATTTTCCTGTTTCATAAACCGCGGCAATATTAGGATCGTCGACCTTTTCCAGCAAGGCGGGACTGAAGGCCGGTCCCACCGCCACGTTCCGGTCCAGTTTTCTTGAATAATAGCCTATGCCGGTGTCGGGGTATTTTTCGCACAGCGCCAGCACGATCGGCTGGAGGTCTTCGCCCGGCAGTTCGGGCGCCCCCGCTCCAGCCGGCCTTTCCACTTGGCCCAGGGAAGCCGGCAGTCGTTCGCGCAGCTCAATTGCGACTTCCAGAAGATATTGCTCCCGTTTCAGGTACTGCAGGTTTCTTTCATAAGCGGCTTCATTATAGGCGGTCGTTACCATAAAGACGGTCAGAAGGGCGAAGATAGCGAAAAAAAGTTTGCCTAGCCTGGTATGCAGCAATATGGTCACCTCATGAAAGCGGAAAAGTAATAAAAAAGCAATCCTTTACAACGTTATACAAATCCTGGCGAAATCCTGTTTTATGTAAGCTTAATTTGTCGACAGAGTTTGGCAGTGTTCTGGTTTGACTGACGACGAGTGACGAATTATATAAAAAAATAACAAGAACGTAGGATTGCGTGCGGCCATAGGAGAATTAACTATTTAGCAGGCCCGTAAAGTTTACGGGCTGACGCCGGGGACCGGCGCATTCAAGTTCGGACCGGGCCGGCGATTGATACAACACCGGGGGAGAAATAGCATGGAACAAACGGCGAATAACTATCAGGGACAATTTGTCCATCTTCATAATCACACCGAATACAGCCTGCTGGACGGAGCGAGCCGGGTCGGGAAACTCGTTGCGCGGGCCAAGGAGCTCGGCATGCCGGCGGTGGCGATAACCGATCACGGCACCATGTGCGGCGTGATCGATTTTTACAAACATGCTCAAAAGCAAGGCATCAAGCCGGTCATTGGCTGCGAGGTGTATGTGGCGCCCCGGTCGCGGTCCGAGAAATCCGCGGGAGAAGGGGAAGCCTACTATCATCTGGTGCTGCTGGCCGAGAACGAACAGGGCTACCGCAATCTCATCGAACTGGTGTCGCGGGCCTACACCGAGGGGTTCTACTATAAGCCGCGGGTCGACAAAGAGTTGCTGCGGCAATACCGCGAAGGAATTATCGCCCTCAGTGCGTGCCTGGGGGGAGAAATTCCGGCCAAGCTTCTCAAAGGCGATCTGGAAGGGGCTGCGGAACTGACCCGTGAGTATGCGGATATCTTCGGCCGGGATAACTTTTTCATCGAGCTGCAGGACCACGGCATGCCGGAGCAGGCCACGGTCAATCCTCTGCTGGTGAAGCTGGCGGAGGAGAACGGACTGGGGCTGGTGGCGACCAACGACCTCCATTATATCGACCGGCAGGACGCTGAAAGCCATGACGTGCTGCTGTGCATCCAGACCGCGAAATCCGTGGATGATCCGAACCGGATGAAATTCCCCAGCAGCGAGTTTTATCTGAAGTCGGCCGACGAAATGGCCGCGTTGTTCAAGGCCTATCCGGAAGCGCTGGCCAATACCTGCCGGATCGCCGAGCGGTGCAATGTCAAGCTGGAGTTTGGCAAACTGTTTTTACCCGAATTCCCCATTCCATCCGCGCTGACTCCGGATGAATATTTGCGGCAGCTCTGCGAGGAGCGGCTGCCCCGGCGATACGCCGAGGTGACGCGGGAGGTGACCGAGCGGCTCCGCTATGAGCTGTCCGTCATCGGCCAGATGGGGTTTTCCAGCTACTTCCTGATCGTCTGGGATTTTGTCAATTACGCCAAGGAGAACGGGATCGCCGTGGGGCCGGGAAGGGGCTCGGCCGCCGGCAGCGTGGTATCCTACCTCCTGGGGATCACCAATATCGACCCCCTGAAGTACGGGCTGCTGTTTGAGCGGTTTTTAAACCCCGAACGGGTGACGATGCCGGATATTGACATCGATTTCTGCTATGTGCAGCGGGGCAAGGTCATCGAATATGTGGCCGAACGTTACGGGGCGGACCGGGTGGCCCAGATCATCACCTTCGGCACCATGGCGGCCAAGGCGGCCATTCGCGATGTCGGCCGGGCGCTCAACATGTCCTACGGCGATGTGGACCGCATCGCCAAGCTGGTGCCGAACGAGCTGGGAATCACTTTGACACGGGCGCTGGAGATCAGCAGCGAACTCAAGACGCTGTATGAGGCTGACCCGGACGTGAAGAAGCTGCTCGATCTGGCGATGAGCATCGAGGGGTTGCCGCGGCATGCCTCGACCCACGCCGCCGGAGTAGTCATCGCCAAAGAGCCGCTCACCCATTATGTCCCGCTGCAGAATTCCACCGAAGGTTTTCTCACCACCCAGTTCGACAAGGACCGGATCGAAGAGATCGGCCTTCTGAAAATGGACCTTTTGGGCCTCCGGACGCTCACGGTGATCGGGGATGCGTTGAATTTTATCCGGCAAAACCGCGGGCTTGACATCGATATCGACGCCATTCCGCTGGAGGATGCCAAAGCCTGCGCCATGCTGAGCGAAGGCGACACCGCCGGCGTCTTTCAGATGGAGTCCAGCGGCATGACCAATCTGGTCCGCGAACTCAAGCCGGAGCGGTTTGAAGACCTCATCCCGCTGGTGGCCCTTTACCGTCCCGGTCCGCTGGGCAGCGGCATGGTGACCGACTTCATCAACGGCCGGCACGGCCGGAAGCAGGTGACTTATCTCCATCCTTTGCTGGAGCCCATCCTGAAGGATACCTTCGGCGTCATCCTGTATCAGGAGCAGGTCATGCAAATCGCCTCGACCCTGGCCGGGTTCACGCTGGGACAGGCCGACCTGCTGCGACGGGCCATGGGCAAGAAAAAGCACGAGGTGCTGGCCGCGCAGCGGGAAACCTTCATGCAAGGCGCCGCCCAGCGCGGGATTGACGCCCGGTTGGCCGAGGAGATATTCAACCTCATGGCCCATTTCGCCGACTACGGGTTCAACAAATCCCACAGCGCCGCCTATGCCTTGGTGGCTTACCAGACGGCTTACCTTAAGGCCCATTATCCTGAGGAGTTTATGGCCGCCCTGCTTTCCAGCGTCATGGGGACCAACGACAAGGTCAGCTTCTATATCGAAGAATGCCGGCGCATGGGGCTGGCGGTGCTTCCGCCGGATATCAACGCCAGTGCCGCCGGCTTCACGGTGGACGGCACCGGGATTCGTTTCGGCCTGGCCGGGGTCAAAAATGTAGGTGAAAATGCCATTTCGAATATTGTCCAGTCGAGGAACGAGGGCGGACGATTCGTTTCCCTGGTGGATTTCTGCACCCGGCTGGATATGCGGGTGGTCAACAAACGGGTCATCGAGAGCCTGATCAAATGCGGGGCGTTTGATTCGCTGGGCTGGAAGCGTTCCCAGCTAACGGCCGTTCTGGATCAGGCCGTCGATATCGCGGCCGTCCGGCAGCGGGACCTGGCCAGCGGCCAGATGGGTCTTTTTGGGGATGAACCCAGCTCGAACGCCGACTCCATCATGCCGCCGGCGCTCGACGAGTTTCCGACCGACGAACTGCTGGCCATGGAAAAGGAAATGACCGGTTTTTATGTTACCGGTCACCCTTTGGATAAATATCGGGAATTGATGAAACAATACACGCCCATCGGCCTTTTGGCCGGCGGGGAATATAACGACGGCCAGCCCGTAAGGGTTGCCGGCCTTATCGGCAGCGCCAAACGCATCACTACCAAGAGCGGCGGCATGATGTGCTTCGTATCGCTGGAAGACTTCACCGAACAGGTGGAGGTGGTGGTGTTCCCCCGCCTGTTCGACAAAGTCAGCCGCCTGCTGCTGGTCGACACGGCGGTGGCTGTAGCCGGCCGGCTGAATGTGAGCGACGAAACGGTCAAGGTGATCGCCGAAGGGGTGACGACGCTGGAGGGCGACAACGGCGGCCCGACGGGCGGCAACGGACATCCCGGCCCGAAGCGCGGCGAGGTCCGGCTGAAACTGCGCAAAGCGCAGGAAACACCCCAGGTGTTTGAAGAGCTGAAGGAAATCTTCGCCCAGTACCGGGGATCAACCGTTACCTATCTCCACTTTGTCGACACCCGGCGGGTGGTCAAGTCCGACGCCCAATACTGGATCGAGCCGACCCCGGAAGCTGTTGCGGCGCTGGAAAAAGTGCTGGGGCCCGGCACCGTCCAGGTGGGATAAACGATTTATTGGCGGGAGGCGGCCAGCAGCAGCATGGCGGCTCCTTCCCGCAGATACTGCGTGACGGTGAGATAGAGGCTGTCCGCCATCGGCGCCGGCGCGGCGGTGGCGTCGATATGGAGCAGGCGGGCCAGGGACAGGGCGCGGTGGATGTGGGACGCGCTGGAGACGATAATGGCCCGCCGGAAGCCTTGTTCCGCCATGATGGCCCGGGAGTTGGCCAGATTCTGGTAAGTATTGAAGGAAGCCGCTTCCAGGTGGATGGCGGCGGCGGGAACGCCATGCGCCACCAGATAATCGCGCATGGCGTTCGCCTCGCTTTCCTCTTCATCCCGCCCTTGGGCTCCGCTGACGATGATCTGCGGGGCGTAGCCTTGCCGATACAGCCGGAGGGCTTCGTCGAGCCTCAGGCGCAGCATGGCGCCCGGCTCGCGGCCGGCAAGCTTGGCGCCGAGGATGATCAGGACATCCGCCGGGACCGGTTTGGTCGTTTTTCCGGCGGCGATAATGGGGATTTCCACCGTAACGGCTATCAATAGCGCGATGACCAATAGATACGTACACCAACGTTTCGTCAGGTTCATAAGGCCTCCCGTCAGCCTTGGTTTGTCTACAATCTTCCACCCGGCCGAGGCCGGGCGCTTTTGCCTCGCCGGTGCGGAAACCCGGCTTCTTCTTCCGATAAGGCTTGGCACGCAAGGCGGAGTTTCTCTCTGTAAGTTATTATAGCACCGGACCGTCCGGCGGTAAAATTGGGACGGCTTCCGCCGCGATGCTTGAATATGGGGCAATGCGGTTAAGCTAATACCGGAGTTTCGGCAAGCGATTGTGACAAATATGTGAAGTCAAGAGGAATTCCGCCGGTTGCTCGCGAAAAAAATATGCCGTGCTTTTATCGCGGACGGAAAGAGCGTCCCGGTGAAAAAACGGGGGACACTTCGTGCTCTCTGCCGGCGGGTAACGCCGGAAACTCCGCCGCTGGCGGCGGACAAGCCGGCTTCATGCCGAATAAGTTGACAGGAGGCTTTGAGGATGGAAATCGTCGTCTGCGTCAAACAGGTGCCTGACACCACCGAAGTCAAAATCGACCCTCAGACCAACACGCTGATCCGTCAGGGGGTTCCAAGCATTGTCAATCCTTTTGACAAAAACGCCGTGGAAGCGGCATTGCAGCTAAAAGAAAAGCACGGCGGCAAGGTGACTGTAATTTCCATGGGGCCGCCCCAGGCTAAAGAGGCCTTAAAGGAATGTGTGGCCATGGGCGCCGATGCGGCCATTTTGATCAGCGACCGGGCCTTTGGCGGGTCCGATACGCTCGCCACCAGCTATACGCTGGCCGCGGCCATCCGGAAGCTTGGAACTTATGATGTTATTTTGTGCGGCAAACAGGCGATCGATGGAGATACGGCCCAGGTAGGACCGGAAATCGCCGAGCACTTGGGGATCGCGCAGGTGACCTATGCGGCGAAAGTTGACGTCGAGGGCGACACGGCCCGGGTGGAGCGCGAGCATGAAGACGGGTATGAGGTAATCGAAGCCAAATTGCCGGTGCTTCTTACCGCCGTCAAATCCATCAACGAGCCGCGGTACCCGACCGTCAAGGGAACGATGCGGGCCAACCGCGCCGAAATTCCGGTGTGGACGGTGGCTGATCTGGAGGTGGATGCTGCAAGGCTTGGGCTCAAGGGATCGCCCACTCAGGTTCGGAAAATTTTCACTCCCAGGCAACGCACCCAGGGGGTCGTCATCCAAAAGGATACGGCCCGTGAAGCGGTGGCCGAACTGGTGCAGAAACTTTCGGAAGCCAAGATTGTGTAGTGGAGGGTGTGAAGATTGGCGATAAAAGTAGTTAAAGACCAATGCATCGGCTGCGGTGCCTGCGTTGCGGCCTGTCCCTTCGGGGCGATCGAAATGCAGGAGGACGCCAAGGCCTTTATCACCGAAGCCTGTACCGCCTGCGGAGCCTGTGTGGACACTTGCCCGGTCGGCGCGATTGTCCGGGAAGAGGAAGAAAAACAGGTCCAGATGGATAAAAATGCCTACCGGGATGTCTGGGTGTTTATGGAGCAAGCCGACGGAAAGCTCCGCAACGTGGGGCTGGAACTCCTCGGCGAAGGGCGCAAACTGGCCGACGCCACAGGTCAAAAGCTTTGCGGCGTGCTCATCGGCGAGGCGGCGGAGAGCCTGGCGAAAGAGGGTTTCGCCGCCGGAGCGGACAAGGTCTATCTGGTCGAGGCCCCCGAGTTCAGACATTATAGCACGGACGCCTATACTCTGACCATGGTGGACCTCATTCAAGCCTATAAGCCATCCGTTATTTTGCTGGGGGCGACCAACGACGGCCGCGACCTGGGGCCGAGAGTCGCCTGCCGGGTGGGCACCGGCCTGACGGCCGACTGTACCGGGCTCGGCATCGACGAAGCAACCGGGCTGGTTGCCTGGACCCGGCCAGCCTTTGGCGGCAACATCATGGCCACCATCCTTTGTCCGGAGCACCGGCCGCAGATGGGAACGGTCCGGCCGACCGTCTTCAAGAAGCCGGCTATGGATTATTCCCGCAGCGGCGAAATCATCCGGCGAACCAGCAGGGTAAAGCCGGATGACATCCGGACCAAGGTGCTGGAAGTGATGAAAATGTGCACAGCCGCCGTGAACCTGGAGGAAGCCGAGATCATCGTCTCCGGCGGGCGCGGCCTCTGCAAGCCGGAGAACTTCAAATACGTGGAGGAACTGGCGGCGGTCCTGGGCGCCGCGGTCGGCGCTTCCCGGGCCGCGGTCGACGCGGGCTGGAAGCCACATCTCCACCAGGTGGGGCAGACCGGCAAAACGGTTGGGCCCAAGATCTATTTCGCCTGCGGGATTTCCGGGGCGATCCAGCATCTGGCGGGCATGTCCTCCTCCGATATCGTCATCGCGATCAATAAGGACCCCGAGGCGCCTATCTTCAAGGTGGCCGACTACGGTCTTGTCGGGGATGTGATGGAAGTGCTGCCGATTCTTACGGAAGAGCTCCGTAAGCTAAAACAAGCGTAAGGAAATGAAGGGCCGCAAGATTCCGCCAGAGCCGGTTGTCAGCCGGAAGGGCGCGAGTCTTGCGGCTCGGTTGCGCCGGCCCAGGCGAGGGACTAGGACCGTCCCGTGACCGAACCGCCGGCGGGATAAACCATGTCCCGAACGCCACGGTCGAATGAAAACCCCGGACAAAATGCAAATGATATGGAGCAGATGCGGTCATTTAGCAGGAATAAGCGGTGAGGCGGAGAAAGAAGCAATTTATAGGCCTTTCTTACTGCCCCTATTCAGGACAAGTAGGGCTTTGCAAGGGAAGACAATTATTCTAGTACCAGGAGGTCCATTATGTGGACAGTGGTGTATATTGCAGCTAACCGCAACCAGGCTGAACGGATCAGAGAACTGCTCTTCAAGGAAGACATTCTTGCCAATATCAGGCCGGCAGGTATATCTACGATCGGCGGGGATGGATTATACGAGGTAATGGTGCTGGAATCCGAGGCTGACGAGGCCCATATGGCGATTTGTCAGTTTGCGGTCAAATAAATAGGGGGAGTGGCAGCCTATGCCTAAGAAAACAAAGATTATTTGTACGGTCGGTCCGAGCACCGACTCGCTTGAGGTCTTAGAAGCGCTGATCAAGGGCGGAATGAACGTCGCCCGGTTTAACTTTTCGCATGGGACTCACGAAGATCACGCCAGACGTATTGCGCTGGTGCGCGAAGCGGCGGCGAACCTCAAGGCGCCTGTCGCGCTGATGCTGGACAACAAAGGGCCGGAGATGCGGATCGGGAAGATTTCCGCCGGAAAAGTCCTGTTGACGCAGGGGCAGCGCTTTGTGCTGACCGCCAAGGATATTGACGGCAGCTGCGAGGGTGTATCGGTAAATCATAAAGGCCTGCCGCAGGAGGTTGCGTCAGGCAATGTCATCCTGCTCTCGGACGGCCTGATCAGCCTGAAGGTGGAAGCCGTCGAGGGCGATGAAATTGTGACTACGGTGCTGAACGGAGGTCCGCTCAGCAGCAACAAGCGGGTGGCTGTGCCTGGCGTAGCCGTCAATCTGCCCCCTCTCTCGGAGCAGGATGTCAAAGATATCCTGTTCGGGGTCGAGCAGGGCATGGACTTCGTCGCGGCGTCTTTTGTGCAGCGGGCGGCGGATGTGCTGGCGATCCGTAAGGTGCTGGAAGAAGCGGACTTCAATATGGACATCATCGCCAAGATCGAAAATGCCGAAGGAGTCAAAAATATCGATGAAATTCTCAAAGTCGCGGACGGCGTAATGGTGGCCCGAGGCGACCTCGGCGTGGAAATCCCGACCGAGGAAGTGCCGCTTGTCCAAAAGACGCTGATCGAAAAGTGCAACAAAGTGGGCAAGCCGGTCATCACGGCTACCCAGATGCTCGAATCCATGCTGACCAATCCCCGCCCGACGCGCGCCGAGGCCAGCGACGTGGCCAACGCGATCTTCGACGGCAGCGACGCCATCATGCTGAGCGGGGAAACGGCTGCGGGCCAATACCCGGTCGAGGCGCTGGAGACGATGGCGCGGATCGCTGCCCGTACCGAAGCGGCCTTAAATTATGGCGACATTTTACTGGCCAAAGGGCTGGCCTCCCAGCGCACCACTACCGGCGCTGTCAGCCACGCTACCGTTCAGGTCGCCCACGAACTGGGAGCCGCCGCCATCCTTACGGCCACCGAGTCCGGCTATACCGCCCGGATGGTATCCCGGTATCGCCCTCAGGCCACGATTGTGGCGGTGACGCCCCGGGAGAAAGCCGCCCGGAGGATGCAGCTCCTGTGGGGTGTACAGACGGTGCTGGGACCGGCGTCGAAAAATACCGACGAAATGGTTGCAAGCGCGATTGCCGTTTCGCAGACGGCGGGACTCGTCAAAAATGGCGATCTGGTCGTCATCACCGCCGGCGTGCCGGCCGGAACCTCGGGGACGACCAATATGATCCGCGTCCATGTGGTCGGGAATATCCTGCTCAGAGGAACCGGGGTGGGGCAGCGGGTCGTGTCGGGAAAGATTTGCGTAGCCAATTCGATGAAGGACGTCAAGGCCAAGTTTCAGCCCGGCGATATTCTGGTGATCGCCAGCGTGGACGAAGAAACGGCCCCCTATGCGGCGAAAGCCTCGGCCATCGTGACCGAGGAAGGCGGCCTGACAAGTCATGCGGCCATTATTGGCATCAGCTACGGGCTGCCGGTCGTCGTCGGCGTCGACGGGGCCACGGAGCGCCTGGGCGACGGGATGACGGTCACGGTCGATTCAGCCCGCGGCATCCTGTACCAGGGTGAAATCAACGCTAAGTAAGTTAGGCAAGGGGAGACGCCGATGGTGGTGTGGGTGGCCTTTTTTTCCGCATTGGCGATAGGAGCATTGGCGGCTTTCGGATGGGTTCGCTCCCGCCGCCTTGAGGCAAGATTCGAGCGGCTGGCTGTTCGGGCCAGCCGTGTAAAACGTGGCCGGGAAAAAGCTCAGGAACGGGAGCTTCTCCGGAAGCTTTACGCCTTGGCGCACGCCGGCGTGGCTTCCCGCAACACCCTGGTCGCTTACCGGACCATCGACCTTATCAAGATGGTGTTCGGCGAAGGACTCCTGCGCGCCGATGAACCGCGCCAGCTCACCACTCTCGTGGTGAGGGGCGCGCGGGCCCAAGAACTGGAGACCGCCGCCGCCGCCCTCGACGCCTTCCGCCAACTGCTGCGCCATTGCCCGCCGGAGATGACGCCGGTGGCTATGGAACAGCTTACCTATATCGCTGCGGTCGCGATGAAGGACCGGCATAACTTTCTCGCGGCGAAAGCGGTGGAGGTCATGTTTGGGGTTCTGGCGCGGGAGGGCGGCGAAAGCGCCGGCGTTCTGGCGGCCTTGCGGGCGCTGAAGACGGTGGGCGTGCTTGCCCTGCGCCGCAAGGACCAGGACTTGTTCCGGGAGATAGCCACCCGGCTGGCCGAGCTGGTCCCCGCCCCGCTGGCGTCTGAGCCGGCGGGCGAACTGGTGGCTTTGGCGGGGATGTGGCTGCATCGCATCGTTCAAGATGACGATCAGGCGATGTTTGCCGTCTGGGCCGAATGGATCGGCGGCATGAATGAGCGGGGCGTGCTGGGCCAAGAGAGCCTGGCCGCGCTGACCCAAGAATGGCAGAACCTGGCGGGCACCGCCAGCCTCAGGCCCAACAGCGTCCTGGCGCCGCTCATCAGCGGGCTGGCTCTCAGAACGGCGCTCGGGTTCTGGGATCTCGGCCTTTGGGAAGAAGCGGTCGGGAACGCCGGGCAAACCGCCAAGATGCTCATCCAGCGCCACGGCTTGAAGGCGGCTTTTCCTTTGGTGCGGCCGATTCTGGAAACCGGCCGCGAGCTTCTGGCCCTGGAACTGAAGTTCGGCCGTCAGGAAAATGCCGATTCTTTTCGCCAGCGGGCCCTTTTCTATACCGTGCGGGTCTGCCTCAGCCTGGCGGACTATGCGGCCAGGCAGGACATGATCAGCACGGCGGGCGACAGCATTACGGAGCTGTATCGCCTGTGGACGAGCCAGCCCGACCGGGCCGGCTCGAAAACCGCGAAACGGTTCTGCCAACTGCTGGCCGCCTACTGGTTCAAGACCGGGACCCGCCAGGCCAGGCGCGGCGCCGTCGGCGGCGAGCTGTCCGCGCCGGCGCTTCTCAGCGACGCGGACAAGGCCCGGCTGGGGTTCCTGTCCTGAACTATTTTCAAGAGTTGGCCGCGCGCGGATGTCTGGCGCAAAAGCTGACCTCCAAAGGCAAAACAAAAACCCCGGCGGATCGCCCGCCGGGGTTTTCGATATGCTAAGCACCGGCTAATCGCCGGTGCTTTTGCCCTTGGCTGCCGGCCTGAAACTGGCGCCGGCCAGTGCGGACCCGATGCCAGGGGCAAGCGCCCCCAGTTTGTGGACCAGGGCGCCGAAATAGAGGCTGCCGGCGACAGTGACGACGTAAAAGCCGATCACCACAGGCGTGGTCATCGCCTGACCGGCGGCGGCGAGCCAATTGTCCAGGTAGTGCATGATCAAGGGATGAATGAGATAAACCGGGAAGGAATACCGGGCCAGCAGGCCGAGCCACCGGGCAAAGCGCGGCGGGAGGGGACGCTGCAGCAGGTCAAAGAAGAACAGGCAGGAAGCCAGGGTATAGAGCATCCCTTCCGGACTGAGCTGGTGCACGGTGTTGACGGCCTCGGCGGGGGTGTACCGGTCATGGAGGATCAGCCAGTAATAGCCGGCCAGCATGAACGAAAGGGTGGCGAGGAAGAAGGCGGCGATCGTCCGCCGGTACCGGGCCAGCAGGGCGGAAAAATCGGCGAACCGGACGGCGCAGACCGCCCCCAGCAGAAAGACGAAAACATAGTGCAGCACCCAGTAGCTCAGGCGGTATTGGATGGCGGTCCTCCAAAAATAATTGTCCGAGTCCGGGAGGAGGCAATAGCTTGAATAGTAGTTGAAGGCGATTTGCAGGATGAGCAGGCCGGCCAGGCTGCTCACCGGCCGGCGGATGAGCAGGGGAACAAGGGCGCGCCATAGAGGCATGAGCAGATAAAACCAGATTAGGATGACCAGAAAATAGAGCTGGTAGGAAGCCAGCCCGAACAGGAGATACTCAACGACGGTCTGAACGTCCCACAGGCGGCTTTCGCCCGCTGACCAGCTATAGTGGGCCATATAGAAAAGCGACCAAACCAAATAGGGGAGGAGAACCGCCCGCAGGCGGCGCCGGAGAAAGGCTCCGTAATGAAAGGGCTCTTCCGGTTGATAGCGCCAGAACAGGCCAAAGGCGGAAACGAAAAAAAAGATGGGAACGCTGAACCGGGTGAAGATTTCGAGGGCGGCGAACAGATGGAGGTTGACGTCCGGGTTATTCAGCGAGTAGGCCCCTGTGTGAATGCCGACAACCCCCAGCATGGCGAGGCCGCGAATGTATTCGATGGCGGAAACTCTGTCCGACATAAAAGAACTCCCTTTCCTACTGCGAAACCGGCTGTTTCGGTGTTCTGGCCCGATTGGTGATATAAACGCCGGCGATGATCATGGCGCCGCCCAGGGCGGTAAAGGCCGTGAAGGTTTCCCCCAGGAAGAGCACGCCGGCGATGACGGCGAAGAGCGGATTGAGATAGGCGAAGGATGCGGTCCGCACCGCGCCCAGTTTTTCTACGCCCAGGTACCAGATGAAATAGGAAAATACGGAGCACAATAAGGCCAGGTGGAGCGAACTGGCCACCGTCAGCCAGGTGACTGCGGAGATTTCCCTGGCGAGGGGCACGGCGGCGAAGGGCCCCGGGAAAAAGATGAAGGGCACCAGCAGTAGCGTGCCGAAGATGTGAATATAAGCCATGGCGACAAAGGGGCGGTATTTTGCGAGGAGTTTTTTTCCGTAGACCGTCACCCCGGCCCACACCACGGCGTTGCTTTGCAGCAGCAGATTGCCGGTCAGCGTGCCGGGCTGGAAAAGAGCGGTAAAATGCCCGTTGGTGATGATGAATCCGACGCCGGAAAAGGCGGTCAGAATGCCGAGCCCGTTCAGCAGGGAGAAGTGCTCCCAGCCGAGAAAGGCGCCCAGGAGGGCGGCGCAGATGGGGCTGGTGGCGATGATGAGAGCGGCATTGATGGTTGTGGTATAAGTAAGGCCGGTGTACTGGATATAGAAATACGAGGTGATTGCCAGGAAGCCGAGGAGAAAGAAGCGGGGAATGTCCTGACGTTCGATGGTATTATGGTCCTTCAGTGCGAGGAGTATGCCGCCGAATACGGTGGAGGCGATGAGAAAGCGGAGCATGGCGAGATTCAGCGGGCTGAGTTCGCGCAGGCCGAGCTTGGCCGCGGCAAAAGAGGTTCCCCAGAGAAAGGCGACGCTGATCAGGGCGCAATATAAGAAAAGCGGTTGCGATGGCTTCATCGGCTGCTCCTAGCGTTTGGCTACTTCTGCCAGACGGTGTTATAATAAAATAAAAACTTGGAAAGGAAGAACTTTCATGACCGAACTCGGTACGGGCTTTCCGGCGCCGGATTTTACGCTTCCGGCCACCGGCGGGGCGGAAGTGTCGCTGCATTCCTTAAAGGGCCGGAAAGTCGTATTGTTTTTCTATGCGCGGGACAACACCGCCGGCTGCAGCAATGAAGCGCGGGAATTTCGCGACATCTATCCGGAGCTGGCCGCCCTGGGCGTCGGGCTTCTCGGCGTCAGCCGGGATTCCCTGGCTTCCCACGAACGATTCAGCGCCAAACTGGAGCTTCCCTATCCGCTCCTGAGCGACAGTGACGGCAGCGTGTGCCGGAAGTATGGGGTGCTGAAGGAAAAAAACATGTACGGAAAAAAGGTACTGGGCGTCGAACGATCAACCTTCGTGATCGACGCCGCCGGGGTTGTTGCCCGTGTTTTCCGCGGCGTCAAGGCTGCCGGTCACGCCCAGGAAGTGCTCAAAGCGCTGAAGCTGGACTAAGGCTTGCAGATGATTTCGCTGATATAGGTATCGAAAATATCGGCGGCGTGAGCCGGGCGGAGGATGACCGCCGTATCGGCGCCGTCGCCGGTGCCCGCGACGGCGATGACGTCGCGCCCGTGGGGAATGAGTCCGGCGTCCAGAGCCATGACGGCGACTTCCACGCAGACTTTTACGCCTTGTCCGAACATCCTCAGGGTGTGGGCGATGATTTCCACCGGGTAGGCGCCGGTGAATTTCCGGCTGATCCCTCGTTCGGCGCCTGACAGCACATGGGTCGTTGTCAGCAGGTTCACGCCCAGGCCGGCAAGCCTGGCGCGCATTTCGCCGGACATTTCGTTTTGCCCCGGGGCCGCAAAGCCCTGGGCATGGGTGACGCAAACCAGGTTGGGGACTTTTCCGGCCAGCAGCAAGGCCGTCTTGCCGCTTCTGGAGGCGACGACGATATCCGCGATGCCGTGGGAAGCGGCCCGTTCCAGGGCCAGTTCGACGGTGTCACGGGTTTGAGAGGGACCACTGGCTTTCCAGTACATATAGCTCACCTCGGAAAGTAGTCTTTAGGTGAATATTTTCGCGCGCGCGCCCTGTTTTCCTGCCGGGACTCCCGGGACGGCGGCCCGAAAAAATAAAAGCTACGGCGAAAGGATGATTCAAGATGGGACCGATTGGTTTAGTGAACGGCGAAATCATCGACTTGGGCGATAAGATCGTCGAGATGGAAGATAGAGGTTATCAGTTTGGCGACGGCGTGTACGAGGTCACCAGAGTATACAATGGACGTTGTTTCTGCCTCAGACAGCACATGGACAGACTGTACCGCTCCCTGCGGGAATTGTCGATTCCGGCTACCTATACCTTTGAGGAATTGGCCGAGTTCCACGACCGGCTGATCGAGAAGAGCGGCCTGACCACCGCCGCCGTTTACCTGCAGATCACCAGGGGAGTTGCGCCCAGAGCCCACGGGTTTCCCGACAAGGTCACGCCCCGCCTGACGATGTCCATCCGGCCCAACCGTTCCACGCCGGAGCTTACCGAAGCCGGGGCCAAGGGCGTGTTTGTTCCCGATCTCCGCTGGCTGCGCTGCGATATCAAGTCCATCAACCTGCTGGGGAATATGTTGGCCAAACAGCAGGCCAAGGCCGCCGGCGCTTTCGAGGGCGTGCAGGTGCGGGACGGAGCGGTGACCGAAGGCAGCAGCAGCAACTTCTTCATCGTCAGAGACGGCATTCTATGGACCCATCCGGTAAATAACCTGATTCTGCGGGGGATCACCCGCACCGTGCTGATCGACGAGCTGGCTCCCCGCCTGGGCCTGACCGTGGTGGAAAAGACCTTTGACGTGCCTTTTGCCAAGAAGGCGGACGAAGCGTTTGTCTGCGGCACCAACAGCGAGATTGTGCCGCTGGTGACAATGGATGCCGATAAGATCGGCGAGGGCAGACCCGGGCCGGTCACCCTCAAGCTCACCGAGGCGTTGCTTCAGAAGATCGAGGCCGAATGCGGCGGCAGATAGCGGCAAGTGCAAGACTCCCTGCGGAATTTCCGGCGGGAGTCTTTATTATCCCGGGCAACTCCAGGCGGATTTTTATTTTCGCAAATCGGCCGGGGACAAGCTGTTGAGGGAGGAATGCCCGGCACCGGACTGGAATAATATTCAAAAAGGGGATGAAGGGAGAGATGAAAATGGGCCCGATCGGATTGATCGACGGCAGGATTGTCGCCGACCTGAGCGAGAAGCTGGTGGAGATGGAGGATCGCGGCTATCAGTTCGGCGACGGTGTTTATGAGGTGACTCCTGTTTTCAACGGCCGCTGCTTCGGGTTGCAGCGGCATATGGAGAGGTTGTTCCGCTCGCTGCGGGAGATGCGGATAACGGTGGGTTATTCCGCCGAAGATTTGTACGGCTATCATGAGCGGCTCATCCAGGAAAGCGGGATCGTCGACGCGGGCATTTACCTGCAGATAACGCGCGGCTTTGCTCCCCGCAACCACAACTTCCCGGACAACGCCGCTCCGCGCCTGACGATGACGGTCCGCCCCATCCCGCCGTCGTTGCTGCAATATATCGAAACCGGGGCGGAAGCGATTGTTGTTCCCGATCTCCGCTGGCTGCGCTGCGACATCAAGTCCCTCAACCTCCTTGGCAACGTGTTCGCCAAGGAGCAGGCCAAGGAAGCGGGGGTTTTCGAAGCCATCCAGGTACGGGACGGGGCGGTGACCGAAGGCAGCAGCACCAATTTCTTCGCGGTCAAGGACGGCGTACTCCGGACGCACCCGCTGAGCAACCTTATCCTGCAGGGGGTAACCCGGACGATTGTGGTGGATGAGCTGGCGCCCAAGCTGGGCCTCAAGGTGGTGGAAGAGCCCTTTGGCGTCGATTTCGCGACAAATGCCGACGAGGCATTTGTCACCGGGTCGCTGTGCAACGTCACCCCGATCACCGGCCTGGACGGCCGTCCGGTCGGCGACGGGAGGATCGGCCCGGTTACCCGGCAGCTGGTGGAAGCCTTTACGGCCCTGGTCGGCCAAGCGTGCCCGAAGGGATAATAAAAAAATAGCGGCCGCGCCAAGCGGTATCCGGCAAAACTGACCCCGAGCTCTTGCTTCGGGGTCAGGCTGGCGATAAAGGCCCATCTGCGGCGTACTGCAAGAGGAAGGCTGCGGTTCTATGCATGCGCGCCAAGAACTTGCGCGCTTAGCTCTCAGCGCCCTTGCTTGCATACGACCAGCATAATGCGGAAGATATTTATGAACGCTCCGACGCTGGCGCTTCCCTCCGCTTATCATAAATATCTTCCGGCTGGCAGGCTTTTCGGTGCGGCCCGCACACCGCTCGCAGTCTATTTGCATGCAAGCGGCAAACGCTGGAAGGATTCTCGAAATCAGGACGTGCATCGGACCTTTTGTTACCGCCTGGTTTGTCACAATATAACCCCGAAGCTCTTGCTTCGGGGTTATATTGTGTGGATAATTAGGTTTATACCCGTTCCATGGTTTTTTCCGGCAGGAAGAGGAGGAGGGCGGACCCGGCGAGGACCAGCGCGCCGCCCGCTATCACCGCCGGGACCAGCGAACCGGTGATGTCCCTGAGAAAGCCGGATACGATGGGGGCGATGATGGCCGCCGACATGATGACGCAGTTGAAGGCGCCGATGGCGGCTCCCATCAGCCCGGGATACCGCTGGCTGACAATATCCGCCGTCCAGGCCACCATGACCGGCGTCAGGGCGGAATTGCTGAACAGCCCGAAAATCAAGAGCGCGCCGATGATGGCCGGAGTGGTGCGGACCTGGGCGAGGGCAAGGAGGGCCAGGCCCGCCGCGGGGAGAAGCAGCATGGCCAGCGGCTTGCGGCCGAAGCGATCGGCCAGTTTGCCCCAGACGAGGCCGCCGGGAACAGCCGTTATGGCTACCAGGCCGGTATAGAAGCCCGCCTGGCCGAGGCTGAAGCCTCTTTCGAGCTTCAGAAAGGTGGGGCCCCAGGTAACGGCGACCCAAAACCCATACATGGCGGTAAAGGTGGACAGATTGATGAGCCAAAGCTCCCGGTCCGCCAGAATTTGCCTGTAATCCCGCCAGGCAGGCGCTTTCGCGCTTCTTATGTCGGGGATGGCGCGCCAAAAGTAAGCCAGCATGAGAAAGGTCGGGATGCTGAGCAGCCAGAAGGGGGCGCGGAAGTCGTTCAGCCGCTCGTAGATCGGGCCGCTCATCGCCAGGCCGGCCAGCATTCCGAGGGCCATGCCGATGCCGAGGATGGCGGAGCTGAAAGCCCGTTGCCGCGGCGGAACGAGCTGCAGAAGGGTGCCGTAGGCCGCGGGGTAATAGGCGCCGGCTCCCAGCCCGTGGAGCGCCGCGAAGCCGATGAGCGCCGGGTAACTGGCGCCGGCCAGGCCCAAGCCCAGGACGCCGATGCCTACCAGGGCGTAAGTGGCCAGCAGAACTTTTTTCAGGCCAAAGCGGTCGCCGGCCATGCCTGCGGGAATCTGCATGAACACATACAGCAGAAAATAGGCGCTGGTCAGGAGACCGGCCTGAGTCGCCGTGAGGCCGAGCTGAGCCGCGATGACCGACAGCAGGGGGTACATCGAGGTGCGGTCGGCGTAGATGATGGCCCAGCCAAGCGTGAACGCAACCAGCATATTCACCATTCCCTTTTAGGAGATTGCGCGGTGCGGGTCACTTGAATAGACTCGGGAACCAAGTGGCAAGTTATAAATGGAATTGGTTTCTTATTATATACGGAGGTGGAAATGAGCAGCAGCAAGTCCGCCAAAGCGCGGTCCCCCTGGCTGGTCTTCGGGGTAACCTCGCTCGGGACTTTCATGGCCACGCTGGATTCCAGCATCGTCAACGTGGCTCTGCCGGTGATATCCGACGGTCTCGGGGTCACTCTTTCCCTGGCGCAGTGGGTGGTCACCGCATATCTTCTCACCATATCCAGCCTGTTGCCTATTTTCGGCCGGGCGGGCGATATGTACGGACAGCGGCATGTTTACAGCATCGGGTTTCTGATTTTCGCCCTGAGTTCAGCAGCCTGCGGGTATGCCAGCCAAATTTATGTGCTTATCTTTTCGCGGATCTTGCAGGCGATCGGCGCCGCCATGCTGATGGCCAACGGCCCGGCCATCGTCGCCCGCGCCTTTCCGCCCGGCGAGCGGGGGCGGGCTCTGGGCGGAGTCGGCACGATGGTGGCGATGGGGTCGATGGTGGGGCCCAGCCTGGGAGGGCTGTTGACCAGCGCCCTCGGCTGGGAATATATATTCTTCGTGAACATTCCCATCGGCGTCGTCGGCTTTTTTCTGGGCTATGCCATCCTGCCGGAGGGGGAAAAACGCCGTGACGAATTGTTTGACTGGAAGGGCGCGGCGCTGTTCGCCGTCGGCATCGGCAGCCTTCTCCTGCTCCTGAGCCATGGCGAGGACTGGGGGTGGGCGACGCCGCGCAGTCTCGGAATCGGACTGGTTGCCTTCTGCTCCCTGGGCTTGTTTGTCCGGGTGGAGAACCGGGTGGAATATCCGATGCTCGATCTGAGGTTATTCCGGAACTGGCCGTTTCTCGCCGGAAATCTCTCCGGGCTGTTTTCCTTTATGGCCATGTTCTCCAATACCATCCTGCTGCCTTTCTATCTAAGCGAGGTCCGAAATCTCACCCCCGGGCAGGTAGGTTTGCTGATCACGCCCTTTCCGCTGATCATGGCGGTGGTGGCCCCGGTAAGCGGCTATCTGTCGGACCGGACAAGCCCGGTGGTGCTGACGACAACCGGGTTGACGCTGACCGCGGCGGGACTGTTCTTCCTGGCCTCCTCGGGGTTCGAAACGCCGATCTGGCATGTTGCGCTCGCTCAGGCCGTTATGGGGTTCGGCAACGGGTTGTTTCAATCGCCGAACAATAACAGCGTGCTGAGCTCCGTGGATAAAAGCAAGGTTGGCGTCGCCGGGGGGATGAACGCATTAGTGCGGAACGTCGGCATGGTGACTGGAACGGCGGTGGCGGTTTCGGTCCAGGAAATCCGCCGCCGCCAGCTTTTGGCGGGGGTGTCTGATCCCGGGCCGGCGCAACTGGCGGGGGCGTTTCTGGCAGGGTATCACACCGCCCTGCTGGTGGGGGCCGCCTTCGCGGTAGCGGCGGCCGTCATCTCCCTCAATCGCCGGGGACATGTCCGGGCGAAACAGAAAAGTCGGTGATCGGGAATTCGTTTTGTCCTTACATATATATTTGGTCAGGGGGCCGGGTTATCCCTGCAATAAAAAACTCTCGGCTTGGCTGAGAGTTTTCGATGTCGGAAACGGATTTGCGGCCCGGGCTTCGCTGCGGCGGAAGGCTGGGAGAAGCCGGCGGCCTTGCGGGAGGAAAATTCTTCCTAGAGGCGAATTTTATCTCCAAGGTTTCATCCGCGTCTTGCGGACGGATGCAGCTGCCTGACACGGGATAGGCATATCCCAAACAGGGGAGGGATAACATGCGGTTGAAGGGCGTTTATCCGGCGCTGGTCACGCCGTTGACCCCGGAGGAGAAGGTCGACGCTGCGGGCTTGCGCAGGGTCGTGCGGTATTGCCTCGACGGCGGCGTCCACGGCCTCTTGGCCTTGGGCACCACCGGAGAGTTTCCGGCGATGACCGGGGCGATGCGCCGGCAGGCCATGGAGACGGTGCTCGACGAAGCGGGCGGCAAGGTGCCTGTTTTGATCGGGTGCGGGGATACCAGCACCCGGAAGATCATCGAGCAAGTGCGGGTGGCTGCAAGGACCCGGGCGGATGCGGTCCTGGCGGCGGTGCCTTACTATTATCCTTTGGACCAGGCGGCGGTGGAGCGCCATTTCCTTATGGTCGCCGAGGCGTCGGAAAAGCCCGTCCTGATCTATAACTTTCCCCAGATGACCAAGATTGCCGTTGCTCCCGACACCTTGGCCGCTCTCGCCGTCCATCCCAATATCGTCGGGGTGAAGGAAAGTTCGGGAGATTTCATAAATCTCCAGCGTTTCCTGGATGTCACGTCCGGCCGGGATTTCACCGTGATGTGCGGCAATCCGGCGCTGGGGCTCGCCGCTTATATCCACGGCGCCCGGGGCGGCATCTACGCGGCCTGCAGCCTGGTGCCGAAGCTCTGCGCCGAGGTGTATGACGCCTATTGCCGAAACGATCTGGCCGCCGCGGTGGCCTTGCAGAAACGGGCGTCCCATATCCCGCTGATGGGGAGTTTTGGGCCTGCCGCCGCGGTCATCAAGCATGGCCTGAGCAGGCTGGGTATTTGCGGCCCGACGGTTTCGGCCCCGCTGGCCGTTGCCGCCGGACAGGAAGAGAAAATCGCCGCCTGGATGCAACAGCTCGGGATTGACGGGCGATAAAAAAGGCCGCCTTAAATAAAACGATGCTGCATAGCGCAGCATCGTTTTATTTAAAATTTGAGGCCGATAAACTGTCCGCATTTGATGGGGCTGTTTTCAACCACCGCCTGCGGCAGAATGTTGAAGTGGCGGAAAAACTTTTTCGCTCCGATATAAGCCCCCTTGGCGGCGTACCGGACCGGGAAGGCATTGGATTCCTGCTCGGCTACCGGCAGAATGCCGAGCGCCTGATTGTCGTTGTCATAGCCCAGCATGCAAAAGTAGCTATTTTCGAGCAACTCGGCGGCCTTTTTGTTGAAAACAATGCGGCCGTTCGGCTTAACCGAGATCATCGGCTCCTCGCGCTTTTGCGACCTTGCTTTATGGGGTTTAAACAAAGTAAACGAAAAATCCATCGAACTTCCTCCTTTTATTGTCTTAGTAAGAAGTATGTACACTTTCGGCAGATTATAATCATATCTTTCCATATTTTCCAGAAAAACATTGGATTGTTCCCCAACATTGCTTTCGTTATAATAAAAAGGGAAAGAAACGGAAGGAGCTATAAAATGACGAACATTTGGCTGATGCTATTCGCGATATTGGTCGCCGGCGGAATTTTGAAATATCTGTTTCTGAACATGTGGGCAGCGGTAGTCATTGATCTTGTGGTGCTGGGAGCGGTGTATTTTCTGTTGCGGCGTTATCCCTTCCTTGATTTGCGCAAGACGATGATCTTTTTCACCGGGCTGACGGTTATCAGCATTCTGGTGGATATCGGACTGATCAGCGATCTTGTCGGCAACCTGGTGATATTGGCCGTTCTGGTATGGGCGATCTACCGCCGCCACGGCGGGGGAGGAGGCCCGGGCCGGCCGAGGCTGCGGCACAAGTGGCATAAGTAGGAGGCGTTTGAGTTGGCAAAGCCTGATCAACGGACTTTGACGCGCACGGCCTTAATTGTTGCGCTGACTTTGGTTTTTCAGTCCTTGCGGCTGGTTATCCCGCTGCTGCCGGTGATGTCGACCTTCCTCATCGGCAGCCTGGTGAACGCCTGCCTGCTGGTGGCCCTGGAGACGGTGGGACTGTCGGCAGCCATGGCGGTCGCTCTTATCGCGCCGGTGGCGGCCTATTTGCAGCAGCTTCTCCCGGTGCCGGTGTTTATTGTTCCGGTCGCTGCGGGAAACGTCATCCTGGTGCTGATTTTCAGGGCGCTGATCGCCAAAGGGCGATGGGCGGCCATCGGGGTGGCGGCGTTGGGCAAAACGGCGTTTTTGTACGGCGCTTTCGCCTGGCTGCTGAGCTTTATCCAGATCAATCCCAAAATGGCCGCCGGAATACTGGCGGTCATGAGCTGGCCCCAGTTCGTGACGGCGCTGCTCGGCGGATTGCTGGCCACGCTGGCGGTGAAGCGGCTCAAGGCATGGCAGCGATAAGAGCTCTTTATCGCGGTCAGGCCGAAGCCATACCGGGCAGCCGCTTTCGGTTGCGGCCCCAAATAACAAGAGGTGCCTTGCGGCACCTCTTGTTATTTGGGGCAATAATCAATCGGGCGTAGAACCCCGTCCGTCGTCGACCGCCTTCAGCTCGTCGGCAAAAAAGCCTTCCGCCACTTTAGTGACCGGCCCGGTCATATGGATGTGCCGGTCAGGGGTGATGTCGATGGCGATGATGCCGCCCGGCATATGGACATTGACCTGCCGGCCGACAAAACCCAGCCGGTGGGCGGCATAGGCCGCCGCGGAACTGCTGCTGCCCGAGGCGAGCGTGTAGCCGGCCCCGCGTTCCCATATTTCAATGCGGATGTTGTGGTTGTCGATCGCCTGCAGGAACTGGACATTGATGCGGTTGGGGAAGAGGGGGTGGTTTTCGATCAGCGGCCCCAGCCGCTTGGCGAGGTCGGGGGAAATGTCGGCAAGCGGAAGGACGCAGTGGGGGTTGCCCACCGAGAGGCACGTCACGTTAAACTGCTGGTCGCCCACCCGGATGGGTTCGTCGATCACCTCGCGGGGCTTGCCGTTTACCGGGATCAGGTCGCTGCGGAAGGTGGCGGTCCCCATATCGACCCGGAGCCGGCTGGCCTTGGCGTCAAGCAGTTCGACCCGCACGCAGCCGCCGGGGGTAGTCAGCGTGAACGGCGAAGTTGTGACATAGCCGGCGTCAAAGAGATAGCGGGAAAAAATGCGGATGCCGTTGCCGCTTTTTTCCGCCTCGCTGCCGTCCGGGTTGAAGATCCTCAGGCTGATCGCGTCCGGCGCGGTCAGCGGACCGTAAAGAATGCCGTCCGAACCCACGCCGTAGTGGCGGTGGCATACCCGTTTGATGGTTTCGGCATCGAGGACGAAGTTTACTTTGGCCGGGTCTACGACCAGATAATCGTTCCCGAGGGCGTGATATTTGTAAAAGTGGAAGTCCACGGTCCATTCCTCCCTGGTACATGGTCGGATTCAGGTGCTAGTATATGCCGCCGGTCCTGTTTTTACCACAATAGGGCAGGCTGCTGCGGCCTGATTTTATTTTAGTCCATAATATCTACAGTTTCACCGCGAAGGATTTTATTTACGTTACGCATGGCACACATCTTACCGCACATTGTGCAAGTATCTTCGTGTTCAGGCTGCGACTGGGCCCGGTAAGAACGCGCCTTGTCCTCATTGATCGCCAGTTTGAACATAGTCTGCCAATCCAGCTCTCTGCGCGCTACGCTCATCCTGTAATCCCAATCTTTCGCGCCCTCAATTCCCTTGGCGATGTCTGCCGCATGTGCAGCGATTTTTGCAGCAATGATTCCTTCTTTTACATCCCCGACAGTAGGAAGACGCAGGTGTTCCGCTGGAGTAACATAGCAGAGGAACGCCGCACCATATGTCGCAGCGACTGCTCCGCCGATTGCCGCCGTAATGTGATCATAGCCCGGAGCCACGTCAGTAACCAGAGGACCGAGTACATAAAATGGAGCGCCCTTGCAAATCGTGTTTTGGATTTCCATATTGGCCTGAATCTGATTTAACGGCATATGTCCAGGCCCTTCGATGATGACCTGTACATCTTGTGCCCATGCTCGTTGCATCAATTCTCCCAGAACCACAAGCTCCTCAATCTGGGAAATATCACCCGCGTCCTCAATCGACCCCGGCCTGCACGCATCTCCCAAGCTGAGGGTAACGTCGTATTCGCGGCAAATCTTCAACACCTCGTCGAACCGCTCGTAAAAGGGATTTTCGTTTCCCGTCAGCTCCATCCAAGCAAAGATAATGGAACCTCCTCGGGACACAATATTCGTCAGTCGCTTGGCATTTTTAAAACGCTGGGCGGTCGACCGGTTGATGCCGCAATGGATTGTCATAAAATCCACGCCGTCTTCCGCATGCATCCGGACGGCATCGATCCATTCCGCCGCAGTGATTTGCTGCAAAGGCTTATTGTAATATACGACTGCATCGTAGATCGGCACGGTACCAATCATCGCCGGACAGTCTGCCGTGAGCTTCGTCCGAAACGTTCTGGTGTCGCCAAAGGAGCTTAAATCCATAATCGCTTCGGCTCCCATATGGACCGCGCTCATGACTTTCTCCATCTCTACGTTGACATCCAGGCAATCCTTCGACGTACCCAAATTTACATTGATTTTGGTTTTTAGCATGCGGCCAATGCCGTAAGGCTTCAGTGATTTATGATTTTTATTGGCCGGTATGGCGACTTGTCCGGCCGCCACAAGCGAGCAGAGCTTTGCGGGATCCATGTTTTCGTATGCGGCAACGGCGCGCATCTGATTCGTAATCACCTTCTTTTTCGCAGCCTCCATTTGGGTTGCATAATTCATTTAAATGCCTCCTTTTAAATAAAAATGCCGCATATATCAAAAGATACATACGGCAATCCATGCAAACCAAGCTACAATTGTAGCTATACTTTCCCTACGCCGGCATTATCCGTATCAGGTTCATTGGGTTTAGGATATTATCCAATCTCAGCCTTTCAGCTCCCCAGATCATATTTAATTTACACCAACTCTAACATACCAAAAAATCCTTGTCAATCTATTGCGCGATATTTCCGTTTGAAAAATTTCAGCTGGTCATCTTACGCAGACGGCATAAACTAAGCCGGGTGGCATGGATAAGTTATCCGCCGCGGCAGGGAAGGCGGGGGCAAGGCTTTACGAAGTCATGGGGAAAACAGGCGCATGAGAAGCTCCCCGTTCTCCCGCAGCCATTTTCGGTGGCGCTTATAGTCGGGCACCGCCTGGCCGACCAGCAGCCAAAAGTCTTTGGAGTGATTGGGGACTTTGATGTGGCAAAGCTCGTGGACCACTAAATAATCAACCACTTCCGGGGGCGCCATGACGATGCGCCAGTTGTAGTTGATATTGCCGCGGCTGGAGCAACTGCCCCAGCGGCTTTTTTGCTCCCGGATGAAAAGCCGGCAAGGACGGACCCCGATTTCCCCGGCCCAGAACGCCGTCCTTTCCGCGAGAAGCTCCCTGGCGGCATGGATGTACCATTTTTTTAAAGCTTCAGCCAGCAGCCCGGCTTGGGCCCGGTCCGGAGCCGGCGGCAGGTGAACGAGGAGCTGGCGGCCGTCCTGCTCTACCTTGGGGCGGGCGGTTTTTGCCGGAACAATGCGCAGCGACAGCGGCCGGCCGAGGTATAGCAGCTGGCTGCCGGGCTGCAACCCGGCATTGATCGGGTTGGCGGCGGTGGCGGCCAAGCGGCGCAGGTGGCCGGCAATCCAGGCGGCTTTTTTCAGGAGAACGGCTTCGATGCTGGCTCCAGGAAACCCGGCCGGCGCGGCGACTTCAAGAAGGTCGGGCGGCACCAGCTTGATGCCGACGGTGCGGCGGCGGCTGTACCGGACGGTATAGTTGAGTCGGCGGGTTCCGATTACGATCGTCGGCATGGCATTTCCTCTGTTGTCTTTATATTAGTAGGGATCATTTCCCATTATAGCATATCGCCGCCGGCAATCACCGGACTTTCCGGCGCCGGGCCGACAGCGCCGGGGGAAGGGGGTGCCCAATGGGCGGCGTTAAGCCGATTATCATTGACATAAGCAGACAAGAAATGATACTATTTGGACATTACTCGCACCTTCAAAACTGGAAAGGAGAAGTGCTAGAAGTGTTATCTGTAGTTGTGGGGCTACTTGTCGCACTGACGGGCTGGTTTTCCGTCGTTTTGGGCCGTGATCTCCTAAAACACCGTAATACTTTTTCTTCCGCGAATCCCTTTATCTTGTCAGCTATCGGATTTATCGCCAATTTCTTCGACACGCTGGGAATCGGCAGTTTTGCCCAGCTTACCGCCTTCTTCCGCTTCTTTAAACTGGTCCCCGACCGGATTATTCCGGGCACGCTGAATGTCAGCTGCTGCATTCCGGTGGTGCTGGAAGCCTTGATTTTCATGACCATTATTGAAGTCGAGCCGTTTACCCTGGTGGCCATGCTGGTGGCGGCCATGGTTGGCGCGGTGGTCGGCGCCGGGATTGTGGCCCGCCTGCCGGAAAAGAAAGTGCAGCTTTATATGGGCAGCGCGCTGCTGATTGTTGCGGTCATCATCGTCGCCAGCCTGTTCGGACTGATGCCGGTTGGCGGCGAGGCCATCGGGCTGTCCGGCGGGAAACTGGTCGCCGGCGTCGTCGGCAATTTTGTCTTAGGCGCGCTCATGACGATCGGCATCGGGCTCTTCGCCCCCTGCATGGCGCTCGTGTACCTTCTGGGCCTGAGCCCCCGGGTCGCTTTCCCGATCATGATGGGGTCCTGCGCCTTTTTGCAGCCGGCTGCAGGAATCAAATTCATCCAATCCGGCGCTTACGACCGCAAGGCCAGTCTGTGGATTACCCTGGCCGGCTCGGTCGGAGTGCTCATCGCGGCTTATATTGTAAAATCCCTGCCGCTTTTGGTTCTGAAATGGGTGGTGGTGTTCGTCATCCTCTACACCAGCATAACGATGCTGCGGGCGGCGTTCAAACCGGCCCAGGCTGCTCAGCAGCAACCATGAGACCAAAGAGCCCCGGCCTGGCTTTCACCGGGCCGGGGCTCCGCATTCCGCCCCGGGCTTCCAGCTATTGCTGACGCCGGAGGCCTTGACATATCGGGTGTTATGTATTAAGATATATCTTGCTGAGACGCGCCGTTTCCGGCGCGCAGCCCAACCGCATATGCCGAAGTGGCGGAATTGGCAGACGCACCTGACTCAAAATCAGACGTGGTCACCCACGTGCCGGTTCGAGTCCGGCCTTCGGCACCAAAAGAAAACCCAGTATTTATAAGGTTTAAAGCCTTGTGATACTGGGGTTTTTATTTTGTTAAGAACTTAACATAATTTATAAAAGTGCTATAGAAGTGCTATAACTATTTTAGGTGCTATAGCGTAGCCCTTTTCATTTTTCAAAGATATTATTAATACTTTCTGCTGCTTGTCTCTGCAATTTTTCCTCAATATGACCATAGGTATCCATGGTGATATTTATGGTCGAATGTCCTAATCTTTCGCTGATGGCTTTCATAGGTATATTTTGTGTAATTAATTGACTGGCGTGAGTATGTCTTAAGCTATGAAAGCTTACTTTATCTTTTATTCCTGCTTTAGGTAGCCAATAGTATTTGAATGTTTGTGTGAAAGTACTGGGTCGAATATATCCACCCTTGCGATTTGTAAAAACAATATCTGACTCATCGTGTTTGGTTGTTTCATTGTAATCTTTTAATACTTGTATTACAGTATCAGGTAAAAATACAATCCGCTTACTTTTTCTCGTTTTTGGTGATTCCTGATAAGCAACTCCCTTAGATTTTGATTCAATAATACTGCCCTCTACTGTTAGATATCCTTCATCGAGATTTATATTATGCCAATGCAGGGCAAGTATCTCCCCACGTCGCAAGCCTGTACCAATTTCAAGAACGAGAAGAGGATATAACCTCTCGTTCTTAACCGCCTCCAGTAATTTCTTTATTTGTTCCTTAGTTAAAATCTTGGCCTCTTTTTGCTGCTTCTCTGGTAATTCACAATTTAATGCTATATTTCGACCTAATATCCCTTCACGTACCGCCTGATTAAGTGATGCCCTAATAGTGGCATGGACATACTCGATTGTCCTTCTGCTTAACCCGGATTCAATTAGTTTATTATATAAGTCTTGTAGATCACTAGTCTTTATATCTTGTATTTTCTTCTTACCTAAGTGCGGCACAATTTGATTTTTTATTATGTTTTGGTAACCTTCAACAGTGCGAGTTTTTTTAGTATTTTTTTTGTATCTTTCAATCCAATTATCAAGCCACTGCTTAAGTGTCATATCACTAGGGCGTACTAAAATTTTCTTTTGTTTTTGATTAATCTGCTCATTCAACCACTTTTGGACTTCGCCCTTTTTCTCATGCGTAAATGAATTACGTATCTGTTTTTTTACTGTGTTATCGGGATTATAGATAACGTCAATGGTGATAGTTCCTTTGTATTTTTTATTAGGTAGCTGGACTATTGAGCCTTCACCGTTCGCCTTTTGTCTTGGCATGAACAACACCTCTTTCTGTTATCATTATAAGGTGCGTTCAGCAGAAAGTAAATAGTAAAACTATTATATCAACAGTGAAAGTGAGTAATTTCTTATTGACTATATTAGACTGCCGTGGTATTCTTATTATAGTAATAATTGTAGGAGAATGCCTTATGGAGAGTTTTTGGGAGAATGTAAGGGCTAAAAGAATTTCATTAGGTTTGAGCCAAGAAGATTTGGCCAAGAAGATTGGACTACATCAAACCGGCGTGAGCTATTTCGAATCTGGAAAATCTCGAAGAACCGATAGAGAACTAATGGAAAGAATTGCTCGGGTACTAGATACAACGGTTGAAGAGTTAGAAGGAAAACCAGAAATAAAAATGACTCATTTTCCTGAAGAAATCCAACGTTGGCTAGAGGGCGAAGAGTGCAAGCAATATATTGCCGAGGCGTACAGCAAATACATAAATGATAAGATGAAGTCTTTGCCTTGACAAAGGCTAGTCTTTTTATGCCCATAACCAATAGTTTTTGAATAGTAGATTAATAGTAAGGGAGATAAATATGGCAAAAACCATAGAAGAAAAATATATGACTCAGCTAGACAAAATGGTGAACTCCTATTTAAGTTCACCTCAAACGTATCTTAAGAATTTGACAATGGATAATATACAAGAATCATATTTAGGACGCTCGTTTTATTTCTGCATGAGTAACTATCATGGACAAGACATTAAGTATATTCTTTCGAACTATAATAGGAAAATTCCCAATGAACAGGATGTATCCTCAGATTATTTTATTTCATCCCAAGAAAAAGAAGATCAATTAACGGCTAAACAGGAAGATAAGATTGGTGCCCTAGATGAGCAGGAACATAGGATCGTTAAGGAGACGGATGAGGAAGAGACAGATATTATTTTTTCGTTACCTTGTGATATGCAATACATTAGGCAGGAACGGCAAAAGGAAATGGAAACAATAATAGTTCGTATTCAAGAAATACTTAAGCCGCAAGAATATGAGATTTTATTAGCCAGATATTTAAATGAAAAACCGTTACGGGAAATTGCAAGGCAACTAAGCACTAATCACATGAAAATACAAAGAATACTGAAACACATTGCAACAAAACTAAACGTGTTGAGAAATGCTGTTACTGAAGTACTGCAAATGGAGGCAGAGTATCATAATAATGATGGTTTTACATATTTAGGATGGCCCTTTGATTTATATTCCCGGGTAGGTAAAGGAGGCTATTGGCATAAAGGTAGCTATCACTGGAATAAAACTGAGTGCCGCTTGCCGGAATACCTTGAACAATGTTTTTCTGACGATAAAACAGCCTGTGATATGTGTGCCTATTTGGATGGAGAAAGCCTATGTAAAAGAAAAGATTATTATTCTAAAAAGAATAGTGTTACAAAATGGTTTGCAAACGGTATTATAGGTGAGGGGATAGCATAACAGGGCAACTATTAAACTGCCAAGGGGCAGTCCTTTTTTTTAGCCCCTGTATTCATAAAATATTTCACGAAAGGAGGGATGTAAATGAAAATTACAAAAAGAAAACTTTGTCGGCTTCAAGAGGGACTATCCCAGGATGAGGCGGCAAAGGAGTTAGGTATTTCCCAAAGCTACTTGTCATTGATTGAATTAAACAGAGTTCCAGTAGACCAAGAATTCCTTCAATGTATGGCAAAACTGTATAACTGTAATTTACAAGATGTTATTTAGTTCATCACTTAACGAAATGTTAAGTGTTTTTTTATTTACCTTGGATTCATAAAATATTTAAACATAAAGGAGATTAATATCATGGAAATTACTGAACTTGTAAAAAACATCGGCAGACTTGCCGCCGAAATCGGGACTTTTCGTTATCAAACAACTTTAATGGAAATCGAATTACTAGAACTTTACGAAATATTAAAAACAGAGCATGAGAATAGGGGTACTATCATTACTGAAGCTGCTCTTGGACTAGTAGAGCCACTAATTAATGAACTACGCAAGGAGATGAGTGAAGAGGCATTATATAACTAATTGCAATATAAAGGAAATGATGCACAATTGAAGGATGATATTTATTTATATTTTTGTTATCACTGTGGAACCAGGACTAAAGCCAACAGCAAAGACCTAAACAATGTCCTTGTGTCTGCTGTGGAGAGTTAACCGAGTACCAAGGAGATAATTCAATTCTATTTTTTGAGCGCGCTTATAATTTTAAATTAGAGCAAGCCCGTAAGGAGCTACTGTCCAAATCGACAACATTACAACGTCACCTATACCAGTGCCTTACCTGTGGCGCGACGATAGAACAAACCAACTATGACGGCAAAACAATACTCTGTAAATGTGGGCGAACAATGGTAATAAGGTTTACGGCTGTTGGTAGAAGGTTATTCAATGGTCTAACAGGAGAAGAGCTATCACCCAATGATTGTAAACAACCAAAAAGAAATTTACTTAAAGAGCACCGTAAGAGAATAGGAATGTCACAGTATGAGGTAGCTGAGATGTTTGGTGTAACTCAACAATTTGTTTCCGCTATCGAAGCTAATGCCAAACCTATTCCTAAAAGTATTCTTTATTGGATCAATGGAAATTAGGTTGTATTTTGAAGTCTAGGATGAAATACTTTTGTAGCAAAAATACAACCTGAATAAACCCAGTAAAATAGCAGGTTGAAAATAGATATTTTGACATACACGAGGTGATTATTATTGCCTAAGATAAAACCCAAACATGCATTTAAGATAGGGAGTAGAGTACTACTGATAAGTGAAATAGATATGTTCAAAGAACATGTAGGAAAGTGCGGTGTTGTAACCCAAGCTACAAAGGATGATCTAATTGTAAAATTTGATGATGGAAATAGGATTTGTACTTACCCTAATAATCTAAAATTAATAGAAAAGGATTAAGAAAAGAAATCTGAGGGCAGGGATCAAACCTGCCCTTACTTCTTTAATTAAAGAGGTATATAATATTGGATATTGATAATAATAATATAAAATTTGAAATCATAGTCAATACAAATACCAGTGAAAAAAACATTACCACTTTAAAACAAGATATAGCAGCATTACAAGCGGCTATAGAAAAAGCTTCTAAAATGAATCTAGATATTAAAATAGATGGATTCAGAAAGAATATTGAAGAAGCTAGAGAATTACAAAATTCCTTAATAGGAAAATTAGAACAATTAAATACCAATAGAATTGATATAGCAAATAAAACGGCTAATGCAGAAGCACAGGCAGCGCAAAAAGCAGCAGAGGCAAAGGTTAGAGCAGAAGAAAAAGCTTATGAACAGATAACTAATCTGAAGGCGAAACAAAATGCTGAAACCAATCGTCAGTACTGGATAGACGAAGAAAATGCCCGAAAAAAACGCACAGAACAACTTAAGGAGCAAATGAATAATGTTCCTGTCAATTTTATTCCTTATCAACAAGAACTCGGTAACATTAGAAAACAACAGGAACAATTACATCAAGAATTTGTAAAAGGTAATATACAAGTAGAGCAATATAAAAATAAAATGGCTAGTTTAAATACGGCCTATCAGTCAGTTAGTAACCAGGCTAAAGAATTTAGTGGGGTCGTGAGTCGAACTAATAGTTACCTTGGATCATTTCCTCAAAAACTCCGTTCACATTTTAATTGGCTGTTTGCCGGATCATTGTTGGCTGGAGCTATTACGATCCCTGTAGAAATAGCCGATCGTATTAAGCAAGTAGAACAAGCAATGGCAAGTATGAAGCAAGTATTGCCGGAATTGCATGAAAGCATGGAAGCCTATAATAAAGAAACTATGACTATGATTAATCTTGCGGCAATTTACGGAGAAAAAACAGAAGATATAATTAAAGCGGCTACCCTTTGGGGACGTATGTATAAAGATCAAGCCATAGTTAATACTCTAACTCATCAATCAGCTATAGTTGCTGTAGCGGACAACATGAGCCTTGTTGAGGCTAACAAGGCTCTTGAAGCAGCCATGTTTCAATATGGATTGGTTGCTGAAAATGCCGCTGAAGCTCAAGCATACAGCAATAAGATAATTGACGTGTGGACGAAACTAGCGCATAATGCTGGCGTTGCCGCAATTGATTTAGCAAACGGAGTAGAACGTGCTGGCAGTGTCGCTAAGTTAACTGGGGTTGATTTTGAATTCTTGAACGCTATGATTGCTACAGCAGTTCGTTCTACTGGACGTAGCGGAGCAGAAATCGGAAATATGATCAAAAGTGTTCTTGGTTCATTCCATAGCGATAAAGCAGTTAAAGAAATTGAGGCTATGGGTGTCGCCGTTAAAACAATAGGTCAAGACGGTACGATTAACTTCAGAAAAGCCCAAGATGTGCTATTGGATTTATCTTTAGCAGCACAGGGTACTGATAAAAACTTGGAAAACTTATTCAAGCAAATCGCAGGCGGCAAGTTTCAATGGGCTAAAGCTGCAGCCATGCTCGGAGATTACAAGGAATTCATACGTACTTGGGGTGAAGCTGTAAATTCGCAAGGCTTTTCTGCCGAACAGGTAGGAATGCAGTTAGATACTCTTTCGAGGCGCATTGGAAAACTTAAAACAGATATTGATGGATTGTTTATAGCCACTGGTCAAAGTGGGCTTACACAGTTTCTTAAAGAACAAGTGTCAGCAATGGATAACGTAATACTTGGCCTTCGACAAATTCCGGCTGAAGGATGGAAAATGATGGGGTGGGCGGCAGAAGCAGCCATTGCTATTTCTACGCTATCCAGAGTAACTACCGGCTTACAAACGGCGTTACTGGCGGCAAGAGCGGAAGCTACTGCTTTTAGTATGGCTATGGCATTTATTCAAAGGATTCCTGTTGTGGCTATGTTTACTGCTATTGCCCTAGCGGTTGGCTTAGTGGCTGAAAAATTAGGTGAAGCAGCCAACAAATCTAGAGATCAAGCAGCGGCACTCAAGGATACTTATGCTGCGGAACAGCAGCGATTAAATATGCAAGAGCAACAAGTCCAATATATCAATGCCCTTGCTACTGCCCACGATAGAATGAAGCAGCAGTTGGAATCCAGTTCGTTATCAGAAAAAAAAGCCATTAAAATAAAAGAAAATATGATAGCAACCGAAGACCAATTATCAAAAGTTTTCGATGCTTCAGCAATAGAGCGTATTAAAGCAGCTGATTATTCCATCGAGGCAATCAACAAAGAGAAAGATGAACAAATTAAAGCTAATAATCAAAAGAGACAAGATTTATCTATCATGCTTCAGCAGCAAATAGATGCTGCTAGTAATGAAATTACAGCTTTAGAAAAGCAAATTAATGCTTATTGGCAAGATGCTGCCCATTTTGGCGAAAGTATTCAATCAAAATTGAAATGGCTAGGTATTTGGCAGACCGCTCTATTAACCATGCAAGAATGGAATACCGCTGGACTCGAAAGAGGCCAAAAGAGCATGCAAACACAACTGGATAACTATGTTGCTAATGGTGGTACTGATCAAAATACTATTGAAACCTACCAAAAAAGAATTGCTGAACTTGAAGAAGCCGCTCAAGAATCAAGAGAAGCTGGACAGAATATTGTTAATTCACCAGTTCGCGAGTTACAGATCGGTATTAATGAAGCAAGAGGAAAGATAATCAATCTTGAAAAGACCTATATTGACTATAACCCCATTACCGTTGGTGGGAGTCAATACGATTCGCTAGAGAACAAAAAAGGTAAAAACAAGGGCGATGCTTACGCTAACCCTCCAAATACGGCTGAATACCGTAAGCGCATTGAGATTCAAGCGGAATACAAGAAGCTACTCGCTGATATGCAAATATCAACCAATAGATATTCTGAAGCTTTAGATGATTTAAATACTAAAGAATCAATCTTAGGTTTAACTGTTGGCGTTGTTAACAAAAAATACGAGCTATCTATTCAACGTATAAAAGAACTTCAAACAGAACAATCTAAGCTAACTACTGAGCGTGACAAGTATCAAACTCTTCTTGATGATTACCTCGCAAAAGATCAAGAATTCCAATCGGCTGCCGCTAATACCATTCCTAATTGGTTTGGTATGTCTAAGGGTGAACGTAAGGATTATCTTGTGACCAATCGCGAAGGTATGCAAGAGTTTAGAACGTTAAAAACACTTTTGGATACCATAAGTGAATTGGATGTTAAAATTGCCGAAACATCGAAGAATACAAGTAAATTACAGAATCAATGGAGCAAAGATTTCTTGGGTGACGCTTTAAATCCTGATAAACAACGTGAAAGAAGATTAAAGTCTATTGGTATAGATGAATCTATAGATAAAACAAGGATCAATAAGCGAAATCCATTTTGGGAACAAGAAGAAATTGATGTTGAATTAAATGCTGAAAAAAGAAGATACGAAGAATACAAAGAACAAGCTAAAAAGTTAAATGATGAATATGAAAAATTAGCAATAACAGAAGTAGAAGCAGCAGAAAAACAAATGAAATTAGCTGAAAAAATGCAAGAAGGCGAAGAAAAAGCCAAGGCATTAGCTGAAGCTATTAGAGTTTTAGAAGCTGCTAGGCGGGGTGATACAAAGACTATTCAGGAGAATATCGATAAACAAAGAGAAAATAATAAGAAAATGGAAGAGTCGCAAAAGCAACAGGTAGATTTAGCAAAGAAAACTGCATTAGAAATAAGGCGATATCAAGCAAACTTGTTAGCCGATTTTATCGTTGAAGGAAATAGCTTCAGAGATGTTTGGAAAAGTATTTGGAAAAGTATTCAAAAAGATGCAATTGGTGCTATGTTTAAAACGGAAAGGGAATTCTCTGGCGCTACTAAGATGCTTGGTAAAGGCGGAAGGCCCTCCGGCGTATCTGGTCCTACTTTTGAAGGCGGCAATTTTTATAAGAACGGCAAGGGTGGCGGCGGTAAGCATGCTACTGGTGGGGTAGTAAACGCACCCACATTACTAAATACCAGAGGCGATATCGCCGGTGAAGATGGCGAAGAAACAATTATCGTTCCTAATGAGAAGAATACACAAAAAAGTAAGGGCCTCTTAGATTATGCTGCTAGTCGTTTGGGTTATTATCCTGGAGAAAACAAAGGGAATTATGTACCTTACTTTAAGAATCCAGAGTTAGCTACTCAGCCAATAGTCAATGTTCAACTTCAGCAGCAGAATAATCATATTAAAGAACTTGAGAGACAAACAAAGGTGATGACCGCAATGATGAATCATATGATGAATAATTCAGACGGTAATACTACAGTTGTACCTTTGGTTACTCAGATATCATCTGAGCAAGTACTTAAGGTTCTTAGAGATAATCCAGATGCCTTGAATAATATATTGGGTTATCATAGAAATCAAGGGTATAGATAAAGGAGGGCTATTCGCCCTCCTTTGAGTTTTTATATTTGTCATCAATAAACCATTTAATATCTTTTTCTTTAATATTTGCTTCACTAAATATATATGATATTACATCTTCTTTTTGATATTGACCGAATATATCACTATGTTTACTTTGTGATATATAAGGATATGGGTAATTTGTTCGTTTATTAATATCTTTTATTTTGAAAACTTGTCCGTAAGAATCCCAAATAATTAAAGCATCTTCATATGCCTTTAATGTTGTATCAAATTTTTCATAAATATCTACATCAATTGTTTCTTTTGCTTTTTGCGTTGCAGTATATAGTTCTCTATATTGCCTAATATAATCTACTTTAGTAATCCCTGCTTCTGTTGCATATCTCATATCATCATAAGTTATCAATAGTTCTCTTGCTGCTTTTTCTTTATCATTACCTTCGGCAAAACAAAAGCTTGTTCCAACAGCTAATAAGACAATAATGGTTAATAATAGTGTTTTGATTTTCATATTTTCTTCCATTCTCTTATTTTTATTACCATATTATACCATATGTACTGATGTTTTAATTTAAAAGAACAAGAATTTTTGCTAAGAACCCTAAAGGCTTGTCCTATTTATGTTTAGTTTACTTTATTATGATTTACTATTATTTACAAAAATCTATTTGACATACTAAACAATAATAAACTATACTAAAGAAAAGGAGGGGTCTAATGGAAAAGTATCTTACGCCTGATGAGATCGCTGAATCATTAAAGCTTAAGACTTCTACAGTATGGACGTGGCTTAGAACAGGCAAAATTAATGGTATTAAAATTGGTAAAGAATGGAGGGTAAGTGAACGGGATTTATATGAGTTTTTAGAAGCGGCTAAAACTCGTAAATCGAAAGAAATCAAAAGTAGAATTATAGATAGTAGATTTAAAGAAGAAGGTTTAGAAGGAGTTAGTAATTTTATTCAAGCAAGAGTAACAAATAGTGAAGCGGACTTCTTAAAAACAGGAATCGAAAACAATTCTTATGAAAAACAATTGGATTATGTAGTAAAAGCTGAAGAACAAGAAAAAATTAAACACCGAAAAGATATTGAAGATAAAAAAAAACAAAAAGAAATAGAAGTAGAATTTATAAAAAAATGTCATTTTCTCCTTATGGAAGCATTAAATGATGAAATAGATAATTTTAATGGGAAGCTTTTTCTAGAACAATTTCTAAAATTACAAAAAGAATATAAGTGCTATCTTACGTTTAAACAAGTTACTAATAGAATAAAAAAGAATCTTGAATAGAATTCTGGTTCTTGAAGAGTGGTGATGTTTATTCTATTTTAATGGTTGGCAATCTAATCTAAATCAAGAAAAGAAAGAACAACCTAATTATGAATATCTTAAAACTTCATAATATAGGGATTGTTAAAATGCGCCCAAAAAGAAAAATACCCTGGACATATTAAGCCAACTGCAATTGGCTTAATCCAGAGTACTTCAAAAGCTTATCATTGATTTATTCCCCGTTAATTCAAAAAGTCCTGTTTAATTAAAAATAGGAGGAAAAAATAATGGTTAAATACATATGCATATGGGAAGATGGTCTTGAAGGAGATTTGCCTTCAAGTATAGCATGTGCTTCTTACGAAGAAGCACTAGAATTAACTACTGTAATTAATGATGATTGTGGTGCAAAAGCAAAGATATATCAATTGTCAGAAGTCAGTTAGTAATCGGATTTTAAAAATCAATGTATAAGGGTTTGCATTAGGGGTTAGGTGGGCGAATACCTTGGATAGGTTATAGTATTAAATACTGGCGGGTATCTCTAGTGAGGTACTCGCCATAATCTTCTTTGGGTATAAACCTTTTAAAACAGTAGGTTTTTTCTCTTGTTATTCCTAGCCTATGGATTTATACCTTAAGGGAATAAACAGATTAAAAATAACGCTAATTAGAATGAATTCTGGGATAAAATTTGATTTTAGAGGTGCAATATGAGTAATCCTAATGAAAGATATCAAATAGCAATACATGAAGCTGGACATGCGGTAATGTCGATATTATTAAAAGGGGATATTTCGTATGTTACGATAATCGAGTCTGAAGAGTATTATGGGTTATGTAAGAGTAAAGAACTAATAGTAGATGAATATGAATTTTATTCTAGTTATAAAGACAAAGATTATAATGACTATAAAAGATATATAGAACAGGAGATAATGATTAACTTTTCCGGACCGATAGCTGTAGGAGCAAGTGAGTTTCCTTGTGTTCTACATACTAATGAATCAGTTAAGAAAGATATTGAAGACTCGATTGAGCTTGCTTTAGGAATAGTAGGAGATGTAGAACGGGTAGAAGGCGTACTAATAGAACTTTGGGGTAAAGCTGTTGGGATCATAAGGAAACCCCTCACGCAACAACAGATTAAGGCTGTAGCAGATGCCCTAATGAAACATAAGACATTATCAGGTACAGAAGTAAGGCGTATTATGGGGGATGTAGCCAAGTAGCAGACGAATTTCATCATTCTCGCGGAATTGGTCGAAAAAATTAGGATGAGAATTTTGGAGAGTCCAAAAACGAAGGAGTGAAGTAAGACGAGGGTGATAGAAGAAGCTACGCAGGAATATACAAGTGAGCAAATATATATTGATACGATAGAATCAATGGAAGGTTATATAGAGATTCAACAACAGGAGATTGAAAATCTAAAATATAATAATGATTATCAACAGAATGTTATTAGAAAACAGATAGAAGATAAACAAAAGGCTTTAGAAAAGACTAAAAAAAGAAATAAGAACTTCGTAAAGATGCATGTTGACGGTAATCAATGGATAATATTGCAGAGTGGTTTTACCCATACATTGCAATGGTTATTCTTTAGTCTAGGAGCATTTTGCAATCGTGAAGGATATGTGGCTTATAAGGGGAAAACCCTTTCGATTAAAGAAATCGCTAAGTTGCTAAAGGTTAATTATGATAACCTCCGTAAAGATATTAGTACCTTAGAACATAAGCAAATTCTTCATAAGATAAAACAAGGAAAGAATACAATAATACAGCTTGATCCTATATATTTTTCTAAAAGTTAGTATAAAAGAGGGTATCTAGTACCCGGTTAAAAGGGTATATGTTACCCTATGAGAAAAATGCCGTCAGCCTAGGTGTGATAAACTTTTAAAGGCATTTTTAAAAAAACGTCTTTCTTTCTATATATCTTTTGATTGTTTTCTGTGTCCGTAACCTCCCGCTTCCGAGCGAGTCGGCAACGGCCAAGACGAAAACAAAGCTTCGCGTTAAGAGGGGACGAATCAAACAAGATAAATATTATATGATTAAAAAAGTATTGGTTGAGCGATAGCGAAACCAATACTGCGGAGTGAAACGAAGCATTACTTCTGTCTTCAATGAGAAGCAGCGGAGAGAGATTAACTAAAACTAATTGCCTCTTTGTTCCGCATGTATTACATTTGTATTTCATCTGTCAAGTATAACCAGGTGATTTATTATAGTTTTTTATAACCCATTACATAAATAATTGCTTGTTATTCTTGCTCCCAAAGTAAAGTTTTTCTCAGAACAATCATTCGAGCAATATCTTTTCTATTGCCTCATGAAGTCTTTCAACAAGTATATCTGGCGGATCATCTTCTGAATATAATACTCCCATATACTCCCAATACAATACAGTTGGCATATTTTTACTCTTCCCCTCCCGATCTATTCAACATTGGTAAAGCCCAAAATTATTTACACACTATTTACTGTTCATTTATAAATCTATACCCCTTTTTTCTAAGGTGCTCCATGAATACTTGGTTAATCCGATCAACAAAAAACTTTGGGGGGTTATTAGGGTGATACCAGACATTTCTAAGCAACCAACCTTCGAATATAATTCTAAACTCTTTCTTACGTCTTCCCTTAGTTTTCTTAGGTTCAGTATTGTTGGTTTTATTTTCCCCAAACCAACCCTTTTCAATTATTAGATCATAAGCTGTAGGTGATACAGTAATTAATGTTTTATCATCACCACATATATTGCATTGACAACCATAGATAACTTTCCATTCATCTTTTCCTTTAATTATTGTTTCCTCTTCTTCACAGATTATAAAATTATTATTCTTTTTTAATATACAATAGTATTTTGTGGGATCAGCATTAGCGAGTTGTTTCACTTTCTCTATATATTCTTCTATTTCTTGATCGTTAGGATACTTAGTTTTAAGCCAATTAAGGAAATCTTTTTTATTAATTTTCCAGTCTTCCTCTTTTTCTGAAGGTATCATACCTTGTTTACACAACTCACGAATCTCAAGTAATGTATAATCACATAGCTTCACTGCATCTTTTGATGAGATGTAATCTTGATTATTCAATTTCGTCCTCCTTATTACTTTTGGATATTGAAAATAAAACTACTTACCTTTGATAATTTTTGATATTAAAAAAAAGACTGCGAATGCAGTCTTAATTATTCGTATATATGGTTATTGGCTTATCTTTGTTAAGCCACATGAACGTTCACCTGCCTTGTGACAAATTGTAGCAAATAATGAAGTTAAAGACAAGATTTCTTATCGAAAATGAATAGGAAATATAGTTCTAATAGCAAAGTTTATAATATTATAATTATATCAATCGGAGGTAACCTATGGAATTGGACAAATCCCTGATAGTAGTTCTACTAGCTGTTCTAGGGTATACCGCTACGCTAGGACTACGGGAAGCCCGAAACTTTTTTGATGAAATTGATTACAAAGCATTTGCTGGTATTTCTATAGCTTGTATCTTGATCGGAATACTTATACCGGATTTGGTAAATAAAGTTAATCCTTATGTTAGTAAAATAATTTTTTCTGATTTAGCAGGCTATAGAAACTCAAATATGACACAGTCTGTATTTCTGGCGGCAACATCTTTATATATTGTCTTATGTTTTTTTATAAAATGGGCTAAGAACTCATTACGTAGAAATCGACGCTACAGGCCAAGGTGTATTTGTCAAAATTTTTGTTTTATACTTTATGGTGTTCTATTATTAATTTATGGATTCTTTTCATACCATATTATAGTTTGGGAAAAATTACTGCAATCATATCAATTATTGCTTTTTACTATATTAATATTATTTGCTGCGGGGATAATTTTAGGTATTGCACATCTATCAAGATTAAAAAAATATACTTTTCATTCCCAATCTGATAAACCGCTTTTTAATGGAGATAATGTATTAACAGGATATAAAATAGACGAAAGTAAAGAGTATTACATTATAAAACCAGATGGGATACCAAGTGGTAATCTAGATTATAAACTAGTCAAAATAAGAAAAGAACAGATTATCGCAGAAGTCGAAGAACTATAATTGTCAAAATTGCAATAGTTCGAACTAAGAGACATACCATGCAATCCTTTAGTAAACTAAAGTAAATAAAAGAAGGGCATATATAACAAATAGTGATTATCCTTTAGTTTGTAATATCAATTATTGCTTATACATAGTGTTATATATTGATTTTTTGAAGTAAAGTGCTAGCTCCTTTCTGGTATATAGGCTACGAGAGAAGGAGCAGGTGATAAATAATGTTCATAAAAGTATACTTTAATGCACCCTATAACGGGGTGTTGCAAACCTAGTATTTTATTGTTCACTATCCTTGATAACAAATTAACGAACGTTCTTTAAATGAAATTGACATTAATGAACATTCCTGCTATAATAATATTAACAGATATAGGTAGCGGGGAGGACGCGAACAATGAATATTGGGTACGTTAGGGTAAGTAGCAAAGATCAGAACACTGGCAGACAATTAGCGGCTTTAAAGAAGTATAATGTAGAACGCATATACGAAGAGAAGATAAGTGGGAAAGATATCAATAGGCCACAACTAAAAGAAATGCTCGACTATGCTAGAGAAGGTGATACGATATACATAGAAAGCTTTAGTAGACTCGCAAGGAATATGCTTGACTTGCTAAGTATTATTGATCAACTATCGAAGAAGAACATAGGGTTTGTTAGTGTTAAAGAGAATATAGACACTACTACACCTGCAGGTAGGTTACAGTTGAATGTATTTGGTGCTATCTATCAATTTGAACGTGAATGTAGCAAACAACGTCAACGTGAGGGCATTGACCTTGCACTATCTGAAGGTAGACCATATGGTAGGCCTCAAGAGTATCATATAGATGATAAATTTAAAGCAGTATATAAACAATGGAAGTCTGGTACTATAACAGCAGTCAGAGCTATGGAGCTAACAGGTATGAAAAAAGTAACATTCTATAAACGAGTAAAAGAATATGAAGGTAGAAAGGCATAGAAGAGGTACTCAAAGTACCTCTTTTTTTATTCAATAAGAGGGGGAGGGGTGCAAGTTTCTATTCCAAAAGCGGGTACTTTATATTCTAATGGCGGCGTATAGCACTCACATAATTTACATAACTAATGATGTTTGAATTTATAACACAGTAATCCATAAAATGGGATATAATAAATTTAGAATTAATAATGTAGGGGGAGGAGATTGTTTTTGAGAAAGCTATTGCTGCTTACATTTCTATTTTTATTGGTCTTTGGGGTAACAGCAGATGCTTCAGCCTATGGGAGTCTTAAAGGAACAATAACATGGCAATACAACAATTACGTTGGAACAAAAGGGGATGTTGAAGCAAAAGTAATTGTAATTCCTGACAACATAAATTCGGAGTCTATATCCGAAACAGATGGCACTAGTCTTATTAATAGTGGAATTGTTCCTCAAAATTCAGGGATTTTTTATGCTGAAGCCGATGGATATGGGAACTATGAGATCAATGGGTTAAATCCTGGCGACTATTCAGTATTGATAATTTCCAACAAGACTACTCGAAATTCTAATGAACCAATATATGATGGAGTCAAGCAGCTTTTATTACTTTTTTTAAAATCGAATGACAAGATCATAAACAATTACTATATCAAATGGAAAAAACATACTGTAAAGAAAGTTACTATTCGAGAAGGTGTTACGTCGATATGTAGTCAGGACTTTGGTAACACTTACATGTAAGTATAACCTCGAAATAAAAATATAGCAGGAAACCTGCTATATTTTTTGCTCTTATTGATCCCTTGTAGTCTTTTCTTCGTCTTTCATTGGTTCTTTGTATATTAACATTGTAACTATCAAACCGAGTACTAGAATAGCATCTGTAGCAACTAATAATCTGTAATAGTTATTGATTGATTGTTGAATTACAGGTTTAGGTGGATTTTGAGGAATAGGTGAAGGATAATCGTATGATCGTAGATCGTAAACAATAGCGTTCCACGTCTCATATTCTTTTGGGTGTTCCCGCTTAAATTGCATTTGAACATTATTTGGGACAAAAAAATCAATTGGTGAGGAAGATATTGAGTAATAAATACTATCTACAAGCGACGTCGCTTTGTTCTGGCTAACTTTTCTATAATGCTCTAGAAGAACTAATAATTCAGGGTTGTTATTTTTATAAGAAGCAAGCACCTTGGGATATTTCTCTCGATCAGCAAGGTATTTACTCCAGACATTAGGGGGGACTGGTATAAGCCACTCTTGACCAAGCATGGCCTTTTCATGTCTATTGATTTGCCACAAGAAATAACCTGAGATTATCACAATGCCCAATATAAATATTAGAGCAATCTTAAACTTCTTGTTCACTGCTTTCAGCCTCCATACGCTTCCCCTAAAGAAGAAATATAAACGCTATGGGATCATGGCCTACATACCTTATAAGGAACATATCCAGCGTAAATTGCCTCTTGTATAGTCTCAAAGAAAACCTTATGACGCTCACTCATTCTACCTACCCAAGTACAACTAGAGTAGTTGTACTCACTCGTGTTAAAGTTTTCTATTTAACTTGCAGAAGTTGGTATGAAGCATTGATTAGCAGTATTAATAATAGGTACAGCGGCCCTTTCACATAGAACACCTCTTGATATAGTTCTATCTAAAATTATACTGCTATGGAAATTATTGGGCAATTAGAAGTTTTTTGGTAGGAAAAGGAATAATGATCAAGAATTTATTAGGTAAGCATTACTAAAAGGGTTTTCATTACATTTCAATTATAGAAAAAGCGGAGAAACATTAATAATGATCTTTAAAATAATGAGTGTAATAATGGTACTGATAATAATAGGAGCTATAAGCATCGTTACTTTTACCATAAAATCACGAGAAATTAAATTATATCATGCAATTGTGCTTGCTATATTATTGCTCATCTCATTGAGTGACTATACTTTCGATGGTTATCAGTCTTGGAGTAAGGATTTGGAATTAGAATTACTTCGTAAGGAACATACCTTAGCAATAGACAATCTTAAATCTGAACTTATGCAAAGAAATAAAGTAGATAATAATATTGATGACCTGAAGGTGGAAATTAATAAATTAAAGCATGATTATCAACGTGTTTCAAGGATAGAGAAAGTTTTGAAATATATAAAATTCTATTTAGCCTTAGTACCACTATCCATTTTGCTTTTAGCTGAATATATGGAAAGAATAGGATATAACAATATATCATATATGTTAGTTAGATTTAGTATTTGGAGTATAATAATAGGATTGTCAATATTAATAGGCTATGATTTGTATTATATGATAAGCTAATGAAAGCTGGGCAAGAATCAGTAACAAGAATGTTGATTCAAGGGAGTGGAAGCCATGGGAAATGGGCGTATATTAGAAGTACAGCATAACTTCCAATCAAATGTACTTCTTGTATATGATCTCATGAATTTCGATGAAACTATTCTTAATTTCGGAATTGATTCATTAAAAGATCTTATTTCTAGACAAAAAAAATTTAATATAACTAATCCGCTAGCGACTGCAGAAAGTACTCTGAGGAATTTCGAGAATATCCGGCAAAATGGTTCTCTGCGTCCTAAGTACAACGAAATATTCAATCAATGCGTGGTTTTATTAGTTTCCTACTTTAGTTCTGCAATAGGAGATATATTTAAAGTAGCCTTGACACAAAAGATTAATCAAGGAATGGATGATAACCTCGCGAAGGAAGAAATAAAAGTTACTTTAGCTGAATTGCAAAACTGTTCTTCTGAGATGCTGGGTGAACTAGTGGTTTTGAAAAAAGAAATCAGTTTTCAGGATATGCAGAGCATTCGCCGTGTTTTTCAGACTTATCTTGATATTGACATAGAGAAAGATCAGAATGTAAATAATATTATTACTGGACAGGCATGCCGTCATGTGATAGTTCATTCAGGTGCAATAATTGATAAGCGATTAATCAAGCAGATATCTCAAGCTACTCCAAGAGATATTAAACCGGAAATCAAAACCGGTGAAAAAATTCAATTTGATCCTGAAGAGATAAAAATAGTTGGGGAGAGCATGAAAAGATATATAAATGGGGTAATTGAAAAGTTGGATCAAATATGTATCTATTAAGAAAGCACCAAGATAAATTTGAGTATGACTTTTATGGTATATTGAAGTGGAATAGACCAGAGCCTAATAACAGAGATATTCAACTTATATTGAAAGAGATAGAGTAGAGCGTATGGGGGTAAGTAATTTGGATTGGAATATGGTTGGGTGCCGGTGCTATAGCCGGTGCTATAAACTTTTCAATTTTACATTTACAGCATAGAAAAATTTGCAAAATATAGTAATCACAATATTAAAGTCTGCTATAGGGGGTAGACAACTAAGAAAAAATACTATAATTAGAGTACAATTTTATTTTAAATACGATAGTTTCTTGTAAAATAATCCCAATTTATTACTCAAAATCAGACGTGGTCACCCACGTGCCGGTTCGAGTCCGGCCTTCGGCACCAAAGGTTCCCGGGTTTTGAATCCCGGGAATTTTTCTATTTTCTAGCCAGAACTTCTGGAGTGCGAAAAAATAAAGAGCCTATTTAGCTGGTTTGGATATGCGCCTCGTTAGTCATAGTAACCTTTTATCGCGATAATCTACAAGGGGGATATGACACAAGTTAAAACAGTTTATTTAAAATGCATATTGACAATGATTCTCAATTGTGTTATTTTTTTTATGTAAGAAAAAACAGACGACCACTAATAAAAAAATAATTGCACTGCCTTTCTTGCTTGGTGATTTAAACGTTTAAGGCAGAGCGTAAAAAGAGGGCTGGGAGCTCCGTTGCGTGATTATATTGCGCACGGAGCTCCTTTTTACTAGTAGGAAGAACAAAGGAGTGTGGACTGTATGCTTGGCTATGACAGGACTGTACAGGATTCATGGCATGGGCCGCAGACGGACTTGCGCCCTGTCCGGTGCGCTTTTTGCAATAGCATGCTGTTTCGCGGCGCGGTGGAAAAAGTCGAAATAAAATGCTCCAGATGCGGCGCGGTTCAGGTTTTACAGAACAACGGCGACGGTTGGATCAAGGAACGCGGCTTGCCGCAAAACCGGTTTGGAAGGCTTGGTTGCGCCCAGCAGCGTATGGTGACCGACAGTGCGGGGCGGCTTGTGGCGATTCCGCGGCGCCCGCAGCGGGTCGTTATCTTGAATTCGTCCAATCTGGGGCTGTATGTTGTAACCGGCGGCAAGCCGGTCGGCATGGGAACTTGCGACGGTCTGCTTCCCGTGGTGAAAGACGAAATGAAACGTATTCCCACAGTAGGCCTGCCGTCCGACCCCGATTTGGAACGCATTATCGCGGTGAAACCGGATTTGGTCATCGGCATGGCTTTTCCGGTGCACCAGTCGCTGGCGGTTGTCCTGGAAAGGAAGGGTATCCCGGCGATGCTGCAGACGTTTGCCCGCTATTCGGATGTCCTGGAAGCCTTGCGCTTTTACGGGGAGTTGAACGGCAACCAGGAACTGGCGGCAAAAAAGATCGCCGCTATTGAAAAACACCGTCAGGGGCTCATCGAACAAACTGCCGGACGGCCTGCGCCAAGGGTGCTCATTGTCTGGACGATCCCCAGCGGACTGTATGCGGCGCTTTCCACAAGCTTTATCGGCGATATGGTGAAACGGCTGGGAGGGGTGAACGTGTCTGATCTGCTGGCGCCCATGGATGAAAAATTGGCCTATGCGCCGCTGGATTTCGAAGCGATCGCTGCGGTTCAGCCGGATGTCATCTTATGTATCGACCACCAGTTCGGCGAGATGGCGAATCATGGCGTCCCTGCATTGCAAAATCCGTTGTGGCAGGGGTTGGACGCCGTGCGGCAAAACCGCGTGTATCGCCTCCCTTTTTCCTTGTTTGCCGTCAATCCCGGCGCGCAGCTTGAGAAGGCTTTGAGCGTCCTGGCCGGTTTTCTTTACGGCAAGTAGGCGGGCGGGCTGCCGCTCTGCTCTTTTGCAGCGGCAGGTCATGCGTCCTGATTTAAAGTGCCTTTAGGAGGGAGTTATCTCGGCAACAGTCAGGTTTTGTTAGTAAGTTTGCTCTTTGGAAGTTCATGATAAATAACGGAGGCGTAAACATTGGAAGGATTTATCCACTTGATTCATTTGTTTCACAAAGGCGGTTTTGTCATGTATCCCCTGCTGATTTGCTCGTTAGTAGCGGTGATGATCGCCGCGGAGCGGGTCTATTATTACCGCCGCAACTGGCGGAACGGCGACGGGCTGAGGGCGCAGATCCACGATACTCTGGATGCCCGGGACTGGGACGGGGCCATTGCCGTCTGCGATCAATTCGACACGGTCATGAGCCGGACGGTAAAAGCCGGCCTGCTGCATGCCCGATGCTCCCGGTTCGGGACCATGACGGTAAAGGAGGCCTTTGAAGAACGGATGGCGCTGGAAGTGACCGGCCTGAAAAAACACCTGGATTATCTGAGCGCTATCGTTACCATTGCCCCTTTGCTCGGCCTGCTCGGCACCGTTATCGGCATGATCGGCTCATTTAGCGTCATGGACGGCTCCAGCGGCGGCGCGGCCGCCATCGGCGGCGGCGTCGGGGAAGCGCTGGTGGCGACGGCGACCGGCCTGTGCGTTGCCATCCTGGCGTTTGTCATCCACACCTTCTTTTCCCATCAATTCGAGCGTGTCATGACCGCCACAGAAGATCTGTGCTTTTTCGTGCTGGAACATAAGCGGGGGGAAGAGGCATGAAATTCCGGAATATCCGCGGCATGGAAGCCCCCTCATTCATGATTATTCCCATGATCGACATTATTTTCTTTCTGCTGGTGTTTTTTATGATGAACAGCTTGCAAACGACTACCCAGCGGGCGCTGGCGGTGCAGCTGCCCCAGGCGGCGCTGGCGGAAGTGCCCTCCCAGCTCCCGGTGATTATCACCATCGATTCGGCAGGCCGTATCGCCCTGGACGCCAAGCTCGTATCACTCGAAGAGGCGTCCCTGAAGCTGCAGGCCCAAACAGCGGCAAATCCGCAGCTGGCGGTAATTCTGCAGGCCGATAAATCAACTCCGCACGGTCAGGTGGTGGCGGTCATGGATATGCTTAAATCGGCCGGCATCAAAAAACTGGGCATTGCCGCGGAAAAGAAAGCAAGGTGATTGCCATGCCGGAATATTGCAGCTGGCGGCGGGCCTTCCTGTATTCGGCGCTTTTTCATCTGGTAGCGGCGATTTGCCTCGGACTGGCCTTCAGCGGATATATGATTCAGCGCCCGGAAGCGGAGTATGTCATTGATCTGATGGCCGTGGATTATCTGCAGGGCAGCGGCCATGAAGGCGGCGGCATGGCGCAAAATGAATCCCCCTCGCTGTCTGCGGAACAGGACCCCCGGCCGGAACAGGCGGCCGGTTCGCCGGAAAACATCGCCGTACCTGCCTCCGCCCCGATGTCTGGGTCGTCGGCCGCCGGCGCCGGAAGCAGCGCTTACGGCACCGGTTCGGGCGCCGGGGCCGGAACCGGTACGGGCGACGGGCGCGGCTACGGTGAAGGGCGCGGTTCCGGAGAAGGCTCCGGCAGCAGCGGCGTCAGGGGGAAAGGCAGCGGCGCCTTCGATTTTGACGGCTTCGCCAATGCGGTGGACGCCCATAAACAGTACCCCTATATGGCGGTAAAGCGGAATCTCCAGGGGACCGTGACGGTAGCCGTCACACTGGATGCCAACGGCAACCTGGTAAGCGCCAGTACCGTCGGTTCGGCCGCCAGTATGCTGGAACAGGCCGCCCTGCAGGCCATACGCGCCGTCTGCCCCTATCCGAATGCGCTCAGGGCACCGGTCAGCTTTACGACAACCGTCCATTTTGTGTTAAATTAGCGGCTCGCGGTTCGGCGACTCATTGCCTTGTAGCTCGGTTGCCTGCGAAATGCTCATTGGTCGGAAATCCCACGCCTGGCGGCATTGCGCGCCGGGATCTCCGGCAAATCCCGCCTTGCCGTTGACTAAGCCGGCGGCAGGCGGCATCGGTAAGGATAAATTCAATTTTGAAAGGATGGTTTACATGGAGTGCATCGTTTTATATTCGTCACGGACGGGAAATACCAGAAAAATAGCGGAAGCCGTTTGCAGCGTTCTGCCGGCGGGAACGCCCTGTCTGCCGGTGGCGGAAGCGCCGCCGGACCTCAGCCGTTATGACTGCGTATTTGCGGGCTTCTGGGTCGACCGGGGCACGGCGGATGCCCAGTCGAAACAACTGCTGGCCAGGCTGGACAACCCCAAAACAGCCCTGTTCGCCACCCTGGGCGCAGAGCCCTGTTCCCAGCATGCGGCGGACAGCCTGCGCAATGCGGCGGCGCTCCGGCCTTGCGCCGAACCGCTGGTGAACAGCTTCATCTGCCAGGGAAAGGTAGATCCGCAGCTGATTGAACAGATGAAAAAAATGTTTCCCACCGGCCATCCCCATGCCGTGACCCCGGAACGGGAAGCCCTGCACCAACAAGCCGCCAGCCACCCCGACGAAGCCGATCTGGCCGCCGCCAAAGCCTTTGCCGCCGAGACACTGAAACGACTGGAGACCATCGCCTGATGAAACTGGAAAAAATGGTGCAAACGCTTTCGGCAGAAGAAGAAGCGCTGCAGATCGGCTACAAAAACGCCGACCCGCTGACCGGGGCTTTTTCCCGCAAGCGGGTCGTCCATGCCGGCCTGTCCGGCCGCCCCGTACCGGCCGACCAGGCCCAGACGGTCTGGCGGCAGCTCATGGCCCGCCCGCCGGCCGCCCGGACGCCGCGTTCGGCCTATATCCACATTCCGTTCTGCCAGACCAAGTGCCTGTACTGCGGCTTCTTTCAGAACGCCGCCAATCAGGCCGCGGAAGACCGGTATATCGACTGCCTGATTCGGGAAATAGAAGCCGCCGCCAATCAGCCGCAAATGAAAGACGGGCTGTTGCACGCCGTCTTCATCGGCGGCGGCACCCCCACCTCGCTGTCGCCGCAGAATGCCCGGCGGTTGCTCCGGACGGTTCAAAGCCGCCTGCCGCTGGCCAGCGACTGCGAACTGACGCTGGAAGGCCGCATTTACGACCTGGTGCCGGAAAAAATGGACATCTGGCTGGCCCATGGCGTAAACCGGGTGTCGCTGGGGATACAGTCCTTCCATACCGAAATCCGCCGCCGGATGGGACGGATCGACGATCAGGAAACCGTGCTGAAACGGCTGGACGCGCTGAAAGCCTACCAGCAATGTTCCGTCATCGTCGATCTGATCTACGGCTTGCCGGGTCAGGATATGAAAGTCTGGGAAGAAGATCTGCGGCTATTGGTTGCTTCGGCTGCGGACGGTATGGATTTATACCAGCTCAACGTATTTGAAGGCAGTGATTTGGACAACCAAATCCGGGCCGGGAAAATAGCCCCGGCCGCCAGCACCTCCCAACAAGCGCAAATGTTTGCCTTGGCCCACGAATTCATAGCGAAGCGGGCTTTTACCCGCCTCAGCATTTGCCACTGGACCCGGAGCAACCGGGAACGGAGCCTTTACAATACGATGGCCAAACAGGGCGGCGATCTGTTTCCTTTCGGCTGCGGGGCAGGCGGCAACGCCGGTGGTTATGCGGCCATGCTCCACCGGTTGCTGCCGCCCTATGAAAGCCTGGTCGGACGCGGCCAAAAGCCCTTCATGGTGCTGATGGAGCAGTCGCCGCTGCAGCCGGTGATCAATATGGTCCTGGATCAACTGGAACGGGGCTTTTTGGACCTTGAGCCGCTGATCAGGGCCGACGGGCGGCTCGCCGAGCTCGAGTGGCTCTACGACCTTTGGAAAGAGCGGGGACTTACGCAGCATAACGGTGTTATGTACCGGTTAACCGTCGCGGGCCAATTCTGGCAGGTCAACATTGCCCAGACTACGGCGGAATTCATCCAGGCGCTGCTGACCGGAAAAACCGGCCTTGCCGTGCAGAAAATTGCCGCCCAGGACGGTGCTGCGGCCTATCATCCGGGAATAAAGCATATGCCTAAAGGCCACCCGGTGTTTGGCGCGGGGCTCGCCGACACGCTATGAGCCCCATGCCGGCCGGCCGCCACCCGGAATGACCGGAACCAAGAAAAAAGTTTGATGAACCGGGGAGGAAAATAACTTGAACAAAAAAAGGAGGGCCCGCTGCGCCGTCGCCGCCTTGCTGACAGCCAATGTTTTTGCCCTGTGGGACGGGGGCATGACCCTGGCTGCCGAGGACGCCGCGAAAACGCGCGACATCGTCGTGGAGGCGGACGCCGCCAAGGAGGAAGCCAAACATTCGTCGCAAAGCACGACCATCATTACCAAGGAAGATATCGAGAAAAAGCAGGCCAAAAGCGTGGAAGACATCATTTTCGATGAAACAGGCGTGACGCGGACAGTTGACGCGATGGGACGGGTAGGCATTTCGATCCGGGGCGCCGAACCGCGGCATACGCTGATCTTAGTGGACGGGCAGCCCGTCATGGGCGACTTTGCCAAATATCAGGGAGCGGCTGACGAAGCCATGCGGCTGGGGACGGAGAATGTCGAGCGCATCGAAATCATACGGGGAGCGGCATCCGCGAAGTATGGAGCCGATGCGATCGGCGGGGTCATTAACATTATCACCCGGAAAGCCGCAAAAACGGCGGACCTGCAGCTGAATGCCGAAGGGCGGCGGGCCAAGGGCGACGGCGATATTTTTCCCTATTCAAATTTTTTCCTGCGGGCTGATTCGGGTCAGATGGGCAAGCTGCGCCTCGGCCTTTACGGCGGCAAACGGGATATCATGCCTGTCTACGGCGAACAGACTTTTTTCGGTATGGCAAACGACAGCTCCGTCCGGAACTCTTTACGGTTTTATGGCGATATCAAGAACATTGGTCTTGTTGGAACATACGATATGGACGAGCGCAATAAATTTGATTTCAGCCTTGGCCGGATCAATGAAAATATGGAACGCTACGTGAAGCATTCCAATTCGGGCCTGGAACCGCAGCAGCACTTCAAACGGACGATCAGCCGCAATACAGAGCAGCTGACTTATACGGGCAACAACGGCGGCAATACGGATTGGACGATCAGCTACGATTACGCGAAGATGAACGAAGACGATCTTACGCTGACGTCCCATTACGGCTATTCGCAATATGAAGGCAAAAATACGCTGCATTATATTGACGATGTAGACCACCGGCAGTGGAATGTCAAAGCGTCGGCCAATACCCAGCTCAACGACAAGCACCTCTTGACCTACGGCTTTGGCTACACGAAGGAAACAGGCGCCGGGAGCCGCTTGAAAAATGCGCCGCAGACCTATTCACGCTACATCGATCCCTGGGACTATGACAAGAACCTGTACACGAAAGGCGGCACGGGCGCGCCGTCGTCCAATGTTCATGACTATGCCATGGCCTTCAATGCCGCCGGCGTTCCTTATTACGATCAGGAATACGAATGGTACGGTACGCGCGATGCAAACGGCAAGACCGTAGTACCGGCCTATACGTATCAGGATTTCACGAAGTATGGCGCTTATGCGACAGGAGCGCCGGCTGACGTGCAGGCCAGATGGAACCAGTTCGCCGCACAACTGAGAGCACAAAATCCGGATTTGACAGGTGGCAGCGGTTTTTATTCGGGAAGCAATGGGGCACTGATCACCCTTTATTATAATGAAAGTTTAAAAATGGCTGAGTATAATGGCAAACAATTCAAGCAAGAGTATTATGATCGGCAGAATCGCCAGCAAGTAGGACAGGCGGAAATCAAAAGGCATAATTTTTTCCTTCAGGATACATGGCAGATTAACGACAACACGGTTCTCGCGCCTATTATCCGCGCGGATCACAGCAATCTGTTCGGCACGAACGCTACCTTCAATATGGGCCTGACCCACAACATCAAGGGCAACGCCAACCGCCGCTTTAAGGCCAATATCGGCACGGGATATACGGAACCGGGCATGGGCGAGCTTTATTATAATTGGGAAATGTATGCCGGCATGCCGGTTGCCTATGAGATAGGCAAGCTGGGTTATTACTGGGCTGGCAATCCTAATTTAAAACCGGAAAAGTCAGTGAACTTCGACATCGGCCTTGAAGGGGAACACGGCAGGACATCGTCCCGCCTGAACCTGTTCCACAACCGCATTAATGACTATATGACCACCTATTTTACGGGCTATTTAATGGACTTTTATCCCACCGAAGATTGGCGCTTTAAATGGCTGTCGCCGCCTGATATGATCTACAGCTTCAAGAATATCGGCCGGGCTGAGATCACGGGCGTGGAAGCGGAGGTACAGCATCAATTCGACGACAACTGGTCAGGCAAGCTGGGCTATACGTACCTCCATGCCGTCAATAAGAGCGACCCCACCATGCCGGATCAGCTTCTCGACAAGCCGCAGCACAAGGTGGACATCGGCCTGACCTATGCGAATAAGAAGGGCAACTGGCGCGCTTCCCTCTGGGGCAACTATTACATCAATATGCTGGACAGCAACAGCGTGGCCAATAACGGCAATTACATTGACTGCACAGGGACGGATCTCAAATACAACTTTGCCGAAGGCGGCAAGCAGACTTACGAAAAGAAGACCTTCGGCCTATGGAATTTACTTATACAAAAGGATTTGTCCGGGGACTCCATGGTTTACTTCGGCATTGACAACCTGTTCAATCATCGTGATGATGACCGGGCCTTCCAGGAACGGGTCTACAAGGCCGGGTTCAATATGAAGTTCGGCGCCGGCAGGGATACGGCGGAGCAGGCTGCGGATTCAGAGGAGCAAGGCGGGCAGGACGATGCCGATCGCCCTATCGACGGATTTATTGAAAAGCCCTTCGATGAGAATAAGGAGAAAGGCGTCGAAATCATCGGCGACTACCGGGTGCGCGGGAATTCCCATGCGGGAGAAAATAAACCGGAAGCCCGCGTGACGACGGATGCTTCGATCGGCAACGCGGCTAAGAATGTTTCTGACAAGCCTGACCACGGCTTTGACCAGCGCCTGCGTCTGGGTGTCGATGCCCGTATCGACGACAAGACCAACGTTACCGTCCTGGGCAGCGCCTCCGGCGTGCAGGGAGTCGATACGGCCAGCGATATTGCCGCTTCGCGCGGTTTGAATCATCAGCGCCTGGAAAAGGCTGACGTGACGCGGCATGAAGACAAATGGGACTTCTCAGGCGGCCGCCTGACGGAACGCATGGGCGTCACAGGCTACTGGTTCGGTCAGGAATACGACGGCGGCCGTGCCGTGTGGACGAATAAGAATACGCAGGTCCGCTTCGGTTACGGCGATTTCAGCCGGAACACCGGCATCACCGACTCGGCTTATACGCACCCGACGCGCCAGCTCTTCTTGCGAGCGGCGACCAAAGCTGAATGGCTGGGAATGGATAACGGTCAAACCCGTACCTATGACGGCGTTTATAACGATCATGTGGTCAGCGTAGACGGCTACCAAGGGCTGTACCAAAAGCTGGTCCAGGCCTCCAGTCTGGCGGAACAACAGACGATCGTCAATCAGTATTTAGACGTCATCAAACAAAATGATCCGGCTGCATACGACATCATTACATCTAATTCTAGGAACTATACATATTCCATCAACACCTTTGCCTGGAAGAAAGTTACCGTGACCGATGCGGCAACCGGGGAAACAGTCGGCGACTACCTTGCCATGGTAAGTCCGACTGCGACAGAGTATCTTCACTATCAAGATTTCTTTAATCAGGCAAAGCTGGAGCAGGCTGCCGAAAGCGTATGGAACAACATCGAATCCTCTTTGGAAGCCGGCAGCACACGAACAAGAAATGTGGATGATCACAGCACGTTCTTGCTGTCACCAGGAAGGTATACTTTTACCAGCACCTTCTACGGCTATGGCCAATACACCGGCGACCAGGTTTTACAGATGATGGGGACGGATAGTCGTGTTATTCCCATGGATAGTTTCAACGCCAGTGATTTCACGGCCCTCACGAAAGACGAGGCCAAGGCCAAGGCCATCACGTCCTTATGGAACAGCCAGAATGCTTTAAAGTCTGTGCAGTCAGTCAAACGATTTTCCGCATCAGCTGGTTCCGAATTGAACGGGTGGAAAGCCGCCGATCTGGCGGTTACGGTTGAGGATCTTGTTAGACTTATGGCAGGAATTAGCTGGCAACCGGAAGATAACAGTTCCATGCCTCTGAATTTGCTGGAACAATTGGGAGAAATACTGACCGTGGAAGGCACGGTGCTGGTACAGGATTATATCCCCGCCATCGAACAGGCCTTCTATGTACAGGCCAAGCATGAAATCACGCCGAATCTCGGTGTGGCGGCCTGGTATTTGCGGTCGACGGGCGACAAGCAGCACAGCTTTACTGCCGCCAACGGCGCCGGCAACGATGTTGCCGCCTTCGACCAACTGGTCAACGTCATCGGTCTCGGTGCCAAGTGGAAGCTCGGCGGCAATGCCTCCCTTTCCTTCGATTGGGGCCAGAACCGCACGGACTTCGGCCGCTACATGAACGGTCATACGGTTTACCAGCATGAATCAGGTACGTCGGACTTTACCCTCAAGGGCCGCGCCGACGGCGGCACGCCGTACTTCTGGGATATCCGCTTCGATCTGGGCAAGGCCAACATGGACAAGCCCGGCAGCTGGAATGCCTTTGTCGACTATAAATACTTCCAGCACGGCTCCTTCTTCGGCGGCAACGGCACAGAAGCCCTGCCGGACCGCTATCTCGACGGCATCAAGAGCTTCACCGTCGGAGCAGGCTACGTCCCGAGCGAAGACCTCCTCATCGAAGCCTTTTACACCTTCGATGCCCGAGGCATCGGCCGGCGCGATACCCTCTACGGCTCAGAAAATTTCAAACTGGGCGATTACGCGAGAGTGCAATTGACCTACAGATTCTAAGAAAGACGGTCGGTTAAACAGATCGTGCCAACGCCGTTTAGGCTTGGCTAGCAGTTAAAAGGCTCCGCCCGCTAAAGCAATACCCCCGGCTAGGCCGGGGGTATTGTCGTCTATTCATAATTTTGTGAAGGTGACGGCCGCGGTATTATATTACCGGGTTATAGAGCTTTTTACTAAGTCCCCTGAGCTTCGGCCGCCGCCGGTTATTTTAAAATCCGCAATGAGAGAATATACAGGGTTACCCCCGCGCCTACGGCGATTAGCAGGAGGCGGATATACAGACTGGCCAGCAAAACCATGGAAAGACCCAGTGAGCCCCACAGAAAAACTATTGCCATCACTTTAGTCTTCCGCGTAACGGCCCGGTAGGTCTGATAATGGTAAATATAGCTGCCCAATGTTTTGTGGTGAATCAGCCAGCCATACAGCCGGGCTGAACTGCGGGTAAAACAGTAAGCGGCAAGCAGGAGAAAGGGCGTTGTTGGCAGCAGGGGAAGAAAGATGCCGATAATCCCCAGCGCCAATGAAAGGCAGCCAACGGCTATAAGAATATATTTTTTAATGATTTCGCCAGTCTGCATCGCCATACCTCGCGTGATGAAATGAAATGAATCCGGCCTGCCCTTCCGGAGACCTGCCGCCAACCGGGCGGCTGCCTGTCCGGGCCGGGTCTGTGTCGCCGGGATATACGGTTTTTCCCATAGGCCGCCGGCAATAGAAAAAACTCCGCACCCTTAAAGCAGCGGAGCTCCCGGCCCTCAAAACAATCCGATAGAAGGATATGTTTACTTACTTACCCCTTAACTATATTCGATAATAGTAATCATTGTCAATGGATTTCATCCTAATTAGCAGGAGACTCCTGGGTTTGTTCTGCCGGGCCCGGCCCGCTGGAGGCGCGGGTAGGGCTGCTTTTCGCCTGATTATTATCTGGCGGGGGTTTGCGCGTATATTATCTGTATAATATAGCAAACTTCGTCGTCGTTTATTTTTATGCCGTACGCTTCTTCCAGGAGGGCCGTTTCGGCGCGTATGCTCTGGAAAACGGCCGCATTCTCTTCCTTGAACGGCCGGATATTTTCAAAGTATACCGCTTCTTTTTGAACGCAACGGTCCAGCATGCAGCCCAGGTGCACGATCATGTTCAGAAGATCGTCGGAAGATGTGGGATTATACCTGATATTCTCAATAAAATTTTTGATGTATGTGACGGCTATTTTGGGATTGAGGCATTTTACGTATTCTTCCAGTATGTGGCAGGCTTTGTCATAGGTATTTTCGCCTGGCGGCAGGATGGGGCCGGGGGGCGGCGCCGGGAAGTTGGCATTGAGCATCTCAAAGAAGCGTTTTTGTCCCTCGGCTTGCATGATCTGGCCTATGGGGAAAAACGGTATATCGAGCTTGGGGTCTATGTTGCCGACGGCGGCGATAAAATTGTTTTTTGCCTGCATTTTGGCATAGTCGCTTTTTACGTCCAGGTGGTTGGCCACGACGATATCGAAGAAGTGCTGGTATTGGGGATAGAGAAGTTTTTCCAGGATGTCGCGCATCATTTGGCTGGCGCCTTTCCCGGTCATGCAAATGGAAAGTATGGCCGGCTTTTTATTTGCTATGGCCGGCAGGTCTATTTTTTGGATGGAATCGTAAATCGTATTTATATCATCCTTGCGGTAGAGGACCTTGCGCAATACTTCGATGACGAGCGGCGTGGATATATAAGAGACCACCTTTGCTTCTATGCCTGTTTCCGACGTCAGTCTTTCTCCAAAGCTGACCAGAGAGCCCATATCCACCAGGAGAAAAATGCCTTTGCCCTGGTGCACCGATACGGCTGCGCTGCGAAATTTGGCATATATTTCGTCGCTGGCGGCCGAAAGCGGCATATCGATGGCTTTCAGCCAGGAGGTATTCAAAAGGGTATTGGCGACTGAGGCAATGCTGGAGGCCGTGGAATCGCCATGGCAGATGATTATCGCGCCGATAAGGTTTTTGGCGGCGTCGCCCAGTTGGCTTTGCGCCAGCAAAAGCGCCAGGAAACTTTGTTCGTAGGCCGGTATAGAGGTATGGAAGCCGGCTTCCAGTTTTTTGATGATTTCCTGTGCGACAAAATATTCCTTGGCGTGTTCTTTTTTTATCTTGCTTATTTGCATTTCCGGCATAACGGGATTGGTATTTGTGCGGTTTAAAAGCGCCTGGACATGAAAGCACAAGCCAAAAAGGAAATTGTCGTCGAATTGAGCCGACAGCTGATGCTGGGCGGTTTCAAGGCATTCGGAAGTGATGTCCACGACTTCCTTGGGCAGTACCTGATAGAGCGCCTTGATATTGGGCCGGTTATCCCTGATGTGTTTTAAAATAGTGTTGAAGTATTCGTCCACGTCTTTTTTCAATACTTCATTTATGGCCGTTCTCTTTAATCCCTGATTTTTAAGGTCGACCAACTTGTCCGACATTTGCCGGTAAATATTGTCGGACAGCTCCCGGTCGCTGACTTTTGCGCCGTTGACCGGATTGATAGCCAGGCATTCGGAGAAGGTGGCCAGGTAGTTCTTTGTTTCACTGTCCAATTGGTCGAACCGGAACAAGCAGTCGCGTATCTCTTTTTTGAGCAGGGCGAAGTGCACATGGATATCCCGGTTATCCTGCAAATATTGCAAAAAAGCGTTAGCGCAAAGCTTTTTGATCTCCGAACACAATTGACCGATGTTGCCTTCTTTAAAATCGTAGATGGCCAGGCTTTTTAAAACTTCCGGATCGACCCTTAGAGGCTGATTCAGATGCATCGCTTCCTGGCTGAAAAAATGCCCTATGATCATTATGCGCTCAAAAACCGGCTTTTGGCTGTATTGCGGCAGGTTTATCGTTATGGGTATGCGGCGTTTGAAGGTTGTCAGCAGGCTTTTATCCGGGTCTTCGGTTGTGGCCGCTATGATGAGAAAGTCGGCCTTGCGCGTGGCCGCGCTTTCGCCCAGCCTTTTGTACTCTCCTTTGTCCATGAGATAAAAGAGCATTTCCTGCCCTTCGGGAGGCAGGCGGTGCACTTCATCAAGGAAAAGTACCCCGCCGTCGGCTTTTTCGACCAGGCCGGCCTTGTCGCCGCCGGCGCCGGTAAAAGCGTTTTTTGTATGTCCGAACAGATGGGAAAGCAGCAACTGGGGGTTGTTGTAATAGTCGGCGCAATTGAAGGTTACAAAAGGGTAGTTCTCCGGTTTTTTGCCGCGCGCCGCCACGCCGTAAGCGTGCATGGCGGCGGCAAAAGTTGTTTTGCCTACGCCGCTGGCCCCCAGAACTAGCGTGTGCAGGCCCTTGGGCGGATAGACCATGGCCGCTTTGGCCTGGCTTACCTGATTTTCCAGGCTGCCGTCCTTGCCAAGGATATGCTGGAAGGGGTCTTTCCGTTCGGGGCTTTTTTTTGCGAGCAGTTCCAGTTCGGATAGAGAATAGGTGGTTTTGTCAGGCAGTATACTGTTGCGGGCCAGCCGGACGAAGTGTTCCCTGGCGATAAAAGTGACAGGCCGGCTGTTTATCTTGATGATTTCCCCGGCTTTATGCAGTTGGTTGAGCAGAGTGCTGGCATTGTTTCGTACTATGCCCAGGCCGGATTGTACGCCGGCGGCGTCAACGCCCGGCTTTTCTTTATTTTGCAAAGCCTCCAGGATGTTTTCCGGCAATGTATGTGTTTTTATAAAATCAAGCACGGACGCGTAGTTATTCAAAATGAACACCTCGCTCGACGAGTTTTCTAAATTGATTGCTTATTTATAATTAAATTTAAACTTATAATAAAATAATTGCAAGCAAAAATTTAATTAGTGCATTATTTTTTGAAAGCATTACAAGAAAAAACGAAAAAGCATATGCACTGATTGGAATAAATAGAAACAGTGCATTGTTTATAAAAAAATTCTTAAATATTTTTATTTTTAATTTTTTAACAAAATTTATTTATGCGATAAAAGTTGACGGTAAACATAGCTTTTATCGCCCATTGCACAGAGGTAATTTCCGTATTATCATGCAAAAATCTCTTGCTTATGCTCTAGGTTGGCATGTATTTTGCTGTAATTAAGGCAAAGTAAATAACTTGAGAAATGGGGAAATCGAATGGGCAACGCCACGGCGCTATTGGACGAGGAACTTATTTGCATGGATTGCAAGGCTAAAGGCCGGCAAGAACTTTTGCGCGATCTGGCCGGCTTGTTATATGAAAAAGGTTATGTCAAAGACGGCTATGCCGATGCTATATGGGAGAGAGAAGAGCAGTTCCCCACCGGCCTGGCGACAAAAGGAATACAGGTCGCTATCCCGCACACGGATGCCAAATTTGTCAATAAGCCGGCCATACTGGTGGCCAAATTGAAAAAGCCGGTTGTTTTCAAAGAAATGGGCAGCGAAGACAAAGAAGTCGAAGCGTCAATGGTATTCATGCTGGCCCTCAATAGCCATGACGAGCAGCTTGATGCCTTGAGCAAGCTGACGGAGGTTTTCAGTGATGAAAGCGTCCTGCGGAATCTATACAGCGCGCCGACCGCGTTTGAATTGCTCGCCCGCCTGAAAATCATTCTGGGTTGAAGGAGTAGGGAAAGGAGAAATATATGGAAAAGAACTGGAAGATAGTGGCAACGGCGGTGACCTTCGGCAAGTTTTATAAGGAACCGGTAAAAAGATTGCAGGAAGCCGGCTGCGAGGTGCTTTTAAACCCGTTCGGCCGGCCGTTCACCAAGGAAGAGATGGTGGAATACGCCCACGATGCCGACGCGATAATCCTCGGCAATGATAAAGTGCCGGCCGACGTCATGGACCGTTTTGCCAACATGAAGATAATCGCCAAACACGGCGTCGGGGTGGACGCCATAGATAAAGACAAGGCTCGCGAGATGGGCATAATCGTGACGAACGCGCCCGCGACCAATAAGGAAGAGGTGGCGGACTGCGCGCTGGGTTTTATCCTGATGTTGGCCCGGGATTATTTCAAGATCATCCGGGAGACCAAGGATAAAGAGTGGAACAAATACCCCGGCATAAGTCTTTATCGAAAAACCATCGGCATTATTGGCGTGGGCAATATCGGGCTGGCCACAGCTAAAAGGGCGGCGGGTTTTTCCATGAAGATCCTTGGGGTGGATATCGTGGAGCGGGATGAAGCCAAAAGTGTCGGCGTGGAATATGTCGGTTTGCCCGAACTTTTGGCGCAGTCGGATTTTATTAGCCTGCATGTGCCCCTGACAGACAAGACCTACCACCTGTTAGGCGAGAAGGAATTCAGCCAGATGAAAAAGGGCGCGATCCTGGTCAATACCGCCCGCAGCAAATGCGTGGACCCTGCCGCGTTGACTACCGCGCTAAAAGCTGGCGCTTTGACTGGATACGCGACAGACGTGTACGATTTCGAACCGCCCGCATGGCAGCCGTATTTCGACTTTCCCAATGTGCTGCTGACCCCGCATATAGCCGGCACGACGTACGATTCCAATAAAAGGATGGGCGATACGGCGGTGGATAATGTCCTGGCGGTAAAAGCCGGGAAGACGCCGCCCAATTTGATAACCGAAGGAGGAAAATCCGCGTGAAGATAACCGAAATCAAGGTATACAAAATAAAACCCAGGTGGATATTTGTCAAGGTACTCACCGACGAGGGCATTTGCGGCTGGGGCGAGTGCATTTCGGGCACAAGGACGCAGACGGTCGCCACCTGCATAGAGGAAACAGGCAGCCTGATCATCGGGCGCAACCCGCTGGAAATAGAAGACATCTGGCAATGCCTGTACAGGTATTTTTTTCGCGGCGGCCCGGTGCATATGACGGCCGTTTCCGGCCTGGAAATGGCCTTGTGGGATATAAAAGGAAAGTATTACAAAATGCCTGTATACGAATTTTTGGGCGGCAAGGCAAGAGATAAGATGAAGATATATTCCTGGATTGGCGGCGACCGGCCGAGCGAGGTCGCGGCCGAAGCGCTCAAAAGAAAAGAAGCGGGCTTTACGGCGGTGAAGATGAACGCCTGTGAAGAGCTGCATTATGTCGACACTTATAAAAAGATAGACGAAGTCCTGGAACGCGTGGACTCCATCCGCAAAGCCGTCGGCCACGATTTGGAGATAGGCATAGATTTCCACGGGCGTGTGCACAAGACCATGGCCAAAGTGCTGGCGCGTGAGCTGGAGCCTTACCGCCCGATGTTTATCGAAGAGGCGGTATTGCCGGAAAACGGCGACGCTTTGAAGGAAATAGCGCATCACACCAGCATACCCATAGCCACGGGCGAGCGGCTGTACACCCGTTGGGGTTATAAACACATCATGCAGGACGGCGTTGTTGATATCATACAGCCGGACGTTTCGCTGGCCGGCGGTATCTATGAGACAAGAAAAATCATAGCCATGGCCGAAGCCTATGATATAGCTGCGGCGCCCCACGCGCCCTATGGACCGGTAGCCTTGGCCGCCACCCTGCAGATAGACGTTTGCAGCCCTAATGTTTTTATCCAGGAGCAAAGCCTCGGCATCCATTACAACCAAGGGTTCGACCTGTTGGATTTTGTCAGGAACAAGGAGATATTCCAGTACAAGGACGGTTTTGTCGATATTCCCAAAGGCCACGGGCTTTGCCTGGACCTGGACGAGGAGCTGATCGAGCGAGTGAGCCTGGAGGGCCTTAATTGGACGAATCCAAGATGGCGCAACTATGACGGGACTTTGGCGGAATGGTAGGTGATTGATATGAGAGAAGATGCAATACTGACGAAGCTGCGTGAGACAGGCGTTGTATCGATACTGCGCGGCATACCGGCGAAAAATATGGCCGCGACGGTGGACGCCCTCTACCGCGGCGGCGTGCAACTGGTCGAGGTGACCTTCAACACGCCGGAAGCCGCGGACATCATCCAATGCCTGGCAAAAAGCCATGCGGACAAGCTGATTGTCGGGGCCGGCACGGTATTGGACTCTGAAACCGCGCGTATAGCGATACTGGCCGGCGCACAGTTCGTCCTGTCGCCTTCCTTCAGTGCGGGTGTGCTGGAGATGTGCGCCAGGTACAGCGTCTTGGCCGTGCCCGGCGTGATGACGCCCACGGAAGCGGTGGCGGCCTGGAGCGCGGGCGCGAGGGTGGTAAAGATATTTCCCGCCGGCGTGCTGGGGCCGCAATATATAAAGCAACTGCTGGGACCGCTGGATCAGTTGGAGGTCATGGCTGTCGGCGGCGTCAATGAGGATAATTTCGCGGGCTTTTTACAGGCGGGCGCGTCCAGCGCCGGCATTGGCGGCGAGCTGGTAAGCAAAGCGGCTGTCGCGGCCGGCGATTATGAGCAGATATATGAAAAAGCAAAGAGCTTTACTGAAATATTCAAACAGATCAAAGGAGGGGTAAAGGGTGAAAGCAGCAGTTTTTAACAAGGTTGGGAATATAACCATTGAAGAATGGGAAAAACCGGCCGTGGGGCCGGACGAGTATCTACTGAAAGTAAGGGCGGCGGCGCTGTGCGGTTCGGATTTGCGGACTTATGAACACGGACATCCCAAAATAAGCAAACCGACGGTCTTGGGCCATGAATTTGCAGGCGACGTGGTGGCGGTGGGCGCGAACATCACCGGCGTCAAAGTGGGCGATCGGGTGAGCGTGCATCCGGGCATACCTTGCGGGCATTGCTGGTACTGCGAAAGAGGCTGGCAAAACCTTTGTGAAGACCGGAAAAACCTGGGCATACATTACCCCGGAGCTTTCGCGGAGTATATCCTTATCCCAGGCAAGACGCTGGAAGTTGGCACCTGTGTCAAAATACCCGACAGCATATCCTATGAAGTAGCCGCTTTAGGTGATCCCGTGGTTTCGGCCCTGAACGGGCAGGAAGTGATAGACGCCAGGTTGGGCGACGAGATATTAATCCTGGGCGCGGGCCCCATCGGTATCTTGCATGGGTTGATTGCCAAGGCCAAAGGGGCTTCCAAGGTCATACTGGCCAACCGCTCGGGTAAACGCTTGAAAATGGCGGAAAAGACAGGCTGCGCGGACTATTATTTCGACCTTTCGAAGGACGGCGACCTTAAAGCGTTTGTCGGGAGCGTTACCAGCATGGGGCGCGGACCCAACAAAGTGGTTGTCGCCAATACGGCGGTAGCTTCCGCCAGGCAAGCGGTGGAGGTAGTGGCAAAAGGCGGCACGGTGCTGCTGTTCGCGGGTTTTCCCAAAGACGCGCCCCAGTTGGATGTCGACGGGAATCTCATCCACTACAGACAGTTGACGGTAACCTCTTCCTACGGCTCAACGCCGCGGCAGTTCCACCTGGCCGAGCAGATGCTGTTTGACGGGAAGATTGACGGAGAAGCTCTGATAACCCACCGGCTGCCCCTGGAGGAAATAAACGAGGGCTTTAAGCTGATGCAGACCAGCGATGCTTTAAAGGTGATCATAGATTTTGATAAATAAGAAAAAGGAGCGGGAGAATGATGAAAAAGAAGATTTATACCGTGTGTGGCTCAGGTGTGGCGACTTCTGTGATGTGCGCCAAAAAAATCGAGGAGTACTGCAAAAATAACGGGCTTGATGTAGAGGTGTCTCCCATATCCTTCGGCCAGTTGTCGGGCGACAATATAAAGGCCGACTTGATTGTGGCGGTAAATTCCAAGTCCGACAATACCGGCAATATACCGGTAGTCGCCGGGGTATCCCTCTTGACCGGCATAGGGGCCGAAAATACGCTCAAGGAAATCGTCGAGATCCTGAAAAAATGACTTTTATTAAGAAAGGATTGAGCATATGGACACTTTGCTTGGCATAGTCAATTTTATCGTCAACCTTGGCGCGGCCGTGTTTTTGCCGGTTATCATGTGCGTCATCGGCATGATCTTCGGCCTTAAGCCGGGGAAAGCCGTGCGTTCGGGCATAATGCTCGGCATCGCTTTTGTGGCTATCAGTACCTTTATTTCCGCTTTGCTGGTGGGTGAGATAGCCCCGGCGGCAAAACAAATGTTAACCCGCACGGGCTCCGGCCTCAACGCCATAGACGTGGGTTGGCCGGCCGCCTCGCTTATCAGTTGGGCCTGGCCGTATGCGGCGACGATTTTCCCCTTGCAGATATTTATCAATCTGTTTATGTTGTGGCGCAACTGGACGGACACGCTGAACGTCGACCTGTGGAATGTCTGGACAAAGATCTTCGCCGCCGCCGTCATTTATGTTTTCACCCAAAATCTTTTATTGTCCTATGTTGTCGCCGGGGTGATCGTCATAATAGAATTAAAACTGGCGGATTACCTGGCCGTCAGGGTACAGGAGACCACCGGCATCCCCGATGTGACGTGCACGCACTCGGGAATGATGTTCCTGCTGCCGGTAATGCCGGTGCTGTGGCTGATAGACCGCATCCCCGGCCTGAAAGACGCTAAATTTGACGCGGAATCTTTAAAAAAGAAAATAGGCTTTTTGGGCGAACCGTCCATCCTGGGTTTGATCATGGGCGTCATCATCTCGCTCCTTGCCGGCTATAACCTCTCCAATACTTTGAAGCTGGCGATAAAGGTTTCAGCGGTCATGGTCATCCTTCCCCGGCTGGCGGCGCTGTTTTCCGAGGCCCTCCTTCCCATATCCGAAGCGGCGACTGATTTCATGCGCCGCAAATTCCCCGGCAGGAAATGCTATATCGGACTGGATTGGCCCATTTTGACAGCCAACCCTGCTGTCGTCACTTCATCTGTTTTATTGATCCCCTTTTTGATCATGCTTGCGGTCGTGCTGCCCGGCAATATCACCTTGCCGTTTGGCGACGTCGCCAACTTCGCTTCCTGCATGATAGGACCGGCTGTTTTGTTCCGGGGCGATATTCTCAAAACCTGCATCGTGGGCATGTTTATCCTGGGGGTAATGCTGTTCGCTTCGTCGGCCATCGCGCCTACCTTCACTGTTTTGGCAAAAAGCGTGGGTTTTGCCTTCCCGCAAAATGCCACGGAGATAACCTTCATGAAAGCAGGACCGGTGATCTGGAGCGTATTTGAATTTGCGCAAAGCCACATCGTTTTGGCGGTAAGCCTGATGGCCTTGTTCGTAGTCAGCTTCGTGCTGATAAAAAAATTCTATGTGAGCAAAGAGCCCGTGGCAGACGCCAAATAACCTGATAAAAGGAGAACGCCTCGTGGAGCAAACTGTATTGATACAAAATAAATCCGGCTTGCATGCCCGCCCGGCCTCTCTGTTCGTGCAGGCGGCCGGAAAGTTCAAAAGCCAGGTGCGATTGACCGCCAGAGGCAAGACGATAGACGCAAAAAGCATTTTGCTGATAATGAGCCTGGGCCTGGGCAAAGGTACAGAGATCACCATAAGCGCCGAAGGCGAAGACGAGGTATTGGCGGTGGAGACTTTGGCGGGCCTGGTCGAGTCAAAGTTCGGCGAAGCCGACTAGCCGCATGATTATTTAGTTGTCGTCATATCAGTTTCACTTCTCAGTATAATCTTAACAGCGTGACATGTACGGAAGTGCATGCAAGTAATTCAAAAAAGCAATATTGCAGAGGGCAACCTATGTCGAAAGAATCACATAGGTTGCCCTCGTTTTTTAGGGGTATCTTGTCAAGAGCGGCCATACAGGCAAAAGGGCGTATGACAGTATCTATAATAGGCAGTTCAAAACGCGGCAAATGAATCAGCGATAAAAGATCAAGCAGCTTACTTGGCCTGCTTTTTTGCGTTTCAATAGCTTCCCGGGTGAAGTGTACCGTCCGGTCGGCAATCTCGGTTCGGTAGCCGCGGTTTTCGTCGTGATGGAGAACCTCTTAGAACATGGAGAGAAGGGATAACATGCAATACTGTTTTGAAAATAATTATCGAAAATTATTGACCAAAAAGTAAAAAAAATTTATAATTGGGTTATAAAAAACAAGCTCCTATTTGGTATAGGAGGTGGTGGATATGGAGAGAAAGATGGCTTCAAAAAAGTTGGAATTCTTAGAAAAGCGGTTAACGACAATTAACGCTTCTTCAACAAAAACAGATCAAAAGATTATTGACTTTTTAAAAGACAATTCAGAGGAATTTGCAAAGTTAAGCATTACAGAATTAGCCGATAAAATCGGGATCAGTGTTTCGGCAATTACCCGATTTGTCAAAAAACTCGGCTACGAAAAATTGACTGATTTAAAGCTGGATTTGTCCAAATGTGCTGGTACAAGTGTTTCCACTCAATATAATGGCATCGACAAACGGGACGATCTTGGGATGATAGCAGCCAAGGTTTTAACTCGCGATATAGAGGCAATACAAGATGTAAAACAGATGCTAAAAAAACAGGACTTAGAAAAAGTATTAAAGCTTCTTCTTGCTGCCAGAAAGATTGTTTTTACTGGTCTTGGCGGTTCCGCATCAGTTGCCCAGGATGCTTACCATAAATTTAGAAGATTGGGTACAAGCACAGAATTGGTGACCGATTCCAATTCCCAGATGATTATAGCATCGATAGGCAGTAAGAAAGATGTAATTGTTGTTATAAGCAATGAGGGAACCAATAAAGACCTAAATTTGGCCTTAAAAACGGCAAAGGACAACGGAATGAAAATAATTGCCATTACGCAATTTGGTAATTCTCCCTTAGTAAAAATTGCTGATGTCAGTCTTGTCACATTGTCTCATGGCTATTGCGAAAAACCGGAGCCCTTAATTTCGCGCATCGCTGCTTATAGCATTATCGATGTAATATATATAGCGTATTTTATACAATCAAGTGATTCCTTGGAAAATCAGTTGATTAAAATTAGAGATAACATAAAATTATTCAAAAATTACGAAAATTAAGGAGAAGTTATTATGCGAATTGGATTCATTGGTTTAGGAAAAATGGGCCTGGAAATGGCAGCAAGGGCTACAAAGGCTGGACATGATTTGATAGGCTACGATATTGTCCAGAAGGCGTCAGAAAAGGCAAAAGAAAGGAAAATCAAAACCGTCGCAACACTGGAAGAATTACTGGCAACCCTTGAAAAGCCACGTACAATTTGGCTTCAAGTTCCACCGGGAAAACGTACCAATGACATTATCGGCTTGCTGGAAAAATTGGTTGATGTAGGGGATACAATTATTGATGGCGGAAATTCTGATTTTAGAGATTCATTGAAAACAGCAAAAATATTACAGGAAAAACAGATTAATTTTATGGATGTCGGCGTAAGCGGAGGAGTGGCAGGCGCTAGAAATGGTTGTGGTTTATTAGTTGGCGGAACCACTGAACAATATAATCAGATGATACCTTTTTTCGAAGCATTGGCAGCACCCGGCGGTTATTCTTATTGCGGCGGTGTTGGAGCAGGTCATTTTGCAAAAACAATACATAATGGTGTTGAATACGCGTTAATGCAAGCCTATGCTGAAGGCTATGAAATGCTGGCAGCCTCTGAAATTGATATTGATATTATTTCTGTTTTGAGTGCTTATCAAAATGGCTGCTCAATACGTTCGCATATTTTAGAAAAGATGATCGAAGCACTTAAACCGGATTCTAAATTAACGGGTGTAGAAGGCTTTGTAGCGGATTCCGGCATGGGGAGGTGGACAGTAGAAGAAGCTATGCGGTTAAAGGTTCCAACACCTACTATTTCAGCAGCATTACAGGCGCGCTTCCGGTCACAGCAGAAAGATTCGCCTGCAATGCAATGTCTTGCTGCGTTGCGAGGCACTATTGGCGGACATCCGGTAAAATACAAAAGGGGGAATTAAATGGTGATCAAAGATAAGATTGAAAAGATTATTGATGAACTTCGTCTTGTCGCAGCAGCACTGGATGAGACGCAGCTGACACAAGCTGCAAACGCCTGCAGCGAAAGCAAAAGAATATTTTTCAGCGGGATGGGTCGATCAGGAAATATGGTAAAAGCTTTAGCCATTCGCTTTATGCATCTAGGGTTTGATGCGTATGTAGCCGGCGATGCGAGTACGCCTGCAATAGGAAAGGGCGATCTGCTGATTGCTGTCTCTTCTTCAGCTAAGACAAAGGCAACGTTGAATCATATTGAAACCGCAAGGAAAGCCGGGGCTAAAGTTTTATTGATTACATCCTTATCAGAAAATCCGCTAATTTCCGATTGTTTTTTGTCCATACCTGCTAAAACAAAAGTACAATCAGTACAACACGCAGGTTCGCTATTTGAGCAATCTGTATTGATAGCAGGCGACGCCATTTCTTTTTATATAAAAGAAAAAAAAGGCATTTCGAATGAATATATGGATAAACGACATGCAAACTTGCAGTAGAATGAAGCAAAAGCCGAAATAAATCGTTTGGCGGCGATTCTAGCTTTTGCTTCAATAGAGGAGACGTTATCCTATATTTCTACTGCAATTACATAATTATATCAATAATACTGGAAAATTTGAAGATAAAAAATGGAGGCGTAGATAATGGGTGTCTCTATGCAAATAAAAGTTCAAAAAATGGGCGCGTTTTTGAGTGCAGAAGTTATGCCTAATATCGGGGTTTTCATGGGATGGGGGATACTTGCCGCGTTATTTATCCCTACAGGGTGGATGCCTAATGCAACTATAGGCAGTATGATAGCACCTACCATAAAATATTTAATGCCTATGTTGATTGGTTATACAGGCGGTTATAACGTTTATGGCCAAAGAGGCGGCGTTATAGGGGCAATGGCAACTATGGGCTTGATTTTGGGAGCCAATATTAATATGTTGGCTGGCGCTATGTTCATGGGACCGTTTGCGGCATGGTGTTTAAAGAAAGTGGATAAATTGTTTGACGGAAAAATTAAGCCAGGAATGGAAATGCTGGTTAACAATTTTTCCTTGGGGATTATTGGGGCTTCATTAATGGTTTTTGGTTTTTTCGGCGTTGTGCCGGTCATTGAATTCCTCCTTGGAATACTAAACGGTGGGGTTACTTTCTTATTAAATCACTCGATTCTGCCTTTATTGGGAATTTTCGTCCAGCCAGGGAAAGTGCTGTTTTTGAATAACGCAATTAATCATGGGATTATGGAACCATTGGGTCTTCAACAAGCAGCTGAAACAGGAAAGTCTCTTTTGTTTATGATTGAAGCCAATAATGGTTGTGTTTTTGGTACAGCCTTGGCCTTTGCCTTTTTTGGTAGCGGGACTGCCAAAAAAGCGGCGCCTGGCGCAGCGATAATTAACTTTTTTGGCGGTATTGGCGAGGTTGTATATCCATTTGTATTAAGTCGGCCAGTTGTTATTATTGGTCAAATCGCCGGCAGTATGACATCTTTATTTATCATACAAGAATTTGGAGGCGGAACTGTTGGCCCAATCTCGCCAGGGAGTTTCTTTGCGCTATTAGCTGTTTCGCCCAAAGAAAGCATTATTGTAAATGTTATTTCATATGTTGCCGGAGCCATTGTAGCTTTGCTTGTTGGCGGTTTTGTTCTAAAAGCCACTAAAGCAAAAGAGGAAGATGAAGATGCGACAGTAAAAGTTCAAAATCATACTATCCGGCCGGAAAATGCCCATACCGAAACTCATTCTCCGATTCTTTCCCAGACCATTAGCCGTATCGTTTTTGCTTGTGATGCGGGTATGGGGTCAAGTGTAATGGGTGAATCGATCATGAAAACTAAATTGACAAAAGCAATGCTGAAGGTAGACGTAATTCATTCTTCAGTTGCAAAAATTAAAGAAAATATAAAACACGGTGATTTGATTATTACCAGCGAGCCTTTAGAAGCAAGGGTAAGAAATGAATTGGAATCAACTGAATTACATATTCCGGTATTTGCAGTGGATAATCTTTTAAATGCCAAAGCTTATGATGAAGTTATTGCAAAAATAAAACAGCAGGATAACTAATGGAAAGACAGGCTATGGAGTCATGGTGAAATAGAAAAGAGCAGGCCAAACCCAAAAAGCGCCGGCTAAAATAATTCCAAGGCAGCGACGGAGCGGAGGAGCAATTTATCCTGATCACTGATCGGTCAAGGATGATGGCCTGGCGTTCCGTCGGCCTGTCTGAAATCAAACGATAGAGGAATAAGACCACGAGTTTCCAACACCGCAAATAATATTTACACGAAGAGGTATGATAATGGCACAAGCACTTATGACAAAAGATAATATTGTTTTAAACGCCTGTTTTTCCGATAAGTGGGAAGCGATTGAAGCCTGTGGCAATATTCTGCTTCAACAGGGATATGTTAAAAAAGAATATATTGATGACATGATTGAAAGGGAAAAGGTCGCAACTGTTTATGTAGGAAATCATGTTGCCATACCTCATGGAGTTGCAAATTCGGAAAAAAATATTCTGGAATCAGGTATTTCTTTTATTCAAATTCCTTCTGGCGTAGATTTTGACGGTGAAAAAGCTTATGCAATGTTTGGCATAGCGGGAAAAGACGGTGCGCATATTGAAATTTTGAGCGATATTGCGATTGTTTGCATGGATACGAACAATGTCGAGATATTGAGAACAACAGCAGATAAAGAGCACATATTAAAGCTTTTTTCGCAGAAGATTCAATGAGGAAAGCGCTGGCGCATTATTCTCAAACGGCCCTGGAAGGTCTAGGTGGTCACCACGGCGCTCATGCCGATGCAGTTTCCCTTATGGTCGGGCAGACATGGGGACAGGAATTGCACAGCTCCCGCCACATTTTTTCCTAGAAATAGTCCGAGAAATAAGGCGTCTGTTGCTCAATCGCATCCTCCAGCATATCCACCGTTTCCGGACCGCAGGCAATGCGTCCGATCCTGTGCAGATAATCCGGCCGCTTGTACCCCAATAGCATCGTTGTCATGGTTTGAATATCGATCCTTGCGTCGCTGCGTTCCACCGGGCGGACGACTTGGCCGTTTCCATCCGGACCGATGCGGAGCGTAAAGGCTCCCTGGTTCCAGGAGAGCAGCGGGTCATCCAGGGTAAACGTCCATTCCCGCTCTTTTGTATCCGGCTTGAAGGGATAGTGGGCGATAAACTGCGTCAAATCCACAATACGGGCCATGTAATAGGGCGAGATGACTTCCCTGATATCGGCGTCTTCCAGCAAAAACGCCAGCGGCTCATCCGTATGGATGTTGCCAACGACCTTGGCGATCATGGAAAAGTGGGCGCTGATAAAATTCCAGAGTCCGCTGCGGGCTTCTTCATTTACGAAGATCATGTCCTTGATATGGAAAACTTCGTCCGCGATCCAGTAAAGAACATAGCCGTCCGGCTGTCCGCCGTCATTGTAATAAACAGCGGCCATCAGGTCGTCCAGATCCCACCGCCAGTATTCATTCCAGGCCAAATCACCGCGCAGCATGGCTCCATGGGTTTGCCGGGCGAAACGTTCATACGCCTTTTTTACATCGTCGCTTTCGATGCCTACCCTCCCGACTTCGCCGGAAACCTGCTTATTTTTCGGCAGCTGATAATCCTTCACTTCAAAAGTTATCTTATCGGAAATGATTTCCCAGCCCTTGCGGCGGTAGTAGGGGATGGAGTAGGGATACAGGTAAGAAAGCGACTGTTTTTTCTCCCGCATCTTTTCCAGGGCCTGGTACAGCAGCTTGTGCATCAAGCCCTGGTTGGAGTATTCCGGGAAAGTGCCGACACCGGTAAGTCCCCCCATGTCGTAAGTTTTATTGAATATCCGTACCTGAAACGGATAGACCGCCACCTGGGACACCAGTTTATCGCCGTCAAACCATCCCCACACGTCGGCCTGCTCCAAGGACGGCGATTTGGCGTTGACGATATCCCGTTCTTCCCAGCCGACCTTGCGCAGATCATCCTCGGTGACCTGGAAAACGTACCGCAGTAGCTGGTTGTACTGCTCAAGGTGCTCTATTCCCACTTTTTTCATCTTCAACTGTTTTTTCCGGTTCATAGGGACTTCCTTTCTCAGAAACTTCACGATAGCCTGATCTATGCGCGGTGCTGTTTGGAAGCGGTATGACCGCCTTAACCGCGAGATGATGAAGGGTGTGGCGGGATTTTAGAACTAAGGCGCACTGTAGAGACCTGATTATAGTATACTCTTTTTGGCCAGGCTTAGGCTCGACCTTCTTTCATAGCAGGCGAGAATCTCCCGCGGTCCTGTTCAGGGAGTTCTGCCTGCTGCGGCGGAGAGGGTTTTCGAATTCTGGCAATAAATGCAAGGCGCGCCGATTACTTTATCTGTCGTTTTGGACGAAAAAGCTGGCCAGGTAGCGCTCGGCAACTAGGCCAGCTTTTCTTTGCTTTGAGGTGTGATACAATGAAATCAGGATAATGCGGATAAAGGCGGGAGCAAAGTGGCGATCAGGCTGAGGAAATTGTACCGGCAGGCGAAACCGCAGTATGACATGCGTCTTGTCACCGGTAAAGCCGGTCTGGACAACCTGATAAACTGGGTGCATATGATTGAAGAAGAACCGGTGGCCGAATTCCTACGCGGCAATGAACTCGTGTTCACCACGGGCATCGGCTATGCCGACTCCACGTGGCTCAACAGTTTTACCCAAAAGCTGATCAACAACAAGGCGGGCGGGCTGATCGTCAATGTCGGGCCATATATCAAGTCCATCCCCGAAGCGACAAAGGAATATTGCCGCCAGCAGGGGTTTCCCCTGTTTACCATCCCGTGGCACTTCCGCCTGGTGGACGTTACCCGCGATTTTTGCCGCTCCATAATCGACAGCGAACAGACCGAAATGAGCATATCCGGCGCTTTGAAAACGCTGATTTTTTTCCCGGCTGATTTGCCCAAATGCCAAAGCATACTGGAATGTTACGGCTTTGATGCGGCCTGGCGTTGCTGCGCCGCAGTCATTTCCCTCGCTGCCGGCGAAGAGGAGCTTCACGACGAGTATCTTGCCGTCGTGCGTCTGTACGTCGAGCGCATTATCAACAGTGTCAGCGAGAAATACAGTATTTTCGTCCAAGATAAAAGACTGGTCGTCGTGTTGGCCAATTTCAGCGAAAACGAGATCAACTACTGTATCGACCGCATCATCGAGTCTTATCTGGGCGCTGAGCGAAAGTACAGAATCCATATCGGCGTCGGCCAGAACGAACACGGGCTGCCGCTTCTGGGCAAAAGCTACAAACAGGCTATAGCGGTTTTGCCTGTCGCCGTAAAAAACAATCACTATAAAGTATACTACAAAGACATGGGGATTTATAAAATACTGCTGTCCACAGATGAAAAGGACGTTCTCAACGAAATATACAATGAAGTACTAGGTGAACTGGCCACTTATGATGCCGTAAACAACACCGATTACATGAGCACTCTCAAGCATTATCTGGAAAATGACGCAAGCGTTCAGGCCGTGGCGAAAGAGCTGTATCTGCACCGCAACACGATCAATTATAAACTCGGCAAAATCAAGGAAATAACCGGGTGCAACCTGGCAAGCACCGAAGACCGGCTGAAGATCATGCTGGCCTTTAAAATTAAAGATATTTTATAGCAACCCGCTGATTGCAAATGTGCGCCAGCACGAAATATTTCATATTGCGATTCATTGCCGCCTGTTTTTCCCCAATGCTATAATCGCCTTGAAAGCGCGGAAGAGGCAAACGGTCATTATGGGGAGAAAAGGAGCGCATGCATATGGCTGGGGCGTTGGCCGGAATACGGGTTGTCGATCTGACGACAGCGTATAGCGGACCTTTTTGCACGATGCATTTGGCGGATCACGGCGCCGAAGTCATCAAGGTGGAATATCCCGGCACCGGAGATCAGACCCGTCACTGGGGCCCTTTCAAAAACGGCGCAAGCGGCTATTATCATTTCCTGAATCGGAATAAAAAAGGCATCACGCTGAATCTGAAGTGCGGAAAAGGGAAAGAGATATTGCGGAAGCTGGTGCAAACGGCGGATGTTCTCGTAGAAAACTTCAAGGTCGGAACACTGGACGGCATGGGGATCGGCTACGAGGAACTCGCCAAAATCAATCCGAAGCTTATTTATGCTTCAATCAGCGGGTTCGGCCTGGACGGCCCCTATGCCAGGAGACCCTGCTATGACGTGGTTGCCCAGGCGATGAGCGGAATCATGACGATAACGGGTTTCCCGGGAAATCCGCCGACCAAGGTCGGGCCCTCGGTCGGCGACAACTACGCGGGAACCTATCTGGCCCTGGGCATCCTGTTTGCCTTGTTCCACCGGGAAAGAACGGGTCTGGGGCAAAGGGTCGACGTGAGCATGCTGGACACGCTCTTCTCGGTTCTGGAAAATGCGGTGATCATGAACACGCTTGCCGGTGAAATTCCCCGACAGGCCGGCAACGCCGATCCGAGCATCGCTCCCTTTGATGTTTATGCGGTAAAAGACGGCTATTTGGCGGTGGGAGTCGGCAGCAACGCCCAATGGGAGCGTCTGTGCCGCATCATGCAGCGGGAAGATTTGATCCATGACGAACGGTTCGACACCAACGGGAAGCGGGTAGCGAACTATGAAACGGATCTGAAGGAGATCATGACCCGCTGGGCAGCCGGCTATACCAGGCAGGAGCTGGAAGAAACCCTGGTTGCGGCGGGAATTTGCGTGGGACCGGTTCTCAGCGTGGCGGAGGCGGTAACCCATCCGCAGATACGGCACCGGGGAATGATCCTGGAACTTGAGACGCAGGAACTGGGCCGGATAAGCATTCCGGGCGTCCCGATAAAGCTGGGCGCGTCGCCCGGCGGTATAGCCAGGGCCGCTCCGACGCTCGGCGAGGCGAATGGCGAACTGCTTTCACAGCTTGGGTATTCAGCCGCGGACATCGAAGAGCTGGCGAAAGAAGAGGTGATATAGCGCGTTTGGCCGTTGCTGTTCCGGCTTCAGTCAGTTTGGCCCATACATGATCAGTAAAGGAGAGATAAGCATGATTGGGGAAAAAGTCATCCTGCGGGTAAGAATGAGCGCGGGCGATGCGCACTATGCCGGCGAGCTGGTCAATGGCTCGAAAATACTGGACTATTTTGGCGATGTCGGCACCGAACTGTGCATTCGTTTCGACGGGGACGAAAGCTTGTTCCGCGCTTACGACTCGGTTGAATTTTTAGCTCCCGTTTATGCCGGCGACTTCATGGAATACCACGGCTGGATCGAATCGGCCGGAGCGTCTTCCCGTAAAATGAAGTTTGAAGCCTATAAAGTGATCGAGCTGGCCCGCGATCCCAAGCTGGCCATTTCCGCGGCCAATGTGCTGAAGGAGCCGCTGCTGGCGGGTAAGGCCAGCGGGACATTGATCGTTCAGAAACAGTTCCAGCGGGGTCCCCAAGATCCTAAATTTGCCGTAAAGAAATAGTCCATGGATCGAGCATTCCTTCCCTTTTTTCCCTCCTGGCAGGCGCGATTGAAGAAAACGAAGGGCGGAGAAGCGGTTGAAAAAAGCAGTCATCGACTTTCATGTTCACCTGTGCGAGTACGAATCTTTCTGTGATACCGCCTTTGCGTGGTTCGCCCAAGCCTTTCCGTCGCCGGATGCATACCGTGCCTTCTGCCGGAAATATAAGCAGCCGGAGAACTTTCTGGCGCTGATGGATGAAAATGGCGTTGATTATTCCGTAGTATTGGCCGAAGTGGCGCCTTTGACCACCGGCGTCGCGACGAACGAAACGGTCGCCGCCTTCTGTATGGGCAGCCCCCGCCTGATTCCCTTCTGCACCTTTAATCCCCATCTGCATCCGAACATGGCGGCAAGCTTGCCGGAACTGGTAAAGGATTTTGGCTTCAGGGGCGTAAAACTCTATCCCACCTACAACCACTTTTACCCCAACGACCCGGTCCTTTACCCGCTTTACGGCGTTGCCGAAAAACTCGCCATTCCCATCCTGTTTCATACCGGTTCCTCCATTTTTCCCAATTCGCGCATAAAGTACGGGAATCCCATTTTTTACGATGATGTCGCCGTGGATTTTCCCGATCTCACAATCGTGATGGCGCACGGCGGCCGGGGGCCTTGGTATGACGAAGCCTTTTGCATGATCCGCCTGCACAAAAATGTCTATATCGACGTCGCGGGGCTTCCGCCCGCTAAGTTGCCGACGTATTTCCCGGAGATGGAACGTTTTGCCGATCAATTCATTTTCGGCACCGATTGGCCCAATGTCGACGTGAAAAAGAATATTGCCGCGATCCGCGCCCTGCCGATCGCGGCACCGGCTGCCGACAGAATCCTTGGCGATAATGCAAAACGGGTATTGGGAATGACGGATTGACTATGCCGGTTTCCGCCGGGGCATTTCAAGCCTCGGCTTGCCGGCGGCCGGACCGGAAGCAAGATCATCCGGATTTATGAGGGCGCCAATCAAGTTCAGCGTATGGTGCTCTCCGGTAAAGGGCGCAAAATGTGATTTGGGAGGCAATGTTTGCCGAAGATGATATTAAGTAAGCTGATCCGCCCATTAGGAAAAGACTCCCGCCATTGGCCAATGGCGGGAGTCTTTTCATCGCTGTTTACCATGCAGGCGCTTCTTGCCCGGGCTGGAGCCGATGCCGGCGGCGCAGTCCGCAGGGATGCAGGGATTTTGGGCGAGCGTACAAGCTGTCCCTGTGGCACTTAAATTTGCTTTGGGGGGCCGAGACCCCCGGCCCTTTCTCCTTTTGGCGTGAACAGGCTGAGCATGAGTTGGGCAATAATTAACCGAACGTTAATTGTTTTGTAACCAAATAAAAGGAAGACTATGCCATAATATAACAAAAGATAAACTTGTTATAAGCAGGTTAATTTATTTTTAAGGAGATGCAGAAAATGACGACACGACGGTACCCGATCCTTGTCCAGCTTACGATTATTTTTGCAGCGACCATTTTATTTTTTCTCGGGATATTGGGGTATGTGCTGTATAGCTACTCCAATACTACAACCGCGACAGTCGAATATAGCGACAAAGTCAACGCCGCTTCAACAAGATTGATCATGATCAAAGACGCCCATACTGATTATACCCGGGCGCTGCTGAACATGCGCGGGTTTCTGTTTTATCCCGACGGGGCGGCCCAGTACGAGCAAGGCTATCGCAGCAATTTTAACAATAGCTATGAGACGGTAAAAAAATATAACGCGGCTGCTCAGAATAGCGATGAAGATGCCGGCCGACTGGAAAAACTGCTGGCTGAATATCTTATACTCGGCGATAAAGCGATAGCCGCAAAGAAAAATAATGCTCCCGACCTGAACAACGTATTGAGCGCGGGACGGCAATTGGTCGACCAAATTGATGCGCAATTTGTCGTCGTAGCGCAAAAACAAGGCAGCACCATCAATGCCGGCGGCGAATTTCTGATCAATCGGTCGCGGACGCAGAGCCAAATCGGGATGGCGGCCAGCGTAATTGTGACGATTCTCGTAATCTTGATCGTAGTTGTTTACAGCAGGCGGGTGACGATCCGGCTGAACAACCTGAAAACCGAGGTGGCGGCGGTCGGATCGCTGGATTTGACCAGAGCGGATTTCCACGCGACCCGCAATGATGAAATCGGCGATATGGCCGAGGCCATCATCCATATGAAGCGCGCCTTGCGCGGCGTTGTCGGCTGGCTTAAAACCAGCGCCGATACCCTGGCGGCATCGTCCGAAGAACTCACCGCCAACTCGGAGCAATCCGTCCAGGCGGTTAACCAGATTGCAGCTTCGATTACCGGCGTGGCCACCGGTGCCGACGAGCAACTGGCGGCGGCCAATGAGGCTTCCGCGGTGGTTGAGAAGATGTCGGCCGGCATCCAGCAGGTATCCGTCAGCACCAACCAGGTTGCGGAACAGTCCGCCCAGGCTGCCGGGAAGGCCTATGAAGGCGGCAAGGCGGTCGAGGAAGCGGTCAGCCAGATGATCCGGGTGGAAGACACCGTCAACACTTCCGCGGCGGTCGTGGCCAAGCTGGGCGAGCGCTCAAAGGAAATTGGCCAGATTGTCGATACCATCTCCGGCATCGCCGGCCAAACCAACCTGCTGGCCCTCAACGCCGCCATCGAGGCGGCAAGAGCTGGCGAGCAGGGCCGAGGCTTCGCGGTGGTGGCCGAGGAAGTCCGCAAGCTTGCCGAGCAGTCCCAGGAAGCAGCCAAGAAGATTGCGGAACTGATCGGGGAAATCCAGGGAGACACCGATCGTGCCGTCGTAGCCATGAACGACGGCACGCGGGAGGTAAAAGCCGGGGCCGAAGTAGTCAACGCCGCGGGAATGGCTTTCCGCGAAATCGTGGAAATGGTGTCGCACGTGTCGGAGCAAGTGGGGGAGAGTTCGGCGGCCATCCAGCGAATGGCCGGCGAAAGCCGGCAGATTGTGGGAGCCGTCGGAACGATTGACAGCCGCAGCAAGATGTCGGCCGGCGAGGCCCAAACCGTCTCGGCGGCCGCCGAGGAACAGCTGGCCTCGATGGAAGAAATCGCATCCTCCAGTGAAGCGCTGTCGAAGCTGGCTCAGGAACTCCAGGCCGAAGTGGCCAAGTTTCGCGTATAGCGCAAGCGGAAACGCAACAATAAAGCCGAGAGGATCGGGGCATCGTCCTGGGTGAGCGAGATCGGAACCCAGTTGCAGGCGTCAGGATACCTAGCACCGCGGAAAACCGGAGCGCCAAAAGCAGTCTGAGGACGGATGAACGCGAATATTTCAGATAACCCATTGACACCGGAAGGCTCCTGATGTATTCTTTATACCAATACAATATTTGCGCTGATCAGAAAGACTGAAGGCCTGCGTCTCTTCCTGAAAGAGACCCGGCCTTTTTGTTTTGGCGCAAGACGTTTCCCGGCAGAGCGCAATAAGAAACTGAGGCTGAGCCGCCGGGTTAAGACAAGGTGGTCAATGGATGAGTATGAATATCGAGTTGCTGAAATTCGACCAGGTCACGCAATCCTTCTTCACCGTTGGCGTCCCGCCCTGGGCGACCTGGAACCCATCGCGCCCGCCGTGAAGAAGGGCAATGAAGAGCTTTTGGACCGGATCAACGCCGGACTGAAGGCTTTCGGCAAAGAAAATTTCATCCGCAAGGCCGATGATGCCGCTTTGAACCGATGCACGGAGATTCCATCAATCCGGAAGATATTGCGACCGAAGGCGGCAAATTACCGCAGGGTTGCGGAGCAATAACCGGACTCGGCCCCAAACGGGTGCCGGCAGCCAATTTTATAAGGAACTCTTATCCAGAGTGGTCGAGGGACTGGCCCGATGACGCCCGGCAACCGGCAGTGATGCAGTGGTGCCAATTCCAGCAGGATTCTATCCTGGAAGATGAGAGGAAGCGGCTCCCCCAAGTCCTTTCCTCGGAAAGGGCTTTTTATTTCGGCCGGGCAAGGACGGCCAAGCAAGGACGAGTAAAGCGAGGTTTTAGTATGACGGTCAGGGGTTCGGACGGGGATTGGCAGGACGAAGTACGGCGGGTCGCCCGGGGCATCCGGCGCAGGGTGCTGGCGCATACGGTGGCCAACAGCGGCGGTTATCTCAGCCAGGCGTGCTCGGCCGCGGAAATATTGGCGACGCTTTATATAAAAAGCATGAATCTGGCGCCGGTGAAGACCCCTATCCTTCCGGGGCCTTTCCCGGGGACGCCGGGGCCCGGCAACCGGCGTTACACCACCGGCGCGGCTTACAACGGCGAGCAAGGGGCGGATTTTGACCGGTTCATCCTTTCACCGGCCCAGTATGCGCTGGCGCTCTATGCGGCGCTGGCGGAGGTCGGCCGTCTGGCTCCGGAGGGAATGCAACAGTTCAACCAGGACGGCGGCATTGTGGAAATGATCGGCGCCGAGCATTCGCCGGGCATGGAAGTCATGACCGGCTCGCTGGGCCAGGGCCTCAGCCAGGCGGCGGGCATTGCCGCGGCCAGGCGGCTGAAAGGCGAAACCGGCCGGGTATGGGTGTTCATGTCGGACGGGGAGTTCCAGTCGGGCCAGAACTGGGAAGCCGTCCAGGCGGCGGCTCATCACCGCCTGGCAAACCTGGCGGTGGTCGTGGATGTAAACGGGCAGCAGTGCGACGGGGAGGTGGGTTCGGTCATGACCGTCGAGCCGCTCAAAAAGCGCCTGGAAAGCTTCGGGGCCCGGGTTTGCCGGCTGAACGGACACAACATTGAGGCGCTGGCCGGCGCGGGCAGCCTCCGGCCGCAGAACAGGCCGCTGGTCATCCTGGCGAACACCAATCCCTGCCAGGGGCTGGCTTTGCTCCGGGCCCGCTCGCCCAAGCTGCATTACGTGCGCTTCGGCGGCGAAGACGAGCGCCTGGCCTACCGGGAAGCCCTCAAAATTCTGGAAGTGCCGGAGGATTAACGATGCAAATGGAAACCAAGGTTCACTACCAAAATTTTGTCAACTGGGCCAAGGACAAGCCGGAAGTGCTGGTGCTGTCCGCCGATCTCACCGGTTCCACCGAGATCGACCTGTTTCGCGATACCTACCCGGAACGGTTTTTCTCCATGGGCATCGCCGAGCAGAATATGCTGAGCTTCGCCGGCGGCCTGGCCCGGGAGGGCTTCGTGCCCTTTGTCCATACTTTCGCGGTCTTTATTTATCGCCGGGCCTACGACCAGATCGCCATGTCGGTCTCCTACCCCAATCTGCCGGTCAAGATGTTTGGTTTCCTGCCGGGGATAACAACCCCGGGAGGGGCCACCCACCAAGCTGTCGAGGATATTTCGGTGCTGCGGTCGCTGCCCAATATAACCATTTTGGAGTGCGGCGACGCCACCGACGTGGAGAGTGTGGCGGAAGTTGCCTACCGGACGCCGGGGCCGGTGTATGTGCGCATGCTGCGGGGCGAAATCCCCCGGCTGTTCAGTCCCCGGGACCCTATGCGGCTGGGCAGCAACCGGATTATCAGCCGCGGCGACGATATTGCGATACTGACCAGCGGCATTTGTACGGAAGAAGCCCTGCGGGTTTCCCACGCCGTAAAGAAGCGGGGCATCGGCGTAACGCATATTCACGTCACCACGCTTAAGCCCTTCAATGATCCGGAGGTGCTGGCGGCGATCCGCCGCGCCCGCCTGGGCGTCATCACCATGGAAAATCATTCGGTGATCGGCGGTCTGGGGTCCAGCGCCGCCGAGCTCATGGCAAAGCACGGCGTCGGCAAGCGGCTCCTCCGCATCGGCCTCAATGATACCTACGCTCACGGCGCCAGCCGCCGCTATCTAATGAAAGAGTACGAAATCGACGCCGCCGCGCTGGTCAGGCGGGTCGAGGAACTGGTCCAGGCCGAGCTCCATATCACGGAAGCGGAACTGGCGGAGGTCTACCTGGCCCCTGTTCACAGCGCAGCCAGGGAGGAAGCGCTATGAGACTGTCCGGGGAACGTTTCGCCGTAAAATACCGGCTTCAGGGCGAAAGCAGGGAGGAGGCCCATGCCAGGGCGCGGGACATCTGCCTGGAGCAGACCGTGGAATTTCCCGAAGAACTGGTGCCGGCGGGCTTTATCCGCGATGAAATTGTCGGTCGCGTGGAATGGCTCGAAGAAACCGGTCGAAAAACCTATCTGGCGGAGATCAGCTTCGCCGTGGAAACGGCCGCCGACGAGCTCACGCAACTGCTGAACGTTATTTACGGCAACATCAGCATAAAACCCGGCATACGGGTCGAGTCGCTCCGGCTTCCGCCGGCGCTGTCGGAAAAACTCCGCGGCCCCCGCTTTGGCCGGGATGGGCTGCGCAGCCTGCTGAACGTGCCCCGCCGGCCGCTGTTGCACACGGCCCTGAAGCCCATGGGGCTTACCGCCGGCGAACTGGCGGACGTTGCCTACCGGTGCGCCCTCGGCGGCATTGATATCGTCAAGGATGACCACGGCCTTACCAACCAATGCTCCGCTCCCTTTGCCGAAAGGGTCGGCCGGTGCGCCGAAGCCGTCGGCAAGGCCAACCGGCTGACCGGGGCGAGCAGCATCTATGTGGCCAACATAACCGCCGCCCCGGCGGAGATGGTCAACCGGGCCCAAATCGCCAAGGCGGCCGGCGCCGGAGGCTTTCTGGTTTCCCCCGCCCTCGCCGGGCTTGGCGCCATGGGGCAGATTGCCGGCGACGACAGTCTCGGCCTGCCGGTGATCAGCCACCCGGCTTTTCAAGGAAGTTATTGCATCAACCCCGCCAGCGGGATATCCCATTACGCCTATTACGGTCAGATTACCCGGCTGGCCGGGGCGGATGCCGTGGTTTATCCCAATTTCGGCGGCCGATTTTCCTTCAGCCGGGAGGAGTGCGCCGGCATCGCGGCGGGAACAATGGCGGACATGGGAGGAATCAAGGCCATATTTCCGAGTCCCGGCGGCGGGATGAGCCTGGAGAAGGTTCCGGAAATGCTGGCGGTTTACGGGCGCGAAGTCATATTTTTGATTGGCGGCGGCCTCTTCCGGCATGGCCCCGATCTGTTGCAGAACTGCCGGCACTTTCGGGCTATGGTGGAACAATATGAATGACGTCCGGCAATAAATAAGCCGCAGGTATTGACACCGGTTATCGCCCTGTGCTACCATCTAATAAATTACCTAAGCAAAGTTCCCGCCAGGCGGCCCCCGTTAGGCAAGCTTGCCGGCGATGGGGGCTTTGCATTATACCGGCTGATCAGAAAACTGAAGGCCAGGGTGTCAGAACCCTGGCCTTTTTGTTTTTTTCCTTCACCCGGCCGGCGCGCGGCCCTCCCCGGCGGCCGTGGCCCGCCCGGATATCTGGCTGAGAAGGGCTGCTCTTGGGAGGTCTGGATGATGGAAGTGCTGCTTGTAGGCGCCGACAACTTAGGGGTTATTGATAAGAGACTGGCCGCCTACGGCGTAGCGAGCATCGCGCACGTGACCGGCCGGAATGTGATGGAGCGCCGGAGATTAACCATTCCCGCCGAGACCGCCCTGGTCATCGTGCTGACGGATTTCGTCTGCCACCGTGTGGCCTTAAGTGTAAAAAAGCGGGCCAAACAGCAGGGCGTTCCGATTATTTTTGTAAAACGCTCCTGGGTGGCGATTGAGGAAAAAATCAGGCGGCTGGCAAGATGATAATAGCTCAATTGAATAGCCGAACCCTTCTTATCCAGAGCGGTCGAGGGACTGACCCGATGACACCCGGCAACCGGCGCGCAGGCGCGAGGTGCCAATTTCAGCAGGAGCAATCCTGGAAGATGAGAAGAAAGGACCCGCCGCCGGCGCCCTTTCTTCGGAAGGGCGCCTTTCCGTTTCCGCAAGCTGAAGGGCACTTAAACCCGGCTGATCGGAATGACTGAAGGCCAGGGCGTCCTGCGGGGTTCCTTGGCCGCATTGGGCGCAGTTGGAGAAAGGGGGCGATTGGCGGAAGTGCAAATTCGAGCCGCTCGATATTAACAAGAAGTGAGGAGAAGAGATGAAAAAGTTTGCTTCAGTATTGGCGATTGCCGGCCTCGCCGCCGTTCTCGTCGCCGGGTGCGGCGGCGATCCGAAGGCGGGGCCCGCCCCGGAGGCAGTCGGGAAAAAGAGCATCAAGGTCGGCGTCACGGCGGGACCGCACGCCGAAATCATGGAAGCCGTGAAAACAGTGGCGGCCAAGGACGGGCTGGATATTCAGATTGTCGAGTTCAGCGATTATATGACGCCGAATATCGCCTTGAACCAGGGGGACATCGACGCCAACAGCTATCAGCATCAGCCCTGGCTGGACAATCAGATCAAGGACCGGAATTATGAGATTGTTTCCATCGGCAAGACCGTCATCTTTCCGATGGGCATATACTCCAAAAAGGTCAAGAACATTTCCGAGCTAAGCAACGGCGCTACGGTCGCCATTCCCAACGACCCCAGCAACGGCGGCCGCGCACTGCTCATCCTGGAAAAGGCCAACCTGATCAAGCTCAAGCCCGGGGCCGGGATTAAGGCGACCGTGGCGGACATCGCCGATAATCCGAAAAACGTGAACATCAAAGAACTGGATGCCGCCCAGATTCCGCGGTCGCTGGACGATCTGGACGCCGCGGCGATCAACACCAATTACGCGATGGTGGCCGGCCTGGTTCCCACCCGGGACGCCATTGCCCTGGAAGACGCCGATTCGCCCTATGCCAACCTGATCGCGGTGCGCACCAAGGATAAGGACGACCCGGTTTTCCAGAAGCTGCTCAAAGCCTACCGCTCCCCTGAAGTCAAGCAGTGGGTTGAAGAGAAGTACAAAGGGTCGTTTGTGCCAACCTGGTAACCGGGCGAAGGAGAAAGGAGGCTTGGAAGCATGGTCACCAAGGAGACCATAAAGGACTTCGCCCGCAGCCTGGGGGCCAGCCTGGCGGGCTTTGCCCCGGCTTCCCGCTGGGACGAGTTCAATGAAGTCGAGCGGTCCTACCGCCCGGCGGCCATCTGGCCGCAGGCCAAATCAGTCGTCGTTCTGGGGGTCCCGGTGCTCTTGCCGGTCGTGGAGTCGACTCCCTCGATCAATTATGCGGAACTGTATAGCACCACCAATATTCTCCTGGACCAGATGGCCTACCGGCTGGCGCTTTTTCTGACCGAACAGGGGCACGGCTCCATCTTTCTGCCGCGGGACGCCTACGGCGACATCGGCGTGCTGGTCCGAAAGCCGCTGGCGGCTTTCAGCCATGTGTTTGCCGCAAAATACGCCGGCCTCGGCACGATCGGCTACAGCCACGTCCTGCTGAATGCGAAATACGGCCCGCGGGTGCGCTATGTATCGGTGTTCACCAGCCTGGAGCTGGAGCCGGACCCCCTTGTGGAAGAGGAACTCTGCACCAAGTGCCGGATCTGCCAGAAGCTTTGCCCGTCCCAGGCTTTCACCACCCGGGACGATCAGCTCATCGCCGCCATGGACAAAAAAGCCTGTGCCGAGCATCATGCCCGGCTGAGACAGGAGCATCGCTACCCTTGCGGCATCTGCATCAAGGTTTGCCCGGTGGGGGACGACCGGAAACTATACGGCAGCAACGATGTCCGGCTTTATTTCGAGGAGAAGGAAGCCATTGAGGCCGATCCGGACGATCCTCGCTACGCCCGGTGGGTGCACCTGCGCCGGCACGGATCCAACGGGGAAAGGCTGTTCTAAGACAGGGAGGGAAGAAACAATGCGGATTGAAACAGAAGCAATCCATCTGGGGCACGAGATTGATCCCCGGACGGGGGCGATTGCACCTCCGATCTATCTGACTACAACCTTCGAAAGGGACCCGGACGGCGCCTACCCGAAAGGCTATATCTATTCCCGCTGGGACAACCCGAACCGCAGCAGTCTTGAAAGCGCCGCCGCCGGGCTGGAAAAGGGCGAAGCGGCAGCGGCCTTCTCATCGGGGCTCGCCGCCATCGCGGCGCTTTTCCAGACCCTCGCGGCCGGCGACCATGTGGTGGCGTCGCAGGACCTGTATCACGGGACGACCAGGCTGCTGCGGGAGATTTACGGTCCCTGGGGGCTGGAGGTATCCTTTGTCGATGCCACGGATTCCGAACAGGTAGCCGCCGCTCTGCGCAGGAACACCAAGCTGATATTTCTCGAAACGCCGTCCAACCCCACCCTGAAAATAACCGATATCCGGAAAACTGTGGAAATCGCCCGGTCCGTAGGGGCCCGGACCGCCTTCGACAACACCTGGGCCACCCCGGTAGCGCAGCGACCCTTGGAGCTGGGCGCCGACCTGGTGGTCCATTCCACCACGAAATATTTCGGCGGGCATAGCGACGTTCTGAGCGGGATTGTCGTCGGCAAACGGGACGACGATTTCTTCCGGCGGTTGAAACTCATCCAGCAGATCGGCGGCGCCGTGCCTTCGCCCTTCGACTGCTGGCTGGTGCTCAGGGGCTTGCAGACAATGCCGTGCCGGGTTAGGAATCAGGCGGAGAATGCCCGCAGCATTGCGGAATATCTGAACAGGCATCCCCAGGTCGAACGGGTGTATTACCCCGGCCTCAAAAGCCACCCCGGCCATGATGTGGCCGCCGGCCAAATGAGCGGTTTCGGCGCGATGCTGTCCTTCCAGGTCCGCGGGGACCGGCAAGCGGCCCTGGCAGCGGCCGCCAAGGTGCGGATCATCAAGCGGGCGACCAGCCTGGGCGGGGTGGAAAGCCTGATTGAGCACCGCGCCTCCATCGAAGGGCCGGCGAGCAAGACGCCCGACAATCTGCTGCGATTTTCGGTAGGTTTGGAAAACGCCGCCGACCTGATCGAAGATCTTGACAACGCCCTAAGGGTTTGACATGATCGACTTCTGGCAAGAAGCGCGACTGCTGCGGCCGATATTGACGCATATCCGGCGGGAGTTGCACCAGTACCCCGAGCTGGGCTGGCGGGAGATCCGGGCAACCCAGCTGATCGAGGAGCAGCTGCACAGATTGGGGGCACAGATCGTCCCGTGGGGCAGCATGACCGGCGCGGTCGGGCTTTTGCAGGGCGCGCGCCCCGGCCGGACGGTCGCGCTGCGGGCCGATATCGACGCGCTGCCGCTGGAGGAACATAACGTTGCGCCTTACCGGTCGCAACGAAAAGGCATCATGCATGCCTGCGGCCATGACGGGCACGTGGCCTGCGCGCTGGGCGCGGCGATGCTCCTGGCCGAACACGCCAGGCTCTGGCGGGGGACGGTGAAATTGATTTTCCAGCCGGCGGAAGAAACCGGGGGCGGGGCTGAGCTGCTTATTGGCCGGGACGTTCTCCACAACCCCGAGGTGAGCGCCATTTTCGCCCTGCACTGCCAGCCGGAGCTCCCGACCGGCTATATCGGGCTAAGGGAAGGCGCTTTAATGGCTGCCAATGATTTTATCGACATCACCATTACCGGGAAGAGCGGGCACGGGGCGCTTCCCCACCGCGCCCGGGACCCCATTGCAGCCTCCGCGGCCATCCTCCAGGCCCTGGCCAATCTGCACTTCCGCGGCATCGACCCGCTGCAGGCGGCGGTCATTTCCTTCGGAAAGATCAACGGAGGCACCGCCCGTAACATCATCCCGAACGCGGTCGAAATGGAAGGTACGATCCGGACGCTTGAACCGGCCTTGCGCACCGCTCTGCTGCCTCAGGTAGCCGACCTGATCGGGCAGGTTGCCGCCGCCTACGGGACAGAAGCGACGGCGAGCTTTCCCAGGCATTTTCCGGCCGTGATCAATCCGGCCGGACTCGCCGGCTTTTGCCGGCGGTCCCTGGCCGGCACCGAGGCTAAGCTGGCAGCCTCCGAGCCGGTCATGCTGACGGAGGATTTCGCGCTGTTTCAGCAAAAAATACCGGGAGTTCTGCTGTGGCTGGGGGTCGGAAACCGGGAAAAAGGGCTGACTCATCCCCTGCACAGCGACAGGTTTGATCTGGACGAGGACGCCCTGGCCTTTGGGACGGCGGCCCTGGCCAAGCTGGCTTTCGATTACCTGGACGATTGAGGGATGGTGCGGGGAAAGCATTCACGTAAAAATTTGTTTGCGTCTCCAAGGGAAGCCAAGGCCAAGCGTGAGGAGCACCCGGCGGCTGGGTTGCTCCTTTTCCGGCGGCGGCAATAGACGGCGGTTTATATTCCGAGTATTGACAGGTATATGCCCACATGATATTATTGTTGCAATTTCATAGTTCAACTTCTTATCCAGAGTGGTCGAGGGACTGGCCCGATGACACCCGGCAACCGGCGCTTAGGCGCGAGGTGCTAATTCCAGCAGGCTGAACGGCCTGAGAGATAAGAGGAAGCAGCGGCGCGGAAGCCCCTTTCCTCTGGAAAGGGGTATTTTATTTCACTGAGGATGACAAAGGGAGGCATTGCAATGAAGATCACGTCCAAAATCGTTCATGTCGGCGGCTGTACCGACGAAAAAACCGGCGCCATCAGCACCCCCATCTACCAGACAGCGACCTTCCGCCACCCGGCTTTGGGCCAGAGCACCGGTTTCGATTACACCCGCACCAAAAACCCCACCCGCATGGCTGCTGAAGAGGCCATCGCCCTCCTGGAAGAAGGGGCCGGGGGCTGCGCATTTTCCTCAGGAATGGCGGCGGTCACGGCGGTGCTTATGCTGTACAACAGCGGCGACCACCTGGCGGTCGTGTCGGACTGTTACGGGGGGACCTACCGGGTGCTGGACAAGGTATTCAGCCGGCTGGGCCTGAGCGTTACCTTCGCCGATACCAGCGACGTCCGGACGGTGGCGGCGGCGGTCACGCCGGCCACCAAGGGGATTCTGGTGGAAACGCCGACCAATCCGCTGATGAAGATCGCCGATATCCGCGGCATTGTCGCGCTGGCGCGCCGGCACGGCCTGCACACCATCGTGGACAACACTTTCCTCACCCCCTATTTTCAGCGGCCGCTGACCCTGGGGGCGGACCTTGTCATCCACAGCGGCACCAAGTATCTCGCCGGTCATAATGACCTGCTGTGCGGGCTGGTGGCGGCCCGGGAGAAGGAACTGGCCGACCGGGTTGCCTTCATCCAGAATTCCACGGGAGGCGTCCTCAGCCCCGGTGACAGCTGGCTGCTTATCCGGGGAATCAAAACCCTGGCCCTTCGCATGGACAAACATGACAGCAACGCCCGGCAAATCGCCGAGTGGCTGGTCCGCCACCCGCGGATTTCCGCAGTTCACTATCCCGGGCTGGACGGCCATCCGGGCAAGGAGCTCCACGATTCCCAAGCTTCCGGCTATGGGGGCATGCTGGCTTTTGAAGTGGACGAGGCCGCGCTTGCGCCCCGGATACTGAGCCGGGTGAAACTGGTGAAATTTGCGGAAAGCCTGGGGGGCGTCGAGTCGCTGATTACTTTTCCGGCGGTGCAGACCCATGCCGATATTCCGCCGGCCCTGCGGGAGGAACTGGGCATCACCGACAGACTGCTCAGACTGTCGGTCGGCATTGAGGACGCTGGGGATATTATCGCCGATTTGGCGCAGGCGATAATCTGAAACCGCCGGGATTTCGATTGACGCGGACCGGCTGTTCATGATAAACTGGATTAAATTAAATATGTAAGCTGATCAGAAGACTGAAGGCTAAGAATTATCCTCCCACAGGATGGTTTCTTAGTCTTTTTTATTAACGGAAAGTCGATGGGGGGAATAGAGCCCGCCCGCTCCGGCATCCGACCGTCCCGGCTAGGGATGCGCAAGCCGGGGAAAAATAGCTGCTGCCGGCGCAAACAAAATCCACGGAGGTGAGACTGATTCCGGACCTTGAAACAAAGCTGAGGGATCTGAATAAAATCCTGGTTGATTTGAAAAGCGCCGTCATTGGTTTTTCCGGCGGTGCGGACAGCACCTTTCTGGCGGCCGCGGCTCACCGGGCGCTGGGTGGCGGAGCAATAGCGATTACCGCCTATTCGGCCACCTTGCCGGAGAGCGAAAAAGAAGAAGCCGTCGCCCTGGCGGCGCAAGTCGGCATTCGCCATGTGCTGCTGTACAATAGTGAGCTGGATAGTCCCGATTTTGTCCGCAACGATGGCGACCGATGCTACTACTGCAAAAAGGGGCGGTTCGGGGCGCTGGCGGACTGGGCGGCTGAACACGGATTCGAATGGGTGCTGGAAGGCTCCAACGCGGACGACCGGTCGGATTACCGGCCGGGGCTGCGGGCGGTGACCGAGTTGCCCACGGTACGGAGCCCGCTCCTGGAGGCGGAGCTTTCCAAGCAGGATATCCGGGATTTGTCGAAGAATTGGGGATTGCCCACCTGGGACAAACCCAGCGCCGCCTGCCTGTCCTCCCGGGTAGCCTACGGGCAGGCTGTGACCAAGGAAAACCTGGGCCAAATCGAGAAAGCCGAAGCTTTTCTGAAACGCTACTGCAAAGGGCAGGTGCGGGTCAGGCACCACGGCCGGCTGGCCCGGATCGAAGTAGCGCCTGAAGAAATCCCGGTTCTGACGGAGCCGGCGGCGGCGAACGAGGTGGCGGCGGCCCTCAGAAAACTGGGTTTTGCCTTTGTGACCCTTGATCTCGCGGGGTATCACATGGGCAGCATGAATCGATTGCTGGAAACAAAATAAACAGGAGGTTGGACAAGATGGCTAAAATAGCAAAGAAATTGACCGATCTGATCGGCAACACTCCCCTGCTGGAGCTGGGCAATTACGGCAAGGAACAGGGACTGCCGGCGACGCTGCTGGCCAAACTGGAGTATTTCAATCCGCTCAGCAGCGTCAAGGACCGCATCGGCTACGCCATGATCCAGGATGCGGAGAACAAGGGGCTTATCAATAAAGATACGGTGATCATCGAGCCGACGAGCGGCAATACCGGCATTGCCCTGGCCTTCGTGGCCGCCGCCAAAGGCTACCGCCTCATCCTCACCATGCCGGAGACCATGAGCATCGAACGGCGGACGCTGCTGAAAGCGCTGGGAGCGGAGCTGGTGCTCACCCCGGGGCCGGAAGGCATGAAGGGGGCGGTTCGCCGGGCCGAGGAACTGGCGGCGGAAACGCCGAATTCCTTTGTTCCCCAGCAGTTCAATAATCCGGCCAATCCGGAGATTCACCGCCAAACCACGGCGGAAGAAATCTGGAAAGACACCGACGGCCAGGTGGACATTTTTGTCAGCGGCGTGGGCACCGGCGGCACCGTCACCGGGGTGGGGGAGGTCCTCAAGCAGCGGAACCCGGCTGTAAAAATCATCGCCGTCGAGCCCTCCGACTCGCCCGTCCTTTCCGGCGGCAACCCGGGGCCCCACCGGATTCAGGGCATTGGCCCCGGATTTGTGCCTGATGTTCTGAACCTCAAGACCGTGGATGAAATCTTCACAGTCAAAAATGAGGAAGCCTTCGACACCGCCCGCAAACTGGCCAGAACCGAAGGGCTGCTGGTCGGCATATCGAGCGGCGCGGCCGTCTTCGCGGCCACCCAGGTGGCGGCCCGGCCCGAGAATAAAGGGAAAACAATCGTTGCGCTGCTGCCGGATACCGGCGAGCGGTATCTCTCGACGCCGCTGTTCGAACAGCAGTAGTTGCCTGCGCTTTATCCGGCCCTAAGGCGGAAGAGCCGGCCTTCGCCAATTTGTTTGGCAAGGCCACGGCAAACCGGCGGGCAAATATCTTGACAAATACCGAACCGTATTTTACAATGTTGCTAAAACAAATACTACTTCTTAGGGGAGTAGCTTTGAGAGAGGATGGGTCAACATACGGTGCTCGCGCACCTGGCTCATCCGTTGGCTGACCGCCAATAAGCGAGACCTTGGGTATGACGCTATGCCGTACCTTGGGTCTCTTTCTATTTTCCCTTAAGCCACCCTGGCGTCCCTGACCGCGGGCAGAGAAGGTTCCTGAGGCAATTCCATTGTCGCAATGTGAAACTTCGGGAGGACGGAAAATGAATTGGCCTAAGATCACCGGCTATGTCGGAGTGACCATTATCTCGATATCGTTCCTGGCAAGGTACTGCGCCTTGATCATCCCCGAGCCGCACGCCCACGCCGAAATCCGGGATGTGCTCAGATGGTCGCAGTATATCAGCGCTTATTCGGTTCTGGTGATGGGTGTATATTTAGCCCGCGTCCTCGCGCGACCGGCGGAGCTTTTGCTAAGTGTCCTGGCGGCTGCGTTTTCCCTTATCCCGGTATTCGGCTTCTTCATCACGGTGATTTACCTCTTCTGGGCCTTCGCCAAGCTGGATCGCGAGGATAACGGGCTCCCCTTTTAGCCAACAGAAAATAAATCAGGGAGGGTCTATTCAAAATGAAACTTTGGCACTCGGTCGATATTGACCCAATCATGACAATGCTTGAATCAGACAAGGAAAAGGGGCTTTCCGGCCCGGAGGCCAAGCAGCGCCTGCTGCAGGAGGGGCCCAATGAACTTAAGGAGAAGGAGCGGGAGACCCTGCTCCAACGGTTCATCAGCCAGTTCAAGGATTTTCTCGTCCTGATCCTCATCGCCGCCAGCGTGATCTCCGCATTTACCGGCGAGTTTGTCGATTCCGCGGTTATTATCGCCATTGTGCTGATGAACGCGGCGCTCGGCGTATTTCAGGAGTTTAAGGCCGAAAAAGCGCTGGAATCCCTCAAGAAAATGGCGGCGCCCAGCGCCAAGGCGGTCCGGGAGGGAAGGCTGACGACCGTGCCGGCGGCGGAGCTCGTCAAAGGGGATATCGTGCTGCTGGAAGCCGGGGACTATGTGCCCGCCGACATCCGGCTGATTGAGTCCATGAATCTGAAGGTCGAGGAGGCGGCTTTGACCGGGGAGTCCGTACCCGCCGAGAAAAGAACGGCGCCTCTCGAGGAAGACGCGGCCCTTGGCGACCGCAGGAACATGGGCTATATGAGCACCATTGTCACCTACGGCCGGGGCAAAGGGATCGTCGTAAGCACCGGGATGGACACCGAGATCGGCAAGATCGCGGCGATGCTGCAGTCGTGCCCGTCGGAAGCCACCCCGCTCCAGAAAAAGCTGGAGCAATTCGGAAAAACGCTTGGGGTACTATGTCTGGCGGTCTGCGCGGTTGTCTTTGCGCTGGGGCTGTTCAACGGCTACCGCGACGGCGCGCTCGACGGCGGCGATATCCGCTCCCTGCTCATGACGTCGATCAGCCTCGCGGTCGCCGCCATACCGGAAGGGCTTCCCAGCGTCGTCACCATCGTACTCGCCCTCGGCATGCAGCGCATGGTGAAGCGGAATGCGATCATCAAACGGCTTCACGCGGTGGAAACGCTGGGAAGCATCACGGTGATCTGTTCCGACAAAACCGGAACCCTGACCCAGAACCAGATGACGGTCGTCAAAACCTTTGTAAGCGGCGATATGTTGGAAGTGACGGGCGAAGGGTATCAGCCCGACGGAACCTTCAGCCGGGACGGAAAACCGGTAGATTCCGGCGCACAGCCGGGCTTGGCGTTCCTGCTGCTGGGTTCTGCGCTCTGCAACGATGCGAGGCTGGTCCAAGACGCGGAGACGGGGAGCTGGAAAGTTGCCGGCGACCCCACGGAAGGGGCCCTGTTGGTCGCCGCGGCCAAGGGAGGCTACGAAAGGGAGGCCGCCGCCTCGCTGTATCCCCGAATCCAGGAGATTCCCTTCGATTCGGGCCGCAAGATGATGACGACTTTCCACCGGGGAAAGGATGGAAAAATCCTTGCTTTTGTAAAGGGCGCTCCCGATGTAATGCTGAGCCGGGCGACCGCCGTTCTGGCCGGGGAAGGCGCCCGGCTCCTGACGGACGCCGACGGCGAACGCATCCGGCGGGCGAACAAGGAAATGGCGGCTCAGGCGCTGCGGGTCCTGGCCATCGGCTACCGGGAATTCGACGCTTTGCCTGAGGACATAAGCCCCGAGGCCGTGGAGCGCGACCTCATTTTCATCGGCCTCGCCGGAATGATCGATCCGCCGCGCACCGAAGCGCGGGAAGCGGTGAAAGTGTGCGCGGCGGCCGGGATCCGGCCGGTGATGATAACCGGCGATCATCCCGAGACCGCCTACGCCATCGCGCGGGATCTCGGCATAGCCCAAGACGAGAATCAAGTTATGACCGGACGCAACCTGGACGCGCTTTCCGCCGGCGAACTGAAAGACGCCGTAACCCGGGCGAACGTCTTTGCCCGGGTGTCGCCCGAACACAAAGTCGCGATCGTGGAAGCGCTTCGCGCCGATAATCAGATCGTCGCCATGACGGGCGACGGGGTTAATGACGCTCCCGCCCTGAAAAAGGCGAATATCGGCGTTGCCATGGGCATAACCGGCACGGATGTCACCAAGGAAACCGCCGATATGGTCGTGACGGACGACAATTTCGCCAGTATTGTTTCGGCGGTGGAGGAAGGCCGGGTCATCTATGCAAATATCCGGAAATTCGTGTATTTCCTGCTGTCCTGCAATACGGCGGAGGTATTCGTGATATTTTTCGCGATGCTGCTGGGCTGGCCGATTCCCTTGCTGCCCATCCAACTGCTCTGGATCAACCTGGTTACCGACGCCTTCCCTGCGCTGGCGCTGGGAGTGGAGAGAAAAGAAGCCGATGTCATGAAGCAATCCCCCCGCAACCCCGACGAGCCCATTCTCAACAAGAAGCTGAAACTGCTGGTCGGCGCCCAGAGTCTGGCGATGTGCGCGGTTGTCCTCGGCGCGTTCCAATACGGCCTGCACACCTATAACGGCGATCTGGCCATGGGCCGCACCTTCGCCTTTATCACGCTGATCGCCAGCCAGCTGGTTTGCGCCTATTCGGCGAGGACGGAGCACCAGTCGGTATTTTCCGTGGGGCTGTTCAGCAATAAATATATGAATCTGGCGGTGGCCGTATCCTCCGCCTTGATGCTTCTCTCGGTTTACGGTCCGCTCAGCTATATCTTCAAAACCGTGCCGCCGACGGCTGAGCAGTGGCTGGTGCTGATCGCACTGACGCCGGTCCCGCTGCTGGTGGCGGAATTGCTGAAATTCCTGACGATATCAAAACGAAACGGCAATGCCGCCGCTGCTGCAAAAAACTAATCTTTGCCCAAAAGGAAAAGGCCCGCCGCTTGCGGGCCTTTTAAAGTACAAACAAACCTAAGTTGGCGAGAAAGGTTCAGATGTACGTCCTGATTTCGTCAGTTCTTTCAGCGTTTGTTGCTTATCTACAAATAGATTCATGAACCGTGTGCAGGCCGCACCGGAAGAGGGGGCTGGCCGGAAGATGTTTATGATAAGCGGAGGTAAGCGATAGCGTCGGAGCGTTCATAAACATCTTCCGCGTTTCGGCAGGAAGCCGCGTGCTGGTCATATACAAGCAAGCGCTTGGAGGAGCGACTCCGCAGATGGGCCTTATCGCCAGCTTGAGCTTTGGCTTACGCCTCCAGGTTTTCGGCAATGCTGCGCCGCGCCACGGACCACGCCGGGATGACGGCGGCGAGCAGGCCGACCAGCAGGGCGCCCGCGACGGCATAGGCCTCCGCTAAGGGGAAGGGGCCGGCGAAGGCGATGCCGGTCTTTTGCTGCAATAAAGCGGTGAGGAGCGAAAATAGCCCGTGGCCGGCCAGGACCCCGGCCAGCACGCCCGACCATACGACCAGCACGCCTTCCGCGAGGATAATCCAGAAGATGTCGGTCCAGCTCGCCCCGACCGCCCGCAGGATGGCTCTGTCCCGCGTCCGGCTGAGCGACGACCAGTACATGGAGAAAGAAACGAGCAGCAGGGCCATGGCCAGCACGGAATAGCCGATCAAGCTGAGCGCCTTTTCGCCCTGGCCCAGCAGCGCGAAAAGATTGGCCACGACCTGGGAGGGAAAGACCAACTGGGCCCGGCGGTCTTTCTGAAACTGCTGATACAGGCGCAGGGCTTCCGCGTAGCCCTTCGGCTTCACCAGAACGGCGGTGGCGCCGTGATCGTGGTCGTCGTCATCGTCGTCAGCCCCGTCCGCAGGCGAAACGGCGGCTTGGGCCTTGGGTTCCGGCTCGTGGGAATGAGCCTGCCAAATGCTCTGGAGCGAAGTCAGGATCGCCTGGTCGTAGGGGCCGCCCACCGGCCGCAGGATGCCTACGACGGTGTATGCATGGCCCGCGTGGGTTTCGCCGCCGGCAACCACCCCGTGGGATGAGACGAACTGCCCGCCGAGCTTCAAGCCCGTTTCTTTTGCCGTCTTCGCTCCCAGGACCGCCTCGAAGGGAGCCTGGAAAGGGCGGCCCTGATCGATTTGCAGCCAAGGCGGCTGCCCGGCCTTCCCGCGGTGTTCGAATAGCGCCGGTTCGGTGCCGACCAGGCGGTAACCCCGGTAGTTGTCGCCGAAGCCCATGGCAATGGCGGTGTCGACAAGAGGGCTTGCGGCCAGTTCCGCGGCGATGGCGTAGTCGATGTTGCCAATCGGCGCGTCCTGCAGGAATACGGTATTGAGCACCAGTTGGTTGGGGCTTCCCTTCGCGCCCACCAGGAGATCGAAGGGCTCGGTGGCCCGCACAAGGCCGTAATGAACGCTGGCGGCCACCAGCATCACCAGGACGGTCATCGCCAGGGCGGTGGCCACGACGGCGACGGTGAGCAGGTTTTGCAGCGGCTTGGCCCAAAGATTCCGCCAGGCAATCAGCCACAGGATCATACAGGATTCCTCCCCGGGCGCTTTAGTTCGTGCAGCCGCTCGAAACGGGCCGTCACGTCGCGGTCATGGGACGCCAGAATCAGCATGCTCCCCTTTTCCCGGCACAGCGCCTGCAGCAATTCCAGGATAATGGCCGCGTTGTCGCGGTCCAGACTGGCGGTCGGCTCATCGGCCAAAATCAGCCGGGGACTGTTGATCAGCGCCCGGATGACCGCCACCCGCTGCTGTTCCCCCATACTCAGCCGGGACGGCCTGTGGCGCGCCCGTTCCGCCAGCCCCACCCGGGCCAGCATTTCGTCGGTCCACCGGTGCTGCCCGGCGTCCGGTTTACGCCCCCCCAACGCGGCGGCCACCAGGATATTCTCTGTAACGTCCAGGCCGGGCAGCAGGTTGAAGCTTTGAAAGATGTAGCCGACATTCCCGGCCCGCCAGGCGTCCCGTTTCCGTTCCGGCCAGGAATCGATGCGTTCGCCGTCCCAGCGGATTTCGCCGGACGTCGGCGAAGCCAGCCCGGCAATCAGGTGAAGCAGCGTCGTTTTGCCGCAGCCGCTTGGGCCGGCCAGGGCGAGCTGCTCGCCCTGGCCGACGGAAAGCTCCCTGATATCGGCGGCGATGATGGTCTCGCCGTTGGGGTGGCGGTATTCCTTGATGAGCTTTTGTATGGTCAGCATGGGATCGCTCCTGTCATTCGCGGTTTAGTCGGCTCTTTCCACGGTGTCCGCCTGGATTCTCACCAGACTGACGAAGCCGGTTTCCGAATCTACTTGCGTACCCAGCTCCAGCATCCCCGTCACGGCGATCGGCTGGTCGAAAGGCAGGGAATCGACCGGTTGGCTGAGCTTGACGAGGATGATGTTGCTTGGCCAGTCCGCATCGCTGGAGCAGAAAGGGCAGATCGCCATCGGCGTTTGCGTCAGGACGAAAAAGGCGAGGGTCGGCTTCAGCGGCGGCGCCATAAAGCCGGTCATTACGACCCGTTTGCCCTCCAGGCTTTTGAGCTTGGGCGACAATTCCAGCCCAAGGGAGGAGGCGCCGCTGTACAACTCGTTGAAAGCCAGCGGGGTCGCCGGCGAGCGAAGCCAGGCATCCCAAAAGGGAGCCGCCTGCGCCCTCCGGATGGAAAGCGGCGGTTCCCCGCCGGGAACCGCCCTTTCCGGTTGCAGACCCCCCAATATGCCGTTTCCGGTCAATAACAGCCACAGGAGAACGCCTGCCAGCCGCGGGATGAGTCTTCTTTTCATGTCAACGCCTCCGGGAGGATTACTTCAAGCCACGCTTGCCGTCAAGCCCAAGAGCTCTGGCCATGGCGAAAAAGACTTCGGTGTTGTCCATGACTCCGTTGAAATATTCCGATCCGGGCCCTTGGGCGTTAAGAATGATGTCGTCGGCGGCATGAACTTCGGAAGGGTCGGAAGCCGGGATGTTGCCGGGCTGGAATTCACCTTGGGTTTGGGGGTTGGCGACGGCTTTGCCGTTAGCCATGATGGCGGGTACGGTCGGTTGCTGCTGGAGGCGGTAGCTGGCGTTGAAATCGGGATGGTTGGCGAACTGAACCGCCAGCGTCACGTCGGGGTCGGGATTATCCGGAAAACCGTCGCCGTCCCTGTCCTCAAAGGTCGGATAGACGGAATCGGCGTAGATGCGGACCGCTTCACGGCCGGTTTTGCCGTCCCGCTCGTGGTAAGTGCCGGTAATGCTCGCGCCGTGCGCATGGTCGGCGACCACGATGATCATGGTGTCGCCGTTTTTCCGGGCGAATTCTTTCGCAACGCCGATGGCTTTATCCAGTTCGATGGTGTCGTAGGTGGCCCGCTGCCAGTCGAGCACATGAAGCTGCTTGTCGATGCTGGCCCCCTCCACCATCAGGAAGAAGCCGTTGGGGTTTTTGCTCAGCGTGTTGATGGCTTTGCCGGTCATACTCATCAAGTTGGGCTGATCGTCGAAGCCGCCCAGCACGGTCGGGTTCTTCAACACTTCGCGGTCCAGGTAAACATTCATATTGTCGAGGTTGTAAAGACCGAGCAATTTCGTAGCCGCGAGCGGAGTGCTCAGCAGTTCGGACCGGCTGCCGGAAAAGCTGTAGCCCAGCGCCTTGAATTCCTCGATCAGATTTCGGTTGTCCTTGCGCTTCGAGCCGGGGGTCGCCATCGGCAGAAACTGCTGCGCGCCGCCGCCCAGGATTACATCGGGCCGGTGGCGGGCGTCCAGCATCGAGGCGGCGATGGTGTTCAGCTCGGAACGGCGGCGGGTATGCGCCACCATGGCTGCCGGCGTGGCATCGGTGATGTTGGCGGTGGATACGATGCCTGTAGCCATGCCCCGGGTGCGTTTCGCCAGTTCGACGATGTTTTCGACCTTGGGATCGTCAAAGGGGTCCGGGGTGCTGTCGGCATACACGCCCATGGCGTTTACCACCGATTTGTGGCCGGTCGCATAGGCCGAGGCGCTGTTGGCGGAGTCGGTGACCAGCGAATCATAGCCGGAAGTGGTGATGATGGCGGTGTTGGACATTTTCTCCATTTCAAGGAGATCATTGTATCTGCCCTCGGTAATGCCCTTGGAGAGGATGCGGGCCATTTGCCGCGCCTGCAGGCTCATGCCGTCGCCGATAAACAGGATGACGTTCTTGGCGCGTTTGGGCGCGACGTTGTTTACCACTTCATAACGGACGGCGCGGGTGGCCGGCCCGTCCGCCGTGGCGGCCCGAACGGCGATTTCCAGCGTTCCGGCGTTTTTGAAGGCGACATTGTCAATACGGTAGGACGCCAGCGATTTGTCCAGCTTGACGGCCGCTGTCTTGCCGAAATACTGCTCGGCCGCAGTACCGTTCACCGTAACGGTGATATTGGCTGAAACGGCGTCATGGACCTCAACGAGAAAATCGAACTTCTGACCGGCGAGAAACTTCGCGTGATCAATCGGCAATACGGTGATCGGAGAAGCGGCGGGAAGGGTGTACGCAAAGCAGGGGGTGCTCAGCAGGAATGTGAGAGCCATAAACGCCGCAACTGTTTTCGCACTTCGCGCCTTGATCAAGGCCAAGATCCGGTTTGTCAAACGAAACCCTCCTTGTACAAAAAGCATTTATTTCTCATTGTACTCTTGTCCCGGCCGGCTGGTATTAAGTTCCTGTTAAAGAATGGTTAAGCGGTTGTAAAAAATTGTTAAGCGTGGTTGGCCTCTTTCCCCGGCAAGGGGCGCGGCGGGACGCCGGACGGGGCGAAAAGCCGTTTGGGCTTTCAGCCTGCTATAAGTAAGGAAAGGAGCGGCAGCCGCTCCTTTCCTTCAATAATTATTAACGAATATTTTCTTTTTTCTTAACAATGGCGACAGCCTATGGCGGTACCCTATAAATAGGGAGAGTGATCGCCATGACGGAAAAAACGGTGGATTATATTTTTCTTGCCCTGTTCGGGTTGTTGCTCATGATAGCAATATATCAATTCAACTGGCTGTCGGAAGTCCGGGACTTTTTCCAGATGCCCGCCTCTTAGCCGAGGGCCGCATCAATGGAGACGCTGGGTTATATTGCTTTGCGAGAACCACAGGAGTTCGCTTGGCCCGCCTTCATCCGTATCGACCAGGAACGCGAGGATTGAGAGGTCTTGCAAGGGAAACTGCAGCCCGCTGATCTCCCTGACCCAGGTGGCTATATTCTCCGTGTCGGCGACAATGATCAGACAGCGGTCCCTGGCGTGCTCCGCGGCCAGATCCAGAATGGCCTGGATGCGGCTTTCGGCAATGGTCCGGGTATATTTCCGCTTAACGCCCAGCTCTTCGGCCACCAAGGCCGCATAGGCGTTCAAATAAGGATCTACGGTAGTCCAAAGTTCAGCCTTGGTTTTCCGGGGCAGGCTGCGCAGCAACCCCTGGGCCACCCGGGAAACCAGCCGCTTTGTTTTTTCATCGATGTCCCGGTCGGGCGCCTGTTCCGTTTCCTTGGGGGTGCCCACGCCAAAAAAGAAAAGTTCCATACTATCCCTCCTGTATATAAAGAATACTACGGGCCGCATTCGTTTCCTCTATTGACCGTCAAGGGGGGGGAAGCCGTCAAGCCGCATTATGTCTGGGTTTAACGATTTGTTCGCCGAATCTTAACAAATCCTTAACAATGGAAGCGGCAGGTTTCTGCTAAGGTAGAGGAGAGAGGCGATATTGCCGCGAGAAGGCGCAGAAAGCTGCGCTTCTTAGCAAGTAAAAAAGGGGAGTCGCATTATGTCCCTGGCCTTTGACCAAAAAGTCGAGTTTATCTATAAGGTCATGCAAAAAATTGCTGAAGAAAAACAGTACTTGCCCTTGCAGGAAATCTGGAAACACCGCTACGAGCTGTCGGAAGAGGACATCGAGGTGTTGATAACCGCCCTGGGCGGACTGATGGAGGAAGCTGCAACCGGCAGCGACAGGATTGCCTACCACCAGGTGGAGGCCGTTCTCCTGGGCCGGGGCTGGAATGCGCGGCGGATCCCGGGCATCCTGGGGACGCTGTATGCAGGAGGCGACGAGCGGCTGAACGAGTTTATCGGCGGGTTGAAGGGAATTCCCTTTGAACTGAAAAGAATGATCAAAAAAACGAAAAAATACAAGTACGAATGCCTGCTATACAGCAATGAACGCTAGTTCGCCCGGACGAGCGAACCGGCGGGAGGCTATTCTGAAAGTCTCTTTGTCCTTGCATGGATCGCAAAACTCAGTCCCCCAAAGCTCAGTCCGTACGCCTTATGCCGTACGGACTGAGCTTTTGGGGGACTTTACCGGCAGGGCGGGACACTTGGGAACAGCCCTTTATATTCATATTTTACAAGGCCTTAACGATTCCTTAACGCCGGACTTCAGCCTGAAAGGTATACTGAAGATAATATTGCCGCAGGACGGAGGTGTACAAGTGGCAAAAACCAATGAAGAACAAGGCGTGATCGAATCCTCCCCTACAGGGCGCTCGCAGGACGACGCCTTCCTGAGCGCCTATTCGCGGCTTATGGGTCCTTTGCAGGAAGCTTTCATCACCATTGAATCGGCCCGGCCTGTTCCGGTGAGAGATATCAGCGAAATCGCCCATTATCTGACGGATCTGACCGACACGCCGGATTTGCTGAATAAATTGCAGGAAGTCCGGGATAAGCAGGACCCGATGCTCCAGCACAGTTTAAATGTGGCTCTTGTGGCCGGATGCCTGGTGAAATGGCTTGATATGCCGCGGAATGCAATCATGGAAGCCATATTCGCCGGGTTGTTGCACGATGTCGGCAAGATGCTCATTCCCGAAACCATCTTATTAAAACCGAAAAAGCTGTTGCCGTACGAACAGGGCGTCATCCGCTGCCACCCTTTTCACAGCTACCAGTTGATCCAACCGTCCATTCATATCCCGCAGTCGGTCAAACTGGCCGTGCTTCAGCACCACGAGCGTCTCGACGGCTCGGGGTATCCGGCCCAGCTCAAGCTCGACGAGATTTCCTTCCTGGCTCAAGTCCTGGCGGTGGCCGACAGCTATGACGCCATGATGTCCGGCCGTCCCTACCGCACGGCATTGGCTCATATCGAAGTCATGGAAGAATTGGCGAATAAAATGTACGTCAAATTGGATGCGACAGTTTGCATCGTCCTGCTGGATAAAATCAAACAGGCGGTCGTCGGCAACCAGGTTGAGCTTGACGACGGCCGGACCGCCAAGATCGTCCGGTTTGAGAAGCCGCGCAATCCCAGGCCGCTGCTGCAGTTCGACGACGGAGACTACCTGGACCTGAGCCGCAATCCGCGAATCCGGATAACCGGAATCAGTCCTTCCTAGCAGCGTGGGAACCAAGTCGATGCGACCCAAAAGCTTGGGAGCAATCCATGCCATTATATAATCATTCCTGCCGGGCCTTTGGGGGCCCGCTTTTTCTGTCCGCCCGCCGCCCCGGCATGTATAATTGCTTTGGCGCAAATGACGGTTGGCCTGGAAAAGGACATCCAAAAGTTTAAAGCCTAAAACGGCGGCAAGAGCGCTTTTAACAATAAGTTAACAGTATTCTCCGGAGTGTTCCGGTATAATGAAAATAAAAGTCAAACTTGTCTGAGAAGAAGTGGGGATACATGAGAAAGCTTCCACACTGTGCCCGGAAGGTTTGGCCAGGGGGGCAACCCTCCGGCAAGGCGCAACCCGAAATACAGCCGCAGGATAACCTCTGCGGCTATGTTCATGAGGTGACGGCCGAGCAAAAGGCGGCCGTCTGTTTTCAGCCCATCCTGGATCTGACCAGCGGTGTCGTTCTGGGTTATGAAGCGCTGGGCCGAAGACCCCGGCCCGGCCCGGGCGGCATGCCCGGAGAACGCTCGGCCGCAGACGGTGCCTGGAAACCGGAAGCGGACCTGGAGCGCCTGTGCGTCGAAAAGGCGCTCCAGCTTGCTGCGGAATGCCGCGAACTGCTGTTTATCGACCTTGGCGCCCGCAGTGCCGCAGAGCTTGCCCGGTATGGCGCAGCCCTTCCGGAGACGGCCCGTTTTACAGACCGGATGGTATTGGAAATTCCGGGAGCCGGCCTGGAAGCCGCCGGTGCCGCGGCACTGCTGAAAAGGCACCGGCGCTGGACGGTGGCCGTCGACAGCCCCGGCCTCGGCGAAATCCGGTTTGCCTCCCTGGAGAAAGCCCGGCCGGAGTATATCAGGCTCGACTCTTCCCTGATCAAGCAGGCGGCGGAAGACCGGGTGAAAAAAGCGCTGATCACGGCTATGGTGGAGTACGCTCATTCGATCGGAACAAAAGTCATCGCCGCCGGGATTGAAACCAGGTGTATTCTGGCCATGGTCCTGGAAATGGATATCGATTACGGGCAAGGGCTTCTGCTGGCTCCTCCCGCTTCGACGCCGCAACGTATCCGGACAGACCTCATTGATTTTATCAGGACCAAGCGAAAGCTGGACTCCCGGGTAACGCTATCCGGGGTTAACGATCTCTCGATCGGCGATATCGTCCAATACAGTCCCGCCACTTCCCGAAAAACGCTGGTCAGCGATGTCGAGCCGCTGTTAACCGACGAATACGAGGGCGTCGTCATCCAGGAGGAGGGGAAGCCCATCGGCCTGCTGATGAGGAACCAGCTGTACTTTCAACTGGGGGCTCGGTACGGGGTGGCGCTGTATTACCAGCGTCCGGTGGAACTGGTGATGGATAAGCAGCCCCTCATCGTGGAGGCGACCCTTTCGCTGGAAACGGTTTCGAAGATGGTCATGAATCGCCGCGACACGGCCAGGGTATACGATTTGGTCATCATCGTCCGCGACGGCCTCTACCTCGGGACGGTTTCCATCATGCACCTTCTCCAGCACCTCACCGATCTCAAAATCCGTTATGCGGCCAACGCCAATCCGCTGACCGGCCTGCCCGGCAATATGGTGATCGAGGAAAAGCTCAAAGCGATGATTGCTCAGCAGATACCTTTTTCCGTACTATACATCGATCTGGACAATTTTAAGGCCTTCAACGACAAGTATGGCTTTGAACGGGGCGACAAAGCCATCATGCTGACGGCTTCCATTCTGGATTCCTGCCTCAGCAGCCACGAAGAAGCAAACCGGGATTTCCTGGGGCACATCGGCGGCGATGACTTTGTCATCCTTGCCCGGCCGGAAAAGGCGGAGGTGATATGTAACGCGATCATCCGCGACTTTGACCGGGAGATTCCCAATCTCTATGCCCACGCCGACCGCGAACGTGGATACATAATCATGCCCAACCGGCGGGGCCAGGTTGAAAGTTATCCCATTATGTCGATCTCCATCGCGGTTGTCGACAACCGGAACCGGCGTTTTGAAAATTACCTTGAGATCGGCGAGATCGCCGCCGAACTGAAAAAGCAGGCCAAGTCCCTGCCGGGATCGGTCTGGGTCGGCGACCGCCGGCGCCAGAGCGCTCATGGATGCCTGTCGTTATGGGACTAGCGATTCATAGATTGCTTCCAGCGTGGTCAAGCGATGCTGCTTGATCTTTTTTATTTGGGATTTTATAAACCTCCCGCCAACTGCAAAAACCGAACAGCCTCTCGTCAGAGAGGCTGTTCGGCCAGACCTGTGCGGGATGGAGGAATTGGAGGTTGAGAATTGGTTATTTAAGATAATTGCTCAAGCCGCGATTCGTTCATGTTCGCGGATGTAGTGGAGATATACAATCAGGAGATCTTCAAGCTGACGCTCGAGCTCTTTATCCGGGATGTTGTTCCGGTCTTTTTCCCATAGCTCCCGGCGAAGGTGTTCAATACGGGATCGTAAGCTTTCTATCTTTGCGAGGAGAATGCTTTCCGGCGACAAGCTGACACCCTCTTTCTTCAAACTTGCTACGCGGGAGTGACGGGCTGGACCCGGACGGACCGTTCGTGCTCCCGTTCGGAAGAGACGACCTGCCTGATGATGGTATATACGGCAAGCTCAGTCTCCTGGATGATGGCTTTGCTTAAGAGTTTCAGCCGTTGCTCGCTGATTTGCGGTAAATACCCCTTTGATCAGTCCGCCGACAATATCTTCAGAAATCATAATCATCCTCCTGGAAATCATTGTAGCACTTATCACGGAACTTACCATTAACAGGAAGTTAAGTTTAGGTTAAAACTCATTTCCGGCAACTCCCTTGCATTTAATCCCTTGTCTGGCATATAATAATATTGAGCATATGCTCAAAAAGGAGCTGGTAGTCCTGTGGCGAGACGGCGTTGTTGCGGGTTGATCGATGACGAGCCGCCATGCCGCATGTTTGTTCCCCGGGGCGAGACCGGGAAGGAGGCCGTGCGGCTGCTGTTTGAGGAATACGAAGCGGTTCGCCTTAAGGACCGACTGGGGCTTGAGCAGGCCGAGGGGGCGGCGGTGATGGGACTGTCGAGGCCCACCTTCCAGAGAATATTGCAGTCGGCCAGGACCAAGCTGGCTGAAGCCCTGGTGGAAGGGCGGGCGATCCTAATTGAAGGAGGTAATTATGTCATGAAAAACCGGGTTTTCGAGTGCGCGGAATGCGCCCACGTATGGGAGGTCGAGCCCTGCAGCGCGGGGGGCAAGCATGGTTATGAGATCGCTTGTCCGGAATGCGGCAGCCTGAAGAAGCTGAAAATTGAAAATGGCGTCAAGCGCGCCTGCGGGCACCAGCCCGGCGACAGCCACAGTCACGGCCATGGTTGCTGCGGCGGCCATTAGAAGGGGCCGGGCAAGAAAACATAGGGTTTAAAAAAAGGACGGAACAGCCGTCCTTTTTTGATTTCTAAATATTTTGGGGCGTCAGCGCGGCCCGGCTGCTTTCCGTTGGGCGGTCGGCGCGCCGCCGCCCCGTTTCAGGGAAGGGTGCTGGGATTGGCATGCAACATGCATAGATGATAGTTGGGCCGGATAGCTCGAACCACCCGAAGGTTCTGCCGGAGGAGAATTATTCCGCTATATGGCGGAAAGAACCTGCGGAACGAGCGAAAAGAATGGGATCGCCAATTTCTAAAACGGGAATTGAGGAGGCGCTTAGGCTATGGGGACCTTTAAGGTGGCTCCCGAAATTGAGTTGTTCGAATCCGCCGACCGGTTTATCGAACAGTTGTGTCCCGGTCCGCGGGATGTTGTCTTGACCAACGCGGTGATTTATCAACAGCATCTTAGGGCCTATAACCTGAAATCCGCGGTTTTTTTCCAGGAAAACTACGGCGCGGGCGAACCAAGCGATACAATGGTCAACGCTATTTTGGCGGATATGAAAGATCTCCCGTTTGACCGGATCTTTGCCGTGGGCGGCGGGACGGTCCTGGATGTGGCCAAAATCCTTTCGCTGTCCGGGTTTAAAAACGTGCTGGAGGTGCTGCACGGGCAGGTGCCGCCGGTAAAGCTTCACCGGCTTGTCGCGGTTCCGACCACCTGCGGGACAGGCAGCGAAGTCACCAATATCGCCATTCTGGAAGAGACGGAAAGCCATATCAAAAAAGGGATCGCCGGGACGGCGCTGTTTCCGGACCAAGCCGCATTGGTCCCTGATTTTCTAAGGGATTTGCCTTATCGATTCTTTGCCTTCAGTTCAATTGATGCGCTGATTCATGCCCTGGAGTCCTATCTGGCGCCGCGCTCGAATCCGATCACGGAATTGTTCGCGACAGAGGCGGTGAGAAGGATTGTAACCGCCTACCTGGATATTGCCGGGCAGGGACAGACAGCGCAGGCAAGGCAGTCGCCCAGCGTACTGCTCGCAAGCACCCTGGCCGGAATCGCCTTCGCCAATACCGGGGTGGGGGCCGTCCATGCCATGTCCTATCCGCTGGGCGGCAAATATCACGTGGCCCATGGCGAGGCGAATTACGCCTTTCTGGGAGCGGTAATGGAAAGGTACCTGGAACGCAACCCGGAAGGAAAAATTAAGCAACTCAACGAGTTTGTGGCGAATGTCCTGAGAACCGGCCGAGCGCCCGGAACAATGACCCTTGCGGACCTGCTGGCGGCTATCGCCCCGCTGAAGCGCTTGCGGGATTACGGCGTGAAGGAAGAAGAGCTCCCGGAGTTTGCCGAAGCCGCCATGGCTCAGGAGCGGTTGCTGAAAAACAACTACGTCGCATTATCCTATAGCGAGTTGTTGCAAATGTATCAATCGCGCTATTAGCTATTCATTTTGGTATGGAATTTGCAATGGATGGTTGCGGTGAATCTTATTGGGCATGGAATACAGAAAGAAAGGGGGCGTCAGCACGGTCCGCCAGACGCTTGGTTTCCGGCAGTCATTATCGGAATGTTGAGGAAGAATGAGATTATTGCGACGGAGGTAGGAAGATGAAGGCTCGGCATATCGTATTGGCTATTTTATTTGTCATCTGGCTTATATCATACGTCGATCGAATGGTCATGGCCACCGCTATTCCTTATATCGCCAAAGAGTTCAATCTAACGCCCGTATCGATGGGCGTGGTAATGAGCGCGTTTTTTGTGGGTTACGCGCTCTGTCAGCTCCCCGGCGGTTTTCTGGCCGACCATTTTGGGGCCAGGAAGGTCATGGCGGGAGCGATACTGTGGTGGTCGGCGTTCACGGCGATGACCGGGATGGCCGGTTCCCTGGCCACGATGATCTGGATCCGGGTGGCGTTCGGGGTTGGCGAAGGCGTTTTTCCCGCGGCTTCGTTTAAGAGCCTGGCCAACTGGTTTCCGGTAAAAGAACGGGGTACCGCCACCGGTTTGATGATGGCTTCCAATCCGTTGGGGGCGGCGCTGGCGCCGCTCGTGGTCGCGTTTATCCTTTCGGCCTGGAGCTGGCGCACCGCGTTTTTCTCCTTGCTCATTCCCGGGCTCCTCATGGTGATCGCTATCTGGTATCTGTTGCCGGACCGCCCGGCCGACAAAAAAGGGATTACCCCGGAAGAGCTGGCGGAAATCCAGGGCGATCCTGCCAGTCAAGCCACTGACAGCGCTCCGAAGCTGAGCTTCTGGGAGGTTGTCAAAGTCCCGGCGGTGTACAAAAGCTTCTTTATGCTGTTGTTTTTCAACACTTCGGCTTGGGGTTTCGTTTCCTGGCTGCCGACTTATCTGGTCAATGTCCGGCATTTCGAAATTCTCAAGATGGGGATCACCGCGTCGCTGCCCTTCCTGGTCGGAACGGTCGGCTTCGCCCTGGGCGGCTGGCTGAACGACAGATTCCGGCATAACAAGCGGCTCCCGGTTATTACCTGCCAGTTGAGCTGCTGCATATTTTTGTATCTGATGTATACGGCGGAGTCCTCAAACCTGCTCATCCTTTATCAGACCCTCGCCGGCGGGTTTCTCTACACAGCGGGCGGCGTTATTTTCGCCCTGCCGATGAGCACCATATCCTCGAGCATCACGGGCCGGGCCATGGGGTTCATCAACACGGCCGGGCAGGCGGCCGGCTTCTTCTCGCCGATGATCATCGGCTATCTTGTCCAGGCATCCGGCGGCAGCTTCAACACGGCTTTCGGCTTTCTGATCGGAACGATGCTTACCTCGTCGCTGATCGCTTCCACGATCAGGCCCAATAAACCGCAGGCGGCGTTGAGCGCCTGAACCGGCAGCGGGGCCTGACTGACCAATGGCAAGACTTCGTGAAAAGTCCCGGGCGGAAGAACTGCCCGGGACTTTGTCCTGGAAGGCGGGAGGCTGGCGGTGCAAGAGAGAATAAAGGGTCTGGCGGGGTAAAAGCGAAACTTCTTTATTGGTAAACTTTGGTGGAGGCGAAGCGCTTGAAACGCAAAAAGCTGATTTTGTTTACCTTTGAACGCGAGGCCAAGGAGCGTTACCTGGCCGACCTGAAAAGCTTCCTGGGGGATTACCTGGATATCGAAGGCTATTGCCTGCGGGACAATGTAGCCGGACTGATCGAAGCAGATCTTGCCGTCATTTCGTCCCCGTCGGCGACTCCCTTTATCAAGCCTCATCTGGCGGACAATGTGGAGATTATTTATCTGGCCAGGACTTTTATTCTTGAAACCGCCAGAAAATTGCTGGATTTGCCCGCAGGAACCAAAGCGATGCTGGTGGATTATTCTTACGATACCTGCATGGATATCATATCGGCGCTGCACGAAATCGGAATGAACCACGTTGACTTCACCCCGGTGTATCCGGGCATGGAAGCCGGAAATGCCGCGGATATGGATATCGCGATCACTCCCGGCTTGCTCTCGTACGTCCCGCCGGGAGTGCGCCAGGTGATCGATATCGGGTGGACGGTGACCGACGCCTCGACCATTATGGAAATCGCGATCAAGCTTAATGTGTACAACGACCGGATCGAGGAACGCCTGGTAGGCTATTCGAACCGGATAACGCCGATTCATTCCGGGCTGATCTTCGCCCTCAAGAGCTCGGGCAAGCTGAAAAATCAATGGGATACCATCCTGAATGTCATTGATGACGGGGTCATGATGCTGGACGAAAACAACAACATCCTTCTTGGCAATAAACGCCTGCTGAAAATTTTCGGGCTGAAGGAAACGGAAACATATCTGCTCCAGCCGGGACACAATGAGTCCTGCCGCAGCGTGATCAGCCGGGTGAGCGGGAGCGAAACGCTGGAAAACATCCTGATAAAGCTTCCCCAGACCAATAAAAGCGTCGTGGTGACGAAAAAACCGCTGGTTGTGCACAACCATTCCTACGGATCAATCGTCATCGTGAAAGACGTGACGGAAATACAGTCGCTGGAGAGCCAGCTGCGGAAGCAGCTGACCGATAAAGGCCTGGTAGCCAAATATAAGTTCGAAGACATTGTCGGATACAGCAAGCCGCTCCAGGATTGCATCGCCAGAGCGAGAAAAATTGCCCGGTCCGACGCCGCGGTTCTGATAACCGGGGAAAGCGGCACCGGCAAGGAGCTGTTTGCCCAGTCGATTCACAATGCCTCAGACCGCCGGAAGAAGCCCTTTGTGGCCATCAACTGCGCGGCGCTGCCGCCCAGCCTGCTGGAAAGCGAGCTGTTCGGCTATGAGGAAGGATCCTTTACCAACGCCAAAAAGGGAGGCAAAAAAGGCTTGTTTGAGCTTGCCCATACCGGCACGCTCTTTCTGGACGAGATCGGGGACTTGCCGGTCGGCGTCCAGGTCAAACTGCTGCGGGTGCTGCAGGAGCGGGAGGTCATGCGGATCGGCGCGACCTCGATCCTGCCCGTGGATGTCCGGGTAATCGCGGCAACCAACCGGCATCTGCGGGAATTGGCGCAGAAGGGAGAATTCCGCAGAGACCTTTATTATCGGCTGAATATGCTGACCTTGCATTTGCCGGCGCTGCGCGAGCGAAAAGAGGATATTCCCCGCTTGGCCGAGGATATTTTGGCGGCCGTCGGCTGCCGGCATAAAAAGCTGGATGACAATGTTCTCGGGTTGTTTGAACGTTATCCGTGGGACGGCAATGTCCGGGAGCTGAAGAGCTATGTCGAATACATGGCCTATATGGGCGGCGACGTTTTGACGGAAGAGGATTTGCCCCCGGATTTCCAACTGGGAATGGACAGCCATGGTCCCGATAACGGCGAAGTCTTCGCCGGCCTGCTTCCCCGCGAGAAGACGCTCGCCAAGGCCATGCTGAAAGTCTGGAGGGCGCGGAATGCGGGTCGCCGGGTGCTTTATGAGCTGCTGGCGGCCCAGGGGATCGACACGTCGGAGCATGAGCTCAGGCGGATGATGGATGTCCTGGCCGGTCTGCAGATCATCGAATACGGAAACGGCCGGGCCGGGGCAAGGCTGACGGCGAAAGGCCGCACGATCCGCTTATAACTTTTGCGGGCGGATTAGCGGGAGAAGAATATCCCGTAAATCCGCCCGTTTTGCTTGGGCCGCCGGCCGGTCCGGGATAAACCACTTTTTCGCAGGGGGCGGGCATTGGAACGGGATTTGCATAACTCTTCAGCGTATCGGTCAATACGCTGAAGGAGGATTTGCAATGAAGAGCAACAAATCGTTGGTTTTGGACGAAATCGTGGCTGACGCAGGGGCGCGGCAGGAAGGGTTCCTTCACATCGCCCGCAATGCGGACGGCTCCTGGGTCCGCATTCCGGTCATCCTGGTCCGGGGCGAAGCGGCGGGGCCAACCCTGCTGGCGGATGCCTGCACCCATGGCGACGAATATGAAGGGGCGGAAGCGATCATCCGCATTGCGAAAACGATCAATCCCGCCGAACTGAAAGGCACCTTCATCGGCGTGCCGGCGGTGAACCTCGAAGCCTTTCGCGCCAACAGCCGGGTTTCGCCCATCGACGGCACCAACCTGAACCGCATTTTTCCCGGCGACCCCGATCTCTACATATCCCACCGGGTGGCGAACGCTTATATGGAGCGGCTTGTCAAGCAGGCGGACTGCATCATTACCTTTCACGGCGGCGGCACCGTCCTCCACCTCGAACCCATTGTGGGGTACCAGCCGCCGGTGGACGACTTGGCCAGAAAGACCCGGGAATTGGCTAAGGTGTTCGGCACACCGACCATTTGGCGGATGCAGAACCTTCCCTTTGAGGGGGTTTCCGCGGCGGAAGCCAAGAAATTGGGCATCCCCGCCATTTTGCCGGAGATCGGCTCCCATTGCAGCCGCCATTATGACCGGGACAAAAATATCGACATCTGCGCCAGGGGGATTCGGAATATCATGATTCACCTGGGGATGCTCGCCGGGACGATCGAAAAAGCCGCCGTCCAGACCGACGCCGAACTCCGCTATATCCACACCGATGCCGGCGGCATCCACATCCCGGTCAAAAAGGCCAAGGAGCGGGTGAAAGAAGGCGAAGTGCTGGCGGTGATCACCGATGTCTTCGGCAACCAGGTTTCCGAAGTGATTGCGCCCTTTGACGGTTTCGTAATCGGGTATTGGAGCGTTCCGGTCATCAATCCCGGCGACTGGTCCTATCTGTACGGAAAGATTCTTGCGGAGCAAAGCGGCTGATTCCTGCTGGAGGAAGCGGGGCGAAAACAGTAAACACGGAAAGGAGCGCGTCCAGATGAAAAAGAACGATGTGCTTGTCTGGCTGGACAGCAACGCAGAGTTGCTGCAAGAGGTTGCGCGGGACCTGTGGGAGAGGCCCGAGCTGCCCTTTGCCGAAGAACATGCCGCCCGGCTGCAGTCGGAAATCTTGGAGAAGGCCGGATTCGCTGTCCGGAGAAACCTGGCGGATCTGCCTACGGCGTTTGTCGCCGAATACGGTTCCGGCCGGCCGATTCTGGGGATCTTGGGCGAGTATGACGCTTTGGCCAAGTTGTCGCAGACTGTTTCCAGCCGGTGTGAACCTGTCCGGCCGGGCGCGCCGGGGCATGGCTGCGGGCATAACCTGCTGGGCACCGCCGGCATGGGGGCGGCGCTCGCCATCCGGCAGGCCATGGAGAGCGGGGCCGTGGCAGGCACCATCCGGTACTACGGCTGCCCGGCCGAGGAAACGCTGGGAGGCAAGGTTTTCATGGCCCGGGAGGGGATATTCGACGACCTGGATGCGTGCCTGACCTGGCACCCGGCCAGTATGAACGTGGTATGGGGCTGCAGTTTTCTGGCCCTTAATTCGGTCGAATTCCGGTTCCGCGGCACGGCGGCTCACGCCGCCGCGGCACCCCATCTGGGACGGAGCGCTCTCGATGCCGTCGAGCTGATGAACGTAGGGTCCAACTACCTGCGGGAACATATTCCGGAGCAGGCCCGCCTCCACTATACCATCACCAATGGCGGCGGCGCTCCGAACATCGTTCCGGCGGAAGCCTCGGCCTGGTATTATATCCGGGCCCCCAAGCGGCATATGGTGGAGGAAATCTTTGAGCGGCTGACCAAAATCGCCCAGGGAGCGTCGCTGATGACCGAGACCGAAGCGAGCTGGGCGCTGCTGGCAGGATGTTACGATGTGCTGCCCAATGCCGTCCTCGGCGAACTGCTGAACAAGAACATGGCCGAATTGGGCGGTCCTTGCTTTGCGGAGGAAGAGCGCGCGTTTGCGCGCGAGCTGGCCAAATCCTTCGGCCCTGCTCATAAGGAAAAAGTCATGCAGGCCTATTTTGCGCCGCCGGAGATCGTAGCCATGGATTTACACGAAGGAGTCGTCGCCATCGATGACCGAAACCAGATTATGGCCGGGTCCAGCGATGTCGGCGACGTAAGCTGGCTGGTGCCGCTGGCGCAATTCACGGCGGCGACCTGGCCGGTCGGTACAGCGGCCCATTCCTGGCAGGCGACGGCGGCCTCGGGCTCGGGCATTGGGTTTAAGGCCATGCAGTTCGCCGCCAAGACCCTGGCCGGAACGGCTTTTGACCTGCTTAGCGACGGCGGGGAAATCCTGGCCCTGGCCAAAGCCGAATTTGCCGCCAGGGCCGGGGCCTCGGGCTATAAATCGCCCTTGCCGGAAGGGGCGAAGCCGGTGGTGCAGCAGTAAAGTCCGGCCGGGGAAATCCGGCGTCTTAGAACGCGCGAGCGATAAGACGCCGGATTTTCTTTTAATATTAGGAAAAACAATAAAACCTGCCGAAGCTCAAACCTGTTTCCAATAATCCTTGCCTAAAATATAATCAGCGGACGCAGCTTGACCTCCCGTCAACCGGTTCCGCGAGGTGGATCACTTGGCCGGGTGATCCGCTGTCTTTTTAGGCGCGTGAGGGGGAGGCGGAATGGAACGGGTCAACAACGGTTGTTTGGCTATTCTGGTGTTTATCATCGCCTTTTGGATAACCGTCGTTTATTTGGCGGTCCGGATCTTTTGGTAGCCTGTACGTCTCAAGGCAAGAGGCGCCGTTTTTCGTTCCTGGTGGAGAAGCCGCAAGGCTTTTTTTTTTGCGCGCTTGGCGCGGAAGGCTTACGGTTTTGAAAAAAATGTCGACTTTGCTCGATTTTCTCAAGCTGATTCAAATAAACAATGGCGATTGACAGATAGGCGATGCCCCAGCTTGAGGGGCCGCGCAAATAGGAGGAGGGAAATGAATGAGCACTAGTGCGGTTTCAAGTACAAGTTCCGCAACGAGCACCGCTTCCAGCACCACCAGTACGACCAGCAACAGCACCTTGGATTTTAATTCCATGCTGGAATTATTGGTAACCGAACTGCAGTATCAAGATCCGACCGACCCTGTGGATACGTCCGAGTATGTCAACCAGATGGTCGGGATCAGCTCGCTGCAGGCGCTGGAAAACATCTACAGCACGGTGGGCACTTCCACGGCCTTTGGTTTGATCGGCCAGACCGTGACCTATCAGTACACCGACTCGTCGGGCAATACGGTCGCGGCCTCGGGGGTCGTGGATTCGGTGACGGTTTACAGCGGAACGCCTTATCTTAACATTGACGGAACGCTGGTCACCGTGGACAAGGTCGTGCAGGTTGAGAGCACGGGCTCCGGCGACAGCACTACGGCGTAAAGCGCCCGGCGCAGCGGATGGCCGGTTTAATTTCCAGCCGGACCCCGACGGGGAGGCTGACAGCTATTTCGGAACGACGGAAGAGATAGCATATCAGGAGGTGCTTGTTAGATGATGACATCCTTTTATTCCGGGGTATCGGGCATCAAGGCCCAGCAGTACGCTCTGGATGTAATCGCCAATAATATCGCCAACGTGAATACCACGGGCTATAAGCAGCAGCGGGTGAGCTTCAGCGACCTTTTAAGCCAGACCATCAGCGGGGCGTCCGGCGCCACCTCCACCAAGGGCGGCACCAATGCCAAGCAGATCGGCCTTGGGGTGAGCATCGCCAGTATCGATACCCTCATGACCGCCGGCAGCACGCAGTCCACCGGCGTTGCGACCGACTTGTCCATCGGCGGCAGCGGCTTCTTCATCGTCCAGGGCGGTTCGGTCGGCAAGTATCAGTTTACCCGGAACGGCGCCCTGGACGTCGACGAGGACGGCAACGTGACGATCAACGGTTATAAGGTGTGCGGCTGGCAGGCCTACACGGTCGACGCCGACGGCAACTATGTCTACAACACCGACGCCGACGTGGAGCCGCTCAATATCTACTCGGACAGTTACAACGGCAATAAAAAGATTATTGCCGCCAAGGCCAGCACGGAGGCGACTTTCAACGGAAATCTCGATCCGTCGGCCACGGCCTCGGGCACGGCGCTCAACGATATCGGGACCGTCAGCGACTTTGACCAGACGTCGACGATAACGGTCTATGACGCTCAGGGCAACAGCTATGACGTGACCGTCAACTGGAAGAAGTGCTACGTGGATGACACCACCAGCACCACCAGCTGGTACTGGGAGCTCGACACCACCAATACCAGCCTGTCGCTCAGCCCGGCGAGCGGCTATGTCGAATTTGATTCCAGCGGCAAAATCATCACCACCGACGCCACCAACTATAACTCGGCTCCTTCGATCACCATGACGCCCAGCGGCGTCGGCACGGCCGCTTTCAACGTGACGCTGGATTTCGGCGACGTGGGCACTTCGGTCAGCAGCAGCACGGCCAGCGTCACCGGCGTCGCCGACGGGTACGAGTCGGGGGAATTGCAGAGCATCAGCATTTCCTCGGACGGGACGATTATCGGCATCTACAGCAATGACCAGACGCAGGCCCTGGGCATGATCGCCCTGGCCACCTTTACCAATCCGGAAGGTCTGGAAAAGATAGGAAACAACCTGTATGTGACCAGCGCCAATTCCGGCGCCTTCACCGGCGGGGTCGTGGCCGGAAGTTCCGGCACCGGGTCGCTGAGCTCGGGCACGCTGGAAATGTCGAACGTCGATTTGGCGGAGCAGTTCAGCTCGATGATGATCAGCCAGCGGGCCTATCAGGCCAACAGCAAGGTTATCACCGCCTCCGACGAATGCCTGCAGTCGCTGATTAACATGATCCGTTAACGGATCATCCGACTGGCGACAAAGACCCATCTGCGTCGCACCCGCAAGAGGTAGGCCGCAGTTCTAAGCGCATACGCGCTAAGAACTTGCGCACTTGCTCCTCAGAGCGCTTGCTTGCGTACGCCCTAAGTACGCGGCGCTGCGCGCTCTTCCGGTGCGCCTTGCATCTGGACCTTTCTCGCCAGCCTGGGTTTGGCAACAATCTGATGATCCGTTAACGGATCGTAAGCAAAGCGGGCCGCCGGCCGGGGAAAGGCACGGACGGCCGTCCGGACCGCAGAAAGGAGAAGAGGCATGGGATCGACCTTTGGCACGTATAATGTGGCCTATACAGGCATGTATGTCAATCACGCCGGATTGTCGTCGACCAGCAACAATCTGGCGAATGTCAATACTACGGGGGCTTCGCGGGTCCGGACGGAAAACGCCGACCAGAGCGCCGTCCAGACCGACCGGACCTATCTGGTGAACGGCACCACGGTCGAGGCGATAACCCGGGCCCGGGATCAATTGCTGGATTCGACCTACCGCACGCAAAACGCCGCGGCCAGCTACTGGGCGGTAAAAAGCGGCAACCTGGAATACATGCAGGAAATCCTGAGCGAGTTCGACGGCACCGACACCGACAGCGACGGGATGGCCGACAATGGGGTGCAGCAAATGATCCAGGACTTTTTCGACAGCTGGGAGGAATTGTCCAAGGACCCCGACAGCGAGAGCAACCGCCAGGCGGTTACCGAAGCGGCGGCTTCGCTGCTCAGCGCTCTGAGCGGGCTTGACAGCCAGTTGGCGCAGTTGCAGCAGGACGCGGTCAACGGAGTGAAGGACGGCGTCGCCAGCCTCAACGACCTGGCCGGGCAGGTCGCCAAACTGAATAAAGAGATCAGCGCCGCGGAGGCCGGCGGGGCGGAAGCCAGCTATCTGCGGGACCAGCGCGACGCTCTCCTGGATGAGATGTCGGCCCTGGCCAATATCACCGTAGCCGAGTCGAACGGCACCCTGCAGGTGACGATCGGCGGGGTGACACTGGTCAACGGCGATACCGTCCATGAGCTGACGGTCGAAGGCGACGGATCAGCCGCCAATCCGCTGACCGTCAAGTCCGGCGATTATAACTGCCAGGTGAAAATCGCCAGCGGCAGCATCAAAGCCTACCTGGAGGACGCCGACCAGACCGGCTACGAAGCCATCGACACCGCCAGCCTTCCCTACAATTTCACCGCCGGCGCCGTAAGCTCCATCAGCAACCTGCGCCAGGCGCTCAATGATCTTGTCACCACGCTGGCGACAGAGGTCAACTCGCTGCACAGCACCGGCTACGGGCTGGACGGAAGCACCGGCCTGGCCTTTTTCACCGCGGTGGATTCCAGCCAGCCCCTCAGCATCGCCAACATCCAGGTCAATCCCGAGCTGGTGAGCGATCCGGACAAGCTCGCCGCTTCCGCCAGCGGCGAGGAGGGCGACAACAGCATCGCGGACGCCATCTGCGATTTGAGCACCGGCGACTATTTCGCGGTTGACGGCCTGGCGATGAATATCGACGATTTTTATGAGGCGGTGGTTTCCTGGCTGGGCACCGCCGGGGACAAGGCGACCAGCTCTTATAACACCCAGACCACGCTGGTCACCCAGGTGGACAACCAGCGGCAGGCGGTCTGCGGCATTTCCATGGATGAAGAGATGTCCAATATGATTATGTATCAGAACGCCTATAGCGCCAGCGCGCGGGTGCTCAGCGTCATCGACGGCCTGGTCGCCGGCCTGATTGAAGATCTGGGCTAAAACAAAGTCCGGCGGAAGCGAAAGCTGCAATAGCCACAGGCGAACCCGCCGTGGCTATTGTTCTAAAGCCAGGCTGTGGCTCCCACAGTCGGGACGACGGGCAGTTCAAAGACAATTCCAAGACTGAAGTCCGATGGAGCTATAGGACGCCAAGAGAAATGGGGGGATTAGCATGGCTTCGACCTTTGCCGGTCTCAGTATCGCCAATCGCGGCCTATCCGCCAGCCAGATCGGACTGGCGACAACGACCAACAATATGAGCAATATGAATACCACCGGATATTCCCGCCAGGTTGTCAATCAGATCGCCATCGGGCCGGCGGCGGTCTACAGCACCAGTTACGTCGGCGCAGGGGCGGAAGTAACCTCGGTGGACCGGGTCCGCAGCTTCCGCCTCGATCAGAAGTACTGGGCGGAGAATAGTTCGCTGGGGGAATGGGAGGCCAAGTCCGGTTATCTGGAAGAGCTGGAAGAAATATTGGGCACTTCCGCTGACGATACCACCTTCAATACGACGATGGACGAATTTTATTCGGCGCTGGAAGCCTTGTCCGAAGATCCCAGCAGTTCGGCGGCCCGGGCGGAGGTGCTGGAGGCCGGCTCAGCCGTCTGCGCCTATCTCAATGACGCCGCCAAACGGCTGACCCAGCTGCGGAACGATGTCAACAGCGACGTAAAAACCGCGGTGACGGAGATCAACTCCTATGCGCAGCAGATTGCCGACCTGAATCAGCGGATCGGCGTGGCCACGGCCGCAGGCGCTTCGGCCAGCGAACTGGAAGACCAGCGGGATGCGCTGGTGGACAAGCTTTCCGAACTGGTCGACGTCGAGGTGATCCAAAACGACAACAATACCTATACCGTCACAGTTGGCGGTGCGACGCTGGTGAGCGGCAACAAGGCCCGGGAACTGGAGTGCTACACCATTGCCGACGGCAGCAGCCAAGACGGCCTGTACGGCATCCGCTGGGCCGACACGGGCGCGACTTTTTCCGCGGGAGACAGCGGTTCGCTGAAAGCCTATCTCGATCTGCGGGACGGGACCGGCACGGATGGCGCTTATAAAGGGATACCCTATTACATGGGCCAACTGGACGAGTTCGCCCAGACCTTTGCCAAGGCCTTCAACGAAGGGATTTACAAGGACGGCAGCAGTTATTACGGCGGCCACGCCGGCGGCTACGGCGCCGACGGCACGACCGGCGTCCGCTTTTTCTCCTATGACGGCCTTTCGTCCGACGACCTCATGGCCAGCGGCGCAGATACCGACGCGGTGTACGCCAACATCACGGCCGCCAATATATCGCTGACGGCGGACGTTACGGAGGATGTCGACAAGATCGCGGCCTCCTCGGCCAGCGGCGAGGAAGGCAACAACGAGAATGTCGACGACCTGCTCAGCATTTGCAAGGATTCGCGGATGTTCAACAGCGGCACGCCCGAGGACTATTACAACTCGATCATCGCCACTTTGGGCACGGCTGCTTCCTACGCCTCCCGGCAGAATAACATCCAGAGCGCCATTGTCGCCTATATCGACGACAGCCGCTCATCGGTGTCGGGGGTCTCGAGCGATGAAGAAACGGCCAACCTGACCAAGTATCAGCAGGCTTACGAGGCGTCGGCCCAGATGATCAGCACCTGGAACCAAATATACGCGACGACGATCAACATGGTATCTTCGGATTAGGCGAAGGAGGAGAGTCTATGCGGATAACCAACAATATGATGATTGCCAGCACGGTCAGAAATATCAACAATGCGGCCATCCGGCTGAACGAGGCCAACGAGCGGATGTCGTCCCAGCAGAAAATATCGCTGCCGTCGGATGATCCGGTGATCGCCACCCGGGCGGTCAAATACCGCAATTACGTGGCCACGATCGCCCAATATCAGAAAAACGTCGACAATGTCAGCTCCTGGCAAAAGGTAACCGACGACGCGCTGAGCGACCTTAGCGACGTTATTGAGCAAGTGCGGACGCTGACGGTCCAGGCTTCCAGCGATACGCTGTCCGACAGCAACCTCGCCGCCATCCAAACCGAGATCAGCCAGTTGCGCGAGCAGGCGATCGAAATCATGAACACGACCTACGGCGGACGCTACGTGTTCGGCGGGTTCAGCACCGGCGAGGCGCCCTACGAGCTGGTGTCGACCGACATCGGCGAAGTGGTGACGTTCAAGGGGCAGTATCTCGCGCTGGGGGGAGTAGTGTCCAGCGAGGTCGACGACAGTGATATCAGCGATTTCTACACCGCCAACGCGGCCAATGTCTATCAGACCGCCGGCGCCCAGTCGATCAAGTACAACATCGGCTATGACGCGGAAATCACGGTGAATATCGAAGGGCAGGACGTCATCGGCGAAGCGGCCGGCGACAATCTCTTCGATACCTTCGCCAAGCTTCTGCTGGCCCTGGACGGCGAAACCAGCTACAAGTCCTATGACGCCGCCACCGGCACGGCGACGACGGTGGCCATCGACGATATCGACGACCTCTTGACCGACCTCGACAATGATCTGGAACGGCTGACCACCACCCAGGCCACCCTGGGGGCCCGCATGAAGTATGTCAACAGCGTGTCCGACCGCCTCGACAACGATTATACGACCTATTCCACCCTGATGAGCGAGAATGAGGACGTGGACACGGCCCTGGCCTCCACGGAAGCCGCCTCGGCCGAATATGTGTATGAGGCGTCGCTGGCGGTGGGGGCAAAGGCCATCAGTAAAACGCTTGTCGACTATATTGCCTAGATTTCCTGGAAATATTATCCAAGGAGGGGGAAGACATGTCCAGTTCAAGCAGCATTTCGGCAACCACGGTCAGCGGCACGACGCGGATCACCGGCCTGTCTTCGGGGCTTGACGTAGACTCGATCGTCGAGCAGCTGATGACGGCCGAAAAGGCCAAGAAGCTGAACAAGCTGCAGCAAAAGGAACAACTGGCGGAATGGAAGCAGGAGGCCTACCGGGACATCATCGCGGACATCCAGGCGTTCACCAGCAAATATTTCAACACGACTTCATCAACCAGCCTCTTGAGCCAGAAAAGCTTCAAGCAATATACCGTCACCAGCAGCAGCAGCGCCGTCACGGCCAGCTATACCAGCGCCGCCGGCGCGGGCAGCCACTCCATCGCCGTCAGCCAGCTGGCCACGGCGGCCACACTGGCGAGCAGCGCCAGCATCTCCGGCGATGTCCGGACGACTTCGGACACCGATTACTCGTCGCTGGCCGGTAAAAGCTTTGTCATCACCGTCGACGGCGTGGCGCGGACGATCAGCTTCGGCTCGGACACCGACTTTTCCGGCTACACCACCGAAGAAATGGCCGATTATCTCCAAACCGCCGTCGACGCCGCGGTGGGCGAGAACAAGGTGACGGTGACCGGGGACGACGATACCGGGCTTATCACTTTCACGGCCGCGGTTATTACCGATGCGGACGGCGCCACCAGCGACAGCGGGGTGCAGGCGATCAGCGTCAGCGCCCCCGGCTCGGGGACCAGCGCTTTGGCGGCCCTGGGCTTCGGCAGCGGGTCGGTCCGTTCGAATCGTGTGGATACTACGGCTGCCTTATCCGAGATTTTTGATTCCAGCGTCTTCAATGACGACGGGCAGATCGCCCTGACGATCAACGGCGTCAGCTTCACCTTCGACGCGGAGGAAGATTCCCTGAAAGACATGATCAGCGAAATCAATGCCGGCGACTGCGGCGCAACGCTGGCCTATGACGAGCTTTCCGGCAAACTGGTGCTGACCGCCTCGGACACCGGCGCCGGCGCCGCCCTGGTGCTGAGCGAGCCGGAGGACGCGGAAGCCGGGCAGAGCAGCCTGCTGTCGGTTCTGAATACGGCGACCGCGGGGCTGGACGCCAAGATAACGCTCGACGGAAAGACCCTGACCCGCAGCTCCAATACGATAACGGTCGACGGCGTGACCTATACGCTGAACGCGACGACGTCCGAAGCCGCGACAGTCAGCCTGACCCAGGACGTCGACGGCATCTGCGACCTGATCACGGGCTTCGTTGAAGATTACAACGCGCTGATCGCCACCATCAACAGCGCGCTGCAAGAGGATTATGACTCCGACTATCCGCCGCTCACCGACGATCAGAAGGAAGAAATGACCGACGAGGAAATCGAAAAATGGGAGGCCAAGGCGAAAACCGGGATACTGGAGAACGACTCGCTGCTGACCAATTTCCTCCGGGAACTGCGGTCCACCATGGTGGATTCGATTTCCGGCCTGTCGACGACCATTTTCGACCTCGGGATCGATACCGGCGACTACGATGAGAAAGGCAAGCTGGAAATCGACGAGGATGCGCTGAAGGAAGCCATCCAGACCGACCCGCAGGCGATTATCAATCTCTTTACCAAACAGTCGGCCCAGTATTCGGGGACTTCAACGGTGCGCAAGCTGGACGCCGGCGCGCTCACTACACGGTACAACGAGGAAGGCCTCGCCTACCGCTTCTATGATATTCTCGCCAAGTACACCTCCACTATCCGGGACAATAGCGGCAACAAAGGCCTGATGCTGGAGAAGGCGGGCGTCGACGAGGATGCCTCCGATACCGACAACACACTGACCACCGAGATCGAGAAATACCAGAAGGCGCTTGCCGAGGAGGAAGACCGGCTGGATGACTATGAGGAGAAGCTCTACGCCAAGTATACGACGCTGGAAACGTATATCAGCAAAATGAACGCGCAGTTGTCGGCCCTTCAGTCCTACACCTCCTCATCGTCATAAAGAGGAGGAGGATACCGGGATGCGGACAGATGAAACGGAAGGTTTTCTCGATCGCCGGCTGGCGATTATCGAAAAACTCGCCGCGAATACCAGGACCCAACGGCGCTTTATCGCCAAGCGCCAGCTGACCGGACTGCGCCGGCTGCTGCGGGAGCGGGACGAACTGATCGGCGAACTGGCCGCGGCGATGGAAGAGGGGCTCAGGAGCGACCCCCAGGGAACGGCGGAGTTGGCCGGACCGCTGCGGATGCTGAGGGCCAGGGAACGGGAAGTGCTGGAGCTCAGCGCCGGATTGCTGCAGGCGGCTGCGCTGGAGAAAAGCCGCGTAGCTGCCGAGCTCAGGACCCTCCGGGCGGGCCGGAGCCTGAAGAATCATTATGGCGAAGCCCGGAGAAATACCGGCCGCCGGCTGAACGTGAAGGGCTGAGCGGCTGAAAATGATCTATAAACCATCCCGCGAACCCCCTGGTGTGGGCAGAGGAAGGCATAGCCTGAACCTGGCCATGCCAGGGTTTTTTATGAAGGCTCGCCGCAGCCAGAGGGTTGCGACGAGCCTTCATACGAAGACGCCCGCTCCGGTGGCGGAGCGGGCGTCGGTGCCGTAGCCTAGGGGCCTGCCGGCCCAAACGGCGATTATTGGAGAAGCTTCAGCACTTGCTGGGGCTGCTGGTTGGCCTGGGCCAGCATGGCGGTGGCCGCCTGGGTGATGACGCTCAGTTTGGTGTAGGTCGCCATTTCGGAGGCCATGTCGACGTCGCGGATGAGCGACTCGGCGGCGGTCAGGTTTTCACTGGCGGTGGAGAGGTTGTTGGAGGTTGATTCCAGACGGTTCTGGACAGCGCCGAGCTGGGCCCGGGTGGACGATACCATCGCCGTGGCGGTGTCGATGACTTTAATGGCGATGTTGGCCGCGGCCTGGCTGTCGGCTTGGAGCCCTTCGACCCCGAGATTGACGGCGTCCATGTTGCCGATGGACACTTTGATGTCCTGGCCGGTGTTGGCGCCGATCAGGATGGTGGACGAGCCGTCGAGGCGGACATCTTCGGCCGCCGTGGTCTGGGTGAAGGCCGACAGGGCGTTGGTGGCCTTGGTGTTCTTGTCGCCGTTGGCGTCGGTTACGGTGAACGTCAGGCCGTAGATGGCGCCGTCGGTGCCGGCGGCGGCGGCGGTGGCGGAAATTGCGCCGGTGGTGCTGTCGACGGTCAGACCGTAATCGGCGGTCGCCAGATCAGCCAGCGTATCACTGCCGGTGATCGTAGTGGTCTGGAGGGCGCCGTTCTTCATGTAGCTGATGGTGATGGTATCGGTGGCGTCGATGCCGAGCGAGTTGCCGGCATTGTCCGTGAGGGCGGTCAGGACGGTGGTGGTGTCGGCGGGCGTGGAAGCCCCCGCGGCGATCGAGGTGTTGGTCTGAACATTGGCCGCCGCCGCGGCTACCGCAGAGCCCATCGAGCCGTCCAGCAGCTTTTTGGTGTTAAACTCGGTGGTATTGGCGATGTTGTTGATTTCATCCACCAGAGCGTCGATTTCGTCCTGGATGTTGGCGCGGTCGTCGTCGGTGTTGGTGTCGCTGGCGGACTGCACCGCCAGCTCGCGCATGCGCTGCAGGATATTTTCGGTTTCTTCCAGCGCGCCTTCGGCGGTTTGCACCAGGGAAACGCCGTTCTGGGCGTTCTCGTTGGCCTGATCCAGACCGCGGATCTGGCCGCGCATTTTTTCCGAAATCGCCAGACCGGCAGCGTCGTCCGCCGCGCTGTTGATGCGGTAGCCGGACGACAGTTTTTCCAGGGAGCTGTTCATGGAATTGGTATTCTTGTTGAGCTGATTCCAGGTGTTAAGCGCGGAGATATTGTGGTTGATGACCATACCCATTGTAAATTCCTCCTTGAATTTTGAATGTAGGCATCCTGCCTCATGTTTGCTTGCCGTTGCCCGGACGGCAAAAATCTGCCGCGATTAGCCGAACCCGGTATTGCTAACCGGCGGGACTGCCGGGCGATCCTCCTTTCCGGTTCTATAGGTTCATCGGCCCCGAATGTTGGAATTTTCTTTGAATAGGAGCGGTTTTGAGAATTTTTCCGGCTGGTTTTTGCCCATGGGAAAAGCCGCCGGCATGGCCGCCGGCGGCTTTCCTGGATTAGCGCTATTCAAGTTCCCGGGAAACGGATGGAGAAGGCCGTTCCCTTCCCCGGCCCGTCGCTGGCCACTTGGATGGTTCCCCCGTGGCTCTCGACAATCCATTTGGCGATCGCCAGCCCGAGGCCGGCTCCGCCTTTGGCCCGGGCGCTGTCCACCTGAAAGAAACGGTCGAAAATATTCGCCTGATGTTTGACCGGAATTCCTTCCCCGGTGTCGGCGACCGTCAGGATGATTGTATCGGCTGATTTAGCCAGCGCCAGCGATACTTTTCCTCCCGCCGGCGTATGACGAAGGGCGTTGTCCAGCAGTATTCCGACCACCTGTTTGATCCGCGACTCGTCGCCGTAGTAGCGGATGGGGGGATCGACGCGAACGGTCAGGGCGATTCCCTTGGCGGCGGCGACAGGCTCAAAGGGGGCGGCGGCCCTGAGCAGGGATGCGTTGAGCGAGAAAGCGCGCTTGTCCAGCGATTGCTGGTGGGAATCGGCCCGGGCCAGAAAGAGCAGCGAGTCGACCAATTTGGCCATGCCGACCGACTCTTCCCGGATATTGCTCAGCCATTTGTATTGACCGGCCACCGTTTCGTCCGGATTGCCCATGGCGATGTCCAGATTGGTTTGGATGACCGCCAGGGGGGTCCTCAGCTCGTGGGAGGCGTCGGAAAGAAAGGCCTTCTGCTGGTCCCAGGCCCTCCGGATCGGGATCATCGCCCGGTTGGCGAGAAAAAAGCTGCCGAAAAACGACAGTACCGTACAGACCAGGCCGACGATGATCAAAGCCGAGAGCAGATCGCGCTGTATGCCGGTTTCCAGCGACATATCCTTGAACAGCAGCAGCGTGCCGGAATGGTCTTCCAAAGACGTCTTCAGATAAAAGTACGGAATTTCCTCGAACACGAACATGCCTTGCCGCTCATCGGCGGAAAGGGTCCTCCTGGCAAGTTCGGACAAATCGTCCGGGGTGAGGCGCTGGTTGAGAGACTGGACGGCGATGGCGCCCTCCGGAGTCGTTTTCAGAAAGAAAAAGTTCGGCGGCGGCGGAAAGCCCGGAGGGCCGCCCGGAATCGGCGCCATCCCGGGCGGCAGACCCGGTTCCGGGCGGAAGGTTTTCGACGCTAACTGGTCGATTCCGGAGGCCTGGAGGTGGGCCATGATCTGGCGGGCGATAAACTGGGTGCGGCGCGTCAATTCTATCTGGGTGAAATAATAAGTGCCGACGATCAACAGAAGAAAAAGCGCTAAAATGATGGATACGTTAAGAAGAGTAAGCTGTTGACGCAATCGTTGGAACATTTTTGTCCTCCTGCAAGAAGTAGCCTACGCCCCGCACGGTTTTAATGCTGGAGACCTTCAGTTTTTTCCGCAGGTAGTGGATATACAGATTGATGTTGGCCATTTCCGTGTCCGAATTATATCCCCAGATTTTTTCCATAATCCGTTCTTTGGTGATGACTCGTCCATAATTACGGATCAATAATTCCAAAAGCAGCGATTCCTTCAAGGTCAGGTGAATGACTTCGTCGCCTTTCGTCACTTCGCAGCGCAACGGGTCAAACACAAGGCCTGCCGCGTCGACGGTATCGCCCTGCAGGTCCTTTCCCTTCCGGCGGCACAGCGCCCGCAGCCGGGCCAGGAGTTCATCGTTGAAGAACGGCTTGACCAGATAATCGTCGGCTCCGGCATCAAGGCCTTCCACTTTGTCCTTGGGCGAGTCCTTGGCCGTCAGAAACAGCACAGGGGTATCCAGGCCCATGCTGCGAATTTCTCTTAGCAAAGAAATTCCATCAAGGTATGGCAGCATACGGTCGAGGATAATAATGTCGTAAACCCCCGTAGCTGCCATTTCGACGCCGGTCTCGCCATCCTGAGCGGCGTCCACCAAATAGCCGTTTTTTTTCAGTAGGTAAGTCAGTGCTTCGACTAATCGCTCCTCATCCTCCACCAACAGGAGTTTCATCCGCGAACACCCTTTTCGCACTACCCTGTGAAGATTACCCATCCTTGGAAATCATTTATATTAATATTTTATTAGAACATTATTTGAAATGCATTTACTTTTTTGTAAATTAAACGCGAAAATTGTAGTTATTTCTCAAAAACAGGGAAGACCCATCCTGCAGGTGGATCTTCCCTGGGCGCAAATACAGTCTGCGGCGGCTGTTGGCGTCGGACGTATTAGGCGGAAGATGTTTATTAAGCTGCGAAGCGACAGCGTCGGAGCTTAATAAAATCTTCCGTGTTCAGGCAGGAAGCCGCGTAGTCGGGTGTAGCAAACGCTCCGGGAAGAAGTGCGCAATTTCTTAGGGCGTAATTGGCGTTTAGAAATTGCGCGCCAGCCTGGGGCGGGCCTGCTTACCGGTCCGGGGCTTTGCCGTCAGGCGGCGCCGGCGGTCGAAGGGCCCCGGCCACTGTTTCGGCCTGGTCTTCCGAAAGGCCGGCGTATTGGATCAGGTCGCCGATCAGATCGGGCTTGGGGCCCTTTTTTTGCTCCATAAAGCTTTGACGCTCTTCGGGGGTCATGCTCTTCATTTGGGCAAAGTCGGCCTGACGCTCCCGGGCTTTTTCCTGAAAGAAGCCAAGAACCTTGTCGGCCTGGGGCTGGCTGATGACGCCGTCTTCCACCAGCTTTTGGAGGCTGGCCTGCAGATGGCGCTCCCGGTCGGGGGGCGGCTCCCGCAGGTCGGCGCAGTCCGGGGGCGGCGGCGGAGCGCCTCCCGGCGGCTGGGCCAGCGCCAGGCCGCCCGCGGAAAGGACTGCCAAGCCCAGCAACAGGCAGGCGATTTTGGATAAAGTTTTGACCATGGTTATCCCTCCATAATGATTTTGCTTTCCGATGGCTCCATTATGGAGGAAATTTGTTACAGATCGGTTACGGGTTTCATACTAATTGGTGTATTCTGCCTTGGAAATTTCAAACCAGAATACCACGCCGTTTTCTACGTTTTCCACGCCGTAAGCACTATCGTGAAGCTCCTGGATGGCCCGGACGATGGACAGGCCCAGACCGTATCCGCCGCCGGAGCCTCTGGTTCTGGCCTGATCAACCTTGTAAAAACTCAGCCAGAGGTTGTCCAGGCTTTCCGCCGGGATGGGCGGCCCGGTATTGAAAACGGAGACCCGGGCAACGGGGCCGGCTTGCGCTACCCGCAGCTCGACCGCCTTCGCGCCGGACGCATGGCTGATGGCGTTGTTCAGCAGATTGACGAGGACCTGCTCCAGGCGGAAATCATCGCCGTTGACCAGGAGGAAAGCCGGCCTTTCCAGAGTGAAGGCGATATTCTTTTCGGCGAAAATCGTCCGGTATTTCAGGGCGATGCTGTCCAACAGCGGGGATAGATCAAAGTCCCTTCTTTCCAGATGGAAATACCCGGACTCAATCTGGGAGAGATCGAGGAGATCCTTGACCAATTTATCCATTTTTTCGGCCTCGTCCTGGATTACGGAACAATAGTAGTTTTTATTTTCCTCGTCCTGAGCGACATTTTCCCGGAGGCCTTCCGCATAGCCCAGAATGAGCGAAATGGGGGTTTTGAGCTCATGGGAGACACTGGAGATGAAGTTTTTGCGAAGTTTGTCCAGCCGCCGTTCATTTTCCACATCAGCCAACAGTTGGCTGTTTTTTTCATTCAGCTCGCTGATCGCCAGATGGAGCTGGACCGACAGGTCGTTGATGCTTTCAGCCAGGCTGCCGACTTCGTCGTTGCTATGAATGGCGCATTTTTGCGAAAAGTCGAGCCGGGAGATGCTCCGGGCGACCTGGTTGACCTCCAACAGGGGCACGGTAAATCTTCTGGCGAAGAAATAGGCCCAGATGCAGCCGGCCAGGATGGCTAACAAGCCGCTGAGCGCCATAAATTTGCTGGCGTAGGAAGCGCTTTCGGCGACGGCGGCCCGCGGCAGGCGGATGACCAGAACCTCGTCCGCGCTCAGCTGATGGGTCAGAACCATGAAGGTGATGTTGAGCGCCGGATCATGCTCGATTTCAATGTTTGTGGCGTCGTCGACGGCCTCCCTGGACTCGGTCAGAACCGGCGGCGGACCCGGGGGATGGGCACCGGACTGGCCGGGACCCTCGGGCTCTGCGGAGCGGGGCCGGAGAGCCAGGGTGCGCTGCTGGAGGAGCCGTTCAAAGGAACTGTATTTGACTTGGCCTTGGCCGGTGTCGAGGATGACGATGCCGCCGCCGAGACTGGCGGCGTTCCGCTCCAGTTCCAGGGAGATATCCCCGGAGCCGGAATGATACAGGGCGTCGATGGCCTGGCTGCTTTCGATGAGGCTGCGCTTTTTGTGCCAGACATAGAATTCTTCCAGAAACATGGCGCTCAACGCCCAGGAAATGAGGACGAAAAAGATCACCAGACAGCTGATGTTCCGGAAGAGTTTCGTGCGGATGGAAGTCATCTGGCCACCTCAAAGCGGTAGCCAAAGCCCCGGATGGTCTGGATGACGCCGCTCCGGGAGCCCAATTTGGCCCTGAGCCGGTTGATGTGGGTATCGACCGTCCGCAGATCGCCCAAATAGTCGTAATTCCAGACCTGATTGAGAATTTGCTCCCGGCTGAGGGCCCGGCCCCGATTTTCCGCCAGGTAAATGAGCAGGTCGTATTCCTTGGGGGTAAGCTCCAGCCGGGACCCGCCAACTGTGACAAAACGGGCGTCAGGGTCGATGGAGAGGCCGTTGGGGAAACTGGTCGGAGCGCCTTCGAGCCGGCGGAAGAGGGCGTTGACCCGGGCTGTCAGCACCCTGGGACTGAAAGGCTTGGTTATGTATTCATCCGCGCCGATTTCGAAGCCGAAGAGCTGGTCGACTTCTTCGCCCTTGGCCGTCAGCATGATGACCGGCAGGTCCGAGTTTTTGCGGATTTCGCGACAGACCGTCCAGCCGTCGAATTCAGGCATCATTACATCCAGGATGACGAGATCGATCTTGTCCGCGGACAGGATGGCCAGAGCCAGTTTCCCGTTTTCGGCTTCGACGACCCGGTAGCCCTCCCGGAGAAGAAAGTCGGCTATCAGCCTGCGCATGCGCAGTTCATCGTCCACAATGAGCACCGTTTTCCCCATAGAACTCTCCTCCGCCCTTTAACAACTTACCTATAGCATAAAAGCAGCGGCGGGATTCGTCAATGACGGCGCCCCAAACTACACCGGCCCGACACATTTCTGTAACAAGACCGTAACAATTGTTCCGCATACTAAGGGTAAATCACCGCAAGGCCATTGCTGAAACGGAGTTAAAGGAAATGACGATAATTTGGAATACCATCAAGCGAAGAAAAAAATGGATTGCGGCCTTGCTTGCCGCGGCGGCGCTCGCGTGGGGCGGCGCGGCTTACTTCCGGCAGGGAGGCGCGCCCGCCGCCGCCGTCAACACGGCTACCGCCGAACGCGGCGATATCCAGGCGACGATCGCCGCGACCGGCACGATTTCGGCGGTCAACTCGGTGGAAATAAGCTCCCGGGTCACCGGGCTGATTACCGAAGTCAAGGTCAAGGAAAATGACATCGTTAAAACGGGGCAGGTTTTGGTTGTACTGGACGACACCGCCATCCGGGCCCAGCTTTCCCAGTATCAGGCCCAGCTCCAGAATTACGCCGCCGTCTATGAACGCAGCCAGAAGCTAGCCGCCATCGGCGGGGAATCGCAGCAGCAGCTGGACTCGGACCGGACCAACTATCTGGTGGCGCAGTCCACCTATGACAACTATGCGTCCCAACTGGCCTATTATGTCATCAAGGCGCCGATCGACGGCGTGGTAATCGGGACGCCGACCCCGGCGGGGCAGACGGTTGCCCAGGGGATATCCAGCCCGCAGGTCATCATGACCATCGCCGATATGTCCAAGATGCAGATCAAGGTGCTGGTGGACGAGTCGGATATCGGGCGGGTGAAGGTCGGCCAGCCGGTGTCCTTCACGGTGGACGCCTATCCCAGCACGACTTTCACCGGCAAGGTGACGAGCATATCCCGCAGCGCCACGACATCCTCCAATGTCATCTATTACCCTGTCTATGTCGACGTAGACTCCACCGAGAGCCTGCTGTATCCGACGATGACCGCCCGGGTCACCGTCACGGTCGGGGAAAGCAAGGACGCCTTGGTGGTGCCGCTGGCGGCGGTCAAGGAAGCAAAAGGGCAAAAATACGTGCAATTGGCGGTCGGCGACGCCCAGCAGAACACGCCGGTGGAAACCGGCCTGAGCGATGAGGAGCGGGTGGAAATTTTGAGTGGCCTCCGGGAGGGCGATGCCGTCGTCATCCCGGCCGCCAAGCCGAAAACCGCCGCCACCAATCAGAATCAAGGGCCGCCGCCGCCGATTTAAAATCATCGTGTCCCGCGAGCCGGATGTTGCCGCATCTGCCCGCCGCGTGACCCCGGGCAAGGGACGGTGGAAAGGGCGAGACGGGCAGGAGGTGGGAGGATGTTCTGGGAAAGCGTCTGGATTGCCATGGAAGGACTGAAGGCCAACAAGCTCCGTTCGGTTCTTACGATGCTGGGAATTATCATCGGCGTCGGCGCCGTTATCGCCATGATATCCATCGGTTTGGGAGTACAGCAAAAAGTGCAGAACTCCATCGCCAGTCTGGGCAGCAACCTGCTGATCGTCACGCCGGGGGCCAATTCGCCGTCCGGAGGCGTCCGGCTGGCCGCCGGCTCGAACATTTCCCTGACCAGGCAGGACGCGAAAGCCATCGCCAGGGAGGTGGAAGGCGTCAAATATATTGCTCCCGCCGTCAGCCAGCAGTATCAGATCATCTATGGCAACCAGAACTGGAAAACCAATGTGCAAGGGACAATGCCGGAATACCTGGCGATTCGCGATTTTCAGATGGCCGCCGGGACCTTTTTCAGCAGCGGCGACGACGATGCCCGCGCCCGGGTGGCGGTACTGGGGCAGACCGTGGTCGCCAGCCTGTTCGGCAGCGCCAATCCGGTCGGCCGGACCATCCGCATCGGGCAGGCTCCGTTTCGGGTGATCGGGGTACTGGAAAGCAAAGGCCAGTCCTCGATGGGCCAGGATCAGGACGATACCGTTTTGGTGCCGCTGGCCACGGCCCAGGAGCGGCTGATGGGCATTACCTATCTGCACAACATAAGCATTCAGGCGGAAAATGACAAGGTCATCGATAAGGCCCAGGAGGATATAACGGCCTTGCTCCGGACGCGGCACCGCCTGGCGCCCGATAGCGAGAATGATTTTACGGTGCGCAATCTGACCGCGCTGATGGCGGCCATGACGGAAACAACAGGCACGATCACCTTGCTGCTGGGGAATATCGCGGCGATTTCGCTGCTGGTCGGCGGCATCGGAATTATGAATATCATGCTGGTTTCAGTCACCGAGCGGACGCGGGAGATCGGCATACGGAAGGCCCTGGGCGCCACCTTCAACAATATTCTGCTGCAGTTTCTGATTGAAGCCATGGTCATCAGCGTCACCGGAGGAATAATCGGCATTTTGGCGGGAATAGCAGGGGCGCGGGTGATCTCGCTGGTGGCCGGCTGGAATACCGTCCTGTCGGCGGCGGCGATCGGCGGGGCCTTCGGCGTTTCGGTCCTGATCGGGCTATTCTTCGGGATATATCCCGCCCGCCGGGCGGCGCTGCTCAATCCGATCGAAGCGTTGCGCTATGAATAAAGGAGAAGTATGGCACCACAAAAGACCCCGCCGGGGATGGCGGGGTCTTTTGTGTCTGTCAGGACCGCCGGCGACCGGGTTTGTAAAAAAATCGCAGGATGAATATTTAGTATTTGCTGCTCAAAAAGCAGGATTTTTCCAGGTTTCGTGAAATTTCAACTTGGATCGACATTTTACAGCGCTTTTTATGCTGATAGGGATAAAGAGGAGGAGGAACCCGTTGGAACAGTCTCAAGAGGAAATATTGCAAGAGTTGATAGTGGAGCGCAAGAAGCTGCAAAGCGTTTTGGAGGACATTCCGGCCGGCGTGCTGATTGCCGATCAAGCCGGCCGGAATGGCGAGACAACGGTCGGCGAGGCTGTCCGGATCGCCGGGCCCGACGGTTCCTCCGGCACGATCATGAGTTCCGCGCTGCCGGTCCGGGCTGACGGCGGCAATATCGTCGGGGGCGTCGCCGTGGTCCGGGATATCACGGAGCAGAGGGGGCCGGGCAATGCATTGACGATTCTGGACAGCCAATCGGAAGCATTTTCCCTCCTGCAGGCCGTCCTGGATGTCATCCCGATAGGGGTCTTTATATCCGACGTATCCGGGCAGATTGCCGCAAAGAGCGCCATGGCGGACCGCATTTGGGGCGGAGACTTTCCCTTTAGCAAGAGCATCGAGGAATACGGCCGGTATAAAGCTTGCTGGACGGACACGGGGCAAGCCGTGCAGCCCAAGGAGTATGCGCTGGCGCGCGCTTTGCTGCACGGTGCGGAAACGCTGGACGACGTTATAGATATCGAGCGGTTTGACGGTACGCAGGGGACGGTCATCAACTCGGCGGTGCCGATTCGCGACAAGGCCGGGACGGTTATCGGCGGGGTCGCGGTTTTTCAGGATATCACGGAGCAACGGAAGCGCGAGCGGGAACTGCGGCGGATCAAAGATAATCTCGAGGAGTTCGTCGAACATAAACTGGTTGAGCTGGTACAGTTTCAAAACTCGCTGGACAATATTCCCGACGCTTTCGCGATGTTCGATAAAGACTGGCGCATTGTCTATCTCAATAAGGTAGCGGCCGATACCCTGGGTTCCCCTAAGGAACAACTGATTGGCCGGAAGTTTTGGGACGCATGCCCGAAAGAACCCGCCTTCTATGAGCCTGTCGACGCGGCGATGACAACGAGAACCGCCATATTTTTCGAAGCCTTTATCGATAGCCTCGGCCGCTGGTACGAATTTAAGGCCTATCCGGGGGATGCCGGCGGGCTTTTGCTGTACTTCAGGGATATTACCGAACAGAAGAAGCTGGAGAAGGAAATGGCCCGCCTGGACATGCTGAATATGATCGGCCAAATCGCGGCGGGAATATCCCACGAAGTCCGAAATCCGCTGACCACGGTGCGCGGATTCCTCCAACGGTTTATGTTGAAGTCGTCTTATGATAAGGATAAAGAGATATTTCAATTGATGATCGATGAACTGGACCGGGCCAACGGGATCATGACGGAATTTTTATCGACGGCGCGCATGAAATCCGCGGATAAAAAAAGGACCAGCCTTGACAATATCGTTGCTTCCATGAAGCCGTTGCTGGAAGCAAGCGTCCTGGAGGCGGGGCATGAACTGAGCTTTGAGGTCGAGGCCGGGACGCCGTCTTTGGATTTGGACGAGAAGGAGATCAAGCAACTTATTCTGAACCTGGTGAAAAACGGCCTGGAAGCGATGCGCAGGAAGGGAAAGGTTACCATTGGCGTAAAAACCGGCGACGAAGAGGTCCTATTATGGGTGGCCGACGAGGGCGAGGGCGTTTCCGGGGAAGCCCTCCAAAACCTCGGTACCCCGTTTTTCACGACCAAGCCCACCGGGACGGGGCTGGGGCTCAGCACCTGCTACGGCATCGCCGACAGGCACGGAGCGCAGATCGAGGTCCAGACAGGCCAGGCGGGAACGGCCTTTCTCGTCCGGTTTAAAGCCGGGAAGGGGTAGCGGGGCCGGTGCGGGCCGGACCGCCAAGGCTTACCCGCCTGTCTCCTTGCCGGAAATAAAATTTCGCGTTGCGATAAGAACCGGCAGGGAGCGAATGAGGCTTCCCTGAAGCCGCATTTGCGCTTCGGGAAGGCCTCGCGGCATAGGAAGCGGCGGAACGGAACAGGCTATGGACAAAAGAACAAAGGAGGGATGGTATGGAATTGGATCAGCGGATCGAATGGATCGCCGACCTGGTGGAGCGCCATCAAGGCGGAGCGCAGCCCGAGCAGATTCAGCGGGAAGCCAAGGCGGTCTTCGCCCATCTGCGGCCTGACGAGATCGAAGCGGTGGAAAGGGGCTTGACCGCCCGGCGGGTCAGTATTGAGGCTTTGCATGAAGTCCAGCGCCTTCACCTGGACAATCTGCAGCAGGAATTGGCGGCGATACGGGCGGCGGTGGAACCCTGGCACCCTGTCCGGACGATGCTGGACGAGCATGATGAGATTTTGCGGACCCTGGAAGCGCTGGAAGAACTGAACGAAAAGGTTCAAAAGGCTTCCGCCCTGGAGCGCACAGTTCCTGCCGAGCTTCGGATCCTGGCCGAAAATTTGCTGGCGGCCGAGCACCATCACAAACGGGAGGAAGATGTCGTCTTTCCCGAGCTGGCCAAGGGCGGAATCGGCATGACGGTCAAGGCGATGAGCGATGAGCACGACGAACTGCGGGCGATGAAACAGGCCTTGCGCGGCCTGGCGGACCGGGCGGCGGATATGGCGTTCGCCGATTTCCGGCAGAAACTGGGCCAACTTGCCCAAGCCATTGTTTTCAACCTCGGGGATCATATTTACCGGGAAAATTACATCCTTTATCCGGCGGCGCTCCGCATGGTGCCCGACAAGGCCCTATGGACGGAGCTAAAGCGCCGGTGCGACGAGATCGGCTACTGCCACTTCAAACCGGTGCATTGAATAGACAGGGGGAGCTGCGACGGCGGTTGCGGCTCCCTTTCCGTACGGGGCGGTCGTAGGCTGCCGATTTTTGTTTTTGTCGCGGCTTGTTCACAAGTTTTTCATATCCGCCTGGTAAAATAAAGGGAAAGGCCTTTTCCCCACCGAAGGGAAAGGCATCGCAAGCCGGAGGAGGGCACTATGGCCTATAACACCGTATTGATCGTCGACGACGATATAAAACTGACCAAGTTGCTCCAGACCTATTTCGAAAAGGACGGCTTCGCCGTCCTGCTCGCCCACGAGGGAGCCGGCGTGGCCGGCCTGGTAAAGGAGCGCAAACCGGATATCCTCGTCCTTGACCTCATGCTGCCGGGAATGGACGGCCTGGAAATATGCCGGCGGGTCCGGAAGGACAACGATGTTCCCATTCTGATGCTGACCGCCCGGGATGAAGAGACCGACCGGCTCATCGGTCTGGAGATGGGAGCCGATGATTATGTCACCAAGCCGTTCAGCCCGAAGGAAGTCGTGGCCAGGGTCAAGGCCATTCTGCGGCGTACACAGAAAAATGCCGTTCAGAGCGAGCCGATCCAGGCCGGCGATCTCACGATCGATCTGGAGCGCCATCTGGTCAGGAAGCAAGGCGTCATCATCGACGTCACCCCCACGGAATTTAAAATTCTGGAATTGCTGGCCACCAACGTCAACCGGGTCTTCAGCCGGCTGCAGATTGTGGAAAGGGTGCAGGGGTACGCCTTTGAAGGCTACGAGCGGACCATCGACGCCCATATGAAAAACCTGCGCCGCAAAATGGAGGATAACCCGAAAGAACCGCGGTACATTCAGACGGTATACGGAGTGGGTTACCGGTTCGCGGGGGAGGCGGAATGAACAGCATCACCTATCGCATCACCGGCCTCATGTTCTTGCTGGTTGCGTCCACGGTTTTTCTGCTGACCTACCTCGCCAACTGGCAGATGAACAACCTGTTCCAGGATTACCTGGTTGGGGTCTATCAAAATATGGAAGGCCGCATGCTGGGGCATATGGGCCTGCCGGAGCACGCCTTTCTGGAATCGGTGCACGCCGCCCTGGGCTGGGTCGGAGCGGCCATTGTCCTTATCGGGCTGGGAGCCAGCTATGCGCTGGCCCGCAGCATCACCGTGCCGCTCAGGCGGCTGAGCGCCGGCGTGCGGGAGATCGAGCGCGGCAACTTCGGCCACAAAGTCATTGTCACTTCCAAGGATGAAGTGGAAGAGGTCGCTTCGGCCTTCAACCGGATGGCGGCGGCCCTCGGGGCCAACAATCACATGCGCAAGCAGTTTCTGGCCGATATCGTCCATGAACTGAGAACGCCGCTGTCCATTATTCACGGCAATCTGGAGGGAATGCTGGACGGGGTGGTGGAGACCGACAAGGAACAACTGGCCTCGTTGCTGGAGGAAACCGCTCACCTGAACCGGCTGATCGGCGATTTGCGCGACCTGTCGCTGGCCGAGGCCGGCCAGCTGACCCTGGAACGCAAGCCCACGGAAATCAGCCAGTTGGTGGCGCGGTCCGTGGGGATGCTGAAACCGCTGGCGGAGGAAAAGGGACTCAGGCTGGAGCTGCGGTTGAAGTCCGTGCCGCCGGTCAATATCGACGCGGGGCGGATCAATCAGGTGCTGTACAATTTGCTGGCCAACGCCCTGCGTTATACGGCTTCCGGCGGAACGGTCACCGTCAGTGCGGAGCCCGCCCAGGAAGGCGGCAGGGAATGGGTGAAAATCGCGGTGAAGGATAGCGGCCAGGGCATTGACGGCGAAGACCTGCCGCATGTGTTCGACCATTTCTACCGGGCCGACAAATCCCGCACGCGGAAAAGCGGCGGGTCAGGAATCGGGTTGTCGATCGTGAAACAACTGGTCGAGATCCAGGGCGGCCGGGTTGCGGTGGACAGCACCGTAGGGGTCGGCAGTTGCTTCTATGTGTATTTGCCGGCTGAAAAGAGCGGAAAAAAGGATTGAGCTATGCTCAATCCTTTTTTCATCCGATCCAGTACCAGTTTGCAAAGAGGGCCGTACAGTACATGAGGAGCAGCGTGCCGCCCAGAAGATAGGTGTAGAATAGCGGCCGCGGCAACTGGGCGATAAAGAAGTACAGCGGAAAGACCACGAGGACGAAGCGGGCCAGGCTGTACAGGGGAAAGGGGGGCGAAGTGGAAAAAAGCGGGATGACCAGCCAGAGCCAGCCGATAGCGAGGTAGGAAAAACGGATTTGGAACCGGGAGGAGAAGGTCAGGATAAGGAGGGCCAGCAGCGCAACGGCGACCAGGCCGAGATCGAGGATGACGCCCGGTTCGATTTCCGCCCATTTGTGGACCACCAGATCGATATTGTTCCGAATATTATGCCAGGGCAGCCCGTAGATGCGGCCCCAGCGCTGCTGGGCGTGGACGAAGGCCAGGGGATCGCCCGTCAGATAGCGGTTAAAACCCATGAACGCTATAAGTGCAGCCGGGGCGGCCAAAAGCGAGAGGGTTGAAAAAGCTGCCAGCCTTTGGCGTTGCTGCCATATTTCCAGCAGGATAAACCCGACCAGCAGGATGCCGATATTCCGGGTCAAGGTCGCTAGGGCGGCGAAAAGCCCGGCCCACCACCAGCGGCCGCGGCGCGCGGACCATGCGCAGGCCAGGGCGAAGGCGAGAAAAACGGCTTCCGTATAAATGCTGTTGAGAAAAAAAGAAGTGGGCATGATGGCAAAAGCCAGCAGGACCCGTCGCGCCTTTTCCTCGGAACAGTCGAGGCGGGCCAGCCGGTAGAGCAGGCAGTAGCTGACGGCCGTAAAAATATTGGCCACGGCAAACCCGGCCAGGGCGTAGTTCAGGCCCAGGTATGTAAAGGCTCTGATCAGGATGACGATGGCCGGGAAAAAGACAATGGTTTGCGCGGTGTAACCGTACTCGGCCATGTACGTATACCAGTGCGCGTCCCAGCGGATCAGCTTTTCCACCACCGGGTAGGAAGCCGGCAGGGTAGGATTGAGGAAGCCGGTGATCGGATGGGGCGGCAGCCGGTCGGCGAGAAGGACGGCGGCGAAAACCGCGGCGGTATGAAGGAGAAAGGCCAGGCCCACGGTTTTGACGGCGTCAGCGGATCTGATCATTGGAACTCTCTTCAATCTCCAGAACCTGTAATTTCCCATCCCTGGCGCCAAGGGACGGCAAGATTTCAGCATGCTCCTGGGTAATCTGGGCCTGGGCCTGGGTCTGAGCCGACCAAGTCCACCAGTTGTTGGCGGTGAAGCTCCAGTGGGTTGCCAGCAGAATGCCGGTGAACTGGCCGGCATAGAGGTTCCAGTCGAGCAGGACGAAGGCCTGGGCCGACAAAGCGGTAATGGCGACGCCGATTCCGCAGATCAGGGCATATTGGGGAAGCTTGAGCATCCGCTGCCACCAGGCGGAGGAATCGTGGCTTTTCCAGGTTACGTTATCATTCCAGATAAAATTATGCAGCAGGGCGATCAGGGAGGCGCTTACCGACGCCAGCGGCTTGGCCATGTGAACGGCGTCGACCAGGAGGTTCAGCGCCAGCAAGTTGACCCCGACTCCCAGCAAACCGAACAGGCAGAAGCAATAAAAACGGTAGTCTTCCGGGCTGTTGAGCACCAGTTTGGCGATATGCCGGATATAATTCCATTGTTCGGCCGCGCTCATCTTGGATTCGCCGGCGTTGCGCAGGACAAAAGCGTAGGGTATTTCGTGAATGGCCCCAAAGCGTCCCTTGGCCAGCACCTCGATAAGAATCTTCCAGCCGACGGGGTCGAGATCGGCCCCGTCGATGACGCTGCGGTTGAGGCCGAAGTAGCCGCTGGTGCAATCGGAAATGTTCCGGAGCTTTTTCAGGGCTATCTGGCCAATCATTCTGGCGGCCCAGGAGACGAATTTGCGGAAGGCGTTCAGCCCGCCGTCCGAGCCGCCTTCGATGAACCGGCTCGGGATGACGATATCCGCCTGGGACAGCCGCTGGACAATCAGCGGAATGAGTTCGGGAGGATGCTGCAAGTCGGCGTCCATGACGATGATGCTTCGCCCGCTGGATGCCTGAAAGCCCCTGACCACCGCGGAGGCCAGGCCGCGTTCGTGTTCGCGGTGAATATAGCGAACCTGCGGCTGCTCGCGGGACAAGCGCTCCAGCAGGGCGGGGGTATCGTCCCGGCTGTCGTCGACGAACAATATTTCATACGTCCAGGGATGATCCCGCATGGCCTGCCGGATCTTGGCGACAAGGGCCGGAATATTATCCTTCTCGTTATATGTCGGAATGACAATAGTAACATCCATACTATGTCTCCTTTCCTGCCGGGGGCGAAATAGGCCCGACTCTAGCGGCAAACGGGGTGAAGCGGAAGCTTCACCCCAAAATATCGATATGCGCCGTACGGACCCAGCCGCGGACCGGAACCGGCCAAGCGCCGCGGCCGCCTGCGAAAAAAGTTTTCCGTTGGAAGCTCCGGGAAGCCGGTTTTAGATGCTGATATTTTGGCTTCCTTTGAAAGTAGTTTCTGAAGGGAAAACCATCCTTATTCGCGGCAATTGTTGGGCTTGCGAAGCGTTCAGCGCGTACGGGCGAATAAAAAGGGCCGCCGGAGCGACCGCGTCGATAAGATTCGCGGATGGAGCGAAGGGCTTACAGTACAATTTTTCTATATAAGAGAGAAAAAACCTTCTTGGCGGGGCAGGCTGTTGCAAATCTCTCTGCCGGGCGGGATGTCCATCCTGGCACCTTCTTTCCTGTTTGCTCATTGATATACTATGGCAACCGGCTCATAAAAAGTGATAGGCCGCCGGATTTGAATTTTCGCGGGCGCGGCTAGGCCTGCCGCCGGGTGCCCGCCTGGCCCCGCGGCAAAGCCGGCTGAAAAAAAAAGCCACCCGCTTCCCAGAAAAACGGGTGGCTTTTTTAGTTGGGTTAGGCCGAGGGAGAGATGGACTTGAGCATGTAGGCGAAGCGCTCCACCAGTTCGGGATCGAACTGCTCCCCGGAGCAGCGGAGGATTTCGGCAAGGGCCTGGGAATGGGTCAGCGCCTTGCGGTAGGGCCGGTCGTTGGTCATGGCGTCGTAGGCGTCGGCGATGGAGAGGATCCGGCATTCGATGGGAATTTGCTGGCCTTTTACGCTATTGGGATAACCTTTGCCGTTCCACCACTCGTGATGCATCAGGATCCAGTCGGCGATCGGCTCCAGATCGGGACTGGATATGGCGATCCGATGCCCGATTTCACAATGGCTGTGCATAATGGCGACTTCCGCTTTGGTAAGCGGGCCGGGCTTAAACAGAATCTGGTCGGGAATGCCGACTTTCCCGATATCATGGAACTCGGCGAAGAGACGAAGGTCGGTGAGGCGATAATCCGGGAGCCCGCATATTTTGGCCAGATGGACGGTGAGGTCCCGCAGGCGGTTGGCATGGCCTTCCGTCACGTAATCCCTCACTTCCAGCGCCTTTTTGAGAGCGTGGACGACGGAGCTGCGGCTGCTCTGCTGGCTATGGAGCTTTTCCCGGTACATGGAGTTGTCGGCTGCTTTAAAAAGGCCGTCGATGCTTATGGATTCTCCTGTCAAGGCCGAGCCGATGGACACGTTGAGGGGAATCTTGGGCCGCTTGTTGTTGTAGGCGGCGATCGCCGCCCTGATCCTGCTGCGGCTGTGGCTCATCCGGACTTCATCGGCCTTGGGCAGAATGATGGCGAATTCGTCCCCGCCGATCCGGGCAATGATCTCGTTTTTCCCGAAGCAGTCCCGGAGGATGTCGGCGGCGGTGGCCAGAAGGTTGTCTCCCGCGTCGTGGCCAAGAGTATCGTTGACGTATTTCAGGCCGTCCAGGTCGCAGATAATGAGACCGGCCGGCTGCAGGGCGCCATCCGCCATCCGTCCCATTTCCAGCTCAAAATAGGTCCGGTTGTGAAGCCCGGTAACCGGGTCGCGGACGGCCTGGAATTTTAGCTGCTGCTCCATGCGCCGGCGATTGGTGACGTCGCGGCAGGTGGCCACGATGGTTACCCTTCGCCCCTCCTGGTCGACTACTTTCTGACCTACGCCTTCAATCCAAAGCCAATGCCCCCTGGCATGCCGGACACGGCATTCGGCCGTAACGGGCGACCCGGTCAGCAGAACCTGCTCGCAGGCTGCGCGGATCGAGGCAAGATCAACCTCATGGATGTATTGACGGACGGAAGATCCTAACAAAGCAGAAGGTTCGTAACCCAGCATGCTTTTGCAGGAGGGGCTGAGGTATTGCACCCGTCCCGCGGAATCCACCTGGGCCACGAGGTCCAGCATATTGTCGGTCACCAGGCGGAGGCGCTGTTCTTTATCCGCCAGTTCCTGTTCGGTTTTAACCCGTTCCAGGATTTCAGACTGCAGTTCGCGGTTGGTTTCCATCAGTTCGGTCGTACGCTGGCTGATTCGCATTTCGAGGTCGTGGAGCATATTTCGCCAGGCCGTTTCGACCTGGAGACGGTCGCTGATATCCCGGGCGATGCCAAAGGCGATGCGTTGGCCGCGGAAGCGGAGCAGGTGAATATGAAGCTCGACATAGACGTGGCTGCCGTCTTTGGCGACAAGGACACACTGTTCCAGCACGGCGCGCTCGCGCAGCAGTTTATGGATAAGCTGCGGGAGGCGGGCCGTTGTTTCCTGAGCCAAAAGCGCCACAGGCCCCAGGGCGAGCAATTCCTCCCTGGTATAGCCGAGCTTTTCACAGGCTACGTCATTCAGGTCCCAAAAACTTCCCTGGCGGTTGGGTGAAGAAAAATCCATTACCATAAGCATATCCCGGCTCGTCTGAAACAGAAACCGGATGAGTTCGGCATCGCAGCGGGGCGGCCGGGAAATGGCAAGGCATGGCGGTGTGGAACGTCGCATAAAACCTCCGTAGACATTTGGTTTTGACGCTTGCTATTATATTGTTTTCTTCGACATTTATCTACAATTTCCTTTCAAAGTTATGGATAATAAGCCTATATATGGAAGGCGCCGGCGAGAAAAAGCCAAAATTAAGTTAATGTTTTGGAAGGAATTGGCATATAAAGGTAAAATATTACTGTTATGCTCGCTTATACGGAGGCTGCTACATGGTCCGCAAAACACTTTCGCTTAATCAAAAAATCTGTTTGCTGCTGATCAGCGTGATTACGGTTCCGACTTTGCTGTATGGATACTGGGAGGCGTCCCAAGTCCAGGAACGGCTGCTGAAGCAGGAGAAACAACTGCTCGCCCGAATAATCGTTACGCTTGAACAACGGCTTCCCGGCGGATTTGATGAAATTCTGGCGGCGGAAGGGCTGAGTAACGCGGATGAGGCCAGCAAACGGGCGGCCTTAAACCGCAGGCTGCAGCCGGTGGTCGACGAAATCAGCCGGCGCTGGCCCGGCTACGGAATAGGATATTATTCCCGTGAATTCAACATAGTGGCGCTGGCTCCCTATAACGCCGACAATCTCGGCAGGGCGGCCGGTCCCCATGTTTTAGAAGTTTACGCCACCGGCCAGGCGGTATTCTCCTATATCAAGGACGGCTTTACCCAGGGCGGGGTGCCGGTTGTCGCCTACAGCCATCCGCTGTTTTACAACGGGCAACTGATCGGGCACGCCTGGGCCAATAGCAAGACCAGCACCATTGAGAATGCGGTCTGGAACACGATACTGCGGCACATCGTGTTGCTGTTCCTCATGTGGCTTGCCATGGTGGCGGTCATCCGCTGGGCTCTTGGCAAATTCCGCCGGTCGCTCACGGAAATGGGGATGCAGATCAGCCAAGGCAAAATCCAGCCGGAGAAGTTTCAGGAGTTTCCCGAACTGGTCCCGATTCTGGAAAAGGTGCAGCAACTGGAGGCCAAGCTGGTTCAGGAGCATGAGGTCAAGGAACGGATTCAGGACGAGATGGCGCGGCTGGACAGGCTCAATCTGGTCGGCGAGATGGCGGCGGGAGTGGCTCATGAGATTCGCAACCCGATGACGGTGGTGATGGGCTATATCCAGTTCATGTCCAAGCGGGCGGACAGCGAGTGGCAGGGCAACTTTTCCGTCATTCTCGAAGAACTGAAGCGGGTGGAGGGCATCATCGGCGATTTTTTGTCGCTGGCGCGCAACAAACAGGTCGAAAAGGAGCACCGCGATCTGAACGATATTATCCGGGGGCTCTATCCGCTGATCGCCGCCGATTGCCAGAAACGCGGCCTTACCATGGACCTCAGGCTGGCCGAGAAATTGCCGGCCGCCTGCCTCGACGCGAAAGAGATGAAGCAGCTTATTTTAAATCTGGCCCGTAACGGTATCGAGGCGATGAATAAGGGGGGAAAGCTTACCATCCGTACAGGAAAACATCGGAAAGGGATTTGCCTGTCTTTGTCCGACACCGGCTGCGGCATTGCTCCCGATGTATTGATGCGGATTTTTGATCCCTTTTTCACGACCAAAGCCGAGGGCACGGGCTTGGGACTGGCAGTGTGCAAGAGCATTGTCCACCGCCACGGGGGAGAGATCGAAGCCCAATCGCGCGTGGGAAAAGGCACGACCTTTCTGGTGACGTTTCCCCCCGCCGCGGAAGGCTGCTAGAAGGCACCCGGCAGGGAAACCGGCGCAAAAAAACACACAACTTGTAGCAAAGAGCCGGTTTTACCGCGTAGAAGGAGCGCTCCCCGCCAGGGAGCGCTCCTTCGTTTGAAGAGGCGCCGGATTCTGAACCCGATAGCTGCGGGAGGAGCGCCGGCCCTCAAAAAAAGCTTGACAATTCGGGCGCAGGGGGTTATTATTCCTCTAATTACCTATTTATCCACAGAACTATCTGCAGAGAGAAGGGTTGCTATGCGCATCAGCAATATTTTTGCGGGATCCCGCCCGGTAGTGTCCTTTGAAGTGTTTCCGCCCAAGCCGGAATCGCCTGTTGAGACCATCTACACCGCTCTCGGGAAGCTCCGGGATCTAAACCCGGCGTTTATCAGCGTTACTTATGGCGCCGGCGGTAGCACTACCGAACGGTCGATCGGCATTGTGGAAAAGGTAAAGCGGGAATACGGCGTAGAAACCATGGCCCACCTTACCTGTGTGGGGGCCACGCCGGAGAGCATCGAGAGCACCCTGGACAAACTCGAAGAATTAGGGGTGGAGAATATTCTGGCTTTACGGGGAGACCCGCCGGCCGGCAGTGAAACCTTCACGCCTGTTCCGGGGGGGTTTGCCTTTGCCCGGGATCTTATCGGGCATATCAAGCGGCGCAACCGCTTCGGCATAGCGGCTGCCGCCTATCCGGAAGGCCATTTGGAATGCCGGAATGTGGACCAGGACATCGAGTATTTGAAACTGAAAGCGGATGCGGGGGTTGACCTGCTGATCACCCAGCTTTTTTTCGATAACGGATTGTTCTACGCTTTTCTGGAAAAGGCCCGGCGGAAGGGAATCAACTGTCCGGTTTCGACCGGCATCATGCCGGTGCTCAACGCCGGCCAGATCAAACGGCTGACGGCCCTTTGCGGCGCCAGCATACCGACCAAGCTCACCGGCCTGATGGAAAAATACGGCGGCAATCCGGCGGATATGGAGAAAGCCGGGATTGAGTACGCCTGTCAGCAGATTTATGACCTGGTGCGAAACAAGGTGGATGGCATTCATATCTGCACCATGAATAAGGCCGAGCAGACGAAGGAAATCATGGCCAACCTGCAAGGGGTTCTGTAGCGGGAGCATCGCCCGGACTTTTTTCAATTTTCAAGATAACGAAGCTGTTCTTAAGGGCCGGGAGGACGGAACCATAAGGTGCGCCTGAGCCGGTTTCCAATCCTGCAGGCAAGCAGGCCAAACGCAGTCGTGACGGGGAAAGTCGGCTTTTCCGGCAGCCGGAAAAGGGGTGAGTGATCACCCCTATTTTGTTTTTCCGGCCTTATCCTGGCCGCGCTTGGTCTTGACCGTGCCGGACATGCCGCCTCCCTGGCCGTCTTTGTCCCGTTGTTCACCGCTGTTCTTCAAGCTATCGCCTCGCTTTCCGCTGTTTAGGGGTGGACGATGCAGCCGGGCCGGCGCTTTGACCACCTCCATTCATAGTCTTTCCCGAAAATCCGGAAACATGAAGCCACGGGCGCCGGCGACCGCTTTGGCTACAAGGAACTCAAGGGATGCGCGCCGAAATAGGTGAAGAAGCTTTTGATAGGAGGAAGACAAATGAGAATTCTGGGTTTGGTGGCTTCGCCGCGCCGCCTTGGCAATTCGGAAATACTGGCAAAGGAAATCCTCGCTTCCCTGCCGGATGAAATAGAGAAGGAAATGATCCGACTGACCGATCTGGCGATCGGACCCTGCCGGGCCTGCTACGCCTGCCTGCCCGCCGGCAAGGACTGCGTGCTGGAGGACGATCTGGATTTTCTGCTGGACAGAATCAGGGCGGCCGACGGGGTAGTGATTGTTTCGCCCTGTTATTTTCTCGGTTCCCACACCACCGTGAAAACCATTGGCGACCGCCTGATTTCCGTGCTTGCCGATCAAGCCGGCTTCAGCGGGAAGCGGTGTGTCACGGCGACGGTCTACGGCATCCCGGACTGGGAAGGCTACGCCCGCGAGGCCGTGCGCAATTTCGCCCGTTTTTTGCACCTGGAGGTTGTCGGCAGCATGGCCGTACAGGCGGCGAACCCGGGCGAAGCCGTTCGCCCCGAAGTGCTGGCGCAGGCGGCCGAACTGGCCCAACGGCTGATCGGCGCGGCTTCGCCGCGCGAAGAGGCCGCCGGCGCCATCCTGTGCAAAGGCTGCGCCAGCAGCCTGCTGCAGGTCGCCCGCTCCGGCGAAGTGCGCTGCGTGATGTGCGGGGCCAAAGGGCGGCTGAGCCAGGACGGCGGGGAGATTTCAGCGGCCTTTGCCGCGGAGGAGGCCGGCCGGTTTTCGCCCGAGGGAATGGAGGAGCACGCCCGGCGCCTGGCACAGGTCAAGGAAGAGTACCTGGCTAACCGGGGGGAATTGTTCAAGATTCGAAAACCTTATGAGAATTATGACTGGTGGGTAAAGCCCCGCTAGCTTGGGGGAGATTTGCATGCGGTTTTTACATACGGCGGACTGGCATCTGGGCAGGATTTTCCACAACTTTCACCTGACCGACGACCAGGCCTATGTTTTGGAGCAGTTCATCCAGCTGGCCAGGGACGTGCGTCCCGACGCCATCGTCATCGCCGGCGACGTATACGACCGCTCGGTGCCGCCCCCGGAGGCGGTGAGCCTGTTTGACGAGGTGCTTACAAGGCTGTCGCTGGATATCGGCGTTCCGGTGCTGGTGATCGCCGGCAACCACGACAGCCCTGAACGGCTGGGCTTCGGCGACCGGGTGCTGGCCCGCCAGAATATCCGGATGGTCGGACAGGTGGCGGCCCAGGTTGAGCCCGTGGTGTTGGCGGATGAGGCCGGGCCGGTCTACTTTTGCCCGCTGCCGTACGCCGAGCCGGCGATTGTCCGGGAGCGTCTGGGGGTCGACGCTCACAGCCATGAACAGGCGCTGCAGGCCGCGGTGGCGCAAATCGGCGGCAAGGTGCCGCCGGGAGCGCGCCGGGTGGCGGTGGCCCACGCCTTTGTCGCCGGCGGGGCGGGGAGCGAATCGGAAAGGCCGCTGGCCGTGGGCGCGGTGGCCGCTGTGCCGCCGGCGGTGTTTAACGGTTTCCATTATGTGGCCCTGGGGCATCTCCACCGGCCCCAGCCGGTGGGGGGAGAGCATATTCGCTATGCGGGGTCGCTGCTCAAATATTCCTTTGACGAGGCGGGACACCAAAAGGCGGTAAATCTGGTGGAACTGGACAAGGACGGCCGGGTGCGGCTGGAAGCGATCGCGCTCACTCCCCGCCGGGACGTGCGGTGCGTGACCGGATACCTGGAAGAGCTGCTCGCCCGCGGCGAAAAGGATGCGAATTCTTCCGACTATATCGCGGTCACGCTTCAGGACCGCGGGCCGATTCTCGATGTCATCGGAAAGCTCCGCCGGGTTTACCCCAACGTTCTGCAGCTTGAGCGCAGCGAGTCCCCGGCGGGCGAAGGCCGCGCGGCGGCGCCGCGGGTCGATCATCGCCGCCAGTCGGAGGCCGATCTTTTTGCCGATTTCTTCCGCCAGGCCACCGGCCAGGCGATGGCGGAGGGCGAAGCGGCCGCGCTGGCGCGGCTGCTTGAGGAGTTCTACCGCCGGGAACGGGAGGTGCGGGCATGAGGCCGCTGACACTCGCATTATCTGCTTTCGGTCCCTATGCCGGAACGGAGCGGATTGATTTCCGCCCTCTGGGCGAAAGCGCCCTGTTTCTCATTCACGGTCCGACCGGCGCGGGAAAGACGACGGTTTTGGACGCCATGTGCTTTGCCCTCTTTGGGGTGACCAGCGGCGCGGAGCGCGACGGCAGACAGATGCGCAGCGATTTTGTCGATCCGTCCACGGCGACCGAGGTCGTCTTTGACTTCGCCGTGGGGGGCGAAGCCTACCGGATCAGGAGGCTGCCCGAACAGGAAGTGCGGAAAAAGCGGGGCGAGGGAACGACCAAGATGCCTTCGACAGCCACGCTCTGGCGGCGGACAGGCCAGGAGGACGACCAGGAGGGAACGGTCGTCGCCAGCGGGTGGAGCCGGGTTACCGAGGCGGCTGAAGGCCTGCTGGGGTTCAAATATGTTCAGTTCCGGCAGGTGGTCATGCTGCCCCAGGGAGAATTTCGCCGGCTGCTGCTGGCAAACTCCCGCGAGCGGGAAGGGATTCTGGAAACGCTGTTCCAGACGGAAATCTACCGCCGGGTCGAAGAGCATTTCAAACAGGCGGCCAAAGGCGTGCTGGAAGCAGCCAGGGAACTGGCGCAGAAAAAGGACTGGCTGCTGCAGGAGGCCGCCGCCGCGACGGCCTGGGAGCTTCAGGAGCGGCTGGCCGCCGATACGGCCCGCTGCCTGGAACTGGCGGAGGAAGCGGACCGGGCGCGGCAAAATCTGCAAGCCGCCCAGGACCAACTGGCCGCGGCGCGGCGGCTGGACGAGTTATTCCGGGACAGCGAGGCGGCAGGGCGGCAACTGGCTGCGCTCTTGGCCGATCAGCCGCGCATGGCGGACAAGCGCCGGGAGCTTGTCCGGGCGCAGAAGGCCGCTTTGCTGGCCGAATTCGCCCGGCAAACGGGGGAGCGGGAAAAGGAGGCGGCCCAGGCCGCCGACCGGCTGGCCCAGACGCTGCGGGACAAAACGGCCGCCCAGGAACGGAACGTCCGCGCCGGCAAAGCGCTCGCGGCGGAACTGGCCCGCGGACCGGAGCGGGAGGAGGCGGCCCAGGCGGTGCGCCGGCTGGCCGAAATGCGCGAGAGCCTGGACCGGCTGGAGAGCGCCCGGGAAGCCTGCGACCGGGCCGGCCGCGGCTGGAAGGACGCCGAGGCCGCCTGCGCCGGGTGGCGCGGGAAGCTGGAGGCGGCGCAAAAGAAACTGGAGGCGGAAAAAACGGAGCGCGACCGCCTGCTCGCCGAGTCGCTGCGGGCCGGCGCGCTGGAAGCTGCGGCCAAGGAGGCGGCCCAGGCGGCGATGTTCCGCCGGGAACTGGAGAAGCTTCGCCAGGAGTTTGCGGCGGAAACGAAAAATCATTTTGCCGCTCAAAAGGAAACCGAGGCGGTCCAGACGCTGCTGAACGAGGCCAGGGCCGAGCTGGACGCGCTGCAGGCCGCCTGGCGCAAGGGACAGGCGGCCGTACTGGCCCAGGGCCTGATTGCCGATGGACCTTGTCCGGTATGCGGTTCTTGCCATCACCCGGCCCCGGCGGAAGCGGCCGGAGCATTGCCGTCGGCCGCGGGACTGGAGGCTGCCGAACAGCGTCTGAAGAACCTGGAAGCCGAGCTGGAAGGGAAGCGGCGGCGGCTGAACGAGAGCGCAGTCGCGGTGGAGCGGGTGCGGACCCAGGGACAGAGCCTCAGACAACTGCTGGCCGCGAAGGCCGACCGCGATCCGGCGGAACTGGCGGCGGAGGAAAACAAGGCGGCGCTCGCTCTCCAGGCGGTCCGGGCCGCGATGGAAAAGCTTCAGCAATGCGAAGCCGAGATAAGCAGGCTGGGGGGCGAGGCCGACCGCCTGCAGAAAGGCTTCGAAGCCGTGCAGTCGGCGGAAAAGGAAGCGCGGGCAGGCTATGAGGCCAGCCGGGCCGTTATGCTGGAACGGGAGTCCGCCGTGCCGGCCGGGCTGCGGGAAGGAATGAGGCTGAAAGCCGAGCTTGCCTCGACCAACGCCCTGCTCGAACAATTGGCTTCCTCCCTGGAGAAGGCCCGGGAGGAAGCGGAGGCGGCCGGGCGGGAAGCCGAACGGTTCGACGAAGCGGAGCGGGCGGCGCGGGAAGGAGCCGCCCTGGCGGAGCGCCGGCTGGCCGACGACCGGGACAAGTTCGCCGCCCGCCTCCGGGACGCCGGCTTCGCAACCCCGGACGAGTATATCCTGGCGCTGGGGATTGCGCCGGCCGTCGAGCAGCTGGAACGGGAACTGCGGGACTTCGATCAGGTCCTGGCGGTGGCCGCGGACCGGGCCGCCCGAACGGCCGAGGCTGTTGCGGGAATGGAACGTCCGGCGGTGGCCGGCGCGGAGGAAACCCTCCAGGCCGCCCAGGCGGCGGCCGAGCAGGCGGTGACCGGGCTGACCCGCCTGCAGGAGACGCTCCGTAAGCAAAAAGACTGGCTGGCGCAGCTCGCAACGATCGAAAATGCGCTGACTGACAAAGAAAAGGAATATGCGGTCGTCGGGCACCTGGCCGAGGTCGCGAACGGCCAGAATCCCCTGCGGCTCAGCTTTCACCGGTTTGTGCTGGCCGCGCTGCTGGACGGGGTGATGCTGGCGGCCAACGCCCGCCTGCGCAAGATGAGCCGCGGGCGGTACGCGCTGAAGCGGATGGCCGACCCGCTGCACCGGGGAACGGCCGCAGGCCTGGATATCGAGATCGAGGACAGCTATACCGGCGTTTCCCGGCATGTCGCCACCCTGTCGGGCGGCGAGACTTTTCTGGCGTCCCTTTCCCTGGCGCTGGGGCTGGCGGATGTGGTCCAAAGCTATTCCGGCGGGATTTATCTGGATACCATATTCGTCGACGAGGGCTTCGGCACGCTTGATCCCGAAGCCCTCGACATGGCGATGCAGGCGCTGATGGAGCTTCAGACCCGGGGACGCCTGGTGGGCATTATTTCCCATGTCCCCGAACTGAAAGAGCGGATCGAGGCCAGGCTGGAGATACGGCCGACCGACCGGGGCAGCACGACGCGCTGGAGCGCGGGCGTGCGCAGCCGGGCCTGATTCGAATAAGCCGGAAAATACCGGGCATAATGGTAGCGAAGACGCTTTAAGGAGGCTGAGCCATGACCATTAAGATGAGCCCGGTTTCGGTGGATAGGATATTTTTCGATATCCGCACTCCGGCTATAACCGGTGATTATGAATTCACCGTGGACTGCGGCGCCGTCTATTTCGGCGCGGTGTATAACGACGACGGGACGTTGCGGGCCATCGACCAGTATTTCTACACCGAGGCTTTTTCCCGCGACGATATGGAGGAAGCTCTGGAAATGGATGAACTGCTGTCGGTCGACAGCCGGGATTTCCCGGTAAAGACGTATTTGCTCAGCCGGGAGGAAGCCGGCAACGAGTGGCTGCGGTTCCACGCCGTTGTGCCGGAGGTCATCGACCCGGACTATTTTCATCAGAAATACATCGGCGAGTAGCGGCACGGCCGGCGAGAAAGGCCTCTGCGCTGCAAGAGGTAGCCGGACTCTAAGCATGCGCGCCAAGAACTTACGGACTTGCTTGCGTACGTCCCAAAGTACGCGGCTTCCTGCCTAAACGCGGAAGATGTTTATGAACGCTCCGACGCTATCGCTTACCTCCACTTATCATAAACATCTTCCGGCCAGCACGCCTCTTCGGTGCGGCCCCGCACACTGAGCGATTAACGGACGTTGAAAGGACTCGCGGAATCAGAACATGCATCCGAACCTTTTCCCCGGATTGGGGTTGTTTTTCAATCTAAGGCGCTCATTCCTTGATGGAACGGGCGCTTATTGTTTTCCCTTCCCGCGGGTGTGGAACGGCTCCGGCGGCCGGGAAGCCGACCCGATCTTGTTGCGAAAATAGACCGGTTTCCGTCTTTTGCCGGCTCCCGGACGGGGAAAAAACAAACCTTTCGCAGGGCTTTCGGGGTGAAAAAGTTTACGCCACGCTTAGGGGAAATGGCCCAACATACGCCGGCGGGAACGATAAATCGCTTCCGATAATTGGTAATAAATGTAAATTAAACTAATAAATGTAAATATTTACCAGGAAAACTAGCGGACAATAGCGGTTTGTTGGTCAATAGCGGGAACATTATGTCGAATGGAAGAGTCGAAGTGAACCGGGATTCTGCCTGGGATGATGCTTATTGACAGGGAATCTTCGACATATTAGCCGCAAGTGAAGCAGGCATATGTCGTTTTTTTACGAAAACAATTTGGTCTATTTTAGCAGGAGATACAAATATTTACAAGAATGTTAATTAGCACCTAAGACAAGCAGTGGGCGAAAGGAATGACGAAACAGTGTATTCAGCTGAAGCCTGTGAGCATAATTTAATACACATGGTAAGAGAAGACGATTACCGGGATTATTTTGAGACGGCCAAATCGGGAATCATCTATCTCGATGCGGTGCTGCGGGTAAAAAGCTTAAATAAGGAGGCCGAGCGCGTTTTTGGAATCGACCGCTCCCAGGTGCTCGGCAAAAGGGCGGATATTGCCTTCAGGGCGTTTGGCGAGAAGCTGACGAAGCTGTTCACCCTGTCGGAGTATGATGACTTTCATTCCGCCAATGTGAGGCTTAAGGTGCGGGAGCAAGTGGCTTACGTTCATTTTGATATTGTCAAGCTGCGGGAATCAAGCGGCGGCGTGAGCGGGGTCATTGTCATCGTTCAGGATGTGTCGGCGGTAAGGGCGGCCATTAAACAGATCCAGACGACGCAGATGCTGATGTCTCTGGGCGAATTGGCGGCAGGGGTCGCCCACCACGTCCGGACGCCCCTTACGACCATCAGCGGCTATCTGCAGGTGATGCTGGGGCGCCTGGAGGACGATCGCTACACGGTCGGGCGGGAGGTGCTGGAAACGATGCTGGATGAGGTCTCCTATATCAACAATGTGGTCAAGGAACTCATTCTGTTTGCCAAACCGCCGATTCACAAGGAGCCGGGCGCCAATATCAACCGGCTGCTGGAAGAGGCGCTGAGGCTGACATTTTCCCGGCTTGACAGGGAAGCCGTCCGGATTGAGAAGGAACTGGCGGAATATCTCCCGACGCTTTACGCCGACGCCAATCTTCTCAAACAGGCGCTGGTCAATATTTTGCAAAACGCGCTGGAGGCCATGCCCGGGACGGGAGTCCTGACCGTGCGCACCTGGCTCCATGCCGAGCTCAACATGATGGTCGTGGCCATCGGCGATACCGGGCCGGGAGTTGCGCCGCAAATTCTGCCGAGGGTGTTCGAACCCTTTTATACCACCAAGCTGGACCGGATGGGCCTTGGGTTGCCGACTTCCCACCGGATTGTGGCGGAACACGGGGGTTTTATTAATATCAGCTCCGATGAGGGCGCCGGAACAAAAGTGCACATTTATTTGCCGATCGTCGATGACCGGGTAAGGCAATTAGCAGTCGCCCACCAGCAAATTTTGAACCTCCAATAGCCGATTGCTGCCAGGAAGCCCGGAAATAGGCTTTTTTGGCAGTATTTTTCTGGTCTTCGCCGGGGAGTACCTTCATATAAGTTAGTATATCGCACTAACGGAGAAGAAGGGATGCCCTTGATTGCTGTACGCGCGGTTCTTCTTGCCGCACTCCTGTTCGGGACGCTTGTCACGCCGTGTTACTCCCGGCTTAACCCGGACCTGGCTTCACTCAACATCGTGGTTAACTTGCCCAGCCGAACCCTGGAACTTTATTCCGGCGCTGATTTTGTGAAGGCCTACCCAATCGCTATAGGCAAACCGTCAACACCTTCGCCTCTCGGCCAGTTTTCGATTTTCGAAAAGGAGGTGAATCCGGCCTGGTATCCTCCGCGAACGGGGGAGATTGTGCCGTCCGGACCCCATAATCCGCTGGGTTATCGCTGGATGGGTTTTGCCTCGCTGTATGGCATCCATGGCACCAATGCCCCTTGGGCGATCGGCATGGCCGTATCAAACGGGTGTATCAGGATGTACGAAAAGGATGTTGAGGAGCTTTTCGAAGTTGTCCCCTGCGGGACTCCGGTTCGGATTACCTACGACCGGGTCAAGGCGCGCATCGATCCGGACGGCCGGGCTTCTATCGGAATTTACCCGGACATTTATAGTTATCAGGGGGTATCCCTGCAGGAGGCCAAGGCGAAACTCGCCGCCCTGGGCCTGAACGGCTGGCTGGAGGACGGAGAAATCAGCCGCCTTATTGAGGAGGAAGCGGATACCCAGGTTCCCTTCGCCAGCCTTCACACCGTCAAAGTCAACGGAAAACCGCTTGTCGAGCGGGCCATAACCAGCCAAGGCGTGCTGTATGTTCCGGTATGGCCGGTGGCGGCCGCGCTGCAGGCGAGTCTGACCTGGGATGAAGCAGGCCGGACCGTTAAGGGCGAAAAGCAGTCGGTGCCGGGGCTGATAAAGGGTGATCGTCTTTATGTCACTGCGGAGAACGCCAGGTTGCTTTTTGGCGGGCAGCAGGCATGGCAGCCGGAGGAAAATACCCTGGCGATCGACGGTGCGGCCCTGTTTCTCAACGGCCGGCCCATCCCGGGAGACGTGCAGGCGGTGGACGGTATCCTGGCCGTCCCGGTCCAGGCTTTGGCGGACGCCCTCGGGCAGAAGGTGACGCGGGACGCCGACGGAGCCTTCTATGTTCAAGGTGCGAAAGTACCCTGCCGGCTGATCGGCGGCAGTCCCTACATCCAACTGACCAAGGTTTACGACGTATTCCAGGCTTATGTATACTGGAACCAAGAGGGAAGATGCGTTGAGATAACCTATCCGTTTCATGTCACGGGCGGAAACGACTAGTTTCCGCCCCTGGATTTTCTGCTTGGCGGCGGGAATGGCGGGGCGGGCGAATAACCTGGTTGACGAATTCCAAAACTAGAAGGGTATGCAAAAAACAAGGTCAGAGATTGGGAAAATAATCGAAAGGGATTTCAGCATCATTGGCCAATAATATATAAGTTATAGTAATTTATACAAAGGTGGTAGGGACATGCCCTGCAAATTCGTTATTATCGACGGCAGCAGCCTGGTGCACCGCGCTTTCTACGCGCTGCCGCTTCTGACTACGGCTTCCGGCCAGTATACAAATGCGGTATACGGACTGACGACGATGCTGTCAAAGCTGTTCGGCGACCAGAAGCCGGATGCTGTGGCCGTTGCTTTTGACAAGAGCCGGATAACTTTTCGCACCGAGGCTTACGCCGAGTATAAGGCCCACCGCAAAGCGACGCCCCGCGAACTGAGCGAACAATTCCCGCTGGCGAAAGAAGTGCTGGACGCCCTCGGCATTGCCGTGCTGGAGGAGGATGGCTTCGAGGCGGATGACATTATCGGGACCCTGGCCTGCCAGGCGGCCCGGAGCGGCTGGGACGTCATCATCGTCACCGGCGACCGGGACGCCCTCCAGTTGATCGGCCCGTCCACCCGGGTTATGCTTACCCGGAAGGGCATCACCGACATGCAGGTTTTCGACCGGGACGCCTTGTACAGCCATTATGGCGTAACCCCGGAGCAGATTACCGACCTGAAGGGGCTGATGGGCGACGCTTCCGATAATATTCCCGGCGTCCCCGGCATCGGAGAGAAAACGGCGACCAAACTCATTGCCGAATTTGGGTCGATTGAGAATTTGCTGGACAACCTGGATCAGGTCTCCGGGAAAAAGCTCCAGGAGAATCTGCGGGCCAACAAGGAACTGGCCGTTCTGTCCAAAAAGCTGGCGACCATTGACTGCAACATGGAGCTGGGCTTCGCCGAGCGGGATTTTTCGATGAGCCCTGATGTCGAGCGGGTGCGGGAACTCTTTGCCAAGCTGGAGTTCAAGACACTGCTGGCCAAAATCGACACATGGCTCCCCGGCGCCAAAGCCGCCCCCCCGGCGGATGCGCCGACTGCACCGCCGAAGGCCGAAACGCCGGACTCCTATGAAGATGCCAAACTGCTGCTGGAAGAAGCCCGCCGCGCGGGAGTGGTCGGCTGCTGCCCGATTGCCGGGGAGGAAGCTCTTTTAGCCGGGGAAATGACCGGGCTGGGGATTGCCGCGGGAGGGCGTACCGCCTATATTCCGGCCGGCCATGCCGGCTGGCGGGAGATGATGGCGCTCTTGGCCGATCCTGCCGTCCGTAAGATCACCTATGACGCCAAGCGGCTTCATAACGCCTGCCTGGCGGTCCACAGCCCGCTGGCGTCCCTGGGTTTCGACGTCATGCTGGCCGCTTATCTCTTGGATCCCACCGCCAGCGACTATCCGCTGACCCGCCTGGTCGGCAGCCACCTGGCGAAGCCTTGCGCCTGGGAGGACAAGGCATGGCGCCAGAGCCCCGACTATGCCGCCTGGGCGGCGGGAGCGGCGGCGGAGCTGTATCCGGTCATGGAAGCCGGGTTGTTGGCCGCCGGATTGGACAAACTATATTATGAAATCGAACTGCCGCTCACCGAAGTGCTGGCGGCCATGGAAACCGCCGGCATCAAGGTGGACATGGCCAGTCTTGCGGCCATGTCCGGGGAGATCGCCCGGAAAGTCGACCAGCTCCTGGGGGATATCTACCATCTGGCGGGCGAGGAATTCAATGTCAACTCGACCAAACAGCTGGGCGTCATTCTGTTTGACAAGCTCAAGCTGCCGGTGCTTAAAAAGACCAAAACGGGTTACTCCACCGACGCCGAAGTGCTGGAAAGGCTCGCCGGGGAGCACCCGCTGATCGATAAGCTGCTGGAATACCGCATGCTGACCAAGCTCAAATCGACCTATCTGGACGGGATGACGGCCTTGGTCAGCAAGGAGAGCGGGCGGATCCACACGACCTTCAATCAAACGGTGACGGCTACCGGACGTCTGTCCAGCTCGGACCCCAATCTGCAGAACATCCCGGTGCGCACGGAAGTGGGCCGGAGGATCCGGGAACTGTTCGTGCCGGATGAGGGTTATGCTTATCTTTTGTCGGCCGACTATTCGCAGATCGAGCTGAGGGTACTGGCCCACATGGCGGGGGACGGCGTGTTGATCGATGCTTTCCGGCATAACAAGGACATCCATACCGCCACCGCCGCCGAGGTATTCGGCCTGGAGGAAAGCCAGGTGACTTTCCTGATGCGCTCCCGCGCCAAAGCGGTCAACTTCGGGATTGTCTACGGCATAAGCGATTATGGTCTGGCGCGGGATATCGGCGTGCCCCGCAAGGAAGCCGGGGAATATATCGAAAGATATTTCAGCCGGTACCCCGGGGTGAAGCTCTATATCGACCGCATGGTAGCCGACGCGCGGGAGAAAGGCTATGTTACCACGATGTTCGGCCGGCGCCGCTACCTGCCGGAAATTCACAGCTCGAATTTCAATCAGCGGTCCTTCGCCGAACGGACGGCGATGAACACTCCCATTCAGGGAACGGCCGCCGACATTATCAAGAAGGCGATGATCGATGTTTACCGGCGGCTCAAGGCCGCGGCCCTGCGGAGCCGTATCCTGCTCCAGGTGCACGACGAGCTTGTCCTGGAAGTGACGGCGGACGAAGTGGACCAGGTGGCCAAAATCGTCAAGGAAGCCATGGAAGGGGCGGTCAGCCTGAGCGTTTCCCTGACCACGGATACAAAATACGGAAAAAGCTGGGCTGAAGCCAAGTAACGGAGGAAAGACTTATGCCTGAAATGCCGGAAGTGGAGACGATTCGGCGCACTTTGGACGATAAAGTGACGGGACGGAAAATATTGCGGGTCGGGATGCTGTTGCCGCGGCTGGTGAAGTGGCCGAGTCCGGGCGAATTCCAGGCGCTGGTGACCGACACGGTTATAACCTGGCTGGCCCGCCGGGGCAAATATCTGCTGTTTTATCTGGACAGCGGCATCGTGATGGTGGTGCACCTTCGGATGACCGGCCGGCTATTTGTTCAGACGGAGTGGACGGACGACCGGTTCGCCCGGATCGTTTTTGAACTGGATGACGCCAAACGGCTGGTTTATGCCGATTCGCGCACCCTCGGCACGCTGTATGCGATGCCCGAGGCGGAGCTTTGGCGGATTGCCGGGCTGCACACCCTTGGCCCGGAACCCCTGTCCCCCGAATTTACGCCGGGGTATTTCCGGGAGAAGCTCCGGGGCCGCAAGGGGAAAATCAAGGCGCTGCTGCTCGACCAGAAGGTGATCGGCGGGCTGGGCAACATTTATGTGGACGAAAGCCTGGCGCTGGCCGGCATTCATCCGGAACGGGCGGCGGACAGCCTGCGCGAAGAAGAAGCAGCAAAACTGTATGGGGCAATCAACACGGTTATCGAGCAGGGAATCCAGTATGGGGGCACGAGCTTCCGGGACTACCGGGACGGCGAGGGGGGGCGCGGCAGCAACCAGCACCACCTTAGCGTCTATGGCCGGAAAAGCCAGCCCTGCAAGATTTGCGGCACGCCCATCGCCAAGGGCGAGGTAGCCGGACGCGGCACCCACTACTGTCCCAACTGCCAAAAGTAGCGGGGTGACGGCATGAGAATCGTCGGCTTGACTGGCGGCATCGCCAGCGGTAAAAGCACGGTGAGCGAGAGGCTCCGCCGCCTGGGGGCAGTGATCGTGGATGCCGATGGCATTGCCCGTGAAATCGTGAAGCAGGGAAAGCCGGCCTGGCAGGATATCGTGGAGTGGCTCGGCCCCGGTGTTTTATCGCCGGGGGGCGGCCTTGACCGCTCCCGTCTGGGCGACTTGGTCTTTCGGGACGCGGCCGCCCGCCGCAAGCTGGAGTCGATTACCCACCCCCGCATCCGGGAAGCCGCCCTGAGGGCCCTGGCTGAGGCCGACCGGGCCGGCCGGCCGGTGGCGGTGATCGACGTGCCCTTGCTGTTTGAAGCCGGCTGGGACAAGCTGGCTGATGAGACCTGGGTGGTATATGTCGATCCGGCCACTCAACTGGACAGGCTGATGAAGCGGGACGGCCTCACGGCCGAACAGGCGAAAGCCCGTATCGACGCTCAGATGAGTCTGGAGGAGAAAACGCGGCTGGCGGACGTAGTGATTGACAACAGCAAAGACCCGGAGAATACCGGGCGGCAGGTCGACGAGGCCTGGCGGCAGGCCAGGGCAATGGCCGAACAGGCCGGCAACGGAAGGCATTTTTAAGTATTGGAACACATACTCTGTAGCGAAGACGGAAGGTAGGCTCTCCGTGCCTTTGATGCAGTTCCTGTTCCTCGTGGTTTTGCAGTTTGAGCACCGTTACCGGGTTGATTGAAGATGAGCGGGATCGTAGACGGAGGTAGGCCCTCCGTGCCTTTGATGCAGTTCCTGTTCCTCNNTTCCTCGTGGTTTTGCAGTTTGAACGCCGTTTCCGGGTTTATTGGAGATTAGCGGGATCGAAGACGGAATGACGGAGTGATGATGTTGCGGATTTCGACTTGGCTGACGCGCCTGCTGTTTGCTGTTATACTGCTGGCTATGGTCGGCTTAGGCGTTTATTATAGCGATTGGTTTCAGAGGAAGGTTGTCTATCCTTTTCCTTATCAGGCTTTGATTTTTCAATATAGCCGCGAAAATGAGGTTGACCCGTATCTGGTCGCGGCGGTTATCCGGACCGAAAGCAAGTTTATATCCAGCGCCCGTTCGCCCAAGGGAGCTTTGGGATTGATGCAGATGATGCCGGAAACGGGACAGTGGGTGGCGGGGCAGTTGAACCTAGCGGGCTATCAGCCCGGCCTCCTGACGGACCCGGAAACCAGCGTCCGGTTCGGCACCTGGTATTTGGCTTCGCTGAAGAAGGAATTTAACGGCAATGAAGTTTTGATGCTGGCCGCCTATAACGGCGGCCGGGGCAACGTCAAACAGTGGATGCGGCAAATGTCCTGGGGCGAAGGGTTCCGGGACATCAGCCAGATTCCCTTTACCGAAACGAGAGAGTACGTGACGCGGGTACTGCACGCCAGGGAACGCTATCGCGACCTTTATGGGCGATGAAGGATAACTATGATGAAGTTCCGCCCTCCGTGCCTTTGATGCAGT
>DLGF01000022.1 GCA_002482545.1 Sporomusaceae bacterium UBA7701
GCCGCCAAGTAAAGCCGCTAGGCATAGTTGCCGGATAATGCCCGTAAAAATAGTCCGTATCACTCGGAAGTGGTACGGACTCCTTTATTGGTGTCATGTGACGGCCAGCATATTATAGATCTTCATGATCCGTATATCATCTTTGGAAAGCTTAAGTTCATTGATCAGTTCCTGAGTTTCGTCCAACGGGGTTTTGGAAAAAAGCATTTTCAGGGCGATCGGCATAAACGGCCGAAAAGAAACGCCGGACATCAAGCCCCATTTCTTGTCCGATTCCAAAAAAGACGCAAGAATGTTGATGGTGATATTCTCAAGCGGCGTCGCCTGGTTTTTCAGAAGAATGGCAGTGAGCGTGTCGTAGTGTTCCGTGTAACCCCAGTAGGTATTCTCGCATTCCTGATAATGCTTATAATCTTTAATATTCATATAAAGCATTGTTTTATAACGGTTTGCGTCCTGGTGCGCTGAAATATCAATTACACATCTCACCAGTTTATTGTTTCGGCCGTCATAAAAATAGGAATAAAACCGGGTGGAATTTTTAAAAAAGGTTGACGGCATATCGTTGGCCAGAATGGAAGCTTGCCTAGGCACCATGTAAAGAAGCTGCTCCACCTGGATATTCAGAACATCGGCCAGCTTGTAAAGCGTCACAAGGTCGGGAGCGATATCGCCGCTTTCGTATTTGGATAAGGTTGCCTTGCTTTTATAGATGGCATCGGCTAATTGTTGGACGGTCATGCCTTTGCATTTGCGAAAATTCCTGATCTTTTGGCCAACATCTCGATTGATCTTGTCCACCACCAAACCCTCCAGCCGGATTGATTTGCATAAAAAATACATATTGCAGGGTTTCTTAAAAATACTAAAAAACGATAAAGGATTGATAAAATTCGGCATACTTAGTTTAATGATAGCATGATTTGCATAATTAATATATTATTACGAAACAAAATAGGATAAATGTTTCTTCTCAATAAAAATCAGAATGGTTGTTTGTCCCGCCCGTATATGCAATAATGACATTGTGCAGGTTGGCCCATCCGACAAATCAGTGCGCCGACAGATCCACGGTGGGAAATAGGTCAGACATGCAAATGCTGGAAAGAGGAGAGGAAAGCGATGAGGTATAATTTTGACGAGATCATTGACCGCAAAGGCACCAACGCCATGAATACGGACGGCTTTCGGGAATATATCTTTCAGGCGTCTGATGATATGGTTTTTCCCTATGCGGACGATGAATTTATCCGGATGTGGGTGGCCGACATGGAGTTCGCGACCCCTCCCGAAATCATCCAAGCCGTCAAGGACCGCTTAGACAAAAGAATTTTCGGCTATACCAAAGTATTTGATCCGGACTATTACCGTACTTTCGCCGCCTGGGCTGAGCGCCACTACTGCTGGACCTTCGAAAAGGAGCATCTGGTAACTTCGCCCGGCATTATTCCCGCCTTGTATGAGTTGGTTGAATATATCTGCAAACCGGACGAGAAGGTGTTGATCGTCACGCCGTCCTACGCCTTTTTCAAGCATGCGGTGGACTATAACCACCTCGAACTGGTGAACTCCGACCTGATAAACCAGCAAGGCTACTATACGATGGATTTTGACGACCTGGCGGCAAAGGCCAAAGACGAAAAAGTGTCTTTATGCATCTTCTGCAATCCGCACAATCCGTCCGGGCGGGTGTGGACGCCGGAAGAACTGAAGAAATTTGGCGAAATCTGCCTCAAAAATAATTTATGGATTATTTCGGATGAGATTCATTGCGACCTGCTTCGCAACGGGAAAGTTCATACGCCCCTGGCCAAACTCTTTCCCCAAACAGACCGGATCATCACCTGCATGGCGCCAAGCAAGACCTTCAATATGGCCGGGCTAATGTTCTCGAACATCATCATTCCCAATAAGGAACTCAGGGCCGTGTGGAAGGCGCGCCACTACAGCTTCGAGAATCCGCTGAGTATTGCAGCGGCACAGGCTGCATACCGGCACGGGGATGATTGGCTGAAAGAACTGAAAAACTATCTGGATGGCAATTTTGCTTTTACCAAGCAGTATCTGGAAAGCCACTTGCCCAAGGCCGTATTCCGCATTCCCGAGGCCACTTATCTGGCCTGGGTCAATATCACGGCCTATCTGCCGTCGGAAGAAAATCTGTCGTTATATTTTGCCAACAATGCCGGAGTATTATTGGAAGGCGGGAACATGTTCGTAGCCAATTCGGATGGGTATATCCGCCTCAATCTGGCCTGCCCGCGATCGGTTTTGGAAGAGGGGCTAAAAAGAATCTGCAACATGCTGCGATAGGAGCGGCATTGAAATTATAAGCGAGACGCGAAGCGGCGTATTCGCCGGCGCAAGCAAAGGGCATTATACCAATCCCGGTATAATGCCCTGTAATTTTATTGGCTTGGCGGAAAAACATACGGAGCTTCCGGCTCAGCTACCTGCTGCAGTGAAGTGATCTTTATCAAGGGAATTGTTTTATCCTCGGATGTTGCATTTTGCACGACGCCTTCGATGGTCAGCCAGGTTCCGTCCTGGTAGCCGGCCGCGTCTTCAAGTTCGCACAAGATGCCGTAAGGCAAAGCATCTGCCGTGCAGCACATGACTACATAGCGGACCAGGGAAAACTGGCTCTTGGGGGTTTCCGGCGGCCTGAAGACGAAGCCGGTCATCCGGATTTTTTTTTCGGCATATTCCTGGGGGAAAAACTGCAGTTCATTCACGATTTCGGCATAGTCGCGGTCCGTCACGTCAATCCTGGACATCTGCCGGAGCTGGGGAGCCAGTGGCCTCGACATTTCGTAAGTGGTGGCAGGAGGGGCGGCCAGCTGGCTGTTAAGGCCCTTGCTGTTGACCATATTTACGTTCAGGGTGTTGCCCGGCAGGGCAAAGGCCAGGATGAGCACAATCAGGAAGGGAAGATAGGTCCATTGGCTGTTGTGGGAATGGGCATGAGGCCGTTGCTCGAAGGGGGAGGCGGCCCGGACGATGCTGAGGGCCTGGAGGACGGCCATCGGCAACAGCAGCCAGCCGGCTATCTCGATTAGGCCCGCGAAGCGGGGGTGAATATAGAGGGTTAGCTGACCGGTATTGACGAGCCAGGCGAGCAGGGCGATGAAGCCCAAAAGGATCGCAGCCCGCATCAAGGCGTGGGCGTCTAAAATATATCTGGCTTTCAGCTTGCACACCTCCGCATTAAAAATGATTAATCAGATAGGCTGCGCCCGCGGTGAGCGAAAATACCACTGCGGCCAGCCAAAGGACAAAGCGAAGCCTGAAGGAATGCTGCAGCATGAGAATGTTTTTGAGATCGATCATGGGGCCGAACACCATGAAGGCCACAAGCGATCCCGGCGAGAAACTGGTGATGAAGGAAGCGGCAATGAACGCATCGGCGGCGGAACAGACGGATACGACAAAGGCGAACAGCAACATGACTCCCACGGATAGCAGGGGATGCTGTCCCACCGACAGCAACAGCGCCCGGGGGAGGAGGATTTGGACCAAGGCTCCCATCATCGCCCCCACGACAAGGTACTTGCCCATTTCGAAGAATTCGTTGCCGGCGTCATAAATCGTGCGTAAAAGCTTGGAGGATAAGGAGAGCTTGCGGGGAAAAACGTCTTCCGTCTCATGATGGTGGCCGCAGCAGCCGCAGGAGTGGCTATGGCTTACAGCGTCCTTTTTCAATTCGGAGGATTTAAAGAAGACGCTGCATAGCAAGCCGGCGGCACAGGCGACGAAGAAAGCGGTTCCCAAACGCAAGAAGACGATGTCGATATTCGCCCTGAAGGCGAAGGCGGTAGCCGCGGCGACCACCGGGTTGATAATGGGAGCGGCCAGCATGAAGGAGACGGCCGTGTGCAGGGGAACGCCCTTCATGACCAGGCGCCGGACAATGGGTACCATCCCGCAATCGCACACCGGAAAGAGAAGGCCAAGGAGGGCGGCCGGCACAGTGCTCAGGAGGCGGTTTTTGGGGATGATTTTGCGGATGAAGTCTTCGGAAACAAAATTATGAAGGAACGCTGAAACAAGAACGCTGATAAGGACAAAAGGCAAAGCTTCGAGCACGATGCTGAGCAGGATGATCTTGAAGTTGACGACGTTATCCCAGTTTACGGAGGATAAGACCGGGGCAAATACGGATAATTCATTCAAATAGATTTTCCCCCTCCACAGATTTAGCCAAGTGAAAGCAATTTCAACGCCCCGGCGGAGGGCGAAGCGACTGCCCCGCTTAACTGCCCGGGGACGCTGCCGCTAAAAACATATATGCTTGGCAACAGCGCAATATGACAAGCCCTTCTGTCAAGCCGCAGAGCTTTTGTTTGATTTAGGGGGCCGGAGCCAACAAATAGACTATAATGCTAAAACATTATAGTCTATAAAAATAGGGACTGCTTAAGTAAAAACTCAATCCACAAATTATTCTATCGGCAAAAGGCCGGAATTTTCCCTTCGAATGGAGCGAAGCGAAACTCCATTACCGGTTGTTCCGTTTGCTGAAGCATTCCCGGCAGTACACGGGACGATCGCCGCTTGGGCGAAAGGGGACCTGGGTTTTCGCACCGCATTCCGCACAGATGGCATCATACAGTTCCCTCTGCCGGCCGCTGTCGCCGCCTATCCTTGATGTCTCCGGGCGGCGCGGCAAGCGGGGCAGCGGCCGGGATCATTTGTAAAGCCCTTTTGCGCGAAGAATTCCTGCTCCGATGCGATGAACACGAAGCATTGCCGCAATCACGGCACGTCAGTGTTTTGTCTTGAAACAGGCTGGAGGCCTCTTTGGTTTCCTCCTGCAAAAAGCAACGGCGGGGTCACGGCTGTTTTTTGCAGGCAAAGATTAGTAATATTACCAAATATTAATATTACTAATTACAGTATATCATCAAACTTTTACCAGTCAAGAAGACGGTTGCAAGTAATTGGAAATAATTTACAGGATTGTCCTCGCGCTTGAGTCTCCCGGACTCTTCAAGGGTGCTGTGGAAGGCTGCCATTCCGCAGTTCCCTTCTGAATATTTTTTGCCTATTGCTTGTTGCACGATACTGTAGTTAAAATATTAGATATGAATAATAGCAAACAGGAATAATATTGAAGGTCCGGCGGCGGAGCAATTCCGATTCCCGATTAAAAAAGGAACGGAGTATTTTCGGGCTTGTGAAGAAGCCTTGCCACATTGGGCGGGCCCTGGCTGCGGAAAGATTCCGGGTATAGGCGGGGCTCCGCCGCAAGCAAGATGAGGAGGCTCATATGGCTCATATGGTCAAGCTAGGTTCCACGCTTAGAATTCTGTTCATGATCGGTTTTCTTTTGGCGGCTGGCTGTTCAAGCGTTTTCGCCGACCCGGGGAAGCCGGTGCCGGAAATTCCCCCGATTGACTATGTCCAGGGGGTTGTTGTCAGTGTCCAGGCCCTGGATAATCCGGCGAAAAAACCGTCTCCCGGGACGGGCGGCACGGATTTGGTCATTTTAAGGTTAACCTCCGGTCCGGAAAAAGGACAGGAAGTAAGGAGCCTTCATCACAAGATGAATATGCCGGGCATGGATATTCATCCAGAGCCCGGCGATAAGGTCATAGTGGCGGTCTCCCAGGATCTTGCCCGCAAAAGCTATCATATTGCGGACTACGAACGCCTGCCCTATGTATACGCATTGCTGGGGATTTTTGCGGCCGTTCTGCTGGCGGTCGGCCGGCGGGTGGGCCTAAGGTCTTTGTTTGTGATTTGCTTTGCCGTCTTCGTTATTTTAGAGGTGATGATACCCCTCATTCTTAAAGGGTTCTGGAGCATAACGGCCATTACTTTCGCGATCAGTGCGGTCATCGCCGTTGTCACCCAGGTCACGGTCAGCGGCTGGAATCCCAAAACATGGGGAGCGGTGCTTGGAACGGTCGGCGGGGTCGCCATCGCCGGCCTGCTGGCCTCCCTTTCCATCACCCTGATGCATTTGACAGGACTGGATAGTGAAGAGGCGATCATGCTGAAGGTCACCTATCTGGCATCGGTAAATTTCCAGGATGTCTTATTCGCCGGCATCATATTGGGGTCGCTGGGCGCGGTGATGGATGTCGCCATTTCGATTGCTTCCGCCCAGTATGAAATCAAAGGCTCCTGTCCTGAACTAAGATTCTGGGGATTGTTCAAATCCGGGCTTAATGTTGGAAAAGACATCATGGGCACCATGTCCAATACTTTGATATTGGCCTATCTGGGAAGTTTTCTGCCGCTTATTTTGCTTCTTACGACCCAGCAGAATCTGCCGCTAATCAAAATATTGAATTTAAACTTGATTGTCACGGAAGTAGTCAGAGCTATTACGGGAAGCATCGGCCTGATTTGCGCTATTCCCGTCACGGCGGCGATAACGGCTTTCTTTCTGAGCCGTAGAGCGAACCGGCAGCGGCACGGCCAACTGCCTCACAGCTCTAATTGATGGTTGTTATAGAAAGCCGGAAGGAGTATAGTGAAAGATGAGATGGATGAAAACGCTGTTTATGACAGTTGCCTTTTCAATTCTATTTTTAATCCCTGTAAATCCCTGCCTGGCCTGAGGCTGTGATTCCGGCCCTTTGTACAAGGGCTTTCCTTTGGAACAGGCCACCGGCTATTTTGCCAGGGAGTTTGATAAAACGGCACCGGCGCCCGGCGTAAATTGGACCGGTGAGGAGTATTTTTGGCTGGCAGACGCTTCGCAAAAAGGCTGGGTAGTGAAAAAAGCGCCGCAGGATGCCAAAGCGGGGGCGCTCCTTGTAGGATTCGACAAACCTCATAATAATATCTTCATCGGCCTTGTACGGGATGCGGGAGACGGAAAGATTTCCTATGAAAAATTAGACGATGCGGGAAAAGTGATCAGGCGCATAACCGCCACGGAAGCGCTGGAGCGGGAAATAGCTTTTTATGGCTACATCTGGCCCGTGCGAACGCAGGATACCGTACAGCAAATCTCTATGGGAGAAGCAATGGAAGCCTGGCAAGATGGAGGGGCGCTGTTCGTTGACGTGCGGGCCGCGGACAAATACCGGCAGGGTCATATACCCGGAGCCGTTTCCATACCTCTTGCGGAGCTGAAGAGCCGCCTGAAGGAAATTCCCAAGGATAAAAAGGTGCTGCTGATCTGCCGCAGCGGCGAGGGAAGTTCCCAAGCCAATTTAATTTTGCAGAGCTACGGATTTGCCGGCACATACAGCGTTAGCGGCGGTATGCTGGAGTGGACGGGAAGCATTGAAAAATAGCTGCCGGTAATTGGGGCGGGAAAATGGATACATTACCGTCTTTATTAGGCTATAATGTGATATTGATGCCGAATATATAGTAAAATAATAATATAGTATGTACTTAGGAGAGTGCCGCCATTGTTGAAAGACATTATTGCCAAGCTCCGGGAGAAAGGTTGCAAAATAACGCCCCAGCGCAGGGTCATAATCCAGTCGTTGCTAAATTTCAATAAGTTTCCCACGGCCTTGGAGCTTTGCAACGATATTCGGCAAACGAATCCGGAGATCGGTTTGGACACCATATACCGGAATCTCAATCTGCTTGCCGGCCTGGGGATCGTTAACCAGATCAACCTGCCCGGCAAGGATGTGAAGGTCTTTGAACTGACTCTTCAAGGGCATCACCATCATTTGGTCTGCCTCAACTGCGGGGAAGCCAATTGTTTGGATTATTGCCCGGTGAATGAAAAGGAACTGCAGAAGGCTGCAGGTTCGGAGTTTCAGATCGTCGGGCATGCTCTTGAACTATACGGCTACTGCCGCAAATGCAGGGCAGCGGCTCAATAGGGAGATTAAAGGGAGCAGATGCCCTGATGAATCCCTTATCCTGCGCTGGAGCCAATCGGTCTGATGGCTGGGGCGGCAATGGCGACGGCCGAGGCATCCCCTGGGCGATCGCGATGGAGCAAAAGTTCGAACCGGCTATTGACAAATAAAAGAATGATGGATATCATTTTAACGACAGACTGATCAGAAATCTGAAGGTCAAAGTCACTCCGTAAGTAGGAGCGGCTTTGACCTTTCTTTTTTGCCTTTATGCAAAAATCGGCAGGAAAACGAAGGAGGGTTTCGTTATCGCCAATTTATGATTGAAATCAGTTAACCATAACCTCACGAAATTGTAGGGGGAGAAAATCGAGATGACAGCAAAGAGAACAAGGGACTTGATTGGGAATACGCCGTTGGTTGAAGTAAAGTGCTTTGATGTCGGAGGCTGCCGATTGTTTTTAAAACTCGAATCCCAAAATCCCGGCGGTTCCATCAAAGACCGCATCGGCCTTTCCATGGTGGAACAGGCTGAGAAGGCCGGCAGGATAAAACCGGGCGATACCCTGATTGAAGCGACGGCGGGAAACACCGGATTAGGTCTGGCTTTAGCAGCCATTACGAAGGGTTATAAGCTGATTTTGGTGATCCCCGACAAAATGAGCGTAGAAAAAATCAATCACCTGAAAGCGATGGGAGTGGATATCCGCATTACCCGGTCCGATGTGGAAAAAGGACATGCGGAATATTATCAGGATTATGCCCAACGGCTGTCGGAAGAAATACCTAATTCCTTTTACGTGAATCAGTTCGATAATGCCGCCAATCCTCTTGCCCATGAACGGACTACGGCGCCGGAGATTTGGGAGCAAATGAGCCATGAGGTCGACGCGATCGTGGTTGGGGTTGGTTCAGCGGGAACCTTGAAGGGCCTGACCGATTATTTTAAAACAGTCAAGCCGGATCTGGAAATAGTGCTGGCTGATCCGCAAGGCTCGGTACTTGCCGATTATGTAGAGAAAAAGGAATTGCCCAAAGCAGGCAGCTGGTTTGTGGAAGGCATTGGCGAAGACTTTATTCCGGGGCAATTTGATGCAACGCTGATAAAGAAGGCCTATTCCATTACGGATGGAGAAAGTTTTGGGGCGGCAAGGACATTGTTGCGCAAGGAAGGAATTTTGGCCGGTTCTTCCAGCGGTACGTTGATCAGCGCAGCGGTAAAATATGCTCAGGACCAAACAGAACCAAAGAATATCGTTACTTTTGTCTGCGACAGCGGCAATAAATATTTGACCAAAATGTTCAATGATTTTTGGATGATTGATCAGGGCTTCATCAAACAGGATAGAAAAAACAATCTGGAAGATTTGATCACCAGAAAGTATTCGGAACACAGCGTCATTACGGTCAAGCCTGACGACACCTTGCTTCACGCCCACTCCAAGATGCGGATGTTTGAAATATCCCAGTTGCCGGTAGTGAAAGACGATGAAGTCATTGGCATCATTGATGAATGGGATTTGCTAACCGCTATAGCCAATGCGGATGAAAGGATTTTCAAGAGGCCGCTTGAGGAGTATATGACGAGAGATGTATTGTCCGTATCGGTTGAGGACGAATTGAGCAAAGTCGTTTCCATTTTGAAACAGGGTTTTTTGGTTATCGTTAAAAAGGAAGATAAATTTTATGGTTTGATCACCAAGATGGATTATATTAATTATTTACGCCGTAAATTGCAATAGGAGGGGAAACGATGAGCAAATACGGGTTTTCAACCAAGGCCATTCATGCCGGGCAAGAGCCGGACCCGGCAACCGGGGCGATCATCACTCCCATTTACGCAACCTCGACGTTTGTGCAAGAAAGCCCTGGCAAGCATAAAGGGTATGACTACTCCCGGAGCGGCAATCCCAGCAGGGCGGCGCTGGAAGAATGCATCGCCGCCCTGGAAGAGGGGAGCGCCGGTTTTGCGTTTGCTTCCGGTTTGGCGGCCGAATCGGCGATTATTGACCTGCTGGAACCGGGATCCCATATTATCGCTACCGACGACTTGTATGGCGGTACCTTCCGGTTGCTGGAGAAAGTAAAAAAGGAAGCGCACAACCTGGAAATCTCCTACGTGGATATGAGCGACCCGGCGGCAGTCGAGGCCGCTGTCCAAGCGAACACCCGACTGATCTGGGTCGAAACGCCGACGAATCCCTTGCTGAAGATCGTCGATCTGAAAGCAGTGGCCAGCATAGCGCAAAATCATAAGCTGATCAGTGTGTGCGACAACACGTTCGCCTCGGCCTACCTGCAGAAGCCCCTGAAGCTGGGGTTTGACATCGTGGTCCATTCGGCAACCAAATATTTGAACGGACACTCCGATATCATCGCCGGCGTGATTGTTGCCAGGGAAAATAACGAACTGGCCCAAAGAATACAATTCTTACAAAATGCCGTCGGCTCTGTACTTTCCCCTTTTGATTCCTTTTTGCTGCTGCGGGGCTTAAAGACGCTGGCGGTCCGGATGGACGCCCATTGCCGCAATGCCGGAGAAGTGGCGCAATTTCTGTTGCGGCATGAAAAGGTAGCAAAAGTTGTTTATCCGGGTCTGCCCAGTCATCCGCATCATCAGGTCGCCAAAAAGCAAATGAAGGATTTCGGCGGCATGGTATCCTTTTTTGTCGCGGGAGGAGCCGCCGAAACGCGGCGATTCCTGGAAAATACCAAACTGTTCGCGCTGGCCGAAAGTCTGGGCGGCGTAGAGAGCCTGGTGGAAGCGCCTGCGATTATGACGCATGCTTCGATGCCCAAAGAAATACGGGAACAAAATGGCATCTATGACAACCTGGTGCGGCTGTCGGTTGGTTTGGAAGAAATTGACGACCTGCTTAAGGATTTGGATGATGCCTTGCGGCAAATTTGACGGCAGGCTTACGGCTCCTGCCTAGAGGATGTTGCCTCGACAATTCCGGTTAATTATGGTATCATATCTCCGAATGGCAACGCAAGAAATTGAATAGGGGTACAGGTGCCTGTTTGGGCTTAATAGGGAAGTCCGGTGAAATGCCGGCGCGGTCCCGCCACTGTAATGGGGAGCGAATCCATGTATTGCCACTGAGACGGGCGTCTCGGGAAGGCTTGGAGGCAGCGATGATCCAGAGCCAGGAGAACTGCCTGTATGACAATCGCCGATTGACCTGCGAACGACAGGAAGGGGATCATGATGCCTGCCGGTAGGATTTGTCCTATGTGAGCGGCTGGATGGATGCCCAAGCTCCCGATGCAATCGGGAGCTTTTTATCTTGATAATCCGGTTGCATACCTACAATGCAGCCCATAATAAACCCAGGCTTTCACGCCACTAACGGAAATCCTGGAAGAAAATTGCCTTTCTAGCGCCTTGTCCGGCGACTGCATAACCCGCAGCAGGTGCTGGAGCTAAGGAGGACCTCATGAAGCGGCGCTTGTGTTCCCTGCTGCTATTGGCGGCCTGGACCGCCCTGCTCCTCGGCGGCTGCTTCGGCAGGCCGCTCGGACAGCCGGAAAAACCGGCGGGCGGCTATGAAGTGAAAGACAGTACCGGCTATGTGCTAAGACTGCCGCAAAAACCGCAGCGTATCGTATCGCTGTCGATCGGCACCGATGAAATCCTGCTGGCGCTGGTGCCGGCGGAGCGCATCGCCGCGCTGACCTATTGGGTGGATGACGGCGGCATTTCGAATGTGACCGAGGAGGCCAAGGGCGTTCCCGGCAGAGTAAAAGCCAGCGCGGAGACCATCCTCGGCTTGCAGCCCGACCTGGTCATAATTCCGGACTGGCAGCCGGCCGAACTCGTGCAAATCCTGCGTGACGCGGGTCTCGCCGTGTATGTGTATAACGGGGCGACCACGGTTGAACAAATTAAACAGGCCATCGCCGGAATCGCCCGCGTCGTTGGGGAAGAGGCGGCGGGAGCGCGGGTGGCGGCGCAAATGGACAGCGAGCTGGCCGTGATTGGCGAAACAGTGCGGCAAATACCGGCCGGCGAGCGGCAGGTGGCCGTCCGGTTCACGCTGATGGGCGGCAGCGGCGGCCGGGGCAGCACCTTTGACGACATCTGCCGCTACGCCGGGGTGGAAAATGGAGCGGCCATGGTCGGCCTGGATGGGGACGGCTCACTATCCAAGGAGCAGATCATCGCCATCAATCCCGATTTGCTGATTATGCCGACCTGGGATTTCAGCGGACAAACGGATATGCAGCAGTTCAAAAAAGCCGTGCAGGAAGATCCGGCGTTGCAGCCGGTAAAAGCCGTACGGCAGCAACGGCTTATTTTCATATCCGACCGTTATCTGTACTGCTCTTCGCAGTACATCGTGCAGGGCGTGAGAGCCTTGGCGGAAGCCGCCTATCCCAAGTATTTCGGGCCGCCGTAAAGAGGGATGGAAACGATGCGAAACGGACGGAAAAATAAAACAGTCTTATTTGTTCTTATGGGGGCGCTATTGGCCGGCGTACTGTTCCTGTCGCTGACCCGGGGCCAGATCGATGTGCCGGTGCAAGCGGCGCTGACGGTGATCGGCCGGCAAATGGGCCTTCCGGGATTGCCGGACGGCTTATTGACCCCGGAACAGACGGCGACCGTCTGGTACATCCGCCTGCCGCGCGCCCTGACCGGCTTGCTGGTGGGCGCGGCGCTGGGAGTATCCGGGGCGGTCCTGCAGGGAGTGTTCGGCAATCCGCTGGCCGACCCGGGAATGATCGGGGTGTCCAGCGGCGCGTCGCTGGGGGCGGTCCTGGCCATCGCCCTGGGGGTTACGGCCAGCAGCATTTTTTATCTGCCTTTTTTCGCCCTGACCGGCGCTTTGCTGGCGATGGCCATGACGATTTTCCTGGCGATGCGCGAGGGGAAAATGCCGGTGATGGTGTTATTGCTGGCCGGGGTGGCGGTCAGCATGTTCCTGGGGGCGCTGACCTCCGGCATTCTGACGTTCATGAACGAATACCGCCTGCGGGAATATTTGTTCTGGCTGGTGGGCGGCCTGGATAATCGCCGCTGGGAGCATGTCTACATGGCCGTCGGGCCGGTGCTGGCGGGAACGGTCATCCTGTGCCTGCTGGCCAGGCATCTGAATGTCCTGGCCTTGGGGGAAGCGGAAGCGCGGTCGGTGGGGGCGCCGGTGGCGGCCCTGCGGCTGATTCTCCTGTTTACCGCGGCCGTGACGACCGCCTCCGCCGTATGCGTGAGCGGCACCATCAGTTTCGTCGGGCTCATCGTGCCGCATATCATGCGGATCTTGCTGGGCCCCGAGCATCGTACGCTGCTGCCGGCGTGCGCTTTGGCCGGCGGCTTGTTCCTGGTCGGCTGCGATACCGTGGGGCGGCTGATCGTCCCGCCGGCCGAAATCCGGGTGGGGATTATGACCGCGCTGACGGGCGCGCCGTATTTTCTGTATCTCTTAAGGCGGGTGCAGAAGGGAGGCGATCTTTCGTGACTCCGGCAGGGCAGCAGGCGTTAGCCGTCGGCAACCTAAGCGTCTATAACGGGCCCCGGCCCATCCTTCAGGACATTGCCTTCGCCGTCGACCAGGGTGAGTTTGTCGGCGTCATCGGCCCCAACGGCGCGGGAAAAAGCACGCTGCTCCTCGGCCTGCGCGGGCTGCGCCCGGTTTCGTCAGGAGAAATACGGGTGTTGGGCCGGCCGCTGGAAAGCCTGGGCGACAGGCAACTGGCCCGCACCATTGCCTATATGCAGCAGGCGGTCAACATCGGGTTCGGCTTTACGGCGCGGGAAGTGGTGCTGGCCGGACGGTACCCCTATTTGTCCTGGTGGCAGAACGAACGGGAAGAAGACCACCGGATCGTCGCAAAATATATGGCGTTCACCGGGGTGGAACACCTGGCGGACCGGGCGGTGCAGCGGGTCTCCGGCGGGGAGCGGCAGCGGATTTTGCTGGCCAAGGCGCTGGCGCAGGAGACGCCGCTGGTCTTTCTGGATGAGCCGACCGCCAATCTCGATCTGGTCTACCAGGAGGAGATTTTCCGGTGCTGCCAGGCGATGTGCGCACAGGGGAAAACGGCGCTCCTTGTCGCCCACGACATCAGGCTGGCGGCCAGGTTCTGCTCCCGGCTGATTCTACTGGCAGGCGGCAGGATCGTCGCCGACGGCGCGCCGCCGGAAGTCGTCACCGCGGAAAATCTGGAGAAGGCCTATGGCCTGCACGCGGCGGTGTTCATCAACCAGGTGACCGGCAATCTGGATATTCATACCTATACGGCGGCAGGCCAGACCGCCGGAAAGCAGACCGTCCATGTCATCGGCGGCGGGGGTTCCGCCGGGTCGGTGATCCGGGCGCTGCACGAAAGGGGATACCGGCTGAGCGGCGGCGTGTTTGCGCGAGGCGACACGGACGCCGAGGCGGCGCTGGCCTTTGGCGTGGACTATGTGGCCGGGCCGGCGTTCGCTCCCATTGACGGCGACTTGGGCCGGCAAAACCGGGAAAAAATAGCCTGCGCCGATTGGACGCTGCTGGGAAGCCTGGCCTACGGGGCGCAAAACCTGGATAATCTCAAGGCCGCTTTTGCCGCCCGCCGGCTGATTGTCCTGGAAGATACGCCGATTGAAGAGCGGGATTTCACGCAGGGCGAGGCGGGTTGCCTGTACCGGGACCTGGTCAGGCTGCCGCAAGCGGCGGTGATGACCTCGGCGGAGTTTATGAGGCGGATCGCGGCGGATGCCGCGGCAGAGGGCGGAACCGGGGCCTGCGCTGAGGCTGGAGCGCTCTTCCGGCGAGCGCCCGAGCACTCATAGCCTAAAGAACCGGAATGGGGAGGGGAGCCCAAGTGGATTTATTCATACAATGCCTCAGCGTGTTTCAAAAAGGCGGACCGACCATGTATCTGATCTTGCTGTGCTCGCTCATCGTGGTCGGCATCGGCGTGGAGCGGCATCTGTATTATAGAGCCGCGAAAACGGACATGAACGGGTTTATCGAGAGGCTGGCGCCTGCCGTTCAGGCGCGGGACTGGGGGGCTGCCGGTGAAATCTGCCGCCAGGCGGGCGGCGTGGCGGGAGCGGTCGCCGCGCAGGGCATCGAGTGCCTGCGGAACGATGTGTACCATCTGGAAAGCGTGCTGGAAGGAGAAGCCTCTTTGGCGGCGGCCGGACTGAAAGAAAATCTCAATCATCTGAGCGCGATCGTGACGGTGGCGCCGCTGCTGGGGCTTTTGGGAACGGTCATCGGCATGATCGGCTCTTTCAGCGTCCTGAATATCAAGCACGGCCAGCCGATGGCCATTACCGGCGGGGTAGGGGAAGCGCTGGTGGCCACCGCCTCCGGCTTGTGCGTGGCCATCCTGTCCATGGTGGTCTACAGTTATTTCGCTCATTTGCTCGACAGGAACGTCAATCATATCGAGCGGGTCTGCACACTGCTGATCAAACAGGTAAAGCGGGACAACAGCCATGAAACTGCGTAGTCTGCGGCTGGAAAACCAGCCTGAGCTGATGATTATCCCGATGATCGACATTATCTTTTTCCTGCTGGTGTTTTTCATGATGAGCACCCTGTATATGGTGGAACAGCGGACCATCCCGGTGAATCTGCCGCAGGCCTCGTCGGCGCAGGCCGATGCGGCGCGCAGCCTTGCGATCTCGATAACCCCGGAGGGGCGCATTCTGGTCGAGCAGGAGGAGATCCCCCTGGAGCTCCTGAGAAAACGGGTGCAAGCGGAGCTGAGCAAAGGCGGCGATCCGGTGTTTGTGCTGCGGTCCGATAAACGGGCGGAGTACGGGAAAGTCGTGGCCGTGCTGGATGAACTCAAGCTGGCGGGAGTCCGGCGCGTGGCGATCGCGACGGAAAGGAAGGCCAATCCATGAGGACGGAAGGAAAACGCTGGCAAAAAGCCGTTGCCGTTTCGTTGCTGGCGCACGTGATTGTGCTGACCGGCCTCGGCTGGATGTTGGCCAAGGCGTTTGCCGTGCCGGAACTTCCGGAACCCTATATCGAACTGACCCTGGACGGTGAAGCCGGCGGGGAAATGGCGGGAGGCGCTGCGCCCGGCGACCTTTCCGGCCAGGAGCCCGCCGATGAGCCTCAACCATCTCCCGGCGTATCGTCTGTTGATAGCGGCCGGACTGCGGCGGCTCAGACCATCGTCGGCAGTATGACGGTGGTGGCGGCGGAGACCGGCGGCCAGGCGGGCGATAGCGATGCTCCGGCAGGCGGAACGGCCGCCGGCGGCGCGGGAAACGGAACAGGGACCGGCACCGGCCCGGGAGCGGGAAACGGGGCCGGCTCCGGTCCGGGATCCGGCGGCGGGCTTATTTCGCCCAGCATTTATTCGCAAGTCGATCCGGTATACCCGGAGCAGGCGCGGCAAGCCGGAAGGGAGGGAACGGTCGAGCTCCGCGTCCAGATACTGGCGAACGGCCGGCCGGGAGAGATCAGCGTGCAGCGCTCCAGCGGCTGGGACCTGCTGGACGAGGCGGCGGTGAAAGCCGTGCGGAAGTGGCGGTTCATTCCGGCTAAAGAACGGGATTCCGGGCGGGCCGTCTCCTGTCATACCAACTTGCCGGTCGTCTTCAGGCTAAAGGGATAAAAAGGGAGTCCGGCCGGCTCCCCAACGGCGATGCGCCAAGGCGGGAACCGCCCGGATTCATAGGATGGATGGATTCGGCGTTTTTGCGCTGTCCTGTACACGATTGGGGTGCAGGATTAATTTTATGATTTACAAGATTTAACAGATGAGCTATGATAAAGACAGAATTGCATATCGTTGGGACAGGTGCCTACGGGCTTAATAGGGAAGTCGGTTGAAAGCCGACACGGTCCCGCCGCTGTAAAGGGGAGCATCCTGCAGAACGCCACTGGGGCAATGGCCTTGGGAAGGCGCAGGAGGGCAATGAACCTGAGTCAGAAGAACTGCCTGTCCGACAATCACCGTTTTGACCCACGAGAGATGGGAAGGGGATTATCGGTTGCGTCCGTGTCTTTCCTTCCCGGCTATTCAGCCGGGATTTTCATTAAGACAGGCACGTCTGCGAAAGCTTTCCACCTCCCGTTTCCTGGGAGGTTTTATATTTTTCTCTCCCTCGCGGGGAGGCGGAAAGGGACAACGCCCGCCAGGGCGCATGCCAACAGCATACGGGGACAGGTGCCTACGGGCTTAATAGGGAAGTCGGTTGAAAGCCGACACGGTCCCGCCGCTGTAAAGGGGAGCATCCTGCAGGACGCCACTGGGGCAATGGCCTTGGGAAGGCGCAGGAGGGCAATGAACCTGAGTCAGAAGAACTGCCTGTCCGACAATCACCGCCAGACCTGCGAGCGACGGGGAGGAGATTGCGGCAGCAGCCGGATTCAGGAAGCCGACGGCTGACGTGGCGCACTCCCGTGATGGGAGTTTTTTCTTTCATCTTGCAGCAGGTATTCGCCGGTTTTCCCGGCATCCAGGGATGGGAAGAAAGCGCAAAGGAATGAATTTATTTTGAATCGTCTTTACAAAGTCGTTTGGAACCGGACCCGCGCCTGCTGGCAGGTGGTGTCCGAATTGGTCGGAAATACCGGCCGGGCCAAAGCGGTCCGGCGGCCAGGAGCGAAACGCCTGGCCGCGGCGCTGGCGCTGCTGCTCGCCTGGCCGGCGGGCGGCAGCGCGACGGCCTGGGCCGCCGGCTCGGTCGTCGTCAGCGGCGTCCAGACCACCGGTAAGGCGGACAACGGCAAGGGCGGCACCGGCAACAGCTATATGGCCGGGAGTATAGCGCAAAATCCTTTTTATAGCATAAAAAATAACGTGAATCTGCAGCCGCAGTACTATTACCAGTATCAGCTCCGCGGCGTCAAAGCCACCAAGAGTCTTACGACGAAATACTTTTACGCTATCGACCAAGACGGTGTCAATACCTTCCCGCCGGGGGTGCAGGCGCAGCTTCTCGCCGTCCTGCGGGCCGCCCAGACCGATTCGGCTGCCCTGGCCAATTATATTGCAGGTCTGTCCGAGGGCGATCCTTTATATGTGCCCGCGGGGTACACCCTGACCATCGACCTGTCGGCCATAAGGCTGCCTGAGCCCCAGCAGCCGCTCAGCCCGGCTTATGATGCGGTCAGTCTGAACAACGGCGCAATCTGGCGCCCCATGGACTGGAGCAAGACGGAAATCTATCTTGACGTGGACCGGCTGGAAAATATCGATGGTCTGCCCTGGGAAAAAGTATCTTTGAAGCGAAACGCGGACGGTACCTTTGCCGCCGCCAATTTCACCCCTATAGGCGGGCTTCCCGCAGACATGGTTTCAGCGACCCAGAACCTGCTCCTTGTCAACAAATTGGATAGCGGCACCAACGCGGCGATCGACCTGTCCCACCTGAACACCAGCGGCGAAAACCCGCGGGTGCTCAACCTGCAGGATCCTCATAACGGCTACCTGGGCGGCGTACAGGACGCGGGCGGCAATTATATCGCCCGAACCTTTTACGCCAAGGAGGCGACGCTGGGCGAAGGCACCGCTTTCCGGCTGGGGTTGTATATGGTCAGCCCCAGTGCCGGCGGCACCAATCCTCAGGACTATATCCGCGGGATACTGCCGGAAAGTTACACCCATGACTCGGTCTACATCGAGAAGGCCAGCCGGACAGCGAACGCCGAAGGCAAGACCAACCTCTACATCCAGCTCGGCTGGGTACCCGGCCTGGACAGGGCGGGCACCAGCCAGGCCGGCTCGGGGCAAAGGCGCGACAGCACTATTTATCCGGTCGTGTTCAGTATCCTGGAGGGGGCGGAGAACTTCACCGTCACCGGCCAGGCGGGCTATGCCGACGGCCTTTTCAGCAAGTACTACATCACGCCGGTGATCAAGGAGGCGCCTAACGCCGGCGGTTATTACCTGGTATCGGGGACGTATGACAGTTCGACCGGGACGTATCTGAACGCCGTTTACGGCGGTACGGCCTGGTACCTTGACAGCTACAGCTATTATTACGCCGGCATTTCCGAGTCGGGCCTGGCCGCCGCGGACAATATCGTCCCGGTCGTCAACCTGTGGCGAAGCGACTACCTGGGCCTGTTCCGGCGCGCCGGCGCCCTGCACCGCCAGAACTATCCCGACGGACGGGCGGAAACGGACAATGTCTGGGCCGAGACCTGGCGCGGCCGGTTCAAGAGCGCTTCGGGCTACGGCCGTTCGGTCAGCCAGAGTTATGACGCCCTGCAGGTGGGCTATGACAAGCAACTGGCCAAGGATTTCTACCACGGCCGGGCCTACGCCGGCCTTTACGTGAGCAACCAGGACGCCAGCTCGGACACCGCCACCGGCGGCGGCGACCAGGAGTCCAACGGCATCGGCGCGTACGCCGCCTGGGTGGGCGACAAGGGCCATTACCTGGACTTCGGCGTACAGGCTGCCAAGCTGAAGAACGACTTCCATTTCACCGACTCCGGCGGCCGGGTAACCGCCGGCTACGACACCTGGGCCTATGGCCTGGGCGCTCAGTACGGCTACCGGAAGGAACTGGCCGGCGGCTGGTTCCTTGAGCCGCAGGCCGCCCTTTTCTACGGGCGGATGGATGGGGTCAGCTACGGGATGAGCAACCGGCTGACGATCAATCAGGCCGACTCCGTCGCCCTCACCGGCAAGCTGGGGGTGGCAGCCGGGAAAAACCTGGGCGAGAGCGGCAACGTCTACGCCCGCGCCGCGGTGCTGCGCGACTTCAGAGGCCGAGGCGGCCTGGCCATGCAATACGGCACCGCCTCCCAGCCGGTCGACGTTCCCGACGGCAAGGATACCTGGTACGAGCTGGGCCTGGGCGGCAACTTCCGCATCTCCCCGGCCGGCAGCTTCAACCTCGACCTTTCCCGCACGGTGGGCAGCAATATCGGCAACGAGTGGCGCGTCAACGGCCTCTTCGAATGGGCCTGGGGCGGCGGCAAGGCCGGAGTGCCGCCGACCGTCCGGACCGACGAAGAGCTGTTGGCCGGCATCAGCCAACCGGCGGACGCCGGCGGCGGCACCGGCACGCAGCCTGCGGCGGCGCAGCCGT
>DLGF01000014.1 GCA_002482545.1 Sporomusaceae bacterium UBA7701
CCGCCCGGCTGAGCAAGTCGCTGTTGATAAGCACCATGGCCAGAAACGACATTCCGGCCATCCACCCGGCCATTCCCATCAGCGGCCGTAGGCTTTCGGCGGCCGCCCGCCTGGCCGACTCCCGCCAGCCCAGACCGGTCCCGGCCGCGGCCGGGGCGGCGGCGCTGAGCTCCCGGCGGCGAAACGGCAGGAACCGCGCATACAAGATTCCGCCAAGGGACATCACGCTGAAGGCGGAAAAGTACAGCACCAGGAACTTGACGGCGATCGCGGCGGGATACAAGGCCGTCATCATCGGGATGAACGAAAAAACAAAGAACTGCGTCACCGACGGCGCCTTGGCCACCAGGTTGGCGGCAATGACCTCGCCGTCGCTCAGCCCGGCCGACGCCCTGGCTCCGGCCACCGCCGCCATGCCGGCCGTCCGGTCGCCCAGCGCGAGAACCACCGATAGGGCGCAAACCGGCGGCAGGCCGGTGATCCGGGTTATCAACGGCAGAAACCGCCGGCTTTTGCCGGCCAGATTGCTGTGGTTCGCAAAACTTGCCAAAAAGAGGCCCATATACAGCGACGGCAGCACGCTCGCCAGTACCGCCGCCGTAGCCCGGGCCGCCGCTACGATTCCTTCCATTGCTTCATCCCGCTTTCCCCTGTCTACCCCTGATAGTCCATCTGCCCGCGTATCCTGCCGGCCGCTGCGGGGCCGGCCAGCTTCTCGCCCAGATACAGCCCCAGGTCGATCGCCGCGGTCACCCCCCGCGCGGTGACGACGGCTCCCGCGTCAACCACCCGGTCCTCCCGGACCTCGGCGCAGTACCCCCGCAGGAGCTCATAAGCGCCGGGATGGGTCGTGGCCGGCAGGCCCTTGAGAAACCCGGCCGCGCCCAACAGCAGCGCCCCGGTGCAGACCGACGCCTTGACCGGGCACGCCGCCGCCGACCTGATCCAGTCGACGAAAGGGCCGTTGTGAATGAGGCTGCGCGACCCAAAGCCCCCCGGCAACACCACCATATCGTAGTGTTCGAGGCTGCCGCCCGCTTTATCCGGCTCGATCCGGAGGCCGGCCCCGTCGCGGACCGCTCCGGCGGCAAAGGCGCACACGTCCCAGGCCAGCTCCGGCATAAACCCCATGGTTTTCAGCCGGGTCAACGGATCGAATACCCCGACAAAATCCAGGGCTGTCATGCCTTCATAAATAACAAACCCAATTTTCACGGTCCCATGCATCCTTTCGCGTTTATTTTAGAGAACGATTCCTTGCCGCTTGCCTAATTCCTGCCTGAAAGGGGGATTCAACCCATGCCCGAGGTTCCCGACATTCTCCGCCCCGGTCTCAGCATCCTGTTCATCGGCTTCAATCCCGGCATGCGCTCGGCTGAGACCGGCCATCACTTCGCCGGGTATTCCAACCGCTTTTGGAAGCTGCTTTTTGCCGCCGGCCTCACCCCGCGCCAGCTGCGGCCGGAAGAGGACGCCAGCCTGCCGGAATTCGGCTGTGGTATCACCAACATCGTTGCCCGCCCCACCCGCGCCGCTGCGGAGATCGCCAAGGACGAGTACCGCCAGGGCCGCGAGAGTTTGAAAGCCAAGTTGGCCCTCTATCAGCCGCGTATCGCCGCCTATGCGGGCATCGGCGTCTATCAGGAGTTCGCCGGCCGCAGGGGAGTGGCCTGCGGCCGGCAAGCCGGGTCGGTGGTTCCGGGCGTCGCCGACTTTGTCCTGCCCTCGCCCAGCGGCCTCAACCGCATGCGCTTCGACGACCAGCTGCCCTATTATCTTTCCCTGCGGCAACTGGCCGAAGGAACGGCCAAACCCTGACCGGCCGAAGATTCTGAACAGCGGAGGTTTTTCCATGACAGGCTGCCACGACTCCCAGGCGGAAAATTACGAGGCTGAAGTCAGAAGCCGCCTGGATGATTATATCCGCGAGAACTACTTCGAAATCCTGGATACAGTGATTGGCCGGGCCGACCTTGCGGCCGGCCTGAAGGTGCTCGATATCGGCATCGGCACCGGGCTGCTCACCGAACGGCTGCCGCGCGGTCTGGAACTGTACGGCGTGGATTTGTCCCCCAGGATGCTGGACAAGCTAAGAGAGAAGAAGCTCCCGGTTGACCTGGCGCCGGGCGATTTTTGCCATCTTCCGCATCCTGGCGAAGCCTTTGACCGGATTATCTCGACCTTCGCCTTCCACCATGTCGGCTTCAGCGAAAAGGCCGCCGCCCTGGCGGAAATGGACCGGGTGCTGAAACCGGGCGGGCTGATGGTGATCGGGGACTTTATGGTGGAAAATGAGGCCCAGAAGGAGAGCCTGCGGGCGAAGTTCAGGGCCGAAAACCGCGCCGATATGCTTCAGGAACTAGTAGAGGAGTATTTCACCGATCTGGAGGAAGCCTACGCAACCCTCGGGGCCCTCGGCTACCGGACGACCTATCGGCGGGGCGCGACCTTATCCTGGATTCTTCGGGCGGTGAAGGCGCCAAGCCGCTGAAATGTCTCATTTCGTTCCCGACAGGAATTCATGCGGCTCGCCGACCCCTCCGCATAAAGAACCTCCTAAAGTCACACCCTACTGTTAACGAAAACTAACGGGAGGGGTAGCCATGGAACGAATCAATTTCCCTCAAGTCGCCGGCCAATCCGACCTGCTCGACCCTAATGATCCCGGACAATCCCAGGTGAACGTAGTCGCTCTATTGGAGGAGCTGGAGGAAGAATACAAGAACCGCGTATGAAAGCGACCTCGCTGAGGGACATATCCCGTCAGCGAGGTCTTCCATTTTAGCGGTTACACGATCCTTTCGCCGCGATAGCCTTCTCCGCCGGCATCAGGCAGGATTTTATAGCGTTCCGTCCACAGCTCTTTATATTTCACGGCCTGGGAATGAATGCTGTCCCATTCTTCCGGGATCGACCTGACGATTTTACCGGGCACGCCGACGACAAGGGAGTGGGGAGGAATAACCTGGTTTTCCCGGACCAGGGCCCCGGCGGCGACAATGCTGCCTTTTCCCACTACCGCGCCGTTCAGCACAATGGCGCCCATGCCGATGAGGCAATGCTCCTCAATCGTGCAACCATGGATGACGGCATTGTGGCCGACCGTCACAAAATCGCCGATCCGGGTCGCGTGCTCGTCCGCCACATGAACGGTGCTGTTGTCCTGGATATTGGTGTACCGGCCGATTTCAATCCGGTTGACGTCCCCGCGCGCGACGCTGTTGAACCAGACGCTGCTGAACTCCTTCATGGTCACGGCCCCGATAACCTGGGCCCCCTCGGCGATAAAGATCTTCTTATCCAGTGTGGGCGCGATTCCTTCAAATTCTTTCACCATATTGATCTCTCCTTGCCAAAAACAGTTCAGCGTAATGCCGCTTCTAAAGGTATTCCCTTAATCGGGAAAATCACTCCCCTTCATTGTAGCCGTTATTGTCCCGCGCTGCAACGCTCCGATTCGACAAAGCCTCAAGCCGGCGCGCAAAACCGGCTTGAGGCTTATTTCAGGCTTAGGGATATCCCGGGTCTACTTCCGCCGCGCCGCCAGCTCCGCCAGCAGTTCGCTGGGCGAAAGGTCGTGCTGGGCCAGCAGTACCAGGCAGTGGTACCAAAGATCGGCCATTTCGTAAAGGATTTCATCCTTGTCGTTGTTCTTGGAGGCGATAATCGTCTCCGCCGCCTCTTCGCCCACCTTCTTGAGAATTTTATCCTGCCCCTTTTCGAAGAGGTAGCAGGTGTAGGAGCCGGCCTGGGGATTGGCTTTGCGGTCGTTGATAACCCGGTACAGGTCGAAGAGGACGGCCGTGGCCGGCTGGACAGCGGCGGCCCTGGCCGAAGGTTCGGCGCCGTCGCCCAGCCGCCGGGTGAAGCAGGAAAAGGTGCCCTCATGGCAGGCCACCCCTTCCTGGTCCACCTTCACCAACAGGGTATCGCCGTCACAATCGTAATAGATCGCCCGCACCGTCTGGCCGTGGCCGGAGGTCTCGCCTTTCCGCCACAGCGAGCGGCGGCTCCGGCTGTAGAACCAGGTTACCCCGGTGGCCAGTGTTTTTTGCACGGCCTCCTCGTTCATATAGGCCAGCATCAGGACCGCGCCGCTTTTATCATCCTGCACTACGGCCGGCACCAGCCCGTCCCGGTTGTATTTAATCTTGTCCAAGCTCATAATCTGACCTCCACTCCCCGGACCCTCAAAAATTCCTTGACCTGCCGGACCGTGAACTGGCCGTAGTGAAACACCGAAGCGGCGAGAACGGCATCGGCCCGGCCCTCGGTCAGCACCTCGTAAAAATGTTCGAGCCTTCCCGCCCCGCCGGAGGCGATGACCGGGACATCCACCGCTTCGGACACCGCCCGGGTGAGCGGCAGGTCGTAGCCGTCCCCGGTGCCGTCCCGGTCCATGCTGGTCAGGAGAATCTCACCGGCCCCGAGCGCCGTCGCCTGCCGGACCCAGGTCAGCACATCCAGGCCGGTCGGGGTGCGCCCGCCGTTGATATAGACTTCCCACCGGCCCTCGCCCGCCTGCCGGGCGTCCACCGCGACCACCACGCACTGGCGGCCGAACCGGCGGGCTCCCTCGGCCAGCAGCTCCGGGCTATGGACCGCCGCCGTATTGAAGGAAACTTTATCGGCCCCCGCCTTGAGCATGGTGCGGATAGCGGCGGCCGAGCGGATTCCTCCGCCCACCGTGAAGGGGATGAACACCTCCGCGGCGGTGCGGTTCACCACATCCACCATCGTATCCCGCTCCTCCGCCGAAGCGGTGATATCCAGAAACACCAGTTCATCGGCCAGTTCCCGGTCGTAGAACGCCGCCAGCTCCACCGGGTCGCCGGCGTCGCGGAGGCCGACGAAGTTGGTCCCCTTTACAACCCGCCCGTCCTTGACATCCAGGCAGGGAATAATGCGTTTGGTATACATGATTGCTACTCCTCCCCCCGCGCCGTACTGAGCGCCGCCGGCAGCTCAACGGCGCCGGTGTAGATGGCCTTGCCGATGATGACCCCTTCCACGCCGTCGGCCTCGGCCGCTTTGAGGGCCACAAGATCGTCCAAGCCGCGGACCCCTCCGGAAGCGATGACCGGAACGCCGGCCTTCCGGGCGAGGCTGCGGGTCGCCGCGATATTAACCCCGCTCAGCATGCCGTCGCGGGCGATATCGGTATAGATAATCCGGGCCGCGCCGGCTGCCGCCATCTTCACCGCCAATTCCTCGGCCCCGATGCCGCCGCTCGCCTCCCAGCCCTCGACCGCGACCTGGCCGTCCCGGGCGTCGATGCCCACGGCAATCCGCCCGCCAAAACGCCGGCAGGCCTCTTCCACCAATTCCGGCTGCTTCACCGCCGCCGACCCCAGAATGACCCGGGAAACGCCTGCGCCGAGGATTTCCGCAATGGCCGCCAGGGTGCGGATACCTCCGCCAAGCTGGACCGGGATGGCGACCGTCCGCGCAATTTCCTTCACGATCGCCAGGTTTACCGGCTGGCCGGCCCTGGCCCCGTCGAGGTCGACCACGTGCAGGTATTCGGCCCCTTCCCGCTCCCAGCGCCGGGCCATGTCGACGGGACTGGCGGCGAACACCGTTTCCCGGTCATAGCGTCCTTCCGTCAGCCGCACACATTTCCCGCCCAGAATGTCGATCGCCGGAAAAATAATCATTGTTCAAGCTCCTTGAAGTTTTCCAGTATTTTAAGCCCTACCGTCCCCGATTTTTCCGGGTGGAACTGCACGGCCTGGAGGTTGCCGCGCCCGACGGCCGCCGTGACTTGGCCCCCGTATTGCGTCACGGCGGTGACGACCTTCCCGTCGGCCGGAACGGCGTGATAACTATGGACAAAATAAACATAAGCCGGCGCGGGGAGGCCGGCAAAAAGCGGGCTCTCCCCGGTCAGCTCGAGACTGTTCCAGCCCATCTGCGGCACCTTCATGCCGGGGGCGTCGATCCGGCGGACCAGGCCGGGCAGGATTCCCAGACCCGGAACTCCCGGATCTTCCTCACTGCCTTCGAACAACAACTGCATGCCGAGACAAATTCCCAAAAAAGGCTTGCCGGCCGCGACAACCTCACGGATGACCTCCACCAGACCGCATGCTTCGAGATTGCGCATGCAGTCCCCGAAGGCTCCGACCCCAGGCAACACGATTTTGTCCGCCCGGCGGATCGCCAAAGCGTCGCTGGTCGCCGCCGCGGCGACGCCCAGCCTGGTGAAAGCCTTGCCGACGCTGTATAAATTGCCCATCCCGTAATCCACAATCGCAATCTTCATAGCAGCCTCCCCTATAGTACGCCCTTGGTCGACAGAACGCCGTCGATCCGCCCGTCGATACGGACTGCTTCGGCCAGCGCCCGGCCCAGCGCTTTGAAAATGGCCTCGGTCATGTGATGGGCGTTGCGCCCGGACAACAGGCGGACGTGCAGCGTCAACCCGGCCTGTACGGCCAGCGCCCGGAGAAACTCCTCGGTCAGTTCGCTGGCGTAGCCGCCGATCTGGGTGGCCGGAAGCGCGGCCTCGAAATGCAGAAAAGGTCTGCCGCTGATGTCTGCGACAACCATGGCCAGCGCTTCGTCCATCGGTACAAACGCCGTTCCGTAGCGGCGGATGCCGCTTTTGTCGCCGAGGGCCAGCGCCAGCGCTTGCCCCAGCACGATGCCGGTGTCCTCCACGGTGTGGTGTCCGTCGACATAGAGGTCGCCCTCGGCCTGAACCTTCAGGTCAAACAAGCCGTGTTTGGCCAGGAGCAGCAGCATATGGTCGAAAAAACCGATGCCGGTGGCAACGGCGGCCTCCCCCGTCCCGTCCAGGTTCAGCGTTATCTGCACCCGGGTCTCGCTGGTGGAACGCTCTTTGCTGGCCATGCGGCTCATGACGGACACCTCCCCTGGAAAAAGTCCCGCACCGCCGCCAAAAAGGCGGCGTTCTCAGCGGACGTGCCGATTGTAACCCGCAGGCAGCCGGCCAGTCCCGGCGTCCGGCTGAAATCCCGGATGCCGATGCCTTTTGCCGCCAGCTCCTGCACCAGCTCGGCCGCCGGCGCCGTCCTGAACAGCAGGAAATTGGTGGCCGACGGAAAAACCGTCACTCCCCGGATCCCGCCGAGCCCCGCGGCCAGGCGCTCCCGCTCGGCCACCGTTTCGGCCAGGCCGGGGCCGAACTCGCCCGCGAGGTCGAAGACGGTTTCCGCCGCCGCGAGGGACAGGGCATTCACATGATAGGGCAGCAGCACCTTTTCCACCGCCCGGGCGATCTCCTCGGCCATGACGGCGTAACCCACCCGGGCTCCGGCCAGTCCGTAGGCCTTGGAAAAAGTGCGCACAACGATGAGCCGGGGATATTTCGCCATCAGGTCCAGCGCCGATTGGCCGGAAAATTCGCCATAGGCCTCGTCGACCGCCACCGGGCAGTCGACGTCCCGGAGGATTTGCTCGATCGCGGCTGCCGGCGTCAGACCGCCGGTCGGATTGTTCGGATTGCATACCAGCACCAGGCTGGCCGGCCCGTCCTGGGCCGCCGCCGCCACCTTATCCGGCGCGAGCGTGAAATCGTCCTCCAGCGCCACCCTGACGGGCTGGCTGTCGGCCAGTTGGCAATAGACGGGGTACATGGAGAAGGACGGACTGGGCACAACGATTTTCCGCCCCGCGCCGCCGAAGGTATGGCAAAGCGCCGCCAATAGCTCGCTGGAGCCGTTGCCGATGACGACATTTTCCGGCTTCAAACCCAGTCCGGCGGCTATTTTGCCTTTCAGGCGCTGCTGGGACATCTCAGGGTACCGGTTGAGCGCCAGCGCCGCCAGGCGGGCCCGAAGGGCCTCTTCCACGGCGGCGGGAAACCTCCCCGCCCGTTCATTGGCGTCCAGCTTGATCCGCCAAGCTCCTTCCTCCGCCCTATATCCTTTGAGAATTTCCAATCCCTCGCGAAACCGGAACATCGTCATCTCCTCCTTATCCGGACGGCGTTGGCATGAGCCTCCAGCCCTTCGGCGGCGGCCATCCGGGCAATATCTTTGCTCACAGCCGCCAAGGCCGGCTGGGTATACGCGATAATACTCGTCTTTTTCATAAAGGTTTCCACATTCAGCACCGAATAGAAGCGGGCGGTGCCGCCGGTCGGAAGCACGTGATTGGGGCCGGCGAAATAGTCGCCGAGCGGTTCGGGGGAATAAGCGCCGAGAAATACTGCGCCGGCGTGGCGGACAAAGGGCAGCAGGCTAAAAGGCTCCTCGGTGAGTATTTCCAGATGCTCCGGCGCGGCGGCGTTGGCCAGCTCCATGGCCTCCATAAGGTCTTCGGTTATCAGGATGAGTCCGTTGCGGCCGAGGGCGGCGGCGGCGATTTCCCGCCTGGGCAGGAGAGCCAGTTGGCGCTCCAGCTCTGTTTCCACCTGTGCGACCAGTTCCGGACTGATGGTGACGAGGATGCTCGAGGCCAGCGGGTCGTGTTCCGCCTGGCTGAGCATGTCCGCCGCCACATAAGCCGGGTCGGCGCTGGCGTCGGCCACGATCAGGATCTCGCTGGGGCCGGCCAGCATATCGATATCGCAGTGGCCGTATACCGCTTTCTTGGCCAGAGTGACAAAAATATTGCCGGGCCCGGTGACTTTATCCACCCGCGGCACCCGTTCGGTGCCGAAAGCCAGGGCGGCGACGGCCTGGGCCCCCCCGGCCTTGAGGATCCTGCTCACCCCGGCCTCCCTGGCGGCGGCCAGCACATAGGGATTGACACTGCCGTCCCGGGCCGGGGGAACCGCCATGATGATTTCCTTTACCCCCGCCACCGCGGCCGGGATGGCGTTCATCAGCACCGAAGACGGATAGGCGGCCGTTCCGCCGGGAACGTAGATGCCTACCCGGTCCAGCGGCAGGCAGCTTTGCCCCAGCATGCTACCATGCTCCCGGCAGGTGAACCAGGACCTGGGCAACTGTTCGCCGTGAAACCGGCGGATATTCGCCGCCGCCTTCCGGATGGCGGCCAGAACTTCAGGATCGGCCGCCGCCTGCGCCGCGGCGAAGTCGGCCTCGCTGACATACATTTCATCAGGTTTAAACCTGGGGCCGTCGATGCGGGCGGTATAATCCAGGAGAGCGGCGTCGCCCGACTTCCGGATGTCGGCCACAATGGCCGCCACGACCTCGGCCGCGGTCATATCCCGGCCGAACATGGCCCGGATCCGGGCTTTAGCCGGCTCTTCCAGCTCCACCGCGTCAAAGGAAGGCTTGGCCAGCAGCGGCAGGATGTCCGCCGGCGCCTTGCCTCTTGCGTCGATTACCTTCATTTTCCCACCTCGCTTTCCACCAGCGCTCTCAGTTCCTCGGTCAAGCGGCTGATGCGGTCGAATTTCATCTTGAAACTCACCCGGTTGGCGATGAACCGGGCGGTCGACTGCTGAATCCGGGCCACTTCGGCCAGATTGTTTTCCTTCAGGGTCCGGCCGGTTTCCACCAGATCGACGATAATCTCGGCCAGCCCGACGATTGGGGCCAGCTCGATCGATCCGTTGAGCTTGACGATCTCAAGCTGGATTCCCGCGTCATGAAAAAACCGCGCGGCCGTATGGGGATATTTCGTCGCCACCCGCAGTTGGGCATAATCGGACAATTTTTCCTGCCGGAGAACCTCAGGCACCGCGACCACCATCCGGCACAGGCCGAACTTCAAGTCCAGCAGTTCATAAACGTCTTTTTCTTCTTCCACCAGGACATCCTTGCCGATGATGCCGATGTCGGCCGCCCCGTACTCCACATAGGTCGGCAAATCGGCGGTCTTGGTGATGATAAACTTTACCTTCCGGGCTTCATTGGCGATAACCAGCTTGCGCGAATTCTCGGATAATCCCTCCGCCGTATAGCCAAGAGCCGCTAGCAGCTTGGCCGCCGGCTCGAAAAGCTTTCCCTTGGGCAGGGCGATCGTCAGATAATTCATGTCACTTGACGTCATCAATATTTCTGCTCCTTTAATATATTAAAGTGTTAATATATTAGCGTAATAGCATGAAACTATCATATCATTCCCCTTCCCTACCGTCAATCCTCTTGTAGGAATTTCTAAGTATATGTAGAAGTATTTTACAGATACTAACATACAATAAGGGGGGGTACTATGGCACCCGCTTTACATGTTCTCGTGCTCAACAACCTGGCCGACCGGCATAAAGACGCAATCATGGGTGTGCATCCCGAGATCACCGTAACTTCATGCGATTTGGAGCATGCCGGCGATTACATCGCCGATACTGATATTCTTGTGGCCTGGGGATTTACGGATATCCGCCCGCTGTACCTGGCAGCGCCGAACCTCAAATGGGTCCACGCCCTCACTGCCGGCGTGGAGAACCTGATCTTTCCGGAAATCCAGCAAAGCAACACCATTCTCACCAATTCGCGAGGCATCCACGGCATCCCGGTGTCCGAGCACGTATTTTCCCTCATGCTGGCGTTCACCCGGGGCCTCAATCTCCTGATCCGCCAGCAGCAGGCGAAACAGTGGGAGCGCGTTCCCACCGAAGAAATACACGAAAAAACCATCGGCATCGTCGGCCTGGGCGCCATTGGCCGGGAAATCGCCAAAAAGGCCAAGGGCCTGGGGATGGAAGTGCTGGCCACCAAGCAGGAAATGACTGCTGAAATATTTGTCGACAAGCTTTATCCGCCGGAAGAGTTGAACGAGCTTTTGGCCGCCTCCGACTTTGTCGTGGCCGCCCTGCCGCTCACCGACCAGACCAGCGGCCTCTTCACCCTTCAGCAGTTTGAGGCTATGAAACGCACCGCTTACTTTATCAACATCGCCCGGGGGTCGATCGTCCGGGAGGCGGATCTGATCACCGCCCTGCAGACCGGTATCATTAAAGGCGCGGGGCTCGACGTTTTCGACCATGAGCCGCTGCCCCCCGACAGTCCCCTGTGGGATATGCCCAATGTCATCATTACTCCCCACATCGCGGCTCTCTCGCCCCATTATCTCGACCGGGCGGTCAAATCCTTCGCCGACAATCTCACCCGGTTCGTTGAAGACCGCGAGATGTTCAATATCGTCGACAAACAAAAGGGCTATTAGTGGAAAATCGCCGGCGCCCTCTTTTTTCGGGGAGCCCGGCGGTGATTTTTTTTTTTGCGGCGGTGCGGCGCCGCTCGAGAGAGAAACACGGACATCTTTATCGGAAAAGATGTCCCGAAAGGCTGCCCGGCATGTGAAAGACCCGGTGGATAAACCGCCGGGTCTTATTATTTCTTAGTGCATGTTGTCCGCCCGCCTGAGCAGGATTAATTCCACCGGTTCGCCGGCCGCTTCGGGCTCATGATGCCGTCTGATGATGTCCGCTACCGCATCCCCTGCCCCGAGGGCCCGCACCAGTTCGGCGCTTCGCTCCGGGTGATGGAAATAGACATAAAAGGCATGCCGGATATTATCCAGCCGGTTGCCCCGCCCGCGCCGCCCCCACGCTTCCGCCCGGACCGGGGCCAGCCGGTGGGCGAGCACGGTCAGCACCTTATCCCAGGTGCTGACATCTCCCTTCCTTTTGCCCACGTCGTGCAGGAGCGCGCACTTCACCAGCAGGGAGCGATCGACGGCGGCCTGAGCGCCGGCCAGGCGAAGCGCGGTATAGGCCACCTGCAAGGCGTGCTGCTGGTCAGGGAGGTTCATGCCATAAAACAAGGCTTGTTCCGCCGGATTCAGGTTAGCGGCGACAAAGACCCGGTCCTCGGCGGTGAGCTTAGCCGTCAGGGCCGACCAAAACTGCTTAACTCTCGTCCACATGGCTATCATCGCCGACATACAGCAATCTGGCGTAGCCTTTGGCTACCTGGTCGGCTTTCGCGGCTTCCCGGGTCGCCGGCTCAAGGGCCAGTTCAACGGCCTGACCCTGCTGGCGCCGGCGGGTCGCCTCGGCGATCGCGGCCGGAAGGGCGCCTTCCCGCCAGCCGATATAAACATCTTTGGCCGGGTCCGGCAGATCGATGCCCTGGCGTTCCAGCGCCAGCAAAACCCGCTCGATGCCGAAGGCAAACCCCGTGGCCGGGCAGTCGATGCCGAAGGCGGCCACCATAGTGTCGTAGCGTCCGCCGCCGCAGAGCGGAAAGCCAAGCCCCGGCGTGTAGGCCTCGAACACCATCCCGGTGTAGTAATCGAGATCGCGGAAAAGCCCCAGGTCAAAGCGGATATACCGCTCAAGGCCGTAGCCGGCAAGCAGCCGTTTAATATCGGCGAGGTTCTCCAGGGCGGAACGGCTGACCTCATTTTTAACTTGGCCGTAGGCTTCCTGGATGACGGCATCGTCTCCCTGCCACAGGGGAATATGGCGAATAAGCCGCTGAGCGTCGGCGCCAAGGCCGCTGACGGTCAACGCTTCTCCCAGCCCCACGAGATCACGGGCGACGAGATGATGCTTGATCTTCTGCTGATCCTCCGGCGTCAGCGAGCTTTCCCCCATCAGGCCGTTGATGAATTCGACCTGGCCCAGCCCAATTTTGAAATTATCCAGGCCAGCCTCAGCCAGCGCCTCCACCGCCAAGGCAACCACCTCGGCGTCGGCGGCCGGCCCGCCGGTCCCCAGAAGCTCCACCCCCGCCTGGTAAAACTCGCACTGCCGCCCGGCCTGGGCCTGCTCGTGGCGAAACACATTGGCCAGGTAGAAAAGCCGGAGCGGCGGATTGCTCTCCTTCAGCCGGGTCGCCGCCACCCGGGCGATCGGCGTCGTCATGTCGGACCGCAGCGCCAGAAGATTGTTATTCCGGTCGAAAAACTTAAACGTTCCCTGGGCAACGCCATCTCCTGCGCCGGCGTTCAAGGTTTCCAGGTATTCGAAAGCGGGAGTTACAACCTCGTCGTAGCCCCAACGGGCAAACAGCGCCGCCAGGGAATTTTCCATCACCCGTTTATGGGTGGCTTCTTTCGGCAAGAAATCTTTGGTACCGTAAGGAATCTGGGGCAAAAATTGTCTGCGGATCATTCCTGTGTCTCACCATCCAAGCGGGCTAATATTGTTTTATAACCGTCCGCCCCGTAATACAGGCACCGTTTCACCCTGCTGATCGTCGCGGTGCTGGCCCCCGTCCTGGAGACGATTTCGTCGTAGGTATGGCCGCGCTTCAGCATCGCCGCCACCTCAAGCCGCTGAGCCAGGGCCTTGAGTTCGCTGATTGTCGCGATATCCTCAAAAAACTGGTAGCATTCTTCCTCCGACTCCAGCAGCAGAATCGCCTGGAACAGCCGGTCTGTCAGCGGATCTTTCAGCTTAGGATTGATTGTCATTTCATATCGCTCCTTCAAACCCGCAATTTGATATTTCCTTATATTCGCTTCCGTCCGGGCCATTCCTGCTTCACTTCTTTTATTCTTTAATTCGTGAAAATGTTTATGCATTTTCCCGGCATCGCATGAAAGGATTGCATTCGTCGCCCGGCCGGTTTAAACTAAACAGTAGCCGGAGTGCCTTCCACTCCATTGCACGGAGGACCTGTAATGAGGAAACCGATTATTTTTTTGCTTATGCTCGCGCTGGCGGTCGCCGCTTACCAGCTTTCGGCCGGCGGGGCCCACCCGCTGAGGGTCGGCGTCGTCGCCGGGCCTCAGGCCGAAATTATGGAGAAAGTAAAAGAAGTGGCCGCCGGCGACGGTCTGAAGCTCGAAATCGTCACCTTCGACGACTACCTGAAACCCAATATCGCCTTGCAGCAGGGCGCGGTCGACGCCAATAGCTTTCAACACTCCCCCTACCTGGAAAGCATGGCCCGCGACAGCCGGCTGGACCTTGTCCCGGTGGCGAAAACCGTTTTCTTTCCCATGGGGCTGTACTCCAAAAAAGTCCAAGCCATCGCCGACTTGCCCTATGGGGCAACGGCCGCCATCCCCAGCGATCCCGTCAACGGCGGCCGGGCGCTCCTGCTTCTGGAACGGGCCGGCTTGATAAAACTCAAAACGTCCGGCGACTTGACCCCGTTTTTAGGCGATATCGCCGATAATCCCCGCGGTCTTGTCTTCCGGGAACTGGATATGACCCAGCTTGCCGGCTCGCTTGATGCCGTCGATCTGGCGGCCATCAACGCCGGCTATGCCAGCCGCGCCGGCCTGGCCCCGGCCACCCGCGCCCTGCTGCTGGAAACCGCCGATTCGCCCTATGCCGGCGTCATCGCCGTGCGGAGCAAGGATCAGGCCAACCCGGCCATTCAGCAGTTGATCGCCGCCTATCACTCCGCAGCGGTAAAACAGTTCATCCTGGAACAATTTGGCGGCGCCGTGCTGCCGACTTGGTAAGCAAAGGTTGTACTTCCAGAATGTATACATGTCCACCTATTGAACATTGTCCTTTTTTGGCGTATAATAAAGACAAAGGTAAGGAAGAAGAGAGAGTAAAAAAATTGGGGTAGAGAGGGGTGATTCCATTGAAAGAGTTGGCCGTGGTCCAACCAAAGTTCGCTGATGGGGATGAACTACCGGACGAGTCAATGGATCTTACCTGGGACCCGCAATTTGATATCGAAAACTAACCCGCGTTTGCCGGCAAACGCATTGACATGCGATTCGTATCGCACGTAAGCAGCAGAGGGGGCACATCAGGTGCCCCCTCTTATAATTTGTCCCCATTCTTCCAATTTCTAGCGGCGGTGAATAACATTCTATACATTCGTTTACTAGCGGAGGCTTCCGATTCTAAACTTCAGGGATATAAAACGGGAACCCTTCACGGGTTCCCGTTTTGCGTCCTATTCCATCATCACCGGAGCGCCGCCTTCCCCCTTGTGGCCTTTCACCTGCTTGAGAAGCAGCGCCGGCAGTACGCCGATAAAGCAGACCAGGCCAAGAGCAAAAAAGGCGTCGTCAAAGGCGAAGACGAACGACTGTTTCTGCGCCAGGCTGCTGAGAAATACCAGCGCCTTAAGGTGGGCGGCCCCTGCGGTGCTCCCGGCGTGGCTGAACAGCTTTTCACCGTAGTCGATCATTTGTCTGGCCGGAGCCGAAGCCTGGTTGATATTCTCGGCGATCTGGGCCAGATGGAAAATCTGGCGATTTTGCAGGATGGTGGTAAGCATGGCGATCCCCAGGGACCCGGATATCTGGCGGATGGCGTTATTCATCGCCGAAGCCCGGCTGATGAGGGACAGCGGCACGGTGTTCATCCCCAGCACCGACACCGGCATCATGAAGAGGCCGAGCCCCAGGCCCCGGATAACCATGATCAGCCAAACGGTTTTCGAGCTGGTGTCCAAATCGATATAGGTAAACGGAAACGTGCCCAGGGCCAGCAACGCTACCCCCACAACCACCAGCGGCTTGGCGCCGAATTTGTCGGCGAGTCTTGCGGCCACCGGCATCATCAGCCCGGAGGTCATGGCCGCCGGGAACATCAAAAGGCCGGTCTGCATCGCCGTTAAGCCCCGCAGATTCTCCATGAACAGCGGGATGAGGAATATTCCGCCGAACAGCCCGGTCGTCCCGATAAACACTACAATGGTGCTGAAGGTGAAATTCCAGTTTTTGAACAGCCGCAGGTCGAGAATGGGATTCTCGTGGTTGAGCTCGATCGCCGTAAATAAGCTCAGGCTGGCGAAGGCGACATAGAACAGCGAAAGAATATAAGCCGACGTCCACTGCTCGTCCGCCCCCTCGCTAAGCGCCAGGAGCAGGCAAAAAAGTCCGAGCGAGGAAGTAATGAGGCCGCCATAGTCGAACTTGCCGCCGCGCCGCATCGGCGTCTCCCGCAGCACCAGCGCGGCTATGACATAACCGATGATCCCTACCGGGATGTTGATCGTAAAGATAAGCCGCCAGTCCCAGTATTCCACCAAATAGCCGCTCAGGGTGGGCCCGACGGCGGGCGCCACCATCGCCGAGATTCCCCAGATCCCCATGGCCATATTCCGCTCCTTGGGGGAAAAGAGAAAAAAGACCAGCGACATGGTTACCGGGATAATCATGCCGCCGCCGACCGCCTGAAGCACCCGGAAGGCAATCATGCTGTCATTGCTCCAGGCGGCGCCGCACAGCGCCGAACCGGCGGTAAACAGCATCAGACTGAACAGGTACATCCGCCGCATCCCAAAAGCGTCGCAGAAGTACCCGGTGATCGGCTGCAGCACCCCCATCGTGAGCATATAGGCGGTAAGAATCCACTGAGCCTTGTCGGTATCCACGGCGAATACGGCCATCATTTTCGGGACGGCGACATTGACGATGCTGGTGTCAAGAATGCTCATAAAGCCGCCGATTATCGTCGCCCCCAGCGCCCACCACTTATAAGTCGCGTCTGGTATTGCAAGCCGCGGAAGATTAATCACCGCCCCACCTCCCGTCAATACACATGAATTTTAATGAGGACCGACATGCCGGGGCGGAAGATCAGTCCGCTGTCAAGCGGCAGGCTGACCTTGACCGGGATGCGCTGAGTCACCTTGGTAAAGTTCCCGGACGAGTTCTCTGTGGGAATGAGCGCAAAAACGGAGTTGGTCGCACTGCCCACCTCATAAAGCTGGCCGGTGAAAGTGCGCCCCGGATAACCGTCCACCGTGTATTCCGCCGTCTGACCCGTCCGCAGTTTCCCGATATAAGTTTCCTCAATCCGGGCATTGACCCACAGGTCCGTGCTGTCCACCACGGTAAACAGCGGTTGGGCGGCGGCCACCACCTCGCCGGGATTGACCGATTTCTGCGCCACCGTGCCGGTTACCGGGGAAACAAGCGTTGCATTGTCCAGGGTGACCCGCATGACCTCCAATGCCGCCTCCGCCTGTTTCACCTGGGCGGCGGCCGCCCGGACCGTCTCCTCGCGGGCGCCGGTTACGGCAAGATCATAGACCTGCGCCGCCGCGTTCCGACTCTCGGCCGCCACCCGGTAAGCCGCTTCGGCGCTATCCCGCTGGGCTGCGCTGATGGCCCCGTCGGCAAACAGTTTCTGCATCCGCTGATAATTCTTTTGGGCGTTATCCAGATTGGCCCGGGTCTGGTCCAGCCCCGCCCGCGCCTGCTGAATCTCCTGCGGGCGCGATCCGGCGAGCGCTTCGTCCAGATGGGCCTTGGCCGTTGCCAGAGCCGCTTCGGCCTGGGCCTTCTGGGCCAGGATTTCGCGGGTGTCGATCCGGGCCACCACTTGCCCGGCCTGGACACTATCCCCTTCTTTGACCAGCACCTCGATCACCTTGCCGGGAATCTTGCTGCTGACATTGACGATTGTCCCGCTGATCCGGGCGTCGTCCGTGCTGACGAACCGGGAAGAATAATACCAGTACCATCCGCCTCCGCCAACGCCTATCGCTAAGAAGAAAAGCAGCAGGCCGGTAACCACATTCTTCTTGGATGGATTTTTTGCTGTCTCGTCCACTTGTGCTCCTCCTGTATTGACTAATCAGTCACTGGTTGACAAAAAAATACGCTACGAACGCCGGGCTGCTCCGTACAGAAAAATGTCCGTCACCTGTCTGGCAGTGGTCTCGATGTCCTCATCGACAAACTTTTGATACACCATCATGACGATAACGCTGAACAATCCGTAGGCCGACCTGGTTGAATCGATCTTCCGCAGTACGCCCTGGGCAATGCCATCGTCCAGGACCTTTTCCATCCGGCTGAGAATGCGCCGGAAGCCTTCATGGTATTTCGCCTTGATTTCCGGAGCCATGGCGGTGTGCCCTTCGCTGCCGAAACCCCGGATCTCATGCATCATGACCCGCCACAAGTCGGCATTTTCCCGATAGAACCCGAGCGCCAGGCGCACCATCAGTTCAATCTTGACGAGGGGCTGCTCTTCCGAATCAGCCACCTGGCTCATCGCCTTCTCGAAAGGCTGGCTGCGTTCCCGGATCAGGGTATAGAAGAGCTGTTCCTTGCTGGTGAAGTAATTATAAACCGTCCCCTTGCCGGTGTCGGCCATGGCGATGATCTCATCCACCGTGGCCCGGTGGTACCCTTTTTTCGAGAATACCTCATAGGCAGCCTCCAAAATATGCTGTCGTTTGGAACGCGTATCTTCGTGACCTCCGCCGCGGTAATGCCCCATGACTACCTCCAAGAACTCATTATACATCCATTATAGAAAGACTTCCCGACCGGTGTCAACGGAGAAATCCTCCCGCAAGCGGAACCGATGGGCAGGCCTTCCCCGAACCGGAATCACGGGACTAGCTCCAGGTCAGCCGCCAGATGACGGAAATTGCCATTCCTACTCCAACCGCCAGTTTGAACAGCGTCCCCAGCAGCAAGCCGGCCGCGACGCTCCGGGCCACCCGCTCCGCCTGTTCACGATCGCCGGTCTTGCTGTATTCCGCCACATAGCTGGCGCCAAAGGCCCCCAGCACCGCTCCCGCGATCGACCCGATCACCGGAACGAACGCCGTTCCCATGACCGCACCGGCAATGCCCCCAACGGTTGAAGCCGCCATAGCCCGCAGGGAAGCCTTCTTCCTTTTCGCCCCCAGCGCCCCGGCTACGAATTCCACCGCTTCCCCCAATAACAGTGCGCCGAACAGCAGGAGCAGAAACCGGCCGTCGACATGGACAAAACCGTCCCAAAAACCATAACCCGCCGCACTGAAAAAAATAAGCAAATTGCCGGGCAGGCCCACCAGCGTAAGCCCCAGACCAATGAGGACCGCCGCGATGACGGCGATGTTCGCCAGGATTAAAGCCGCTTCCACTATCTCACCACTCCTTTCGGCCGTCACCATCAGCATCGCCGGAAATTACCGTTATTATAACTTAATTCCGCCCGGCAGTCATCTTTCCGCTTTCGCAGCAAAAATCCCCGGAACCTCCCGGGGATTTTAAACCGCTAGTGGACCCGGGCCGCCGCCCGGTGGGCGATATCTTTGCGGTAATGCTTGTCGTCGAACGTAATCGCCTGAGCTGCGCGGTAGGCTTTATCAATCGCCCCCAGAATGTCCCGGTCCACCGCCGTCACCCCCAGCACCCTGCCGCCGTTGGTGACGAGCCGGCCGTCCCGGAGAGCCGTCCCGGCATGAAACACCAGCGCTCCCGAGTCCTCGGCCGCGGAAAGGCCGAGGATGGCGTCTCCCTTCCGGTAGTCGCCGGGATAGCCGCCGGCAGCCAGCACCACGCAAACCGCCGCCGCATCCTTCCAGGCCACGGAAGTCTCCGCCAGCCGGGCGTCGATACAGGCTTCCATGATTTCCACCAGATCGCTCTCCAGCAACGGCAGCACCACCTGGGCCTCCGGATCGCCGAACCGGCAGTTGAACTCCACCACTCGCGGGCCTTCGGCGGTAATCATCAGCCCGGCGTACAGACAGCCCTGGAACAGGCATCCTTCCCGGCGCATGGCATCCACCGTGGGCTGAAGCACTTCCCGCACCGCCCGCTGCAGCATCGCCGCCGTCATAACCGGAGCCGGCGCATAAGCTCCCATGCCGCCGGTGTTGGGGCCTTGGTCGCCGTCGAACGCCCGCTTGTGATCCTGCGCCGCCACCATGGGGACAACGGTGTAGCCGTCGGTAAAGGCCAGCAAGGAAGCCTCCTCGCCCTGCATGAACTCTTCCACCACCACCCGGGATGAGGCCTCGCCGAAGGCCGCATCCCGGAGCATCATATCCACCGCGGCCTGAGCGGCTTCCACCGTTTCGGCCACCACCACGCCTTTGCCGGCGGCCAGACCGTCGGCCTTGATCACCACCGGCGCCCCGTTTTCCCGAATATACGCTTTGGCAGCCTCCGCGTCGGAAAATACGGCAAATCGGGCGGTGGGGATTTTATACTTCGCCATCAAAGCTTTCGCAAAGGCCTTGGAGCTTTCCAGCCTGGCCGCCGCCCTTCCCGGCCCGAACACCCGGAGGCCCCGCGCGGCGAAGGCGTCGGCCAGGCCGTCGGCCAGTGGCAGTTCCGGTCCCACTACTGTCAGGTCGACGGCCTTGTCCAGGGCAAACGCCACCAGCGCTTCGCTGTCCCGTACATCAATATTCACACATTCAGCCCAGCGGCTGATGCCCGGATTGCCGGGAGCGCAGTACATTTTCTCCACCTTCGGACTGGCCGTCAGCTTCCAGGCCAGGGCGTGCTCCCGTCCGCCGCCCCCGATCAGCAATATGCGCAAAAGCTCACTTCCTTTGCTAATATGTCAATCTACTTCAACCAGTGCCCCATGCTTCTTCCCGCTAGGCCGGGCGTTAATGCTTGAAATGCCGGACGCCGGTAAACACCATGGCAATGCCGTGCTCATCCGCCGCCTGGATGGACTCCTCGTCCCGCACCGAGCCGCCGGGCTGGATGATCGCCGTGATCCCGGCCTTGGCCGCCGCATCCACCGTGTCGCGGAAAGGGAAAAAGGCATCCGAGGCCAGTACCGCGCCGTCGGCCTGTTCGCCGGCCTGAGCCAGGGCGATGTTCGCCGCGCCCACCCGGTTCATCTGCCCGGCGCCGACGCCAAGGGTCCGGTCGCCGGCCGCCACGACGATGGCGTTTGACTTCACATGCTTGACCACGGTCCAGGCAAATTCGAGCTGTCGCCATTCGGCCTCACCGGGCGCCCGCTTGCTCACCACCCGCATTTCGGACCTGGCGGCATCCCGGAGGTCGGCGTCCTGAACCAAGAGTCCGCCCGACACCTTCTTCATGTCGACCGCTCCAGCCGCCGGCCCAAAGTCGGCAGCCAGCAGCCGGACGTTTTTCTTCTGGGTCAAAATCGCCAGCGCAGCCTCATCATAATCCGGCGCCACCACCGCCTCGGCGAACAGTCCGCTGACCGCCTCGGCGGTCGCCTTGTCCACCGGACGGTTGAAACCGATGATGCCGCCGAAGGCCGACACCGGATCGGCTTCATAGGCCTTGGCGTAAGCGTCCGCCAGCGTCTCGCCGATGCCGGTTCCGCAGGGATTGGTATGTTTGATGATAGCGGCGGCCGGGCCGGTGAATTCCTTCACGATGGCGTAGGCGGCTTCCACGTCGACGATATTGTTGAAGGAAAGCTCTTTGCCGTGCAGTTGCCGGGCACTGGCGATTCCCGGCCCGCCAAAGTATTTCTCCCGGTAAAAGGCGGCCTGCTGATGGGGATTTTCCCCGTAGCGCAGGTCCTGAACCTTCTCATAAACAGGCTGAAAGCTTTGGGGGAATTGCCCCTGCCCCAGTTGTCCGGCCAGATACCGGGCTATGCAGGCGTCGTATTCCGCAGTATGGCTGAAGGCCTCCCAGGCCAGCTCCATGCGCATTTCCCGGGAAATCTCGCCGGCTTTCAGCATTTCGAGAATTTTGCCGTAGCGCGCCGGGTTCACCACCACCGCCACGTCGGCGTGATTCTTGGCCGCCGCCCGAATCATGGCCGGTCCGCCGATATCGATATTTTCCACCGCCTCCGCCAGGGTGACGCCAGGCTTGGCGATCGTCTGGCGGAAGGGATAGAGATTGACCACCACCATGTCGATTCTCCGGATGTTGTGTTCCTGCATGGCCTTGACATGCTCGGCGTTGCCGCGGATTGCCAGAATGCCGCCGTGAACATAGGGGTTGAGGGTTTTCACCCGTCCGTCCATAATTTCGGGAAAGCCGGTGATTTCACTGACGTAAACGACCGGGATACCGGCTTCCCTGATAGTCTTCATCGTGCCGCCGGTGGAGATGATTTCCACGCCCATTCCGTGCAAGGCCCGGGCCAGTTCAACCACACCGGTTTTATCCGAGACACTGATCAGCGCCCGCTGTATCTTCATTTACAGCACCTACCGTTTCTCCGTTATGATTACTTTCCGTCCGGAAAGCTGCAGCCGTCCCTCGGCGTACATACCGATCGCCCGGGGGTAGAGAACGTGCTCGACATGAAGAATCCGTTCCGCCAGCGAATGCTCCGTGTCGTCATCCAGTACCGGCACCGCCTCCTGGAGGATAATCGGGCCGGTGTCCATGCCTTCGTCGACAAAATGAACGGTGCAGCCCGAGACTTTGACCCCGTAGCGGATCGCCTGGGCCTGCGCGTCCAGTCCCGGAAAGGCCGGCAGCAGCGAAGGGTGGATATTCATGATCCGGCCGGAAAACCGGCTGATAAACTCCGAGCCGAGGATGCGCATAAACCCGGCGAGGACGACCAGCTCGGCGTGATGAAGGTTGAGTTCGGCGGCCACCGCCTGTTCGAAGCTGTGCTTATCGGGGTAATTTTGCCGTTCGACGACCGCGGTGGCGATGTCGAACCCTTTCACCCGCTTTAGGGCCGGCGCAGCGGGATTGTCGCTGATGACCACCCCGATCTTGGCCTTCAAGCGTTCGGCCAGAATGGCGTCCAGAATCGCCTGCAGGTTACTGCCGCGGCCTGACGCCAGGATTCCCAGCACCGTCCTATTCATCGAACACGCCTCCCCGGATGGTTACCGACCGCTGCCCCGCCACCACCCGGCCAATCCGGTAGGACGCCTCCCCCTGGTCGGCAAGGAAGCGCTGCAGCGGGGCGGCCTCGCCCTCCGGCACGATGAGCATCATGCCGATCCCCATGTTGAAGGTCCGGAACATTTCAGCCCAGGCCACATTTCCCCAAGCCTGCAGCAAGGAAAAAATCCGCGGCTGCGGCCAGGCCGCGCCGTCGACCTCCACGCCGCAGCCTTCCGGGAGCACCCTGGGGATATTGTCGTAAAAGCCGCCGCCGGTGATATGGACCATCCCCCGGATATCAAACCGGGGAAACAGCGGCAGACAAACCTTCGGATAGAGGCGAGTCGGGGTCAGGAGTTCCTCGCCCAGGGACTGGCCGAGCTCGGGGATTAGATCGCCGGGCTGGAAGCCCTTTAGCTCAAAACATATTTTGCGTACCAGCGAATAGCCGTTGGAGTGAAGACCGCTCGACGGCAGGCCGATGAGCACATCCCCCGGAGCGATCCGGCTCCCGGTGATGAGGCGGCTCCTGTCGACAATCCCTACGGCGAACCCGGCGATATCGTACTCCCCCTCGGGGTAAAACCCGGCCATCTCCGCCGTTTCGCCGCCGATCAGCGCGCAGCCCGACTCCCGGCAGGCGCCGGCGACTCCGCCGACGATAGCGGCGACCTTTTCCGGCTCAAGCCTGCCTACCGCCAGATAATCCAGGAAGAACAGCGGCTCCGCCCCCTGGACGAGAATATCGTTAACGCACATGGCCACCGCATCCTGGCCGATGGTATCGTGCCGGTCCAGCATGAACGCCAGGCGGAGCTTGGTCCCCACTCCATCGGTGCCGCTCACCAGAACGGGATCTTTATACTTGGTCAGATTGAGCGCAAAAAGTCCGCCGAACCCGCCCAGGTCCCCCAGGACCTCCGGGCGATGCGTCGACCGCACGTGTTTTTTCATCAGTTCGACGGCGCGGTTGCCGGCATCGACATCCACGCCGGCCTGCCGGTAAGTCAGCATTTCCTTCATTGCGCACCACCCTTCCTTTGGCGATCGGAGCCGGGCTCAAAGACGTATTTGGCGCTGGAGACCTCTGCATCGCAGGGGGTGTGGCAGGGATAGTCGCTGTTGAAGCAGGCGTAGCACATCTGGTCGAACTTGATGTTGGCCAGCGTGTCCTGCAGCCCTTCCTGCGACAAGTAGTAGAGTGAATCGGCCCCGATAAAGCGGCAGATTTCCTCGACCTTTTTCGTCGCGGCGATCAGTTCCTTGCGCACCGCCGTATCAATGCCATAGTAACAGGGATAGGCGATCGGCGGCGAACTCACGCACATATGCACCGCCACAGCCCCGGCCTCCTTCAGCATCCGGACGATCTTGCCGCTGGTCGTGCCGCGCACGATGGAGTCGTCGACCATAATGATCGATTTGCCGTTGACCACCGACCGGACGGCGTTCAACTTGATTCTTACTCCTAAATCGCGGTGCTTTTGCTCCGGCTGGATAAACGTCCGCCCGATATACCGGTTCTTCATCAAGCCTTCCGCAAAGGGAATTCCCGACTCAAAGCTATATCCCAGCGCCGCTGTCGTACCCGAGTCGGGCACGGAGATCACAATATCAGCTTTGAACCCGCTTTCGCAGGCCAGCCGCCGGCCCATATCAAAGCGGGCCTGATACACGCTCTGCCCGTCGATCACGCTGTCCGGCCGGGCAAAATATATATACTCGAAGACGCACAAGGCGCGGCGGTCGCCTTGGGCGAACCGCACCGACCGCAGGCCGTTGTCGTCGATGATCACCATCTCACCCGGCTCCACGTCCCGCACCAGTTCGGCGCCGACCGTGTCCAGGGCGCAGGACTCCGACGCGAGCACCCAGCCACCGTTCAGCTTGCCGATGCACAGCGGTCTGAAGCCGTGCGGATCACGGACGCCGATCAGCTCTTTCCCGGTCATGATCACCAGGCAATAGGCTCCTTGGATTTGCGCCAGACTTTCGGTTATTTTCTCCTCCACGCCCGTTTTTTTGGACCGGGCGATCAAGTTCACCAGCACTTCACTGTCGATGGAGGTTTGAAACACGCTGCCCTGCTTTTCAAGCTCCGCCCGGATTTCTTTCGCATTCGTCAGATTTCCGTTGTGGGCCAGACTGATCTGACCCCCGGAATAGGATACCAAAAGCGGCTGGGTATTGACCAGCAGGCTGGAACCGGTGGTGGAATAGCGGACATGGCCGATGGCGATATTCGCCTCAGGCAGCGCCGGCAGCCCCTGCCGGAATACCTCGTTCACCAGACCCATCCCCCGTTGAATATCCATGACCGTTCCGTCGGTCACCGTAATGCCCGCGCTTTCCTGCCCCCGGTGCTGGAGAGCGTAGATCCCCCAATAAGTGGTCAGCGCTACGTTATCGTGGCGGGAATATACGCCAAAGATGCCACATTCCTCGCGCGGTTTATCGTTCTCGTCATCGTAGAACACGCAGTGTCTCTCCTCCCTGGGCTGCGGCAGCGCCGCTTTTATTCCATCTTCTCGCCGGTCAGGCGGAACAGTACTTCCTTATAGGCCTCTTCCACATCCCCCAGGTCGCGGCGGAAGCGGTCCTTATCCAGCTTCTGGCCGGTCTCGCTGTCCCAGAAGCGGCAGGTGTCGGGCGAAATCTCGTCTCCCAGCAGCAACTCGCCGTTGTGCAGGCCGAATTCCAGTTTGAAATCGATGAGTTCGAGCTTCTTGCCTTTCAGGTATTCGCTCAGAATGGCGTTGATTTTCAATCCGTATTCCTGAATGGCTTTCAGTTGTTCATCGGTCGCCAGCCCCATGGCCTTGGCGTGGTATTCGTTAATGAGGGGATCGCCCAGATCGTCGTTTTTATAGTAAAGCTCGACCACCGGCACAGGGAGCTTCTTGCCTTCCTCCCACCCGATCCGCTTGGCTAGGCTGCCGGCGGTGATATTGCGCATCACGACTTCGATCGCCAGAATGTCCAGTTTCTTCACCAGCATCTCCCGGTCGCTGACCAGACGGACAAAGTGGTGGGGAATGCCGTGCTCGGCCAGCAGGTTGAAAAAGAACGCCGAAATTTTGTTGTTGAGCACGCCTTTATTGAGGATGGTTCCCTTTTTTACGCCGTTGAAAGCCGTCGCGTCATCCTTGAAATAGACCAGAAACTCATCGGGATTATCGGTGGCGAATACCTTTTTAGCCTTTCCTTCATACAGCATGTTTCCCATAGTAAACCCTCCTATTGTTTATTTTTCTGCATCTCCGCCGCTACCCTGGCGGCCTTGCGTTCCACTTCAGCCGCCATCTGCCCGCGGTATGAAGTCAGTTTTTCCCGCAGCCCCGGGTTGGCGGCGGCCAGAATCTGCACCGCGAACAGCGCCGCGTTTTTCGCTCCGTTGATCGCCATCGTGGCCACCGGGATTCCGGACGGCATCTGCACGATGCTCAGCAGGGCGTCCAGGCCGCCCAGCGAGGTGCTGTTCACCGGAACGCCGATGACCGGCAGGGTCGTGAAGCTCGCCACGACGCCCGGCAAATGAGCGGCGGCGCCGGCGGCGGCGATGATGGCGCCTACGCCCCGTTCGGCGGCGGTGGCGGCAAACTCGTGAACCTTGTCCGGCGTGCGGTGGGCCGAGGCCACGATGACCTCACAGCCGACACCGAACTCAGCCAGTGTTTTTACCGCCGGTTCCATGACCGGCAAATCGGAGTCGCTTCCCATAATAATGGCCACTTTCATTCGATACGCCCCCTCAAGCGGCCGGCGGCAGCGCCTCTCCGGGCATCCACCGGCCTGAATCTCTAAATATTAGTATGGCTTAGTTTGCTAACAACCCGCGCCCGGTTTTCACCGGGCGCGCTATTTTTTTCGCTATGCTATTCGTTGAGGAAAATAAATCTTGCAACCACCAGAACCGCCAGAACATACACAATCCAGTGGACATCCCGGCCGCGTCCGCTGATCAGCTTCAGCAGCGGATACATCACCAGACCGGCGGAAATCCCGTTGGCGATGCTGTAGGTGAACGGCATCAGCGCGATGGTCAGGAAAGCCGGGAGGCTCTCGGTAAAGTCGTTGAAGTCAATATGGCGCACCGATTCCATCATCAGCGCCCCCACAATGATCAGGGCCGGAGCGGTGGCGGCGTCGGGAATCAGCCCCGCAAGCGGCGTGAAGAACAACGCCAGGAGGAACAGCCCGCCGCAGGTTACGGCGGTGAGGCCGGTGCGGCCGCCGGCGCCGACCCCGGCGGCGCTTTCGACATACGCAGTGATCGTGCTGGTGCCCAGCATGGCCCCCAGGCTGACGCCGGTGGCGTCAACCAGCATGGCTTTGCCGATGCCGGGGAAATTGCCCTTCTTGTCCATCAGGCCGGCCTTGGAGGCGGTGCCTACCAGCGTGCCCATGGTATCGAACAGTTCGACAAAAGTAAAGGTGAAAATGATCGTGAACAGCCCCATGCTCAATGCGCCCTTGATGTCCAGCGCCAGGAAGGCGTTTTGGCTGAAATTCGGCATGGCCACCGGGCTGAAGCCGGCGGGAATCTGGACAATGCCCATGATTATGGCCAGAATCGTGGTGGTCAGAATGCCGATCAGCATCGAGCCTTTCACGTTGCGGGCCATAAGGACGCCGATGAAAATAAGGCCGAACACGGCAAGAAGCACTTGTTTGTCAGCCAGCTTACCCATCTCGATGATGGTTTCGAAATAAAGCGGCGTACCGTTGCCCTTGGCGGCGATAATCTTTTCCAAGGTAGGCGGAATGAGCGACAGGCGGATGCTCATCAGCCCGGAAAGCTTCAGGCCGATAATGGTGATGAACAGGCCGATGCCGACGGTGATGGCATGCTTGAGCGAGGCCGGCATGCCTTCGACCAGCAGCTGGCGGACTTGGGTAACGGTAAGTAAGATAAAGATCAGGCCGGAGATAAAGACCGCGCCCAGAGCCACTTGCCAGGATACGCCCATCCCTATGACTACCGTGAAAGCGTAGAAGGCGTTCAGACCCATGCCGGGAGCTAACGCTATGGGGTAGTTGACGAACAGCCCCATCATGATGGTGACAATGCCGGCGCCGATGGCGGTGGCAAGGAGCACGGCATTCTTGTCCATTCCGGCCGCGCTGAGGATGCTGGGATTGACGAACAGGATGTAGGCCATCGTCATGAACGTCGTCATTCCCGCCATGATTTCCGTTTTGGCGTCGGTTTTCCGCGCTTGAAGCGCAAACAGTTTTTCCAGCATAATTGTCTCCCTTTCCCATAAAAGTCTAAAACTGTTTTCCAGTATACCCCTCACCGAACGATTCTATCACCTCCAGAAAAACCAATAGCCCGGACGGGAAAGTCTTTCTCGTAAGGAGCGAAACTTCCCCGCCCGGGCTTTTATCCCTTCGGTGTGGCGTCACTGGAACACCTGTACCACTCGGTCGCAAACCGCAGCTACCCCCTCTCTTTGTGGCGAGGGGTCGCCGCGCGGAACCCTAGGTACACTTTCACCCGTAGTCAGGCAATTTACGGTCGCCTGGTAGAAACTCTTGAGCCATATCCTCAATATTATACGAGCAATATTCTGTTTTACACATATATTGTAGCAGCAGGCGACAAATCGTGTCAACGAAAAAATGAACTTTATTCCGTTATAAATTTTAAATGTTCGACTTTTCCGAATCCTCCCGCACCATCGGACCGGATGGAATTGTGAACAATTGTTCTATATTTATAACATTTAGTACTATTATAGATATTCTTTATAATCAAAGGAATTTTAAAATTTTTATTAATGAATGTTCGGAAAATGGATTGTTTTTATCATTTTGAGGCCGTATAATGAATTTAGGGATTTATCTGAAAATTGCATATACCGGATGACGGGCACGGGAGAGACTCGCCGCAGGCGGGCGCCGAAGGAGCAAGCTGGACCGAAACTTTCAGGCAAAAGGACCGTACCCCGACGGATCTCTGGAGAGTCCGCTCAGCGGCACCAAAGGGGTATACGGATCTTCCGTGGAATCTCTCAGGTAACAGGACAGAGGCCCTTCCAAGGCCTCTGTTTTTTATTTTGCCATTATCAAAGTGTAATAACGAGACCACTGTGATTGGACTTTTTTCCAGCACCAGCACATAACCGCCGGCAACCTGCGCATATACTAGTATTTAAGGCCTTGGGCGCTCTTCCAAGCTGCTGCAGGCCAGCGTCCGAAACAGGAGGTGAATCCGTGCGCCTGATCGTCACCAATAATCCGCTCGTCGAAGCGTACATATCCGCCCACGGTCTCGACAAATACTACCAAATAGCCTGGATCGAGGGCTACACCGAAGATGTGCTCCGTCATGTCCGGAATTTATGCCACAGCCACCACCGGTTGATCACCCATCCCCTGACCGGCAGCGTCAAGCCCAACCATACTCCCTTTAAGACCGTAGTGCTGGAGCAAGGCGACGCCAAAGTCGTCGACCTGGAATCGGTCCAACTGGCCGAGGCCGGGCTCGGCAAAGCGCTCGACCTGCTAAAGAGCAGGCCGCGGCCTGAAGCGGCCTTCCGATTTTCCGACGACTTCGCCGTCATTGACCTGGACTTCTTCAAGAGTTATCTCTTAAGCGTCGTCAATTATCCCGGCTAACGGCCGGTGCAATAATTGGATTACTACATATAAGGAGGAAACCCTGCATGCAAGAGTACGATATCATCATCGTCGGCGCCGGACCGGCCGGGTTGACTGCGGCCCTTTACAGCGCCCGCAGCAAACTCAAGACGCTGTATATCGAGAAACTCTCCACCGGCGGTCAGGCGGCAACGACGGATGAGATCGAGAACTATCCCGGCTTCCCCCACGGCGTGACCGGTCCCAGTTTATCCGCCCAGATGGAAGAACAGGCGAAGCGTTTCGGCGCCGAGAGACTGGCCGCCAAGGTGGAAAAACTCAAAATGGACGGCGACCTGCGCATCGTCTGCACCAACAAGGGCGATTTCCGGGCCAAGGTCGTCATCATCGCTTCCGGCGCGGCGCCGAAGCTCCTCGGCTGCCCGGGCGAACTCAAATTCCGCGCCCGCGGCGTTTCCTACTGCGCCACCTGCGACGCCGCTTTCTATGAAGGCGCCAACGTCATGGTGATCGGCGGCGGCGACTCGGCGGTCGAAGAAGCCAACTACCTCACGAAATTCGCCGATAAAGTCACCCTCGTCCATCGCCGCAACAGCCTGAGAGCAACCAAGGTCGTGCAGGACCGGGCCCTGGCCAACCCCAAGATGGAGTTTGCCTGGAATTCGGTTGTCGAGGAAATTGAGGGCGAAGACGTCGTGGAGAGAGTTATTCTCAAGGACGTCACCACCGGCGAGAAGCGCACGGTAGAGGTCGAAGGCGTATTCATCTACGTCGGCCTCGAACCCAACACCGACTGGCTGGAGGGCCAGATCGAAACCGACGAGCACGGCTACATCCCCACCGACGACAACATGCGCACCAATGTCCCCGGCGTGTACGCCATCGGCGACGTGCGCACCAAACTCCTGCGCCAGGTGGTCACCGCAGCGGCAGACGGCGCTATCGCCGCCTTTCATGCGGAGAAATACATGGAAAGCAAATTTGACCATAAGTAAGCCGAATGAAGATAAGGAGGTGAATTTCCAATGGCTGGTTTAACCGAACTCACCAAGGATAACTTCGATCAAGAGGTCAAAGAAAGCTCGCTCCCCGTCCTTGTCGACTTCTGGGGCCCCAAGTGCGTGCCTTGCATGGGCCTGATGCCGGTGGTGGAAGAACTGGCCGGCAAATACGCCGGCAAAGTCAAGTTCTGCAAAGTCAACACCGCTGAAAATCGGCGGCTGGCAATCCAGCTCAGAGTCATGAGCTTGCCGACCTTCCAGTTTTACAAAGGCGGCGAAGTTGTGGCCGAGCTGCAGGGCAGCTTCGGGCAAGAGGAGATCGAAGAGAAACTACAAGCCTTGATTGGCTAAGAACAGGAGGGATAAGATGCGCCTCACTCTTGGAAAAATAACCATAAAAGGCCTGGACTTCGGTAGCGCTACCAGGGTGGAAAACGGCAAGCTCTTTGTCAACAAAGAGGAGCTCGTGGCTCTCATCCGCGAAGACAGCCGCGTCGCCAGCGCCGAGGTCTTCCTGGCCCGTCCCGGCGAAAGCGTGCGGATCGTTCCCGTCAAAGACGTGATCGAGCCCCGCGTGAAAGTCGAAGGCCCCGGCAACATTTTCCCGGGCTTCATCGGCAAGCTGGATCCCGTCGGCTCAGGCCGCACCCACGTGCTTCAAGGCGCCGCCGTTGTCACCACCGGCAAAATCGTCGGCTTCCAGGAAGGCATCATTGATATGACCGGTCCTGGCGCCCAGTTCACCCCCTTCTCCCAAACCTTCAACGTAGTCGTAAAAGTCGAACCGGTAGCCGGCCTTCACCAGCACGACCACGAAAACGTCGTCCGGATGGCCGGGTTCAAAGCCGCCGCTTACATCGGCGAAGCCGGCCGCAACACAGCGCCCGACACCGAGGAAGTCTACGAATGGCCCAGCCTGGCTGAAGCCATGACCAAACACCCCGGCCTTCCGAAAGTGGCCTATGTGTATATGCTGCAAACCCAGGGCCTGCTGCACGACACCTATGTATACGGCGTAGACGCCAAACGCATTATTCCGACCCTGATTTCGCCGACCGAAGTGTTTGACGGCGCGATCGTCAGCGGCAACTGCGTTTCCGCCTGCGACAAAAACCCCACCTACGTTCATCTCAACCAACCCATCATCACCGAGCTTTTCAAACGGCACGGCAAGGACTATAACTTCGTTGGCGTCATCATCACCAACGAAAACGTCACCCTCGCCGATAAGGAGCGTTCCTCCAACTACACCTCCCGCCTGGCCGAAATGCTCGGCGTAGATGCGGCCATCGTCAGCGAAGAAGGCTTCGGCAACCCCGACGCCGACCTGGTTATGAACTGCCGCAAACTGGAACAAAAAGGCATCAAAACAGTTCTCGTCACCGACGAGTACGCCGGTCGCGACGGCAGCTCCCAATCGCTGGCCGACACTACGCCGGAAGCCAACGCGGTGATCACCGCCGGCAACGCCAATGAAACCATCGTTCTGCCGAAGCTCGACACCCTCATCGGCCATATCGACGTCGTCGACGTCATCGCCGGCGGGTTTTCCGGTTCGCTTCGTCCAGACGGCACCATCGAGGTGGAGATCCAGGCCCTTACCGGCGCCACCAGTGAAGTTGGCTTCATCAAACTGACGGCCAAAGGCATGTAGTATTATCCACAACAGCATAAAAACAATAAGGAGGAATCAACCATGGCAATACTGGCTGGCAAACAAGTCATTATTGTCGGCGACCGTGACGGTATTCCCGGTCCGGCCATTGCGGAATGCGCAACCAGCGCCGGCGCCGAGATCGCCTTCGCCACGACCGAATGCTTTGTCTGAACGGCCGCCGGCTCAATGGACCTGCAGATCCAAGCCCGGATCAAAGAACTCGCCGAACAAATCGGCGGCGAAAAAATCGTTGTGCTTCTCGGGGCCGCTGAACCCGACAGCGCTTCGATCGCCGCGGAAACGGTAACTCTGGGCGACCCGACCTATGCAGGTACATTAGCGGGAGTCCCGTTGGGACTCAGCGTTTATCACATTGTCGAACCGGAAATCAAAGCCGAAGTTGCTCCGAATGTCTACGAGGAGCAGATCGCGATGATGGAAATGGTGTTAGATGTGGACCGCCTTACGGCCGAAGTGTCGAAGATGCGGCAAGAAGGAAGCAAATTCTAACAGGGAGGGGGTAATTCCGTGTCCAAACTGAGAGTAGTCCACTACCTGAACCAATTCTTTGGTCAGATCGGTGGCGAAGACAAAGCAGACACCGCTCCGCTCAAGAAGGATGGAGTAGTAGGTCCGGGTATGGCCCTGAATGGCGCCTTCAAAGGCGAGGCTGAAATCGTTGGCACCGTCATTTGCGGTGACAGCCATTTCGCCGAGAATATGGATGCTGATCTGAGTCAGATTATCGGTTTCATCAAGGAATACAAACCCGACCTGGTAGTGGCGGGCCCGGCCTTCAACGCCGGCCGCTACGGCACGGCGTGCGGCGCCGTTGCCGAAGCCGTCCAGGCCCAGCTCGGCATTCCGGCGGTAACCGGTATGTATGTAGAAAACCCGGGCACCGACATGTACAAAAAAGCGGTGTATATCGTCAGTACTCCCGACTCGGCGGTCGGCATGAGAGATGCCGTTCCCAAGATGGCCGCCCTTGCCCTCAAACTGGCCAAAAACCAGTCAGTCACCCCCGAAGAAGACCATTATATCTCCCGCGGCATCCGCAAAAACTTCTTCGCCGAGGAGATCGGGGCCAGGCGCGCCGTCGACATGCTTGTGGCCAAGCTGGCCGGCAAGCCGTTCACCACTGAGCTGCCCATGCCCGCCTTCGACCGCGTCCCGCCCAATCCCGCCATCAAGGATATCACCAAAGCGACCATCGCTCTCGTGACCTCCGGCGGTATCGTTCCTAAGGGCAATCCCGATCATATCGAATCTTCTTCCGCCTCCAAGTACGGGAAGTATTCTCTGGCAGGCGTGACCGACCTCACCGCGGAAACCCATGCCACCGCGCACGGCGGCTACGACCCCGTCTACGCCAATGAAGACGCCGACCGCGTTCTGCCGGTCGATGTCATGCGCGACCTGGAAAAAGAAGGCAAGATCGGTAAGCTCCACGAGTTCTGGTATGCAACTGTCGGTAACGGAACCGCGGTTGCCAGCGCAGCGAAGTTCGGCCGCAGCATTGCGGAAGACCTTAAGGCCGCTGGCGTCCACGCCGTTATCGTCACCTCCACCTGAGGGACTTGCACTCGCTGCGGCGCAGCGATATTGAAAGAAATCGAAAGAGCCGGCTTCCCGGTTGTGCACATGTGCACCATCGTGCCCATCAGTAAAACGGTTGGCGCCAACCGGATCGTGCCGACAGTAGCCATCCCCCACCCGCTTGGCAACCCTGCCCTCTCCCGTGAGGAAGAAAAGGTTCTCCGCCGCAAACTGGTGGAACGGGCTCTTAAAGCCCTCACTACCGAAGTGGACGGCCAGACCGTATTCGAGCAGTAATCGGGGGACAAGACCAAAAAGGGGAGTCGCGCGATGCGCCGGCTCCCCTTTTTAAAACATTAGAACTTTGCGACGGAGGTTGACACTATGCCTGTAATTAAAGGCGTGGCCTATTCGCTCGTGCACGCCCCCAACATCCTGTTCCATAACGGCAGCACCCAAGCCATGGAACGGATCAAGAACCCCAATTCCGAATACTTTCCCAAACTGCGCAACCAGCTCCGCAGCTTCGACGCCGCCGTTGGTTACGCTCCCAACCAAGCCTATATCGGCAACATCGCCCTCGGCGACCTCAAGGCGATTCCCCGTCCCTGGTACGACAAGTCGCTGGAGAAAGCCTCCCGGTTCGGCAAATTCGGCGAAATCATGCCCGAGGATGAGTTCTACGGCCTGATTAAAATCGTTGACTCCTTTGATCTCGTAATCCTCGAAGCCGGTTTCAGCGCCGACGTCAAAGCCAAACTCGAAAAGCATGAACTCATCGGCGATGTCAACCTGGCCCGCCTCGGCGCCGGCAAGGACGCCGCCGAAATCCAAAAGCTCGTCGGCGCCCATACCGCCGAAGGCCTTTACATCGGCGACCGCCTCGTCGGCTGCGTCCGTCAGGCCCATGAAGTGGATGAAACCCTCTCCGCCCATGTCATGCTGGAAAACCTCGTTACCAAGGCTTCGAGCGCCCTGGTCGTTCTTCAGCTTCTCAGGAACAGCGGCATCAACCCGACCGATGTCGACTACATCATTGAGTGCTCGGAAGAAGCCTGCGGCGATATGAACCAGCGCGGCGGCGGCAACTTCGCCAAGGCCATCGGCGAAATCGCCGGCCTGGTCAACGCCAACGGCTGCGACGTGCGCGGCTTCTGCGCCGGTCCGTCCCACGCCCTCTTGAACGCCGCGTCCCTCGTCAAATCCGGCGTGTTTGAGAACGTCGTCGTGGTCGGCGGCGGCGCGGTAGCCAAGCTGGGCATGAACGGCAAAGACCAGGTGGCCAAAAATATGCCGGCCCTTGAAGACGTGCTCGGCACTTTCGCCCTCCTCATTTCCAAGAACGACGGCGTCAACCCCTATATCCGGATGGACGTCATCGGCAAGCACAACATCGGCACCGGAGCTTCGCCGCAGCAGGTCATGAAGGCCCTGGTCGTCGACCCGCTCACCAAGCTGGGCCGCAAAATCACCGATATCGACTGCTACTCCGTCGAAATGCAGAATCCCGAGCTCACCGAGCCGGCCGGCGCCGGCAATGTTCCCGAGGCCAACTATAAGATGATTGCCGCCCTGGCGGTTATGGCCGGCGAGATCGGCCGCCCCGACATCCCCGCCTTCGGCGAAAAACACGGCCTGCCCGGCTTCGCCCCCACCCAGGGCCATATCCCTTCCGGCGTACCGGTCCTCGGCTATGTCCGCGAGCAGATGCTGGCAGGCAAAATAAACTCCATGATGATGGTCGGCAAAGGCAGTCTTTTCCTTGGCCGGATGACCAACCTCTTCGACGGGCTCTCCCTCGTCATCGAGAAAAACCCCGGGGTCCAGGAAGAAGGACCGCAGCTTAACAAGGAAACCGTCCGCCAGATGGTGGCCGAAGCGTTGCGTGACTTGGCCCAAGGCCTGAAGTAGGGGGTGGCCGCATGCAAAACGTTAAAGCGCTAGTCTCTGAAGTCCTCAACGAAGCCGCCGACATGCTGGCTACCGGACGGTCGTCCGCCCGGGTCAAAGTCGGCATCACCCTTCTGGGCAGCGAACACGGCCCCCTGGAAGTCCTGGCCGGGGCCGAACAGGCCCAGCGCCAGCTGCCTGACGCCGAAGTGGTGGTCATCGGCCCCGCCGATATCGAAACCAAGCTGACCAAGGTCGAGGCCAGCGACGAAGAAGAAGCCCACTGCGCCATGGACCGCCTGCTCGACTCCGGCGAGCTCCAGGCCGCCGTCACCATGCACTACAATTTCCCCATCGGCACTTCCACCGTCGGCCTGGTGGTAACCCCCGGCCGCGGCAAAAAAATGTTCATCGCCACCACCACCGGCACCTCCTCCTCCGACCGGGTCGAAGGAATGGTGAAGAACGCCGTCTACGGCGTGGCGGCGGCCAAAGCCTACGGCCTCCAGAACCCGACCATCGGCATCCTCAATGTCGACGGCTCGCGGCAGGTCGAGCGCATCCTGACCGAACTCCGCTCCCGCGGCTACCAGATGAATTTCGTCGCCTCCAGCCGCAGCGACGGCGGCGTGGTCATGCGCGGCAACGACCTCCTGGCCGGTACTCCGGACATCATGGTCTGCGACAGCCTCACCGGCAACCTCTTGATCAAGCTCTTCGCGGCCTACACCACCGGCGGCAGCTACGAGTCCCTCGGCTATGGCTACGGTCCCGGCGTGGGTGACGGCTACAGCAAAATCATCAACATCATTTCGCGGGCTTCCGGCGCTCCCCTCATCACCGGCGCGATCGAATACGCCGCCGCCATGGCCAAAGGCAACCTGGTCGCCGTCGCCCGGCAGGAAATCGGCGCAGCCAAGAAAGCCGGCCTTGACGAGATCGCCCGCCCGCAGAAAAAGGACCAGCCGGCTGCCGCTCCCGCCGCCGCCCCGCCCAAGAAAATCGTTTCCAAGCAGATCGCCGGCATCGACGTACTCGACCTGGAGAACGCCCAGCAGCTGCTCTGGTCCAAAGGCGTCTACGCCGAAACCGGCATGGGCTGCACCGGCCCCATCATCCTGGTCGCGCCTGAAGATCTCGACAATTCCCTCGGCATTCTCGTCGAAAACAACATCATCAGCGCCAAATAGGCTGACTTAAGAACCCCCCGTTCTCTCGTTGAGAGCCGGGGGGTCATTATTTGTGGCCGCCCTCGTCTCGCATAAGATGGCTGAACGACCTTGACTCTCTATGAGACCCGGGTCCTTGCTGCCAGGGCTATTTCTTTATCAGACGGGAAAGGGGATTTCCTATTAACGCTCCGAGGCTGGCGCTTAACCTCCGCTTTTAATAGGAAATCCCCTTTCCCTGCCACGAGCAATCGCGGATTGCTCTGGTTTTGTCTTTATTCATTATCCACTATTGTTCATTTCTCACTTTATTCCGGATAACATCAGCGTTTTTCTCTTCAGCCCAAAATTCGCGCGGACTACAAACTAACCGCATTACCAGGCACAGGCAGGTAAAAGGGACTGCTTATTATAAGCGGAGGTTAAGCGCCAGCCTCGGAGCGTTAATAAGCAGTCCCTTTTACCGTTGGATCAAGAATAGCTATCTTCTCATTTGGCAAGCTTTATTTTAGGGTGAGTTAGGACGTTTCCTACTAGGTGAGTTTGCTGTAGTCCGTTCATCTGTCCGTCCCCAAAGCTCGCGATATTCCTAAGATTCCATAAAAGGCAACATTTCAGATAAAACGGATGAACGCCCCCGGCTCTCTAGAGGTCGGTTCCTTGCTGCTAGGGTTATTTTTTCTTTATCCGACGGAAAAGGGGATCTCCTATTAACGCTCCGAGGCTAACGCTTAACCTCCGCTTTTAATAGGAGATCCCCTTTTCCTGCCGTAAGCAATCGAGGGTTTGGGGAAGCAATCACCGCAGGGCGATTCTTACCCCCATGGCCACCAGCATGGTGCCGGTCGTCGCCTTGATCCACTTCTGCACGGAAGAACGCAGAATAAAGCTCCGCAGCTTGGAAATAAAGAAGATGAGCGACGAATACCAGGATATCTGGATGGCCACAAAAATAAGCGTGAGGACCAGCGACTGCAGCAAAACGCTCGCCTGCGGATGGATGAACTGCGGAAAAAGCGCGAGAAAGACAAAAGCCGTGGCCACATTGAGAATATTGGTGACGAACCCCTTTATGTAGGCCGATCGGGGGCTTTCCTCCGCAAGCTCCAGGGCTGCCGCAGGCTCACCGGACTCCAGTCTTTCGCGGTGCAGCCGGTATGCCTGATACACGCTGCTCGCCCCCAGATAAACAATATACCCCGCTCCGATCAGCTTGATCAGACTGAAAACCGCGGCCGACTGCGCCACGACGACGGCCAGCCCCAGTCCGGATACGAGCGCATGAAGGAATACCGCCGATACGAGCCCGAAAAGATTGAAGGCCGCCGCCTTTGAGCCGTTGACGCTGGCCGTCTGGGTGACCAGCACCATATTCGGCCCGGGCGATATGATCATAACGAACACGACACCGCTAAACGCCCAGATTTCACCGGATGAAAACAATTCCTACACCATCCTTTGTCAGAATCCTGTCCCGCGTTTCTTCTATCTCCTATCGGTCGATGCATTCTTCCTCCTCGCCCCAGTTCCTTCTTGGGGCCGTAGGCGAAGCAACCGCGTCCCGCCGCCCGGACGGAAGCCGCTTCAACCGGGGCTGCCGGGGCTTGCCTTCCTGGCCTCACTCCGGGGTAGTACTGCAAGATTATATTCGGAACCCGCCCGTTTTACGCATTGACCCAAAGCAAAAGAATCCGCCCGCCTCCGGCTGAGCGGATTCTTCTTCCCGGCATAGCTTTTTCACCCTCGGAAGATTCCCTCCGCTCCCCCGCCCCGCCGCCCGGACAGCACCGGGCGAATAACATACTCCGCGATCAGGAAACACAAGACAACCACTACAGCCGATACCCCGGCATACTTCACCCAGATATTCATTTGCACCTTTTGCACCGTATAGGCCACCGGAATGACCACGCACTGGTGGATGAAATAGATCGTATACGAATTGGCGGCCAGCCTGCGCCATAAATAGGCGTCGCTATCCGCGAGCTTCTGGAACAAGGCGATGAAGCCGAAAGTGGCGGTCAGGCTGAAAAATGCGTAGGCAAGCGCGTGCCCGGCTTTATACAGCACAGGGATATTGGGTGTCAGCGTATAGGTCACGCGATAGGCGGTAAAGACAACCAGCATCGCGACGGCCGCGCTTCCCCAGATGAGGAGGCGCGGCCTATAGCCCCCGGCAGTGAACCAGGCCTTCTTCCAGGCATAGATTCCCAGCCCGAAGTAACAGGCGTACAAGCCGATACGCACCGGCTGGATCATCAGAACAGGCTTGATCGGCAGCCACAGATCACTCCAGAAGAACAAATTGGCGACAAAGAAGGGCATGCCGCTAAAGACGGCGAACAGGGGCAAAAACCATGCGGCCGGCAGGCCCGGGTCCGGACCGGCCTTAAAATAACTCGGGCTGAGCTTATAAACGACGGCAAAAAACAGATAAAACAGCGCCAGTACTTCCAGAAACCAGTAGTGGGCCTGCTGCCAATAGGGCCCCCAAAAGTCATGCGCCCAGAAGGCGAAATAATCCGGCGGCGCGGCCGTACGGCTGAAAATCGCGCTATACGCAATAAGCGGCGCAATGAGCACCGCCCCCACCAGCCAGGGAAGGACGATTCGCCGAAGCTTGCCCCGCCAAAAAGCTGCCATTCCCTTTTGTAAAAGCGCCGGCAAAGCAAAATAGCCGGCGATGAAAAACAGGACCGGCATCATATACACATCGGTCGACAAAATAAACCAGTCAAAAACCTTGTTCTGCTGGCTATCGTTGACATACCACCAGGAAAGGCTCCAGGTCGTATAACCCATGCCCACATGAAATACAACCACCAGGAGAACGATGAACGCCCTCAGATTATCAAAGAACCACAGCCGCTGTTTGCTTACGGCTTCCCCTAGCATTACTGCCGCCCGCCTTTCATGCTTTTAATCGGCACCGATTTTCCCGTACCTGTAGCTTCGCCCTTTCTCATCCAAATCCTTCCACAGAGCTTTCCGCGCCTGTGAGAACGCAGGAGGTTTCCCAGCTTTGGCCCCAGCTTCGCAGGCTATGCGGCAAATAATGATTATGTAAATCAGATAAAGCGGCATCTCAAGCACTCTACCAAGGGGTAGGTAGTTATCGGCAGGAATTTATTCCCTTTTTATCGAATTATGAACCATGAAGGGAGGGAGATCATGACTAAAACATGTCCCAAATGCGGCCAGGATATGATTAAACTTAGTCTTGATACAACCCTCGATGAAAAATGGATTTGCACCAATCCAGGCTGTGGAAACGAAGAGTCTCAGCACCACTTTGACGATGAAGTTGAAAAACAAACCGGTCACAAACCAGAATAAGAGCCGAAAGGCTCTTATTCATTGTACGCCATAGGACCAGGCCGTCCATCCGGCTTGCATTGCAACCCTATTCCGCTTTAGCCCTGGCTTCCAAGGTTTCGAGGCAGTTCTGGCATACATTCTTGCCCTTCAGTGTAGTCACATCGTCGGTGGCGCCACAGAATATGCATCTGGGAACGATCTTGCGCAGAATGATTTTTTCCTGGTCTACTAATATTTCCAGGCCGTCTTGGGGAGTGATTCCATAATAGCGCCGCAGCTCCATAGGCAATACGATTCTTCCTAAAGGATCCAATTTTCTCACAATTCCCATTGCTTGCATGTATAAGCTCCTTTCACTACAGCTTCCTGCAAATATTATCAAATATTACATTTTTTGTCAAATGTTATTTTGTTCACAGAACAATATTTTGCGTTGCTGTTGGCAGCCGGAAAATCAGGCGCGTTGTCCTTCGCAGGGTCTTCCACCAGGAAACTGCAGAGGATTTGGGCCTTGCCGCAGGGTTTAGGGCTGAAATGCGCGAATATCCCCAAAAACACACCAATCGAGGAGTCTGTATGGAAGTAGTAAAATCGTTGGCCTATTTTATCATCGCCGGACTATTCGAAATCGGCGGCGGCTATTTAATGTGGCTCTGGTTACGCGAGGGCAGGGACGTATGGTACGGCCTGTCGGGCGCTTTGATTCTGGTTCTGTACGGTATAGTGCCCACCTTGCAGCCTGCCAACTTTGGCCGCGTTTATGCCGCCTACGGCGGCGTATTTATCGCGCTTTCGCTGCTCTGGGGCTGGAAGGTCGATAACATATCGCCTGATAAGTTTGACGTAATCGGCGGATTCATAGCTTTGCTCGGTGTCCTGATCATCATGTACTGGCCCAGGGGCTGACCGCCAAAAAGCATGGCAGAAAGCTCACTTCCGGGAAGCTTTCTGCCACAAAAAAAAACGCCTTTCAAGGCGTTTTTTTTATTATACTTTAATATCCACATTGGCACCCAGACCGGGGGAAGGCGGAACCAGGAAATTGATCAAAATTTGATTGCTCGTTTCAGAAAGATCCATGGCCTTTTTCAGCACACTGACCCCTACCTGGCTTTGTAGCTGCGCCTGTGAATGTATCACAGACATGGCGGCAATACTCCCGATATCCAAAATATCCCCTCCTTATGCCCAATTATATACCGATTTATGGCAGGCGACAAGAAATCTGTCGAAAATAGGGACCTGAGTCCCTGTTTCCCGTGCTTTCCGCCCACTCGATGCTGACCTCTTCATAAATCCTTTTTAAAAAATACCTCGCTAATCCCGCCCGCCTTGAGGCCGGACAACGTCCTGCATTTTTCATCTTGTTTCAAATTGACGCATTTTGCGTTTCCGTTTCGCCTAGCGTATTTTTCTTCAATACTACAAGCGTACCGGCGATTTTATCATGAAGGCCCTGTCTCCGGCTTGTAAACAGAATCATCGCGTAACCAGCCACAGGAATTAACGCAATGATTCCCATTGTTACTGGAAACCACAGGGGAGAAAGGATATACGCTTGAATCTCTAGTGACGCACCCAAGCGACTAAAAAACAAATTAAAGAATAAATACCATGCCTTAAGAACGCCCGCCAAAATGATATCGGCTCCCCGTTTAGCTTTGTGACCTTAAACCGGTAAGTATTTTTCCCGGAGTTCCTTAAAGGCGTCCGGGATTCTTCCCGGAAGTCCCTGCCTACTCTTCAACCTTTATCGCGCCGTGTTTCCGTTCATACTCCTCAATATACTGTTCAATGAGGTATTCAATTTCCTTATTGGCGGACCGCTTATTCTTATTCGCAACAAAGCGAATTTTGTTCAATAAGGTCTCAGGGATCCGCAAAGAAAAGGGCGGTGTCAGTGATGGCATAGTGTAGCTATCCTTCCCGTATATTGTTATGTTATCATTAGTCTACCAATCCGACTCCCTGTCGTATACACGCACGGTGCATTCATTTATCATTCAAAAACAATTGATCTTTACAGAAGGGCATTTTATAATTAGAGTCGTAATGAATTAAAGGTGAATTCACCAATGACACAGGAGTGAAACCGCATGACGCTTTGGCATATTGTAGAAGGCAAGGTCAGGCCGTATTACGGGCAGGAGACGGATGGGGCGCGGTCGCTCCTGGTGCGGGCCGATTCGGCGGAGGAAGCGCTTATGAAGTTTGAGAAATTTCAACAGGGCAAATGGCGGAAAGAACTCCTTAGCGTCAACGGCCGGACCATCGCCGCCCTGTTATAGGGTTTTTCCCTGAATAAAACCACAAAGGCCGCTGAGATGCAATCTCAGAGGCCTTTCCGTTATTCTTCGACTTCAATTTCCCCTTGCTGCCGTTCGAATTGGTTGATGCACTGCTTAATCAAATATTCAATTTGCGCGTTGATGGACCGGTTGTTTTCCCTGGCGATCACCCGCAATTTCTCGTAGGCAACTTCATCCACGCGCAAGGAATAAGGTCTTTGGCTGTTCATAGCAACACTCCTGATAGTATTATGACATTAAAAGCATATCATGATGATTCCGCTTTTCCTAAATTCATAATGATATTATAATCATATTAAAATAACATCGATATTGTGCAGGAGGACCGATATGACGCTTTGGTATGTTGTGGACGGCAAGGTTGAGCTCTTTTGCTGGCAGGAAACGGATGGGACGAGATCGCTCCTGGTGCGGGCCGCGTCGGCGGAGGAAGCGCTCATGAAGTTTGAGAAATTCCAGCAGGGCAAATGGCGGAAGGAGATCCTCGGCGTCAACGGCCGGACCATCGCCGTCCTGTTGTAGGACTTTTGATCCCCCGGGGCTTGCCATCGTCAACCGGGAGAGTTCCAGGCTTTATAGTACGGTGTGCGGGCGAGTCCCGCAACTCCGAGCGGAAGAAACAGCGTCCGGTTTCGTGAACAGCTTCCATACATATACTATAGCAGAGTGCGCCCGCGACTCCTTCCTCGGAGATGGCCTGCGATAACCGCGGGTCATTTTTTCATCTTGACATAATATTTCCGCTGCCGGCAGTTGCCTGCTTTTGCCACCTCACTTTCATCAGACTTCTTCATAACATTTTGTCTAGTCATTAGCACATTCCGTCATTTCGCCATATAATACATCGACGTGGATCATTTATTTAAGGAGGAATTGAAATGGGTTTTGGTGGCTGCTGTGGTGGAGGACGCAGTTCTTTCGTGGTGGTTATCATTATAATCATCCTGCTCCTGTTCTTCTTCATCGACGAAGATACCTGTTCAACGCTCTAGAGCTGTAAATCTTTGCCTTGACGCAAACTTGAAAACCTCTGCAGAAACCTCTTACATAAAGGTTTGGGATACCGCCTCCCAAACCTTTATTTGTTGTCGCGGAAAATCCTGCTTTCGCCAGTCGCTCTCCACAGCCTTCCACGGCTTTGGCAATACGGTTTTCCGCCGGCGGCGAAATCGGGCCAGTCGTTTCGGACTCAAATGCGCCCTTCGTCCTATTTACAACCGCTACCAGAATTTGTATTATTATGGCAACAGTTATTGTCACGACCGTTTGGTATGAGGGAAGTGCTAAAATGATCAATCCTGCCAACAATAACCTATCTTTCTATCCATATACGGCCAATACCGTTACCAATGGCCAATCTCCCTTTTCGCAGGCTTTCCTTCAGCAGTTGGCCTCCTACAATCTGCCCGCCCGCTATCAGTCCACGCTCCGTTCGCTGACCACTCCTTCGGCCACGGCGAAAGAAGTCGCCGATTTGTGGACCAGCATGAACAGCCTCAATAACGCCGCGAAGCCGCTGATCGCGGCCGGTGCCGCAAGCGCCTTTGCCCAAAAGGTCGTCATTTCCGGCGCTGGCGCCGCAGTCAAGGGAACGGCGACAACTAAGGCTGCAAACGCGGGCTACGACATTGCCGTCAGCCAGTTGGCGGCCGCGCAGCAGAACTCGGGAACAGCGCTGGACGCGGCAGGCGGTGTTTTAGCCTCCGGTCTGGCCGGACCGGCGGTTGCGAAGTTCAGTATTACGCCCGCCGGCGGAACGGCCCAAAAGTTCACTGTGGCCGTCAACCCGGGCGATACCGATAAAGCTGTCCTCGACAAAATGGCCAAAGCCATCAATAGCGGCAGCACCGTCGTAAAGGCTGCGGTAACCACCACCACTGCCGCCGGCGTTTCCTCAAGCCGCCTGGTGCTCACCGGAGCGAACACCGGAGCCGGCGCCGCCTTTACGGTAGCGGACATAACCGGCAACCTGGCGTCCGCCAGCGGCATCGGATCAGTTTCCGCCGCGGCGCGTGATGCAAGCTATACGATTAACGGAGCTGCAGCAACCAGCACGAGTAATACCATCAAAATCGACGACGGCAACGTCACCCTGACCCTTGCGACTACCACCACGGGCGCGCACATCGATGTCGGCGCCGATACGGCCGGCGTCACGCAACAAGTGACGGCCTTTGTCAACCAATACAACGCTACCCTGCGCACACTCCAGTCTTCGGGTCTGACCTCGGGTGCACAATACGCCAAGCAGCTCGGCCAGAATCTGCCCCGGAACGCTTCGGAGCTGTCCGGCATCGGCGTCACCATCAATCCCGATAAAACCATCAGTTTTGACCAATCGGCCTTTCAAGACGCTCTGTCCAGGGATTACAATAAAACTAAGAGCCTGATCGGCAATTATGGCGGGTTGATTGCCGGAGTTCAAAAGATCGCCCGGAATGTCAGCTCGCAGCCGCCAGCCTCTTTGGCCGGTCTTGAAACCGGCTTTGCCGGCATGAACGCCGCCTATCGCCAACAATACTGGCAGTCGGCTCTCTTCGACTGGCTGTCCGGCGGAGTAGGCGGCAGCATCAACATCGTCGCCTAAGAACCCGACATCTCTTTTGGCCGGCCTTGCGCCGGCCTGTGATTTTGCAAGGGACGGCAACCACCGGCTTCCAAAATCGGCGCGCGACTTGGCCCCAGCAGCCCGCAGCAAAAATCCACACCTTGGCGCCAAGCGAAAACCCATTGATCCGCCGATCATTTGGCTATTGCCTGCCGAAACTTCCTGGCATATAATATCACTAACCTATGACAAGGGGGGAGTCGTCCTGTTCGGCATCATCCATTATGAAGCCTTTCTGATCACAGGCCTCATTCTCAACCTTACCCCCGGATCGGACACGATCTATATTTTGGGCCGCAGCATCGCCCAGGGCCGCACGGCGGGCATTTACTCCGTACTGGGCATCAGCTCGGGTTGCGCCGTCCACACCCTGCTGGCAGCGCTGGGCCTGTCGGTTATCCTGGCGAAATCCGCGCTGGCCTTTACTCTGGTCAAAGTCGCCGGCGCTCTCTATCTGGGCTATTTGGGAATCAGCACCCTGCTTGCCAGGAATAGCGCGCTTGGTTCCCTGGACGAAGCGATCATGCCGAACCGGAGCATTTATCTTCAAGGCCTGCTGACCAACCTGCTCAACCCCAAGGTGGCCCTCTTCTTTCTGTCTTTCCTGCCCCAGTTCATCGACCCCCAGAATAGCTACGGAATTCTGCCCTTTGTCTTCCTGGGCGCGACCTTCCTGACCACCGGCACGCTCTGGTGCCTGGCCCTGGTCTTTTTCTCCGCGCGGATGACCGCCTTTCTCCACCGGAACACGAAGGCCGCCGCCGGCATGAACAAAGTCTGCGGGGCTATTTATTTACTGCTGGGGATCAAACTTCTTTCTGTGGACCAATGAGCAGCCGCCCAAAAGAACGAGCCGGTATGGATCTGGCTCGTTCTTTTTTCCCCTGGTATATTCCGCCTTGGCCCGCATTCCTTTCGGCCGCAGCTTCGAGCGCCGGCAAAAAACAGGACCAAAAACACGATTTATCAGGACCAAAGTCCCTAATCCCCGCCTCCCGGAAACTCGATAACTTTTGTAGAAGATTGTCATAATTTGCCGTAAAAACTCACATCCGGGAGGTAAAATGATAACACCACTTGGCTATAGGGAAACGCGTCACTACGACAACCGTTCTTCCAGACGGAAGGATGCGCCCGCCTCGCTGTCCGCCCCATTGGACGACAACGAACTGACCACCGGCTACACCACCTTGTGCGAACGCGTTATCCGGGGCGAAGTCACCGATGACGAATATAACGCCGCCCTTGATTACGCCGTCCGGCTCGCGGCCCGCGACCAAAAAATCAACCTGGACGACGCCCTGAGCTACATACGCCGGAACCGTTCCCGCTCCTGACCTGTTAGTTCCTGGAGTGTCCACCCACCCTCCTTCATTTTCTTGGCAAGGCCTCTGAGCAAAGCTCAGAGGCCTTTTGCCTGATTCCGGGCGATACTCACGGAACTCAGCGTCTGGTCCGGAATGTAGCAGGCGCAGACGGCAAGGATGGCCCAATCGCCGGAAAACAGGTCGGTAGCAAAGGCATACTCCAGGCCGACAAAGAAAAACGCGGCCGCGTAGCCTATGGTCCGATACCGGAACGCTATCATAATAACGCTCCGGTCACCACTAAGGCGCCTTCTGCCGCCGTTTATCCGTCCCTGCGCTGCCCCGCCGCGCCGGCCGGATCCGCTCCTCTCGTTACAGCCCTACTCAGCGTAGTAAATGATGATCGTGAATCTGGCTGAAGCACTTCCATCGTTCCGGTACCGGTGCGGAAATTCGGAGTAAAAGCGTATCGCATCGCCTTTCCCTACCGGGTAAACTTCCCCGCCCAACTCCAGCGACAACTTTCCCTCATGGACCAGGAGATATTCCTCCGTGCCTTTGAGGTGCCCGTGCGAGGCGTGAAAAGTATCAGGCGCAAGGGAAGCGGCAAAGACCTCGAACCGTTTGTCCGGATCGTAGGCAAAGACCGGATACACCCGATAGCCGTCTTCCTCCACCAAGGGAGTCAGGTTATTATATCCGATGACCGTTACCGGCGGAGCTTGCTCCTCCACCAGGCTGGAGAAAGACACCTTAAGTCCGTTGGCGATTTTCCACAGCGTGTTGACCGTCGGATTGGCCTCGCCCCGTTCGATCTGCCCCAGTGTGGCCTTTGTCACCCCGGTAAGTTCCGCAGCCTCATCCAGACTCAAATTTCTTTGTTTGCGCATACGCGATAAATTTGCCGTAATCCGCACATTAAAGGAGTCCACCTTATCAACCCTTCCGTTTGATATAACAAACAATTATTTCATTATAATTTACAATTCATATAACTTATTGTACAATATGTACAATAAATTATACAACATTATACCATAGCACAGGAGGAAAGAACATGAACCGGAACGTATTAAACGGGGTACATGAAGCCATCGGCGGCACTCCTATCGTCAAGCTGTCCCGGCTGACCGGCTCTCTGGCGGGAACCATACTGGCCAAGCTGGAGTATCTCAACCCGGGGTTCAGTAAAAAAGACCGGGCAGCGCTGCAGATCATTTCCGAAGCCGAACAGGCTGGAATCCTGCGACCCGGCCAGACGGTCATCGAGCTCACCAGCGGCAACATGGGAACAGGTCTGGCTATCGTTTGCGCCGTTAAAGGCTATCCCTTCATCGCGGTCATGTCCAAGGGAAATTCCATGGAGCGGGCCCGAATGATGCGCGCCCTAGGCGCGGAAGTGGTCTTGGTCGATCAGGCGCCGAACTCTTGCCCGGGTCAAGTGTCGGGCGAGGACCTGGCCCTGGTGGAGCAGGCTACCGAAAAACTGACGTCCGAGCGCGGAGCCTTTCGCGCCGATCAATTCAGAAATCCGGGCAATGTCCACGCGCACGCATATAATACCGCCGAAGAAATCTGGGAGCAGACCGCCGGCCAAATTGACGCGTTTGTTGACTTCGCCGGTTCCGGAGGCACCTTTGTCGGAATCGCCGGCGCCCTGAAAAAGCGCAACCCCAAAATCCGCTGCTATCTCGTGAGCCGCAGTGTGCCGCCCATCTGGCGGGAAAGCCGGTGGTCAACCCTTCCCACAAAATACAGGGGGGAGGCTATAGCATGGAGCTGCCATTCCTGGACCAAGCCTTGGTCGACGGATTTCTGGGGGTCTCGGACGAGGAAGCCATCCGCGCGGCCCGGTTTCTGGCGAAAAAGGAAGGCATCTTTGCCGGTTTCTCCTCTGGCGCCAACGTCGCGGCGGCCCTGAACCTCCTGCAGGATCAGGAAAGGGGCGCAAATATTGTTTTGACGATCAACGATTCCGGACTTAAATATCTCAGCACCGATCTCTATTAGCTGCTATGCGGTATTTCCGGCAAATGAGCGCCTGGGTATGCAGGCGCTTCCCAATGTAATAGCTGTCCAATGCGGCAGCTATTTTTATTTCCGGAACAATGGCGATAATGCCTGTGGCCACATATTATGTAATAGATTCGTTATGTTTCACTGGAAAGGGGGTCGATTCGATGCCCAGAGACTATTATGACTGGGAAGATCCGAGTATCAGGGACTGGGAAGACTTTGACGACATCGATGACGACGACGATATCCGCCAGGGATTTAACTGTTTCCCCGGTTCGGCGTCCTGCTTCCCGCGCACCAACTGCTCTCCCCGCTTTAACTGTTTCCCGCGCTATAATTGCTTTCCCCGCACCAATTGTTTTCCCCGCACAAACTGTTTTCCCCGCATCAACTGTTTTCCGCGGTACAACTGTTTCCCACGCACCAACTGTTTCCCACGCACCAACTGTTTCCCGCGGTACAATTGCTTTCCACGCTATAATTGCTTCCCCCGCTGATCATCTGTTCGCAAAAGCGCCTCCTTCTGAGCGTTTGAAGCTTTTTTCCAGCCAGCCGCCGAACAGCGGCTGGCTTCTTGTGTCCGCCGATAATCACGAAACAGCCGGATTTTTTTATTCGCCCGGGCCCCCGCAGAGCGGCATTGGCGCTTCTCCTCCCCGATAGCCTTCATCGCCTTGATAGCGGCTGAAAAGGATTTTAGAAAACCGCCTAGAACTCTGCCCATAGTTGAGTAAAGGAGGAGAAAAAATGCCGAAACGACTGTCACTGATGGTTTCATTCCTGCTGCTACTCTCGCTCGGCTTGGTTCCGGCTCATAGCGTCCGGGGCGCTGAACCGACGGGCAGCGCCAAACAAGAGGCGATAGACTTTTCGGACCCCGGCTTCGGCGGAAGCCAAGGGGATATGAATGCGGCGGCTTTCCGGGAGTTCCAGCGGGCCGACGATACCTTAAACCAAGTCTATGGTCAAATACAAGAAAAATACAAGAACAATCCTACCTTCCTCGCTAAGCTTACCGATGCGGAAGGGGCCTGGATCCAATTCCGCGACGCCCACCTGGAATCGCTCTACCCCGCCCGGGATAAACGGCAATACGGCAGTGTGTATCCCATGGTGTACGCCCTGGAAAAAGCCCGCCTCACTTGGGACCGGGTAAAACAGCTCAATCAGTGGCTCGAATTTCGCGAAGGGGCTGTCGGTCAAGGCAGCCGCGGGCAGTTCACCGAGCACCCTTGAGCCCTATAATTGCAACCGCGCGTTTCCTGATCGCTTTTCCGGTACCATCGTTTTTTTCCACCGGCAGACCGTCCGGTCGGCCCGGCGGCTGAGGCGTGGTTGCGAGCCGTCACCGGCCCGACGATTGTTCTCCGCTTTCTATATTTTGATTCGAATGCAACGCCTGACATCAGCAAACAATAAATTGGGAGGTGATGTCATGAGCGAACGCAACACCCGCCAGAAAACCAAAGAGGAAAAAAATGCCAAAACCGGGACCAGAATGCGCCGTTCTTATACCTGATAGACGCTCTTCTATTTCTCTCCCCGGCTGCCGCACAAAGAAAAGACCGCGCTGCCGTGCGCGGTCTTTCAACTTTCCTGTGTCATATCCACCGGCTCGCTGGCCGGCTTCTCCCCCGGACCTTCCCGTGCCGTTCCCGGTATCCTATATGAGAGTCGGGAAACTCTAACGGGTTATGCATCGGAGGAATTCCGCGCGGTACGGCCCGGGCCTGATTTTTTCAATATCCGCCTGACAGCGTTGTCGCTCCAAGATTTGCATCCTCCAGGCTAAATGTGCTTTGACCAAACAGCCGTGCCGGGTTTCATTTTACGCCACCGAAATGATCCGCCAGAATCAAAGGGATTTCCAAGATTTATGCCCGATAATGAAGCTGGTGTTGATTTTCATATATTCTACCCCATCTTTGGCCGGATGGGGGCTTTTTTTATTTTCCCGCGGTTGGGCGCTTCAACCCCGGGCAACCGCACTAATCGGCACCGCTATCGCGAACTCCGGTCTGGGGCTTGGCGCAACCGCCCGGCGTTTTCCATCCCAGGGTCTTCGCCATTGCGCCCGCGACCAGCAGCAAAAGGAAGGAATAACCGGCTAAAGAGACCTGGAAACTGCTGGCCGCCGCCACCTCCGTCATAATCGGCGGACCGGCCAGCATCCCGACGCCCCAGAACAGATAATACGCTCCTGAAACGGTACCCTTGAAGGAATCGGGCACGCTTTCATTCAAGAAGGTCATGGAGGCAAGATAAAAGACCCCCGCCCCCAGGCCCGCCACCGCGAGCACCGGTAGAATCAGCGGGAAACCAAACAGCGGCGTGACGCCAATCCCCGCGGCGGCGATGAGCAGCCCCCAAATCATAAATATGCTCCGCCCGAATCGATCCGATAACGGCCCGGTAATGACCTGGGACAAGCTTATCGCCACATAGAAAAGCGAAAAGAACAGGCCGAGCTGAGCAGGACTGAAAGCCTTCTCCTGAAGCAAAAACGCGGGAATCGCCGTAATAAAGCCTCCGTAGCCCGCCCCATACAGAGTGATTCCCAGCAAAGAAATCAATATCCGGCGCTGGCGGATCAATCTTACCAGGCTGGGAAGATGCACCAGCCCGGCTGCCGGCACCGGCTTTCCCGCTTGGGCGGGGCTCTCCACCAGCAGCCAGATGGCAATCGCTCCCGCCAAACAGCTGAAAGCGTAAATCAGCGATACATCATGGTTCTTCCATACCTGAGCCAAAGTCACGCCGGAAATGGGTCCCAGCATAAGCCCGAAATGCATGGCCGCATTGTATATTCCCATTACCTGCCCTTTAGCCGAGGGAAACTTCAGCGACAAAAACGCCGGGGCCAAGGCCCAAACCGGGGCTTCGCCAGCGCCCTGCAAAAACCTGGCAAAAAATATGGTCTTGGAACTGGTTGCAAAGAAAAACACCAGCCCGGCCAAGAAACACAGCAAATATCCCAGGATCAGAAGCGGCTTGAAACCTGCCCTATCCGCCAAACTGCCGATAGGGACCTGGAGCATCAGATAGGAAAAAGCAAACGCCGACGCCAGATACCCTACCGACCGGCCGTTTCCATCCAAATCGGCGATGCGCTGCGGCAGTACGGCGACGATCATTCCTACGCCGGTCATCATCAGCACCACCGCCAGAATCAAGCCTGCGAGAGTCTTGTCCCGAAGCATGCATATCCATCTCCTTCAGTTTATAAATATACTCGGAGTTGGCATTGCTTACGGGTTGCGGAGGTGGAAGCATCCTCGCCTTGCAGTCGTCCTTCCTTTGGATTATCCAATCATGCCCTTTCACCACGATGATATCCTCCTTTTATCTTTCTCTCGCGCCGGAATTGCGGAATGTCCCGCGCCGAGCGCGATCTTCCCGGCCTGGGAAAGATAGTCCTCGCGGCGGCGGCGATTGCCGGCCATAATTCATCGAAAAACAAAAAAGCCGCGCAACCCAACTGCGCGACTGACCCACAATCTAAGCTTCGCGGAAAACGGGGATCATGCTCTTGCCGGGAGCTATAGCCCTAACCTTATCCAATTCAGTGGCAAGAACAGCTTTAACATGGATTTTTTCCTCCTCAAACTGAATGAATCGGCCTCATTATACAATCAATTGGTATTAATTGTCAAGAAGGAGCGACTGCTCCGCTCGATATTTGGTATAATATAGAATATGCACTAAACAAAATGCCTCCGGAGGTAAACAAATGGACAGAGCGATTGCCCTGGAAATGCTGAACAGCTATGTGACCACTCCCCATATAATCAGGCATTCTTATGCGGTGGAAGCCGTGATGCGGGCGCTGGCGGCAAGACTGGAGCCGGACCAACTCGAACTGTGGGGCTTGGCCGGCCTCCTGCACGATCTGGACAACGATTTGGTCGACTGGCGGTCCGATCTTTCGCTGCACGGGCCGAAAACCGTGGCGATTTTGCAGGAAAAAGGCCTGGGAAACGAAGCACTGTACCATGCCATCCTGGCTCACAATCCGGCTAACGGGTCCAAAATCGAGACCGCCTTCGACCGGGCCATCTACGCCGCCGATCCCATCACCGGGTTTATCAACGCCATCACGCTTGTCTATCCGGACAAGAAGATTCGCAGCGTAAAGGTCAAATCCATCATCAAGCGGATGGACGAGGTCCGCTTTGCCGCCGGAGCCAACCGGGAAGCCATGCGGTCCATCGAACGACTGGGCATACCATTCCCGGATTTCGCCGAGCTGTCGTTAAAGGCCATGAGCGATATAGCAGATATTCTGGAACTCTAGCCAAAGGCTCCCGGCATTGCACGGGAGCCTTTGGCCGCCTTTCTCCTCCGAACAATCTGAGGGCGACAGTTACCTATCGCTATCGTCCATATCAGCAGCCAGTTTGGAAACAATCACCTTGTCGATCCTCATCCTGTCCATATCCACAATTTCAAACTTGAGGTCGGCCCATTCAAAGCTGTCCCCGGTCTTGGGCATACTTCCGATATAGGAAGTGATAAATCCTCCCACCGTCTGGTAGTGGTCCCTGTCCTCAGCCGGCATTTCTTCTATTTCGAATAACTCTTTGAATTCCTCGATGGATAGCAGCCCATCCAGCAGCCATGAGTTATCATCCCTCTGGATGATCTCCGGGTCTTCCTCCCTTTCCTGCGGCAATTCGCCGACGAGTTGCTCGAGGATGTCGTGCAGGGTGACCAAACCGATCATCCCGCCGAATTCATCCATGACAAAAGCAATATGCATTCCGCTCTGCTGGAATTGTTCCAGAAGCTTGAAGGCCCGGAGACTGCGGGGAACAAATAGCGGCTCCTGGGTTTTCTCTTCTATGGGAAGAGTGGCCTGCCCGCGGGTTGCCAGGATATCCCGGATAAATACCACGCCGACGATATCATCCAGGCTGCCTCTCGCCACCGGCAACATCGAGTGGCTGCTCTCGGTTATTGTCTGCCAAATTTGCGGATCGTCATCCTCCAGGTCAATCCAGTCAACCTGCGTTCGCGGGGTCATCAAGGCGGAAACCCGCAGGTCGCCGAGGCGAAACACCCTCTCGACAATCTCCCGCTCGGTTTCTTCAAACGTTCCGATGGCCGCCCCTTCCGAAATCATAATCTTGATTTCTTCCTCGGTAACTCCCGGTTCCTTCGGCCCTTTTACTCGCAGCACTTTAAGCGCAAATTCGGTCGAAGCACTCAGCAACCGGACCAGCGGCGAGAAAGCCTTGGCGAAATACTTCATGGGAATGGCGATAAAGGCGGCAATGGGTTCGGGATTATTGAGCGCCATCTTCTTGGGCACCAGTTCACCGATAATGAGGGACACATAGGTGATGAGAGCAATAACGAGGACCATGCTAACCGCGTTGCTGTACGCTCCGATAAAGGGAAGCGGCTTGAGATAGACCGCAAAGGCTTGGGCTATGGTAGCTCCGCCGTAGGCTCCTGTCACAACCCCAATAGCGCTGATCCCCACCTGAACGGTGGACAGCAGTTGGGTAGGATCATTGGCCAACTCCAGCGCCGCTTTCGCTCCTGAGCTGCCGTCAGCCGCTTTTCTCTCCAAGCGGGCCTTGCGGGACGATACAATGGCGATCTCGGTCATCGCAAAGATACCATTAGCAATAATCAGCATGAAAATAATAACCATCTCAAGGCCGATTGATGGGTCTGTGTCCAAGTTTCTCTTCCAACTCCTTTTTTAAGTAAGGATTTTTTTCTAATTATACCATTATTATACCATTAGTTTGCCCAAAGCTGTACTTTAGCGCCCCTTTCCGGCTGTTTTTATCATTATTAAATTTCCAATACGCGGAGCGTCCGGCTCCCGGCCTGCGCCGGTGCGGGAATATGGCGGAATAAATAGGCAAAGGCGCCCTTGTCAAGGCGCCTTTGCCACTTGCTATTCTTTCGGCAACTCGGAAGAGCTCTTCTTATACAGTAACTGACGCTCTTGCAAGGCCTTCTGACGAATAATCGAATGAAGGATCGCCGACGCGTCGGAAATAGTCTCTTGCGCCAGGCGCTCAACGGTCGCCTGGTCGGCTGCCGGAAGATTGGCCTTGAACGCATCCATTACCTTAGCCTTATCAATCATACATATCCCTCCCCATCACATAGCAAATCAAACATAGTTTACGCCCGGCATTCCTACTTGGCCAGTACTCTCGCCATTGCTTCGAGCACCCGTTCCGGCTGGAACGGCTTTACAATAAAATCCGACGCGCCGGCCTTGATTGCATCCAGCACCATGGCTTGCTGCCCCATCGCGCTGCACATGACAATCCGCGCTCGGGGATCGACGCTTTTAATCTGCCGGACCGCGGTTATGCCGTCCATGTCCGGCATGGTAATATCCATGGTGACGATATCAGGCCAAAGCTCCCGGTATTGTTGAACTCCCCTGTCGCCATTCTCCACCTCTCCGACTACTTCGAACCCATTATTGCTAAGAATGTTGCGCAGCATCATCCGCATAAACGCTGCGTCATCGACAATCAGAACCCTTGCCATAAAGCCTCCGTCATCCTATAGGATTTTATTGTGAAGATCAGCGCAGGCGGCCAGAGCCGCCATTTGCAGTTTGATTATCCCGCCGGCGCCTAAATCCGGAAACGGCGAATCGCCGACTGCAGTTCCGCCGCCAGATTCGCCAGAGCCTGGCTGGAAGAAGCGATCTCCTGCATGGAAGCGGATTGCTCCTCGGTAGCCGCCGAGACGGTTTGCGCCTGCAGGGAGGCATCCTGCGTCACGGCGGTAATATCATGGATCGAAGTACTAACCTGCTGGCTGCTTTCCGAAAGCATGCTTATGGAATTGGAAATGACTTTGACCTGGGCCGTCACCTGGGAGACAATGCGAGCAATATCGTTGAACGTATTCCCGGCGGTATTGACCAATTCCACTCCCTGCTTAACGTCCACGGCTTCTTCAGAGGTTATCCGCACGGCATTGGCGATACTCTCATGATTATCCCTGATCATATCGGTAATACTTCTGGCCGCTTCCTGGCTTTGTTCGGCCAGCTTTCGCACTTCTTCCGCCACCACCGCGAAACCGCGGCCCTGTTCGCCGGCCCGGGCCGCTTCAATGGCCGCATTGAGGGCCAGCAAATTGGTCTGGCCGGCAATGTTGGCGATTACCTCCACAACCTCGGCGATTTTATCGGAACTCGCCGCCAGTTCATTCACCGCGTCCTGGACCTTGAGCGAACTCTCGCCGACTTTACTCATCTGGGTTACGGCCCGGTTGACCACCTCATTGCCTGAAGCGGCGTTCGCCGTTGCGGTTTCGGCCAGGCGGCCGGCATTATCCGTGTTGGTTACCATTTGCTGCATTTTGACGGCCATTGCTTCGATAACCGTCCGCGCCTGGTCGACCGCGCCTACTTGCCGCTGCGTTCCTGCCGCGACTCCGGCGATGGTTCCCGCGACCTGAGTCGCCGCATGCGCCGATTGGTCGGCGCTGGCGCTCAGTTCTTCCGCTGAGGCTGCTACCAGTTCCGCAGTATTTCCCACTTGCTTCACCAGGCCGCGCAGCTGGCCGACCATGGAATTGAAGGCCTCGGAGAGCTCTCCGATCTCATCCTTTGAGTTCACCGCCGCTTGCTCTAGCGTCAGGTCCCCGCCGGCGACCTGCTTGGCGCTGGCGGTCAACGTCCCGACTTGTTTGGTAATACTGCGGGAAATACACCATACGGCAAGCAGCAGCAACAGGATGCTGACTGTCGTCAATACGCCGAACTGATATTTGAGTCCCGCTACCGCCTTATAGGCCTGCTCTTCCGGGACCGTCACCGCGAGCGTCCACTGCGTGGCGGGAATCCTGGTATAATACATTATTTTCTTTTGTCCCTCGTATTCATAGGCATACGAGCCGGAGGCGCCGGCCAGTATGCTCTGGCTGCTGTCCTTGAAGGCGGGGATATCTTTTAAATTTTGGGATATCAGTTGCTGGTTGGGATGGGCCAGGATAATCCCGCTCTGGTCGACGATGAACCCATAGCCGACTCCGTCAAGATTGATATCCTTTATCCGCTTATTCAGGATATCCAGGGAAATATCAATTCCTACAACCCCCGTCACCACGTTGGCGGGGCTCTTCAATGGCGCTGCCGCCGATACGATATACTTCTTCGTGAGAGCGTCCACATAAGCGTCCGTAAATATAACCGACCCCTTTTCCTTAGCCTTTTGATACCAGCTGCGGGTACGGGGATCATAGCCCGCGGGCAGGGTCGATTCTTCCCCGTCCAGGAATTTCCCGTTCTCCAGGCCTACGTACAGATTCATCAAATCAGGATCGTCCTTATAATTCTTCAAGAACGCCACCGGTATCTCGCCATTGCCGACAACCTGCCGGATCGTGCCGCCGGTGACTTCCGTCGAGCGGGCCTTGGTCATCAGCCAGCCGTCCAGTTGCTGCGCATGGGAGTGGGCGACCGCCGCCATGGCGGAATGGATGTTTTCCAAAGCCTGCTTCTGAACGGAAAGATAGCCGACAAGGGCAACCGCCAAGAGGGCCACACCGGTCAAAAGAGAAACCAGCATAAACTTCATCCGCAATTTCATCGTTTCATCTCCTTTTCCAAGTCGGATTTTATGTAACAACCTAAGCAGCAAGCCTTACCATCCAGCGCCTCTCAGAAACCTCCCCGTAAATAAAAAACCGCCCGATTGCTATTAGACAAAACTTCCTTAGCAACCTGGCAGTCATAGACATCCTGTCCTTAGACCCATAGCTTTGCGCCCCTGCCTTTCGACAAGTTTGCCCATCGATCTGCAGTTTTCCAACAAATAATTACAGAATTCTACCTCTAATATTGGATAATCTGGTGCATAATTCCTCCTGCGCGATTCAATCCTTTTTTCATTTACATCAATTTTCAAACAGGAGAACCAGTTATGAGCGCCTTGCCCGAAGGCATGAAGAAGGAAACGGGAGATCTCTGAGCAACTCAGAAACCTCCCGTTTCCTTCTTAAACTTAAAAGCAGGCCGGAAAGGGCTGCACCCTCCTTTGCCTATAACTGGGTTAAAATAACCGCGTCTCCCTCCGTTATAGCGATGGTATGCTCATACTGGACGCAGATGGAACCGTCTGCCGTGCGCGCCGTCCAGCCGTCCGGGTCGACCTTCATCTTCCAGCCGCCGTTCGTAATCATCGGCTCGATGGCGATCGTCAGGCCGGGCATAATCAAAACCCCTCTTCCCTGGTGGCCATAATGGGGTACCTGCGGGTCCTCCCATAAGCTGCGGCCTACCCCATGGCCGCAAAAATCACGGATAACACCGTAATGATGCTTTTCGGCATGACTCTGGATAGTGGCCCCGATGTCGCCGATCCGGTTCCCGCCACGGGCTTTTTCAATTCCCAGAAACAGGCATTCCTTGGTCACCCTCATCAATCGCTCGATTTCCGGCGACACCTTGCCCACCGCATAGGACCAGGCCGAATCCCCGTGATAGCCCTTGATGCTTGCCCCGACGTCAATGGTAATGACATCGCCGGATTTCAGCGGACGCGAATCGGGAATCCCGTGGCAGATGACATCGTTCACCGCGGTGCAAATGGCGGCGGGGAATCCTTGATGTCCCTTAAAGCTCGGAATAGCCCCCGAACGTTTGATAAAGTCCTCCGCTATGCCGTCCAGCTCCTTGGTGGTAATCCCGGGCCGGATTTTTTCCTTTAGAAGGGCATGGCACTCCGCTACAATTCTTCCCGCTTCTTTCATGATGGCAATTTCTCTGGCTGATTTATAAATGGTCATTCTATCGTCTCCAAACTGAATTAGTTAATACCGGTTATCGGTTACGGCAGCTACAATCCCTCTGCAGCTTAGCCGGGCAATATGTAACAGTAGACGGTTATAAAATGGGCTACGCTTCCGGCAAGGACAAACAAGTGCCAAATCGCATGATTGTACGGGATCCGGCGGTAAAGATAAAACAGCGCGCCTACGGTGTACAGGACGCCGCCGCCGATAAGCCAGCAAAGCCCGGTTGACGGCAGGGCGGCCACCAGCGGTTTGATCAACAGCAACATGAGCCACCCCATGATGATGTAACAGATCGTGGATAATATTTTGAACCGGTTGACAAAAAAGAACTGGAAAATGACGCCGATCAGGGCCAGCCCCCAAACCACCCCGAACACCGTCCAGCCCAGCGCGCCGCGGAACAGCACCAGCGTAAAGGGCGTATAGGTCCCGGCAATCAACAGGTAAATCGCCGCATGGTCGAAAATCTTAAAAATATATTTAAGTCTTTCATTGCTGAAGCTGTGGTAAAGGGTGGAAGCCAGATATAGCAGAACCAGCGAAGTGCCGTAGATGCTGGAACTTACGAGATGCCACATGTCGCCGTGCAGGAGCGACGATACCAGGAGGATAATAAGCCCGGCCAGCGCCAGCAAGGTGCCGATGCCATGCGTTACCGCATTTAATCGCTCTTCCATACAAGCCTCCCAGGAGGGAATTTTCTCTGGCGGTCTGGCGCTTTTGGACGTGGTGCGCCCATATATGTATTATGTGCCAGACGCATCATTTAGACGGCCTCCTTTTTAATTATATCACAACCACGGACAAACTGGCCCATGAAGTACCTGTTCCCGGCATATAAAACGGCAGACCCGGTTTTTCCAGAGGTCCGCCGTTTTTATTGGCAGGTTTCGGACGGCAAGGCTGAAGCGTACTGCTGCCGGAAGACGGCGGGAAGCGGTCCTACCGGCGCCTATTCTCCGCTTTCGCCAGGGGGCTTGTTTTCAGAAACAGCCAGGTGGCGAACAGCCACCATGCCAGGAAGGTAAAAAAGGCAAACCCCGGGTAGACCCATTCGCGAAAATCAAAGAGCCCGGCATTTCGTACCAGGAGGCCGTAGCCGACGCTGAATGCCGCAAAGGTAACGACATAGAAATAGCGAAACCACCGCCGGTTCGGCAGGAAACGGAGATAGAGCATAACGACGGCGATCCAGCATAACGGCGAAAGGAAGTTCAGCCCCAGCACGTTAAAGATGCCTGCGTTCTTGAACACAATGATATGGAAAACGTTCTGGTAGAGACCGACCGTTACCATATCTCCGAGCGCCCCGACCAGCACTCCGTAAATAAGGTACTCTTTATAGTCCTCGCGGGGAATGAACAGGAGTGTAAACAAAAATACAATCAGCAAGAATACCGGGTAAAAGAGGGTTGCAATCCAATCCATAGACCCACTGCCTCTCCTCGGTTGATATATGCGCTTTAAATGTAATATCTCCCGAATAGCCGTCCGGTTATTCCTGCCGGTCGCCCTCCAGTCACGCCGCTTTGACGCAGTGCTCTCCTGGCCCCGCCCGGACAGTCCGGCATAGCATCCTGCCGTATGGGCACAAAAAAACCCGGTCCGCCACCGGGTACCATTCCTTCCTCTATGCGGTCAAACGGTTATGCCCCCGTTTGCTCCAATTCTTTAAGGCGGCTGTTGTCCTTTTTGGCCAAGGTAGAGGCCAGGCTGGCCTTATTAATCACCGAGGCCAGAAGCTGCCCGCTGGAGAGCGGGTGATCGCCCATCCTGCCTGTTGTGGCCACGCCCGCCGACAAAGCCACCGGAATGTTGTCCGTAAAAGCATTCCCGCCGACGATTTGCGCCAGCTTATGGGCAACCGCCACGGCAGCGTCCCAGGAACAAGCCATTAAAATGACGAATTCGTCTCCGCCAAAGCGGCACAGACTTGCCCCAGGCAGCATATGAGCCTGCAAAAGCGCACTCAGCTCCTTTAGGATGCGGTCGCCTTTCATATGCCCGTATTGCTTATTAATCTCGCCAAAATTGTCAATATCGGCGAACAATATGGCGATCTCCCGGCCGGACGCCATCAGTCTCATAGCATGATAATAAAGATAATCCATCTTGTATAGACCGGTAAGCAGATCGGTATGCTTTCCCAGTTCCTGGGTCAGAACGGCCGGCGTTACCAGCCCTTTCAAGCTGTCTTGCTCACTGACCAGGAGGGCCGACAGCTTATTTTGCTCCAAAAGCTCCTGGGCCCGCCACAGCGGCATGCCGGGTTCGGCGTAGGCAAACTGTCCGGACATGGCGTCGGCCACAATCCGGTTGGGATGAGCGGTTATAATATCTTCCCAGGTCAGTATTCCTATTATTTGCCCGTTATCCGTTACCGGAAAACAATTTTGCTGTTTTTCCGAAAACAACTGTCGGACCTGGCGAAGCCCAGCCAACGCTTCAACCGTTTCACACGGGACAATCATAAAATCCGCTATTTTTCTAATCATAATTCCACAGATTTATGCACTTCCAGCGTAATCTGAACTTGCACTTTGATGATCATCTTATCATTGGCGATTTTTTCGCCCTCTTCCAGAATCAACGCTACCAATTTATCCCGCTGAATCATGTTCAAGACGGCTTTGCGGATAATCACCGCTTCGATTACTTCGTGCTCCACTTTTTCGATGACATATTGGTCGGGCGATAAAATATCCACCATTCGTCTGGCCGCTTCCGGTCCAATGGGCGCTGCTTTGCCGACAATCAAAACATCCTGCATGGGAGGCATTTCAAATTCGGCCAACCGCATTTTGACGTCTGCTTTCCGGGATTTCTCGCTGATATGAGTCACATTTTGCCCCCCTTGATCAACATTTCATCATTGGCAGTAGTTTTATATTACTACAAATTTCCCATATTTTCTATTCTTTATGCAAAATTTTTACATTAAACAAGATTGGGCTGTTCCGCAAATGAGCAAAACGCTCTCCGTAACAATGGAACGCGCCAATTGCCCGATCCATAGGAAAAGAGCGCATCGAAATTCGATGCGCTCTTTTCCTGTAATGGTATTCTTATGCCGCCAGGGATCAAGCCGTCTTCATTATGCGCCGGCCGGGCTGTCTCCTGAACCGATTTCCACAACATAGGCGGGGCCTACGTCCAGCGAAACCCTTTCCGAGCCGGAAGGCGCCTCATCATCTGGGCCGGCTACACTGCCGCCCTGCCCTGCCGGAGCCTGCTGCAGCCTAGTTTCGATCTGCTGCAGTTGGTGCTGAAGTTCCTGGATTTTGTCGGAGTTTGCCGTTGCATCCGCGCACGTCAGTCGGGAAATTTTCGATAAAATTCTTAGTTTTTGCTGCCGCAAGACGGCAGGATCATTGGAATTAACCTTGGCCCCGGTTGCCTCAAGGGCATCGTCCTTTTCCTTCGCCGCTTTGTCCAGCGCTTTCTTCGCGGCCCCCAGCGTGTCTCCCAACGTTTTGCCTAACTTGGTTTCTTGCGACTTCATCGCTTGCAGTTGTTCCTCTTTTTTGGCTACGTCGCCGCCTCTGCTTCTATCCAGTTTTATTTCCGTTGCCAAGATATTGGCGGAATTACGAATGCCGCTTTGGGTCCTGCCGATCATTTGGACTTGCTTCTGAATGGCCTTGGCGATCAACAGATCAGACGTCAGATTGCCCATGTTTTTCCACCTCCCTGTATAATATCGCCAAAAAATTTCCCTTAATTAAATTCTGCCGCGGGCAATAGCCGCCAAATTTCAATGTTTATCGCTCATTTGCCGCGGCCCTCCCCATCTTTTGCCAGGAAGCGGTTTTCTTGCTGAAGCATGGCCCGGGCACGCGGGCACACCCGCGTAGTTTACAGAATACAATATAGCGAGATTGGAGGAGATGCTATGTATCCTAAATATCCATATTGGGGAAAGGAGTGCAAGTGCGAGGATCAGCCCATCACCTTTCCGCCCCAGCATCAGGCTAAGCAGCCCGGTCTTGAATATCTGATGGAGCCCCGGCCGATCTGCGAAAATCCGGAGTATACAGGCAGCCGGAAGCTTATGGGCAAAATCGCCGTCATCACCGGCGGGGACAGCGGCATCGGGCGGGCCGTGGCAATAGCCTTCGCCAAGGAAGAAGCGGATGTCGCCGTCGTTTACCTGAACGAGGATCGGGATGCCGAGGAAACGCAGGCGCGAATCGAAGAATTGGGCCGACGCTGCCTGCTGATTCGCGGCGACCTGCGGGATGAGGGCTTTTCCTGCGAAGTGGCCGGTCGGACGCTGGACTGCTTCGGCAAAATCGATATTCTGATTCACAATCAGGCGGTGCAGTATCCCCAGGACAGCATCCTGGACATCAGCCGCGAACAGCTTGTCGCGACCTTTGAAACCAATATCTTTCCGCACTTTTATCTGACCAAGGCGGTTTTGCCCCATCTGTGCCCGGGCAGCTCGATCATCAGTACCGCCTCGATTACCGCCTATCGGGGCAGTGAGTATTTGATCGATTATTCAGCAACCAAGGGAGCCATCGTTTCTTTCACCAGATCGTTGTCGATTTCCCTGGCGCCCCGGCAGATCAGAGTGAATGCCGTGGCCCCCGGGCCGATCTGGACGCCGCTCATCCCATCCAGCTATCCTGCCTGGTATGTAGAAACCTTCGGATTGGAGACGGAAATGAAGCGGGCCGGGCAACCCTTTGAACTGGCCCCTACCTATGTTTACCTCGCCGCTGATGACTCGCGGTTCGTTTCCGGGCAGGTCCTTCATGTCAACGGCGGAGTCATAACCCAGACCTGATGGGCGAAAGGCCTGTTTATAGCCCCGCTGGGGCTACGGTTGTTCAGGCGGACACCGTAAAACGCCTCGCCTTCATTCTACCGCATCCATCCGGCCTTTCAGTCCGGCGATCGTCCACCGTCAGTCCACAAACGGTTTTTTACCTGTAAAAAACGAAAAAACAACCTGCGGGCCTTCATCGGCTCCCAGGCTGTTTCTGTTTTCCCTTTTTCTTTTACTATTTATGGACAATAAACAGTTCTTCAGGCGCGGCGGCCAGCAAAGCCGCGGCCAGTTCCTCCTTGACCTCCTGCAGCCGGGCCTTCTCGGCCTCCGAAATAGTTTGGGCGTGCACTTTCCGGGACAGGGCCATAAACTCCTCCGGAATGAGCTTCGGCTTCACCCCGAGTCCGATGGTCTTCGGGCCGTAGGTGAACTCAAAATAGTATCTTCCGGCGCCGTCGGGAGCTTCCGGCCCGGGCTTTTCGTCCAGCGCCGCAATCGTCATGGCCAGACGTCCCCGCGTCTTGGCCCGGGTCGCCATTTCCACGGCGTCGATAACCCCCGGCCCGTTCAGCCCCAGTCCGGTGGCAAAGCCGATAAGCTCACGGTCCGGCACACCGCCGGGCACCAGTTCCTGAAAGGCCAGTTGCATCAGCTTGAACGCCAGTGCGACACCGCCGATATAAAAGCGTCCGTGATACTTCACCAAATCCCGAAACCCGATCTCCAATACCACGCCCCGGTCACTGACCCGCAGGACCTCTTCCACGCTCTCCCCCCCCCCAAACTACGGTTCTATTTCACGATAAGCTGCTCAATATCGATCTGCTTGGTCAGCATGCCGTTTTTCAGCAGAAATTCCTGGGTAGCCTTCAATTCCTCGATATCCGAAGGCTTGATCCTGGCGTCGAAATCGTACAGCGGAGCCATGCGCTTGACCATGTCGATCGTCAGGCCGGTTTCCGCGGCGGTCATCTTCAGCGCTTCTTCCTGGTTGTTCTTGATATAGTCAAGAGTCGCATAGTGAGTCTTCATAAACCGCTGGACCAAGTCCGGATACTTGCGGTAAAACTCGCCCCGGACCGCCGTGACAATCGTTGCCTCCACCAGGCCTTCCCCGTTGGTGATGACCCGCGCGCCGGCCATTTCGGCCTTTAAGGCATCCGGGCCGGCCGCCAGAGCCGCGTCCACGCTGCCGTTCATGAGCGCCGCCACCGCGCCGGGAATATCCATGGTGATAAACTCCACGTCGTCGGCCTTCATGCCGTTCTTATCGAGGGCCGTCAGCAGCAGTTGATGGAGCACCGTCCCCTTCGGTCCGGCCACTTTTTTGCCTTTCAGGTCCTTCACACTCTGAATGCCCTGGTCTTTGGCGAGGAGTTCGAAGGCTTTGGGCGCGCGGCTGTAGATCCCGGTGATCTTCAGGTCAACCCCGTTGGCGGCGGCCAGTATGGCGGCAGTTCCCCCCAGACAATGGGCGAAATCCACCGAGCCGGCGGCCATGGCCTCGGTTTGCTTGGGGCCTGCCGTTATCTCGGGATAGCTCACGGTTATCCCGTCTTTGCCAAACTCCTTGTCAAAGGCGCCCGTTTGCTTCTCGACAATTGAGGGAATGTTAAGCGGAGCCTTCACATATGTAACGTTTACCGCTTTCGGCTTTTCAGCCGCCGCCTGCTGCTCCCGCGAGCAGCCGCTTACCGTCACTGTCAGAGCCAGAAGAATGGCCAGCAGCGACAGGCCTTTTTTCATGGAATACATCATCAACCCCCCATTGCTATTGATCTAGGTCTGGTCTCCGCGAAGCGAAGACAGGATTTCCCGTTGGACAGCCAAAAATTCCGGCGAAGCGGGATCGCGGAGATAGGGCAGATCGACCGGCAGCTCCCGCACCACCTCCCCCGCATCCATGACAATGATCTTCTGCCCCAGGTATACGGCCTCGGTAACATCGTGAGTCACAAAGACGATGGTTTTTTTCTGCGCCAAAAACAGGTCGACGATTTCGCGCTGCAACCGCTGCCGGGTAAAATAATCCAGCGCGCCGAACGGCTCGTCCATCAGAATGATGTCCGGATCGTAGCACAGAGTGCGCCCCAGCGCGACCCGCTGCGCCATTCCGCCTGACAATTGGGCCGGATAGGCGTCCTGGAATTTTTCCAGGCCCAGTACCCGGAGGTACTTGGCGACCAGCCGCTCCGTCCGGTCGCGCTGCTCCTGCCGGGTGCAGGAAAAGGCCATATTTTCCTTTACGCTCAGCCAAGGCATCAGCCGGTGTTCCTGAAAGACCATGCCGATGCGCCGGCCGCCCGCCTTTGAACCGCCGTCGCCCAAGCGGATCCGCCCCGCGGACTTCTCTTCGAGATTGCCCAGCAGGCGGAGCAAGGTCGTTTTTCCGCAGCCGCTTCTTCCCACGATTACTGTGAAGCTGCCGTCCGGGATGACCGTGCTGACGTCTTTCAGCGCATAGAATTCCTCGCCGGCCACCAGATATTGTTTTGTCAGGTTAGTAATCTCAACCCCTGCCATAATCCGCCTCTTCACTTTCTTTCCAGGGAATGGCCAGTTTCGTCAGCCGGAGAAAGAGCCCGTCGATCAGCGATCCCAAGACCCCTATCGTCAAAATCCCGAGCACCACTACATCCGGCCTGGCCAACTGCTCGGCGTCCAGGATCATATAGCCGATGCCGGAGGATGCCGCAATCAGTTCGGCTCCGACGAGGGCCCGCCAGCTATAGCCGAGTCCCAGCCTCATGCCGACGAGAACGGAAGGCAACGCGGCCGGAAACACGATGCGCCGGAATGTTTCCCCCTTGCTGAGCCCAAAGGATTTGCCGACTTCCACCAACTTTACGTCACAGGAGGCAACTCCGTGCAAAGTATTGAGGAAGATCGGAAAAAAGGTTGCCAGGATAACGATGAGGAGTTTCGGCCATTCCCCGATGCCGAACCACAGAATGAGCATCGGCATGGCCGCCAGCGGCGGCACGTGCCGGATAAATTCAAGGGTCGGCTGGAGATAATCGTTGCAGCGGGAGCTCATCCCCACGGCCACGCCCAGCGGAAAGGCCAGCAAAAAGGCGGCCAGAAAACCGGCAAATACCCGGTAAAGGCTGACCAGCACATGCTTCGCCAAGACTCCGTCCGCCAGCAGCTTAGTTAAGGCGGCCAATACCTCTCCCGGCGGAGGAATAATATACGAATTCCAGGCCGCCAGCCAGGAACCGGCTATCCAGACCAGGATAATCACCGCAGGCAGATACAGGCCTCTCAACACTTTTGTCGTCGTCATCTTCAGCATACCCCGTCTCCGTTATGGCCCTCTCCCCGGCAGTGCCCCCTTCCAGCCAAGCCGCCGGCTCCGAAACCTGCACACTCAGGTTAAGCCGCAGGCACGGAACTTGAGCCAACCGCAGCGTCGTGTTGGTAATGGGGCCATGGCCGCATCGATCACCGTCCGGGCTACTGGAATCCACAGGATTTATAATAATGATAACGATTATCACTATCATAAATAATATATCCCTCTTTTGGCGCCGCCGTCAAGCCATTTCCACTTGAACGGGAAAGGGAAACGTTTATTCTTCTACAAGGCAATCCTCAGCCCCAGTTCGTACACTTCCCTGAGGGCCTTGGCGTTTTCCGCCGCCGGCTCCGCCTTGTTGGCGCATATCCCGTAGACATCGATCAAGTCCATCCCGGTGTACCGGCATATTTCCCCGAAGCTTGCCGCCACGAGCTCCGGTCCCTTATTAGGAAGACCTAGGCCGTAGGTCATGAGTAGAGCTGCTTTTTTACCCGCAAAATAGGTGCCGTCCGGCACATCAAAAGCATTGGTCCGGTCGAGAAAAGCCTTCAATTGCGCGGAGACTCCCCACCAGTAGACCGGGGTCGCGTAAACAACCATGGCGGCTTCGGCAAACAGCCCATAGAGCTCCTGCATATCATCCTTGATCGCGCACCGGCCGGGAGTGATGGTATGACACACGTCACAGGCGGTGCAGTGGCGGATATTCTTTTCCTGAAGATACACCTTCGCAATGTCCGCATCCCGGTTGGCTTCCCTGATGCCTTTAAGGTACTGGTCCAATAATAAAGAACTGTTTCCTTTTTTCCTCGGACTTCCGAGTACTGCCAACAGCTTCATGCCGTGCCCCCCTGCCTCCGGCCCACGATTTTCTCTCCTCATGGACACTGTCTATATTTTAGATATTTAGCAGTTCACTTCGCAAATCCTCCTGCAGCCGGACCATGTTATAATGGAGACAGGTCTGAACGAGAAAGGCGGCGGCATATGAGCTGGATCGAGCAAATCAGCCGATATCACCCCTGCAACGACCAGGAAAGAAAAGACAAGGAACTTATCCTTAATTGCATTGATATGTTCGGGGACGTTCTGACCAGGCGGAACGGGCTTGCGCATCTGACAAGCTCGGCTTTGGCCGTCAACAGCGCCCGAACCAAGGCGCTGATGGTTCACCACAATATCTACCACTCTTGGTCCTGGACCGGCGGCCACGCCGATGGCGAGACCGACCTGCTGGCGGTCGCCCTCAGGGAATTGGCGGAAGAAACCGGCGTGCGGAAGGTTCATCCGGTCTTCGCCGATATCTTTTCCCTGGATGTGTTGCCGGTGCTGGGGCATGTGAAAAACGGGCAATATGTGCCGGCACACCTGCACTTATCGGTCGCTTTCCTCGTCGAGGCCGATGAAAATCAACCGCTCGTCGTAAACCGGGAAGAAAATAGCGGAGTCCGCTGGATTCCGCTGGAGGAAATGGCGGCCTGTTCGACCGAGCCCCATATGCAGAACCTTTACCGGAAACTGGTTTCGAAGATCCCAAGGCACTCTCAAGCTTTTCCTGACGGCTCCGTTCCGACGGAAGAGGAAAATATATCCGGTGACCGGCCGTAGCACCGCTCATCCCCCGGACATATGCTGTATTAGGGAATGATAAGGCCCGAGATGTAAGTCTCATCATATAATACTAACCTTCTTTCATTCCCCCAAAGCCCGGCGAAAGCCGGGTATTTGCTGCAGTCCGGGGCACCGGGCGGCAAGAGGTGAAGGAACTTGGGGCTCCCGGAAGGGGGCTTTTTTTTGCCCCGGCCCCGGCCGAAGCTTCCCCGGCGGAACGCATTTTGTGCTATTTTCATAGAAATATATGGAATATAAGCTGATTATTGGAATATATATAGAGCAGAGAATCTCTTCACCCCAAAAAAAGAGAAAGGAGGGTTGGTATGAGCGATTGTGAAGAAAAGGTATGCGAAGAAAAAGTAGTGGAAATGGTAGTCGAGAAACAGGAAGGTCCGGTTGAGGAAAAGCAAGAGTGCTGCTGCCAGCAGGAAGCAGCGCCTGTTGAGGAAGCCGAAGAAGGTAAATGCGAAGAGTGCAAATCGGAAGAGTAAATATAAAAAAACGGCAAGGGCGCCTCAGCAGCGAGGCGCTCTTGCCGTCCTGGGCAGGAACTTATGGCGGGCGTCTTGGGGACAGTCTGGGATAGCCGGAATCCAAGGAGTGATTGCAGCTTACAGGAGAATTCCGACCGTGACCAGCAGGGCTAAAGCGACCAATCCGAGCCAGAGGTCCATCGAGGAGTTCGCCTTTCCCGGCGCATCTTCGTCGTCGGCGTCTTCGAAACAAAAATCATCGTAGCAGGTTTCCTTCGAAACTTTATCGTCGTAGCAATAGTCGCCGAAACAAGTTTTTTTGGTCATCTAACTCACCCTTTCTTTGAAGCTGGGGTTATAGAGGAAATCCTTTATTTGGTTTTATTATATATTATAGATAAATATTTGTAAATAATAATTATTATTAATTTATAAATATTTTATTCTTCCTCATCCCTATATTACACTTCCCACGGTTTTAATTCTCCCGAACAGCGATTCAACCGAAAAATTGTCGTCAACGACGGGAGGATGTCCCCCATTGTCAGACGAATGAGATATATCAACGATAACAGCCGGGTTTGTATTTGGAGGAATAGCGCAAGTGATCAATAATGAATACGCCTCTTTATTTACCTTGAGACAGCTGAAGAACAACCAGCGAAAGATAACGAAGAGCCTGCAAAAATTGGCCAGCGGAAAAGCGATCAATCAAGCCGCGGATAATGCCGCCGGACTCGCCATCTCCGAAAAACTAAAATCGATTATCAGGGGAACTTCCCAGGCATCGCGCAATATTCAGGATGGCATTTCCTTTCTCCAGACCGCCGACGGCGCTCTGAACGAAATCGTAGCCTTGCTTCAGCGGCAGCGGGAACTGGCCTTGAAGGCCGCCAACGGCACTTTGACCGCGGAAGACCGGGCGGCGATTCAGCAAGAAATCAAGCAGCTCAATGACGAAATTGATCACATAGCCAACGACACGGAATTCAACAAAATAAAAGCCCTGCGCCCACCTGTCGGGAAGCCGGAAACCAAAGGCGGCAAGGCTGATATTGTGTTCATCATCGACGCAACCGGCAGCATGGGAGGCTATATCGCCAATGTCAAGGCGAATATCAGCGCCTTTACCGATGCCTTGGCCAGCAAAGGCATCGACTACAACCTCGGTCTTGTGGTTTATCGGGACGTTGTCGCCGATCCGTCCGATGCGCTGGTCAAGTTTCCTTTTACCAGTGATCCGGATGTTTTTAAAACCCAGTTGGACACGGTAGCCGCAACCGGCGGCGGCGATCTGAGCGAATCCGGCCTTGAAGCGATCGTGGACTCGACGTTGGGTGCGCTTACCTATCCGTTCCGGGAGAGCGCCAGCAAACAATTCATTCTGGTGACTGACGCCACAGTCCATGACAAAGACGGCGACGGCCTCTCCAGCTATAGTTTGCCGGAAGTGGCCTCGCAATTGGCCGACGCCAAGGTCAAGACCTCCATTGTCAGCAATTCCAGTTCGGAAAGCCAGTTGCGCCAGTTATCCAGCGCCTCCGGCGGCCAATATCTGGACCTTGCCGGTTCCTTCGCCGGCCACCTGAATGTTATAGCCGGCGACGTCATCGATGATGCAACGGGAGACTCCGAAATGCCCGAACTCCGGCTGCAAGTCGGGGCAAACGCGGGAGAAACCATGACCCTCGGCTTATTTGACGTCCGGTCGGCGAAGCTCGGCCTGAACAGCCTTTCCGTCGAGTCGACGTCAGCGGCCGGGGCGGCCATCACCACGCTGGACCAGGCCCTGGATAAGGTAAGCGCGGTCCGGTCCCGTTACGGCGCTTACATGAATAATTTGGAGCATACGGAAAACACGGTGCTGAACTATAACGAAAATCTTGCATCAGCCCAATCGCGAATTACCGACGCGGATATGGCTAAAGAAATTTCCGAACTGACGAAAGCCCAAATCCAGGAAAATGTATCGACGGCAATGGCCAGCCAAGCCAACATAGCTCCCCAGGCCATCCTGAAATTGTTCAACCAGCCTTAGCCGGACCCGGCCGTGGAGAGCCAGGTCAACGCCTTCCGCCTGGACTGCGGCCTTCCTATTTGCCATCAAGATGAAAAAGCTTCTGAGCTTAGCTCAGAAGCTTTTTTGCCGGACGCAACCCCAGGGCGCTCCCCAGGCGGGCGGGTCTCCGTAGTCCGGCGAAGCCCCCTACGGAAGGTTGTCGGCCTGCGGGTTCTGAAGCTCCTCCTCCGTCAGCAGCTTGTCGTTATCGACCGTCCGCGGCCCATCATGGAACTGGCCGGTTTCGTTGAAGTTTGATTCATAACCCAACTGATCCTTATCCACAGCACTCCAGGGGGATTTGCGCTTTGCCATGATTACACCTCCTCCCCTAGTTTGTCCCGCGCCGCGAAATATAGCCCCGACGTGGGCTTCTGTTCCCGCTGCGGCCTGCATAATATCGAATTGCTATTTCAGGAAAAGTTTGTTAAAATATACTTAAAACAACATCGATTTTTTGTGGATATTTATTTTCCCCTAAGGACGCAGCAGCGGCGCGTCCCTACTTTGCAACTACGAGGTGAACTATGAGAGCACCGTCCCCGACTCCGACAAAACCCCGGGTGGCGATTGTCGGCGCCGGCTTTGCCGGCCTGGAGGCGGCCCGCGGCCTTGCCGGCGCCGCCGTGGAAGTCACCCTGATCGACCGCCATAATTACCACCTGTTCCAACCCTTGCTGTACCAGGTCGCCACCGCCGGTCTTACCCCGGAGGATATCGCCCATCCGGTGCGGGCCATCCTCCGCAGGCAGCGCAATCTCGCGTTTCGCCAGGCGGAAGTCACCGGATTCGACCTGGCCGCCAAAAGGGTAATCACTTCCACCGGCGAAGTACCCTATGACTATCTCCTGCTCGCCGCAGGCAGCGACACCAACTATTTTGGCCTCACGTCGGTGGCCGAAAACGGCTTCGGCCTCAAAACCATCGATGAGGCTGTCGCTGTCCGCAACCATGTCCTCGGCATGTTTGAACAGGCCAGCCAAGAAGACGACCCGGTCAAGCGCCGGACCATGCTGACCTTTATCGTCGTCGGCGGCGGCCCAACCGGAGTGGAGTTGGCGGGCGCCTTGTCCGAGCTTGTCTATACCGTTCTGGTCAAGGACTATCCCCGCCTGGATTTTTCCGAAGCCCGGATCGTGCTTCTTCAGGCGACCGATTCTCTCCTCCCCAACCTGCCGCAGGACCTCAGGGACGTTACCGCCGAAACGCTGCGGAAAAAGAAGGTCGAGGTTGAGTTCGGCCAGACGGTGACCGGCTACGACGGCCAGACCATTACCCTGAAAAACGGCGAAAGCCTTTCCGCCCGGAGTCTTATCTGGGCCGCCGGCGTCCGGGCGTCCCGGCTCGTCGACGGGCTGGGCGTCAGCCAGGGAAGCCTGGGCCGCGCCGTGGTATTGCCTACCCTGCAGCTTGCCGGCCATCCGGAGGTCTTCGTGGCAGGCGATGCGGCCCATATTGACGAGAACGGGCGGCCGCTCCCGATGACCGCGGTCGTGGCCCTGCAGAGCGGCAGCAAGGCCGCCGGCAACATCCAGCGCCTGCTCTGCGGGCAACAGGCGGAAACTTTTCTTTTCCACGATCTCGGCAGTCTGGCGACCATCGGCCGGAATGCGGCCGTGGGCCAAATCGGCCGGGTTAAAATCAAGGGCCTGCTCGCCTGGCTGCTCTGGACGGTCGTTCATATCGTCCGCCTGGTGGGCTTCCGGAACCGCCTGTTCGTGTTCTGGTCCTGGTTCTGGGATTATATCCTTTACGACCGCTCTATCCGCCTGATCACCCGGGAATGACACCGGCCAAAGCCGGCTGCCGCGGCGCCAGGTCCCACAACCCTCTGACCCTGAGGCCACAGGAATCATACTCCTGTTCTCGGCCAATATAAATTTTTGAAGGAGGATCAGTCATGAGTGAACAATTTTGGAATGCGGTTAAAGCAAGAAGGACGATTTACGGGCTGAGTAAAGAATCGGACATCAGCCAGGGCCGCATCGAAGACCTCGTCAAGGACGCGGTCCGCCATGCCCCGTCGGCGTTTAATTCCCAAAGCGCCCGGGTTGTCGTACTGTTTGGCGAACAGCACGACAAACTATGGAATATAGTCAAAGACTGCCTCAGAAAAATCGTTCCCCCGGAAAATTTCGGCCCCACCGAAGAGAAAATTGCTTCCTTCCAAAGTGGCTACGGTTCCATTCTCTATTTTGAGGATATGAGCGTAGTTGAGAGTCTCCAGCAGCAATTCCAAGCCTACAAAGACAACTTCCCGATCTGGTCCAACCATTCGTCCGGCATGCTCCAATACATAGTATGGACGGCGTTGGAAACCGAGGGGCTCGGCGCTTCGCTGCAGCATTACAATCCGCTCATCGACGGGGAAGTAAAACAGGCTTGGAATATTCCTTCCCACTGGAAGCTCATCGCCGAGATGCCCTTCGGCAAACCCACCCTGTCGCCCGGCGAAAAGCAATTCCAGCCTCTGGTCGAGCGGGTCAAAGTATATAAATAAAGGCTGAGACACCCGATGCTTTCGGGTGTCTTTCTTTTGAATGCGGAAACGCCGCGCCCTCCTTCGCCGGTCTTTCCCCGAGGCCGGCCGGGACAAACCGCAATATTCTTCAAGACAGGAAGAGCCTCCGCCACTATAATATTAGATAATCGTCTTTTTCATTTATACCCCGGAGGTGGCCATGGACAAGCAGGAATGGTCGAAAATCAGCCGGAATCCCCGGCTCGACGTGGAGATCGCCCACTTATTCTTCAAAAAAAGCGCCTTCTCCCTGCACATGCATGATCACTACGTCATCGGCCTGATCGATTCCGGCGTTCAGTCCTTCAAGTATCGGAAACAGCGCTATGTCACGCCGCCGGACGGCCTGATCGTGCTGAACCCCGGCGACGCGCATACGGGAGAGCCGGCGGGGCAGGCCGGGTTTCGCTACCGCGCCCTCTATCCGACTGCAAGCCATATGCGGCGGGCGGCAATCGAACTGACCGGCCGGGATGACGGTCTGCCGGTCTTTCGCAGCGTCCGGGTCGACGACCGCGCCCTGGCCCGGTTGTTCCGAGCCACCCATTCCTGGCTTCTCGCGGACTCCTCGCCCTTGCAATACGAGTCGGCCTTCGTGCTGCTGCTGGCGGAATTTATCAAGCGCCACGCCGAGCTGGCGCCGCCGGACAACCGGCCGGCCAGGGAACACCGGGCGATCGCCGGGGTAAAGAACTACATCCAGGAGAATTGGCGCAACAAACTGACCTTGACCGAGCTGGCCGGCCTTACCCATTTAAGCCGCTACCATCTGCTGCGGACCTTCTGTGCGGAAGTAGGAATGCCGCCGCATGTTTATCAGGAAAGCATCCGGATGAACCACGCCCGGGACTTGCTGAAGAGCGGGGCGGCCATCAACCGCGTCGCCCTGGAGAGCGGCTTCAGCGACCAGAGTCATTTTACCAACCGCTTTAGGCGGTTTTTGGGGGTCGCGCCCGGCAAATACGTAACGAATTGTACTTTAGGAGGCTGACAACGTGTTTGATACCAAGCTAGCCGTCGTTTTGGCCGAAGACCTGCCAACCTGGCAGAAACTCAACGTAACCGCCTTTGCCGTAAGCGGTATCGGCAAAGTTTACGGTGAAGTCGTAGGCGAGGATTACGTCGACGGCTCGGGCAACCGCTACTTGCCGATGTTCCGGCAGCCTGTGCTGATTTTCAGCGCCGACAGGGAGAAGCTTCGCACCGTTTATGAGCGGGCCATGAATCGCGGATTGAAGTTTTCGCTATTTACCGAAGACCTCTTTGCCACCTACAACGACGCCGACAACCGCGCCGCAGTGCGCCGCTGCCCCAGTGAAAGCCTCAGGATCGTGGGCATGGCCTTCTGGACGGACAAAAAAATCCTGGATAAGGTATTAAAAGGCCTGTCTCTATGTCAATAGAGACAGACCTTTCCCGGCGCGGCTTTTCCCCGGGCCGCTTGCCCGGCGCCTAGAACCGCAGCGACAGGCAGCTCAAGCCGCCATCCAGCTTGCGGAATTCCGACACATCGACTTCTATTGCTTCATAGCCCGCGGACTTGATTTTGGCAAGGGTTTTCGGAAAGCCCTGCGGCGTGATGACATAGCCGTTGACCCACACCGAGTTAGCCGCATAGCTTTCATCCTCATCGACTTCCAGTATCCGGAACTGCCGGAATTCGTCCTTGGCTCTAAATTCGCCGGTCGCCAGGAGCGTATTATCTTCCAGGTACGTTACCCCGGTCTTCAGATGCAATACAGTTTCCAAGGAAACGGTGGCGCCGGTCATGCCATGGCGTTCCAGAATGGCGATGAGCTGCCGGGCCCCTTCCGGGTTGGTCCTTTTCGACAAACCGATGTAAAAGTGCTTGCCCACCATCATGACGTCGCCGGCATCCAGCGTGCCTGGCGGCGTTATCTGTTCAAGGCGGGGATAAAACTGCCGCACCGCTTCGCGTATCGCCGCGACCTCATCCCGCCGCGAGACGGCCCCCGGATTGGTGATGACGGCGCAATTAGGCGTGATAAGGGCCGCATCTTCGATAAAGGTCGAATCCGGAAACCCCTCATCCGCCGGCAGCACCGTCACTTCCAGGCCGCAACGCTCCAAAGCTTTTATATACCCCTGATGCTGCGCCAAAGCCAGGTCATAGTCCGGCTTGCCCAGACCGGCCGTGGTCAGCCCGTGAATCATCGCTTTGCATGGCGTCTTGACAATCCCCTTGGTGAACACAACAATCCCTTCCTTTCCGCTAGGTTTCACCGCTATCGCTATATTCCCGATAAGGTTGGCAAATTTCTGCTTAGCCTGAATAATTACAAGAAGACTACAAAGAGTTGCCGCATACTGTAAGCGTTACAATATCTGATCTGCACTAAACTCCCGTTTGAAGTATCTTAGCGCATATGTTAAAGCCTCAGATGCCGGTTTTAGCATGTTCGGCGATTCCCATCCCCAAAACTTCTGAAAAGCGTAACTTCCTTGACCAACCAGTATTTTGGAATAAGAATACTCCTTGCGTTCAATATTAGTAACCCGCATATCTACTTCAACCTCAATAGCCGAGGCAGCATACGCTATATTGCTCACTCTTTTCGCCTGGGCGAATTCGACGCCTGCAAACACTACTATATCGTATTGGAGGGATTCCCCAAATCGTACAAGACTCTCTTTATCAACATCATCCATCGTTGGCGCTTCTTTCAATCCATTATCCAGCTTCCAGCGCGTCTCGAATGTAGGAAGGGTGTCTTTCGTCTGCTTTACGATATATTTATTGGCGCGAAACTCATTTGTGATTGCTTCTTCCACCAAAGCGGTTAATTGGTCTCGCTTTTCTTTGTTCTTGATCTGCTCCAGGAGAGTTGGCCCATACATTACCAGAATAGCCACCCGCTTCTTTTCCGAAATGGATGGCTCTGATTGCTCGGCCGCCGTCCTGCCGGCGTCCGCTTGCGAAGCAATAACCGATCGGATGATTTCTGCCGGAATGGCAAAATTCAGATTCTGGCTTACTCTGGGAACGAATCCCCAGGTAGTCACACCAATTACCTTCCCTGCTTCATTTAAGACCGGGCCTCCGCTGGAACCTGAAGAAATAGCAGCAGTGAACTGGATGTAAGTTCCCTTAAGGTCGGTAAGCTGTGGCCATTCAGGGTTCGGGAAGGTCTGGATTCCGGATACAATTCCTTCTGAAACCGAGAATTTTACCTTAAGCGGATTGCCGAATACAATTACTCGGTCACCCTTTTCCGGTGTTTCCTCCGCTACTTCCAGATAGGGCATGGCTCTTGGGGGATTCTTGATGGAGGCAACGACCAGATCGACACCTGGCTTTAGGGTAAGAAGTCTGTCCAAGGTAAATTTCTCACCGTCGGATGTTTCGATCGTTGCGCTGACGGCACCTTCAAGAACGTGACGGTTTGTAACGAAATTCCCTTCCGGGCTGATAAAAAATCCCGATCCCGATGCCAACTGTCTCCCTTTGTCATCATAAGTCGTTATAAATACAACCGCTTTTTCGTACCTGTTAGTAAAATCCTTCAGATTGAATTCCGCAGCCAGACAGCTGCCACTTAAATAAACAGAAAATAAAATGAAACCAATCAGTATACAGCCGATCTTAGAAAAACGTTTCAAGATTATCCCTCCCATCGCTTTGAAAAAGCTATTCTACAGAGTTCCAATCATTTCCTTTTGCTACTGGAGCTTCGTCGCCAATTCCAGTTTTGTCCCGTCCGCGAAGGTTACCGCCGTCACTTTAAAGCCTGCCAGAAGATACGAATAATTGGTTTCCAGCAAAGCTGCATCACAGGGAATGAACGAATGGAGTTTCCTTTTCCAGACAATTCCCCGGGGCTGCTGGGCCGAAATTCTCGCGTCGGCGCCGGATCGCACGTTCCAGTTCAGAACCGTTTTTCCGTTCGTCTTGTCCAGCACGCGGATAATGCCGCGCACTTCGCGGATTTCTTTCTGGGAAGTATTCTTCAGATTCACGGTCACCAGCGAAGACTGGGTATCTCCGAAGGCGTCATCGTACATTTTCGACAGCGATACACTCTCTACCGCCAAGGCCTGGCTGATTTGCTCAGCCGTCGATTGGTTGAGCTGCTTGAGCTTTTTCTCTTCGACTTCAGTGAGTTTGGCGATAAAGGCCTCCGGATTGTTTAGTTCGGTCAGTTGCCAGTAACCGTCGAGCCTACGCATCTTCAGTTCCATTGTGGCGTCGGCGTTCAATTTCGGATAAAAAAGTTTTATGCCGATAACGGCAGCGTCGCCATCGGTATTTACATAGTCGATGCCTTTATATTGGCTGGTACTGCCGGCGGTTATTTTCTGCTGCATACCCGTGGCTGCATTTCTCTCGCTTACCGCCGGGGACGGGGAAACGGCGGCATAATTCCTATTGCCCCGTTCCACATAGCCCTGTATTTGTTCTTTTACGACAGCGACCAACTGAGGTTTTGCCGTTTGCCCCAGTTCCGCGATGCTGATCCGCATAGGGTCTTCGGCATCGGCGTCCCGGAGAGCATAGTCAAGCCCTTGGTCGACTGCCTTGGCGGCAAAGGCATCCACATCGACGTACTTCTGAAACGTTCCCCAGTCATGATCTTCCAGCGCTTCCCTGGCCTTGTTCAGGGAGTATTCCGGCGTCCTTGTCCAATACCACAAGCCGCCTGCAGTCCCAAGCCCAATGAATCCCAGGACCAGCAGCGCCATCAGGATGTTCCGGAAGCTCCCCGCTTCCGGTTTGTTGGAATCCGGAGCAGTTCCCATCATACTCCTCCTACCTGCGTTTCATGCTAAATTTATACAACATTTGACAAAATTCCCTATCATTGCGGGAAATCCTCTTTTCTCAGCCCAACTTCCGGCTTTTGGGTTTTCCAGCAAGGCAGGCTTGGTCGGCGAAAAGTAAAAAGCTGCGCTTCCGGCGCAGCCTTGTCGTCTAGTGCCTGCTTACATATTCGTCTATCTCGCGGTGCCAGTCATCCGGTTCCAGGGTCCCGGGCAGAGTTTCCTCCCCAAACAGCAGGTCGACCAGATAGCGGGGCTTTTTCCCGCCGAGGAACATCGACTTGCTGCATGACACGCAGTACACCACGACATCATTGACCGGCATCGCGGCGGCCCGTTCGGCCATCTTGGCCTTTACTTCCCCCACCGGCAAAACGCCCCAGAAGCTGTCGCCGCAGCAAACGCTTTTCGTGCCTGTCCGCTCGGGTTCGACCAGTCTGATGTTCATCCGGCGGAGCAGGGTCCGCACCGCTTGGTGGACCCGCTCCTGGCTGCGGGTCGGACAGGCGTCGGTGATGGCCATCGGCTCGCCCTGATAATCCGGGAACGGGAAAAAGCCGCTTTCGGCCAGTACTTCCCACAGGGAAACCGTCGATGATCCGGCGTAATTTTCCCGGTACCGCCGGTCGCAGCCGGGGCAGACATTGATGACCTGGGTACCCTCCGCCAAGGAGGGACGATTTCGGCAGCAAAGGTCCAGTCTGTCCATGGTTCCGGCCTTCCCGCCCAGCAGTCGATGCAGTTTTTCCGCCAGGTGAGGCTTATAGATGGCGAGCGCGCACCCCGGGGCGAATATTCTTTTCATATCGATCCTCCGTTGCTGTTTCGCGATTACTGGCAATAGTATAGCATAAACCTGTCGCCCAATCGTCCGGAAAACCGGCATTCAATTTTTCCAATTTCCTTATATTTCTCCGGTATGTTCCTTCAACCAGGCCGCCTCGTCGGCCGACAACAGCGGCGCCAGCGTTTCCCATACCCGGCGGTGGTACTCGTTCAGCCAGCGCCGTTCCGCGTCGGACAGCAAGCTGGCGTCGACCGCATCGCGGTCGATGGGGCAGAGCGATATGGTCTCAAACTTCAGGAACTGCCCGAATTCCGTTGTCTGATCTTCCGCCACCACCATGGTATTCTCGGTGCGGATTCCCCGGTTTCCTTCCCGGTAGATGCCCGGCTCGTTGGTCAGAATCATGCCCTTTTCCAGCCGCACCGCGACCGGCCGCATGCTGATGCTCTGCGGCCCCTCATGCACGTTGAGGCAGAAGCCCACTCCGTGACCGGTGCCGCACTTGTAATCGATGCCGGCGTCCCAGAGCGGCTTGCGGGCCATGATATCCAGGCTGAAGCCGTAGGCGCCGTGGAGAAACCGGGTCGTGGACAGGCTGATCACGGCCTTCAGGACGAGCGTGAAATCCCGTTTTTCTTCCTCGGTCGGGGTTCCCAACGCTATTGTCCGCGTGATATCGGTCGTTCCGTCCAGATACTGGCCGCCCGAGTCCACCAGGAAGAAGCCGTCCCCTTCGAGCTTATAGGCGGTTTCCGGCAGCGCCTTATAATGCATCAGCGCAGCATGGTCCTTATAGCCGGCGATCGTGTCGAAGCTGGGCTCCAGGAACAGGTCCTGCTGCGCCCTGAATCCCTGCAGCTTCTCGGCGGCGGAGATCTCGGTGATTTCCTGCTTCCCCACCGCGGCGTCCAGCCAGTGGAGAAATTTTACCATGGCCGCTCCGTCCCGGATATGGCACCTTCTGAGGTTTTCCAGTTCCACTTCGTTCTTGACCGCCTTCAGTTTGGCGGTGACATTGGTTTCCTCGATTCTGACGACAGCTTGGTCAATGGTGCTCACCAGCCGGAAATTGACCTTCGCCGGATCAAGCCACACTTTTTCTTCCGGCCGGAAAGCCCGCACTCCGTCCGCCACTTCGCCATAACCGAGCAGGCGTACCCCGTCTTTCTCCAGCTCGGCCCGCACTGCCGCCGGGAGTTTCTTGCCGTCGATGAACAGAAAAACCGCTTCCCGGCCGACCACAGCGTAACTTTCCGCCACCGGGTTATTGGGTATGTCGGCCCCGCGGAGGTTGAACAGCCAGGCAATGTCGTCCAGTACGGTCAGCAGCGCATAGTCGGCCCGTTTCTTGGCCATTTCCTGCCGGACGGCTTCCACTTTCTCGCCGCGGCTTTTCCCGGCATAGCGGAGATCGTGAAGGATAACCGGCTTTTCCGATACCGGCGGCCGCTCCCGCCAGATTTCGCCGATCAGATCGGCATCCCTCAGCCTGAGGCTTTTCGGCCCGAACGCTTGCTCCAACGCTTGGACGAAAGCGGCGGAAAACAGGTCGCCGTTCAGTCCGATACAGCCCTCGGGCAGATTGTCCCGCAGCCATTCCTGGATTGTCGGCACCCCCAAGTCAGCGGCCCGGAACAGTCGAATGCCCGTGCCTGCCAGTTGCGCCTCGGCCTGGATATAATAACGTCCGTCAGTCCACAGCCCGGCCTCGTTCCTTGTAACCACGACCGTTCCCGCCGAGCCGGTAAAACCCGAAATCCACTCCCGCTCCTTCCAGTGATCGGCAATATACTCGCTTTGATGGGGATCGGTATTGGCGATGATATAGGCATCCAGGCCGTTTTTCGCCATCAATTCCCGGAGGGCTTCGATACGCTCGGTAATGGTCATTGTCGTTTCCTCCTAATATATATTTCCGGAAAATATTTATCCCGCGCCGGCTTCACCCGGCCGGGGCGGCTTCTACGGCGGACCCGCCGTCCGGTCCCCGGTCGGAGGGTTGTCGGCCGTCCGGCTCTTTGCTCCGGTGCTTCCCTGAAGCGTCAGGGCGCCGGCGGAAAGAATGCACAAGCCGCCCAGCATTGTCGTGAAAGCCGGCACCTCGCCAAAGAAGAGATAGGCGTAGAGCACGGCGCTTGCCGGGTCCAGATAGCCCAGAATTCCGGCCCGCTGAAGCTTCACCGTTTTCAGGGCGGTGAAGTACAGCGCCAGGCACAGGCAGGAGTGCACCGCGCCCAGCACCGCCATGGCGCCCAGCGACCGGACGGTAAGGACCGGGGGGCTCAGCGCGATCCAGGGTGAGAACAGCGCCGCCGCCATCCCCATCTGGACGAATATCAGGCTGGCGGTGGGGATATGGGGAAAGCGCTTGGCGATCACCACCACCAAGGAATAGGAAAGCCCGCTGCCCAGACCGTACAAAATGCCGACAAAATCGCGGCTGGTCAGCGAAAGCTCACAGTTCGCGACCAGCAGGGCCACTCCGGCGGCGGCCAGCGGCAAGGCCAGCAAGGTGCGCCGTTCAAACTTCTCCCCCAGAAACAGGCACGCCCAGGTAATGTAAAAAATCGGGCCGGTATTGCAGGCCAGGACAGCCGTTCCAATCGTGGTGGTCTGCACCGCGAGAAAGAAAAACAGCCCGTTCAGCCCCAGGAATAGCCCGCTGATCAACGCCCATTGCCAGACGCCGGCCAGGTTGAGCGGCCGACGCTTTAGAAGCATATACGCCGCTACCGTGGCGAAGGCCGCCGCCGCCCGGAAAAACATAATAACGGTCGCCGGCTGATCGGCCAGGCGGGTAAAGATGCTCCCGCTGCCCCACAGCAAGTTCGCCGCAATTAGATATAGCACCCCTGAATTCAGTTTTGAACAGCTCCTTCAAAACAACTACTTTGAAATCCCCGGAAAAATCGCATAATCATCGTGAAAAGTGATCATCAGCCGGTCAATCTCTTGTCCCCGGCTCCTATACTATTCAACATCTTCCTTTATCTTCCTGTGTTGTCCCCATCCTTTTCCTCCAGAGGATTGGGGCCGCCGCCTCGGTACATACTAATGCCAGCGGAACACAAGCTGAAGCGGGGTTGGCTATGCTCAAGATATACAAGAACAGCGGCGAAAAACTGCAGGGGTTGAGTCTCCTGGGCTTGGAAAAAGGAGCCTGGCTGGACCTTGTCGGCCCCACCGAGGAAGAACTCGAAGCGGTCGCCGCCGCGACCAATGTGCCGCCGGATTTTCTGCGGGCCGCGCTGGACGCCGAAGAACGCTCCCGGATCGACATCGAGGAAAATTGTCTGCTGGTCCTGACCAACATCCCGGTGCAATACAGCCGCGACAGCTATGACACCCTGCCGCTCGGCATCCTCATCACCCCGGACTACATCCTGACGGTATGCCTCAGCACCACCCCGGTCATGGCTGATTTCGGCCCGGGAACGCCCGGAACCTTCCATTCGTTCAAACGCACGCGCTTTTTGTTCCAGATCCTCTATCGCTCCGCCGCCCTCTATCTGAAGTATGTCACCCAAATCAACCGGCTGACGGACGAAATCGAAAAAGACTTGCGCCGATCTATGCGGAACGAGGAAATCTTCGAAATGCTGCAGTTGGAAAAGAGCCTGACCTTCTTCAGCGCGTCGCTGAAGGCCAATGCCGTCGTGCTGGAACGGCTGCTGCGCCTCTATGCGAGCAACCAGCTGCCCCATTTGGTGAAACGGTACGAGGAGGACGAGGATTTGCTGGAAGACGTCATCGTAGAGAATCGCTAAGCCATTGAAATGGTCGAGATGTACAGCCACATCCTCTCCGGCATGATGGCCACCTTCGCCTCGATTATCTCCAATAACATCAACCGGGTCATGAAGTTCCTGGCCTCAGCCACCATCATTCTCGCCGTGCCGACCATGGTGTCGGGCTTGCTGGGCATGAACGTCCCCATCCCGCTGCAAGACTCCGGAAGCTTTTGGCAGGTCACAGCCATCGCCGGGTTCCTGGCCGGCCTCGTGGCCGTCGGTCTCTGGCGGAAGGGCTTTTTCTGACGTCCGTGCCCTTCGTTTGTCAGCCAATCTTTATACCCGATTCATGGATTGTTTGGCCCCGTCATATTATAATGGGGCCATCACTTGTTGAGGAGGGATTTCATTGATCAGCGGCCTGAGCCATCTGACCTTTATTGTGCGGGATTTGGAGCGAACGTCGGATTTTCTCCGGACAGTCTTTGCCGCCGAGGAAGTATATGCCAGCGGCGACGACACATTTTCCCTAAGCCGGGAGAAATATTTCCTGATCGCCGGCCAATGGGTCTGCATTATGGAAGGAAACTCGCTGCCGGAGCGCACCTACAACCACGTCGCCTTTGCCATCCCCGACGAGGAATTCGAAAACTACGAGGCCAGGGTCCGGGCCGCCGGCGTCGATATCCGGCCCTCCCGCCCGCGGATCGAGGAAGAAGGACGGTCCCTTTATTTCTATGATTACGACAATCATCTGTTCGAGCTGCACGCCGGCACTCTCGAAGCCCGGCTGGACAGATACACCCGGCGCCGCTAGCGCAATACACCGCCACCGCAGTTTTTACCAAGGCACTATGTCAATACATGCGGCATGGCGGCAAATCCTGCGATTTGCAGAAAAACGACCGGGCCGGGGAACTCTCCCGACCCGGTTCAGCCAGCCTATGCCTCGGCCTGCGCCAGCGCCATGACCTGTTCGACTTCCTCTCTGGTTATCCTGCCATTGTGGCCACCGACGCACCGTGTGAAGTCGTAGGTCAGATATTTCGCCAGCGATTCGAGGTAACGGTCTTTCGTGTCATATAGCTCGGGCATCAAGGTTTCGATGTTGTCGCCCACGTGCAGGATTCCGTCCGCTCCGTCATAAATGCTGATGGAGTCGCAGGTATGCCCCGGGCTGGGGAATACCCCGACGGCCTCGTCCGGAAAATAGATGTCATTCTCCACCAACTTGGTCGGCAACACCTTCCTGACCGGGCCTTCCCGCCATTTTCCGCATCGTCTTTCCATCTCGGCCCATTTTTGTTCGATCAGGCCGCAGGTCAGGCGGTGGGCGTAGATGTCACAGCCTTCGAAGACACTGTTTCCCCAGATGTGGTCCCAGTGATGATGGGTGTTGAAGACCAGGACCGGCTTGGGGCAGTTCGCCTTTATGTACGCCATTACATATCCGGCGGTATCTTCGCCCAGCCCGGTGTCGATTACGAAATTATAGCGCTTCCCTTTGATAAGATAGATGTTGGTCGCACAATCCGGTATAGTATCGGTGCTGAATAATACTCCCCTGCTGCCAACCGTCTCCATGAGGTACATGATTTTCCTCCCGGCCGCGGCCGCCTTTTACCTGAATTCGCATCTCTCAGGCTTTCCCGCTTCTTCTTCGGCCAATGATCTATTTCCCTATTTTACCTTTCAAAGACAAAATCCTTCCGGCAATATAAATGCCTGCCNNGGCAGGCATTTATATTGCCGGAAATATTTCCAAAACCGCGGCTCTTTCTTCTACCGCACCATTTGATAGCGGAACGTCCCGGCCCGATGCGCCGTTAAGCTTGCGCGGTTGCTGTTGATGGCATCGACGGCATACAGCCCCAGGTTGGCGATAAAGGCGCATAGGTCGGACTGAAGCCGGTCCATGGACTTTAGCTCGTCGTCCACCATCCGGTCGACGTATTCCGGGAAGGCCAGGGGCTGCAAAAGGCTGCCGGCGGAATGTCCCTGGCTGTCGACATACTCCTGCCACTCCCATTGGAGAGGCAACGACTTCCGGTATTCCCGCTTGATAAAGCACCGCGCCCGGCAAATCCATTTCACCGGACCGAGAATGCCGCATTGTCTGGCGCGTTTCGCCTGGCTCGACAATTCCCCGTACTCCTCATAGGTTAACAGCGCGGCTATTTTGGCAGGCATCCGCCGATCGGCCGCTTCGGCCCAGATGACCGGATGCGCAGGTCCCAAATCGGCGAAATCAATCGTCCGCTCAAACCGGCGAAGACAAAGAGACGCTTCCGAAAAAGGATCAAGCAGCGCCGTAACGTCATAGAGCCGGGCTGTCGCCACAGTCTTGTAAACTTCCTGCCAAAAGGCCTGCAGGGTGTCCACTACTTGAAATTTCGCCGGTCTCTCGTCATCCGGCGTCCTGGCGCATTGCTTCCAAATATCGCGGCAGATGTTCATCGTCGTCTCCTGCGTTTTTTTTGCTAATATGCCCCTCACTCCGGGTTTTTATCAGGAGTAACCATGTTACTGCCGCCCCGCCCGGACAAGCCAAAACCACCCGTACGGGTGGTTTTGCAGATTGTTGACAAACCCAGGCTGGCGAGAAAGGTCCGGAGGCCGTCCTGATTCCGCGAATTCTTTCAGCAAAAGCAGCCGGAAGATGTTTATTAAGCTGCGGGAAGCGCCAGCGTCGGAGCGCTCATAAACATCTTCCGCGTTCCGGCAGAAAGCCGCGTACTTCGGCGATGCAAGCACTCTGAAAGGTTCTTAGCGCGTATGCTCAGAGCCTGCGGGTACGCCGCAAATGGGCCTTTCTCAGCCGGCCTGCTAATAGAGCCGCAGGGCGAACTGGGGACAGTGAGGCACGCAGTAGCCGCACATCAGGCATTTCTCCGGGTCCACTACGGCCCGCTGCTCGCCCATGCTGAGGGCGCCGTTGGGGCAATGGGCCAGACAGGCGGAGCAGGCCTTGCACATGTCCTGGACATGCAGCTTTTTTGTGTTTTTACCGATCTTGGCCTTTAGCCCCTCCGGCAGGGGTTTTCCTTCCACATGGGCGATATTGGCGGTGATCTCTTCCCGGCTGAGCATGCCAATGGCGATGGCGCCGACGCCCCGGATGCCGCGGGAAAAGTCGAGAGCCTCCTGATAACGGTCCGCCAGATGGCCGCCGGCCATAGCTTTCATAAGATAAATGCCTTTCCCCTGGTCGGCGGCATACTCAATGGCGGCCCGCATCTCTTCCCGCGAGCCGTCCAGTATTCCAAGGCCCAGCAAATTGATGAGCGGATGGATGACATCGATCTCGTTCCGGCCGGCGGCCGCCCGGACGGCCTCCACCGAGTGGCTGGAAATCCCCACCGCCCGAATCAGCCCCGCCGCTTTGGCCTCACACAGATATCCCAGCGCGCCGCGGCGTTCTTCGAAAACCTTGGCGGTCGCCCTGGCGGCGTGAAGGTGAAAAATATCGATGACGTCCCGCCCGAGCGCTTCTCTGGCCTCCAGGACGGCCTGCCGCATTTCCTCGTAGCCGGTCGCTGCGGATTTGCTGGCGATCACCACTTGGCCGCCATAGCCCTCCAGAGCCTTGCGGATATGGGGATAGGTGCCGTAGCGCTGAGCGGTGTCAATAAAGGTTATCCCCTGCTTCAACCCCTCCCGGATGATCCCGGCGACGGCGGCGATGGGAAGATCGGCCTGCAGCGGACCGGCCGGCAGCGCGCCGTAGCAGATCTCCGACACTTCGATACCTGTGCGGCCCAAACAGTTATACTTCAAATCAAACCCCTCCTAGCGTGCATAAACGTATTGCAGCCCAATTTACAGCATGTGCCTGCCGATAATCCTCTGACTCTTACTAATTCGCCCTCCCGCTGCCAAAGCCTTCACAACGTCTTCCGGCAGGCAAAATGCGGCGCGGCACCGCGGCAAGTATACCCCGCGGCGGCTAGCACACAATGAGGCCCACCGCATATTTTTGTAGCATAGCAAATCGGGGGAGGCGTTAAAATGGGGGTTGAGCTTACGGCGCTGCACTGGGCTTTCCTGGCTTTTCTCCTGGCAATACTGATCATCATGTGTATGCGCCGGGATACTACCCTGGCGTGTATTCTCGGCATCTTCACCATCGGCTGCCTGGCGAAAGGAGCGCTGGTGCCTGCTGTTATCGGGATTTTTTCCAGTTTTGCGTTCGCCATCAATGAGCTTCTCGGCACAATTTTGGTTATTTCGATTATCGTTGCGATGAGTAAAGTATTGCTCAGTACCGGAGTCAACGAATTGATGGTGGCCCCTTTTGCCGGGCTGATCCGCACGCCCGCCACAGCTTATTGGGTGATCGGCGTCTTGATGATGGTGATTTCCTGGTTTTTCTGGCCATCGCCGGCCGCGGCCCTGATGGGGGCGGTATTGCTGCCGATCGGGCGCAGGGTGGGCCTGCCGGCTATCGGCGTGGCCATGGCCATGAATTTATTCGGCCATGGCATCGCCTTGTCCGGCGACTGGATCATCCAGGGAGCGCCCAAACTGACTTCCAGCGCCGCCGGGATACCCGTTCAGGCGGTGGTCGGCGCCAGCGTGCCCTTGGTCCTGGTCATGGGTATTGTCACCGTCAGCGTGGCTTTCTGGATGCTGCGGCGCGATCTGGGCAAAGGCGCGTTTACCGTCGAAGACGATATCCCGTATGTGACGGTCACCCCGGAGACGGCTCCGTCAACCGGCCGCCTAGCCCTGCTGCACAGCCGGAAGAAATGGCTGGCGGCCATGGTGCCGGCCCTGTTCGCGCTGGATGTCCTGGCCATGTACTTATGCGACCTGCGAGGCGGAGACGCCACCGCTCTCGTCGGCGGCACCTCGGTATTTATCCTGAGCGCCATGTCGCTCGCGGCCTATGGCGGCAAAGGACTCGAAAAGATTACCGAACATCTCATCGAAGGATTAAAATTCGGGTTTACCGTCTTTGGCCCGGTTATTCCCATTGCCGCGTTCTTCTATCTGGGTGACAACGGTTTTATCGCCATCTATGGCGAGGCGCTGCCGGCCGGTTCCCATGGCCTGGTCAACGACCTGGGGCTGGCGCTGGCCCACACGGTGCCCATCAACGCCGCCGTCGGGGCGGTCACGATGACGGTCGTAGGCGGCATCACCGGACTGGACGGGTCGGGGTTTTCCGGCATCTCGCTGGCCGGTTCGCTCGCCAAGCTGTTCGCGGTCTCCATCGGTTCGGGCATTGCAACCTTGACGGCCCTCGGACAGATCGCCGCGATCTACGTGGGCGGCGGAACCCTCATCCCCTGGTCGCTTGTTGCTGCGGCCGCCATATGCGGAGTCGACCCCTTCGAACTGGCCAGGCGCAATCTCGTTCCGGTGCTGGTCGGCCTGGCCGTGACAACGCTGGTCAGCATCTTCCTTATCTAAGGCCGCCATTTAGGCCGACCGGAAGGTTGGAAAAATCCAGGTGCTCCGAGCCGGGGAAGCCTTTCCCGGCTCTTTTTTTGCTCCTGAGCCACCGTATTCCTACGTCCCGGATCCGGCTACGGACCGTTGAACCGCGCCCGGTCGGCGTAAAGCCCTCCCCGCAAGCCGGACAGCCTTTCTGCCGCGCGTTAAAATGCGTTTAATTACCAAGGATTGCGGCGGCAAAAGCGTGAAAAGCTAAAAAGACCAAGCGTTAAGGAGGGAGAATGAAATGGAGCGCAAAACAGCTAAACGCAAGCTCCTGCGCCGCAAGTACAAGCGTTATGTCGCGGCGGTAGCCGGTGCCGCCGTCATGGCCGGCGCCGCACTACCCGGCATCCCGGTAGCCAAAGCCGCAGCTTCAGAAAGACCAGCACCTCCTCCTATGCGGGTGGCCCAGTCAGACCAATATAAAAACGGCTGGCATCAGCACAGGCATGGCTGGCCCAGTCCGGATGAAAACCAGATCATGTACAGGGACGGGCGCATCTATTATCGCAGCGACAATCACCGGGACCGCGACTTCTATTATGTAAGCGAGGTGAGCAGCCCGGTGGACGCGGTCAAAGACTTTGCGGGCCGCTATGGCTTCGACCGCTACAGGGATACTTTCAACCTGGTCTATCAGTCGGGCAACAAGGCTTATGTCCAGGTAGTGAGCAGCAGCACCGGAAAACAGCTTACCGTGGGGCTGGAGCGGACCGGCGCCGGCGCCTGGAACATCGACTGGGTGCGCTATTAACCCGCATCGCCCCTCAATTGCCCAAAACCAAACCCCGGGAAAAGGCGGCCATCGCGCCGGTCCCGGGGTTCCTTTTCTGCCGGGTTCCGCAGGCCGCCAAATCGCCGGCGGTCATGCCGCCCGTCCTGTTCCGCCATATCACGCCAGAGTGATTTCGATCCGTTCTTTCCCTCTCCCGATATTATTACGTTTGAGAGCGACGGCGCCAATTTCGCCGGTTGCTCTTAAATGGGTGCCCCCGCAGGGAACCCGGGCAAATCCTTCGATTGCCCAATGGCGAAACTCCTGTTCCTTATCGGTAAACTCGCTGGCAATGGCCAGGTTGCCGCCGATAAGCCTTTGGACCTCCCGGGCGAGGAAAGGAAAGGTTTCCGCGATGTTCCTCGGCCAGGCGAAATCCACCCTGGCTTTATCTTCGCCGATGTGTGCCCCGATTTTCTCCGGATGGCCATAATGCTGATACATCAACTCCAGGACGATCTCGGCGGCGAAATGCAGCTTCATGATCTTGTATCGTCTTTCCCAGTCAATGGTGATCAGGACGTCGTCGCCGGCTCTGAGACCGTGAGTCGCTGCCAAGGTGTACACAATCTGCTTTCCGGCTTTTTCCGCCTTCAGAATCGGATGGCCGCCTATTGTCCCGTAGTCGGACTCCTGCCCGCCGGAAAACGCATAGGCAATTGTCTTGTCTACCGTGACGCTCCCGCCGGCGGCGCTTGTTACCTTGGCCGCCAGCTCCGTCAGGTAAGGGTCGGCCCAGAATATCTTCTCCACGTACATTTTGCGGCACCTCCACTGCTGTTGTCGCTCCGCCTTATACGTTATATTATTACGTTATATTATAACGTTTGTACGTTATGAAGTACAGGCGAAAACACCTGAAGAAAAATGCAAATATGGCGGCAAGCCTGCCTGGCCTCGCCCGGCCGCCCCTACGGCCCGCAGCCATGCCGAAGGGGCCCTTCAAATTAGCTTGAAAGGCCCCTTCGGGACGTCCGTCTATTTCCCCATAAACATATCAATCAGCGATAACACGATCTCGATGGCGATCAGCACAATGATCGCCCATTCCAGTCTTGTCCCCTGTTTGGAATGGGCCAGGCCGGCGAAAACTTCGGTGATGTCCAAAAGGACGTCAGTCTTGTGTTTGACGTTATCGAAACGGTCATTCAGCTCAAACAGCGCGCTCAGTTCGGTAAACAGCGCCTCAGCTTCTTCGTTGACCCAGGTAATTTCCGGCTTGTCCAGCAGCATGAGATAGGATATCGTGCTGAGGCGGAACCCGAGAATGCGGGCCGAGATCTTGGCCAGTTGTTCGTCCGAGATCGTCAGGCGGCCCTGTCGGAGAAGAGCGATGATTTCCTCAAACTCATCCACCAGCACGTCGGTGTCGCTTTCAATCCGCTCCAAAGCCACCGATTTGGCCAGGACGGTGGCAACGATCTCGAAATGATAACCGGGCTCGTCCGGGATCACCAGATAGTCGTAATTAATGGCCGGCTGCTCATCGCCGGCGACCTGAATCTCATAGTCGTCGGCGTATTCCAGCCCGTTCACCGCCGCCAGGTTCTTTTCCACCTGGGCAAGGTACCGGACGGCGTCCATGATTTCGTGGTATTCGCAATTTATGAACACCAGGCTGCCAAAAGGGAATATATGAATGGCTTTGCCGGCCGGGTCGTTGAGCACTCCCTTAAGGGCCGTTTCGCCGAGCACCAGGGAATCCTCCCACTTGAACTTGCGGTCAATGCCGAAGTGGCCGGCGATTTTATTCAGATTTAGCTCATTGGTCAAGGCCGCAGCCTTGAATTTCGATGATTCCATAGCGCCCATCCTTTTTGCGTTCCATGCTACAGGAAGCATGCATGTTTCCGGCGATTAGTCCTTGAAGGACAGATATTTTTCGGCAATAAAAACCGGCTGCCGGTGCCGGCCGTTTCAGCGGCTTTACCTGCAAAGCATCCGGTCACACTTTCGGGATGTTCCTGCCGTAAAAGATTTCAGCCATCTCCCGTTTGAGCTGCTGCTTGATTTTCTTCTTTTCGCCCGGAATGAGTTCTTTCTTGGCGATGTCAAACAGGTAGGTGTCCAGGTCGAATTCCTTTCGGATCATTTTGGTGTGAAAAATATTCTCCTGGTAGACGTTGACGTCAATCATCTGATACAGTTCGCGGGTTTCCTTGGCAATAAAGTTTTGAATGGAATTGATTTTGTGGTCGATAAAGAATTTTTTGCCGTTAACATCGCGGGTGAAGCCCCGTACCCGGTAATCGATGATGACGATGTCCGAGCTGAAGCTGTCGATCAGATAGTTCAAGGCTTTGAGCGGAGATATCTCCCCGCAGGTGGAAACGTCGATGTCGGCCCTGAAGGTACTGATGCCTTTGTCGGGATGGCTTTCCGGATAGGTGTGGACGGTGATATGGCTTTTATCGAGGTGGGCCACCACATCCGGGGAGTCCACCACCACGCAGGTCCCGGGCGCATTGCTGATTTTGCCTTCCGAGATCAGCATGGTAACGCTGGCGCCCTGGGGCTCATAGTCCTGCTGGGCGATATTTAAGATATTCGCGCCGATAATATTGGCCACTTCGGTGAGAATGGCCGTGAGCCGGGAGGCGTTATATTCCTCGTCGATGTAGGAAATATACGCGCCACGGTTCTGCAGGCTTTTGGCATAACAGATGTCGTACATATTAAAGCTCAGCGTTTTGGTTAAATTATTAAATCCGTATAATTGCAGCTTTTTAAGACCCTTAACTTCCATTTTTCTCTCCTTGCCTGCGTAGAGTCAGTATTCTTTGCGAAATTTCGACGTAATATTCCGGAATCCTTTAGCTAACGTCAAATTACTGTAAGCCGGCTGCTCTTGATACTGATTGGCCCAGGCAAAGTCAGACCCCGGTCCTGGGCCGGGGTCTGATTGAGCCGATGCAGGATGGGGCCGCGGAGAAAGCCTAGCTTTCAACACCAGTTGCGTTCTCTTCCCCTTCGGGGGCCTCGTCCTCCGGAGGAACACCTTCGGCCATGATCATCAGTTGCGCCAGAGGGACACTGGAAAAGTAGCCGTTCACAATCCGCTTGCTCATACAAGCCCCTCCTTTGTATTGCTGTTATTTCCCGGTTCCTTCGCCATCCTTAAGACCCGCCATGCAAGCTTCCCGGAAAGAATGCTCGTTGGCCGTGGCCTTGGAGACAATGGAGTCGTCGATCTGCTTGCGCGATGCCGCGTTATCGCCGGCGCTCATGCAATATTCAGACCCCCAGGCCTCGCTCTTGGTTTTCGGCATTGGCTTCACCTCCGCCTTTAGTGTTCCCCAAAACGCCAAAAAATTGTGGGCAGGAAGAGACTTCCCCAATATATGTATATGCGAACAGCGTCATGACTATGCGGGCAATTTTTGGCACTTCGTCCGGACGGCCGGCTATAGGCTGGCCAGGCATATATTGGCAGTTCAACCGCCTCTGATGCGCTGACCTTGCCCCTCAGCGGCAGGGTGGCGGCGCGGGAGCCGTTCCGGCCCCGCTAAGCTGGGTGTAAAAAATTGCAGCTTCTTTACCGCCGAAAGCCCCCAGCTGGCGCTGGGGGCTTTCTCCTATTCCCACTCGATGGTGCTGGGAGGCTTGGAAGTTATGTCGTAAACGATGCGGTTGACGCCCTTGACTTCGTTGACGATCCGCCGGGAGATATTGTCCAGCACCTCATAAGGCAGGCGCACCCAATCGGCGGTCATGCCGTCCTCGCTGGAGACGATTCTGAGGCCCACGGTATAAGCGTAGGTACGCTCGTCGCCCATGACCCCGACGCTCTTCATGGCCGGCAGGACGGCGAAGGACTGCCAGACCTTGCGGTACAGACCGGCGACTTTAATCTCCTGATACACGATGGAATCGGCCTCGCGCAAAATTTCCAGCCGCTCCTCGGTTACCTCGCCAATAATCCGGATGGCCAGCCCCGGCCCCGGGAAAGGCTGCCGCCAGACAATCTCTTCCGGCAGGTTAAGCTCCCGGCCCAGCGCCCTCACTTCATCCTTGAACAAATCCCTGAGCGGCTCGACGAGGCTGAACTTCATGTCTTCCGGCAAGCCGCCGACGTTGTGGTGGCTTTTGATCACCGCCGCAGTGGCCGTGCCGCTCTCGATGACGTCAGGATACAGGGTGCCCTGGACCAAGAATTCGATATCATCCAGCTTGGCCGCTTCGGCTTCAAAAACGCGGATAAATTCCTCCCCGATGATCTTCCGCTTCTGTTCCGGGTCGGTCACGCCCTGCATCCGGTTCATAAACCGCTCGGTGGCATCCGCGTACACCAGATTCATCTGGAAGCCGTCACGGAAAGTCTTGACCACCTGCTCGGGCTCGTCCTTCCGCAAAAAGCCATGGTTGACGAACACGCAGGTGAGCTGATTGCCGATCGCCTTGTGCACCAGCACGGCCGCCACCGAAGAATCGACCCCGCCGCTCAGGGCGCACAGCACCCGCTTGTTGCCGACCCGCTCCCGGATCGCGGCTACCGCCTGATCGACGAAGGAGCCCATGTCCCAGTCGCCTTTACAGCTGCAGATGTTGAACAGGAAATTCCGCAGCATCTTCATCCCTTCTGGGGTGTGAACCACTTCCGGGTGGAACTGGACGCCGTAAATGCCCTTTGCGGTGTCGGCCATGGCCGCAACCGGGGTGTTGTTGGTGTGAGCCGTCACCACAAAGCCGGGAGGCGGTTCGTTGATATAATCGCCATGGCTCATCCATACCTGAGTTTCTTGCGCTATTTCGGCAAATACGCCGCGGCTGTCGTCCACATACAGCCGGGTGTTGCCATATTCGCGGGATGTGGCGTGGGACACCTTTCCGCCGAGCAGGTAAGCTGTCAGCTGCATCCCGTAGCAAATGCCCAGAATGGGTATCCCCAGCTCGAACAGGCCTTTATCGCAGTGCGGACTGTTTTCCTGATACACGCTGCACGGCCCGCCGGAGAAGACAATCGCCTTGGGCCCCATTGCCCGGATTTTAGCCAAAGACGTATTATACGGAACGATCTCGCAGTATACGCCGCACTCCCGAATGCGCCGGGAGATCAGCTGGGCGTACTGGCCGCCGAAATCCATAACCAGTACGACTTCATGATTTTTTACCGCCATGTAGTTACCACTCCTCCTCTGTTAGACCACACTATACCATAATTTGTATCTGTTTGTAAATGTCCCGCAAGCCGATTTCCTGTCGAAAATACCGCCGTTTTGTCCGCCCCGCCGACCCCCGGGAGCGGCTTAGCGCAGGGATGCATTCATTAGTATTATTCGTTTGAAATGAAAAATCCCTTTACCAAGCAAAAAGGACCTGGCTTGAGCCAAGGTCCCCTTTAACGCCGCGGCTAGTGCCGCAGGATTCCTTTGTCGCCGTACTTGGTGAGGAGTTCTCCCACCGTGACGATCTGGTAGCCTTCCGCCTTGATCTTTTCCAGCAGGATCGGCAGCGCCTCGGCGGTTTGCACCGGAGTATCGGAAGCATGCATCAGGATAATGGCCCCGGGTTTGATGCGTTTCATGACCCGGTCGATGATGACGTCCCGCCCCGGATTCTTCCAGTCTAGAGAATCGACATTCCAGATTATGGTTTTATACCCCAACTCATCCGTCGCTTTGAGGGATTTTTGACTATAGTGGCCGTTAGGCGGACGGATGAGGGTGGGATCAACGCCGGTGACTTCTTTGATGAGGGCGTGGGATTTTTGAATATCCTCCCGGACCCATTCCGGCGACATATCCCCGTAGTTTTCGTGCCGGTAGCCGTGACTGGCGATTTCATGCCCGTCAGCGACCATGCGTTTCGCCACCTCAGGATACTTCTGGGCCCAGGGACCCATGATAAAGAACGTGACCTTGATATTGTTCTGTTTCAAAGTATCCAAAATCGAAGGCGTGAACTTATTGCCCCAGGAATGGTCGAAGGTCAGCGCCACCACCTTCTGATCGGTCCGCGTTCCGGCAATGGCGATCGGTCCTCCGGCGACGAGATCGGCCACCTGGACATACAGCGTTCCGATGGCCAACAAGCCGACGATGCTATAAAACAAATTCCGGTGGTAAACCAGGCGCCGCAGGCTGATGATCATCCTATCCCCTCCTTGCAACATCATTAACATCTATGCGGAAGAAGGAAAAAATATGCGGACATCAGGGCGGAGCGGCATTGCCGAATGTCAAAGGGGCGGCCAAATGGCCGCCCCTTGCTTGTTGATGCTTAAATAGCACCAGTTCGTACAGACCTATGCAGATAATTTCCTCATCTGAGGCTCCCTCTGCCAACTGCCCGTATAAACAGCAAGAGCCCGCTAAAATCTCGGGCCCTAAGTCATTCCGGTTTTGGATGGTGAAAGCGAACCGCGACCTTGTGCCTCCATCCCTTTTAGTCTACAAATGATCCAACAGAATGTCCCCCTGTATCACAATTCTAGGATGTCTCTTTCAAACGAAGAAGAAATTTTTGCAAACGCTCGTTCTTCGTTTCCACTAGAACCTGACGAGGTGTACCTTCTTCGCAGATACGGCCCTGATCAATAAAGATAATGCGGTGAGCCAGCTTACTTATGAAATTAATCTGATGCGTAACAATAACCATGGTCAACCCGTCGCTGGCCAGTAATCCTATTGTATCCAATACTTCATAGGCCAACTCTGGATCTAGGGAAGAAGTCGGCTCATCAAATAGAATTATTTCCGGGTTCATGGCTAAAGCCCGAGCAATCGCTACCCTTTGTTTTTGACCCCCGGACAAACTAGATGGGTAGTTAAAGGCCTTATCTTCCAGTCGTATTTTTTTGAGCAGGGAAAATCCCAAGGATTTGGCTTCTTCCAAATCAGCCCCATTAGCGATGATTGTAGGTTTTATAATATTATCCAAAACATTATAATGAGGAAATAAATTGAACTCTTGAAAAACCATGCCAATTTTCTTTCTCATCATTCGCGCCTGCTGCGGATTGTCTGTCATAGAGCAGCCGTGAATGGTGATTTTGCCGGACTGAATACCTTCCAGGCCATTGATGCAACGTATCAGGGTGCTTTTTCCCGATCCGCTACTACCGATGACGGCGACAATTTCTCCAGGAAATATTTGCAGAGACAGATTATTAAGAACTGAGATGTCGCCGTAAGATTTGTTAATATCTTGCAGATCGATTAACGGATCCATGCCGTGTTTCTCCTTTCCAAGTAGTATGAAAATAGAGAAACAGAGAATGTCATGGCCAGATAAAAAATACCTAGCATCAGGTAAATTTCGAAGGGCCGGTAGGTTCTGGAATAAATAAGGTTGCCGCTTCGGGTAAGTTCGGTAATGGAAATAACTGAAACCAGGGAACTGTCTTTTAATAGTCCGGAAAAGGCGTTCATCAAGGGAGGAATGGCCATTCGGACGGATTGTGGCAATAGGATGTGCCGAATGGTCTGCCATCTGGTAAACCCAAAGGAAAACGCAGCTTCATGTTGGCCTTTATCTACCGATAAAATAGCAGCTCTTATAATTTCCGACATATAGGCACCGCTATTTAAGGCCAGGCCAAGAACGGCGGCAGTCGAAGAATCCAGGGCAATGCCAATAGAAGGCAGTCCATAATAAATGAAAAACAATTGAATTAGAAGCGGTGTTCCGCGAAAAATCTCCATGTATCCGGTTAGAATAACGTCAACAATTTTAGGTATTCGCGATGTTCGCAGCACACCGGTTACGACGGCCAGAGCTAATGCCAGGATAAACGCCGAGGCAGTATACTGGATGGTGACCAGTGTCGCTTTGAGCAAATATGGTAAATTGTTGATAATAATATCAAACTTCAGATCCATGTTAGTCTACTTTTAACCACTTATTAACCGCGGCGTCATACTTGCCGTTTTGCTTGATTTTTCCCAAAGCTTCATTTATTTTTGCAGTTAATGTATCATTACCTTTTTTCATAACCATAACAATATCCGAGGAAGCAACCGGAGCAGCAATGATTTTTACGTCAGTAGCATCGTTTTTAAGCTGTGTGGCAACATATGCGTAGCCCACAATGACAGCATCAATCCGTTTGTTTTTCAGATCAATAAGGGCTTCGGGATTTCGATTGTAGCGTTTAATTTCTTTAATGCCTGCAATTTTATCAGCAGTTTCTTCGCTACTGGTCTGAGTCTGGACACCTACGACTTTTCCCTTCAGATCATTGATTCCATTAATGGAATTATCTACGCTGTTTACGACAATAACTTCGTTGAGACTATAATATGTGTCGCTCATGTTAACGTTGCCGTTAGCCGCCTCTTTGCGTGACATGCAGGTAATGAGGATATCGTAGTCGCCTTTTTCAATTCCGCCAAGCAGAGATTCCCATTGGGCATCCATGATTTTTACTTTTATTCCCAGTTCCTGTGCTAAAGCATTTGCCAAATCGATATCAAAGCCTTCTATTTCACCGTTTTTTTCGTTCCGGGATTCAAATGGAGCATATTCTGCGCATAGGCCGACAACAATTTCCCCTTTGGTTTTTACTTTGTCCCAGGACGAATCGGTTACAGGCTTTGCAGTTTCCTTACTGCCGCATCCTCCCATGAATATTATGAGACCCGTCAGGCAAATTCCAACTAACACAGCTGTTAAACATTTAGACTTCTTAAACATCCTTACCATCCTTCACTTCTCCTCTTCTATTTCTTTAATTATTTTATCAATTGATGAAGCCGGATCTTCCTCATCAATTGCAATAAACCGCAAGCTGAGTTTATGACCAGCTAACATGTGAGCGATTTCTTCCATAAAAATGCCACGTTCCGGTATATTCCGCAGGATATTTAGCTTATTCGGTAAATCTTCACAAGTACTAAGCTCACCGCCCCAGGCTGGTGCTGATTGCGTATACTCTACACCACAACTGGGACTTCCGTTTACACCAATCAGATAATTGCACTGATAACCATTCTGCTTATAATCGAGAAGCTGATCCAAGATGGGTTGAAAGATTTGGCGGCAATGGCGCCGAAAATACGGCGTAGCGAACTGTTCTTTGACATGCCCCCAGCGCTTCAATCCGTATATAGTCAACTCCGGACAGGGAAGTTGAATGATACCGTACCCGCGAGCAAACAGGAGCTGCAATAAAGCTGACTGTGCTCCGGCGCAGTCAGCTAAGCCTTCTACCTTGGCATTACAGTTTAACAAACAATGCGCGACGAGCAGCAACTTTTTTTTTCGGTTCATCTCCGAACCTCCATTATTGTCATTAATATAGATTATATATTATAAACATAAAATTAATCAATAATTAAAAATGGATGAATTCTCTAAGAAATGTCTTAAATTAGGAACATGAAAAAGAGGCTGCGCATAAGTTTGCTCAACTTATGGGTAGCCTCCTTTTCGGCAACGAAATGGCAACAATTCAACCTTACCAAAGGGAAAACCCCGCAGTTATGCGGGGTTTCTGGCTCTTATTACATCATGCCGCCCATGCCACCCATACCGCCCATGCCGGCCGGCGGCATGGCGGGTTCCTTCTCCGGTTTGTCGGCGACCAGCGCTTCGGTGGTGAGAACCATCGCGGCGATGGAGGCGGCGTTTTGGAGAGCGGAACGGGTAACTTTAGCCGGGTCGACAATACCGGCGGAGATCATATCCATGTATTCCTCGGTCAGAGCGTTGAAGCCAATGCCCCGTCCGGTTTTCTTGACGTTTTCGACAACAACCGAGCCTTCGAGACCGGCGTTGTTGGCAATTTGGCGAACCGGCTCTTCGATGGCGCGTTTGACGATCATCACGCCGGTGAACTCGTCGCCCTCGGCCTTGATGCTGTCAAAGACATGGAGGATGTCGATGAACGCGGTGCCGCCGCCGGGAACGATGCCTTCTTCAACCGCTGCGCGGGTGGCGTTGAGCGCGTCTTCGATGCGGTGCTTCTTCTCTTTGAGCTCGGTCTCGGTGGCAGCGCCGACGCGGACGACGGCTACGCCGCCAGCCAGCTTGGCCAGACGCTCCTGGAGTTTTTCCCGGTCGAAATCGGAAGTGGTGTCTTCAATCTGCGCTTTGATTTGATTGACGCGGGCTTTGATTTCGTCAGCAGCGCCGGCGCCGTCAACGATAGTGGTTTCTTCTTTGGAGATGCGGACCTGGCGGGCCCGGCCGAGATCGCGCATTTCCACGCTGTCCAGCTTGCGGCCGAGATCTTCGGAAATGACGGTGCCTCCGGTAAGGGTGGCGATGTCGTCGAGCATGGCTTTCCGGCGGTCGCCGAAGCCGGGAGCTTTAACCGCCACGGCCCGGAAGGTGCCGCGCAGTTTGTTGACGACGAGGGTTGCGAGGGCTTCGCCTTCGACGTCCTCGGCAATGATCAGGAGTTCCTTGCCCTGTTGGACAACCTTCTCCAGAACCGGCAGCAGGTCGGCGATGGCGCCGATCTTCCGGTCGGTGATCAGGATGTACGGATCGTTGAGCACGGCTTCCATCTTGTCGGTATCGGTGACCATGTACGGGGAAATGTAGCCGCGGTCGAACTGCATGCCCTCGACCACTTCGAGGTCGGTGCCGGTGGTCTTGGATTCTTCCACGGTGATAACGCCGTCTTTGCCCACTTTTTCCATGGCTTCGGCGATGAGTTTGCCGATTTCTTCATCAGCCGCCGAGATCGAGGCAACCTGGGCGATCGCGTCCTTGGTCTCCACTTTCTTGGCGATGGTCTTGATCTCGCCTACCAGGGCGTTAACCGCTTTCTCAACGCCTTTCTTCAGGATCATCGGATTGGCGCCGGCAGCGACGTTGCGCATACCTTCGCGAATCATGGCCTGAGCCAGGAGAGTGGCGGTGGTGGTGCCGTCGCCGGCCACGTCGTTGGTTTTGGTGGCGACTTCCTTCACCAATTGGGCGCCCATGTTTTCAAACGGATCTTCCAGGTCGATATCGCGGGCGATGGTTACGCCGTCGTTGGTGATGGCGGGAGAGCCGAATTTCTTGTCGAGGACAACATTGCGGCCTTTGGGGCCAAGGGTTACCTTCACAGTATTGGCCAGCGCATTTACCCCTTTTTCAAGGGCGCGGCGGGCATCTTCATCATACAGAATTTGTTTTGCCATTGCTGTTTTCCCCCCTGTTTTATTCTACGATCGCCAGAACATCCCGCTCGCTGAGGATGAGATATTCCTGGCCGTCGATTTTGACTTCGGTTCCGGCATATTTCGAGTAAATGACTTTGTCGCCCACTTTAACGTCCAGGGCTACACGTTGCCCGTTATCCAACACTTTACCGGTGCCCACTGCAACGATTTTGCCCTCTTGCGGTTTTTCCTTGGCAGTGTCGGGCAGCACGATGCCACTCTTGGTCTTTTCTTCTCTTGCCAGCACTTGGATGACTACCCTATCGCCTAACGGCTTAATCATGTTGAAACGACCTCCTTTTATCTTGTTCTATGTATTTGCTTTTGTTAGCACTCATCAACAGCGAGTGCTAATTCCATAAACTATGATATAGAATTCATCCACGAAAATCAAGAGCCGAATCAGGGAAAATCGGCCTTTTTTGCAAATTTTTTCGGTTCTGGCTGGACATTAGCGGTATTTTCTGCCTCCAATATCCGTTTTATACCATCCGTTAGGAGCGGCCGCTGCCTATCCGCAACCGGCAAATGAAAAAACCGCTAGGAATTTCCTACCGGCAATCCTTCACACTTCTTAACAGCCGCGCCGCGATCATTCCCGCCAGCACCGTCAGGGCCGCGTTGGTCCAGCCGGCCACTGCCGCCTGGTCAGGCAGCGGAAGCCGCGGATGGGTAAACAACAAGTAGTCGAAAACATCGTTGACTATGAACCACAAAACAGCCCCTGCCGCCGGCGCGCAGGCTTTGGGCAGGCGGCTGGCGTAGACCAGTCCCTGCACCGCCATGCCGCCGTGGCTGACGTACAGCATCCAGTCCTGAGCCGAGGGCGTTACCCCCTGGGTCCAAAAATACTGGGAAAGAATGACCGTGGTCCAAAGGCCATACTTGACGACTCCCAACACCCCCGCCCAGGCGATGAACCGCTGTAACGGCGTCAAGGCGGCAGTGGCGTCCCGAAGCACCCAATAGATAAAAAACCCGAACAGCGCGGCATGAAGCGGTGAATCGGGCACCACCGGCAAAAAATACCACGGTGTTTCGGTCAGTTGTTCCCAATACCAGAGGATGCCCCACACCGTTCCCAGAGCGTTGACCAGTACCAGACTCCATAAGAACCAGCGTTGATAAAAGACGTTCATCCCTGTTTCACCTGTAATTCCCGGACCGGTACCCCGCCGTAAAAAGAATGGGGCGGAATATCCCGGTTTATAAGCGACATGGCTGAGACCACCGCCCCTTCGCCGATGATTACTCCCGGCAAAATGGTGCTGTTGGCCCCGATCATGACGTCCTTGCCGATCACTACTTTTCCCCGGCGCCATTCGTGCCGCAGGAATTCGTGACCGAGAATGGTTGTATTATAGCCAATGATGGCGTTTTCGCCAATCTCAATTTCTTCGGGGAAAAAAACGTCCAGCATAACCATAAGGCCGACGGACGCGTCCTTACCCACCTTGACGCCCAGCATGCGGTAAAAGAAGTTCTTGACGACAAAGGACGGCGATACTCTGCAGAGCGAAAGAATGCAAAAATTCCAGACCACCCGGACCGGATGAACCGCCTGAGGCCAAAACCGCAGGGAATTCTTCCCGGTCACGGGATACCGCTCAAACCGGCGCTCAACCATCTTTCCCCTCCACTGAAGCTACTTTTTCTTGGTGGCCGAATCAATAATCGCTTCGGCTACCGCCCGGATGGATTTCCGCTTGGACATGCTATACTGCTGAATGCGGCGGTAGGCTTCACTTTCACTGAGGCTATAGGCGTCCATGAGGATGCCTTTGGCCCGGTCGAGAATCTTCCGCGTTTCCAGCGAGTTCTTCACCTCTTCCAGTTCCCGCTCCAATTCGGTGAATTCCTGAAACCGGGACAGGGCGATCTCAATCGCCGGGAACAGGTTGGCTTCCTTGACCGGTTTGACCAGATAGGCCAATACCCCCGAGTCTTTGGCCTTTTCGACAATTTCCTTCTGGCTGAAGGCAGTCAGCAGCAGCACCGGCGCGATCTTTTCCTGGGAAATGATCTTGGCTGCCGTGATACCGTCCATCTCCGGCATTTTGATATCCATGATAACCAGGTCGGGTTTGAGCTTCCGGGCCAGTTCGACGGCCTTGACCCCGTCGGCAGCCTCGCCGATGACCGTATGGCCGGCTTCCTGGAGAAGTTCCTTCAAATCCATGCGGATGATGGATTCATTATCGGCAATGACAATTCTGAGCAGTTCCATCAACTACCCTCCCTCCTTGTTACGGGGAACCGTAATGCAGGCATGGGTGCCTTCCTGGGAAAAAAGCTGAAATTGGCCTCCCAGGTCTTCCTCGATGAGCGTCCGGATAATCTGAAGACCCAGACTGGCCGACCCCTGTGGAGTAAAGCCGGCGGGAAGGCCGACGCCGTTATCCCATATTTCCAGGCGATAGGTGTCCCTGGTTACGGCGATATCCATCCCGATAACGCCCTTGCGCCGCCCGACAAAGCCGTGCTCGATCGCATTCTGGATGAGCTCATTGATCACCAGCGCCAGGCTGGTGGCCTGCTCGGACGGCAGGATAAGCTTCTGGCCCCGGAATTTTGTTTCGATTTGAAAGCCAGGATCCAGCATATTTTCAACAACTAGCTTGAGAATGTTCTTGGCAACTTCCGCCACGTCAATAATCTCCGCGTCTTGCTGGGAAAGAAATTCATGAACGACCGATATGCTCAAGATTCGGTTGACGCTTTCCCGCAGGGCGGCCTTGACCTCCGGCGAACTGGTGCGCCGGGCCTGAAGCCTGAGCAGGCTGGCGATGGTCTGGAGATTGTTCTTGACCCGGTGGTGAATTTCCTGAATAACGGCGGCCTTGATCAAGAGCTCTTTTTCTTTTTTCTTGACTTCGGTAATATTGGTCATGACCAGGACGGTCCGCGTCGTCTGTCCGGCGTCGACAATGGGAACGGCCCGCTGGGCGAGAATGAGGCTGCCGATTTCCACCTCGGCCTCCTGCGGCTGCCTGGAATTGGCCGCCTTCACAGCCAACCGGGCATTTAGCTGCCGGTCTTCCGCCCGCCGGCCGAGGATCCGTCCCACCCCCAAGATCTTATATATGCTGGCGGCGGCCGCATTGACAAAGCAAATCTTGCCGGCGTCGTCGACAATCAGGATGCCGTCCTGCGCCGAAAGGGGGCGGTAAATCTCCCTGGTCCTATGGATTCCGGCCGAGACAAATATCAGATAGGCGGTTTCGATCAGGACCTCGGCCGCATCCTCCAAGTTGGCGTCGAAGCTGATCGTCCCGATCACCTCTCCGTCCGGCCCTTTCAGCGGAAAAGAATACATCGCCAGGAGCAGGCCGAGGGCCCATTCCCGGTAGCCGCTGATCGGCTCTCCTCCGGTCAGCGTGCGCCAGACGAGGGGTTCCTCGCTGGAGTCGATCTGCCCGCCCGCGTAACCCGGGTGGTACTGAACGAAGCTGGTGTTCGGCCGGGCCTGGGCGACGAGCAGCAGACAGTTGTCCTTATTTCCCCGGACATGAACCGTCACCAGGGCATGGGCAATATCGGCGACCATTTGCAAAATGCTGATCCCGTCTTCCAGAACCTCGGCCTGGGCCGGGGTAAGACCTGTATTCTCACGGCAGATATCGCCTGCTGGTTCCATAGAGTCCGGCCCTCCGGCTAAGCGTGAATTGGGGTATTATTCCACCCGCAGCGGTAAAAATCCTTGTGCTGGATTTGTCGCAATAAAATCGACACGACCCGACATATTCATCTTTCATCCAGCAAAATTTTCAGAAATTCCAGATTTATCCCCGGGTTATTCACACAATCCACAAGGTTATCCACAGGAAATCACCAAGGTTTTCGTCATTATACTACATTTTAGTCACACTATCCACAGTTGTCTATCAACTTTTATTCCACAGCATAGCGTTTCTCCCCAAACTTTAAGGCCGGCACAGCGTTCAGGGTAAGTCCGGCCCAATCGCCGCCCCGGTACTGATAATAGGCGCGGCAGGCGATCATCGCAGCATTGTCGGTGCATAATACCGGCGGCGGATAACACAGCTGGATTCCGTTCCCGGCGCAGGCCCGGCTCAGGGCGGTCCGCAGGCCCGAGTTCGCCGCCACGCCGCCGGCCATCGCCACAGTGTCCACGCCGGCGTCCCTGGCCGCCTGAATGGTTTTGGCCACAAGCACTTCCACCACCGCCGCCTGGAAACTGGCGGCGACTTCCGCTGCATCGACGGTCTCCCCCCGCTGCCGGGCGCTGTTGATAAAATTAAGCACAGCCGACTTAAGGCCGCTGAAGCTGAATTCATAACCTTCGCCGCTGAGCGCTCGGGGAAAGGCAATGGCCTCAGGGTCTCCCCCGGCGGCGAGCCGGTCGATATGCGGGCCTCCGGGATAAGGCAGCCCGAGTACCCGGGCCACTTTGTCAAAAGCTTCCCCGGCGGCGTCGTCCCGCGTCTGTCCCAGGAGGGTAAAATCAGCGTAGCTTTCGAGATGAACCAGCGAGGTATGGCCGCCGGATACAATCAGGGCGACGAGCGGCGGCTCGAGGTCCTGATGGGCCAGGAAATTGGCGAATACATGCCCTTCCAGATGGTTGACGCCGATCAGCTTCTTGCCCCCGGCAAACGCCAGCGCCTTCGCGGCGGCCACTCCGACCAGCAGCGCGCCGACCAGCCCCGGCCCATAGGTCACCCCCACCGCGTCGATGTCGCCGAGGGACGCCCCGGCTTCCTTCAAGGCACAGTCGATTACCGGAAGAACATTTTCAATATGCTTCCGGGAGGCGATTTCCGGCACAACACCGCCGAATTTCCGGTGCAGATCAATTTGCGACGATATGATGTTGGATAGCACCGCGCGCCCGTCCGCGACCACCGCCGCCGACGTTTCATCACAACTCGTTTCCAGGCCTAAAATGAGGGACAAGTCGTCTCGCTCCTTCTTAGCATTATTTACATGGAATCTAAATAAAAAAAAAGCGCAAATTAAGAATGGGCCGGCTAATCGATGCCCAGGAAAGGAGGGAATACAATGGCTCGTTCGAGAAAACCTGTAAATCCCGCCGCGGAGAATGCTCTGGACCGGATGAAATTCGAAATCGCTTCTGAACTGGGAATCGCCGAGCGCGTTCGTTCCCAAGGCTGGAACACTATGACTTCGGCTGACTGCGGCCGTGTTGGTGGACACATGGTCCGCAAAATGATCGAGCAGTATGAATCATCGAATCTTAGCTAGTTGACCCGAAGGGCGGCATACGCCGCCCTTAATTTTATAGCGGGAAAAGAACACTCGGGGCGGCTGTGGCATATCCTGTAACACAATCACCCCTTAAGCCACGAAAGTGGCTATTTTTTTGTTGCAGCTTCGCCCGGCGCCAGAGCCGGCTGTTCAGGCCAAATCATCCCGCCACATGATGAGGGCGTCCTCCCCGCTGTCGCTGTAATACCCGGGGCGCAGCCCGCGCGGTTCGAAGCCCAGCCGGCGATAAAGCCGCTGGGCGTCGAGGTTTGAAACCCTCACTTCAAGCGTCATGCAGGTCGCCCCCAGCCGGACGGCAAAATCGATCAGGGCGGTGACGAGCACCGTTCCGAGGCCCTTGCCGCGAAAGGCCGGCGCGATGGCGATATTGGTCACGTGGGCCTCATCCAGGATCATCCACATCCCGGCATAGCCGACAACCGCGCCGTCCGCCTCCATGACCAGATAGCGGGCCAGCTCGTTGTCACCCATTTCGGCTTCGAAGGCCGCTCTGGACCAGGGAGTGAGAAAGGAGGCCTCTTCCACCGCCAGTACCGCGTCGATGTCGGCCGGACCCATGGGGCGCACCTTGCCTACTGGCAGATGCCCTGTCGTTTTTCCCATAGCTCCTCCGCTTCGGATCGTCTGATATAGAGAGGCTCCAAACTCATGACATCATGCTCAACACCCTGCTTCAGGAGCCTCCCGCCCAATACCGCAACACTGCCGGCCCGCGGCATCGCGACATGAGGGGCGGCCAGTTCGACGGCCGCTGCAGTCAGTTCCTCCCGGTAAAGCGAAACAGCCTCCCCCATCACCAGCACCGGGTGCTGGACGGCGGCAAACCGGCCGATCGCCTCCTGAAGACTGAGCGCCTGCGGCGGCATGAGTTCCGTCAGATCGCCGCCGCGCCAGGCGTAAAGGGCTGCATACAGGTTGCCCTTTTGCGCATCCAGGGTTGGGGCGAGCACCGCTCCCGGCACCGGACAGCCAAAGGCCATCGCGCCCAGAGTCGGCACCCCGACAAGCGGCACGCGGAGTGCGTAAGCCAGAGCCTTGGCGGTGCCCAGGCCGATCCTCAGGCCGGTAAAGGAACCGGGACCAATGCTGACCGCAATCGCTTCGATCTCCTCCTTGCCGGTTTCGGCCAACCTTAGAATTTCTTCAATATGCGGCATGAGACGCTCGGAATGCGTCTTTTTTGTTTGCAACGTAAGCTCAGCCAGCAAGGTATCCCCGCCGGCCAACGCCACACTAGACACCAGCGTGGCAGTATCCAGCCCCAGAATCGGCACTCTCTTTCAGCTCCTCACCCAGCCTCCGGTAACGTTCCCCCTTGGGCCGCAACATAATAACCCGTTCGGTGGTCTCCCGGCCCCGGTTTATTTCTACCCACAGGCAATGTTCCGGCATGGCGGCCGGGAATTTGTCCGCCCACTCGATGAGCGCCACGCCGTCGCCGCCCATATATTCCTCAAACCCGATATTATGCAGGTCCATAGGCGCATCCAAACGGTAGAGGTCAAAGTGATAGACCGGCAAGCGCCCGGTCTCATAGACCTGCATAAGTGTAAAAGTAGGACTGGTCACCGTTTCGGTGACGCCCAGGCCGGCGGCCGCTCCCTGGACGAGCAGGGTCTTCCCCGCGCCCAGGTCCCCCGTGAGGCACAGAACGTCTCCCGCCGCCAGTTTCTTTCCCAGGGTATGGCCAAACTGGAATGTGCCGTCGGCAGTCCGAGTCAAAAAGCTTGTCATGGCATTCTCCTATCGGAAATGGTTGTATCCCTTCGCTTCCAGCAGGACGGCCTGCCCGTCCCTCCCGACCAGAACCACGCCGGCGGCCGGCTCGGTCACTTCCCCGACCACCGTGAAGGGCAGCTCGGCTGCCAAAAGTTCCGCCGAAATTTCCGGCGGGATGGTAAAGACCAGTTCAAAATCCTCGCCGCCATACAGGGCGTAGTCGAGCGCCGCCTTGCCCAGCAGGTCCGCGGCCTGCAGCAAATCGGCGGAAAGCGGCACCCGCTCCTCGTACAGGCGGATGCCGACCTGGCTGGCTTTGGCCAGTTCATGGGCCTCGCTGGCCAGTCCGTCGCTGATGTCGTCACAGCTGGTCGCTCCCCATCCGGCAAGCTTTCGCCCGATGGAAACCCGCGGCCGGGGGGTAAGATGAGCGGTAACCAGCGGCCAGGCGAATTCATATTCTTCCCAGCCCGGCCGCAGCAAGAGATCAAGCCCGCAGGCCGAGTCGCCCAGTGTTCCGGTTACAACGACGAGATCACCCGCCTTGGCCCCCGACCTTCTGAGAAGATTGACCGGCTCCACCTCGCCCACGACGGCGACATTGATCACCATTCCCCGGGGACTGGCTACAGTATCGCCGCCAATAATATTTACGCCAAATTCATGGCAGATTTCTTTCATGCCTTGATATAACTCGACAACCTGCTCCACCGAAAATTGGCGCGGCAGTCCGATCGAGACCACCGCGTGGCGGGGATTGCCGCCCATGGCGGCGATGTCGCTCAGGTTGACGGCGATCGCCCGGTAGCCGAGCTGCCAAAGGGTCGTCTTCGTCAGGTCGAAGTGGACGGTCTCCACCAGCATGTCGGTCGTCAAAAGGCCGAGTTGCCGGTGTCCCGGCAAATAAACCGCCGCGTCGTCGCCGATCCCAACGATAATATTCTCCGGATTGACGATGGTGCCTTCCCTGATCAGGTCAATCAGCCCAAATTCGCCTACTTCTTTCAACTGCATGCCATCACCATTTCTCGCCCTTTATCCCGGCTATTATCTCCTGCCGCGCAGAAATTGGCAGACGGCGGCCATCTTTCTATATTCTGCCGGATACTGGCATTTCTCACTTGCTAGTATACCACAGCCGGAAAAAAAGTTGTATCAGGCGGAGGATTTCGCGGGTCGGCGTTTAAGTGTTGTAGTATCAACTTAGGGGGATTGAGGATGAATCGTCTTTGTCTGAGACTGCCCAATATTGACCGGGTCGGCCTGGTGCTCGACATTTCACAGGTGCTGGCCTCCCGCCAGTTCAACATTTTGTCGATGGAGGTTGAGCTGAATACCATCTACATCGAAACCGAGGTTATCAGCGATACCGATAAGAAATACCTCATCGACTCCCTCAAAGCCGTCCCCCAGATCGTCGATGTTGTGGAAATCGACCTCATGCCCCACCAGGAAAAGGCCGAACAAATCAAAGCCGTGCTGGCCTCGGTCGGCGACGGCATTATCGCTATCAACCACCAGTCACGGGTATCTCAGTATAATCCCGCCGCGGAAAAGATCATGCGGCTCCCCTACCAGCAGGTGATCGGCAAGCATCTGGCCGACATCTCGCCCGATTTGCCGCTCCTGGAGACCCTGAAATACGGCACGGTTTATAACAACCGGGAAATCGTGCTCGACCAGAGCAAAAGCCACTACCTGGCCAGCGGCCGCCCGGTCATTGACCAGTCCGGGCGGATCATCGGCGCCGTCGCCGTTCTGAAAGACATCAGCGATGTTCGCGAGCTGGTATATACCGTCACCGGCCAAATCACTTTCACCTTCGATGAAATACTCTATTCCAGCGGTGCGATGCATCGCGTCGTCACCATGGCCAAGGCCATCGCCCGCAGCGATTCGACCGTCCTCATCCGGGGCGAGACAGGGACCGGCAAGGAGCTGTTCGCCCGCGCCCTCCATTCGGCTTCTCCCCGCTCCGCCAAAATGTTCGTGCCGCTCAACTGCGCCGCCATCCCGGATACTTTGCTGGAAAGCGAGTTATTCGGCTATGAGGAGGGCGCCTTTACCGGCGCGCTTAAGGGCGGCAAGCAAGGGCTGTTCGAATTCGCCAACAACGGCACGATCTTCCTCGACGAAATCGGTGAAATCTCTTCCCATTTACAGGCCAAGCTTCTCCGGGTGCTGCAGGACGGAAAGGTCCGCCGCATCGGCGGTACGCGGGAAATTCCCTTCAATGTCCGCATTCTGGCCGCCACCAACCGGAGTCTCGAAGATATGATCGCCAAAGGCAGTTTTCGTGAAGATTTATATTACCGGCTGAACGTTATTCCCCTGTTCTTGCCGCCGCTCCGGGACCGGGTGGAGGATATCCCGCTCCTGGCCCAGTTTTTCCTGCAACGCTTTGCCGCCAAATTGCATAAAAACACGAACGCCATCAGTGAGATGGCGCTTCGCAAGCTAACCGAGTATCCATGGCCGGGCAACATCCGGGAATTGGAAAACGTGATGGAACGGGCCGTCAATGTCGTGAACGATCAGGTGGTTCTGGCGGAGCACATTCTCCTCGACCACGGACTCGTCGCCCCATCTTCCCGGGGCCTCTGCTCCATCGAGCGCTCCCTTGAGGATACGCTGGCGGAAGTGGAGCGGGAAGTGCTGGCCCGGGCTCTGGAAAAGCACCCTACTTCGCGCCAGTTGGGCGCCGCTCTGGGTTTGTCTCATACCGCCGTGCTCAAAAAGATGAAGAAATATGGCCTGAGCCCGCGGAAAAAATAATACGAGGTGGTTTCCCATGCGACCAACATTTGCTGAAATCGATCTGGCGGCAATCCGCCACAATATCCGGGAAATTCGCTCCGCGATTGGTCCCGGCGTCAAGCTGACGGCTGTCGTGAAAGCCAACGCTTACGGCCACGGCGCCGTCCCGGTGAGCCGGACCGCCCTTGAGGCCGGGGCCGACTGCCTGGCGGTGGCCATTCCGGAGGAAGGCGCCGAACTTCGGGCCGCAGGCGTGTCTGTTCCCATCTTCATCCTGGGACTGACGCTGCCGGATCAAGCCGGTCTGGTTGCTGACAACGACCTGACTGCCAGCGTTTCAACCCAGGAATCCGTCACGGCGCTGGCCGAGGCCGGCCGTCGGCTAAACCGTTCCGTCAAGGTCATGCTCAAGGTGGATACCGGCATGCATCGCATTGGGGTCAGCCCCGGGAAGGCCGAGGAGTTTCTGCAACTGATCGCCGCCACTCCGGGCGTCGAAGCCGCCGGCATTTTCACCCACCTGGCCGCCGCCGACGCTGCCGACAAAGCATACGCCATCCGGCAACTCACCCAATTTCGCGCTGTGGCGGAAAAACCTTCCTCCGCTAAGCTGGAATTTCTGTCCGCCGCCAACAGCGCGACGGTCGTCGACCTGTCGGACGGCTACTTTAATATGGTTCGCCCGGGAATTATTCTTTACGGCTTGCCGCCATCAGGAGAGATGCATAAAACCCTCGACCTTCGACCGGCCATGCAGTTCAAAACCCGCATCACCTACATCAAGCAGGTTCCGGCCGGCTCTCCCGTAAGCTACGGCTGCACCTACAGGGCGGAGCGCGAGACCTATCTGGCCACGTTGCCGGTCGGCTACGCCGACGGATACAGCCGCCATCTTTCCAACAAAGGCGAGGTGCTGATCGGCGGCAGGCGCCGCCCCGTCGTCGGACGGGTTTGCATGGATCAGACCATCGTTGATCTGGGACCGGTCTGCGACGCGGCCGTCGGCGACGAGGCCGTGCTCTTCGGTCGGCAGGGCAACGCGGAAATAACGGTCACCGAGTTGGCCGACCTGACCGGCACCATTAATTATGAACTGGTTTGCCGCGTCAGCGCCCGGGTGCCGCGGGTGTATGTACACCAATAGGCTCGCCGGCTAAACCGTGCGCCGCAAAGCGGTCTGGAATAACAAAAGGAAAGCAGCCAATTCGCGCGGAATTGGCTGCTTGTTGCTTTTTAAACGCTTGGGGTTACTGCTTCTTCTTGATGATGTCCGTCGAGCGGCTCAGCGGTTCAGTGAGGTCCAGATGGCCGGAAATAGTATCAATGGCCTTGCCCTCAACCAGGATCCGCACCTTCTGAATATCGGGGAACTGGGTCAAGGTATCGACAACCGCCCCGACAATCAGAATTTCGGACGCCGAACCCCCTGTATTGTTTTTAATCAGCTTGTCATTGAAATCGACATAGGCGATATGGTCTTTGACACGCAAGCTGCGTAATTGGGTTCCCTCAGGCATAACCTTTGCCAGCTCGCCGCTTGTGGGCCCGGCCAGGAGATGTTCAATGGCCATATGAGCCGGCTGGCTGGTTTTAGGCACAATATGCTCCTCAGGAACAAGGTACAGCGCATCCTTGGTGGCAAAGTAAATGGTAAGACGAATGGAGTCTTCCTTGGTCCCAGCGGGAGTCTGCTCTTTACCGGCGGCCGGAGCCGACGGCGGCGGTGTCACAGTAACCGGTTTTTCAGCGTCGCATCCTGCTGCAAGTGCTGCGATTAAAAGCGCGAAAACAAGAACCAGTGTTTTGATTTTACCCGTCATTACCGCTCACCCCCCTTTCTAGCGGCCTGGGCAAAAAAGTTTTCCATTCCCTGAACAATCCCCTGGGCGATTTTTTGTTGGAAGACGGGATCGTTCAGCAGCTTTTCCTCGTCGGGATTCGAAATAAACGCTGTCTCGACAAGGACTGCGGGCATAATGGTCTGCTTGATCACATAGAAATTCGCCGCCGACACGCCCCGGTCCTGCAGACCGCCAGCCGGAGCCATGTTGGCTTGGATGGCCCGCGCCAGCATAGCGTCATAAGGCGTTTTCTGATAGTAATATGTAGCAGTACCGCCGACAGTAGGATTGCCGAAAGAGTTGGCATGGACGCTGAGGAAAAGGTCGGCCTTCCGGGCGTTGCCCACTGTCGCCCTTGCTTTGAGTTCGTTGACGGCCGAGGCATTCGGACCATAGACGTCGCTATCCCCCGTGCGGGTCAGGACAACCTTGGCCCCTGCTTTCTCAAGCAGCGCTTTGACCTTCAGGGATATTGCCAGGTTAACCGCCTTTTCGGTGGTCTTGCCCGGTCCGACAGCCCCGGGATCAGTGCCGCCGTGGCCCGGGTCGATCACGATGGTTTTGTTCTGAAGGCCGGGAGTATAATTGAAGACCATCGGTGGAACGGGTTTATTGATATCAACAACGACCCGGAACGGTTTGTTATTGGCCGGATCCTGCCGCAGGGTGAATACCTTGTAATCGCCGTCTTCAACCATCAACGGCGTTTCAATGGTGATTCTGGTATTCTGCCCATCAGCGCTGATATTCACGTTGTCGGCAATCTTGCCGTCAAAAGCCACCGAATTTTTGAGTTGGCCGGGAGTGGCGCCTTTTACCGTGACAACCAGGCGCGGCGTCGGCGTAGCTATTACCGAACTGTCCACAGAAACGGGACCGGAAGCATCGAAAACGAGGCGGAGGCTGCTTGCGCCAGTGATGGCATCAATGTGGCTGGCCCAGCGAAACTGGGTAAGCTGTCCGGCCCCAGCCGCGGTGGCCTTCGCCGGAGCGGTTGACGCGGCAAGAACTTTTGGCGTTACCGCCGGTTTGACCACAGGCTTGGCTTTAACGGGCGAGGCCGCGGTGGCCGCAAACCCTATCGCCGGTATAAGCAGCAGCGAAACGAGAACCAGAAACCCGAGAGCGCGACGCAACACTAACACCTCCCATATTGCGACGTGTTATGTTACAATTCGCCTTCCGCAGCCAAATTCCTGCAAAACTTTCATCAAAATGTTATGTTGCGCTCGCAGCTTGCTGTTTACGGCCTGTTTTCCTCTTTTCGCCAGAAGCGGTTTCCCTGTCATCCCCGGCGATAAAGAACCGGGACAGCTTTAGCGATCCCGGTTCTTCTCCATTAGTTTTCTCAGCATATCCTTGGCTTCGGACCTCGCCCTGGCAGTAGCTTCGCGGTCCACCGCAAAGGAGGTCCACAGGATGTCGCCTTCGCGGGCCTCTGCGGGCAGCGACGCGCGGGGCCAACTGGCTGAAACCTCGCCGTCCCCGACCAGCAGCACCGCTTTATCACTCTCAAACCGGTCGATAACCACTTTTACGCGCATAGAAGCTATTTCTCCTTGGTTATGGTATAGGTTTCGCCGTCACTCGTTATTGTAACCGTGCCGTCGGTATCGGTGCGGAAAAACTTTATTTTATAGTCTTCATAACGCCTGATGGTCGACGGGTGGGGGTGGTGGTAGTCATTGCCGGCTCCCAGCGACGCAATTGCCGCTTCCGGTCTGACCGCCTTGAGGAAGCCGAGCGAGGATGAAGTCCGGCTGCCGTGATGACCGCTCTTGAGAACCTGGCTCTGGAGTTCGCCGCCATATCTTTTGACGATCCAGCGTTCTTCTTCCAGTTCGGCGTCACCGGGCAGCAGCATGGAAAACTTGCCGAAACTCAGCCGCCCAACGATCGAGGCGTTGTTGAGATTGGTTTCCGCGCCCGCCAGCGGCGGACTGGGCGGCCCGTAAAACGTGAGGATTGCTCCTCCCCCCAAATCAAGCTGTCCGCCGACCTTTACGACCTCAAAGGGTATCTGCTTTTTCTGGATGAGCGTCAGATACTGGCGGTAGAGAGCGGTGGTGGTCGTCTGACCGTTGTCATAGACATGCTTTACCGGGAAATTCTCGAGAATGGCTTGCGCGCCGCCCAGGTGGTCGGCGTGGGGATGGGTGATGATGAGATTGTCGATTGCGATGACGCCCTGCTTCTTTATGTACGCAACGAGTTTATTGCGGGCCGGTACATCCCCGGTATCAATCAGGGTAACTTGCTGACCGGGGGTACGAATCAGAATGGCGTCGCCTTGTCCGACATCGATAACCTGGATGGTCAGGCCGGATGGTTCGGCGCGTTCTACGGCCGGTTTGCCGCAGCCGCCGGTTACCAGCAGCGCCAGGACCACCGAAAACACTGCCAGCAAAGTCCAAACCCGGTTTTTAGGCATTCTCGTCCTCCTTCGCAGAAACCGGCTACAAACTAAAAATAGGCAGTATACCGCCTATTGTCGCATTACAGCTGAACGAGACCCAGGCTTATCCGGATAGCCTCGTCTACCTTGCTCATAACCTCTTCACTGAGATGAGTTATCTTTTCCTTCAGCCGGCGCTTATCAATCGTCCGAAGCTGCTCAAGCAAAATAACGGAATCCTTTTCCAAACTGAATTGCTTGGCGCTGATTTCAACGTGGGTGGGCAGCTTGGCTTTGGAAATCTGAGAGGTAATGGCGGCAACAATAACCGTAGGACTATATTTGTTGCCGACGTCGTTCTGGATGACCAGAACGGGTCGGTGGCCGCCCTGCTCCGATCCGACTACCGGATTCAGGTTTGCATAATAAATGTCCCCGCGCTTCACGATCATGCTATTCACGCTCCACTAACAATGTGGGCATCATATCATATACTTCCACGTCGGCGGACAGGCCTTCCTCGGCCAAGGTCAAATTAATGACGGCCATTTCCTGGTATCCCTTGCGCATCATATCCCGCACGGCTTTACGCTTGCGATCCTCGATGTACAGGCGCATAGCTTCCCGAACAAACTGACTGCGGCTGAGCTTTTCCATGGCAATAATGCCGTCGACCTCCTGCAGCAGGCTATTCGGAAGACTAATCATGATACGTTTTAATTCGGCCACACCTTCACCCCCGACGTTCAGCCTTGCATAGCGATATATATTAATTATATGAACGTTGATATACTAATGTCAACGTATTTTATATATAAAGTCAGACTTTTATCCACAATAGTTAGTAATTCCGTTATTACTTTATCATGATAAGTATGCTATCGCAAGGCGTAATTTATGCCATCCCCGCTAGGTTTGGCCAAATTTGCGGCATAATCCTCCCGTTCACGCCTGCACCCGCCCGACGGCTTCCCGCAGCGCCGGAAAAAGGTCGCTGGCCGCAAGTCCGACAGGGCAATCGCCCGCGGCGATATCGCCTGCCAGCCCCTGGAGATAGGCACCGGCGACGGCGGCGTCATGGCTGGATAATCCCTGGGCGATCAGCGCGGCGATAACTCCGGTGAGAACGTCGCCGGTTCCGCCGGTGGCCAGCCCGGCGTTCCCGGTGGTATTGATGTATACTTCTTCATCCGGGAAGGCCACCACCGTCCCCGCGCCCTTGAGGACGACAATGGCGCCCCAGCGGGCGGCTGCAGCCCGGGCGGCCGCTATCCGGTCCCCGTTTATGGCGGCGACGGACAAGCCCGTAAGGCGGGCCATTTCTCCCGGGTGAGGAGTCAACACCGCCAGCGCTTCCGAATCCTGCAGGATATCGGTATAACCGGCCAGAGCGTTCAGGGCGTCGGCATCGATAACCAGCGGACATTTTGCTTCCCGGACGATTTTCCGCACCATCGCCTGGGTGTCTGCCGCTTGCCCCAGCCCGGGGCCAATCGCCAGGACATCGCAGGCTGAAGTCAGTTCAGCGATAGAATCCGCGGCCGCCAGGCCGATAACGCCGCTTTCCGTTTCCGGCAGCGGTTTCGCCATGACCTCGGTCAGCTTGACGGCCAGCAAAGGATAAAGACTGGCGGCGACGCCCAGCGTGACTAATCCGGCGCCGGTCCTTACCGCCGCCTGGGCGGCAAGGGCCGCCGCCCCGGTCAGGCCGGTCGAGCCCGCAACAATCGCCACCCGGCCGTTCAGCCCCTTGTGAGCCTCCGGCGGACGCCGGGGAAACATGCCTTTTACAACCCCGGCGGTAATGGCGTTTTGCCTGATTTCCTCAGCCAAAAGAAGGCCGGCCGGCATGCCGATATCCGCTACCGTAATTTCACCGGCGTGAGACGCGCCGGGATGCAATAATAGTCCGGGCTTGGACAGGGCAAAGGTGACGGTGTGGCTGGCCCGGACCGCCGCTCCCCTTGCCTGCCCGGTATCGGCGTCGATGCCGGAAGGTATATCCACCGCAACCACCGGTTTTTTGCCGGTGTTCATGATGTTGATCGCTTCAGCCAGGTGTCCGCCTGTTTCACCGTGAAAACCCGTTCCCAGCAGCGCATCCACCAGGCAGTCGGCAAAGGCCACGGCAAATTTAGCTTTGTCCCAGTCGCGCTCGTCGTTTATCTCAATTATATCGCCGCCCATGTTCCGCCAGACATCCAGGTGGATCCTGGCGTCGCCGGTCACGCCTTCCGCCGCTCCCAGCAGAAAGACCTTGACTCTCGCGCCGCGCCCGGTCAAATGGCGGGCGGCCACAAATCCGTCGCCCCCGTTGTTGCCTTTGCCGGCAAATATGCAGACCAGCTTATCGGTGAGGGGGCCGACGATTCCGGCAACCTTTCGCGCCACTTCGCCGCCGGCGTTCTCCATAAGGGCAGCGCCGGGAATGCCGAATTCCTGAATGGCCCGGCGGTCAATCTCCCTCATTTCGGCTGCTGTAGAAACTTTCATTCCTTCGAACCTCCCCACAGAATGACCTGGGCGGCGGCGTACTCCCGCGCATGGCTCATCGACAGAAAGAGTTCGGTCACGCCCCGCCGCCCGGCCAGATCGCCAAAGTAGCCCGACAACCGGATCACCGGCCGGCCGGCATCGTTCGTCAGCACTTCCACGTCCTGCCAGCTCCCTGCCGACAGCCCGGTGCCGAAGGCTTTCATCACCGCTTCTTTGGCGGCAAACCGCGCGGCATAAGAAGCGAAGCGCTGAACGCCCCTGCTCTCGCAATAAGCCCGCTCCCGCTCGGTAAATACCCTCGCGGCAAAGGGCCGACGCCCCATCGCCGTTTTAATCCGCCCGATTTCAATAATATCGATTCCGGTTCCGAGAATCACTCTACCACCCCATTCGCGACCGCGAGATAAGTCCGGCCGTCTCGCGCTATATATTCGTTTCCGGCAAAGGCGTTTACCTGCCGACCGTCGCAATATTTCCCGCCCCTTAGAAAAATTTCACAAAACTGTTACATTCTTGTCATATTTTTGCCAAAATAATCGGCTATAATTAGATCAATAACCAGAATTGCAGAGGAGTTCCTCATGAAAAAGACGGTTATGCTAAGTATTGTCGCCGCTTTCGCGATGGTTGCCGCAGCATCATTTGCGGCCGCCGCCCCTGCCCCGGCCGCCCCGCATCCGATAACCTGCCGACAAGATCAGCCTTTTGCCCTAACGGACGCTCAACACCAAGAACTCGCACCGCTTTACGATAAGTTGTTCGAGACTCACCAGCAGCTATTGCAGAAATATGTAGAATACGGCAAATTGACGCAGGAACAGGCTGACCAGTATCTCGCCAGGATGAAGGACAATATGCAGTATTGTTTGCAGAACGGCGGTTATGGAATGACGGGCCAGGGCATGAGCCCCGGCTGGATGACAGGGAATGGCGCCGGATGCTGCGGACAGCAGCAGGCGGCACCCGCGAAATAACATATCCGACCCAGCTTATTCCCAGCAATAGGATTCAACCGCGGTAAACATTCCGGCAGTTTTTGCAGCAAGCCTCGGCCCCGACGCAGCAGTTCATCTCGTTTATCTGTAACAATGGTTGCTCTTCATCAGGCAGTGATCACAACATCATATGCAGCAAATAAAGGACCTTGCGCAAGCAAGGTCCTTTTACGTTCGCCAATCTTATACAAAATATTCGATCTTGGCCTGAGGAAAATACTGTTCCAGCTGGTCCGACATAAAAGCCTCAAGCTGGCCCATAAGCTCTTTCCCATAGACGTATTTGCCGTAACCGAATTGCCCGTACTTGTAGCGCCGCTCCGCTTCTTCCAGCGGCAGCCCGGTCTTGGGAAAGATGGCGGCGATATTCGCTTTGGCCCGTTTGGTGAAGCGATGTGTGATCAGCTCAAAGGTCAAATCTTGCTTGGCCTTTTCCGGCAGGGTCTCGGCCAGTTCCCGGAAAAGGCCTCCGTATTCCTTCTGCCAGTCGGGGAACGCAAACAGCGGAGCGATAAGGAAGCCCAGAGGGTACCCCGCCTCGGCGACCCGGGCGGCGGCCGCAATCCGGTCCGTCAGATTCGGGGTGGCGTGCTCGAACCGCCGGATAATCGAAGAAGGGTTGAGGCTGAACCGGAAGCGGGTATGCCCGTTGTGCTCCACCGCCAAAAGCGGCTCGACATCCGTGTATTTCGTGACAAACCGGAATCGCGCCAGCTGCTGCCGGCCAAAAAACGCGATGGTTTCGCCCAGCAGCCCGGTCAGGTATTCGGTGGGAATCGGATCAGAAGTCGCGGCCCCTTCAAAGATCGTTACTTCCGGGGCGCGTTCCTCAATGTAGCGCGCGGCTCTGGCCAAAACCTCGTCGATATTCACGTACACCCTCAGATAGGGCCGCCGGCCGAGGGTCGTCGCCAGGTAACAGTATTCGCACATTCCGGGACAACTGGTGTTAAGCGGCAACTGAAAATGCGCCGAAGGCTTGCAGCTTGCAAAGTCGGCGCTTTTGCGCACCCCCACCACCATGGTCCGTTTGGCTTCCCGGTAAGCCTCGCCGGGCGTTTTCCCGGGAAGCCCGGTGACCCGGTTATGGGAGCCCGTAAAGCGGATCGGCACGTTTAACGCTTTCAGACGGTCGTGAATCTGCCTGCCCAAGGGATACTCGAGGGCCGCCGGCTCAAAGAAAGCCCGGGCCGGAACAAAATGCTCCATGCTCTTCATCCTTTATCATATATCTGGATTTTCCCCAATAGTATCCCCGCGGCAAAAACTTTCATTACCGGCTATCGCCAGCCTGGAACCGACAGTATAAAATAAGAGGAGAATGTCGGCGCAAGGAGGAACGCCCGTGCTCCCACTCCGTGACAATATCGACTCCCGTAAACGGCCGGTGATGACCGTGCTGCTCATCGTCCTGAACGTTTATATCTTTTTCCAGGAACTTTCCCTGGACGAGCAATCCTTAGCCACCCTGCTGCACACCTTCGGGCTTGTGCCGTCCAGCCTGGGGGAAGCCTTGGCCCGAAACCCCCGGGACATCGCAACCTATCTGCCGCTGATCACCAATCTTTTTCTCCACGGCGGCTGGCTGCATCTTTTAAGCAACATGTGGTATCTGTGGTTATTTGGCGACAATGTCGAAGATTTCCTGGGGAGATTCCGTTTCCTCTGGTTTTATGCCTGCTGTGGCCTCGCCGCTAATCTGGCTCAGCTTCTGCTGGATGCCGGGACGACCACCCCGATCATCGGCGCCAGCGGCGCGATCTCAGGCGTTCTGGGCGCTTATCTGGTAACCTTCCCCTGGGCCCGCATCCTGACCCTGGTTCCTTTGCCGATCTTCCCCTTCTTCGCCCTCCTCCCCGTTCCGGCGCTCTTCTTCCTGGCGTTCTGGTTTTTGCTTCAGGTCCAGCAAGGCGCCCTGGCTTTGTTTATGACCGGCACCAATGTCGCCTGGTGGGCCCATATCGGTGGATTCCTAACTGGAATTATTTTGGCAAAAACGTATAAGGGGCGACGAAGGAGGGTATAAATTGGGCAGTCGGCGGAAAAGCTAGGCGCATGGATTACGAAGGAGATGGTTCCCGATGATTCAGAAACTGTCGCCTTGGCTGGCGGCTGGCGTAACCACCGGCCTGGTCGTTATATTGGGGCTTTGGGTGTCGGGCGCATTGTATTTCAATACTTTTATTCTCGGGCACCGGAGCAATGTCGACCAGAAGCTGGCGGCTGCGGTTATCGAGGCGAGCATGAACAATCCGGAGATTCAGACCGCTCTCAAAAATCAGGTCCTGCAGTACCTGAAGTCGCCGGAAGGCAAAGCCAAACTCGCCGAATTGATGAAATCGCCGGAGATGGTTAAAACCATGTCCGAGAATCTTCAATCCCCCGAAATGCGTTCCGCCATCCTCAAACTAATGGAGGTGCCTGAATTTCGCGCCGCCGTGCTCAACATTATAAAAGACACGCCTGAAATGAAGGTTTTAACCTTATTGACTTCAGCAGTCGTTTTCGACGAGCATCCTCCCAACCCGCCCCAACCCGGCGGCAGCGGCCCGGCGAAGTAAAAGGAGAGCCTCCTTCGGAGGCTCTCCTTTGTGCTAGGTATCCTTTTCATAAGGCCAGGCATTCAGCCCGCCCTCCAGCACCTTGACGTTTTCAAAATGGTCGCCCTCGAGGATGAGGGCGGCTTCATAGCCGCGCAGGCCGATCTTGCAGAGAGCGATGATCTCGTTGTTTTTCGCCAGTTCATCCAGGCGGCTTCGCAGCTCTCCGAGGGGAATATGCCGGACCTTCTCGCCGCCGGCCAGCCTGAGCTGCTTGCACTCGTCGGCCGACCGCACATCCAGAAATACCGTGGTTTCCTTTTCGCGCTCGGCCTTGGCCGCCTGCGGCGATATTCCCTTGAATTTGCCGGACAGCTTGTTTATCACCACGTTGGCGGCGACAGCCACCGTGTCGATGGGCGAGTTAAACGGCGGAGCATAGGACAGGTCCAGGTCGGACAAATCGTCAAGCGTTCCGCCGGTGGTCAGAAGCGCCGCCGCGATATCGACTCGTTTGGCCACTTCCCCCTCGCCGAAGACCTGGGCGCCCAAAAGCTTGCGCGTCTTCGGATCAGCAACCAGTTTGACGGTAATCAATTTCGCTCCCGGCATATAATGGGGCCGGTCGTGGCCGCCCGCCATCGCAGTAATATATTCGTACCCGAGCTGTTTGACCTCCCGCTCCGTCAAGCCGGTCTTGCCGACATTCATATCCAGTATTTTGACGACCATCGTGCCCAGTACGCCGCGGAACCTGGCCGGTTTGCCGCAGATATTGTCCCCGATCACCCGCCCGTGCTTGTTGGCGGTTGAGCCCATGGGGGTGAACAGTTTCTGGCCGGAAAGGATATGGGTGTTTTCCGCGCAATCCCCGCCAGCATAAATGTCGGGGTCGCTGGTTTGCAGACGTTCGTCCACCGCGATGGCGCCGGAGGCGCCGATAGTAAGTCCGGCGGCTCTGGCCAGTTCCACATTGGGCCTGACCCCCATGGCCAAAATCACCAGGTCGGCCGGCAGAGTGCGCTTGTCGGTGACGACCTGCCGCACGACGCTATCGCCTTGAAAGCGCACGACTTTTTCACCGGTCAGCAGGGTAATCCCCCGGGCCGTGACAGCTTGAGCGACGGCTCCGGCGATTTCCTCGTCCAGCGCGGCGGCAAGGATCTGGTCCCGCATCTCGACCATTGTCACTTCGGCGTCCCATTGCTTGACCGCTTCCGCCATCTCCAGGCCGACCAGCCCTGCACCGATGATGACCACCCGTTTATACCGGCCCTGCGCGAGCCCCTCCCGCACCGCCTCGGCATCCCGGGGATGCCAGAACTGATGGATGTTGCCGAGGTCCACTCCGGGCAGTCCGGGCTTGATCGGAACAGCTCCGGTGGCCAGCACCAGCTTGTCGTACGGAAAGACCTTCTCCGCGCCGGTTGTCAGCTCCCTGGCCACCACTTTTTTCGCCGCCCGGTCGATGGCCGTGGCCTCGGTGCCGGTCAGCACGGTAATATTTTTGACATTCCGGAAAAAATCCGGATTTCGGACCGCACCCGCCGGAGTCATCATGAGCTGCTGGATGGTTTCCACATCGCCGGCCACATAGTAGGGCATCCCGCAGGCGCCATAGGAGACAAGGTTTCCTTTTTCCAGCACCGTGATTTCAGCGCCGGGATTGTTCCGCCGGGCGCTGGCGGCGGCTTTGAGGCCGGCGGCGACACCGCCGATCACTACCAGTTTTTCGGCCATAGCTCTTCCTCCTCTCTTCCGGGAGAACCCGCTACCTTCATTCTAGAGTTCCTCATGGCCTAAAGTCAACAAAATACCCGGAGATCAAGCGACGGATGATCTTATAACCCCGTAAGCAAAACGTTATACTCCCGTAAGCAGCAGCACCTCCACCTCGGCTCCCGCGGGCAGGGGCGGACTGTGCGCCGGTATGGCGATGAGGGCGTTGGCGGCGGCAGCCGACTTCAGCATGCCGTTCCCCTGAAAGGAAAGCGGCTGGACGTACAGCCCCTCCTCGCCCGGCGTGCAGCGGGCCCATAGAAAGCGGGGCGCCCCGGTCTGTTTGGCAAAAGGCGAGGTCAATCGCGCCCGCGCCCGGGGCCGTGCCCAGTTGCTCCGTCCGCTCATCTTCACAATGACCGGGCGGACGAGTTGTTCGAAGGCGATGGCGGCGGCGGCCGGATTGCCGGAAAGGCCGAGGTAAAGCCGCCCGTCCTTCACGCCGGCCAGCACCGGCATCCCGGGCTTGATGCTCACCCGTTCAAACAGGATAGTAATCCCCGCCGCCCGGTAGGCGTCGGCCATCAGATCATAATCCCCGACCGATACGCCGCCGGTTGTGACGACAAGGTCGCACTCCGCCGCCGCGGCGAGCCGCGCGGCAATTTCAGCGGTGCTGTCGGGAGCGATGGAATAATGGACCGGTTCTCCCCCGGCCTCCAGCACCTGCCCGGCAAGCATATAGCTGTTCGAATTGCGGATGGCTCCAGGGGGCAGCGGCTCCGCCACCGGGCGCACTTCGCCGCCGGTGGCGAAAATCGCGGCCCGGGGCCTTTGATATACGAGGGGCCGGTCCTTGCCCAGCAGAGCAAGAAGCCCCATTACCCCGGCATTGATCACCGTCCCCGGAAGGATGACCCGCTCCCCGGCAGCGATCTCTTCGCCTCGGACGCAGATATTGTCCCCACAGCCGGCCCCGTGATAAATAGCGACCTGACCGCCTTCGGCAGCAACATCCTCCAGCCGCACCACCCCGGTAGCGCCGGCCGGAACCGGCGCCCCGGTCATAATCCGCGCCGCGAGGCCCCGCCCGATAGCCTGCACGGCCACCCTGCCGGCCGGCAGGTTCTCCACAACCTTCAGCCAGACCGGCTGCTCAAAACTGGCTGCCTCGACCTCGGCGGCGACCAGCGCATATCCGTCAAGCGGCGACCGGTCGAAAGGCGGAAAATCCATATCGGCAACAACCGCCTCGGCCATGACTCTCCGCCAGCAGGTTTCGAGGGGCACCGGTTCGGCCTTGGCCGGAACGGCTGCCGCCAAAAGCGCCGTTCGCGCCGTCTCAAGTAAAACTGTCACAGCATAACTCCTTATCCGTTGGTGACTTCGTGTGCTATCAAATTGCGCTATCTTCCTCGCGCCTTTGCGCGCCTTGCTTCAGCAAAATTCGGCTGAAAGGGGGCCGTTATTTACCAGGGTTCGCCATGTCCGAAACTTATCCCTCCATATTATAATGCCCCGCCAACAGACCCGTCTGACCGAATAGCTGCCGGCCCAACGGCAAATACTAGGGATAGACTTCCTAAAATTTTAGCTGGAGGGTAACTGCCTATGGAAAAAGTCATGTCGGAAGAAACGAAAAATAAATTAGCTCACGATCTTGGCTTTGGCGAAAAGGTTGACGACGGGGATTGGTCCGATGTAACCACAGGTGAAGTCGGCTCCATGGTCAGAGAAGCCATCAAGCGCGGCGAGCAGGCGATGGCCGAGGAAGCCAGAGCCAATGGAAAAGCCCATCAGAACGCAGAATAGATCAAGACCCCGAAAGCTATCCTTTCGGGGTCCTTTTTTTATAATATTCACGCCAGTGGTGCCATGCTCGAAACATGTCGGTGATCTATCCCATCATGACAATAGATACCGCGCTTCAGACATTCATATGACACACAATTAAAACATCGTGTTATCATTGGCAGATTCCTCTGGTATTTCTTGAATGACATCCCAATGCTCGGCTATTTTTTCCGTTTCATTTCAAAAATAGCCATGTGAGCTTTTACCGTTATCGGCTAGAGTTCTTCGATTGCAACTGCGTAAAACTACATAATTGTTTTCGGCTATAACCCGCTTTATAGTTTACAGAGCGCACGAGGCAAGGCGAGCCATATGGCCTACCGGCGCAATTCCCAGCTTGTCTTCGATATAACGGGCAACTCTTATGATCTTATCGTAGTCAAGACCTGTTTTAATACCCATCTTATGCATCATATTGACCAAGTCTTCGGTAGCGATGTTGCCGGCCGCCCCCGGCGCGAAGGGGCATCCCCCCAGGCCAAAGGCCGCCGATTCGAAGCGAGTTATTCCAAGATTCATTGCCGTTACAATATTTGCCAGACCCATTCCCTGCGTATCGTGTATATGAAGGATAAAAGAAATATTGGGGTACTTAACTGCCAATGGCTTCAGCAGGTTTTCCATTTGCAGGGGGGTTGCGGTGCCAATAGTGTCTGCAAGCATTACCTCATCCGCTCCGGCAGCCAAGCCAGCCTCAACTAATTTTATTACCTGTTCCGGATTCATAGGCCCCGCAAAAGGACAATCAAAGGCCGTAGCCAGAGCAAATCGCACTTTGCGATTACCTTTGATTTTACAAACTTCCGTGAAGGCAGCCAGCGATTGTTCTACGGTTTGCCGGGTGTTTTCCAGATTATGCTTTTCACTGGCCGATACAACATAAGTAATTGCGTCCGCACCTGCTTCTATCGCCCGCTGAGCCCCATATAGGTTGGGCGCCAAGGCGATAAAGCCCACTCTACCACCGTGCTTTTCTTTGACAATTTGTAGAACCTCGGCTGCATCTGCCATTTGCGGAATCGCCTTTGGATGAACAAAGGAGGTTGCCTCAATCCACCTAAACCCGCAGTCAACAAGTTTATCAATGACCTCGATCTTTATTGCGGTGGGAATAGGAGTTTTTATATTCTGAAATCCGTCCCGCGGACAGACTTCGATAATTTCAATAGTTTCGGGAAACTTCAACATGATCGCTCCTTTCATATTGACACTAAGCGTAAAAAACCATTTCTCAAATTACGCCAGCTGATTTCAAGCCGGACAATTGTGTTTCGTCCAAATTCAAAAGCTCCTTATAGACCTCTAAATTGTCCTGTCCAAGCGCTGGCGCAGGCGTCCTTACGGTGGCGGGGGTGGCGGACAACTTGATTGGCGTTGCAGTAGCTTTAATTTTGCCTATGCGTGGATGCTCCTGTTCAACAAACATCTCCCTATCCACTGCAATATGCGGATCAGCAGCTACCTGACTGACATCATAAACAGGAGCAGACGGTATTCCTGCAGTCAAGCAGGCGTCAACAACTTCATTAGCCTTCTTGGTCTTCGTCCAGGTCTCGATTTCCTTTTTTACTTCTTGATGGTGCTCCAACCGGTCACGTATACGCAAGAACTCCGGTCGGTAGGCAAGGTCCGGCTTGCCCATTACGCCACACAAAATTTGCCAGAACTTATCGTTGGCCGCCCCGATGACACAGTTGCCGTCAGCACATTCGAAAGTATCATAAGGATAGGTCGATTCATACCTGTTGCCGATGCGACGGGGAATATAGCCATCGGCAAAGTAAAGCATATTGACATTTCCCATGGCCGAGACCCCAGCATCCACCAACGCCACATCGACTTTCTGGCCCTCGCCGGTTTTCATGCGGTGATGGAGGGCTCCCAATACACCGATCGCCATAAACAGGCCGCCTAAAACATCACCCGTTGCCGTACCGGTTCTGGTGGGTGGACCGCCGGGCCAACCGGTAGTGCTCATCAGCCCGCTCATAGCCTGAGCAACGATATCGTAGCCCGGCCGCTCCTTATAGCGCCCGTAGTGGCCAAACCCGGATATGCAGGCATAAATTATCCCCGGGTTTACCTCTTTCAGGACGTCATAGCCGAGACCGAGCTTTTCCATCGTTCCTGGCCGGTAGTTTTCAGTGACAATATCCGCTTTCTTGACCATTTCTTTGAACATTTCTTTGGCTTTAGGATCTTTAAGGTTTAGGGTGATTCCTTTTTTGTTCCGGTTGTTCGTGATGTAATAAACGCTTTCGTCATTTCTAAAAGGTCCCATATGACGAGTGTCATCACCCTTGACGGGTTCTTCGATTTTGATAACGGTTGCGCCCATATCGGCGAGGATCATTGTGCTGTATGGTCCTGCCAAAACTCTTGTCAGGTCGAGAACAGTTACCCCGTCCAAGGCGCCTGCAGCGATTGCGTTTGCTAACATTTTTTCTCCTCCGATCACAGTTTTATAACCCGACTTAAGTAGTCGCCTGCCTATGTGGCGATTGCCCCCCAAGCTAGTTCGGGGCCTTCAGTGGATCTTCTACCGGCTCAACAATTGTCGATACAACGGTTAAACATATAAACGATCCGATTGCCAAGGACAGGAAAACCGCATCCCAGTTGAATTTATCCAAAATCATCCCCACGAATAGCGGTGCCCCGGCCCCGCCTAATTGTCCGCCTGTGTTCACGATGCTGAAGGCTACCGGGTAGGTTTCCTTGGTTGTACGGCCCATCGGATAAGCCATGAACATCGAATAACCCAGCGCAAGTAAGAAGCCGGTGGCGAGCAGCAGAAGCCCCAGGAGAGTGGCGTCTTCCGGCGCGTTAATCAGGGAATACATCATAAACGACGTCGACAAAGCGGTAACCATCATCATGGGCTTGCGCCGCTTATTTAGAAAATAATCCGAAACCCAGCCGCCCACAAAATTGCCGATAACTGTGCCGGCAAATGGCGCAGCAGAAACAAAAGCGGTTTTCATGATCGCAAATTTCTTTACAGTAACCAGGTAAGTAGGCAGCCAGGCCATAAGCACGCTTACGATACCGACCATGAAGAAATAGCCGAAAGCGGCGCCGAAGATATCCCAGGATTTAAAAACCTGCGCCGAATTAGCCAGAGGTTCAACCCTCTTGGCGCGAACAATCTTATCGAGCCACCAGAGCTTATACTCGCGTTTTTTTCCGGCGTCCTGGCTCGTCGTCGCCGACTCCCCGTTGGCTATATATTCAGCCTCGGCCGCCGAGACGAACCTGCTGTCGGCCGGTTTATTCGTGACCATCAGATACCAGAGTATAGCCAGGATCAGACCAGGAACCATGAATATGAAAAAGATCTCCCGCCAACCCCAAGTCAGAATAATCCAGCCGCACAGCGGCGGAACGATCAACGGTCCCAACTTTGAGCCTGCGAGGAAAATGCCTGATGCCGTGCCTTTTTCTTTAGGGGGAAACCAGTTGTTGATCGCTACTGTGCAAGCAATGGCGACAGGCGCTTCCGCGACCCCAACCCCTAGCCGCAGAGCTTTCAGGGCCAATACGGAATTAACAAGGCCCAGCAGGCCGGTAAACGTCGAGGTAAAGAGCATACCGATGGTAAACATTACCCGCATGCCAAATTTTTTTACCAGGAACCCGGACGGGATTTGCAGCGCCGCATACCCCACAAAGAATAAGCTAATGATAGCGCCTGCTTCGGTATTGCTCATCGCAAACTCTTTGCGAATATAAGGCAATGCGAAGCCGATGTTTGCCCTGTCCGCATTGGCAACTGTGTAAAGCACGAAAAGCATGGCCATGACGAACCAGCGATAACCACTTTTTTTACTACTCATTCCAGAACCTCCACCTCATTTAGAATAGCCTACTTTCATAATTTCCAGCGTGTTGGTGAATGAAACATACCCCTCCTCCCCAGAAACGTTTTAATTTAGCGCTGTCTAATCCCTAAAGCAAAAAGCGTGCCAACTGTTGCTCCCCGTGTTTAAGCCACTTTCGCTAAAATCCGAAAATAAAAGCAGACTCACATCTAAGCCTACTTATTGATTAATATAGGCTTAAATATGAGCCTTCCCTTTTGCCGACAGCGGCCTTGTATCCCAATCGGCCTTTGCCGGCCCTGCCCCTCAGCTATTTCCATCGACTTATTCGCTATTGGCACAAAATTTGCTTAATTATTTATATTATTTTAGTATATTAGGGAGAGGAATTGTATGCAGACAAATTCGGAGAATGATATTTTAGCGTCCGTAGTCGCCGCATATCCTGTTCTTTTGGAATCGTTGCCCTATAATGTGGGAATAACAATCAGCGACCGGGAGAAATACTTAGTTTATAAGCCTGCTAAAAACCTTGAATTAAACATCCCGGTCGGCCAGCCAATCCGCGAAGGAAGCCTTGTCGATAAGGCCATGAAAGAAAATCGCAAAATTTTTCAGAAGGTTGATAAAGCAGCTCGCGGATTGCCTTATATTGGCTGCGCGAGTCCGATCCGAAACCATAATGATGAAATAGTTGGGGCATTCGCCGCATCCATTCCTGTTGATACGTACGAAAAAACCAAAGACATGGCGTTTCATTTAAATACCCAATTGAAAACGATCGCGCATACTTGTGAAAAAGTATCGGGCCAGACGGAAGAGATTACCGCCGTAAGCAAAGTATTATTGCAAACAGTGCGTGAATCGCAGAAGCAAGCCCAAGAAACGGAACAAGTCTTGTCTTTATTAAAAGGGATCGTCTCTCAGACCAATCTGCTGGGCCTCAATGCCAGTATTGAAGCAGCAAGGGCGGGCGTATCGGGACGAGGATTCCAGGTGGTTGCCGAGGAAATCCGAAAGTTAGCGACGAGCGGAACTTCTTCGGTTACCAACGTCGTGGATATCGTTAATATCATTCAAGCAAACAGCACAAAGATTACTAATGAGGTTACGACTGTAGAACAGGCGGTTGCCCAGATCGCCGATGCCATGATGAATCTTTCCGCGATCACCCAGCAGGTGAGCGCGTTAGCCGGAGAACTCGACAATCTGGCTAATGAGCTTTGCAAACAGCCCTAAGATATAGCCGGCGTCAGTCAGCGCCTCGCTGCACTAGTAAAAATACTTTCAAGAATGAATATTAGTTTTGCAGCACGGAGGGGTTCACATGAACCGAATTGTTTTTATCTCGCCGTATAAAGATTTGTCGATAATAGCTCAATCCGTCGCGGAGGAATTAGGTCTATATATAGAGGTCTATGAAGGGTGGCTAGAGGAGGCCGCCAAAATCATTGAAAATCTGGATGGTCCTCCGGTCGATATGATCATTAGCCGTGGTGGTACGGCCGACTATTTGGCTGAGAAGTTCTCCATTCCTGTCATCCATGTGAATACAGGTCCATATGAGATTTTAGAAGGGCTAAACGAAGCCAAACAGTATTCACGGAACATTGCCATTACTTCTTCCCGCGATCCGTTCGCAGGGCTGCCGCTGCTGCAAAAGGTACTAGACGTTTCCATTATGGAAATTAGGATTACGAGCTTGAAGGACCTCGAAGCCCGGATAGCTTCGCTTGCTCACCTCGGCAATTATTGTATTGTTGGCGGCGGTCCTACTGTTTCATATGCCCAAAAGTATGGTTTATCCAACGTATTTTTAAAAACCAATCGGGCGACCTTGCACTCGGCCTTTCTTGAAGCCGATCGCCTTGTAACGCTCCGCAGGGAAGAAATGCGGAAATCCCGTCGCCTGGAAGCTATCCTGAATGCAACCTACGACGGAATTATCGCCGTGAATGCAACCGGAGCGATTGAAATTTTTAACAAGGCCGCTGAAAAAACACTGAACCTTCAGGCCTCTGCAGTGCTCGGCAAAAACATTGTTGATGTAGTTCCGAATTCCCGCCTTGACCGCATCCTTCAGACAGGAGAGTCAGAGGCAGGCGAACTGCAGGATACCGGCAATGCCCGAATTCTCACTAACCGCGTCCCGGTAAAATACGGACAGAAAATCATAGGCGCGGTCGCTACTTTTATAGAGGCCGCTAAAGTTGTCCAGGCAGAGCATAAAATTCGCAAGGAGTTAACAACGCAAAGCCAGTTTAAAGCCAAAGCAACCTTTTCGGATATTATCGGTGTATCGAAAGTTTTGGAAATCAAAAAGAAAGTAGCTCAAAATTTTGCCCATTCCAATTTGTCGATCATGCTTTATGGTGCTTCCGGCACAGGAAAAGAATTGTTTGCCCAGAGTATCCACAATGCAAGTGAGCGGGCAAAGAATCCCTTTGTGGCCGTTAACTGCGGAGCGTTGCCCCCGACCCTTCTGGAGAGCGAGCTGTTCGGCTACGAAGAGGGCGCATTCACCGGAGCACGGCGCAAAGGCAAGTACGGCTTGTTCGAACTCGCGCACGGTGGGACAATATTTCTCGATGAGATCGATGCTCTGCCTATCGAAATGCAGGGTCGCCTTCTCCGGGTTGTACAGGAACGTGAGGTCCTTAGAATCGGCGGCGAATCGATCATTCCCGTTAATATTCGGGTAATAGCGGCTTCCAACAAGAGCGCTGAAGACCTGCTTGCCAAAAACATGATCCGCGAAGACCTTTTTTATCGGTTAAATGTACTCTGGATCGAACTGCCGACCCTGGCCGAGCGCCGCGAAGATATCCAGTGCCTATGCGAACATTTTCTCCCGCCTGAAAAAAAGCGGGAGATTGGGCCGTTAGTCAGCAGACTGTTGCCATACTTTATAAGGTATAAGTGGCCCGGGAATATCCGGGAATTACAGAATACGATACAGCGACTAGCCTTTTTTGTAGATACTGTCGATCCGAAGGATGATATCACCAAGTTTCTCCAATTAGTGGCCCCAAACATATTAAGGGCCGTGGGGGACTACTCCCCTACATCCACGCAGCAAATCCGCCCACAAATGAAAGATTACGAGCACGAGTTGATACTCAATGCCGTAGCTGAATACAAAACCCTCGATAAAGCTGCCGCCCACCTGGGGATAGGGAGATCGACCCTCACCCGCAAGCTCAAGAAGATCCGGGAAAGCAGGTTAACCGATTGAAAGTTGTCGCTTTATCCAAACACCCACAGAATTGAAGATTCCTAGGTAGTTGCCAAATTCAACTCACCATTGTCCCCAAAACAGACCGAAGATCGTTTCTGAGTCCCCGGTCCCCTAACAATTATGAAGGCGAGTCATTTCCTGTTCATCCCGTTTTGGAGTACTGGTCTTCATTCTTGATAGCAAAATCCAATCGGCAACAAGTCGTTTCTCGGGCCAATACTGACGACCATAGGCAAAATTCCTAAGTAATCCGCCGCTATTTTGCATGTCCGACGCCACCACGGGCGAAGTCGGCTCGATGGTCAGGGAGGCCATCAGGGCAGGCGATGACCGAGGCCAGAGCCAACGGGAAAACCCGTCAGAACGCCGAATAATTGAGAACCCGGAAGCTTAGTGCGGGCTTCCGGGTTCATTCTATTTATTAATCGTTCCATCACACGACCCTGATTGAGTATTCATAAAATATCTTAATTCTTCCTGTTGATTAAAGAACCTCAGTTGCCAATCTTACCCCCATGTCAAACGCTTTTTGGCAATCAATGGGGAATACCTCGGCTCTTCTCTTGGCCCTCGCTTCAACGTCGACAAGATCGGCTTCCACCTTGGAGTAATCTTCGAACTGATACGTTTCATAACTAATGAGCGTCTCCGAAGATCCGAATATCATTTTCATTGCCCACTCATTAAACTCAATCGGTTTATCCTGCCCCATTTCTTTTAGCATTTTTTCTGACACATTCCCTGTATAAATAAACCCGGTATTCATCTTTTTCGGACAAAGCGAGCGACGGGATTCACTGTATCCAAGATACTGAAACAGTAAACGGTCCAGAAAGGCAGCCATTTCACCGCTTACCCGGCCCCAATAGATCGGCGATCCAAAAATCAGCGCATCGGCTTGCTCTACTTCTTTAAAGACTTCTGCCAGGCCGTCTTGCACCGGGCACTTGCCAAAGCTCTTTCCGCCTTTGATTTTACAGGCGAAACAGCTGATACAGCCCTTGTAGTTCAGATCATAAAGATGAATCAGCTCGGTTATTGCTCCCTGTGACGCTGCGCCCTCAAGGGCCTTATTTAATAGTGTAGCTGTGTTCCACGTTTTCCGTGGACTTCCATTAAACGCAAGAACCTTCATTGGCCACCCCTCCATATGTTTGAAATTTTTTATATCCGTGTTAAAATGAGTATACTATTGCCGCAACAAGAAATGAAGTAGTTACATTTATTGTAGTTACTATGTCGGAGGGAAGTTTCATGAGCAATCACTGTGATTCAAGTAATGAAAACTGTATTAGCCAACTGGAAAAAAACCTTTCAATTATTGGCAGTAAATGGACTCTTCTAATTTTACGGGAACTTGCCAGTGGAACGAAAAGATTTGCTCAGTTGGAGAAGGCACTGAAAGGCATCAGTCCCAAAACGCTTTCAGTTCGTTTGCAAGAACTCGAAAAAAATAAAATAATTGTCAAAAAAATATACCCCGAAGTTCCGCCAAGAGTTGAGTATTCTTTTGCCGCTCGAGGTGAAAGTTTAAGAAAGATCCTAAACGATTTATCTGAATGGGGAGCAGAGTACCGCGAGGGGGAGTAACCGATTTGCTGGACAGATAGATCAGCCCTTGTTGATGGGGTGTGAAATAGCTGTTCTTCCGTCTGGTAATTAAGTGTTATTAGGATACAACTCATGATCCGATGCACCATGGCTGAAGTTGGTTCCATGGTCAGAGAGGCCGTCAAGCGCGGCGAGCAGGCGGAAGCCAGAGCAATGGCAAGGCCCATCAGAACGCTGAATAAATCAAAGCCCCGCAAGTATCCAGTGATACTTGCGGGGTCATTCTCTTCTATAGCTCCATACATCGCACTGGTGCCATGTTCGCAATAAGTCACGCATTTCTCCACTGCGCTAATGCGTTCACTCGTCCGTCAATTGAATGCTCACGGCTGATTCTACTTTTGCCAATCACAAAATGATAGTCAAGCAAAACCGGGCTTCCTTCAATGCTACCGGAAACTTGAGCGGTAAGAGCCGTCTCGTTGTCCCGCTTCCTAAGCCGCTTGGCGCCAACACTGACTCTATACTTTGCCGTGCTATCCTCCAGCCACTTTTTAATGGCAGTTTTTCCAACGACCTCTCTTCCCTCGTCCTGGACAACGGCATCCTCGGCAAAACAAGCGGCGCATTCATTACCATCATAATTGTTTTTGGCTTTGACAAAATCGTCAATAACAGGCGGCAGTTTTATAGCCATAGGTTGTACTTCCCGGTCAGGCCGCGAGCTATTGCCAAGTGACTTGTAACGGATTTCTGGCCACTAAGCGATGATAGGCATATTGCGGATAGCCAACCATCATGCCACTGGTCACTTGCATATTTTGCGGCAGGTTCAGCAACGCAAGGAGCGGCTCATAGCCGGAAGCGGCGCAGTACTCGAACAAACCGGCCCAGCACGTTCCCAGCCCCACAGACGTTGCAAACAACTGCAAATAGGCGAATGACAGATAAGTATTATCCCTCCCGGTGGCAAAAGAGTGCTGCTCGGCAACCGCCACAATTAGACACGGAGCAGAGCGCAGGACAACGTCCTCTCCTGTTTGCCGGTATTGCTCGACCATCATAGCCAGATGGGGCGCGTATTTTGCCGAGGCCATCGCGGGGGAACTTTTCAGCTCGCCTTCGGTCCAATCCATAACGGTTGCTGAAATCTGCCGCAAAGTATCGGGATTATCCACTATATGATAGGCAACACCCTGCGAGTTGCAGGCAGTCGGAGCCATCCGGGCGATGTCCAGAAGCTGTGCGATCTTTTCACGCGGCACGCTCTTGGACTGATAGTTGCGGATAGACCGGCGCGACCGCAAAAACTGAGCGGCCCTGCCTGAATCAAGGGCCGTGTTTTCCTCAATGGGAACCTGATCGGTCAGCGGGGTATTGGTATTATCTAAAGCCCGCTCAGGACAAACAGCCACACACTGGCCGCAGCTCACACAAAGATCCCGTATTGCCCGCGGTCCATTGTCAGCCATGCCGATAACACCTGGGCAAACGGTGGCGCAAACGCCGCATCTGGTACATTTGCCTTGATCCACTTTGATAAAATCCATATCCATAGTTTTCTATCACCTCATGTTTTTTTCTTTATTGTACACAAGGCAATATGACAACAGTGTGTCATATTACGGCTATGGATTATAAATATTTAAGGCTTGTCGCATTCTTTCCACGATGGCTCTTCGGACATGCTCGGGTTCCAGCACCTCAACCAAACTGCCAAAAGATAAAATATAGCCATAAATCCATTCGCCTTCGGGCAGAGCAACCTTCACAGTAAAGCTACCGTCTTCATTGGGGGTAATGTAAGAATCGTCAAAATAATCGTATATCCGATTCAGTGCCTTGGGTTGAAAGCGAAGTTTTAAAGATACAAGTGGCTGTGAAAAATCCTTCGCTTTGCGATGTTGTCCGGAAGGTCTTTTCGTTTCAAATGTTTCCGGCAATATTTCCAGCTTTTTCAGTCGGGAAATTCGAAAGGTTCTATGCTCTTGGCGCTGTCGGCAAAAAGCCACTAAATACCACGCATTATCTTTGAAGATCAGCTTTTCAGGTTCAGCATGCCGGCAGCTTTTCTGCCCTTCGGCGTTCACATACTGAAAGCGGATTACTTTTCGCTGCATCAAGGCCTGCCTTATATCGTTGAACTTATTTTTTCCGTTAGCCGCACTGCCCCAAGGAGAAAAGTCAACTTCAACCCAATCTTGACTGGAACTGTCCTTAAATATTGCCCCCAGCTTTTCAAGAACCCTGTCTAATTCCGGATATTGAGTCGCTTGCAGCGTTCTGATCGCCAGCAGCAAACTTTCGCTTTCCTGGCTGGAAATAAGGGTCCGGTTTATCGCATAGTTCTCCAGAAGATATATGCCGCCGCCCTTCCCTTTGTTCATATACACGGGCACTCCAGCTTCGGAGAGAACATCTATGTCGCGGTAAATCGTCCTCGTCGATACGCCGAAACGATCGGCAAGTTCCTTGGCAGTGATGGTTCCTTTATTAAGTAAAATAGTCGTTATTTCAAACAACCGGCTCGTCTTCATTTTCATCACCTCAAAACAATTATAGCATTTAATATGACATAACGCCGTCATATTAAATGCTATATTCCATCAATATTGAATACTACTTTCACGAATCTGCCACCAATATCGTGTTAAAAAGCTGTCTGCAAGGCTTTTAACAAGATCTCGCGACTGGTCCCATCACACCTTGGATGAAGTAAGGCCCAGACGATATCAGAATCACCCTGACCTCCTACACACGCAATTTGCATCAATACATCCTAGGCATGAGAAAAAACTACTTTGGAATGCCAATGTTTATATCCCAGCAGGATATGGAGTATTTTGGAAGAAATACGAATTCATGTTAGGAAACCGGCCATATTGGATAAATCCAATCCCAAGATTAAAAGAAAAGTGGAGAATGATTCATGGTAAAACTCACGAATTTTGCCCAATATGGCGGCTGTGCAGGAAAAATCGGGCCGGCAGTCTTGTCTCGTGTGCTGCACCAATTACCTAAACAAATCAATGACAAATTATTAGTCGGGCTTGAGACATCAGACGATGCCGGTGTCTACCAGTTAGATGATAATACGGCACTCGTCCAGACAGTCGACTTTTTCAGTCCGGTTGTCGATGACCCTTATACTTTTGGCCAGATTGCCGCAGCCAACAGTCTAAGCGATATCTACGCTATGGGCGGCACGCCATTGACGGCGCTTAATATCGTTGGCTTTCCTATATGTTCCCTGGGGCCGGATGTGCTCGCAGATATTCTCCGCGGCGGCTTTGACAAGGTGGCTGAGGCGGGAGTGGTGATCGTCGGTGGCCATACTGTCGATAATCCCGAGCCAAAGTATGGCCTCAGTATCACAGGAATCGTTCGGCCTTCCAGAGTTTGGACCAATGCCGGCGCAAAGCCAGGGGATGTTCTTATTCTGACCAAGGCATTAGGTACCGGAATTCTCGCGACTGCTGTCAAGGCTGAAATGTTCCCGCTCGGAGCAGCGGCCGCCATCCAAAGCATGATTATGCTAAACCGGGCTGCCGCCGATGTGGCCAGGACTTTTACAATTGATGCCTGTACGGATATCACTGGGTTTGGCCTGCTTGGGCATACGTATGAGCTGGCAGCAGCAAGCGGTGTTCAGGTGGAGCTATATAGTCACTTACTTCCGTTTCTGCCGGAGGCAGCCGATGCCGCCACTATGGGGCTGGTCCCCGCCGGCGCATATGCCAATCGCGATTACCTGACCCAGGTAACATTTGACGACGATGTCCCGCAAAATATCCGGGACCTGTGTTATGACCCGCAAACATCGGGCGGACTGCTTTTCAGCGTATCGGGTTCAGAGGCTGACTCGCTAGTGGTAAAGCTCAAAAACCAGGGAATTGTCCACGCCACCATTATCGGCCGGGTTCAGGCTTGGGGGAAAGGCGATATTCGCATTCGTAGTTAAAGAGGAAAGCGAGTGTTGCGTAACAAAAGATCTTAGCCGAATAAGTTTCGACTAAGATCTTCCTTGAAAAATGCATGGTAGCCCTAAGGGGAATTGAACCCCTGTCTCCGCCTTGAGAGGGCAGCGTCTTAACCTCTTGACCATAGGGCCACGATATATAGGTTCCAGATTGAATTCTATTACTGCCTTATCTGGAAATCTCTTATTATAGTAACTCGTCTAACGGAAAATCGCAAGAGGTACATATAAATATTATCTTAATGTCTTGCAGATGAAATTTATGGCGCGGTCCATTCTCGCCAGGCAGCGGTCTTTGCCTAACAGCACCATGACTTCAAACAATCCGGGGCTCTCCATGCGGCCTGTCAGAGCGAGCCGGGTAGGATGAATGAGATCACCGCTTTTGATGGATAGATCCTCGATCAGTTGTCGGTAAGCAGCCTCCGTATGCTGAACATCGAAACACTCAATCTGCTCCAGGCTATCCCGGCCCTGACGCAAGAGATCTGTTGTTTCCGGTTTTGAAAAGTATTTGCGCTGACCTTTTTCGTCATACTCCGTTACATCCTTGAAAAAATACTCCGTTGCTTCAGTCAGCTCGACGAGTGTCTTGACCCTATTCCGCACTACATCAATGATATTCTTGATTGAATTATACTGTTCTCCAGCTTGCATTTCTGTTATCAAACCCTTGCGTAACAAGAAAGGTATTGTCTCCCCGATCACATCGTTCAGACTCATGCTGCTAAGATACTGGCCGTTAATCCAAGCCAGTTTTTTAGTATCATAAATTGCTGCTTTTTTGGATACTTTGCTGATCTCGAATTGTTCTACCGTTTCCGCAGGCGTTATAAGTTCCTGGTCGGTACCCGGAGACCAGCCCAAGAACGTCAGATAATTCACGATCGCCGGGGCAAGAAAGCCTTGGTCACGAAATTCTTCTATTGAGGTTGCGCCGTGACGCTTACTGAGCTTGCTGCGGTCAGGAGCCAAAATCATCGGCACATGAGCAAATTGGACAATATTATAACCCAGTGCTTGATATAGCAGCACCTGTTTCGGTGTGTTGGAGAGATGCTCTTCCGCCCGGATGACGTGACTAATGTTCATTGCGTGGTCGTCAATGACACAAGCGAAATTATAGGCGGGTATTCCGTTTGACTTCACGATGATCAGGTCGTCCAACTGGTCCAGTTCAAAATTCACGTTCCCATGAATCAAGTCAGTAACCTTTATTTGTCCGCGGTCGGGAACCCGTAGTCTAACGACAGCTTCCTCCCCAGCTTCTATTCGTTTTAGGGCATCTGTTTGAGAAATGCCGCGGCACTTGCCGTTGTAGCGGAACGCCTGGCCCGTCTGCCGCTGAAGCTCCCGTGTCTGGGCCAACTCGTCGGGTGCGCAAAAACAATAATAAGCTTTTCCTTCTTTGACCAGCCGCTGAGCTTCCTTTTGATACATCTCCAGCCGCTGGGATTGATAGTAGGGACCGCACGGGCCACCAACTTCCGGTCCCTCATCCCAGTCTATCCCCAGCCATTTCATACTCGCCAGAATTTGCGATACAGAGTCTTCCTTCAACCGCTGGGTATCGGTATCTTCAATCCGTAAAACAAACTGCCCGCCCAGCTTGCGGGCAAAAAACCAATTAAATAAAGCGGTTCTTGCTCCGCCGACATGCAAATAGCCAGTTGGACTCGGGGCAAATCTTACTCTGACATGATTCAAAGCCGGTACCTCCTACCTTGGTATGCAAGATTTATTATACCACATCGATCAGCCAATTGATCACCCAGCGGAAGCACAGGAGACCTTCGGCGGCCACCAAGCCTTACAGTAAACTCGAATCGCTTACCGTAGGCGCAACAAGTGCTGTCATTTCCATCCCGTTGGCTTGTCGCAATTTTAGGGCTTTGCGGCACATTGGCAAACCACAAACTGCTAATTGCCAGTGCTTTCACTTGGAGTTGACAACACCTGATTCAATATATAAAATATATAAATGTGAATAATAGAATCTATAATGACTCGCTAGCTCAACTGGCAGAGCAACTGACTCTTAATCAGTAGGTTCACGGTTCGATTCCGTGGCGGGTCACCAAAAATTTAAGGCTTAGCGATAACGCTAGGCCTTATTTATTATATAGCAACCATTAGTAAACATGCTGTCTAATCGTAAAAGCCCGGTTGCCGTTGGTTTATTTCAGGGCAAGCCACCATGTCGTGTTAAAAAACTGTTTGCAAGGCTTTAGAGATTCATCTATTTATTAATAGACGCAATTTCTTTATATAAAGTAACTGATGGCTTTTCTGCTAATAAATCAGGAATCATACTAAACAGCTCTTGTAGATATGCTGTAGACCCATGAAAATCCAACGCTTCTTTATCAGCATATTTTTCATAAAAAAGAAATTTACCTGAGTCATCATGCGAACGATGCAAAACATACTGTAATGTACCCTTTTCAAGTTCCACCATCGGTATTACAGATTTCAAAGCCGCCTCAAGTTCAGCTTCCTTACCTTGTTGTGCTTTCATAGTCGCGACTAAAACAATCATGAAATTGCCTTCCCCCTTTGTTAAATTATGGGCTTTATGCTGTATGGGCGCTCCCATGCGGTTTGTTCCGGATTGCGGACAAAGATTTCTGCGAGCGCCTTGATCAGGCTTTCTCATCCAATATTGAGCCAGCCGTTATTCTTTCCCGCTTTTCATACCTCACGTTTACTATAACCCGCTACCCCCAATTTTTCTCCCATAGAACGATATTCTCCAAAGCTATAACCATAAGGCCTTATTTTCTCTAAATCAGGATTACCGTCTTTTTTGATTGCTTCTTCGTCATAATGTATGGCAACAATTTCGCCAACAAATATGTCATGACTTCCATAATTCAAAATATCTTTTACCTTGCATTCGATATTGACGGCGCATTCCTTTATCAATGGAGCTTTTACAATTGTTGCCGGTATCGGAGTTAGGCCGGTTTCTGCAAACTTATCTACATTTTTCCCAGATACGATTCCGCAATAATCGGTTATCTTTGCCAAATTATCAGAAGGGATATTTATGACATATTCCATCGATTCCTTTACTATCGAATGAGAATATCTTGCCGGATTTACCGCAATGTAAACGACAGCGGGGCTATGACTGAAAACACCGGTCCAGGCTATTGTAATAATATTGGGCTTTTTATCCTCTGTTTTTACCGTTACTAGTACAGTTGGCTCCGGTAACGGTGAAACATTCAATTGGTTTAAATTTTTTTTACTCATTTTATTCGCTCCATTTTTCTAAATTTTAAATCTTGCCGTAATAACATTTTAAGGGGCTTTTTTCTATTCCTATCTGGCAATAATTACAATCTATGCATCTTGATTCTGGTTGTTTACCTTCCATAAGCCGCTTTACGATGTCCGGTTCAATAATAAACGGTTTGGCCATAGAAACGAAATCACTTTGTTCATTACGGATAATATGTTTAATATCTGCGAGATTCCTAATGCCTCCCACAACAATAACAGGCATGCTTACATTTTTTTTGATTTTCATCGCACTAGCAACATTATATAAATGTCTTGGTTCGGGACTTGCAAAATAATATTGTAGGATAGGTTTGACCATGGGATGAAGCAGCCTGGGAACCCGTTTCATTAAGTGATTATGTTTGGCGATCATGTCAAAAGGAAAATCTCCTCTTAACGCCATAAATCCTTCTTCGGCAATACCGCATGATACCTCAATCGCATCACACCCCGATTTCTCAAGGTACCGGGCAATCAACACAGCCTCATCCGGTTTTAAGCCGTCTTTTGACTTTTCATAACCATTAATTTTAGCAATAATCGGGAAATCACCGACTTTTTCCCTGGCTCTTTCCATAATCTCTTTTACGATTCGGAAACGGTTTTCAGTAGTCCCACCCCATTTGTCTTTTCGTTTATTCATATGCGGCGATAAAAACGCTGATAGCAAATAACCATGCGAAAGTTGCAGCTGGACACCGTCAAATCCGGCTTTGTCCGCTCTCTCTACCGCACTTGCGAAGTTCTCTACAATCTCATAGATTTCAGATTCATTTAATTCCCGGGGAATGTCTTCGTTATACAATCTATCTTTGATAGAAGACGGAGCGACAGTAGGCCGGCCTGTCACCCGTGAAAATGTTTGCCGACCACAATGAGTAATCTGTAAGAAAATTGGAGTATTGTACCGATGAACCCGGTCTACAAGTTTCTTGTAATAGAGGATTCTTTCATCGGTATCAATCATCAACATATTCGCGAGCGGGGATTTCCCGTTTTGCATAATTGCGGCATAACCGGTGATGATTGCTCCTGCCCCGCCCTTGGCCAGGGCCTCGTATTTTCCAAGCAAGGCATCGGTGGGATTGCCGTCGGCATCCGCCAGACCCTCGTGGGTAGCGGAGCGAATAATTTTATTTTTCAGTTTGACTCCTGCAATCCGGGCTTCGAAAAACACATCTTTCATATCTTATCCTCCCGTCATGGTAGAGATACGCTTTACACAGGTAATTTAATAGACTATAATCCGAATATAGACTCGAGTCTATTATATTTGCACTATCCTGTTGCTTCAACCATCAATATCAAGGCTACGGTCTATTACTCAACCAATCGGACTGTTCCGTCTAGTAAGGAGAATGAAAATGACAGACCGGCGCATAAAAAAAACCCAAGCCGCCATCCAGGCCGCTTTTGCCAAATTGTTGTCGGAAATGAACATGGAAGATATCACGGTGAAAAGGTTGTGCGAAACAGCCGATATCAATAAAAGCACCTTTTACTTGCACTATAAAGATATTTATGACTGTGCGGATTGTTTGCGGGATACCATTCTCGATGAGGTCAGCAATGTATTCGCGCCATATGACTTTAACGGGATTATCAATAACTTTTCAATTATATTAAAAAACATTATGAACGTATTTGAAAAGAACCGGGAACTTTATATGCCCTTTCTTAAATCGCCGAGTCTCGCTTCCAGTTCCTGCAAAATGAAGCATCTTCTCATTGAGAATATAGTTCAAAGGACAGATCCCGACAATCAGGATAACGGAATATCCCGCTGTACAGTTACATTTGTTATTAGCGGTATTATCAGCGTTCTTGAGCAATATGATTTTGCCGAAATTAATCAGCAAACGATTTCCGTCCTGGCTGACAAAGTAAAGAATGGATTTATCTAGCAAAAGTTCTCAAATTGGGTACGACTGGTTGCTGGGCGGGTCTCTTGGAAGGCGCCATAGGGAGGCTGTCCTAGAGAGCTAAAATAAAGGAGCAATATAAGATGGCACAGTTGCAAACGCTGGAAAGACTGGTTGCAAGCAAAGGGTTTCCCCTGTATGTGTATGAAGAAGAGGCTATCGCGAAGCAGGTTGCAACGATCAAAGAAGCTCTGCCGGATTTTGAGATTTTCTATTCGGTCAAGACGAACCCCTACCCGCAAATCTGCCGTTACATGAGCCGGCAAGGCTTGGGGGCCGACGCAGCTTCGGCCGAAGAAGTGCGTAAAGCGGTCGACTCCGGTTTCGCTTACCATAACATCCTGTATTCTTCGCCGGGAAAAACCCCGGCCGACATTGACGCTACCCTCGGAAAAGCCCTGCTCGTAGCGGACTCCTACAACGAACTGGCTATGATTAATTCAATCGGCCAAAAACGGTGCGAAAGGATTGCCGTCAGCCTGCGCATCAATCCCGCCTTCCACATTGGCATGGGCTCCTCACCGGAAATCACAACAGCGGGAGCCGCCAGTAAATTTGGGGTGGATGAAGAAAGCCTTTTGTTTAACAAGCCTTTTATCGACACCCTGGAATTTATCGACATCACCGGTATTCACGTCTTTTTACGCAGCCAGGTCTTGGGCGATGACGCAATATATCAGTATTTTAAACGGGTTTTTGAAATAGCCGCTTTTTGCCAGGATAAAATGGACTGGAATCTGTCCTTAATCGACTTCGGCGGCGGATTCGGCGTCCCATATTCCCCAACCGACCAACCGCTTGACTGGAATACGTTGGGCCAGAAAATGAAAGAACTGGTCACCCGGCAGGATTTCGCCGGAAAAGAAAAACCCCGCCTCATTGTTGAGAGCGGGCGCTTTCTGGTTGCGCAGGCGGGGAGTTTCGTCACGCGGGTTGTTGACGTGAAAACATCGCGGGGTCAAAAATTCGTTATTGTTCACGGCGGGTTGAGCGGCTTTCTGCGCCCGTCCGTCACCAATATAGTCCGCCTGATGGCATCGGGGGACACCGGAAGATCGTTCGAACCGCTGTTCAGCTCGCAGAATGCTCATCTGCCCTGCATTCCGGCAAAAGCCGGCGAACCTGCCGAACCGGTTACAATTGTAGGAAACTTGTGCACATCCATGGACGTGATGGCACGGGACGCATACATGCCTAACCCGCAAGTCGGCGACATCGTGTGTTTCGGAAATGCCGGCGCTTATGGCTATTCACTGAGCCCATCCGATTTTGCCGGACATCCCCGCCCCCGGGAGATTTATCTGAATGCCGCCGGACTTATTGCCGAAGACTTCTTATAAATTATCGAACCATGAAACCTTTAGCAGCTCCGGCTTGGCCGTCACGGCTGATAGTAAAGAATGGATTCACCCATTAGCCTTCTTCTCAATAAAATCCCTCGCCGTTATGGCGAGGGATTTTTCTTAAATTAATATATAAATGTTACCTGTATGAATACGGCATCACTGCCCCACAATAAATCTTCCAAATATTTGGATGTAAGATAATTATATGCCTATACAGTCATCTTTTACAGATAATTCCCCGCTCTTTTACGGGCAGTTTTTAGGGATTACAATAAAAAAGCGACTGGTCACTCATGACCCAGAATAAACCTGTTATTATTTCAATCCCCAGGCGAGCGGCAATTTCTCGCCAGTTTTTGCTACTATTCGGATAGTTACGCATGAATTTTTTTTTCATCGTAAGTGGCGCAATGCTGTTTGAAAGCTTCTTTAAATTGAATTTTGGCCCAACCACGCAGGTCTGGATCATCACTATCCATTAATTCTTTTAATACGTCGATCATCGCTTTTAAATCGGGGTCGAAAACGGCCTCGACTTTTTGTGTTGGCAAATCCTGTTCTTTTCCTGTAAGTATCCAATCAATAGAATAATCAAATTTTTGATTAATAGCTTTCAAAGCAAGTGCTCCAGGCAATGATTTTCCCGTTTCCCAGGTACCAACATTTCCTTGCGAAACACCAAGTTCTTTAGCAAAGTTTGCCTGGGAAAGGCCAGCCTTTTTTCTTATAGCTTTTAGTCTTTCTACAATTTCTTGTATCTCATGGGCTTCTTGAAAATCTTGCATCGGTATCATCACCTTAAAATAAATCAAAAATTAGATTAATTACTCTTGAGAATAATCAAAAATTAGATTATAATGAATCTATACAGATAAACTTGTTAATTTATTATTCCCCAAAAATACCACGTTTAACGAACGCGGCAAAGGGAGGCTTAAACGAAAATAAATTGTAAATTCGACGGACGATTAATGGACGGATTTAAATATCCACAAAAAGAAGGATTCCATTTCCTGCTAAGGCGTGACCTTGAAGGCCGGTCGGAGGAGACAAGCCTCCCTCCAGTTCAGGGCGATAAGGGGGCTTTTTAACCCAATTCAAAATAATAACTTTTAAGGAGGTCAAAATTATTATGAAGCCTAATGAAATCCGGGCTGAACTGCTTTTAAAAGGCATCCGTCCCGCTATGATTGCCGGCAAGCTAAAGGTTAGCCGCGCCGCAGTTAGCAATGTGATTAGCGGCAAGTTCAAAAGCCTGCGGATCCAAGAAGAAATTGCTCAAGTGATCGACCGCACAGTTGAAGAAATCTGGCCGCAATGGGCGGCATAAAGGATACAAGAACAGATGGAATGGAAGCCCGCAAGCATCAAGGGCAACCCGAAATTTACGAGACCAAAGAAGCCCGATAATTACCTTTTTTAATTCTTTACTTAACAAATTAATCCTGCAAAACAATTCTGAAAAGGGCTTAAAGCGCCGGTAAAGCTCGCATGGGTGGTTTGTCCCATGCGAAATGAAGACAAAAACAGACCGGGATCAGGAAAACCAAATCAGTCCGTTTGACACCTAGAAACAAAAACGTTGGGTGACTGCCACTTTGCAAGTCCAAAATAGGCGCCCAGGATATTGAAGGCACCCGCTCCCAGAATCATTAAAATAGTGACCTTTCCTTAGTTCAATGCAAGAGGAGAAATAGTATGGAAATTGAGAAACAAAGCAAAGAAAATATTCTGGGATATATTACTCACGATGTATTCGACAAGTTTGGAAGGTTGCTACTGGCGGAGGGTACTCCCCTTACCCCTAATGTTGTGCAGAAATTGGAAGAAAGAAAACTTGGTTTCCGGATTTCGGCAGAACCGCTGGGAAATAGTTCCGCTATTCTAAAATCTGCTTCTCTGAAAACCGGAAATTCCAAACAATTTAAAGTACCCCCAAAATTAGACAATAAATTCGTAAAAATAAATGGAGAAAGTATTGGCAATGCAGCGAAATATATGAACTGGATTTTACGTCAAGTACAAGAGGACATATTTCTGAACAATAATTTAAAAATACTCGCTCAGGGCCATAAAGCTAATTATTCACACTCTATTAATGTTTCCTTAATCACTGTTGCCATAGCGCGAAAACTAAAATATGATAAACCATCGCTTCAGGAAATTGCTCTTGGTTCCCTATATCACGATATTGGGAAAATATTGTTGCCTAAATCAGTGTTGGATGATATCGCAGGAGTATATAATGGTCAGACATTAATTTATCAGCAGCACACCGTGCTTGGAAGCGACTTATTAGCTGCGGATAAGCTTCCTACAGGTGTCTATTTGATTGCCCGGCAGCATCATGAAAAGTATTCCGGGAATGGATACCCGAGCGGGCTCAAGGGAAATGATATTCACCTTAATGCAGCCATTGTAACTGTTGCAGACGTATTTGACCGATTAACCTCAGCGGTTTTTAAACGGAATGTTCTTCCACCTGATGAAGCCATTAATCAAATATTACTTGCAAAAGGAATTGACTATCACCCTCAAGTTGTCGACATGTTTGTAGAATTATTTAATCGGGAATAGGGTAAGGTTATTGTGCAAACTACCCTTAGTTAGAAAAAGGGAGGAATTATTCCCACCTGAAAGACACTATAACGATCTAAGTTATAGGTGTTTTTATTTTTCGTTTCTTTTCCCTTTTCTAAATGCAGGAGCAAAGACGACAGGCATGCCATACCGCCAGTTCGCGAGTTGGAGGATAAAAACCGATAAGGAGGTTGGCGATGAATAAACTAAGAACGATCCGCAAAATTGTGACAGGAAAGCATACCGTGGATGGAGCCGGCGTCAAACTGGTGAGAGTAATCGGTTGCGACGATACGAGGGAGTTTGATCCTTTTCTCATATTGGATGCCTTTGATTCGGTAGACCCCAATGACTATATCCAAGGGTTTCCTTGGCATCCGCACCGCGGCATTGAGGCGATTACCTACCTCATTCAGGGCGACATCAAGTATGGCGACAGCCTGGGAAACACGGGCAGGATTCTAACCGGAGCATGCCAGTGGATGACGGCAGGCTCCGGAATCCTTCATCAGGAAATGCCAAAGTCCAGCGAGAGGATGCTTGGAGTCCAGCTCTGGCTCAATCTGCCGGCGAAAGATAAAATGGCAACCCCCAAATATCATGAAATACGCAAGGAGGACATCCCGGTGATGGATGAGGGAAACCGACGAATCCATATCCTAGCCGGAACGTATAACGGAAAAGCCGGGGCCATGGAAGGCGACTATTGCAAGCCTCTGTTGCTGGATGTCGAAATGCGTGCCGGTGCCGGGTGGTCACTGGATATTGCAGGAAATACGACTTTGTTTATTTACATTTTTCAGGGGGCAGGAAGCTTGGGCAGCGATAAGCTAATTCCGGCCAAGCATGCCGTGCTATTTGATGAAACCGGTACATTCCAGATAGAAGCCTCTGATCAGGGAATCCGGTTTCTCCTGATGGCTGGAGAACCGCTGCAGGAGCCTATCGCCTGGGGAGGCCCAATCGTTATGAATACTCGGGCGGAATTGCGGCTTGCCTTCCGGGAATTTGAAGAAGACCAATTCATCAAAGCCTGAAAATCGAAGCGATCGCCCCGACGCATCAGAATACGCAGTAAGAGATGCCCCAAGTCTCTATATTAGTAGACTTTGAGGCATCTTTTTGTTAAATGAGGTGCAATGGTTATGTCAAATAAGGCAAATTCATTCTAAATAAATTCCGTTTGAATATAATCAATCATAACATAATTCATGATCGGGAGGTGAAAGAATATGCTCAAACGATATCTGACCAGCAATCAGGGAGCACCGGTCGCCGATGACCAGCATTCTTTGGCCGTAGGCGAGCGGGGGCCAGTCCTCCTCACGGATACCGTTTATCTGGAGAAGATCGCTCAGTTCGACCGGGAGAGGATTCCGGAAAGGGTTTTTCATGCGAAAGGCGCAGGAGCCTACGGCTATTTTGTTCCCTATAAATCATTCGCGCCCCTGACCAAGGCAGACTTTCTCCAGGACCCCGAAAAGGCGACGCCGGTTTTCACCAGATTTTCGGTGGCCGGCGGGTCGGCGGGCGGCGCCGACACAGTGCGCGACGTCCGCGGTTTTGCCGTGAAATTCTATACCGAAGAAGGCAATTATGATCTTATCTGTAACCATATTCCGGTATTCCCGCTGAGAGACCCGCTGCAGTTTCCGGACTTCGTTCACGCCATTAAGCCGGACCCGGTCGCCAATATCCGGGGCGGGCCGACAGCGGCCAGCCGCTTCTGGGATTTCATGTCTTTAAGGCCTGAGTCCATGAACTTTCTTATATATCTATTCTCCGACATTGGAACCGTCAAAAGCTATAGAACCATTCAGGGCTTCGGAATCAATACATACAAATGGGTCAATCTACGCGGCGAGGAAGCGTATGTCAGGTATTACTGGGAGCCTTGCGCAGGAGTCGAATACATTGACAGCAAGACAGCGGCCCACCTCGCGGGTATTGATCCCGACGTGGCGAGCAGGGATTTATTCGAAACCATCGCCGCCGGTCATTCCGTCGAATTCGAAATGCGGGTCCAAGCAATAAAAATGGAGTTTGAATGCGAGCAGCCGTTTGACATTCTGGACCCTACCCATATTTGGCCGGAGCATCTGTATCCTTTGATTCCGGTAGGCAGGATGGTATTGAATAAAAATCCCGAGAATTTTTTTGCCGAAGTCGAACAATCGGCCTTTTCACCGGCGGCCATTGTTCCGGGAATAACTTTTTCCAATGACCGGGTATTGCAGGGGCGCATCTTTCCCTATGGCGATACCCAGAGATATCGTATAGGAACCAACTATTTGGAACTTCCGGTAAATATGCCGCGAAATCCGGTGGACAACAAGATGCAGGACGGACCCATGCGGAGCAGGTACAGCGCAGATATCGCCAATTATTTGCCGAATACCTTAAGTGACGGCGCGCCTGCGGAAGCGCCTGAGAAAGGAAATCCCCCTCAAGAATGTATTTCAGGATGTGTGGGCCGGCAGGAAATAGCCGGCGACGACTATTACCAGCCCGGGTACAGATATCGAAATATGCCGGGGCCGGAGAAAAGCCATTTGGTGTCCAATATCATAGAAAGCCTGAGTCAGGCTTATGAGCCGATTCAAAGAAGAATGATCGACCATTTTATGCGGACCGATAAAGAGCTTGGCTGCAGAATAGCCCAGGGATTAAATTTGATTCCGTAAATGTGAAACAGAAAAAATGCCCCGAAGTTTATTTCATAGACTCCGGGGCATTTTTCTGTGCCGATCGTATCTTGGCTTCGCGCTCATCTTTCATGTGCTCTCATGCACCCATATTCCGAAATCCACATAATATGTTACCAGAATGGAGGGTTCGCCAATGCAAGAAAGAAGATGCCGGATACCCCAGCCCATTCGGGAAGATGGTGCCGGTGCGACTGACCCCGGCCCCCGCGATATTATGCGGGATATCGAAAATCCCGATATGCTGGTTCCACCTGCCACGGACGCCGGCTTGCTCCCCAATCTGAAATTCTCCTTTTCGGATACCAGCATGGTCTTAAAAATGGGAGGATGGTCCCGGGAGATTACCGCCAGGGAACTGCCGGTTGCGACCACGCTGGCGGGAGTCAATATGCGTTTGACCCCTGGTGGCGTGCGGGAGGTTCACTGGCATATAGCCTCGGAATGGTCTTACATGCTGAGCGGGAGCGCGCGCATAACGGCAGTCGACCAGTGCGGCCGGAATTTCATCGCCGATATCGGTCCGGGTGATCTTTGGTACTTCCCTCCCCGTTTTCCCCATTCGCTTCAGGGCTTGAAAGACGGCTGCGAATTTTTGCTCCTTTTCGATGACGGGAATTTTTCCGACCTTAATACCTTATCCCTCTCCGATTTATTCGCCCATTATCCCAAAGATGTGTTGGCGGCTAATTTCTGCGTGCCGGTCGATGCCTTCAACTATCTTCCTTCAGGACAGGTTTATATCTATCAGGGCACCGTCCCGGGGCCTCTGGAATATGAGGCTGTCCAATCCCCCTACGGATTGGTTCCTCAGAGTTTTAAACACCGCTTATTGGCGCAAGAACCAATAACAACGCCTGGCGGTAGCGTGCGAATTGCGGACACCTCCAACTTTCCCGTTGCCAAGACCACTGCGGCTGCGCTGGTCGAAATCAAACCCGGCGCAATGAGAGAAATTCATTGGCATCCTAACAACGACGAATTCCAATATTACATTGCCGGGCAGGGACGTATGACGGTATTTGCGGAAAACGGCAGAGCCCGCACCTTTAATTATCGGGCCGGCGACGTTGGTTATGTGCCTGTCGGCTATGTACATTATGTTCAAAATACCGGTCCTGAAACGTTGTGGTTTTTAGAAGCATTCAAGAGCGACCGCTTTGAGGGAGTGTCGCTGAACCAGATGATGGCCGTTACTCCTCCTGAACTGATCGCCAGTAATTTGCATGTCGGACCGAAATTTTTAAATGCACTGCAGGATGAGGAATTGCCCGTAATCCTGTGTCCATGGTTTTCCTAGTCCGAAGCGGCGACAATCTAGCAGTCTATTCACTTCTTTCATTGTCTTGATCTTCGGGTAACGGTTTGGTTGCCGCCGGTTGCAAATTTGAAGAATAGCCGGTTGATCTGATTTCGGAAGGCGCGAGGATTTCTTCTTGCCACATTTGATAGCCATAAACTAAAATACCGTCGAAAGTAACAATCAACGTGTTTAGTAAAGGCGTAATACCGACCTCCTGAAAAAGCCCTCTGCCGCCCAGGAAATAAATATGAAATAAATATATGAATCCAAAGTTTAGTATGGTATCAATTATGATATATCGCCAAAATCGACCATATAAAAAATAAAACAACCACATCGAAGTGACGATATTCAATCCAAAAATAATACACGAAGACGTCCTTAATGGATAAGCAGCTTCTCCATACACAAACCATCCCAGATTTTCTCCTAATTCTACAACTAATACACTGGTAAGCGCGGAGAATAAAGCGACAGGCATCCATCTCTTGATATTTTCTTTCGACATAAGGAATAAGGATAACCAGGGTAAAACCAATATCGACCATAAAAGCACCTGATTGCTCATTGTGTGCAGCCCCCCGGATTTTCAGTCTAATATATTATTCTGGGCGGGAGCTCTTTTTATTCTCCTGGCAATACCTCCCTGATTCTGTTTGCCAGCATCGGCTGCGTAAGACGAACGCGCGCTTTGAAAACCGCCGATTTTGATCTGCCGCCCTCGGTGCAGCCATTGAAGGCAAGAGCCGTTTTCAGCGCAGGGGTAGTCTATAATATTTTTCGGCTTGCTTTTTTGGTCCAGATGAGTGGAATGGCTAAGCTAAAAAAAACAATGACCGCTCCGGCCAGAAAAGGCAGATCGATATGAATATCAAACATAATGCCGCCGACAATCGGTCCAAGAATGATTCCCAGACTGGTGTAGGCGTTATTCAGTCCGGCGACAAATCCTTGTTCATGGCCGGCGATTTTGGATAAAAGCGTGTTGATGGCCGGACGTAAGGTAGAAAGGACCGCGAAATAAATCATATTCACCATTAGCAGATACAGAAAATTACCGGACAGCAGCATGAGCAACAGGCAGATCGCCGACACGAAAAGGCTCGCGTTAATTACCTGGATCTCCTGGAAGTGGTGCAAGAGCCGGTTAATCAACAGTGACTGAACAAGCACCCCCATTAACGCGCCGGCAGTAATCAAAACGGCAATATCCTGTGGCGTAAAGCCATATTTTTTATCCACATACAGCCCAAATACCGCTTCGATATTTGCTAAACCGAAGGACATGATAAAAATGAAGATAAATAACATGAGATAAGGGGTATCCAAGGACAAAGACAACTGCGAAAAAATATTTTTCTGGCTCGGCTGAGATTTTCTGGCTGTCAGTTGTGCCTCCCGCCCCAACGATTCCGGCAGCAAAAGGAGGCATGCCGCCGCGGCCAGCAAAGCTGCCGCAGCAGCCATGTAAAACGGAAGCCGCAGTCCATGTTCGGAAAGCAAACCGCCAATGCCAGGCCCGCTGACAATTCCGAGGGCCATGGCCGCGCCGATCCAGCCGTGCCCTTTCCCCCGCTGCCCCAAATCGGTAATATCCGTCACATACGCGGTAATCGCCGGATTCATACAGGCTATGCCTATGCCGCCGATCAGCCGTGACAAATACAACCCATACATTTCATCGGTATACCCGAAAATAAACTGCGAAAAGGCAAACAAGCCAATGCCGCCGACAATGAGTTTTTTTCTCCCGTACTGATCGGACAATGCCCCCGCCAGCGGTGAAAAAAGCAACAGCGTTAATCCCATGGATGCCACCAGATAGCCAAGTTGGATGCCGCTTGCGCCAAAGGTCTCGATATATTGCGGCAAAATAGGAATCACTAACCCGACTCCCAACTGCGAAATGAACATATTTGCAGATAGAATGAGCAAAGGCGTGTTGGGGAAAGGTTTTTGGGTCATGTAAAAACGCTCGCTTTCATAGGTTCTGGCATGCGTAATTTTTCTCGGAAAATTTATACAAAAGATTATTGACGAAAGCTTTAACAGCGGCTATAATAAAATCCGAAATGAGAATGAATTTCATTTAGGTGCAGCTTATTAAGCAACAGCCAAGCAAATGTTAATTGATGGTAATTTTTTTATAATACTTTATCGACCGACGTCGGTCGATATAAAATTGTTTAAGCTAGCCAGTAGTGGAGAGGAGGAACAATATATTGGCAATATTTATAATAAGTTATTGACCGACGTCGGTCAATAACCCCGCAAATTTATGTCCCTTGATTAGCGTTCTATTGGAGGAGTCCCTGGAATTCTTAAAACGCGAAAGGAGAAAAACGGTTCATGAACAAACGTCAGAAAAAATTTTTGTGCTCACTTATCGGCAGTGTCATGGTATTGGGGATGCCGGCGGCGGCATTCGCGGCGGCGGAGGCGACAGAAGAATACAATTTCGACGAATATGTGGTTACTGCTAACCGCGTACCGGTGCAAAAGACACAAATCGCCGCCAATGTAACCGTCATAACCCGGGAAGCAATTGAAAAAGGCGGCTTTTCCAATGTGCCGGACATCCTCAGAAAAAACAATGTCAATCTTGAAAAATACGGCACCACCAACGTACCTATTCTCAACGGGGACGACCGTGTGCTCATTCTGGTCGACGGACGGCGAATGAATTGGAGTCATCTGGTAGTTAGCGGCAGTGACCATGCCGGCAAGGCACTCGACTTGGTTCCGGTGGAAAATATTGAACGGATTGAAATTGTCCGCGGCCCGGCCTCATCCCTTTATGGCAGCGATGCGGTCGGCGGCATCATCAACATCATCACCCGCAAAGCCGACTCGACCCAAACGGCACTCATTTCGGAGTTCGGCAGTTGGGGCTTCAGGCGCTATAATCTTACCACCCAGGGCAAGTCTGATGATATCAGCTTTTTCCTGACGGCGGAAAAGAAACAGCAAGACAATTTTGAGTATAAAGATGCGAGGACCGGCCGGCTCAAGGAGCATCCTGACAGCAATTCGGAGCAGAAATATTTGACGCTGCGCCTGGATAAGGATATTTCTTATGATCGCTCGCTTTCGCTGCAGTTTGAGCGTATGGAAAATGAAGCGGGGTTCGCCGGTTATCTGAAGAGTGATGGAACAAGCTACTATCCTGGAGGGTACTGGACCAGTGAGGATAATAATGTCGCGCTGACCTACCAATGGGGAAAAGCTATCGGCAGTAATAATTCTTTACGTTTTTATCACAATCAATATGAAACAATCCATTACGGCTCTTTGGACGCCACCTATGATCTGACCGCCAATGGCCTGGACTGGCAGCAAAGTTGGAAACTGGGGGAAGCGCACACCCTGGTGGGAGGCACTGAATGGCGGCAGGAAAAACTGGATGATCATGTCTCGATTAATAAAGGCTTTACAACCAGCGCCGTTTATATTGAGGATCGTTGGAAGCTTCCCAGCAACTGGACAATATCTCTAGGAAGCCGGTATGACGACCACAGCGTATCCGGCGGCCATACGACCTCGCGGCTGACAGCCAACCGCGAAATAAATTCCAAAACCAATGCTTATGTTTCCTGGGGACAATACATAAAAAATCCCACCATTGCCCAAATGTACAGCAATACACAGTGGTGGAAAGGCAATCCCGGCCTGCGGCCCGAAACTGGTGAAACGGTAACCCTTGGAATTAATACCGAGCTGGCCCGGGGAACCAAATTACAAGCCAGCGTCTACCGCAGCAAGATTGAGGATGCGATTGACTGGGACTGGAAGGACTGGGACGGCACCGGCAATGCCTACACCAAGTATATCAATGTCGACAATCAGAAAAGGCAAGGCTTCGACATCACCCTGGCACGGCAATTGTCCCCGAACTGGAATGTATCGACCGGCTACTCGTATGTAAAAATTCAAAATAAGTCGAACACAGAATCCTCTTATTCCAACGACCCCCGCAACAGCCAGCCGAACGGGTATCATTTGAACGTTGAGTACGACCGCGATAAATGGAACAGCAGCCTAACCTTGCGCCGGGTAACCGGCCGGGACCTGACCAAATTTACCGGGCACGCCTACACGACCTTGGATATGGCCGTCAATTATAAGCTGGATACGGACACCCGGGCCTTCCTGAAAGGATACAACCTGACCAATGCCGCCTATGAAACGACCGGGACTTATTGGAGCGGAATGCCCGGCGAGTATCCGATGCCGGCCCGCAGCTTCTACGCAGGGATAGAGCGCAGGATTTAAAGGCGTAGTTCCGCGGAAGTTTGCCCTGGCTGACCGTCAAGAACGAACGAAAGGAGAGGTAGGCGTGAATGCTCGGATACGATAAACGGTGGCGCAGAGCTTTCGCATACTCCGTGCTGGTTCATGCGTGTTTAATGATATTGTCCGGTTTCGTGGCGGGCAGGCTATTTCCGCTCCAGGCGAACGCCGAACAGATCATCGAACTGGATTTGGCAATAAACGCAACGCCCGGAGCGGCGAGTTTGGACGGCTTATCCTCTCCTCCGTCGTCAGCGGACATTTACCGCCCGGATTTGATCGCTGCTTCCCCGCAAACAACGTCCCCGCAACCATCAACTTCAGAGCAAAAGAAGCTAAGGAATACTGCCGCCGAAACCCCGGGGCATCCGTCCGAAACGGCAGGCGGCAGGGAAGCCTCGGCAGGGGCGGGCGGCGCAGGGCCGGCCAACGCAGATTTTCCTCCCGGCCCAGCCGGCAACAGTGCCGGCGTGAGTGGCGGCCAAACCGGCGGCACTCACGCTCCCGGCATTTTAACCAGAGTCGAACCATACTATCCGGATGCCGCCCGGCAGGACGGCGCTGAAGGAACGGTAGTCCTGAAGGTGCAAATTCTCGAAAATGGCAGGCCGGGAAATATCAGCATATTCCGTTCTTCCGGGGATGAACGTTTGGACAAAGCAGCTGTGGCCGCCGTCAGCCGGTGGCGGTTCATTCCGGCGAAACAACCGAATGGTAAACCGTTTGTTTGTTACACCACAGTTCCGATAACGTTTCGCTTGAACAATTAAGCTTCGCATTGTAGCGGGGGCTATTAAAGGAAAAATACGCTTCTTCCCCCTACCGATAGAAGAAAATGAATCTGGGAGATTTATGAAGAAATGACCCAAACGACTTCGCCTCTTCCTACTCCGCCCGGCACTGTCACTGACGGCTTCGCGGGCAGGAAAAATTTCATTTGGATGCTGATTGCCCTAACCATCGGAGCCCTACTCTCCGTTTGGGCGGCTGTTTGCCTCGGCGTTGTGCCCATTGCCCCGGCGGATGTTTTCCGCATCCTCGTCGATGAAGTTTTCCATATGGACATCGGCGATATTGCGAGCAGAATACCGCCTTACTACAACGATATTATCTGGGAGCTTCGCCTTCCCCGGACGCTGATGGCGGTGATTGCCGGGGCGGGACTGGCTTTGTCCGGCGCCGTAATGCAGGCCTCGGTGCAAAACCCGCTGGCCGAGCCGTATATCCTCGGCGTATCCGCCGGAGCCGCGACAGGCGCCACCTTCGCCATCCTTATCGGCAATGCCCAGTTGGCGTCCGGCTTGGGTACGGCTTTCTGGGCTTTTGCCGGAGCGTTGGCGGCGGCGGCGCTGGTCATGACGCTTTCCGGGACCGGCGGGCAGATGTCCACCGTGAAAATTGTGCTGGCCGGTACGGTTGCCAACGCTCTGTTTTTGGGTCTTACCAATCTCATGATCTATATGTCCGGCAACGCGGACGGCATTCGTACCGTTACCTTCTGGACCATGGGCTCGCTGGCCGCCGCTAAGTGGGATAACCTGGCGCTGCCGGCCATCGGTATAATCCTGGGTTCTTTCTACTATCTTCTGCAGCCGCGTATTCTAAATGCCCTGCTGCTGGGAATGGAAGCCGCCGTTACTTTGGGGGTGGATCTGAACAAGGTCCGTCGCAACAACATGGTCATCACCTCGTTAATGACCGCCATGATTGTCTCGAGCTGCGGCGTATTTGCTTTTGTCGGCCTGATAATACCCCATATCGTGAGGGGACTGATCGGCTCCAATCACCGGCGCCTGGTGCCTTGCGTCATACTGGCCGGCGCGCTGTTTCTGACTTGGGCGGATGTACTCGCCCGAATCATACTGAAAAGCGGTGAAATGCCGATCGGCGTTATAACCTCCCTGACAGGAGCGCCGTTTTTCATGTATATATTACTAAAACACACCTTTAGCTTTGGCAACCGTTAGGAGGCTGATGATGGAACTAGCACTCAAAAATGTTGATGTCAGCATTAACCGGAAAACGATTGTCCAGGACGTGACGTTAAGCGTAAATAAGGGTGAATTCGCCGGCATCATCGGACCTAATGGCAGCGGCAAGTCCACCTTGCTCCGGGCTGTTTACAGGCTGTTTAAGCCCAGCCGGGGAGCCATTTTCCTAAACGGCGAAAACTTAAACCGTATTAAACTGGCGGATTCGGCCAGAAAAATGGGCGTAGTCGGACAGTTCAATACCGTGGATTTTGATTTTTCCGTACTGGAAATGGTCCTGATGGGACGCACTCCGCATAAACGGTGGTTTGGCTCCGATACCTGGGAAGATCAGCAAATTGCCTTGTCAGCCATCGAAAAGGTCGGCTTGGCTGGCTTTGCCCGGCGCAGCTTTTCCACCTTGTCCGGCGGCGAACAGCAGCGCGTCATCCTGGCCCGTGCCCTGGCCCAGCAGCCGCAAATACTGTTATTGGACGAACCCACCAATCATCTGGATATCAAGTATCAGCTGCAGACGCTGTTCATTGTAAAATCTCTTGGCATTGGCGTTCTCGCTGTTCTGCACGATTTAAACCTGGCAGCCATGCATTGTCATAAGCTGTACGTGCTGAAGGACGGCATGCTGGCGGCAAGCGGCCCGCCTGAACAGGTATTGACGCCGCAACTCATCCGGGATGTGTATGAGATTGACTGTGATATCCGAAAAAATCCTGATACCGGCTGCCTGTCCATTTCCTATTTTCATAACAATCCGTTTTCCGCAGGCGGTGACCATTCTTGAAAAAGACAGCGCGCATTTTACTGGCGATTGCTTTTGCTTTAACGGTGCTGGCCTTTACGGGCTGCCGGGCGCTAAGCACCACTGTTCCGGCGAAAGCGCTTTCAGCCGGTCCGTTGCCGGCAAACGCATATCCTGTAACGATTGCCAATTACGACACAGACGGAAATCCGTATTCTTACCGTTACGACCACGCCCCGAACAGAGTCGTTGTTTCCCATCCGGGCGCTACCGAGCTTTTGCTGGAGTTCGGTCTGGAAGACCGCATCCTGGCAACCGTAGCGCCATATGGTCCTCCGCTCCCCCGGCTGGCCGAAAAATATGCTCGCCTTACCCTGTTAAAAGCGCAGTTCGTGCCTTCCCAGGAAGAGGTTCTGGCCATGCAGCCGGATTTGATCATCGGCTGGGCGCACCATTTTGTTCCGCACGAGCTTGGTGAAGTAAGAACTTGGGGGAAACGCTCCATAGCAACCTATATCCTGCCAAGTTCTATGACTAAAAGCAGACCTACCGTAGAAACTGCCGTTTATCCGGCCATAGCCGATATCGGTAAGATATTCGGCATAACCGATCAAACCGACCGCTATATTCAGCAGCTGCAAACCCGGATCAACCGGATCAAAGCAAGCGTTCAATCCGTCCCGCGAAAGAAAACGGTTATCGTTCTGCAAAACCATGGCAACGGCCGCTTTACCCTCTACGACGAGAGTTACTTGATCACTCACCTGGTTGATATTGCCGGAGGGAAAAACCTCAATGAAAGACCGGCAACTTTTGTCGGGGCGGAAAATATCCTGGCCTTCGATCCGGATAGCATTATTTTTGTAACTTTCAGCAAAGACGGTGAAGAGTTGACTCACCAGCAAGCCTGCGCCGAGTTGCGGTCGATTAAAGAACTTAGCGGCATGCGGGCGGTTCGTCAGGCCAACATCATTGATCTGCCCTTTTTCACCGTCAATAACGGCGGAGTGCGCACCATCGATGCAATAGAAAAAATCGCTCATGAGCTGTATCCGGAACGCTTCCCGGAGCAGCATTGACAAAACAAAGTGAACTTGCTAAAATGATAGCGAATTTTGGGGCCGATTCCCCGAAAAAAGGCGAGGTGTTCCCCATTTCCAGGGTTACGAAAGATCCGCTTGTCCGCCAGACGGAAATACTGGACGCGGCGCAAGAACTCTTCCTTGCGTCGGGATATCAGCAAACCAATGTAGAAGATATCATAAAAAAAGTCAGAGTGGCCAAAGGCACCTTCTATTATTATTTTCCTTCCAAAGAAGCCGTTCTGGAAGCCATCGTAGCCCGCCATACCAAAGACATGCTTGCCAAAGCCCGTTTATTGCTGCCGGATACTACTTCACCACTGGAAAGGCTGCAGTTATTTATAAACCTTTTTTATAAACTAAGCTTCACTGGTGAACTTGGCTTGTTTTCCAAAGTATTATATAAAGAGAAACAGGGGGAACTCATCAATAAACTTTGGCGCAAAACCCAGTTTATCATTATTCCTATCCTGATCCCCCTTATTGAACAGTGCAATCAGACCGGATTGACCAAGGTAGCGCACATGCAGGAAACCATCGGTTTTTTTGTCGGCATTATGGCTTCGCTGCTGGAATCCATCTCCCCCGCCGAATTCGGCCACGAAACAGATCCCAATATTGTCCGGAACAAAATCGAAATAGCCGAAAAGCTCTTGGCGCATTTGTTCGACGCTCCTCCTGGCAGCATTCGCCTAGATCCTCCTTCCATGGAGGCCATACAATAGACCGGCTGGGGCGGCGATGGCCGGGAAAGCCGGTATCAACGGCGCAGAACCTTCCCAATGCGAAATAAAGTAGCCTTGCCGCCATGCCCCTGCTATTTCTCCGGCGACTCAAGCAAAACGCGAAGGAATTTTCCCTTCGCGTTTTTTTCGCTGGCTTAGTCTTCTTCCCGTTTGCCGAGCCCCCGGTCAAGGTAAACCAGCGCGCCGGCTGCTGTCCGCAGCATTTTAAGCCGCTCGACGGTCTCTGAGGCCGAAGCTTCCCTTATATCCGGTGTCAGGAACAGGTTACTTTACCAGGCGGGAAATGGTTTTGAATACGTCGGTGCCGGCTTGATGGCAAAGTTCGAACAGGATGGCTTCGACGGTGGTAAGAACCGCTCCCTCATATTCCATGCGCCGCAAGGCGATTTCATAGTCGGCCGTCTTCCGGGAGCCTACGGCGTCGGCGGCAACGACCGGCAGAAAGCCATGCTGTTTCAGGTCAATCACTGTTTGCAGCACACAAATATGGGCTTCAATGCCCAAAAGGATGACGGTTTTCTTGCCGGACTGCCGGATGGCTTCCAGCAGTCGTTCGTCGCCGCAGCAACTGAACGTGACTTTATCGTAGGGCCGGCCGCAGTAAGAGCGGAGTTCGCCGATGATGTCGCCCAGGCCCTGCGGGTATTGGCGGGCGGCGATCATAGGCACCCCCAGCGCTTTGCTTCCTGCGGCGAGCATGCTCATCTTGGCGGCAAGCCCGTCCTTTCCGTCGATATGTGGAAACAGCTTTTCCTGCACATCCACCATCAGCACCAGAGAATCTTCCTGATTTATACGCATGCCTTTCCCCCTTTTCCCGGTAGTGTCAATATTCTGCCGCACTTCAGGCCCTTTATACAGGATCATTCGGCGGCGGAATGCCGCCATACGTTTAAATTTGCCGGAGACGCGGCATATACCTGCCGGGCGGCGGGAACGACAACCATAAACTTGCCGTCCTTTCCCGCTTACGGCTCGCTTCCAGGAGGATAAATACCGTTTTACGCGGAAGATGCAAAGCGAAGGACGCGGCGCGCCGGAATGCGGAATAACGGGCCTTGCCGCCGCGCTCCTTGCTCTTCCTCCGGCCACTCAAGCAAAAACGCGAAGGAATTTTTCCTTCGCGTTTTTTTGCGCCAGCTTAGTCTTCTTTCCGCTTGCCGAGTTCCTTGTCAAGGTAGAACAGAGCGCCGCTGTTGTCCTGCAGCATTTTAAGCCGCTCGACGATCTCCGAGGCCGAAGCTTCCTCTTCGACCTGCTCACTGATATACCACTGCAGGAAAATCTGGCTGGCATAGTCCCTCTCGGCAAGAGCCACTTCATAGAGCGAATGGATGAGCGCGGTGACATGCTGCTCATGGGACAGCACCTTTTCGAACATGCTCAGCCAAGAGCCGAATTCGGCCGGCGGGGCGTCAATAGCCTTAAGCAGCGGCTGGCCGCCCCGTTCCAGCAAATAATCCAGCAGTTTCATGGCGTGGCCGGTTTCTTCCTGATACTGAACGCGGAGCCATTGGCCGAACCCCTTCATATTTTCCTTTTCACAGTAGGCGGCCATGGACAGATACAGATAGGCTGAGGCCAACTCGGCCTGGATCTGATTGTTGATGGCGTCTTGCATTTTTTGACTGATCATTGATTAGTTCCCCCTTGTCCATTTAGGTTTCTAGGATAATTTTAGCATTATTGGCCTATCATTGCAACAATAATTTATACTAATTAATAATAATTATTACTTAATATAAATTATCATTATTTTCCATCTAAAACTGGCCTCGGATAACTCCGCTTCAGTCCCAGGATATCCGTGATTTTCCCCCGCCAATGCAGAACAGGCCCTCTCGCTCGCAGAAGCGGCGGCTTCGGCAAAGGATAAACCCGCCTCTCTAGTATATCAATAAAATCTGTTTTCTATTTTATCAGGCCGGTCTTGATTAGTTAAGCTTTATTAGCCATCCGGCGCGATATTATGAATCATTTGAGTCGGCTCCGCCGGCAGGAAAAGAACGGTGATAGCGGCCAAGTCGACCTCTACCACCGTTCCGCAGAGCCCTATAATCAAGTTACTTTCCGCTAAAATGGACTTGGCGTTTTTCCAGGAACGCCGCCATCCCCTCTTTCTGGTCATCTGTCGCGAAACACAGGCCAAACACTTCGGCTTCATAGGCAATACCGGAGTCCAGATCCATGTCCAGTCCTTCATTCACCGCGGCTTTGCAGGCCTGTACCGCGACCGGAGCCCGGGACATGATTTTTTTCGCCATGGCTTTTGCGGCATCCATTAATTCTTCGGGGGCCACCACTTTGTTGACCAGACCAATGCGGTAAGCCTCGGGCGCGTCAATCATCTCGCCGGTAAACAGCAACTCTTTGGCCCGGCCTTTACCGATCAGCCGCGCCAAGCGCTGCGTACCGCCAAATCCGGGGGGAATGCCGAGCGATACCTCCGGCTGACCCAATTTCGCCTTATCCGATGCAATCCGGATATCGCAGGCCATTGCTATTTCACAGCCGCCACCCAGAGCGTAGCCATTGATTGCGGCAATGACCGGCTTTGGCAGATTCTCGATCTTGTTCAAAACGGCCTGGGCCGATTTACTCCAGTTACGGCCTTTGATCACAGTCATCGCTTGCATTTCAGCGATATCGGCGCCGGCGACAAATGACTTTTCGCCGCTGCCGGTAAGAATGATTGCTTTTATGGTATCGTCCTTGGAAAGTTCGTCCAATAGCCGGCCCAGCTCGCAAATGGTTGCGGCATTCAGCGCGTTTAATGCCCCAGGGCGATTGATGGCGACGATGCCAAGGCCATTATCCGCTTGGAACAACAGGTTTTCATATGCTCTCATAAAAGGCCACTCCTTATGGGCTCAATTCAACCAGGACAGCCGGGCATTTTCGCGCCTATTTCAGCCCGCCCTGATCCGCTGGAACTCCGCAGTCAAAATGGGCAGCACTTCCAGTACGTCGCCGACAATACCGTAATCCGCCATCTTGAAAATCGGAGCATCCGGGTCCTTGTTGATGGCGATGACAATATCCGACGACGACATCCCCGCCAAATGCTGGATCGCTCCGGAAATGCCGCAGGCAAAGTAGATCTTCGGCCCCACCGTCTTGCCGGTCTGCCCCACCTGGTGAATCGCCGGTTTCCACCCGGCGTCCACCGCCGCCCGCGAGGCTCCCACCGCGCCGCCCAGGACGCCGGCCAGGGCCTCCACCAGGGCAAAGTTCTCCGCCTTGCACAGGCCCCGCCCCCCGGAGACGATGATTTCCGCTTCTTCCAGGTTGCAGGCGGCGGTGCAGACCCGGATGATGTCCACGAGTTTCGTCCGGATGTCCGCGGCCTTGACTTTGCTTTTCACCCGGATGATTTCCCCGGTTTTCCCCTCGTCAGGTGCCGGCTTCTTGAAGACCGACGGCCGGACGGTTCCCATCTGCGGCCGGTGTTCCGGGCAGAGGATGGTGGCCATGATGTTGCCGCCAAAGGCCGGCCGGGTCCAGGCGACCAGGCCGGTGGCTTCGTCGATGCCGAGCCCGGTGCAGTCGGCGGTGAGGCCGGTGCCGATGCGGCAGGCCACCCGCGGCCCCAGGTCGCGGCCGTTGTTGGTGGCTCCCAGGAGGAGGACCGCGGGCTTATAGGTTTGGATGAGGTCGACAAGGGCCGCGGTGTAGCCGTCGGTGTTGTAGCTGGCCAGTTCGGGCGCTTCCACCAGATAGGTCAGGTCAGCCCCGGCGGCGAAGATTTCCGGGACGATGGCTTCGACGTTGCCGCCGATGAGGACGCCGGCCAGTTTCTGGCCCATGGCGTCGGCCAGCTTGCGGCCTTCGCCCAGGAGTTCGAGGCCGACGTTCTTGGGTTTGCCGTCGGCGATTTCGATGAAGACCCAGATGTTTTGGTAGTGGGTTTTGTCCATGACTAGGGCCTGGGGTTCCGGCTCGCGGGTGATGGCCGCCACCGGGCAGGTGTCGACGCAGGCGCCGCACTGGGTGCAGTTGTCGCCGATTTCGGCCCGGCGGCCTTTTACTTCGATGGCCCCGAAGGGGCAGGCGGTCGCGCAGGCGCCGCAGCCGATGCATTCTTCCGTTATGATTACAGCCATTTCGCTTCTCCCTTGTTAGACGATTTTGGCGTCAGCCAGTTTCTGCAGCAGGTCGGCTACGGCTTCCCGGGCGGTTTCTTTCTGGATGACGACCCCCTGGGTGCGCTGGGGCGGGGTGAAGATCTTCCGCACTTGGGTCGGCGAGCCTTTGAGCCCCAGGCGGGGTTCGCTTACGGCGAGGTCGCCGGCGCCCCATAGGGGGATTTCGGCGCGGTTGGCTTTCATGGTGCCTTTGACGGTAGGGAGCCGCGGTTCGTTGATGGCTTTTACTACCGATACCAGCACCGGGGTTTGGACTTCGAGGATTTCATAGCCGACGTCGTGTTCGCGCTCGACGCGGACGGCGGCGCCTTCCACGGTCAGTTTGGCGACATAGGTTACCTGGGCGATGCCGAGGTGTTCGGCCATTTCCGGCCCGACCTGGGCGGTGTCGCCGTCGATGGCTTGTTTGCCGCAGAGGATGATGTCGTAGTTGCCGAGTTTCCGGATGGCGGCCGCCAGGGTGTAGCTGGTGGCCAGCGTATCCGCGCCGCCGAAGGCCCGGTCGCTGACGAGGACGGCTTCGTCCGCCCCCATCGCCAGGCATTCCTTAAGCGCATCTTTGGCCTGGGGCGGCCCCATGGAAATGACGGTCACTCGGCCGCCGTGCTGTTCTTTGAGCTGAAGGGCCGTTTCGAGGGCGTTTTTGTCAAAGGGGTTGACGATGCTGGGCACGCCTTGGCGGATGAGGGTGTTGGTGACCGGGTCGATTTTGACTTCGGTCGTGTCCGGGACTTGTTTGACGCACACTACAAGGTTCATTGGTTCGTCTCCTGTTTTGTGTTATTTCAGAATGCTGCCGGCGATGACCATCCGCTGGGCCTGATTGGTGCCTTCGTAGATTTGCGTGATTTTGGCGTCCCGCATCATCCGCTCTACGGGGTATTCCCGGCTGAATCCATAGCCGCCGAAGATTTGAACGGCGTTGGTGGTTACGGACATCGCGGTGTCCGAGGCAAACATTTTCGCCATCGCGGCTTCTTTCGCGTAGGGCAGGTGATTGGATTTGTGGTAGGCGGCGCGGTGGGTTAAGAGCCGGGCGGCTTCCACTTGGGTCGCCATGTCGGCCAGCAGGAAATTGACGCCTTGGAAAGTGGCGATCGGCTTGCCGAATTGGACGCGTTGTTTGGCGTAGCGGACGGCTTCTTCCAAGGCTCCCTGGGCGATGCCGACCGACTGCGCAGCCACTCCGATCCGGCCTCCGTCCAGGGTGCTCATGGCGATTTTGAAGCCTTCGCCTTCTTTGCCGAGCAGGTTGGCGGCCGGGACCCGGCAGTTTTCAAAGATGAGTTCCCGCTGTACGGAGGAGCGGATGCCCATTTTGATTTCTTTTTTCCCGTAGGTGAAGCCGGGCGTCCCTTTTTCCACGATGAAGGCGCTCAGGCCTTTGAGGCCTTTTTCTTTGTCGGTCATGGCGAAGATGACTTCGATTTCCGCTTCGCCGCCGTTGGTGTTGAAGACTTTAGTGCCGTTGATGACATAGCTGTCGCCGTCTTTCACCGCGGTCGTCGCGCTGGCGCCGGCATCGGTTCCGGCGTTGGGTTCCGTGAGGCCGAAGGCCCCCAGTTTGGTCCCCTCGGCCAGCGGGCGCAGGTATTTTTGTTTTTGTTCTTCGGTGCCGTATCGGAAGATGGGCCAGGCGCACAGGGATACATGGACGGACAGTCCGATGCCGGTCGAGCCGCAGACCCACGAGATTTCTTCCACGGCGAGGGCGTAGCTCACAAAGTCGCTGCCGGCCCCGCCGTATTCTTCCGGATAGGGCAGTCCCAGGATGCCCAGTTTGCCCATGGCGTCGAAGATATCCCGGGGGAAGAGTTCTTTTTCGTCCCGTTCCGCTGCGGTGGGCGCGACGGATTTCTCGGCAAAGTCCCTAACCATTTTCCGAATGTCTTGTTGTTCCGCGGTGAGTTCAAAGTTCATTTCTGTTTCCTCCTCTAACTTTGCTTGGCCTCTACCTGCCCTGGATATGCCTCGGATTTATTTCGTATTGAGTATTTGTTTTTGCAAATTATTTATTTTGGATCATGCCCGCAATCCAAGCCGGCAACCGGACAGCTTGTCTCCTTGGCCAGCCTGATCCCTTTGGGGCTAGGCCAGTGCTTCCATAGCTATTTTCAGCACGGCTTTACGGACATTGGCCGGCGCTTGGGACATGCAACCCGGGCGATGAATATCCCACGGAAAGAAAATAGCAAACATGCCTTTTTCAAGCTGTACGAATTTCTCATTCCTGACGTTTCTGTAAAAAACAGCATCCTTTTCCGCCAGCAGATTTTCCTGAACTTCCCCGCTGCCATCGGAGCTAAATCCCATCATTTCGCTGCCTTCGATAATATATTGGACGTCTATGTACCGCTCATGGGTTTCAGCCTTACGGTCATCAACAGGAGATGTCGCGTATTCAGACACAACAACATGCATTTTTTCGCCATCAATGATGTGTTTGCCGTTGGATACCCCGGAAAAGTCCGCCGCTCGCAGGTACGCAAGCCCCTTTTTGATTGCCGGCGGGTAGAACGCAAGTTCCTTGGAGATATTGTCGATATGGCCTAAAATCACTATTTCACCTTCCCTGGTATAGTCGGTATGCTTAAATTACTTCAGCAACTTTTTTGACTTTGGCGGCAGATGCCGCCAGGTTTTGCATGGTAGCCGAAATTTCTTCGGTTGCTGCTGCCTGGCGCTCCCCGAGCGCAGCCGTTTCCTGGATGGACGAAACCATATTGCTGGTGTTTCTCTGAATCCCCAGCAGGGTCTCCTTGATATCTTTTACTGCGTTGTCGCTTCTTTCCGCCATATTTCCGATTTCGGCGGCCACCACGGCAAACCCCCGTCCGGCCTGCCCCGCCCTGGCTGCTTCGATAGAAGCGTTGAGCCCAAGAAGTTTGGTGCTGGCGGCAACGTCGCTGACAAACTTCAGAATGTCGTCTGTTCGGTTTATTTCAGCGATTACGGTTTCTCCCTTATGCTGAAGCGTATCCAAATGCTGAGCAAGAACCGTTGCCGTAGCGGCCAGTTCCTGGGTTGTCGCGTCGACCTCGCCTGCGGAGGTTGCGATGGTATCCGCAGCCTCTTGAAGAGTGCTCTGGGTGATCAAGTTGATTGCCACTCCGACAGCGCCGACCAGCTTGCCACCGTCATGAACAGGGGTAGCGATCACCTTGATGGGCGTACCGAATGCTTCTTTCGGCAAATTCGTCTGGCGCTTGACATTTCTGCTCAGGCAATCCGCCAGCGCGCCGGTTGAAGCTATCTGATCGCCCACCGCGCCGCTTAACTGGAAAGTAGCCGCCGGCAAAATATGCCTTATTATCCCGTCGGCATCGCAAACCGTGACCTGGCAGTCCAAAACGCTGAGGTCCTGGATGCAATTCGCCGTCTCAATAACCTTCTCAAGCATATTCATTAACTATACCCTCTTCCCCGTCACAGATACCGTTGTTTTACTGCCGGTACTCCTTCCTTATTGAGTAGCGGCAGATTATCCGCACCTTTCGATCAACGTTGCAATCCCCTGTCCGCCGCCGATACACATGCTTATCAGGGCATATCTGGCCTGACGCCTTTCAAGCTCATACATAGCCGAAACCACGAGTCGCGCCCCTGTGCAGCCTACCGGATGGCCAAGGGAAATTGCACCGCCGTTGACATTAACCTTGGCCATATCAAGGCCCAGCTCCCTCGCGCACACGATGGCCTGGGACGCGAACGCCTCATTCAACTCCCAGATATCAATTTCTTCTTTTTTTACGCCGGTTCTTGCTAAAAGCTTGCTAACGGCCGGCACCGGGCCGTAGCCCATAATGGAGGGGTGAACACCCGCCGCGGTAAAATCCACCACCTTGGCCAGCGGTTTTTTGCCAAGCTCTGCGGCTTTCCTCGCCGACATCATCAGGACTGCCGCGGCAGCGTCGTTAAGCGGCGAAGCATTCCCCGGCGTGACCGTGCCGTCTTTTTTAAACACAGGTTTTAAAGAGGCTAATTCTTCTATTTTAATGTCCGGGCGAATGCTCTCGTCCTGGGAAAAACGCCTGGTTTCCTTTTTGGCAGAAACATCCACGGCAACGATCTCGTCATTGAATAAACCGGCTTGGGCGGCGCGGGCCGCATTTTGATGGCTGCGACAGGCGAATTCGTCTTGTTCCCTCCGGCTGACGCCGTACTTTTCCGCCAAATTTTCAGCAGTTATGCCCATATGATAATTCATGAAAGGATCGACCAGTCCATCGTAAAACATGGAGTCAAGAAGCTGCTCGTTGCCCATGCGGTAGCCGAACCTGGCTTTATTGAGCACATAAGGGATCCGGCTCATGCATTCGCCGCCGCCGGCGACAATGATATCCGCCTGCTCCAGCATGATGGACTGGGCGGCAAGATTTACCGCCTTTAAAGCCGTGCCGCAGTTTTTGTTGGGCGTCCAGGCCGGCACTTCCACCGGCAGCCCGGCATAAATCGCAGCCTGCCTGGCGCTATTGGCCTTGATGCCCGCCTGAAAATGAGTGCCGAATATGACTTCGTCCACCGCATGCCCTTCGACTTTGGCCCGGTTCAGAACTTCTTTAACGACAATGGCGCCTAGCTCCGGAGCGGGAATAGAACTCAAGCTGCCCCCGAAATTACCGGTAGGCGTTCTGGCTCCTGCGACAATAACTGCTTCCTGCATGATCTACCACTCCTTCTCCTTAAAAACATGCTATTTCCCTCAAATGGCTTCATACTTCGATCGTTTTTACACTGCCATTGACAATAAGCTCCGCCTCGGTGTTTTTTACGACTTCTTCTACCGTGAGTCCCGGCGCGATTTCTTTGAGAACAAGTCCTTCACCGGTGCGTTCAATGACCGCCATATCCGTGACGATCAAATCGGCTTCGCCGACAGCCGTAAGCGGCAGCCGGCATTTCTTCAAAATCTTCGGATTGCCGTGCTTATCCAGATGATCGGTGGCGATAATGACTTTTTTCGCGCCCACTACCATATCCATGGCGCCGCCCATGCCGGGCATCATTTTGCCGGGAATGATGTAATTGGCGATGTTGCCTTCCCGGTCCACCTCCAGGGTGCCTAGAACGGTGACGTCGATATGCCCTCCTCTGACAATGGTGAAGGAGGTGGCGCTGTCAAAAAAGCTTGCTCCCGGCACCACGGTAGCGAACTGGTTGCCGGCGTTTATGAGGTCTTTGTCTTCTTCTCCGGGCGGCGGCACCGTACCCAGTCCGATGAAGCCATTTTCCGAATGCAGTAATATCTCCACCCCTTCGGGGAGATAATTCGCCACCAGGGTCGGCAAGCCAATCCCCAGATTAACAATATCTCCGTCTTTAAACTCTTTGGCGATTCTCCTGGCAATCATTTCCCGCCCATTTTGCTCTGCCATTCCGTCTCCTCCTTTCTACCCCTGAATAATTGCATCGACGAAAACTCCGGATAACATCACTTGATCGGGATCGATTACGCCAACATCCTCGATTTGCTCCGCCTCGACAATAACATATTCGCAGGCGGTGGCGATCAACGGATTGAAATTGCGGGCGGATTTCCGGAAAACCAGGTTTCCCGCCTTATCGGCGCGATACGCCTTGACCAGCGCGACATCTCCTTTTAACGGAAGTTCAAGGAGATAATCCTTTCCATTTAGGGTTAGCTTTTGCTTTCCTTCCTCCACCAGGGTACCGACCCCTGTCGGGGTGAGAAAGCCTCCTATTCCGGCCCCTCCTGCTCTGATTCTTTCCGCCAGAGTGCCTTGGGGAACAAGCACGGTTTCCGGTTGTTCGGAGCACTTTTGCCGGCTGAATTCCGGGTTTAGCCCCACATGGGAGGTGATATACTTCTTTATTGCCCTGGCGTTTATCAATTTGCCGGCTCCTTTGCCCGGCAGGCCGGCGTCAAGGCAGACGACCGTCAAATCCTTGACTCCTTTGGCAACGACGGCTTCAACCAGCAGCTCCGGCGTCCCAACGTTTGCGAAGCCGCCCAGCATGATCGTCATGCCGTCGGTCACCCGCTTCATTGCATTTTCTAAAGTTGTTACTTTGTTCATATAATCACTTCCCCCATCATTGTCACGGACCGCCGGCAGACGGCAGATGGTATAGCCGCGGTACCGGCACTTGAGTTTATTAGGCCGGTCAATGCTTTTTAATCCAGGTGTTTCAGCCTTGCCGTGGCGCTTTCGCCTATACCGCACAACGCATTCTGCCATTATCGGGCACCATGCGTATCATTCCATAAGGAGTGAGGCTGCCGTATTCGCATCAATGAATTCCGGCAGCCTTAAAAGAAACCGCGGCTGTTATTCCAGCGCTTTTCCCTTGGTTTCGGGCAACGCCAGCAATAGCAGCAATGCCAGGACGAAGAAACTGGTCGTAATCATCAGGGCATTTCCCAAACCGCCGATTGACGCCTGGATAGAGCCGACAAAGGTGATCCCAAACGCCGTGATGCCTCTTCCGATGTTATACGCCAGCCCCTGGCCGGTGGCGCGTAAGGTAGTGGGGAACAGCTCGCCTAAAATTACGCCAAAGCCTCCATAATAACCCACCACGAATAAACCGACCAGGAATGTCAGACAGATGAATATTGCTTCACTTACAGGCACGCGCATATAAACGGGAACTGCAATTAATGAAGCGGCAAAGAATAAGGCAAAGCTCTTTTTACGGCCTATCCAGTCAATCAAAAATCCGAAGCCCAGATAGCCGACGAAACTCCCCAGGAAGTACGGGATTGTGAACCAGGAACTCTTGACGATGGACAAGCCGGCTCCGCCCTGGGCAACCGGCATCCCAAGGTAGGTCGGCAGCCAGATGGTTGTCGGGAGGCTGGCGATCATAAATACCGTGCAGATAGCCGTTGCCAGCAGGGTGTTCTTCAGCATTGCCCCCTTGAACAGTTCGGTCCACTGCTTGTCCTCGATTTGCTTATTCGCTATCTTTTCCTTTTGCGCCACCCACATCTCCGATTCTTCGACATGATAACGGATCCAGAGGCATATCAGCGCGGGAGCTATGCCAAGGAAAAACAGCGCCCGCCATCCAAACGCGGCGGCGACAGGGCCGGCGACAAGCCCGGCCAGCATTCCGCCCAGCGCATAGGCCGACTGCATGATCGCCATTGCCTTTCCTTTATGCTTGGCGGGCCAGGTTTCCGAAATCAAAGCCGCGCCCGCGGACCACTCGCCCCCCATGCCGATGCCGACCAACACTCTGAACAGCATAAGCTGCCAGATGTTTTGCGACAAGCCGCAAAAGCCGGAGGCGACGGAGTAGAGCAAAATCGTAAGCGTCAGAGCCTTCATCCTGCCCATCCGGTCGGCGACAACCCCGAAAATGCATCCCCCTAGTGCGGACGACACGACGGTCACAGAGGCCACAAGCCCGGTTTCACTCGTACTGATGCCCCATTCTTTGATAATTGCCAAGATTGTGAAATTGTAGAGCAAAAAATCGAACGCATCCATTCCCCAACCTAAAAAACCGGCGATTAACACCTTCCACTGGCGCGTGGTAATCTCTTTGTACCAAGGCACAGGCACACCTAAAGCCAAATTGTCGTTAGTGGACACTTTATTGCCCCCTTTAATATACTCCTTGCATGTCCTGGAGCTGCTCAAAACTGCGTTCTTCGGCCGTTTAAATTTTTTGATTTATTTTTTCAATTTGTCTCTGAGCTGATCAAAGTCTTTGACCACCGCCCTCATACCGCCGGTAATCATCGTAACATCATTGGAATAGCCGATAAACTGGGCTCCCATGTTGATGTATTTTTCCGCATCCGCCGTGTTGCCGGCAAAGATGCCGATATACTTTTTGTGCTTTGCGGCCGCTGCAAAGACTTTTTCCACAAGAGCGACAACTTCCGGATCATTAACCTGCATCGGTTTTCCGACCGATTGACTCAAATCCCCCGTGCCGACAAATAAGACGTCGATCTCCGGAATTTGGCACAAAGCTTCGATCTGATCCACCATTTCCTTGTTTTCGACATGGACCACGACCATTGTGTTCTCATTAGAGGCTTTAAAGAAAGCGTTTTTTTCCATGAAACCGAAATTTGCCGCCCGTTGGGCGGTATTCATGCCTCTTTTGCCCTGGGGATAATATTTGGTATAGGGCATTGCAGCCTTTGCTTCTTCAACAGTCGTAAGGCTCGGAATCTGTATTCCGCTGGCTCCCGAATCCAGCGCATGCAGGATGTGCTCCTCCGAAGCGCCGGGGATGCGGATAATGGTATGCAAGCTGACGCCATCGCCCGCCCTGATCACATTTTCGATCTCGGAAAAACTAAAGTTGGAATGCTCATTATCAACAATAATAAAGTCAAATCCCGCATAACCAAACATCTCAACGATACTCGGCGAATTGATCTTAAAAAACGTGCCAAATATCACTTGCCCTTTGGCAAGTTTTTCTTTTAACTCGGCTGTAATCATATCCAGTGCTCCTAACTCAATGAATTACTTGTTTCCCCGACCTTGGAGGAAATCCGTATAGGCTTTAGCGTAATCAGGTCTGGCCGGAACGAAAATATCCAGGTTGAGTACAGGTTCCCTGCTGTCGGTGACTTCGATATAATGCTCTACATTAGGAGGAATGACGATCCAGGAGCCTCTTTTCGCCGGATATTGTTCACCGCCAACATGGAAAACGCAGGTTCCTTGCATAATGACTACGACCTGTTGCGCCGGATGGCTGTGCGGCTTTGTTTCGTGTCCGTTTCGGACGTCCGCGACAGCAAGGGTCGTTCCCTCGGCGCTGATCCCGAAAACCACCCTTGAAATTCCGGTCCGTACCGGCTCCCATTCAGCCTCAAACCAATTGCCGTGTTCAAATCTCATTGTTCTTCCCCCTTATTTTAATTCCAGCAGTTTCGCTGGTGTTTCCTTAAGCATCCTGTTAATTTGACCTTCGGTTACCTTCAGGTCTTTCATTAGAATCTTGACAAATGTATACAGGCCTTCTACCGGCGAGCCGTTTCCTTTCTGGCCGTAATCGGAGTCGATAACCAATTGCTCAATCGCCACATTTTCTAAAATTCGGCTGATGATGTCCCAGGAAACGCTGCCAAACTTCGACGGTGGAAATACGCAGGCGTTTAGTTCAATATAGGCGCCCAGCTTGGCCCATTTGGCTATTTGCTCGATGCTGGCGCCGATCAGGTAAAAGGGATGATTGACAAAGACCTTTTTCACCCCGGCCCGGATGGCCTCGGGAATCAGAACGTCGATCTCCCTCGCACTGCCGTGACCGGTAGCCAGGATTAATTCCGTTTTGGCGACATAAGCCAGCAGATCTTTGACCTCTTGCTGGAGATTGCCGTTCTTGTCGACGTAGACGATCGGCTTTTCCGCCGTTAGCGCCGCCCCGGCCCCCGCAAAATGCCCTTTATGCTCCTCGATATGATGGTTGGAGGAGACCGTTGGCATATAGACAAATTTGGCCCCCATGGCATAGGCGGCATCCACGGCTTTCACATTGATGCCGCCGACGGAGTTGTTGAGGGCTATGCCGCCAAAGACCTTGATTCTGTCGTTCCCCAGATGCTTCTCCGCGATCTGGGCGCTCATCACCGTCGGGAAGTAATGATCCTTTACCACGAACGCCCGATACCCGCACTCGACAGCTTCCTTCAGCATCTCCGCCGCATCTACTTCCCGGCGGGCAACCGACGGACCGGCATGCACATGCAGGTCGATGGCTCCTTGCAGTATTTCGCGCATATGTACCTCCTAAATATATAAATGTGATGGGACCTGACACGAAACCGCTCATTACCAGCTTTAGCGTTCCATAAAAAAGCCGGTTTATTTTTTTGGAAATCGTATACGATATACGATATACGATTTATACACCTATATTACCATGCGGAAATGAGTAATTCAACAGTTTTTTCTGTAAATTCACAGCAAAAAATATTTTCACTAGTGTCGTTTATTTACAACAAAAGCGAGGAGCTGATTCACTCCCCGCTTTGCCGAAATATAACCTGCCTGCAAAAGCCTATTTACTTTGTTCTATTTCCTTCGACACCGCCAGAATCATCTCATAGGCGCTGTCGTTTTGCTCGCATACCACCTCGTGCGCCTTATCCGCATCACCGTTCTTGATCGCTTCCAGCAGACGTTTGTGTTGCTCGATAGATACCTTCACCCGTTCGGGAAACCGTCCAAAAATATTCCGCGAGAACTCCGATTTGGTCCAGAGGGAACCAATCATCTCGGATAATAAGGGATACGGTCCGGCGGAATAAATAATCTGGTGGAACTCTTTGTTGAGCTTGGAATATTTGGAGTATTGCCCGCTCTCGGCGCAACGGATCATTTCCTGATGCAGTTCTTCCAGTTTGACTTTTGTCTCATCATTGATATACGGTGTGCTCATCTTGGCCGCCAACGCTTCCAGGGCGATGCGAATCATCATGATCTCTTTAAATTTATCCATATCAAAATTCATGACTCTTGCCCCGACATGGGGAACAATCTCAATAAGACCGTCCTGATGGAGCCTGTTCAATGCTTCCCGCACAGGCATTCCACTCACGTTGTACCGCTTCGCCACTTCCGGTATGGCAATTCTTTCGCCCGGTCTCCTTTTACCTTCAACAATTTCGTCCTTTAAGTTTTCATAAATATAATTATTCTTTGTCGGGAACTCCATTATTCTCCATCCTCGCTTAACTCATTGGTTTATATCCAAAATACGATATATGATATATGTTAGCCAATTTATCAAGATTTGTAAAGACTACATAATATAACGAGGCAGCAATTTGCCGGCATGGCCTGGGTCTAGATTCAAACTAGCCAACGGCCGGACTCCCAACATCCGCCTATTTCAAATTCAGTCTTGACTTATGGATACGACCGGTCTATTATTAGATCATGAAGAATCAAACTCGCGAAGAGCTTATCAAGGCCGGGGCCAGCGCGATGCTGGCGAAAAGCTACCATGCCGTCGGGATTCAGGAAATTTTGGCTGAGGCGAATGTTCCCAAAGGTTCATTCTACCATTATTTTGCTTCCAAAGAAGATTTCGGGATAGCCATTATCGAATATTATGGCGCGCAACTCGCCAATTCGATCCAGACAAAGCTGTCGGACAGGACTTTGCCGCCCCGCCAAAGGCTTATTGCGTATTTCACGGCAATCAAATCGTATTATGCGAATAACGGCTGTGGTCAGGGATGCCTGGTGGCCAAGCTGGCGACCGAAATCGGCGATAGCAGTCCGCGAATGCGGGCGGCTCTAAGGGCCGAATTCGATCGATGGTCCAGGCTGTTTGCCGATTGCATAGCCGAAGCGCAGCAAAAGGGAGACATTTCGCCGGACCAATCCCCGGAAGCCTTGGCCGAGTTCCTATACGCGTCCTGGGAAGGCGCCCTCATCAGAATGCAGGTCAACCGCGACCTCGGCCCTATCGACAATTTTATGAAATATATTTTCGAATACCTTATTCCCGGTCAATAATATGGTGAGCACATGATGTTCACCATATTTAAAAACCCTTTTATATACGACCGGTCTATTCCTGATCACCGGCAAATCCCCCATAGCTAAAATTAAATCAAACTTTACGAGAGGATGATTTCCATGAACACCGTAATTGAAACCATTAAAAGGCGGCGCAGCATCCGTACTTTCCTGCCAAAGCCCCTAGCGGAAGAAGATCTGAGAGCCATATTGGACGCGGGAATCCACGCGCCTTCCGGCCATAATGACCAGCCATGGTTTTTCACCGTAATCCGCAACAAGGCCTTCATTGATTATATGAGCAGCAGAGCGAAAGAAGTGATGGCTGAAAGCGAAACCCCTTGGATCGCCCGGATGGGCAACAGCGACCGTCATATATTGTACAATGCTCCTGCGGTGATCATCGTCTCCGGCCGGCGGCAAGCCTATTCGCCGCTGTCGGATTGCTCGGCGGCCATTCAGAATATGCTGCTGGCCGCCGAAAGCCTTAATATCGGCTCGGTATGGGTCGGGCTAATCGACCATTTCTTCACCCGCCCGGAAGATCTGCAGAAGCTGAATTTACCCGACGGCTATCAACCTTTTTATGCTGTCTGCCTGGGGTATAAGGCGGTCGAATCCGCGCCTGCCGCTCTGCCAAAGCGCAATGCCGGGGTAATACATTATTGGGCCTGAAGCCTAAGCAACCTTAGTCCGTCTCTGGACTAAGGTTGCTCTCTATTCCCAGCCTGCAGAAGATCAAAACGGTTCTTAGCCGCCTCTCCTAAGTCCTGGTCCTGTTGGTATAACAGAATGTGCCTTGCTTATTCCATGACGCGCCGTTGTATCGCGCACCACTTGTCGGGGACTGTCTTGGAGGAATCATTCGCACCTGCTAAGTAGGCAAGGCCGACAGACCATTCACTTTATGGATGGTAGATAACTTTACATGCCTGCCCGCTCTTGGCCAGTTCAAATCCGTCCCGCCAACACGCAAGCGGCAAAATATGCGTAATCACCGGATCGACAACAAGCTTGCCGCTGACCAGCAGATTTTCCATCTGTCTCCAGGTTTTGAACATTTCCCGACCATGAATGCCGATGATTTTTGCCTCTTTAAATACTACGTCTTTGACCAGATCCAGTTCGACCGGGTTGTCCGGCAGGCCGACCAGAACGACCCGGCCGCCCTTGCGCAGCAGCTGGAAGGATTGCTTTATCCCTTCCCTGCTTCCGGAAGCCTCGATAACGGCGTCTGCGCCGTAGCCGCCGGTAGCGCCCAGCACCGCTTGAACATTGTTTTTGTCCGCAGAATGGAGGGCCATGTCGACATTCAATTTTTCAGCGACAGCCAACCGGAAAGCGCTGCTGTCCGTAGCAATGATTTTCGCCGCCCCCAAGGCAGCAGCAGCAGCAACGGCAAACAGCCCGATAGGTCCGCAGCCCACAACCACCACGGATTTCCCGCCGACCTGGGCCGCAGCGACGGCGCGCAAAGCCGTACCGACCGGTTCCATGAGCGCCCCCACGTCATAAGGAATCTCCCGGGGAATTTTACGGGCGCAGGCTGCCGGTATCACGGCATACTCGGCAAAGCACCCATCCGTATGGATGCTGAACATCTTCAGGTTATGGCAGATATGTTGCTCGCCGTTTTGGCACTGGTAGCATTCGCCGCACGGAATGTGCGTCTCAGCCACCACCTTGTCGCCGGCCTCGATGCCTTTTACTTCGCTGCCGAAAGCAACAACATCGCCGCAGCATTCGTGTCCCATAACAACCGGTAAATGGATGCCGGCGCCTTGCGCCCAGGAATTCCAGTTGTACACATGCAAGTCGGTGCCGCATAACGCGGCCGACCGCACGTGGACAAGCACATCCCGCGCACCGTAGCGGGGTATTGGCAGCTTTTTTAGTTCGGTCCTATCCGGTGCGATCTTAGTCAACGCCTGCATCATACCCTCCACAGTCAAGCCTCCTTTTAAATTTATGCAAATAAGAAAGAGTCTGGCATCTGCCAGCCCCTTCCTTTTCCTAAAATAAGGGCAGAACCGCTCCCTTATATTTGGTTTCCAAGAACTGTTTGACTCTCTCTGATTTTAACGCTTTTTCAAGTCTTGCCGCATACTTTTCGTTATTCTGATCCTTCTTTATCGCAATAATAAGCGCAAATTTGTCACTTTCGCTCTTATCCTCTGCCGCCAGAGCCGCCTTGGGGTCCAGGTTGCCCTGTACCGCGACAAAGGAATTGATGGCCGATAGATCCACGTCATCCAGGGAACTGACCAGTTTCATCACGTCAGTCTCAATAATATTCAGCTTCTTGTTGTTTTCTACTATATCCAGTTTTGTCGGAAGGGCAACGCCCTCTTTTAATTTTATCAAGCCGTGGGTTTGCAAAACCTTCAGCGCCCTTGTCCTGTTGCTGGGATCATTGGGAATCGAAACACTGGCGCCTTCCGGCAGGTCGTTGAGATTCTTGAACTTTTTCGAGAACAACCCCATATAGTACTTTACGATTCCCTCATGATATTTGACGAGCGTAGTTCCTTTGTTCTGGTTGAATTGGAGCAGATAGGGCTCGTGCTGAAAAAAATTGACATCGATGCTGCCTTCCTGCAGCGCTATGTTCGGCGTAACCAGGTCGTCAAATATTTTCAGGTCCATGGAATAGCCGTCTTTATCGAACTCTTCCTTGGCGACCGTTAAAATATCCTTAAGGATCGGGGATGCGCCAACCACCACGGTTTTCTTTTCCTCCGTCGCCGTGCCGGCCGGGGCGTTGCCGCAGCCGGCAAAGGCAGCGGCAAGGATCAAGGTCAATACGATTGTCCCAATTCTTTTCATCCTAACACTCCTCACTTTAATACCTTATAAAGATAATTACCCGCGGACTGAATGACCTGCACCAAAATAATAAGGAAAAAAACCGTTCCATACATAACGGTATTGTCGAAATTAGCGTAGCCGTAAGTTATCGCCACGGCGCCCAACCCGCCGGCGCCCACTGCCCCGGCCATTGCAGTGCAACCAAGAATCGCAACGATCGCCAGCGTAATACCGGAGATAATCGATGGCACCGCTTCCGGAATCATGATGCGGAAAATAATCTGGAAGTTGCTTGCGCCAAAAGATTTTGCCGCTTGAATGAGCTCTTTGTCTACTTCCCGCAAACTTCCCTCGACAAGCCTGGCAATAAACGGCGCCCCGGCGATAGTCAGCGGCACAATCGCCGCTTTTTCCCCAATGGAGGTTCCCACAATTGCCCGGGTCAGTGGAATGATGGCGACAATAAGGATAATGAACGGAAAAGACCGGACGATATTGATGGTTGTATCCAGCGCATGATATAAATACCGGTTGGGCCTGAGCCCGTCTTTATGGCTCACGGTCAATAGGATTGCCAGCAAGAAACCGATCGCCGCCGAAATAGCGGTAGCCGAAAAGACCATAAACAGCGTTCTGGAAAACTCGGGAATGACGATTTGGTAAATAAGACTGGAAATGTCAGTCATTGCTCAACACCTCCCAGGACACTCCCCGTTCTGTCAGATATTGGCCGATATCCGCTATTCTTTCGTCGTCAACAGTAAGGACAATGGCTCCCAGAACCGCGTCGCGGTATCTTTCCAGCTTTGCTCCGGACAAAGAAAATCCCACATTAAGCTCTCTTGCCATGTCGGAAAGGATTCTGTTATTGTCGCCACTTTCCGCATAGGTAATTTTGATGGTTTTGCCGCCGCCCAAAATAAGCTCGTCTTCTTCTTCCCCCAAGAGATTCTTGAGGGACTGCGGCTGCTCCAGGAACACCTTGCTGACCGTTCCGCTTGCGGAAATTTTTCCGTTCTCCAGAATGGATACCTTATGGCAGATCTTTCGTACTACCGACATTTGATGGGTAACGATAACCACGGCAATATGAAAGGTTTTGTTAATCTTCTCCAAAAGGGCGAGAATCGACTGAGTGGTTTTCGGATCCAGCGCCGACGTCGCTTCGTCGCACAGCAATATCTTCGGATTGAGGGACAATGCTCTGGCAATCGCAACTCTTTGCTTCTGCCCCCCGCTCAGCATTCTGGGTTTATCGTTGATTTTTTCCTCAAGCTCGACCACTTTCAACAATTCCCGGACCCGTTTGTCGGTATCGGTCCTACTGTATCCCCAACACTTCATCGGCAAGGCCACATTCTGGTATACGGTCTTCCGTTCCATCAACGAGAAATGCTGAAAGATCATCCCGATATTTTTGCGAAAATGCCTTATTTCATTTTCATTGTGTTGCTTGATATCGAACCGGTCGACTTTAAGACTCCCGGAGTCATAGCTTTCCAAGCCGTTAATGCATCGCAGAAGGGTGGATTTGCCGGCGCCGCTCCGGCCCACGAGCCCATAAATTTCGCCGTCTTGAATGGTCAGATTGATATCTTTTAAAATCGTTACACCGTTATAGGACTTTTGCAGATTATGGATCTCAATCAAACTGCCGCCTCCTTCTCCACAGGATCAACCGGAGGTTACCCGGTCATATAGGGTAGATTATTGACTTACCCCCACCAATCAGGAAGCCGGTCTTCAAGGCATCCCCTATTTTTTTTCCCAAACAGGCGCTACCCCTCGGTCTGCAAATACCTTGGCCGCGACATTGACTCCATTCTGAACCTTGGGCCAGCCCGCATAGGGTAATAATTGCAGCAGGGCTTCGATTATTTCGTTGGGAGTCAACCCCACATTCAACGCGGCATTTAAATGCACTTCCAAAGCCTGGGCCGTATCCCCCTGGGTAACGAGCGACGATACGGTCACCAATTGTTTTTTCTGCAAGTCCAGTCCCGTACGGGAATAAATATCGCCAAACGGAAATTCGGCGATGTAGCGGCTGAGATCCGGCGCAATTTTTGCAAATGAATCCACCACCGCCTTACCTGACACTCCGATAACTTCCTGCATTTTTTTCCGGCCTCTTTCGTAACGTTCCGGCATAAAACGAACTCCCCCCGCTAATTGCTTCTTGCCCATTCAACAAATAACAAAAAAGAAAGCCAAAGCTGCAGGACTCAGCGTCCCGCCTCTTGGCCTTCAGTTTTTCTGATCAACCATTTTATGCGCTTTTTCAACAAACAGGCTAAATTTAAATAGATTATACATAGATCTTGCAGCCTTGTCAACCGCACCAGTCTATTTTAGGATAAGACGCATTGTCCGAAATGGGATACCTTTACCACAACCCGGCTGATACCTTTCAAGCTTTGACCAATCGCATAACCTTGCGCCTACAATTTCATTGCCTGCTCCAAATCGGCGATAATATCCGCGGGATGCTCGATGCCAACCGACAGGCGAATGAGGCTGGGCGTTATCCCCATCTGAAGCTTGCGTTCTGCAGGAACAGACCCGTGGGACATTACATCCGGCAGATTTACCAGTGTTTCCACTCCGCCAAGACTGTCTCCCAAAACGCTTAATTTGACCTTGGCCAGAATACTGCGGGCGAAATCGCCGTCCCCGACATCGAAAGAAACGACATTGCCGGCGCCGCTGGCCTGGCTTCGGTGCAGTTGATGGCCGGGATGATCTTCAAAACCAAGATAATATACCTTTTCGACCTCAGGTCTGGCCCTTAGCCAGCTGGCCAGTTCGCGGGCGTTCTGCGACTGTCGGTCCAGCCTTATGCCCAGGGTTTTCAGGCCCCTGAGCAGCAGCCAGGAGTCAAAAGGCCCCAGCACGCCGCCGGTGGAGTTCTGCACAAAGTGAAGTTCCTCGGCCAGTTTGGCAGCCTTGACCACCACCACGCCTGCCAGGACATCACTATGCCCGCCAATAAATTTGGTCGCGCTATGAACGACGATATCCACGCCCAGTTCCAGCGGGCGCTGCAGATAAGGCGACATAAAGGTGTTGTCGGCAATGGTCAAAAGCCCCCGTTCTTTCGCGAGAGCGGCTACTGCCCGGATATCGGTAACCATCAGGGTTGGATTGGATGGGGTTTCCATGACGAGGGCCTTGGTGTTCGGCTTAATAGCGGCTTCGATATCCCGCAGATTACAGAACTCAACATATTCGACGGCAATCCCGAAACGGCTGAACACTTTGTCAAGCACCCGCGAAGTGCCGCCATAAAGATTCCGGCTGGCGATTATATGGTCACCGGCACGGAACAAATGGAACACCGCCGTCAAGGCCGCCACGCCGGATCCGAAAGCAAACCCGCGGCTGCCTCCCTCCAGCAGGGCCATCTGCTCTTCCAGCGCGTGCCTGGTAGGGTTATTCCCGCGGGAATACTGGTATCCTCCCTGTTGCCCCACAGTGTGCTGCCGGAAGGTTGAAACCTGATAAATCGGGATGCTTACCGCTCCCGTTGCCGGGTCTCCTTCCGCTCCGTGGACAAACAATGTTTCGAGACGCATCATGAGTTCCTCCTTCGCAATCTAATCCTGCTTGGAACTGTGACCTAATTTGGCGGCAAATGATCTTATTCTGGCGTTGGCTGATCCGAACACTTCCAAAGGCGTACCTTCCTCTAAGATTGCGCCTCCGTCCATGAATACCGCTTTATTCGCCACTTCCCGCGCAAACCCGAGTTCGTGGGTGACAATCACCATGGTCACCCCTTCTTGGGCCAGCTTTTTCAAGGCCAGCAACACCTCGCCGACCAATTCGGGATCAAGCGCCGACGTGGGCTCGTCGAGCAGGACGACCTCCGGTTCCATGGCCATGGCCCGGGCGATCGCCACCCGTTGTTTTTGCCCGCCGGAAAGCTGCCCCGGATAGGCGGAAGCTTTGTCTTCCAACCCCATTTTCGCCAGCCAGAGCATGCCCCGTTCCGCGGCTTCCGCCCGCGGCATCTTTTGGACGACGATCAGGCCTTCGGTCACATTTTCCAGCGCTGTTTTATGGGGGAAAAGATTGAACTGCTGAAACACCATCCCGGTATGCCGCCGCAATTGCCGGATCAGACGGCTGTCGCCGGAAGCCCTTTGCACATCGAGCGTAAAATCCCCCACCCGGATTACTCCCGCGTCAGGAACTTCCAAATAATTCAGGCAGCGAAGCAGCGTGGTCTTGCCCGAGCCGCTGGGACCGATAATGGCGCAAACTTCACCGGGCCGCACCTTAAGATCGACATCCTTTAAAATGTTTATGCCGTCAAAGGCCTTAAATAACCCTGTGACTTCAATCATCACGATCCCCCCGGTATTTCCAGCTTCTTCTCCAACCATTCCTGAACCCAGCCCATCAGGCCGACCATGGCCCAGTAGAACGCCGCCAACGTGATGAAATAGGGCATGAAAACAAATTGGCCGGCGCTCTGCTCTTCCACCTGCCGGGTCAATTCCGGAACAGTGACGACGGAGGCTAGCGATGATGACTTCAAAGTGTCAATAAGGCAATTCCACAATGGCGGAATGGATATCCGGGTTGCCTGGGGCAAAACGATCCTTCGCAATACTTGCGGGCGGGTCATGCCAAGAGACCACGCCGCCTCCCATTGCCCTTCGCTGATCGAAAGAATGGTAGCCCGGAAGATTTCCGAGATATATGCCCCAAAATGCAAAATCAAGCCGATAAGCGCGGCCGGAAAAGGGTCCATCACAATATGGAAAGAAGTCAGCCCGTAATAGAGCATCAATAGCTGAACCAAAAGCGGCGTGCCGCGGAAAAAGGACACATAGACTCTGGCGGTCCGGTCAAGGAACTTGACCTTGGATATCCGCATCAACGCTACCACCAGTCCAAGCACTACGGCTCCCAGCATCGCCGCGAGGCTCAGATAAATAGTAACTAAGGCTCCTTCCGCCAGCACGGGGAAGGAGCCAATGACAATATTCCAGTCTCTACTTGCTAACATCTTCTCCAAACCACTTCTTGGAGATTTTCAGATAGGTGCCGTCGGCTTGTATTTCCTGGAGAGCCTTATTCACTGCTTCGATGAGCTCCGGTGATCCTTTGCGGAAGGCCAGGCCCATCTTTGCTTCGTCGAAGGTTTTACCGACCAATTTGAGGTTCTGGCTGGGATTTTTCAAAAGATACTCGGCAATAAACAGGCGGTCATTCACGGTTGCTTCAATCCTCTTTGCTTCCAAGTCGGCGAAGATTTCGTTTGCCCCTTTATAGTACTGGATGTTGGCTCCCGCCTTCTTGGCGATTTCATCCCAGTTGCTGCCCTGAGTCACGCCGACTTTCCGGCCCTTCAGATCTTCCAGGCCATTGATGCCGGCAGTATCCTTGTTCACGACGACCTGCGCGCCGGAAACAGTATAAGGCGCTGAAAAATCATATTTCTCCAGCCGTTTTTCGTTGATCGTCACCTGGTTGGCAATGACGTCGAACCGCTCGGAATCGAGACCGGCGAACATCGCCTTCCATTCGGTAGGTACGAATTCCGCCTTTACGCCGATCCGCTTTGCGACCTCATTGCTGATATCAACATCGAAACCCTCGAGTTCGCCTTTGTCGTTCTTGAAGGTAAACGGCGGATAGGTCCCTTCGGTGCCAATCTTAATTGTTCCGCGTTTTTTGATCGTTTCCAGCAGCGTCTGCTTTTTGTCCTCATCCGCTTTCGTGGCTTGCGATCCGCATCCTGCCAGTACTGCGGCGAATAAGCCGGCAATAACAAGTGCTATAATCGCTGATCTTGCTTTTTTCATTCTGTCCATCCTCCACATATTTTTTGCCGTCAGACTGACCGCCTTGGGCAATTTATCCTCTGCCAAACAAACAAGGCACGGAAGCTATTTCGCCAAATGCGAAATAACTCCGTGCCTCTGGTGTTCCAGTCAGCCTAATTGTATTTTATTTTATCGACCGGCGCGTCCTCTGTCAACAGTGTTTTTATCTATTTATGCATTTTTCATTAGCCGACTTCGGAGCCTTCACCCCGGATGATCAGTCCGCGGGGCTGTTAGCTCGCTGGGGTAGGTACGGGCGGTTGTTAATCCATTCGCTGATATTTTTGCCGCTTCAAAACTTCGTCACGAAACCCAGTGAAACTCCGTGGGAGTCGTAGCCGGGATTATGGGAGCTAAAACCATTGGAAACATGCATGAACATATACCCGACATTCACGGACGAGTTTTCGCCGATTTTATAAATGAATTGGGGCCCGATCCGCCACATGAAGTTATAATGCCTTCCTCCGGCCGGAAATACTTTGTCATACAGCATCAATCCGCCGCTCATCTCTAATGCCACTGACAACTTGCCTGAGCGGTATTTTTCATCGCGGATCATATAAGTTGGCCCGACGCCGACCGCGGAGCTTTCCCGCGTCCGGTCATGGTCGTCGGTTATGTATCCGTAGGGCCGGGTGATTGTAATGCCTCGATAGATCGACTTGTTTTTGGTTTCGGAGATTTTCTTCAATATATGCAGGGATACCGTATCCAGATCGCGGTCATAGTTGTTGGAAGTCAAGTAGTCCCAGTTCAGTTCATACTTGGAGTCGGCCGCATAGCAATAGGACTCTCCCGGCAGGCAAACCAGCAAAAACTGAATGACAATCACTAAATAAATCAATCTACGCACAATACGCCACTCCTCGTTCGAGTTTTTCACATTCTTAATTGTATGGTTGCCCTTAGATAATAATAACCAATGTCTCCTTTTCAAAGCGAAACATTGGTTATTATTCTATATTCCGAATTGTTTTCCTTGCTAAATTATCATATTAAAAAGATATCGAATCTATATGGTTGCTAGCTTCATATGTCTTGAATGCTCTCCCATAGCAGGCCATGAACCGCAATAGACATTTGGCGATAATTTGACCCGTGTCCTACGAGAGCGCTCCTCATTTCGCCGCCTGAACCTCTCCTGATATCAGGGGTGTTCTTCAAAATTGTTCCGGCGATTGAAAACACAGCTCGTACCGCCAGTGCGGAAGCATTTATTACAAGAAACGCAGCGGGCAGGTTTCAGATCCCCGCACTGCCAGCGGTTAATTAAATCGCTTTCACAGATCAACGGCCGGCAAAGGGCAATATATTCGATTGCGGTATCATTCAAGATTTCCGTCAAGGGGGCGACCTCCCGATTCCCTCCCACCAATATCACCGGTACGGCAATTTCCCGCGCCAGCTCGGCAGCATAAGCCCTGAAGTACGATTCTTGCCCCGCCTTTATTATTCTTATTGTTCCCTCATTCGGCCGCGACGAGCTCACGCCCCCGCTGACTTCAACTGCATTCACGCCAAGTTCCGTCAACTTATTGCACACATGTTTGCAGTCTGAGAAGGTCATCCCTTGATCCATAAAATCTTCGCAATTGATCTTAATGAGAACCGGATATTCCGGACCTACCTTTTCCCGTATCGCCTGATAGGTTTCCAGCACCATTCTCGCCCTATTTTCAATATTGCCGCCATAGGCGTCATTCCTGCGGTTATAATAGGGCGTTAAGAATTTACTCAGAAGATAGCCATGCGCGGCATGCAGCTGCACTCCGTCAAATCCCGCTTGTTTAGCCCGAAGAGCCGCATTGGCAAAAGCCTCTTGCACAAAGAGAATATCTTGCTGCGTCATTTCCTTGGGAGCGGTTTTGTAGCCCAAATCTTCCACTGCGCTTGGCCCCCACATGATCTTGCCGTTTGCGCCGGCGGAAGTTTGCGATCCTAGACAGGCAATCTGGAGAATCATCTTGGCGCCATACTTGTGGCTCATTTCCGTAAGTTTTTTATATTCCTCAATAAAAGAGTCGTCGTGGATACCCATCTGCCGCGGAATCGGCTCTTCCCGATCGCTTACGTAGGTAAGGCCGGTGATAATGGTTCCGACCCCGCCCTTGGCCAAATCTTCATAAACCCGGAATAATTCCGCTGTCATGTGGCCGCGCGCATCAGCAAAACCATCATAAGTCGCCGAACGGATAAATCTGTTTTTCAACTCCATGCCAGCCAACCGGGTTTGATCAAATAAAGATTTCATTTGATTCCACTCCTTCTTGAACGCTTATTCACTTACGGGACCCCTTACCCGCATAAGTGCAAATGGTTTCTGCCCCTGCTTCCTCCAATCGCAAACCGCTCTTTAGCGTAGCCCGACCGGGCAAGATTTCATGCAGTTGAAGCAGTAGTATTGCATCCCGATCGAATGGGCCTGCTGCAATCGCCAATATCTCTCGTCAGTGAACATCTGCTTTTGCTCTTCCGGCGAACTATCGGCAAATTGTTGCCAAAAGCCGATATTCGCGCGCAATCCATAGGGCTGCGAATGGTTGACGCATTGGCCGACGTTTGTTTTGCCAGCTTCACCCAGAGCGTTTCCCGGGCAGTTCCTGACGCACAAATCACAGTGAATACAGAGGTCTTGTTCTATTTTTTCGTCCGGTTCAATCTCCAGGTTGGTGATGAGAGCCGTCAATCCGATCCGCGTTCCAAAGCGGGGATGAATGACCAGGTTGTGCCTGCCGAGTGTTCCCATTCCGGCGGCCACCGCTGCGTGGCGCTGGGAAAAATCTCCCAGCGCCATTCTGTCCTTATGCAGTTCCATGGGGGAAGCGTAGGGCATATCCACGACCTTCGCCTGAAGCTCCTTTTTAAGGAAGCGGTTGATCTGGTAACTGCAGGACCGCTGAAAGTAATTCATGTCCAGCCGGCCGTTCATGGCGATGGTGACGCTGGGACTTTCACAAGTGTCCAATTCCTGAAAAACCAAAGAGATAATCGTTTTGGCTCCCGGCAAAAATGTTTCGATCGCGTAAGATTTGGGGCTATGATAGTCCTCCACATTGGCGAAGCCCACATCGTCGACCCCTAAATCCAGAATATACCTTCTGATCCTTTCTTTCATCGTTTTCTCTCCTCTCTATCACATCCGCTAAGGCCGGGGTTCCCGCCGGCGCCCTAAGCCCTTTGAAGTTTCGCTCCGGCAAGCTCTCGCGCAGACTCTGTCCGTTAAGGGGGAATGTGTCCCTTTACAGTGCCGCCGCAAGCGCCTTTTTTCGCACGAGTTTACCAGCGCGCCCGGATTTTCCTTCGGCCCTCTTTGCGTGTATATGCACGCATATTCCTGCAATTAACATTTGCTATAGGGGTATATCCGGTCCAGCTGCACTAGGGCACAAGCGCCTCTAACTTCGCCAGCAGTTGATTAAGCTTGGCCAGATCCTCCTCTCCCATGTATTCTTGCAGCGATTCCTGCGCCTCGCCCCATAGCGCCCAGCCCGAGACTACTGCAGCTTTTCCGGTTTCCGTCAGCATAATCTCCCGGGTACGCGAATCTTTGCCCGGGTTAATCGCTATAAGTCCGGCATCGGCCAGAGGCTTCATATTGCGATTCAGGGTGGTCCGGTCGATGCGCATCGTCTTTGCCAGCCCGCTTATGGTAGCCTTCTCCGCCAGTTCGAGATGCCGCAGCAGCGCCAACTGGGCAGTTGTAAGCCCGCTAGGCTTCAAAACCTCGTCGTAAAACTGGGTAACTGCGCGGGAAGCCCGCCGCATATTCATACAATTACAAGGGCTAGGGTGTTTGGGATAAACTTTATCAATGTGTTTCATCTAGACTCCTCCCAAGGTACCCGGACCGCCATTATGTGTATATACACATTTATTGCTTTGATTATACCGCGGCTCATCATACCCCGTCAAGCACCTGCGAAAAAATGCCACCGTATGAACATGGCATCGCTGATATTATAAAAGAGTACAAGCAGGGAAGCTGTCAAAGAACAGAACAAAGGCTCCAAGCGATATCAAAATCAGCCGGAGCCCCTGGAGAACCCGTGAACATTGCAGCAGCCTGAAGCAGGACACTACCTATCGTCGGCAACAAATTCAAGGCCGGCCAGAAAACCATCAAACTTGGATTCAGTCTGGGCCTGTATCAAAATCGCCTGGAGCAACTCTTCGATGCGGCTGATGGCGTTCTCATCGGTTGTCAGTAGTTCGATGTGCGAGCGCAGTTTATGCTTCAGAAGCTGTAATTCCCAAGATTCATTCACTCTTTCGGCAATAACCTTCCCAACAAGGTTTGGCAAATATCCCAATGGAAATATCCTCCTCTCTCCCTATCTCCATATTATACCTATCGGCTTTAAAATTCAATCAGAGTTATACTTCCATGGCGCTGGATGCCCAAAAGCTCTACCAAACTGTGAGGCTTCCGAGTCCAGCTCACTGTGCCAGTCCTTCTTGCGTATTGCCGGCCGCATGCTCACCGCTCTGAACTAGAAATATAAATCCCTTGTGCCTCCTTCGATCTTTTTCAATTCGTGAATCGTCAGCTGTTTGACCTCGGGGTCGGGTATCATCGCTAAATGTTCCCGAATGGCTTTTTCGCCGATTTCCCGGGTTTCCGGGCTGGCATAATCCATCAAATATTCCTTGAAGGTCAAAATAGCATTCGGCTGACAAACGTTTTGAATCTGCCCGCTTTTGGCCAAAGGCATAAACCGGTCGCCGGTTCTTCCTTTGCGATAACAGGCCGTGCAGTAGCTCGGAATATAGCCGGCCTGGCAGATGTGCCGGAGAATTTCATCAGGGGAACGATGATCTTCCACTTGAAACTGGGCCGAATCCTCCCTGACGGTATGCATTCCTTTCCGCACGCTATCCAACTGCGCTTTGTAGCCGCCCACACCGACACAGGAACCGGCACTCATTTGGGATATTCCCAAATCGATGACCTCATCGCGATAATCGGACTTTTCGCGGGTAGATAGAATCATGCCGGTATACGGCACCGCCAGACGCAATACCGCTACGATTTTCTTAAACTGATGATCGGTCACTAAGTAAGGAAAGGTATCCAGGTTCACCCCTTCCGCGGCCCGCATGCGCGGAAAGGAAAGGGTATGAGGGCCGATTCCGAACTTTTCCTCCAAGTGGCGGATACCGAACATAAGGGCAACCACTTCAAAGCGGTAGTCGTAAAGGCCAAAAAGCACACCCATCCCCACATCGTCGATACCGCCCTCCATGGCCCGGTCCATCGCCGTGGTATGCCAATCGTAATCCCGTTTGGGTCCTGATGGATGCATCTTGGCATATGTTTCCCGGTGGAAGGTTTCCTGAAAGAGAATATATGTGCCGATACCAGCTTCTTTTAGCATCTTATATTCTTCGACCGTGGTCGCCGCGATCTGAACGTTGATTCTCCTGATAGCCCCGTTGTCTTTGGTCGTTTCGTAAATTGTTTTCATGGCTTCTATTACATATTCTATGGGCGTTCGTACCGGGTCCTCCCCCATATCCAGCATCAGGCGCTTGTGGCCTAATTCTTCGATGGCTTTTACTTCCTCCCGGATTTCCGCCATTGTCAATTTTTTGCGGTCAATTTTATTTCGGCACCCATAACCACAGTAGTAACAGTTATTGACACAGTAGTTGCTCAGGTACAGCGGCGCAAACAGGACCAGCCTCTTTCCGTAGATTTTCTGTTTAATCTCCAAGGCAGTAGTATACATTTTTTCAAGCAACTCTTCATCTTCCAGTTGAATTAGCGCTGCCACCTCTCTGGCTGTCAGCCCTTTTGCCGCCGCGGCTTTTCCGATAATGGCCGCCAATTCGGCCTTCGGCAGAGATGCGGTTTCCTCTAAAAGCCCGTCAATGAAAGGTTCGTTAATAAAGTCCGCTACCTGATTGGTTTCCATTGCTCATACCCCTTTCTCGGTGTGGGGCTATGCCTGCAAAAAGTAAAAACCTTCCCTAGCGGAAGGTTTATTGGTAAAAATGGTTGCTGATTCATCCCTAAGATCAGAGAAAACTCTTTTCCGCAGGCCAGTCCCAAACCTCCCTTCCGGCAAGGCGCACCCTACCGGTCAGGACATTTTTATTTTCTTGTCACTATCTTACATCTTATGGCTGCCGTCTGTCAATCAAACCCAATATTATTCCTCAGGGCTTCCCCTGGCCTCTCCCTTGCCCCTTCTGAACGACCCATAGCTACTCCTTCCGCCCCACACTTATGGCCAGATGGCCGGCCAGTACTCTTTCCACCATCTCCGCCTCCGCCTGGTGGCAGCCGACAATAACCATAACCTCCGTTGTTTTGCCGGCAGGCTGCTGCTTTTGTACATAGAGCCTGTAATACAGGTATTTGAAAACAAAGCCTGAGACGCCGCCCGCAAACAGGCCGAATAGGCCCCAGATAATCGGCCCCCATTCCAACACAAAACCCCACATCACCCCGAACAACATGAAAATTGTACCCAATATGGTTGGCAGATCAAATATGCTCATCCCGTCCGCCCGATGAATCGTATCGAACATCTGCATGCTTTTCTGCGGAGCATTCATCGGGATGACGCAGATATTGTCCGCCCTTATTCCTTTTTGCTCAAGCTCCGAGATGGCGATTTCCAGCTTGATCGAATGCTCGAAGGAGGCTGTGACATACATATCAGATTCCACCTTTGTCGGCATTTTAAATTCGGGGTTTTGATATCGCCTCTTGAAAAAGTGGGCTTGTTCCTTTTCAAAAATGCAATTGAAGGCCACGGTATTTACATAGGCGTCATAAGCCGCAAAACCGTAAATCGACGGCAAATACATCAGCCACTGCGGGTCGACAGCGGCCTTGGAATGCGCGAATAATCCCAGAGCCGCATATTGGATGCCCGGAAAGAGAAAAGAATGATAGGCGATGGCTATCCACCAAATGATAAGAAAGAACCCGGTCGGTATCCGGTGGGTATAAATATGCCCGAGACCGGGCGCAACCAGTGACCAAGCCACCGCCACCCAGGGCGAGCGCATATCCAGGGCATTTATCTCCATGAACGACATGCTTACCGGCTCAATCGTCCGCTCGTCCCGGTCAGCCAAAAGGGAAAGTTGGTTATAGTGGAGCGTCAGCCGGTAGCTGTCCCATATAGCGAAAACAAAAACCAGGACATACAGCAATAGCCACCGGTTGTCGACGATTTCTTTCGCCATAGCGAAGCGCCCTGTAAAGGAATACAGGATCGCCAGATTCACCTTAGCCTGGGAATTCACCGCCATCTCCCAAAAAAACAGCAGAAACCCGGTTATGTAATTGCCCATGCTGATATGGCCAAACCCTGGATAAGTGACCGACCACCAGGCCACAGTAAACGGATTTCGCAGGTGAAAGATATTGGTGGCCAAAGAGTTCATAACCCCTTTGGGCCTGCGGGGTAATTGTTGTTGCGATTGCTCCTGTTTCATTGATCTCCGGTCGCCCCTAGACTTCTTTTCGATGTTGTATAGCGGTTTTATGCATACCGCCTGGCCAAAACAGATATACCGGGAAGGAACAGTCCTATTGCCAATCAAGCAGCAAGTATTTAGCCGGTATTCGCAACGCACTCGGCTAAGGCGCCTATCGCTTCCATTATCGACGGATTTGCACAGGCCTGACACTGCTAAGTCTCCCGCTGAAGGATATATGGATATTGTTTCCATTACATGGAGATAATATCCATATTGGCCGGCTCTATGCTAAGGATAAGACAAAACCCGTTTTCCTTGCCTTGCGGCTTGAAAACGGGTTTTGCCTTTACTCTGAACAGGCGCTTTTCCCAGGCGCTTGTGGTATTTTTAAATACCGATAGCATTGGTACAAAAAGCCTTTCGCAGCCAAAGCGCTCTACTCGGCAAGCCAGATGCCCATTCGCCTGGCGTCTTCCAGCACCGCGGTCTGCTCAAGGAGCTCCTCCGGCTTATGCGTTCCTCCGGCAATCAGAATCTTATACTCGCCGAAGCCGAGAAAAGAAAGATTCTTCCCGACATGTTCAAAATAGTGGTGAAATAGGGTCGTATCGGGCCGGCCTTGTGTAACGGCAAGCAAGACCTTTTTTCCGGGAGCCAGATAGCTGGAATGGTCGGGCTTCAGGAAGGGGTACAAGCGATCGATCGCCGCTTTCAACTGCGCCGTAACCTGCCACATGTATACCGGCGTGGCAAAGATGATTCCAGCGGCATTGGCGATCTCACCATATAGCTCTTGCATATCATCCTGCAAGACGCACTGGCCGTGCGCCCGACAGGCGTAGCAACTCTGGCAGCCTTTGATCTTCATGCCGTTGAGAAAATACGCCTTGACTTCAGCCCCTCTTTCCTTTGCCGCCTTGAGCGCCTCATTCATCAAAGCCGAGGTGCTGCCCTGTTCGCGCGGGCTGCCGTTAAGGGCCACGATCTTCACCGCGTTCATTCCTCCCCCATAATCGGTTTTTCGGACGTTTATGCATAACCGTGGCAATAGTGCGTATCCGGATCGGATACGCACTATTGCCCGGACGCAAGGGTCAGGTTATGCACCGAGCGGCTCACTACTCTCGCCCGGCGCCGCTGACCGGCATTACGGCTTACAGCTCTGGCCATTCTGCTGTTTCAGCAGCTTTGCCATGTTTCTGCCCAAAGTTTGAAACGTCTGGATGCCTTCTTCATCCTTTTGAACATCTCCTGGCTCTAGCGACAACGTCATATTCCAGTAGCTGGACCCGGGAACGACCATCTCGGCGATTCCAAAGAAGAAGTTGATCGCCGAATAAACAAAAGTTGATCCGGCGCGCCGGACGGACACGACCGCAGCGCCTACTTTTCCCCTAAGCATTTCGCCGTCATTGGCTTTGGCCACAAAACCGCAGCGGTCGATCAGCGCTTTTACTTCCGTAGATACGTTGCTGAAATAGGTGGGAGAACCAATAATGATTCCGTCCGCCTCCCGCATCTTCTGGATAAACCCGTTCATCTCATCATCTTGCCGTATACAGCGGTTGTCTCTAGTCTCCCAGCACTTTCCACAGGCTAGGCAGCCATAAACCTTGCGTCCCCCCAACTGGACAAGTTCGGTTTCAATGCCTTCTTTCTCCAACTCCGCAAAGACAATCTGAATACTCTGGGCAGTATTCCCATTGATCCTTGGACTACCGTTAAACGCAACAACTTTCATAATCGGCCTCCCCATCTATTTTTTCAGACTGCGGGCTGGCGGCGCCGGACGTTGGCGAATACCAACCTCTCAATGCCGCTTCCGCCGAAAATTATAACCGCCTGTCTCCGTCAACCGCCCCATAAATTTCTTTCCATGTTATAATAATAGATATTAGTGGTCAGAACTGACAAGTACGCACTTATTTGTGGCATAGTACCTATTTGTATACCGGCTCCATTCTGGAAAAAACGTGAGGCGCGACAATGATCCAATTCAGAAATAACGAATATCAGTGTTCGATGGAGTTGACGCTGGACCTGATCGGCGGAAAGTGGAAATCCCTGATTCTCTGGTATCTGGGCGAAAATATCATACGATTCAGCGAATTAAAAAGGGCCTTGCCCCGCATTACCCCGAAAATGCTGACGCAACAACTCCGAGAGCTGGAAGAGAGCGGGCTGGTAAACCGGGTTATTTATACGCAAGTGCCGCCAAAAGTAGAATATTCCTTAACCGCTGCCGGTAAAAGCCTTCTACCCATTTTAGCAACATTATGCCAATGGGGGCTCAACTATGTGAATGCGGTTGAGCCGACCGGCCAGAAGACCGCTTGTCCCCAAGCGGCCGATACTGACCAATAGGCAAAATGCCCTCGTCCTTTTCGGACGAGGGCATTTTGCCAGTTGTGGTAAGCTCCATCCTGATGATCATACCTGTAATCAACGCCGCTTTTTCACGCCAGTTTCCTTCCCGTAATCTTCCTGCCGAGGCAGTCCTCATCCAGTCGTTCCGAATCGGTCAACGGGCGTGTCGCCAATTCCATTACCGGGCGATATGATTCAGTTTACCAACAGCTTAACAATGTCAGCCCGGCTGATAATCCCGATAATTTTGCCGTCTTTGACGACGGGTACCCGTTTGATGCCTCGCTCCAGCATCAGTTGCGCGATGTCCATAATGTCAGTCTCCTCGGATACTGAAACCACCTTTTTCGTCATAATGTCCGCCGCCTGCCCGGCCATCAGCTTTTTGAAGTCCTCGCGGTAGTGCTCCACGCCGTTGTAGTAGATGACTGCGCCAAGAATATTGACATAATCAGGCAGCCGCGGGTTGGCTTCTTTGTGCAATAAATCCCCTTCACTGACAATGCCTACCAGCGCGTCGGCGTCATCCACCACCGGCACGCCCGAAATGCCATGATCGATCAATACTTTGGCAATGTCTTTAATGGTCGCGTTCCGGTGAACGGTAATAACATTCTGAACCATGATGTCTTTTGCTTTCATTACATCACCTCCGTCATTCTTTGATCTATTCTCTTTTCGACAAGTATGGGGAAAATCCGCTATAATCTCAAACACATTTCATCGTTTAGTATGTGGATTCGAGCAGACCGGGATTTAACCCTTTCTAAAATTCTATAATTATAAACCTGTCGTAACCTTTCAGGCGCTCTCATTCAGGTGCCGCAAAACGTCCGGTAAGGCTGGGCCGGCGGCTCGGGCGGCGTGGAATACTCAGCCTGTTCGGCGGTGTGGGCGTAGGGACTGGAAAGAATATGGAGGAGCCGCTCCATCACCCTGTAGTCGCCTCGTTCCACCGCGCTTTCCAGTGCGGCCTCGACCCGGTGATTGCGGGGAATCACCGCAGGGTTCCAGTTTCGCATCAGTTGCTGCGAGGAGGCTTTCGCTTCCTGCTGCCTGCCTAGTCTGGCCTGCCACAGCTCATACCACCGGTCAAATTCCGGAGTGCCAAGGAAGGCCGTTTCCTCAGGCCTGTCAAAAGTTAAGGCGCGGAAGGTATTGGTATAATCCGCCCGATACTTCTGCATCATGCTGAGAAGGTCTTCGATAAGGGCCTCATCCTGGGCCTCCTCGTTAAATATTCCCAGCTTTGCTCTCATTCCCGCCCGCCAATTGCAGTGATACAACTCACTAAAACCGGCAAGCGCGTCCTGGGCCAGTTTAACGGCCTGCGCCTCGTCGGCGTGCAGCAGCGGCAACAGGGTTTCCGCGAATCTCGCGAGATTCCATCCGGCAATAGGCGGCTGATTGCCATAAGCATAACGGCCTCGAATGTCAATGGAACTGAATACCGTCGCCGGATCATAGGCGTCCATAAAGGCGCAAGGACCATAATCAATAGTTTCGCCGCTGAGGGTCATGTTATCGGTGTTCATCACCCCGTGAATAAAGCCGACCAGTTGCCACTTGGCAATCAGCCCGGCCTGGCGCCTGATCACCTCCTGAAGCAGCGAAAGATAGCGGTTCTCGCCGGCCACAGCGTCCGGAAAATGGCGCTTTAGGGAATAGTCCGCCAGGACCCGGAGCTCCTCCGTCGTGCCCCATTGGGAAGCGTACTGGAAAGTGCCGACGCGCAGATGGCTGGCAGCCACGCGGGTCAGAACCGCACCAGGCTGGTCGGTTCCGCGGATTACCGCCTCGCCGGTTGTCACCACCGCCAGGCTGCGGGTGGTGGCAATGCCAAGCGCGTGCATTGCTTCGCTGATAAGGTATTCGCGCAGCATCGGCCCAAGTACCGCCCGGCCATCCCCCTGACGGGAGTATGGCGTTCTGCCTGAACCCTTGAGCTGAATATCAAACCGCTCGCCGGAGGGAGTGATTTGCTCGCCGATCAGCAGGGCCCGGCCGTCCCCCAGCATCGTAAAATGGCCGAACTGATGCCCCGCATAAGCCTGAGCAAGCGGTGAAGCGCCTTCCGGGATCCGGTTGCCGGCAAGGGCCGCCACGCCGTCTTCGCTTTGCAGCTCCTCGGCGTTCAGCCCCAGGGATGCAGCCAGCGCATGATTCAGAAGGACCAGCTTCGGCGCTTTCACAGGGGCCGGGTGGAGGCGGCTAAAAAACAATTCCGGCAGGCGGGCATAGCTGTTGTCAAAGTTCCAGCCGGTTTCTGTCGTTGCTTTTCTCTGTGTCATGGCATCTCCTTGTACTGGTTGATCACCAAGCTTGCGTTGGTGTCGAATTCCCCGGCGGCTACTATAACCGCTGGATTTCCATCCGGGATTCGGCGGATTTTCTCCGGGCGCAAAACCTTCTTTGCGATTAGTATGGCAAAAAAGTCCCTTGCCTAACGTGGTTTTTCTTATACAAAGAGGGTTCTGCCACCATCGGCAGAACCCTCTTCTCATTACCCTGCTTTCTTCAACTCCTTCAGCTCTTCATCCCCGAACAGCCTGTCGACGTCCAGGATGATGAGGAGCCGGTCTCCTTCTTTTCCGATCCCCCGGATGTATACGTTCGCAGCCGCCACGGGCGGCGCTTCGATGGCGCTGTCCTGGAGACGGATTACCTCCGTCACTTCATCCACCACTATCCCAATTTCCAGCCCCGTCGTCTCGACGATCAGCGCCCGCTTATCGTCCGCCTTTGACTTTGTCAGCGCCAGCCGCATCGCCAGGTCGACCACCGGAATGATCTTGCCGCGGAGGCTGATTATACCTTCAATATATTCCGGAATATCGGGAAGCTTGGTAACATCCCGGTAATGGATGATCTCTTTGACTTGGGTAATGGATATTGCATATTCTTCATTGCCCAGACGAAACAGAACCAGTTGTTCTTCCGCCATGTATCATATTCCCCCTTCCGTTACACCCGGAACTTGGCGACCGCCGCCTGAAGGTCCTGGGCCAAATGCGCCAACGCTTGGCTGGAATTGGCGATCTCCTCCATCGACGCCAGTTGCTCCTCGGTGGCCGCCGAAACGCTCTGCGCTTCACCCGCCGACGTTTTGCTCAAGGCGTCTATTTTCCTGGCCGCCCCTACGATTTGCTGGCTGCCGCTCGCCATTTGCTGGGTGGCCGCCGAGATTTCTCTGACCTGGCTCGACACCTGCGACACCAGTTCCACGATTTCCTGGAACGCCACGCCGGCGGCGTTGACGACTTCGGCCCCGGTCTCCACTTCCCGCGTGCCTTCGTTCATGGCCACAACCGCTTTATCAGTATCGCCCTGAATTTCCCCGATCAACTCGGCGATTTTCTTGGCTGCTTCCTGCGACTGCTCGGCCAGCTTCCTTACCTCTTCCGCAACTACCGCGAAACCCCGGCCTTGCTCGCCTGCCCGTGCCGCCTCAATGGCCGCGTTGAGGGCCAGCAGGTTGGTCTGGCCGGCAATGCCGGAGATTGTGTCGACGATTTGGCCGATTTCTTTGGAACGTTCGCCGAGTTTGGTAACTACCTTGGCGGAGGTGTTGACGGTGTTCTCGATATGAGCCATTTGGCTCACCGCTTTCTCAACCGCTTTGCCGCCTTCCTTAGCTTTATCGGCTGCCCGGGCCGATTGCTCCGCGACGTGGTTGGTGTTGGCGGCTACCTGCTGGATGCCGGCCGACATTTGCTCCACAATCGCCGAAGTCTCGTTGGCGGCCGCCAGTTGTTCGTTGGCCCCGGTGGCCACGCCAGTGATTGAAGTGGCAATCTGATCGGCCGCCTGGGCCGACTGTTCCGAGCTGGCCGTCAGTTCCTCGGAGGAGGCCGCAACCTGCTCGGCGTTCGCGTTGATCTGCTTGATGAGGCTTTTGAGCTGAACAACCATGGTGTTGAAAGATGTAGCCAACTGGCCGATTTCATCCTGACGGTCCACCCTTACCTGCTCGGTAAGATCTCCGCCGGCCACCTTCTGGGCCACCGCCGCCAGTTCGTTGACCGGACGGGCGATGCTGCGGGCGGCGAAAAAGCCGATCACAATGCCCAGGAGAGCGGAAAATATTCCTGCCATGACGGCTGCCGTCTTGGCCCCCGCAGCATTTTCTTCCGCACTACGCATCGAGTCGTTGATCCGCTTATTGCGATAATCCTGCAACTGATCGAACTTCTCGTACAGTTCCTGGGTTACCGGGGCTATTTCCTGCCGCATTACCTGAAGAGCCTCTTCTTTCTTGCCGGCCTGCACCAGGGGTATAAATTTCCTTTCGACGATCTCCGAATACTTGTCGTCCACCGCTTTGGCTTCAGTGGCCAGGCGTTTGGCTTCCGGGGCTCGGGCCGAATTGATCAGATCATCTTCTATTTTGCTGCTTTCTTCCGAGGTCTTTTTATAATCGTTCAGCATTTGCGGATCATTGGTCATATAAAACCCCCGAAGATACGCCACTTGGTCGCTGGCATTGTTATTTATCCGGCTTACCGCCAGCAAGCGGGGGATATCCTCTTTCTCGATCTGTATTATGAGCTCCGTGATATTGTTGACCCTTCCGATCGTGTAGGCGAATCCCACCGCCGCGGTGAGTACGACCAGCAAAAAATAAACTACCATTTTCATTGTCAAATTCATTTTCATTTTGGCATCCATCCTTTCGCATATTAGTATATTTAAAAAGAGACTCCCCCCGGAGGAAAGCTCTGACCATTTTTCTGCCACATCCGAATTGAAATTTTGTGTTTAGCAATTGTCAAGACTTTGATTTTACAAAAAATTGTGCATTAATGTAACATAATCTACTTATGTTACATCTTTTTTAGGATTTTAAAAGGTATTTTTATATTGCATATTAAAATTACGTATAAATATTGTTATTGGATGTGATTAGAAATATGGAATACGTTGAACCAATCCGTAGTAAAAAACAAATTAGAGCTATGAAATGTTATCTAAAAAATAAAAACTTACGGGATTATCTGCTCTTTGTCTTAGGTATTAATAGCGGCTTGCGAATTTCGGATTTGTTATCTTTAACAATTGACGATGTAAAAGAGATAGACCGCATTATTCTCCGCGAAAAAAAAACCGGAAAACCCAAAAATTTTCCGCTTTCCGATACCTGTAAAAAAGCCATCCAAGAATATCTTGGCGATATTAAAGTCGACAATGGCTGGTTGTTCAAAAGTAAAAAAGGAGATTATCCTATTACGCGGATACAAGCTTATCGAATTATCAATAAGGCGGCCCGCGCTATAGGCATTAAAGAAGCAATCGGAACTCACACCTTGCGTAAAACCTTTGGTTATTGGGCCCACAAAAATGGAGCGGATATAACCAGAATTCAAAAGCTGCTTAATCATTCAACCCCGGAAATAACCCTTGCTTATATCGGAATTACCAAGGATGAACTAGATAATATTTATATAAAGCTGAATCTATAAATTTTTTATCTAAACAAGTCGAAATAAAGGGAAATTACGGGAAAAAATTGAATTACTGTTACTAATTTCATATCAAATCAGGCAACATAAGTAGATTATGTTACTTAACAAAAAAATCCATCATTATATGACTCATGAATTTAAATTGGAAAATATTTTTAGATTCATAGAAAACAGCAGTTAATTTAAAAAAATCCCTTAAAGTCCAAATTAAGTTTTAAGTGGATAATTGTGTAGTCTCTTTAAACCGAAACTATAATGCTTGCTTATGGCTCTTTGAACAAAAGTTCTGCTCAAAGAAAGGCTTCAGTATCATGTGATACTGAAGCCTTTCTTTGTAATAAAATTTGAAGGGCAGAATTGAGGAGGCAAAGCCCTCAAAAGGCGATTTGAGGTTTACTTACATAACATTTTTCATTAAACTTATCGTTGAAGACCAATAAAATCGGGTTCTGATTCAGTCTAATTTTTTTACTACTTAATATATCCTACTCATAAAAAAACCAGCAACCATATGAATTGCTGGTTTCCATATTTAGAGCAATGGACAACCTTTATGAGCATTGCATCAATGCATATACCATAGCCGATGCCGGTGAACGCCAGCCTGTTTTCTGCCCTTGCTTTGCGCGTATTTCCAGGCTCCAACGACGAGGCGCTTCAAAAACAGCAGTATCCGACGTCCGGGACTGATGCGTAAACGGAGCGGATGCATCAACCCGGACGCCGGATATTTGCCTTTCTGTCTTCCCAGACAGGTCAGGATCTTTTAGGCAACCACCTGGGGAAGGAAGGAGCGGACCGCTTCTTTTACGGCATTGCCGGCCATATCATCGATCGCCGTTCCGACAACAAGAATATTCACGCCTGTATTTCTAAAGGCTTTTTGATTTTGGACATTGATGCCGCCTTCCGCAAGGGTAGGAACATGAACCGACTCAACCAGCGCTTTAAGGCGTTCCCTTATTATTTCCGGAATCTCTCCTGCGGCAATTCCTTCATAGCTCATACCCGTCATGAGCCCGATGAGATCCACCCCGATCTTCTCCATTTCCACGGCGACTTTGGCTACTTCTTCCGGTGTTTCCGCGGGGATTCCAAAGGGATGCAGGTCCTGGGGGCGCCCGATATATGCGTCTACGAGCAGTCCGAAGAAATGGGCTTTCTTCACGATTTCCTCCAGGTCGTCCAGGCCGGTTTTATGGACATGCAGCCCGTCGGCGCCGGCTTCGGACATGAGCTTGAAATCAGCGTCGGTCAGCAGGGTAGGCAGCACTTCGGTAAATCCTCCCGGAATACCCACGGTTATATAGATGTCGGGTCCGGCGATCTGACGAACGCCGGAAGTCACCTTGGCCATTTCGGCTATGGGTATCTCATGGCGAATTTGCTCCGCTTTATGCATGCTGGTTACGCCTTTGTAGCCCCGGGCCAGTACTACTGCCGGATGGTTCGGTTCGAGCATCCTCGCTCCGGCGTCGATAGCGGCTTTGGCCATCCGGGCGTCGTCTCCCGTGATGCCGGTTGAAAGCAGCGTTGTTCCGCCATGTAATTCAATAGCCTTTAGCACTTTCTGCCTTGCAAGTTCCATTTTCCTTTGCATATCTGCCTTGATCATATCCATTAACCCTTCTTTTTTGATAAAATTGGTTAGCTTAACGTAATTTCTTTATCCTTTTTCGCGTCCCTCACCCTGGCGATTTTATTGGCCATCAACGTGATCAGAAAGGCGCTGATCCCCGCCACCAGCATACTGATCAAAAAGCCGGCGGGATGGTTGGACAACGTGGGGGCGACCACTGACGGCACATATGCCGTGCCCCGGACCTGGAAGAGTCCCACGACAGCTCCCGAGATGCATGCCGACAGCAAAGCGCCGCCAAAAACCAGTCTATTGGAGAACATAAATGGGTATGAAGCCTCAACGAAGGTGCCGAAGGCTATATTGATAAAGAACCCCGGGGCCGCAACAGCGGCTTCATCCTTGATGCGCGGGTAAATCGTGTTGGCCAGGGTAATTCCCGCCGATACCATGACCAAGCCGCACATGTCGATGGCTCCCAGAAAACTGTTTCCCGTCTTTTCCATCTCAAGCATAACGATAGGAAGGATAGCAGCATGATACACACCGCCGATAATCGCCGGCCAGATCAAAAGTCCCGCTACTGCTCCACAAAGAACAGCATTGTACTGAAGGGCCATGTCAATTAAAGTTCTGATCCCGTTACCGGCCATTAACGCCACCGGGGCAATCAGGAAATGGACCAATAAGCCGGCGATCAGGCCGGACAGCCCGCCGGCCACTATATTGGCGGTAGTGCCCGGGAATTTCCACTGGAGGCATTTCATCAGGAAGACATTCACGAGTATTCCCGCCGCCACGCCGCCGATGATCCCGCCAATCAGTCCGCCGTCTGTCGACAAGACGCCCGCCACCACGCCGGACACAATGGCAACTTCATTCATGCCGGATACTTGTTTGGCCGCAACGGCGGCAACAATAATCGGCAACGCCCCGATCATGGTGTCAAAAAGCGATGTCACCGATTCCGGCATTCCAGGAATTTTACTTATGACAAGAGTAAGCGCCATGGCGATGAAACCCGGCAATGAAGCCATCAAGATTCCCCGGAGGCTTATCCGCGAAAAGACGCTTCCCGACTGTTCGATCTCCCCGGCATTGCCGATCGCCGGACGATATTTCATGTCCCAATGTTTTGCCAGAGCAAACAGACTGGCTACCGCCCTGGTCCGGTTGGTGGTGCCTGTTGTTCCGGAAACAGCAATAACCTTCAAGCCTTTCGTTTGCGCTTTGGCCATGGACGTTCCGCCGGTGCCGGTGGCCGGAATTTTGGCTTTGATCGCCGCTTCGATCGATTCTTTATTGATTCTTTCCGGGTCCGCGCTGGCCAGAATGATTCCGTCGATTTCCCCATTTGCAATTAATTGGGCTACTTTTTGGTCCTCAGCCGCCGCGGCCGCGTTGACCTCGTCCAGTGTTCCCGACAAAACGATCCCTAGATCATTGCCGTCCCAGGTCCATAAGTGGGTCTTGGTTGTCGGCTTTACGAAATCCATCGAAGCTTCCGCTGCGACAAATAATACCGCGCCTACTTCCATCCCCGCGGCCTTAATTTGTTGAACGGTCTCTCCGAGCAGGCCCTTGGGATCCTTGCCGCCCAAGGCATACAGATTGCCTCCGCTACTGCCCAAAATTGCAATTTTTTTACTCACTGGAACCTCCCCTTCTTGTTATGCATTAGATTTCCGGCAATTTTTGCTGTTAGGAATTCCCCCCTCCCCTACTCTTATCCATTTGCTTTGCGGATCAATCCCGGTCGCCCTCCCGGCCAATCTGCCTAAATCCTTTGACCGGCTGCTTTCCTCCTGCAAATAATGTTTTTCCGGACTCCCAAGCGCCGCAAGACTTGCTACCACCTTCACGCAAATAATAAGATTCTAAAAGGACAGTCTGACGGTACCGGCTTAGCTCCGGACCAGTCGGAAATTGCAATGGGTTCGATCTCGATCGATCATAATGTTTTTTTATGTTTTAATAATTAATTTTTGATCATTTTTGATCGTTATCGATCATTAACTTAATTATAAATCCAATTGGGTATGGACGCAACAGTTATTTAGCAACAAGTGATTAAGCCCTTCCAAAACAAGAAAATCAGCAGGAAGAGTCCCGCTGATTTTTATTGGGCATGTTTGGGCCGGTAGGTTGCAAGAAATAGCCTAACCTCCCCCTGCCTCCGAGCTAATGTTGTCGATGAATCAGTACCAGGCCCGGCCGTACAAACCAGCTTAGCCTTCTTCAGCACAGCGCCCCCGTTTCATATTCATTCCTACTTTAACAATATTGCAAAGGCGTTCGACGCCGTCTTCGATTAATTCCGCTCCGAGCTCCGAACATTCCTCCAGGGTCATCGGGCCGGGTACGATACTCGTCACTCCGTCAATTCCGTGCTTCAGCACTTCCTTATGCCCTTGCCCCAGACCACCGGCAATACACAATACGGGAACATTGTACTTTTGGGCCAGCTTGGCTACTCCTACCGGCGCCTTGCCAAATGCCGTCTGGAAATCGGTGCGCCCTTCCCCGGTGATTACAAGTTGTGCCGGCTTCACTGTCTCTTCAAAACCAATCGCTTCTAGAACAATTTCCACGCCGGGTCTCAGTTCGGCTTCCGTAAAAAATAACAGTCCGGCCCCCAGTCCGCCGGCAGCTCCCGCTCCCGGCTTCTCCGCCACATCCTTCCCTGTCGCCTTTTGAACTTTTGCCGCAAAATGCCGCAGCGCAGCATCCAGTTGCGCAATCATTTCCGGACTTGCCCCTTTCTGCGGGCCATAGACGGCTGATGCTCCCTTGGGCCCGCATAAAGGATTATCCACATCGCAGGCTACCATGACCCTGGTATCCTTAAGCCGCTCGTCCAAACCGGAAATGTCCACCCTGTCCAGATTTGCCAAAGCCGCACCGCCGTAAGAAAGCTCTTTTCCCTCGGCATCCAGAAACTTTACTCCTAGCGCCTGGGCCATACCGCTCCCGCCATCATTCGTAGCACTGCCGCCAATGCCGATAATGATATTTCGCAATCCCCTGTCCAGAGCTGCCTTTATCAGTTCTCCCGTTCCCAGCGTTGTTGTGATCAGCGGATTTTTTTGGCCCTCGGGCAGAAGAGGCAGTCCCGATGCCGCCGCCATTTCAATAACCGCAGTTTCGCCGTCTCCCATAATACCCCAGAAAGCTTTTGTCCTATGGCCAAGCGGGCCAATCACATCTTGGTATACAATCTGGCCATTAGTGGCTGTAACCAATGCTTCTACAGTTCCTTCCCCGCCGTCGGCGATTGGCATCTTTATGACTTCAGCATCGAAAAAAACCCGCTTTATTCCTTTTTCTATGGCATTGGCAGCTCCCACCGCCGACACAGTCCCCTTGAATGAATCCGGTGCAACTACAATTCGCATACTACACCCAGCCTTTCCATCTATTAGGTCCTTTTAACGACTGCATTCTTATTTTATTTAAAATCTGAATTGATTACAATTATCCTCCAGAATTCAACTTATCAGAGAATACAAGTAAATTTTATCAAAAGGCTATCTAGCAATTAGCGAGGATTCCAGGCTTTTTCTTGTTTTGACCCGCAAACATTGTACAAATTATCTAATGGGCTACTCAATTTTCTAGGTTGCCGGCATAGAAATGTAATCAAAAGGGCATGCATGCTTGGCCGAACAAAGGTCTGCCGCCAGCCGCATTCTACTTTGACCGTCCAGGAGAAGCGCTCAATCATGTCCTTGCTCCCGGACTCCTGGGCGGGATATGGAAGCCACGCGCCGGGCGTGCGATATTCCGCCTATATAGAACAAGAGAAGTTTTCCTAAGAAAACTTCTCTTGTTATGCTAAAAAATCGCGCCAACCAATTGCAGTCGAAACGCTGTCATGGCCTAGCCCGCCAGGGCGTTTTTAAAGGATTGCTTTACACCAAATCATCATCACAATTTACGACGAGAAGGTCAACGCCTCTTTTCTTTAAATTAGCCGGCATTTGAGGATCGATATCACAATCCGTCACAATCATTTTAACATCACTGAATTTGCAAATATTGATGAAGGACACCTTGCCGAATTTGCTTGAATCGGTCAGCGCGATGACTTCCTTCGACCGCTCGATGAAAGCCCTCTTTGTTTCCACCTCGTCCATGCCAAAGTCGGTGATACCGGAATTCTCCGAAATCCCGGCCGCGCCCAGGAAAAATTTATCAAAGTGATACTGGCGTATTACCCCTCTGGCGATCGGTCCGCCGAGACAGTTCTCATTATGCTGCAGCATTCCGCCGACAAGGTATACCGCTACATTGGTGTTTAGGAGGATACCTGCAATCGTCAGACTGGCTGTGAAAACAGTAATATTATTGCGGCCCCTTAACACTTTGGCGAGTTCGATCGTGGTGCTGCCGACGTCCAAGGCAATAACCTCGCCGTCTTTGACGAGGCTGGCGGCCGCCTTGGCGATGAACCGTTTCTTTTGAAGGTTTTCCGTTTCCCGCTCGTGCAAAGAAGGCACATGCCCGAAGGTCGACCGGGCCAGCATCGCGCCTCCGCGGTAACGGACAACCAGGCCTTTCTCATATAATTTTTGAAGATCCCGCCTTATTGTAATGGAGGAAACATGAAACAAGTTCTCCAAATTCTCCGTAGTCACCGACTCTTCCTGATATAATATGTTCATTATTTGATTCAGACGCTCAGCCTCATTCACAGTCCGTTCACCACTTTTCGCAGTATTGTTCAGAAACCGATCATTTCACCTTGATACCTTTTTCTCTAAGATTAAATTATAACATTTCATTTTATATTACGCCACTTCCCCTGGCCAGGCTGACCTCCACCCCGGCGCATGGAACATCCGCCCTACGGCGGCAGTAGCCCCTATTGGCCCTCACCGCCGGCATTTCTTTCGAAGATTGACAAGCTTTGAAACAGCGATGTTCGCTTTTGAAGAACGGGATATCAAGAAAATACCAGAAAGACAGTGGACAAGGGGACGGTGGTGCTGCCCTGTATTACAGGACAGCACCATCGTCCCCTTGCCTTATACTTTCTCTCATGGCAAAATCAGTGACAATCACCTTATCCGACCAACAAGTATTCATTGAAGACTTTAACTTTTTATTCCATTATACCGTGATAAATGTTTTTGTAATTTGTCGCCATATTTTTACCAGTAAACCGATTAGCCGTGTGAATGCCCCCCGCTTTCAGTTTGGCGGCTAATTGGTCGTCAGTCAATACCTTTATTACAGCTTGCGCCAGCATTGCCGGATCCTCGGGCGGGAAAAGCAGGCCGGTTTCGCCATCGGCAATAATTTCCGCCGTTCCTCCGCTATTGCTCCCGACAACGGGAGCCCCCGCGGCCATGGCTTCGACTGTCACCCGTCCAAACGGCTCGTTTAGGGATGCCATCACGAAAACATCCAGGTCTTTCATGATCTCGGGAATATTGCTTCGCGCCCCCAAGAAATGGACGTCCCCGTTCATTTCCTGCAGCTCAGAACTATCGCCGCCGCCAACGACGACAAAAACCGTGTCGGGATTCGCGGACAGGATCGCCGGGATGCTGCGAAGCAAAGTCCAATGGCCCTTGCTGGGATGAATCTGGCCGACCATGCCGACAATTTTAGTTCCGGCGGCAAGGCCTAACTCTTTCCGCAACGCTCCCGGGGACGCAGCAGAGTATTCTTGTATATCTATTCCGTTATAAACCACCGTTATCTTTTCTGACGGGAAAACCGTGATCGCGTTTTTTACCGCTTGCGACACGGCGATTACCTGATCAACCTTTTTATACAGCCACCGGTGCAGCCTCGTGTTTTTTAGAGGAGCCAATATGCGCCTGGTTATTACTACTTTTAATTGGGGGTTAAAAGTTTTGGCCAGGCATGCCAACCAATAGTCGCGCCCATTATGGGCATGGATGATGCCGATGGCGTTTTCCCGGCAATAATTGGCCAGCGTCCAGGCGCTCTTTATGTCAATAGCGTTGCGGAGCGGCAGGTTGACAACCGGAATATTGGCATCCCTTGCTCTTTGGTCAGTAGGGCTTTCGTCTCGGCACGCCAGAACGACGCTTACCCCTAAGGCCATCAACTCCCTGCACAGCAAAAAAACACTTTCTTCACCGCCGCGCCAAATGCTCATGGAGTTCATCTGCATGATCTTTATAGTGTCTGCCACCGGTTCTCCTCCGTACTTTCAGGATTTGTACATTATAAACCGGACGCAAGAATTTCATTGCATCCTTGAAAAGCAAATGCATATTCCGCCTTCCGGGTTTCGGTAGGTTGCCTGACAAACAGTTCCCAAGCTATCGGTAACAACGACATGAGCTTCATGTCTCTTTAGACTTTGATAAGTATTGTAAATTGGGCTATTTTATTATATAACTCTATTTCTTTTTAAACAACAATAAGTACCTATGAAATAACTGGCTAAAAAATCTGACCCAATTTTCATCGCCAATGATCGTAAGGCTTTTGGGGAACAATTTCATAAACGGTTTATCGACAAACGCCTGGCAGCCCCCGCCGCCATAAAGCTCAATCAGAGAACGTAGATGCCGGACGCAACCTGAAATCATAAAAAGATCTGGCTGTAACCTTTAGCATGAGGTGCTGAACATAAAAGTTAACTAGCCGTCACCGAGAATGAGCTCGCGGAATATCACCTTTCCTGGTTAAATTTTAGATCTATTATTTTGCAGGAGTTTATCATTGGCTGGTAGAACGATTAATGATGTTTTTGGCGTGTTAGCATCCTAATAAATAAAAAGAGAGAGAACTGGAAATGAATAAAAAAATGGCGATCGTTGGCAATGCTCCTATCCAATATGATTTATCCGAACTGATCGACTCTTGTGATTTAGTCGTCAGGTTCAACGAATACAACACTTTTGGTAAAAATGCCGGCCGTAAGACGAATATATTATGCGTCTGCAATACTGGCGGCCCGGCGGAAAAAATGAGTCAGAACGCTTTGATTCTGAATGCTCCGTTTTATAGCAGTTCGTTGGAAGTTTGGTTCCCGCGAAATGAAAGGGTTCATCAGGCCCATATCAGTCGATATTGCCCTAACTTCAATCGCGCTAAATTTTATCAAGATTTATCCACGATGCTCGCCACCAGCAACCAGCTTGGTTCTTCGCAGATCATAGCGTTTAGTGCTGATTTAAATGAACAAGTCTTCAATAAACTTATCGCCAAGGCCAAATGGCCATTCGTCGTCCCGAGCACCGGCTTCCTAACCGTGGAATATATTCTGAACGAAACGCGGTTTGCGGAATATGAAAAAATACTGGCGGGATTCTCCTTCCGCGGCTGGCGGGGCCATCCCTGGGAAGCGGAAAAGATCATAATATTGAATTATAATCAAGCAAGAGAAGATTTTCGCTATATTCCTACCTACCCGAAACTCTTTTCGCCGTTCCATAACCTTTATTCCGACTGGATGATTTGGAAAAAACGCCGGAAAATACTAAAGCAACTATAAACAGACAAAGGCCTGTTTATTTAAAGAACCTGGAGTCCTGCACTCCAGGTTCTTATTTCCGAATGTGCTTCTCAAGGTATACTTCCGGTACCAGTGGGAAAATGGAACGATATTATCCTCTTTTTCCATAATTTTCCTTGACATCTTTCCATGGTGTAATTACCAGAAATACATAGCTACTAATCAATTTAATATTATTCATCGCGTAGGTAGGTAGATTGAATATGCATGGTAAAATTGCTGCTGGAGTCTGAATGGCTCTTTTAGTGATGAGCTATTTTTGTCTTGTCTTTGTCCAAAGATATTTAAGATACCAGTTTAGTCCGCTCAATATTTCCCCTTTTTTTATTAGCATCTTAGAGTATCTTCTCATATCAGAATATAGTTTAGGTAATTCAAGCGGAATATTGACCCAAGGCGACATATTTTTATAATACAAATACATATTTTCTCCAGGGTAACCCATGATCCAAGGTTTGGTTAGCCCTGCAAAATGTAAAAAAATGGGTTTACTATGTTTGCGCGATGATAGACAATTCCACTCTCTATCAAGATATGTAACTTTATTGGAAAGTAAAATGTTTAAAGCGTCTTGATCGGGGAGGCTTAAATTGTTTGGATTAGTGGATAATAAATTTATCACTTTTTCTGAAATGTTATTTAGCCTCCAGTTCTCAATGTTGATATAAAGAAAACCGGAATTAAAGTAGATGTGGTCGCGAAGGTTTAAGGCTAAATTTTGCTTTGCTTGAACTTTTTCTGTGTCACCTACCGCAGCCAACACATTATTGCCTAAATCCAAATGAATAAGCTTAGATATATCTCCCATACATATCATATCGGAATCTAAATACAGAACATATAGAGCATCATGAATAATCTCCGGAAGCATCAGCCTAAAATATGCGGCCGTAGTAAAACGCCTTGCATTAGGCCATGAACTGAAGAATTTATCGTCAATGTCATAGATTACAATTTTAGTACTATTTTTCTGGGCGAATAACTTCAGACGATTAACGTTGTCATCATCCAGCGATGTTGCGAGAACATGAAAAATAAAATTAAGGTTGGGATTATTAAAAACTATTGACGCCATTAAGACTCCCATATGACAAGCAAAATTAGAGTCAACACCAAAAGCAATATGTAATTGTTCTTTATCATCTTGTTTTAGTTCATCAATTATCTTGTTGCCTATTATGGCATCTTGAAAATCAAGCATTTTCACCCCAAATCCTCCCTACCAAAATATACAGCCTGTTCATATGGCATGTCTAGTCCATATGTCTGACACATCGTACTGGCATTGAAACATGAATCCCAACGATTTCCATAATATCGCTATTCGCTGACTCCATATTGACTCATCTCCAGATTAGCCATTATCGGCAAGAATTTTTACGCTGGCGATCGACAGGCCCAAAACAAACCAGTAGGCCTGCATGGAAGCCTGATGATAAAAATTGTTGTCAACCAATCCATGCAGCAGCAGATTGCAGGTAATCAATATGGCCGCTGTCATGAGCGGATTTCGACTATGGCGCGCCAGCCGGCACAATATGCAGGCAAATAAGCCGAGAAAGCCGCTCAAGCCTACCAATCCCGTCTCGGCCAGAAAGTTCAGGAAAATATTGTGGGCGTGTGTATGGATCGGCTCTTTATGCAAGGGGGAAAGATATATTTCCTCCATTTTCTCGAAATTATCGAGCCCCACTCCCGTCAGGGGATAATCGCGCCACATGGCGACCGCGCTTTCCCAGATCAGGACCCGTTCGCTGTTGGAGCTGAACTGAGGATTAAAAATGGTGGCGAACCTGTCCCGGACTGGCTCGGAAGAGAGGAGAGCCGAGGCTAAGATCACAAAGACAAGGCATAAGGCAATTCCCAGTTTTTTGTTATCCCTGATTTTCAGCAATGCATAAGCCATAAAAGTCAATCCGACAGCCAGCCAGGCGCCCCTGGTTCCGGTATAAACAAGCGCCGGGATGGCGACCGCCAGCACCGCGCCGGTGAATATTCTGCACTTCCGGGGCAGAATATTCTTTTCAATAGTCGCAACATATAACAGCGGAATGTAGATATCGAGAAAAAAAGCCAGCCTGTTCACATGACTGAAATGAGCGCCGGCTCTGACCTCTCCGCTCAGTCCCTGAAAAATCGCATAACCGGACGGGCCGGCAATGGAAATCGCCAGTACGGTTATAACGCCAACCAGTTGCCGCCGGTTGCTCACAAATAACGAGGTTATCAGAAACGGCCACATGATCTTAAAAAAGTATTCGACCACACTATAGCCTTTCGGCCAGTTGGGGGCGAAGGAGCTGGCAATCAATAATCCTGTCAGAAATGCTATAATGCCGGACATTATGACCCGATCCGGCTTTATCCCGACTTTAAACTTGTAATAACGCAACAAGGCAAACGCTATGGCCACATAAGAAACGCTATGCATAAATTTGGGGACAATAGCGCTGGCCAGCGCCGCCAATAAAACCAAATAATAGCCGTAACGACTGAATTCTTCTTCATTGCTTAGAAAACCCATCTGGTCGCCTCTCATTCGCTTTATTTATGCTTGAACCTAAATTTCAAATATTTAAGATACCAGTAGATGCTCTTCCCCAATTCGCCGTTTTTGCGGCAAACTCTCGCAAACGCTTTCATATGTTTGTAATGGGTCGGCTGATTGAATGCTACGTCTTTCCAGGGCGATTGGCGATAGTATTTCAGAAAATGGCTTCGCATGGGATTGACGTACCATTCACACCATGGCTTGGTTCTTCCGGCGTAGTGCAACAATACCGTATCCGCCGGAATAGCGTCCTTATCCAGATCATAGAGATAATTCCATCGTGGATCGATATATAATACCTTATTATTCAGCGCGATATTGAGCGCGTCTTGGTCCGGGAAGGCAAAGGTAGCGTAATTTTCGACGATGAGTTGCAGGGCTTTGGCGGAAATATCGTGCGCATGCCATTTATCAATATCCATATAGATTACACCGGAATTAAAGTAGCGATTAGCAGTGATATTCAGCTTTTTCGTCTGCCGCGCTACGGCATGTTCCGTAGCTTGAACAGCAGCGACGATATTCTCGCCCATCTTCAGGCTGAATAATTCGGATATATTCCCCAGGCAAACAATATCCGCATCCAGGTACAGCACTTTAGTGGCAACGCCTTTCAGTTTATCAGCGACCACCAGCCGGTTGTATATCGCGCTGGTAAACTGGGCGAATGTCGGGAGCTGGCGAAAGGTTTCCTGGTTTAGCTGATACAGCTTGACTGTCGTGGGATTTTCGCTCACCAGTTGGTTCAGCCTGCCGTAATCAGCCGGCGTAATGGAGCTGTGGAATACATGGAAAACAAAACGAATATCGGGATTATTTTCCAGCAACGATAAAATGGTGATCCCCATGCCTTTGATATAATGGGCGTCGACGCCAAAGGCGACGTGAAAGGCGTTATCGCTTGACTGTGCGCTGGACAGGGTTTCTTCGCGCAAGATTGCGCCGCTTAACGAACTGTTCAAAATAACCCACCCTAATGCAATCGTTTGCGGTTATTTGGCCACGGGTTCCGCTCACTTCACGGCCGTAATCCTACAATATTTAAAACAATTTGGCCAATTTCCACCATATTCCTGCTTTTGCGGTTACGATCCCGTATTTCAGCCGGTCGACGGCTTTCATCCGCTCCGGCGCCAGGCAGGAGAGATAACGGTTGTATTCTTCGTTATCCAGGAGCTGCAGCGCTTCCTCGTCATAGCCGTTCTTAATCATCCGCCAGATAAATTTGTACAGTTTATAACCAATCCGTTCATGCAGCGCCTGACTGAGCTGCCGGCAGTCATAGCCGGCGGGCGCATGCTGCAGGATGTATTCGGCGGCCCGTTTGAAGCCCTGCAGGGCATGAATATGCTTCTGCCATTTCCACTGGGCGGTTACGGCCGATCCGCTGCGGATCCGGTAAAGCATAAGCTCCTGGGCAACGGCCTGTACATCGGCCTGGGCAACAAGCTTCCAGATGAATTCCTGATCCTGTCCGACGAGGCAGCCTTCGGTAAACCGCAGGTCCGACCGGTCGACAAGGTCTTTTTTAACCAGTATCGCCCCGATATGGATCTGCGTTTTCCCCTGAATTACATCAAACAAAACGCGGCCGCTGGCATAGGGGTAGCTGAATTTCCGCCGAATCCCTCCGGCATACAGGTGCGTGTAGCCGCAATAGGCCATATCGGCCTTGCCGGCCTGGAGCGCCTTCATGAGTTCCGCCAGAAAAGCCGGCTCCCACATGTCGTCGCCGTCGAGAAAAGCCAGGTAGGCTCCGGTTGCCGCCTCAATTCCGGTGTTTCTGGCCTTGGAAACCCCGCCGTTCGGCTGCCGGATCAGGCGGAAACGGTTATCCTGCTGAATTATGGTTTGAATGACTTCGGCGGTCTTGTCGGTGGAACCGTCGTCGACAACAATGGCCTGCCAGTTCGCGAAAGTTTGCGCTTGAACGGATGCCAGGCATTCGCCGATGTATTTTTCCACATTATAGGCAGGGATAATGATGGATACAAGGTTGTTCATAAGCAGTTTCTCTTTCGGCTTGCCATGAAGCCATGGCGTATTATATTCCTTTTGCGGCTCCGTGAATCAGGACAGGACGGCGGAGACTATAGCGGATTCGCTAAGGCCGCGCTGGTTTCTTCCAGCACTTGCTCCACGCTGATGTCTTCGATCCCGGTTTTCCCCGGCTTGATCGCCCATTCGGGGTGCCCGTAGGGACCGGCCCGGTGGCAGTTGGTCGGGCCGAGCAGCATGACGATCCGCCTTCCGGTGGCCAGAGCGGCATGCATTAACCCGGTATCCCCGCCCAGCACGACGGAGGACAGCGACGCCAGGCCGATCGAGGTGACAAGATCGGCCTGCCCGGCGGCGACCGGAAAACGGCCGGCCACGCCAGCCAGCTTGTCCCGTTCCGACGGCCCGCCGCCGAAGATGACCTGGAGCCCCTGCTCACGCCAATAGTCGGCGACCGCCGCATAGCGCTCCAGCGGCCACATTTTCCCCGCATTTCCATCACCGGTAAAAGGCTGAATATAGAGCGTGGGCTTCTGCAGGGACAGCCCCCAATGCTCAAACAGGTGCTTCGCTTTCTCCAGGCTCTCCTCCGGTACCACGTACCGGTTGGTTACCGGGAAAGGCGTCAGTCCGCCTGTTTCCAGCAACCTGAGATGCTGGTCGATCAGGTGAACCTCGTCCAGATCTCTTATAAAATAATGGGTATAAAATAGCTGCCGCACCGGCTTGCTGGTCTTGATCGACGCCCACCGGTGTTCTATCCCGCTCAGCCAGAGCAGCACGGCGTGCTCCCCGTGGCCGACAAAATCGACCGCCAGCTGGAAGTTGTGATCCTTGACGGTATGCAGCATGGCGGCAGTCATTTTCCATAGCTTGGCAACGCTGCGGGAAGCCAGTTCTTCCTTCTTGATGACCAGTACCTCATCCAGGCCGGGAAAACCTTTTAAAACCTGGGCGTAGCTGTCCTTGACCAGATAAGTGATTCTGCTGTTGGGGAAATTGGCTCTCAGCAGATGGTAGGAGGGAAGGGTGAAAATGATGTCGCCGATGGCGCCCCGGCGGATCATTAGGATATTCTGTATGTTATCCAGCACTGTCGATACCTCTCATCGCAAAAAAGTCCTGCCCCTTTGGCAGCGATCATCCTATAAAGGCCGTCCGTCCTGCCGCGAGACAAGCTCCCGGTATAAATTATCCAGCTCCGTACGAAAACGGTCTAAGGAAAACAAGCTCTTGGCCCGCAAATAGCCCCTCCGACCCAATGCGGCAGCCATTTCCGGATTTTGGAGACAGGCAGTCACTTTTTCGGCCAGCATTTGGGTATTGGGCAAATAAGGCGGCCTGACTTCTCCGGTGCGTCCGTCCACCACCGTCGTGGGAAGCCGGTTGGTGCCTTTCGCCCGGGAATCGACCGGCTCGGTGCAATCCACTAAAAATCCCGTTTCGCCGTCGGCGACCACCTCGGCCAGCCCGTCCACACTGGAGGCCACCACCGGCTTTTGGGCAAAGGCCGCTTCAATGGCGACGTTGCCGAAGGACTCGCGGAAGGATGGAACGATTACCACGTCCATTTGCTTCATAAGCTGAAAGGCATTCTTCTGATATCCCATGAAATAAACCTGCTCTGCGATACCCAGGCTCTCAGCCTCGTTCTCCAGGTCGCCGCGCATCGGACCGTCGCCGACCAGGACAAATTTAGCCTGGGGTACGGCCTGGTGCACCAGTGGGATCATCCGGATAAAAGCTTCCGCTCCCTTTGGATTGTTCAGCCGGCCGACAAAACCGGCAATCGGCGTATTTTCCGGAAGTCCCAACTGGCTTTTCAGCCGGACGCTAATTTCCGCCTGCTCGCAAGGCTCGGTGACGCCGTTGTAAATCACCCGGGCATCAATGTCACATTTCTGTTTCAGCATGATTTTGCCGGCGTACGAGTTGCATATGTTGGCGTCCACCAAGCCATTGGTCCATTTAATCAAACGCGTGGACGACGTATTCCAGACCATACCGCGTTCATGCTCTACAATCAGGGGCACGCCGGCCAGTTTGGGAAGAACCCGCGACCGGAAAGGAAAGCGCAATTGGTTGTGGACATGCAGGATGTGAATATCATGTTCTTTTACAAACCGGGAAAACTCCGGCAAGTTCCAGGGCCACAGCCGGGTAGCGATAAAAGGAATTGCCATACCCGTCAACTCTTCGCGCAGCGGGTCGCTGAGCCGCAGCGCGCAGACATGGTGCCGGATATCGTTGGGCGATTCGTTCACAAAGGTCAGGTAATTCAACAGCTGTTTTTCGGCGCCATAGCGTATGACAAAATGGGCCATATGTAAAACATTGATTTGCATCCTTGCAACCATTCCCTTTTCAAGACATGCGGACCGCTCTTCCGCTTTCCTTCCATGATTGGGGCGGAATTGCGCGCTACCTCTATTTTGCCACAGGGTGATAATAATTGATATACCATTCGACAAATTTATCGATGCCGGCGTTTACCGTTGTTTCCGGCTTGAAGCCGACATCGTTGATTAAATCGCTGACATCGGCGTAGGTCATCGGCACATCCCCGTCCTGCAGCGGCAAGAACTCCTTGCGCGCTTTTTTGCCGAGTTTTTCTTCCAGCGTTTCGATAAACTCCATGAGCTCCACCGGTTTGCTGTTGCCGATGTTGTATACCTTATAGGGAGCGCTGCTCGTCCCAGGATCGGCCTGGGCCTTGTCCCACGCCTTGTTCTCCCGGGGAGGGTTATTCAGCAGCCGCACGACGCCCTCGACGATATCGTCGATATAGGTGAAATCCCGCTGCATTCTTCCATGATTGAACACCTTTAGCGGTTTATCGTTCATGATGGCATCAGTGAATAAAAACAAGGCCATATCCGGTCTGCCCCAGGGACCGTACACCGTAAAAAACCGCAGGCCGGTGGTGGGAAGGCCGAACAAGTGGCTGTAGGTATGGGCCATGAGTTCGTTGGCCTTTTTTGAAGCCGCATAGAGGCTGATCGGGTGATCCACGTTATGATGGACGGAAAACGGCATGGTGACATTCATGCCATAAACCGAGCTGGAGGAGGCGTAGACCAAATGTTCGACCGGATGATGCCGGCAGGCTTCCAGCAGGTTCATAAATCCTAGGATGTTCGCCTCAATATAGGCGTCGGGATTGGTGATGCTGTACCGCACCCCGGCCTGGGCGGCCAGATTGACGGCTATTTTTATCTCGTTTTCGCTGAATAGGCGCTCCAAGGCTTTTTTATCCTGCAAATCCGCATAAACGAACTTATAGGCGTCATATCTGTCCAGAATCGCCAGTCTGGCTTTTTTGAGACTGACGTCATAATAATCATTCAGATTATCCAGCCCGATAACGCTGCAGCCTTCATCCAGCAGCCGTTTGGCCAGATGGAAGCCGATAAAGCCCGCCGCTCCGGTTACGAGATATATTTTGTCCCTGGCTAGCTCCCGATAGTCGCTCCTCATTTCAAAGCCTCCAATAAAGATAGTCCAGCTTTTCCGCTTCGTTTTTATCAAATACTCCCTTTACATCAATCAAAACCGGCTTGTTGTTGTCGCAATCCTTCTCAAGGGTCGCCGCCGCTTCCAAAGCGCCAAGGTCATCCGGCTCGCAAGCCTTATACAGCGCCTTCATATCTGCCAGTTTTATGGCCCTAAAGGTATTGTGGGCCACGGCGACGACAACGGCGTCAACATCCTTGATTTCCTCCAGGCGGTATAGGGAAATTCCGTATTCCTGCCTGACCTCCTCGGCATTGGCCGCAGGGTCTGCTATCTGCACCTGGACCCCGTATTCCCGCAATTCTTGAACAATGTCCAACACCTTGGTATTGCGGGAATCCGGGCAATTCTCCTTGAAAGTGATGCCCAAGACGGCAACCTTGGCGCCTTTAATCTGCTTATTGGCCTGAATCATCTTTTTGATCGTATTTTCCGCCACGTACTTGCCCATATCATCATTGATCTTGCGGCCGGCAAGGATGATCTGGGAATGGTAGCCCAGCTCTTCCGCCTTATAGGTAAGATAATAAGGGTCCACTCCGATGCAGTGCCCCCCCACAAGACCGGGCGCGAATTTGAGGAAATTCCACTTCGTGCCCGCGGCTTCCAGCACAGCCTTGGTGTCAATGCCCAGCCGGTTAAAGATGATGGAAAGCTCGTTCATGAAGGCAATATTGATATCGCGCTGGGAGTTCTCAATCACCTTCGCCGCCTCGGCGACCTTGATGCTTCCGGCCCTGTGCACTCCGGCCGGAATGATCATTTCATACGCTTGGGCAATGATGTCAAGCGACTCCGGGTCCATGCCGGCTACCACCTTCACGATGGTTTCCAGGCGGTGCACCTGATCGCCGGGATTGATCCGTTCGGGAGAATAACCGATCTTAAATCCGGTCCCGCACTTCAAGCCCGACTCTTTTTCCAGAATCGGCGCGCAGATCTCTTCCGTAACTCCCGGAAAGACCGTAGACTCAAAAACAACGATCGAGCCTTCCCGCAAGTTTCGGCCAACGATTGTACTGGCGGCGATAAGGGGCCGCAAATCGGGAGTTTTATCCTTGTTGATGGGTGTCGGCACCGCCACGACATGGAACTTGCACTCCCGCAGGTATTTTTCCTCCCAGGTGAAAAACGCCGTCGTATCTTGAACGGCCCGGTCCCCGACTTCTCTTGTGACATCCTTGCCGTTCAGGTATTCCTTAACCTTGGCCTCGGAGATATCGAAGCCGACAACCTCCGCCTTTTTGGCAAAGGCAATGGCTAAGGGCATGCCCACATAGCCCAGGCCGATGACCGAAATCTTTTCTTTCCTGTTTACGATACCGTCCAAGAGGTTTTTATCCATATTTACAACCATTCCTTTTGCAAAATCTAAGGATACACCAGGGATCGTCCGTGCCAGCGTCTGCCAAAGGCTTGTGCACAAGATACCCGTGCGGTTTAGGCTTTCCCTTCCGCCGCCTCATACACCTCAAATTCACTCAGCCCCGTATTCTCGCCGTCTGCGGCGTCCACCGTCAGTTGGACCCATTCGACGGTCCTGGGGGCAAAATGAATTTCCCGGGCGCTTCCGTCGGCCGGCAGCGCCCCGGTCTGGAGCGAACCGCCGTCGCTGAAGGCAAGCGTGGCGCCGGTGACGGTATCGACCGGATGAGGGCGGCCGTAAAGCACGATCCGGTCCACGGTACGGGGCTCCGGCCAGCTCAGCCGGATCCAGGCCCCTGCCGCTTCCCCCATGGTCACCCACTCGTGGGCGGGAAAACGCGGATAGCCGTCGATCAAGCCGTCGGCCGCTTTCTGCCCCGCCTGGCCGGTGGCGGCATTTTCCGAAGAAACGCTGACTTCGGCGAGGAAGGCGATATTGGCGAAGTCTTTGGCCCAAAAAAACTCATCGCGTTTTACGTAGGAATAGAGATAGTTATTATTGCCGGCCGGTCGCTGACTGCGATATTTGCCGATGGCGACGTATTTCTTGTTTCTGGACCGCGATACGCTCTGCATGGCCAGAGGCACCGTGAAAACCTCCCGTTTCTCCCAGTCCAGCAGTGTATCAGCCGCCAAGGTGGCCGGCCGGGAAAAGGGAGCCAGCGGACTGTTCCGGCGATTGCGGGCCGGCCAGTGGTCATCGCCGTCCTGGGCGTGGATGAGGTACTCATGCAGGACCGGGGAGAATCCGGGATTGCGGCGTTTGACCGCAAGGACCGACTCGACGGTAAACCGGTAAAGCGCGGAATGATCGGGATGCGTGTCATACAGTGAAGGGGCGAAAATGTGGTCCGGATCAAATTCCTCGATAACCGCTTCGAGGTCCTGCCGGAAGGCCGCCCGGTTGTGCGGGGCGTGAACGCCATGCTTCCGGTAGTGATACTCCGGGGCTTCCGGGATGCTGTACGTCTCGGTTCCCGCCCGGGACGCCACCAGCGTGTCGTCGGCGGCGGCATTGTACAGCAGGCTCAGAAACCGTTCGTTGCCCTGTTTAATATTGCCATAGCCGAGAAAAATAATATTGGCCGCGCTGAGCCCCAAGGAGGCCATGGCGGCGATGGTTTCCCTGCTGCGGACCAGGCCGGTTTTGCGGCCTTTGTTGTCGCCGTTAGTGACCACGACAACCTTCAGGTCGGCGCCGTTGTCCAGAGCGTGGGCGATAATTCCCGCCCCCATCAGGGCCTCGTCGTCCTGATGCGGCGCCAGCAGCAAAATTCTTTTCCCCTTGGCCAGCACTCTGGCGGGGGTGGCGAAATCATAGGACAGGTCGGCGTCGGCCTGCAAAGAGCGGTATAGGACCGCCAGACGCTCGGCAACCGCATGGATTTCATACTCGGCGGCGATCAAGGCCTGAGCGCCCTCGCCAACCGTTCGCGCCAGGGCTTCGCCGCGCAGCAGGCGGATTGCGGCGGACGCCATCGCCGCGGCGTCCCCCGCGGGAAAAAGCAGCCCGGTCTTGTCCGGCGTAATCAAATCGACGCAACCGCCGATAGCGGAGGCAACGCAGGCGCAGCGGCAGGCCATGGCCTCCAGCAGCGCGTTGGGAAGCCCTTCCCGGCGGGAAGGAAAAAGATACAGGTCTGAGGCCGCCAGATAAGGCGCGGGATCCGACACGCCGCCGACATAAGTCACAGTGCCGCCGCCCAGTTCGGCGTCAAGCCGCTCCAGGGCCGCGATGCTTTTATCGGTTCCGCCTCCGGCCACGACCAAATGGGCCTCCGGGCAGGCGGCGTGAATCTCAGGCCAGGCCGCCAATACCAAATCGTAGCCTTTACGGCTGATCAGGCGGCCGGAATAGAGCACGATCTTTTTAGCCAGCGGCAGCCCCAGTTGGTCCCGCAGCGCATCTTTGTCCGGCGCCGCCCGGAACCGTTCCATATCCACGCCGTTCGGCAGGCGCTCGATCCGTTCCGGATAAAACCCCTGCTCGGCCAACTGGTCGGCTATTTCCGCGCTGATGGCTATGTAGGCCGAAGCCTGCCGCGAAATCAGGTTTTCCAGCTTGAGAATCAGCGCTTTGTGAAACTGTTTCCAGGTAAAGCGATTATGGGTAATGGGGATTTTGAGCACCGTCGGGATGGCGAACAGCCGGCAGAGAAAGATAGATACATAAGTAGTTAGGCGTTGGCCCAGGATATGAACGACGTCCAGGTCGTGCCTCAGCCGCCAGAGTATCAGGGCCGTCCACAGCCAGTACAGGCCGGACGGACCGACGCGATATACCTCGATGCCGTCGACCAGCTCATGGACTTTACTGTCAAGACTTCGCTTTTTGGCCAATACCGTCACCCTGTGCCCGGCCTCTTTCAGGGCCCGTATCTGGGTGATCGCCTGCAAGTCCACGCCGGTGACCGGCTGGTTTTTTTCGCCGTATTTAGCCAGCAATAGCATGCATATATGCATAAGTTCCTCCGCGCTACGTTTTCGCCGGTAGTTTACCTACCGCATACTATCCCGGCCGCAGTCATCTTCCCCGGTGCCGTTCCGGCAAATTCTCATTCCGTCAGCGGTTCCGGTTTGCCAATACAGGATTCTGCTATCTCCCGAAGCCGATATATTTCAGTCCAGCGGTTTGCACCTGCGAAGGTTTCAGGATGTTGCGGCCGTCCACCAGAACTTTCTCGCCGTTCATCCGGCTGGCGATCTCGCCGAGCGGCAGCCGGAAAAACTCATCCCATTCCGTCACGAGGACAACGGCGTCGCAGTTTTCGGCGAGCGTCAAGGGGGTTGCGCAGTATTCGACCGCAAGCCCGGCATAATGCTCCCGGAAGTTGTCCATTGCCACCGGGTCATAAACCTTGACCCGGCAGCCCATTTCCAGCAGGGCTTGGGTGATGTCGACGGAAGGCGCGTCGCGAAGGTCGTCGGTATTGGGCTTGAAAGCCAGCCCCAGTATTCCGACGGTCCGCCCCCGGACGACTTTTAGCGATTCCTGCAGCTTCTCGATAACTCTCATCCGCTGCCGGCCGTTGATGCTGACAGTGCCTTCCAGGATGGGCATGGCGTAGCCGTACTCGTTCCCGATGCTCCGGAGCGCCGCCGTGTCCTTGCGGAAGCAGCTTCCGCCCCACCCCAGCCCGGCTTGGAGGAACCGCGGGCCGATCCTCTTGTCCAGGCCGATGCCCCGGGCCACTTCCGCCACATCAGCGCCGACCTTTTCGCACAAGCCGCTGATTTCGTTGATAAAACTGATCTTCGTGGCCAGAAAAGCATTGGCGGCATACTTGATCATCTCCGCGCTGGTGCCGTCGGTAGTGACCAGCGCGGGCAGCGGGAATCCTTCCGGGCGCGGGCAGCAGTTGGGCGCGGTAAAGGTTTGTTCCAGAATGGGAGTATACATGACCCGCAGGATGTTGACGGCTTCCACATCATCGCCGCCGACCACAATCCGGTCGGGGTAAAGGGTATCGTGAACCGCCACGCCTTCCCGCAAAAACTCCGGATTGGACACAATGGCAAACCGGGACTTGGGTCCCCCCCTGCCGGCCAAGACCTGATTGATAATGAGTTTTACCCTCTGGGCGGTACCGATGGGAACCGTGGATTTATTTACCACAACCTGCAGTTTGCCTTCCCCCAGATTCTCCGCGACAGTGGCCGCGGCAGCCTCGATATACGACAAATCGGCCTTTCCGGTTGCCGTCGAAGGCGTGCCTACCGCTAAGACAATTACATCCGCGCTGCGGCAGTCGGCGAAAGATTCCGTAAAGGTCAGCCGGTCCGCCGCCAGCCGCAGCAGGTCTTCAATTCCCGGCTCGTAAATAGGGGACTTGCCCTGACGCAGCATCTCGACTTTTTTCGCATCGATGTCGATGCAGGTTACTTTATGACCGATTGCCGCCAGGCAAACTCCGGTGGTAAGCCCGACATAGCCCGTGCCTGCCACACAAATTTTTAAGGAGCGGTCCTCCATTGATGCTTCCTCCCTCATCAGAGAAATTTTTATAATTTGCTGTGCGCTTAATGCTTTATAGGTTCATTACATGATCAAGTTTTTTCCTTTATAACATCAGTTCGCATTGGGCTCTTCTTTTCCAAGAACAAAAAGCGTTTCAATGACTGACTTCAGTCATTTTATATACCCAAAACTCCGTCAGCTTGGGCCTTCAGAGGTCCCGCTAGTGCACCTTTCCGCTTTGAATTGTGAAAAAGGCTGCTTGCACCACTTTTTCGACAGTTACTGCTTTTTAGGTATTCCGACCTGCGGATCTCCCTAATTTTCGACATAAAACAGCACACTCCATGACTAACTCCAGTGATATTATACCTCTAGACCATCATTTCTTGTCAAGAAATTTGGTGCTCGCAACCGGGCAGACCAACCGCACTTTCCGGCATCCGCCGCGCCCAACCGGCAGCCGAACTTATCCCGGAGACGATGCCGGTCTTTTCATTCCTCAGTCAATTCTTTTTCCAGCATTTCTATCGCTAACGGAAAACTTGCTAACCTTATTTATTAAATTCATCTTCGCATTTATCCTGCAAAAAATAAAAGAAAGCATTGCCAATACTTGTCATGGAAGAATTCCTCTTCCCATGGCCGCCTATTCAGAAATGTAAATAAGGGTTCCGGGCGATATCGGCATCGCCCGGAACCCCTATAGCAAGAAGAGCTGCGCTCCGACTTTTCCGATAGCCGGCAGCCTCGCAGCGTCGTCCTTATTTATACAGGCACAAATAGGCCGTTTGCTTGAGAATTTGGACACGGAACCGCTGATTGGCCTCCACGGAAAACGTTTCATCGCGCCCTACCTCGATGAAATCGCTCCGCCCCGGCAACTGCACCTTCATCGCGCCGGTAATGACCTTCATATGCTCCTGCTGCGCTGTCGCAAACTCATATTCTCCCACATCCATTACCCCGATCGTCGCGGGGCCCTCTTCCGCCCGATAGGCCAATGACACCACTTTGCTATCAAAATACTGATTTATTTTAAACACAAACCCGCCTCCTCACTTTCATTCATTTCTTTGGCCTTTTTTACGCAATCAGCAACCGCCTTGATGACTGCAGCCCTGAATCCTTCGTTTTCCAGCGTCGACACCGCCTCAATCGTGGTCCCTCCCGGCGAGCAGACCATATCCTTGAGTTCCCCCGGATGTTTTCCGGTCACCAGCACCATCTTGGCCGACCCCAGAACTGCCTGGGCCGCCAGCTTGTACGCTTTGGCCCTCGGCAATCCCCAAACGACGCCGGCATCCGCCAAGGCTTCAATAAACATAAAGACGAAGGCCGGCGACGAGCCGCTGATGCCAATCACGCTATCAATCAAGTTCTCGGGCACTATTTCGACTTGCCCGAAACTTTCATAAATCGTCTTGATTTCGTTTTGTTCACTGGGGGTGACGTTCTTGTTGCAACATAAAGCGGACATTCCCTCACTGACAAGGGCGGGAGTGTTCGGCATGGTGCGGATTATCTTGGCATCGGTCCCGAGGATTGCTTCCACACTGGCTATCGATTTACCGGCGGCAATCGTTACGATGATTTTGCCATCGGTTATTACGTCTTTGATCGACCGGATCACCGGATCATAAATATTGGGCTTGACAGCCAGGATAATAATGTCCGCTCTGGCCGCAAGCTCGCGGGAGTCAGTTGTTGTCCGGACGCCGTACGTCTCGGCTACGGCTTTCAGTTTTTGCTCATCCAAATCGCTGACAATAATTTGGTTATTTTTCAACAGATTAGACTTCAATATGCCGGCCAGCATTGCTTGTCCCATATTCCCCGAGCCGATAAAGCCAAGTATTCGGTCCATTTCGTTCTACCTCCACTATCTCTTTGCTATAGGATGACCCTGAGCCATATAAGGTTATGTCCCCGCATCCAACCATTTCGACTACGTTCTTTCTATCACTATCATACATCAAAAAAACAGGATGTTCCATTAGTTTTTGTCATTATGAAATTATTTTATCTAATGATCGAATCATTTTAATTTTATTCATCTAATTTTATTTAAACATAAATATAATTTCATATATATAAAAATTAATTTTCCCCTATGAATATTAGTGCCCTCGCCGACAGCGGCGAGGGCACTAATATTTCAATCCTTTTACCCGGATACCAGTGAACGCAAAACTCTGTCGCGGATATCACCTAACCGGCTTACAGGCTCATTGCTGAAAACAAGCCTTACAAACTGGTCGCTATTGCGTTCTCCCCAGTCCCGCATCGGCGTTGCAGCGATTTTTCCGTGTTCGAGCAGTAATTCCGATGCCGTGAATGAATCATGGCCCAGTTCTTTTACATTCAATAACATGGACCAGCCGCCAGCCGCCGAAATAATCGGCAATCCCGCCAGTCGTTCAACTATCACGTTCCGGCGTTTTTCCCATTCTTGGACGGCGGCAGCCACGTCTTTTTCGGGGGCCTTCAATGCAGAGCAGGCCGCTTTCTGCGACAAGCCGGTCGGGGTGACCACATTGTAAATATGAACCAGCGCGATGTCTTTGATTATTGTCGCCGGCCCGACCACCCAGCCGACCCGCCAGCCGATCATTCTGTATTCCTTGGATACGGACCCCACGGTGATGGTGCGCTCGGCCATACCCGGCAGGGAAGCGGGATGAATATAGGGCCGGTTGTCGTAGAGGATGCGTTCCATTGCCGCATTATAAATCAGCCAGATATTCCGGTCCACACAGATTTTCGCTATTGCTCGCCATTCCTGCAAGTTCAATACCGCTCCGGAAGGCATGGACGGGTTCATTATGAACAGTGCGCGCGTCCGGTCAGTCACCCGGGCTTGCAAAGCCTCAAGGTCCAGCCGCCACTCGCCATCTTTCAGCAGGAAGGGAATTAGCCGGGGAATGGCGCCGGCCAGTCGCACGCGGTTGATCATTCCCGCGTAAGTGGGATCGGTCAAAATGACTTCATCCCCGGGATCCGTGGCGGCCAGCAGCGTGTCAAACAGTCCTTCCGTCCCGCCGCAAGTTATGACCACTTCGTTTACAGGATCGTACGCGTGATGGGTCTGGCTGCCCAGACGTTCCGCCACCGCCAGGCACAGCTCCAGGCTTCCCGTAAACGGCAGGTAACTATTGGCGGCGTCGTCGGTAACGGCTCGCTTGGAAGCTGCTATGGCCCCGTCAGGCGGGGCAAGATCGGTGTCCAGGTTTTCCAGCCGCAAAATTTCCGGATCATTGCCGGCCGCATTGGCCACCCGGTCGATGGAGAATCCCGGGATGCCACAAAGCCGCTTTACACTCATTCCTCTCGCCTCCTGATATTGAAAATCAAGAATCCCTGCATGGCCTGCCGACATTGTCCCTTAGCCTAGTCCCGCATTGCGGTTGCTTGAGGGAAATTAGGATTGCTTCCATTGTTTTATATTATATATTATACTATTATACGTTATAACGTACAATAGAAATCCCAAACTCCCATCATAAAAGATTGTTATCGTTACAATAGGCATCCCCAATTTCCATCGCCCCCTTCCTGTACGTTATAATGACAGCAGAAGCGTTGGGAGGGAAAGGTCGTGCGCGCTTGCAGCCTCGTATGCGTGATCGGCATAATCCTTTTACTCATCGACCAATTTCGCGGCGGGCTTGACTGGGGCCGACTCTTGATCGGCGGGTTCGTGGCCGCCGCCCTGTGGGTGGATTGCCGTCGCTGGTTGCGCTACAGGTTCCGGCGAAGAAAACGCAGCCAACGACTGAGGTCCGCAAGCAGCTAGCGATGCTACGGACGCCCTCCCCCAAAAATAAGCCCCGCAAGCTCCGTTTTTTAGAGCCGAAAGGCCAAAGCCTCCTATGGCAGTCTGGAAGACCGCCACAGGAGGCTTTATTATGGGATGAATGGATTGCTTTTTCCACGGCCGCAGCCATGGCTTCCGGAGAGACTCAGAAGCCCCGGGGGAAAATCATTTGGCCGTCCGGGCGGTGTTGCCGTCCGATCTTCGCTGGATATACATATAAACGGGGAAGCCCAGCAGGGTTACGGCCACGCCGTACAGAGCGGTGGTAGCTCCGGTGGCCAGCGTGTTCAGGACGACAAAAATCGCGCCGCATATGCCGAACAGCGGAGTAATGGGATAGAACGGCACTTTATAACCGTCGGGCTTGACCAGGTCCTGACGGCGGCGGCGCAGGACAAATACCCCGCCAATGCCGAGAATGAAGAACATCCACATGACGAATACCGAAAGGTCGGTGAGCGTGTCGAAAGTGCCGGTGAGGGCATATAAGCACGCGAGAACCGACTCGAAAATGACGGCATTGGCGGGAGTGCCGGACCGGTCGTCGACTTTGGCGAAAAAGTCCTTCGCCAGGATCAGGTCGTCCTGGGCCATGGCGTAGGGCACCCGGCCCGATGCCAGCAGGAATCCGGCCAAGCAGCCTGTGATGGAGATCAGGATACCCGTCGCGATGAGCACTTCCCCGACTTTGCCGAATAAGAAGACGGAAGCATCGGTGGCCACTTTCTTGGAAGCCGCGATCTGTTCGACCGACATGGTATTGAGGATGGCCAGGTTGACGCCGATATAAGCGATTGTGACAATCGACAGCCCCAGGACAATGGCTTTGGGTAAATCTTTGGTGGGGTTTTTCAACTCCCCGCTCATATTGGCGACCGCCACCCAGCCCTCATAAGCGAACAGAACTCCCAGCAGCGCGGCGCCAAAACCGCCGGCGCTACTTTTCTCGGCCATGAAGGGGGTAAAGGAGTGGGCGTTCCCCATGGCCAGGCCGCATATAACGATGACAAAAATCGGAATTAGTTTGGCTACGTTGAAGACAGTGGCCAGTTTTGCCGTTACGCGAGTCGAAATCAGATTGACTACCATCAGGAAAAGAATCAGGCTGACCGCCAGTATCTTTTGCTGCCCGTCGGTCATGGGAATGAACGTAGTGCTCTGGGTGGCCAGAACAACCGCCAGGGCCGCCGAAATTCCCGGATAATAAATAAGCACTTGAACCCAGCCCAGTAAAAAGGCCCACTTCTTGCCGAACAGTTCTTTCAGATAAATATACAGTCCACCGGTTTTCGGTATCGCGGCCCCTATTTCCGATATACTGAGCGCCCCGGCGATGGTCAGCAGGCAGCCGGCCACCCAGGCGGCAATACCGAGCCCCGGGGCTCCGGTATTGCCGAATACGGCCGACGGTTTAAAAAATACGCCGCTGCCGATTACAATCCCCACCACTAAAAAAGTCGCTTGGAACAGGCCAATCTGTTTTTTCAACCCGGTATTTTCCATATGCAAGCTCCTTTCCAATATGCGTTTCAATTTAGGTTAAGGCGGCTTCGACGCCGAGTTCTCTTAGCGCGTCAACGACAAAGGCTTTGGTTGCCTTGGTTTCCGCCGCCAGGAAAACCACATCCTGCTCGGTAGCCCGGCTGGCTCCCGCATGGCGGACGGCATTGCGGATATAGGACTTCCGCAATTTATTCATGTCGAAATAACGGGCCCGCATCAGGGAGGGATGTTCCGGCAGGATGATGCTGGTGCCGGCAACCTCGGTTTCCGGATCGCCGAAACGCACTTCGATTCCGTTCTCCCTGGCAAAAGCCAACTGCGGCAGAGGATGTTTTCCCGCTCCGGTGTATTCGGTTTCCTGGACGACGACGATGTTGTCGGCCGGCAGCGTTTGAGCCAGCGCAAAGGCCGCCGCCAGCGAGGTATTGCCGGCTGGCCCCCGCTCCATTCCCTCGAGTTGCGCCAGAACTTCGGTCATATAAAACACTTCGCCTTGTTTGACCAGCACATATTCGTCCATATATCTCAGGGTCCGGGCCGCGCTCCGGGGAACGTCCGAATGGTCCGGGTCGGTGGCGTAGGGTACGCCGAAACCGGTGTGTCCGGTAGTAAACGATTTACGGTTGAAATCCCGGTCGGAGGCCATATGCAGACCGGCTAAATCGACGCTGGCGCCATATACTTTGGTGTTGACGGCTCCCGCTTTGATCAGGCCTCTGGCGGTTCCCGTCAAATTTCCTCCTCCCGCTTGCGTGGCCACCACATAATCGGGCGTGCGGCCCAGAAGGTCCTTGCACTGCTGGGCAATCTCAAAGCCCAGGGTCTCCACGCCGGCAATGCCGAACGTCGAGTAAAGCGACGCGTTAAAATAGCCGGTTTCCTCCAGCACCCGCAAAAACGTGTAAAATAATTCCGGCCCGACCGAGAGCTGAATGACCTCAGCCCCGAGGCATTCGCACTTGCGCTGTTTTTCCAGGATCTCCGGCTGACCGACCTTGCGGGAGTCGTAGCACTCCTGGACGATGATGCATTTGAGCCCGCGCATCGCCGCCTGGGAAGCCACCGCTGCCCCGTAGTTCCCGCTGGTGGCGGCCGCAATGCCTTTATAGCCGAGTTTCCGCGCCTGATAGGCGGACATCGACGCGCGCCGGTCCTTGAAGCTCCCGGAGGGGTTGCATTGTTCGTCCTTGATAAAAATCCGGGCTCCTTTCCCCTGGGGAGCTATCTTGCGGAGCAAGGCATTGAGGTTTCTGAGCTCCAGGAGCGGCGTATTCCCGACGCCGACTTCCCGCTGAATTTTGCTGATGTCGGCCAGACTGTAGCCCGTGTCACCCATCATGCGCTCATAGTCGAAAGCCATGCCGCCGGATTCGTAAAGGGAATAGTCGATTCCGGAAGCGCCTTTGATGATCCGGCTGTTTCTGGCCATTACCGCTGCGTAGCTGTTGTCGCTCATTGCTCGCCACCCTCTTCCAAAATGCTCCTGGCCTGGGAACCGATCCGGAGCAGCTCAGGCACGTACTCATCGCCGAAGCCGTAGGCATACGCCGGATTGACCGCCGCCAGGCTGCCGCTGACCGCCCGTCCGGTGACGGTGACAACTTCTACGGTGTCTCCGACTGCGGCGTCGCTCTGGATAAAGCCTTTCACCCAAAGCTCCAGCGGCACTTTCTTGGTTTCCTCCGGGATTTTCCCCGTTCGCTCCCCGGGAGTCAGAACGATTTGGTGGATCTGGACCCAGTCCCCCTTTTTCGCGCTATTGCTCATAATAGCACCTCGCTTTCCGTATTTTGACGGCCGGTAACCCCGCCGCAGCACTGTTACGCAAGTCCCGTGCCACAGAAAACGGCCGCTTTTTTGAAGAGCCGCCGCGGCCCGCCGCACCGGGGCCCGGACAAAAAAACGACGTGCCCCCCTCCTCCGGGAAGACACGCCGTATACCTGGAAATAAATTTCCTGGCGATGAAATAAACTTCCAGCCTAAAATTTCAAATCGTATTCCACGACCTTGTTGAACAGTTGCCGCCGGCTGATGCACAGGTGGCGGGCGGCTTCGGTGATATTTCCGTTATATTTGCCCAGCACGCTCGCGATATACTTTTTTTCTACTTCTTTCCGCAAATCGCGCAACGGCTTAATGGTATCGAGGCCATCTTCCGCCACCTTGCCCGCATCGGCAGAGCCGGGCAGGTCGGAAGCTCTCAGCACGCCGTCGTCAGAGAGCACCACCAGCCGCTCGATGATATTTTTCAATTCCCGGATATTGCCGGGGTAATCGTAATGCCGCAAAAAATCGCCGACCTCCCGCTCCATGCGCGAAACCGTCTTATTATACTCCAGAAGATATCTGGCCAGAAAAAAATCGATCAACCCCGGAATATCTTCCTTTCTTTCCCGGAGCGGCGGAATTTCCAGCACGATGGTATTGATCCGGTAGAATAAGTCCTCACGGAAACGCCCCGCCCGGATAGCCGCAGGGATGTTCCTATTGGTAGCTGAAACCAGCCGCAGATCAACGGGTATGGGGGAATTGCTCCCGATCCGTTCAATCTTCCTGGTTTCCAGCACCCGTAAAAGCTTCACCTGCGTTTCTACCGGCATTTCGCCGATTTCGTCCAGAAAAAGCGTCCCGCCGTCGGCTTCCTCGAAACGACCGATCCGCCGCTCGCTCGCCCCGGTGAAGGAACCCCGCTCGTGGCCGAACAATTCCGATTCCAGGAGGCTTTCCGAGAGCGCCTGGCAGTTGACCGCCACGAACTTTTGGTTCCGGCGCGGACTTTGGGCGTGGAGCTGGTGGGCGTAAACCTCCTTGCCGACCCCCGACTCGCCGGTAATCAAGACACTGGCGTTGCTGACGGCGATCTTATGGATCATATCCATGATTCGGATGATGCGGGGATTGGCCGACCGGAGCATAAACAGCGAAGCGGCGTCCTTCCTTTCCGGCTGCGAGGCCTTGGTTTTCACGCGGGTCAGCTTGGCCAGCTTGCCGATTTCGCCAAGCAGGATTTCGGGGTCCGCACTTTTGATGAAGTAGCTGAAAGCGCCCTGTTTCATGGCGACCACGGCGCTTTCGATCGACCCGTAACCGGTGATCATGATTACTTCGGTATTCGGATGCCGCTTCTTTATTTCCGCCAGCAGCGCAAGGCCATCCATACCGCCCATGATCAGGTCGGTCAGCACCAGATCGTAGACTTGCGTCGCCAGCTTGTCCAGCGCCTCTTCGCCGGAGCCGGCCCGGTCGGTCTTATAGCCTTTCCTGCCCAGCAGCATCTCGTATACATCGAGATAAGCCGTTTCATCGTCAACAATCAGCACGCGGAATTCGTGGCTATTTTTCATGTAAACTCTCCTTCACCAGCGGCAGCATGACTTCAAAGGACGTGCCTTTCCCCGGCTCGCTCGCCACCCTTATTTCCCCGCCCAATTTTTGCACCTCGTTATAAGCGATGTACAACCCCAGGCCCGTACCTTTTCCCGGCGGCTTGGTCGTAAAGAAGGGGTGAAAAATACTGTCAAGATGTTCGGAAGGAATTCCTACCCCGCTGTCGGCGACGACAAAATGCAGGAATTCTCTAAGCTCGCAGCGGATTGTGAGCGTTCCCCCCGCCGGCATGGCATCAATGGCGTTGGCGATCAAATTGATCAATACGTGCTTCAAGGACTCCTGGTTCATGACGCAAACCACATCGGGACTGCCGTGATACTCGACGGCGATCTTCTGCTTTTGCAGGATTTTCTGTTCCAGGATCAGGATGTTTTTAATCAGCCGCCCGACATCGACCCGTTCCAGACTGTCGCCCGAAATGCGCGAAAAAGCAAGCAGATTGTCGATGATCCCGCTGGCCCGCTCCACAGAATCCTCCACAACGGCAATGGCCTTCCGGGCGTTGTCCTTTTCCCGGCCGACTTCCTCCCTGAGGATATAAATATAACTGCGAATAAGCCCGAGAGGATTGCGTATCTCGTGGGCGACGCCGGCCGCAAGCTGTCCGACGGCGGCCATCTTGCTTTCCTGCAGAAACTGTTTTTGGCTGATTCTGAGTTCCGTCACATCCTGGATTGCGGCTACCACCTTGATCACCTTCCGCTCCTTGTCCAACAACGGAAAAGTGTTGACCTGAAAGACCGAACCGCCGTGACGGAGCTCGCCGCTCTGTTCGCTGCGGCCGGAAAACGTCTGTAGAATCCAGGTTTGCAAAGCTTCGTCCCGGCCCAGGCCGCCCAGCTCGCGCCAATTTTTTCCAGTTATGGCTGCAGCCGGCAGGCCGATATATAGGCTAAACGCCTTGTTGACATTCATGATGGTCAGGTCGCGGTCGAAGACCACCATGAAATAGGGAATGCCGTCAAAGGTTTTCTGCAGGTCATCCCTGCTCAGATATAACTCCTCGGTCCGTTTGCTGACTTCATTCTTCAGCTTTTCGTTGGCAATGTACAAAAGAAACAAAATCATCATGGCGAGAATCGACAGCACGGCAGCCAGGATGAAGGTCGTTTTGGAAACCTGCTGCTGCAGAATCGGCGCCGAAATGCCGAACCACTTCTGCTGAATCTTCTCCAGCACGCTCTTTTGCTTAATGGCGAAGATGCCCTTATTCAAAATCGCGACCAACTGCGGCTTGGTTTTCGGTACCGCCAGGATGACATTCTGCTCATAAAGCGGCTTGTCAACAATCCTGAGGCTGTCTTTCCATCCGAGTTTTTCCGCATAAAAGCTGACGACCGGCTCATCGCCCACCACGGCGTCTACCGCACCCCCATGCAGCAGCTGGATTGCCGTCAGCACGTCGTCGGTATACCTAAAGTCAATATTGGCAACCCGCGCACTTAAAAATTCGACTGAATAGTCGCCCCGGGCCGCGGCAACCTTCTTGCCCGCCAGATCCGCCAGGCCGTTGAGCCGGTCGTCGTCGGCCTGTTTCAGGATAATTCCCCGCAGGTTGTAAATCGAATTGGAAAACAGATATTTGCGGGCCCGTTGCTCGCTGGGAAACATATCGCACATATCCGTTTTACCGGCCTCCAGGTTGGCGAGCGCATCCTGCCAGACAAGCGGCCTGAGTTTTATTTCAACCCCCAGTTCAATCGACAGGGAATTGACATAATCAATAACAATTCCCTTATACTGTTGATTTTCGTCATCCTGATAACGCAGCGGCGGCGTGCTTTTGTCGGCGCCATAAATAATCGGGCCGTGGCGGCTCAGCCATTCCCGCTCTTCTGCGGAAAGGCCGCGGGAATAACTGACATACTGAAACAGGTTGATATCATAAGCGTTCTGGATATATTGATTGAGCAGCCACAAAAGAAGCAGTCCGGCGGCCAGGAAAAAACAAATGGTTTTCTTTTTCATGTTGTCCTCTGCCTTTGCTTGCAAAAATGGTCCCGCCCTCTGGTCCAAGCCGGGCTTATCTTCACTTCCTTGCCTCGCCCCGCTTTTCCTGCCCGCAACATCCGGGAAGGTTATGGAGGGCGCCCCTATTGTCCGGCAACAGCCAAGCGGGGCGGCGACTGGCAGCGCCGCCCCGCTTGACGATGTCGGGGCCCAAATAGGAAAAACGAATTGAGACGATAACCATTGCCAATTTTACAGGCCAGCGCGGGCCGGGCGATAATCATATCAGGAGCCGGCTGTGGAATTATGTTGAAAAGGAGGAAACCGCGATGGAAATACTTGTATTTTATATCATTGCCCTCCTCTTGTCAGCATATGAGACTGCTAAGGATAAGGGGAATGATCATTGAAGCGGGAGACCGGCTTAAGGCCATGCCGCACCGGTATCCGGGAGAACTCCATCCTTCGCGCCTTTAGTCGATTGCCTGACAAAAAGCAGAACCACCGGACGGTTCCGATGGTTCTGCTTTTTGTCTATTCCGCGTTATACATACCTTTGCTGTTCAGGTAATTGAAAATTCCCTCGCCGTGTTGTTGCTCTTCTTTTTGGATATGGTTCAGAGTCTGCCGTACGTTGGCGTCGGTAAACTCGAAAATCGCGGTGTCATAGGCCCCCGACACATATTTCTCGGTCATCAGCATATCCTGGCAAAGCATTGCGTCGGCCTGGTCGGCGGTTGCCGAAGCGGCCGCAGCCTGGGGCTGGGCGCTGCCTTGCTGAGCTGTCGGGGACTGCTGCGCTTGCTGGCTCTGCTGTCCCTGTCCCATGCTCGGCACCTGGCCGTTCATGATGGACGTGATCGTATTTAAATGTTGCTGTTCCTGCTGGGCGTAAGACTCGAACAGTTGCTTCAGTTGAGGATCGCTGACCTGCTGGGCGTTTTTGCGGTACTTTTGGATACATACTTCTTCGTGCGTTTTTTGATCTTGAAGCAGTTTTTTCTCTTTTTGGGTCAATTGCAATGTCATGGATCTGTCCTCCCTTCCGTTTCTAATATTTTCCCCGAAAAACCCGATCCCATTCCTCATTTCCCAATATTTGCGCAGCCGCTCTCGGGCAGATTCCCATCCGGCGGCGCCCATCGATTGCGGATCTGCTCCGGAAACATTGCCCGACTCGGCGGGATGTCCTGAAGTATGTATCGTCTGATTCCGTAAATGATAAGAAAAAAGCAAGTCGGCAGCAAGGGGGGGCGTCATGTTCATTTCCGGGATTACGGACATTATTTGCGCAGCCATTAGAAAGCAGTTGCTGGTTACTTTGCGCTATGGCGACGATAAGCTGGACAGAAGCTTTCACCCCTACCATCTTTATGTCGCATCGACGGATAATACATTGGTTTCGGGGCTTCAGGTGTCTAATCCGAATAAACCGGCAGGGAACGGCATTTACCACACCTTTAATGTCCATCTGATCCGGAGTATTGCGCTCACCGGCCAGTCCTTCAGCCCTCGGCCCGATCTCGCCGCCATCCCTCAAAACTATAAACGGTTGATTTGCAGCATTGCCGCCCGGGGGCGTGAGCGGGCTTAAGAAGCAATTAAGCCTGCTCTCCGGCCTTGCCCATCCTTGCCGACGCAATGGCAACGCCTTTGCTGACCGTGCGCCCGGCATTGGGACCGGTAAAATAGAGCCGTTTCAGTTCTTCACCATCCGCATTGCGGACATCGCGGAAGCCGCGCCGGACAAGGAACGACTCGATCTCTCCCTCGTCGATCCCGAAGGTCAGCCGCTCTCCGATCACCCGCAATATGCGCCGCGTACTTTTTAACTTCATATCGCGCAAGGTTTCGGTGTAGAAATAGTCGAAGATCACCGCGCTGCCCGGCCCCGAATGGCCGGCGATAAAGGCGAGCGTGCTGTCGACACCTTCCGGGGTAAGGTACATGGTTACGCCCTGCCAGATAAACAGCGTTTTGCCCTGCTCGTCATAGCCGCCGGCAGGCAGGCGCTCGGCAAGCGTCTGGGCATTGAAGTCCACCGGGATAAAACCGACGTGGCCGGGCGGGGGGTCGATGACCTTTTTGAGCCGCTTGAGCTTCTCGGCCTGGGTGGCGGGATGGTCGACCTCGAATACCCGCGCCTTCTCGATTCCCGGAATGCGGTACGCGCGCGTATCGAACCCGGCGCCCAGGACGACGACCTGGTCGAGCCCCTCCCGCAGGCACGCTATAAGGAAATCATCGATATACCGTTCCCGGGCGATGATGAACTCCATCGCCCCCGGAGCGAAGCGGCCGTATAGACCGGAATCAACCGTCAGTTTGCCGAGGATAAATTTAATGGCGGGAATCAGCGAGCGGGCGATGGGATCATAGCAAATCCGCTTACCTGCCGGTTTGGACGCCTCGATGGCGCGCAGCAGGGCCATGCCCTCGGCGGTGGCGCTGGATTGATCTCGTTTCATAAGGAAGAGCCTCCGCTCAATATTTCTACATATCCTTCGGTTCCGTTTATCCTGATTCGCTGCCCGTCCTTGATCAGCCTGGTGGCGTTATCGACGCCTACGACGGCGGGAAGACCGTATTCCCGCGCAATAACGGCGCCATGGGTCATCATCCCGCCCACTTCGGTCACCAGGCCTTTGATGGATACAAATACCGGCGTCCAGCTAGGATCAGTGAAAGGGGTCACCAGAATGTCGCCCGCCTCGACGCTGGCGTCCTCCAGCTTTAGAACGACCCGCGCCCGGCCTTCTATGCTGCCGGCTGAAACAGGTATGCCCGGCAAGGCTCCCTGGGGGATATTGCCGGTATCGTACTCGCCGGACAGGACCTCGCCCTCGGAGGTCATCACCCGCGGCGGCGTCAGCTTCTCGTAGACCTTATACTCCTCTTTCCGCCGGGTTATGATGGCGTAATCCAGCCGGTTGTTCCGGACCGTCTCCCGCAGTTCCGCAAACGACAAATAATAGATATCCTCCTCCTCCCGGACGACGCCCTTTTGCCTGAGGGCGGCGGCCTCCTTCAGCAAAGCCTGCTTGTAGATCCAGTACCGCTGAATGAAGGTATACTTGGGATATTCCCGGTAACCGATAAAATTGCGCAGAACGCTGATCATCTTCCGGGTCTTTCCGGCCTTTTTCCCGCCGCCCGGCAGTTCTGCCAGGCGGCTTAAAAGTTCCTGCTCCATCCGCTCCGCTTCCAGCCTTCCCTGCTCAAATTTGAGGCTGCCGGAATTCGGCCCGAAATTTTGGATATTGTTGAGGATCATGGGAATGAGCGCGGTTGGCGTTTCATGCCAACGGGGTCTGGTGATGTCGATCTCGCCGGAGCAGCGCATGCCGTACTTTTCCAGGTACGCCCGCAGGGCGCGGCCGACCGGTTCTCCGCCTTCCAGCCTGGCCAGATCCGCAAAGAAAGCAACGTCGCCGGCATGGTGAAAATACTCGATCACCGCCGGATATTGCCGGGCGACGTCCGCTACGGCCAGCAGCGCAAGCCCCATCTCCGACGTGATATTGTTGGCTACCGATTGGGAAAGCGTGTCGGCTGCGCTCTTTACGCCCAGCCACTTTTCCATTTTCTGATTGAGCCAGTTCACCGCATATAAACCCACCAGGATGACCGCCATGCCCCGCTGATCATACATGATTTCTTTCAGTTGCTTACCGTCCTGCAGGATAAAGGAAAACAATCCGTCGCCGGACACTGTCGCGATGTTTTGCTCCAGTTCCCGGATCGACGCCTTATTGCGGGAAATAAGCTCCTGGATGAGCGTTGCGTCGTTTTGGCGGTAGATTTTGACGGCCAGAACGGGCAGCGACCAGGACAATCCCTCCGAACCCAGGCGGAGGTACCGCTTGCCGTGCGGCAACGATTTCATAAAGGCTTTCCGTTTCATAAGGCTCAGGATGGCGCTTCGCATCAGCGGATCGCCCTTGCCCCAGATCCTAAGGATTATCGCCCGGCCAACGGCCGAGGCCAGGTCATGGGCCAGGTCGAGGAACAATCTCCCTCCGGCCTGGTATATCGGTATCTCATCCGCCAAGAGCTGGAAAAAGGATATCCCCAATGGTTTAATGGCGTCCGTCATCATCTGCTGGTGGCCGATCGACGCATAGACACGATTCTGCCCGTCATTTTCCGGTATGGGATACAGGGTGGTAATGGGGCGGCTCTGCACGATAAAAAAGCCATCCTCACAGAGGCACCATTCGATATCCTGCGGGCAGGCGAAATACGCCTCGATCTTCCTGCCAATGCGCTCCAGCTCCAGAATCTGCTCGTCGGTCAGCGCCGCTTGATTCTGCCGCCCGGGCTCGATCTCCCGCTCCGCTGTGCCGCCTTCTTCCAAAGCGTGGACCGCCAGTTTCTTGGCGGCTATTTTCTTGGCGACGATCCTGCCGTCCCGCACTTTATAGATGTCAGCGTTCACCAGGCCGGCGACCAGCGCCTCGCCGAGCCCGAAGCCGGCATCGATCGACACTATCTTGCGGTTGGAAGTGACGGGGTCGGCGGTAAACAAAATTCCCGCCGCCTGCGGGAAAACCATCCGCTGGATGACTACCGACAGATAGACCTTGCGGTGGTCGAAGCCGTTTTGCAGGCGGTAGATCACGGCCCGGTCGGTAAACAGCGACGCCCAGCATTTGCTGATATGCTGAAAAATGGCCGTCCTGCCTTTGATGTTCAGATAGGTATCCTGCTGCCCGGCGAAAGAAGCATTCGGCAGGTCCTCCGCGGTGGCGCTGGAGCGCACGGCGTAAGCATTTTCTTCGCCGAGTTCCAGGAGATGCCGCAGGATCTCTTCCGCTATGTCCCCGTCAAGGGGTAGTTTTTCGACGACCCCGCGGATCCCGGCGCTGATTTCAGCGATTTTCTCCCTGTCGTCCACCCCGAGCCGCGCCAATTGATCCAGCAATGCGTCCAATTCCGGCGCCTGCCCGATGCTTTTCTTATAGGCCTCAGTGGTAACGCAAAAGCCGGCCGGCACCCGTATTCCCTCAATCCTGGACAGCTCTCCCAGGTTGGCGCCTTTGCCCCCGGCCACCATAAGCTTTGTTTTGTCGATCGCCTGAAAATCAAGCACATAGGATTTCATCGCATTCGCCTCCTTAGATTGTGGTCAGCCAGCACGGCGGCGTCCAGAATCTTCGTTTCCTGGGGGGCATTCAGATTATAGAAAATATTTTTAACGCCGGGACCGAAAATATACCCCGGCTGGAGTTTGGCGCAAAGTGCGGGCCAAAGGGAATCGCCGCGGGGGAATCGGCCGTCCGGCCGCCGGCTCCGCCGCCTGCACGTCCCCAAACTGGCCGCCAGCCCGCCGCAATACAAAAAGCCCCGCGCCAGTGGTTGGCGCGGGGCTTTCGTCGGTACCGTATTACGTCTCAAATAACTCTTTCACATTCTTCAGTTCCTCGCGAATTGCAATCCCTTGCGGGCAATGGCCTTCACACTGGCCGCATTCCACGCACCGGGAGGCGGGAGCCGTCCGCCTCAACCGGATCTCATAGAGGCGCTGGGCCTCGGGAGTGCCGTCAAAAACCCAATAATCATTATAGGTTGAAAAATATCCGGGGATATCAATCCCTACCGGACAAGGCATACAGTAGGCGCAGGCGGTGCAGTTGACTTTTATCCGGCTCTGAAAAATCGCCTTTGCTTCATCAATAATCGCCAATTCCCCGGCGGTCAGGGAATTCTCCCGCGCCTCCCGGGCCACCCTTACATTTTCCGCTACCTGATCCATGGTCGTCATACCGCTCAGTACAACCGATACTTCGGGATGATTCCATACCCACCGGAGAGCCCATTCGGCCGGAGTTCTCTTTATGTCGGCCCGGTCCATGACAGCCTGCACGACCTTGGGCGGATTGACCAGATTGCCGCCCCGCAAGGGCTCCATGATGGCGATGCCCAAGCCTCTTTGGGCTGCGTATTCCAGGCCTTCTTTGCCCGCCTGATACTCTTCGTCCAAATAGTTATACTGAATTTGACAGAACGACCAGTCATAATAATCTACGATTTCCTTAAACAGCCCGGCCTGATCATGAAAAGAAAAACCGGCGTATCTGATTCTCCCGTCTTGGATCGCCCCATCCAGAAAGTCCTTGACGCCGGCTTCTTTCAGCACAGGCCAGACACCGGCATTCAGCGCATGTACCAGATAAAAGTCGATCACATCGGTCTCCAGTCGCTCCAGTTGCTCATTCAGGTACTTGTCCATGTCGGCCCTTGTTTTGATCAGCCAGCTGGGAAGCTTTGTCGCCAGATTGACCTTTTCCCGGTACCCGTCCTTCAGGGCTTTGGCGACAAAGAGTTCACTCGCGCCGCCCTGGGCGAAGCCGGTGCCGTGATAGGGGTAAGCGGTATCCACATAATTGACGCCGGCATCAATGGCATACCGGACCATCGGTATGGCCTTGCCCTCGTCAATATTCGTCGGGTCGTCGCCGATCACCGGCAGCCGCATACAGCCAAACCCCAGAGCGGAAACCTTTTCATTGGTTTTTCCATACCTTCGGTACAACACGCTATCCACGACCTTTCCAGAATAATTCTCTGCTCCTTATGCCAAAGCCGGGGCAGAATACGCCTCCGAATATATTAACACTTTTACAACCATCGAATCGTTTAATAAAAATTAGCCCCACCCCCGAACTATTTATGCTGCAGGGCCAGTATCTTAGCAACTTCCTCGGCCAGTTCCTCGTTGACCCTGCAGATTAAAAACTTGCCCCGTTTTTCCGTATAAATCAAATCGGCGTTGGCCAGTTCCTTGATATGGTGGGAAACGGTGGGAGCGCCAATCTTCAAAGAGTCGATGATATCGGTGACAAAGCACTCACAGCCGGTCTCAAAACTCGCTTCGTGCGCCTTGGCTATTTTTAGATACAGTTCCAACCGGTTGGGATTTGAAAGCGCCTTGAATATCTTGGCCATTCTTTTTGTATCCATTTTTAACTCCATAAGTTATTACAATTCGATAACTTTCGAATTAATTTTACCCTTCCTTCCTGCCCCTTGTCAATCATGATTCTTCAATTACCGGGACCGGCGGGGTCCGGGCTGTAAACGGCCGGTTCAGGGAAGGGCCGGGCTTTGGTCGGCGAAGTTCCGGTTCTCCCGGACGAGGTTGAAAAAGTTTTTCGCCGGGCGCGATAATACTTTGTCTTTATGCAAGATCAGCCAGATGCCGAAATCCAAGCGCGGCATATTACCGAATTCGACTAACGTGCCATCGTCGAGAAAGGGTTTAATCATGACCAGGGGCAGCGTGCCGAACCCCAGGCCGTCCAGAACCGCTTTTTTCAGCACTTCCGAGTCGGTGTATTCGATGATCGAGTTGAAATTCTTCCCTTCCAGGATCTTTTCGTATAACCCGCGGAAAAAGCCCCCGGACTTATATACCAGAATGGGGTAATCCGTGATATCCGTACTGTAACGGTATTTTTCCACTACCTTCCGGTGAGCGGCCCAGACCAGTTGCTCTTTCAATATTTCAAATTGCATCAGGTGTTTTTCCGCCACCTTGTGTTGCACAAAACCCAAATCAAACCGGTTTTCCAATACTCCCTTGATAACCGTAGCCGGATTAATGCACATTTCAACCGTAACGGAGCATTTGGGCACCTGGCTCTGAAATTCCTGGAGAACGGGCAGCAACAGATAATTGACCATGGATGTCGACACCCCCAGGTCGATACTGCCCGGATAAGCGACCAGCGCCTCCTGGGCCTCATTATAGGCGGCCACGATCCGCTCCGAGTAGTCGATCAACTTTCGTCCGGCTTCGGTTATGTACAATTTCTTGCCGACGCGTTCAAACAGCATTGCTCCGAAATGCCTTTCCAGGCTGCGTATTTGCCCCGTAACCGTCGGCTGGGTAAAGTTCAACCGGTCCGCCGCCTGAGTCATGTTGCCCAGTTTGGCGACCATCAAAAAGGTTTGGAAAAACTGAATATCCATATCCACCTCTCAACCCGTAAACAATCCGTCTCGACATTGGCCCGCTTGCGTTCTTGGCGAAGCGCTAACTATAACCTTTCCTGTCCGGCTTTATTTTCCTGCTTGGCACCGCCAATTCCCCGAGGTCCTTCCCCGGCTGACGAACGCTTTGGCCGCCAAGGGCATACCATATTATGTAGAAAACGGATTAGCGGAGGGATTGATGTGGGACTCTATGTAGATGTAGAGCCAGGCGTGAGAATTTATGTGGAAGATCTCAACCCCGAGGGCTGCAGGACCATTTTGTTTATCCACGGCTGGCCGGCCGACCACAGGATGTTTGAATATCAGTTCGGCCAGCTTCCCAAAATGGGCTATCGCTGTATCGGCATTGACGCGAGAGGCTTCGGGAATTCCGATAAGCCCTGGACAGGCTACGACTATGATACATCGGCGGACGATATCCGGTGCGTAATCGATGCCCTTGATTTACATGACATCACTCTGGGGGGCCATTCCACGGGAGGAGCGGTCGCCATCCGCTACATGGCCCGCCACAACGGCTATGGCGTATCGAAGCTGGCGCTTTTTGCCGCGGCGGCTCCCAGTCTTATTCAGCGCCCGCATTTTCCGCATGGCCAGCCAAGAGACGTTGTCACCAAAATCATTCAAGACACCTATGAGGATCGTCCGAAAATGCTGCAGGGATTTGGCGACATCTTTTTCTTCCAGTACGTGACTGAGGCTTTTTCCCAGTGGTTCTTCCAGATGGGCCTGCAGGCGGCGGGCTGGTCCACGGCCGCGGTGGCAAAATCCTGGCTGGATGAGGAACGATTATTTTCCGATCTTGGCAAAATACAAGTCCCTACCTTAATTCTTCATGGCATCCACGATAAAGTGTGTTTCTTTCCGTTGGCGCTTGCCCAGCAGGAAGGCATCAGAAACTCCCGGCTCGTGCCGTTCAAATACAGCGGTCATGGCCTGTTCTATGACGAACGCGACAAATTCAACAAGGAGCTGGCGCAATTTGCCGGGGAGTAAGGTTACGGTCCAAAGCCGCCCGGCCGGAAAAGAAGAGCTCTCCTTACCTGCGAAGGCAAAAGAGAGCTCTTCTTTTCCGGCTAAACTACCGGATGTAGGTCACGGCATTCGGCTTTCTGTCCGGCGCGCGCCCGGCGGCGGCTTTCTTGTAGCCGAGGGCGGCGGAAGAATACGGCTTATAGCCTTCGGGTATCTCCAGTTCTTTCCTGAATGCAGAGCCATCGGGCGAATGGAAGGCAAACAGGACAAAGTTGATCCAGCACGCCCCCAGTCCAATTGATTCTGCGGCGAGCAGCAGGTTCTGGGTGGCTGCGGCGCAGTCCGCTTCGATGAGCATGGCCTGTTCCAGGCCGGAGACCAGGACCAGCGTCGGCGCCCCGTAGAAAATATTGAACTTCTCATTATTCGCCATTTTCCTGACATGTTCATTATCCAGCTGTTTGGCGGCCTCTTTGGCCGCAAAGTTCAGCCGGTCTAACAATTCCTTGCTCTGAATCACCGTAAAATGCCACGCCTGCTGATTCCCGGCGCTAGGGGCGTACAGCCCCGCTTCCAGCACCGCCTGCAACTCCTCCTCCTTGATCTGTTCCTCCGTGAAACTTCTGATGCTTCTCCGCTGTTTAATGATTTTTAAGGTCTCGTTGGCCATCATCCAAGCATCCCTCCGAAAATTTTTTACAAAAAAGCCGTGTTCCGCCGCTCAACCCGGCTATGCCAAGCTTACCCCATTTGCGGAAGTTTTCCGCCACTCCTTAAGAGACTGCTCCTCCCGCCAGGCTTTCTTTTCCTTCGGCTTAGGCTGAAACGGCACACTTTGAACAGCCGCCAGCCTGACAGACGGCGGCGGCGGTTTAACGACTCCGCCGGTCCGAAATCAGGAAAAGACGCTCTTCATGCTTCTCGAAAGCCATCATTGCCCGCTTTTTTTATTCATTTCTTCTCCTGCAAGCGGAAGGGCGGGTATTTCCCCTGCCCTGAGTTTTCGCTTGCTTTTTCCCCTTAAATTGTATATTATCTGTTCGAGAATAAAAGTATGCACTTTTAAGATAGATACTACCTTCGAGGAGAGTATTATGGGAAATTGCGCAAGGAATGAGTGCGGAAAATCAATCGTATATACCTTATCGATTGTCGGCGGCAAATGGAAGTGGCTTATCCTTGCCATATTGTTTCAAAACGGGGTGCAACGATATGGTGAGATAAAAAAGAGCATTATCTCGATTACCCATAAAATGCTGAGTCAGCAACTCAAGGAATTGGAAGCCGAACAGCTGGTCTATCGCCAGGAGTATCACCAAATTCCGCCGAAAGTGGAATATTCTTTAACCGAAAAAGGGAAAACGTTAATTCCCATCTTGCAGTTAATGGCCGAGTGGGGAACGAAACACCAGCCTTCCCAATACAATTAAGCCGTTTCCCGGCTTCCCGGGTCGTATCCCTCTCCTCCCAGCTCATTCGCTGCAGAACGAAGAAAGGCCGGCAAATCCAGCTACTGCTGGATACCCGGCCTTTTTCTTACCCGCAACGCTATTTTGCTGTCCTGAGGCTGGCGGAAACCCGGCTTATGATCCCTGGCCATATACGGACTGGTATCGGTATAGCGAATCCCTCAACTCCAGCATCTGGGGCCAACTGATTTCATTCCTGCCGGGCCCGCGCAGCGCCGTAATCTCCCGGGCCAGGTCCACGGGTGATTTGCCGGGAAGGTTCCGGCCCAGCTCCGTCAAGCCGGCTTCGTCCGGGTCCTTGCCGGCTAAAATAGTTTCGAAGGCCTCGATCAGGCTGACCGTAGCATCAACGTCAAGCGCCGCCTTGTTTCTCAGGTCCAGACAGATGGCCTCCCAGCCGTTTTCCGGGCAACATTTCATCGTCAAATCGACTTCCTTTCCACTTGGCTTTCCTCCGGGTAAACTATTGATAACTCCGGACCCGGGGCTGTCAATCCAAAGTTGCCATCGAGCCCTGGGCCCAGTCCGTATTGGGCCTTCCCAGACGGTCATCCAGCAGCCTCTTCTCCACACTGCGGAAGAGCAGCATCAGCTCAAACAGGTCGCCCAGCATGGCCATCGGCGCCTTTTTTTCAAGACGGCCGTAAAGCTTCTCCGCTTTATCCTTCAAGCCTACATACTCCTGCTCGGAAATAACTTGCGCCAGGCGTTGATCAAACAGTTCCACATCCATGGTCTTTCTCCTCCGATCCGCTCATTAGACTATCAGCCTGGCGGCCGCTTACTTACGTACGCGTACGCCAAATTCCTCCGGCGAAAATATCCGTCTCCGCAGCCATGCTTCCATTTCCTGCGTTATATCCGGCATCTTCGCCTAAAAATCGGTAGCGTTCAAAGGTACGAGCCGCGCGTCGCGATAAGTCCTGCGAAACTCGTCCAGGTAACCGGGGTCGACCAAATAATATCCGTATCCTGTAACTTCCAGCCACTTGAACCGGCCATTCCAATTGTAGATCATAAAACATGCACTCAATGTCTCCCGCCTCCTTTCAGCGCCTGAGATTGCTTAATCGCCAACGCGGCTCCGCCTTTTCCCGCCGTTTATTCCGAATGCATAAAGGATGCCAACCGCTGGACTCAGGTACCAGAAGCCTTCTGCCCCTTTCTTTCCGACAACAAAAGTGTCGGGACCGACACTTTTGTTGTCGGAGCCGACACTTTTTGAAGAAACTGCGGAAAAAGGGGCAGGAGTTCTCTCCCCTGACCGCCAACTGTGCTTTAGGAGAACCACCCTAAAACGGCTTGGAGGAATATGACAATGCTGGTGCGCGACTACATGACTCCTCACCCGTTTCTGCTGCAAGCAAATGAGACGATCAAAGGCGCGGCGCACTTTTTTCGCCAATACGAGCTCAGCGCCGCTCCGGTCATCGATGAGGCCGGCACCATATGCGGAATTCTTACAGCCTCCGACCTCATCCGTTCGATCGTCGGTGATCTTTCCTGCCGCGAGCCGGTTAAAGCCGTCATGACCAAAAACGTCTTCGCGGTCGGGGAAGATTGCCCCCTGGAGGAAGTGAGGAAACTGCCTTATCCCTGTTTGCCGGTTGTCGGCAAAGATAATCGCGTCGTAGGAATGATTACCCGCCGCGATCTTCTCAACGCCTACTATACCCAGTCCCGGCGGGTTGCCGACGAAGTGCAGGCCCTGGTCGGCTCGGCCCGGGAAGGGATTATTGTCGTCGATGCGTCCGGCGTTGTCAAAACCTATAACGACGCCGCGGCCAAACTCATCGGAATGCCGGCCGAGGAAGCCATAGGCCGGCCGATCCAGGCGGTTATCCCCAACTCCGGCTTAAGGCGCGTCCTGGACTCGGGCGAAGCGGAAAGAGACTGCCAGGTGACCCTCGGCGGAAGAACCATCCTGTCGAATCGCTCGCCGATCTTCGAGGGGCGCAAGGTAGTGGGGGCGCTGGCCATATTGCAGGACACCTCCGCGCTTCGCGAGGTCGTCACGCAGCTAATGGATGCGCAGCATCACGTCGAAGACCTGATAGCCATCTTTGAAAACGCCCGGCAGGGCATTATCGTCGTGGATCAGAAGGGCATTATTTGCCGCGTGAACAAATCCTACGAAAACACCTTCAACATCCAGCGGGAGGATATGCTCGGACGCCCCGTGATCGACGTGATCGAAAATACCCGGCTCCATATCGTAGCCCAAACCGGGATTCCCGAATTCGGCGAAATCCAGAAGGTCAAGGGCCGGCAGATCATCGTCAACCGCATACCGGTGTTTAAGAACGGAAAGATTACCGGCGCCATCGGCGAGACCCTGTTCAGAGACATCAGCGAAGTGAGCTATCTTTGGCAAAGACTGCAGCAACTCGAACGGCAAGTGTCCCGTTACCAGTCGGAACTCAGCCAAGTCCGCGGCCGCAAAGACGAAATCGCGCAGAACTTCGGCAGCATTGTGGGAAGCTCGCGGATTATGGACAAGACGAAAAATCTGGCCATCCGGGCTTCGCAAGCGGACAGCAACGTGCTTCTCCTGGGAGAGAGCGGAACCGGCAAAGAATTGTTCGCCTACGCCATCCATAAGGCCGGCAAGCGCCAGGCCATGCCCTTCATAACCGTCAATTGCGCGGCTATTCCGGACGAGTTGCTGGAATTGGAACTGTTCGGCTACGACGAAGGCGCGTTTACCGGCGCAAAACGGGGAGGAAAAAAGGGGAAATTCGAGCTTGCGGATAAAGGCACGCTCTTTTTGGACGAGATCGGCGACATGCCGCTGGCCATGCAGGCCAAAATACTTCGCGCCTTGGAAGACAGCACGGTCGACCATATCGGCGGAAGCAAAGCGGTGGCCTGCGACGCGCGGATCATTGCCGCCACCAACCGGCCGCTGGCCTCGATGGTTCAGCAGGGAACCTTCCGGGAAGATCTGTATTACCGGCTGAACGTTTTCCCGATCCACATCCCGCCTCTGCGCGACCGGCAAGAAGACATCGGGGAACTCATCCGGACATTCCTGCCGGAAATCTGCCAGACGGCAGGCAGGACCGTTCTTCAGTTCGCACCCGAGGCTATGGCGCTGCTGAGAAGCTACGGCTGGCCGGGCAATGTCCGCGAACTCATCAATGTTCTGACCCAGTTGGCGGCCACCACGGACGGTTCTTTGGTCGGGCCCCGGCAGTTGCTGGAAATAAGCCCGGCCTTCGCCTTAAATCCAGTCGATTCCGGCACGGACAGCGAGCGGGACCGGATCGTCGAAGCGCTCGAAATCAGCAGGGGCAACAAGGTTATGGCCGCTAAGCTGCTGAATTGCCATCGGTCAACGCTCTATGAAAAAATGCGGAAGTACAATCTATAAAGGCTTCTCATTCAGGAACCGCTCACCCATAAGCGAGGCTCCGCGCCGGCGCATTCGCCCGCTTATTGCGTTTTGAGTTCGCTGGCCAGAGCAATCCGGCGCGCGCCGGCCAGTTTCATCTCATCCAAGGCGACGACTACTTTCTCATAATCGGTTTGCTTGTCGGCCCGCAATACAAAGATATTGTCGGGCTTCTGAGCTATTTCGGCGCCCACTCGTTTGGCGAGCAGCGCCAGGGGGATTTCCTCCTGGTTATAGATAATCCGCCCGTCTTGAAGGACCGTAATATTGATATTGCGCGGAGTATCCGGCTGTACGGCGGCGGCTTGAGGCAGATTGACCGGAATGGTATGCTGCTCCACCATATATAACGTACTCATCATGAAGAACACCAGCAAGAAAAAAATGATGTCGATCAAGGGGATGATCATGAGCTGCGGCTGGCTTTCCACCCGTAAGTCACGCAATTTCATGGGCTTCTCTCCGGGTGATTTTCTTGACCGAAAGGGCGCCGATCACAAGCGCGCTGACTTGCTCCATATCGGTTACCGCCCGGTCTAAGCGATGAGCGAAATAGGTATGGACAATCAGGGCCAGCGCCGCCACGCTCAGGCCGGCCGCCGTCGCAACCAGCGCTTCGCCGACGCCGCCGGTAATGGCCATCGGCTGGCCCGCTTGAATATTGAAGACGCTGAACGAGTTGATCATGCCGATAACAGTGCCCAATAGACCGAACAACGGCGCCAGCGTCACAATAACGCTGAGATAATTGAAATACTCCCGCAGATGCGCCGCCGTCAGCATGGCGGCCGCTTCCAGCGCGTTTTCCATATTGCCGCCCCGCTGATAAGCCTGCAGCCCTTCTTCGGCGACCCGGCTGACCGCCGTCGGCATTTGCTCGCATAACTGCACCGCCTCCGTCACCCGCTGCCGTTCCAACAACGACCGCAGCTTACCGATAAAATCCGTTCCGCCGGCGGTCATATTCCGGTAATAAATATGCCGTTCCACGGCTATGGCGACAACAATCACCGAACAGGCCAGCAGCAGATACATGACCGGTCCGCCCTTCTGAAACAGCTGTAAGGCTTGTAATAAAAAATCCATGTCCGAAAAAGGCCTCCTCATCCTGCATTTCCATTTTCCGATTGTCCATCTTCCATTAGGCCTGGTTCCGGTATCCTCTTCCTCCACCAGACGCTGGGACAACCGAACTCAAATGGTCAGTTAATTGATTATGATTCTCAATTTCACCCACGATTATACCACGTCAAAATCATTAGAGCAATAAGTATTGCTCTAAATCTTTCCAGCAATTTGGCTGACGATGGCCTCGCAACGAACGCCGCGCGCGGGTCGCAGATGATATGGGCCTGGAATGTAAAAACAATCCGCCTGGAGATCGTCTGCTGCATGAAAACACAAGCTTCCGCCGGTTTCCGGGGCGAAAGTCCGCGTTTTCATCTGCATCTGCAAGCCGCTTCTCAAGTTGGGCAGCCGCATTTCGGGCGAGCGGGCGGTAATCCGGCCTGCCCCGGGTTCCGGCGACGACCGCCTTAGCCGCGCCGTCGCTGTCTTGAAATCCGGGCTACTCTTCCAATAGGGGATACAGCCGCTGATTTTCCTTCGCAATCCGGGTGGTTAGAGCCGTGCGGATGAGTTGGAAGTCTTGCAAAAATTCGGCGGACGCCTCACCGATTTGACCGGTTGTCGAATATTTCGCCTTGAACGCTTTAAAAACCGATGATAAGTCGCCCATTTCGGCTTCAAAGGCGCTGCTCGTCTCCCGTATCCGGGCGTCTGAATGTCCTTTGAGCTTCGGATACAGGTATTTATCCTCCGTCGCCAAATGAACCGATAGTTTTCCCGCAAGCTCGCTCAGCAGGAGCAGGATCTCAAAACTGTTCGCTTTTACCCTTTCGGGAATACCGTGGTTCCCGATCCTCGCAGCCACCTCCAGGATATCCTCGTGTTGGCGGGAAAGGCTTTTTAGATCGGCCATGGAAAACACCTCCGGTAATATGTATTTGCTTTTAGGCTATCACGGATGATGCAGGAATTCTGTGAGCTAGATCATATGGTTTTCCGCGTTCCGCTCCGGTCTCCGGCCCGGATGCCGGGATTTCGGTTTTAAACAGCCGGAAAGGGTACAGGCCTGGGCCTGTACCCTTTCCGCGTCCACTGAAAGTTTTCTCCGGAACAGTACCATTCCCCATAGTTCCCGCGAATCCTCCGCCTACAGGCACACTCCGTTGCCGGGCGGGCCGCCCCATCGGGGAATGGCGCGAGGCTTCCGGACTCCGCCGCATTTCCTGCTATTTCGCGGCGGCAGAATCCTGGAGATACTCGGAAAGCTGCTCTGCGTATGCGCGGATGTTTCTGACGGATTTTTGCAGCATTTCTTCCTCCGCGGCGGAAAGCGCCGGGGAAAATGACCCGAGGGCCCCTTCCCGGCCCACCAGGGTCGGCAGGCTCAGTGAAACCCCGTACCGTTCCTGATAGGTGCAGACCGGCAAAACCTGCCGGTTATCATGGACAATGGCTTCAAGAATAGCACAGGCCGCTGCTGCCGGCGCAAACACCGTCCCGCCTTTCAGGGCGATGACGGTGCCGGACGCGGTCACCACGTCGTCCACGATCTTGTCTAACTTGGCGGTTGTCACCCCCGCCAGCCGTTCGAGCGGAATTCCTTTTACCGTTATATTGGACCGGAGGGGAACCATCGTTTCCCCGTGCTCGCCGATAACATAGGCGTCGATATCCCTGGCGTCGCAGCCAAACTCCGCAGCGATGCAGGAGCGATACCGGGACGTATCCAGCACCGTGCCCATGCCGATCACCCTGGACACCGGCAGCCCCGACGCCTGATAGGCGAGTTGAGTCATAATATCAAGCGGGTTGGTAATCATCAGCAAAATACAATTCGGACTGTAGCCGACCGTTTGGCGGACAATATCCGCAATTAACGCAGCGTTCCGGGACAACAGCAGGACCCTGGGCTCGTCGGCCTTCCGGGGAATCCCGGCGCTGATCACTGCAATATCCGAGCCGGCGGTATCTTCCATATTCCCGGAACGGATGTCCACTTGCGGCATGAACGCCCGGCCCTGCAGAATATCCCAAGCCTCCCCCCGGGCTTTCTCAGCGTTGAAATCCACCATCACCATCTCGCGGGCCAATCCCCGCAGGCCAGCCGCAAAAGCAACCGTTGAACCGACCTTTCCGCAGCCGATAAATGATATCTTCATGTTTGCCCACTCCTGTTTCGTAAAATCAAGAACTTTTGGCAGCGGTCTCCCTGGAGCATTTCCGTTCCTCACTCCCTTATTCGCTTCCCCGATCTCTATAAAAAAAGTAATTCCATGCCCTTCTAGCATGGAACAAAATGGCTCCGGGAATACATCCGCATCATTGAAACGCTTAAATAAACGGCAAGGCCACGCTCCAGCCAAGTCCGGAGACGGTAAAGCCCCATCTCCGCAACAGCGGGAGATGGGGCTTTACATTATTTTTTCCAGTGTTCCAGGAGGTATTTCTCCGCTTCGGCACTCCATAACCCCTTGTTGCGCTCTGTAATCTCCGCCAGTTTCGCGAAATGAGGATTGGTTCGGCCTTTGGCCGCAAATTCGTCGATCGCCGTTAATGCCATGTCAATGCCGGTGTAAATCAGCTTCTTGCCCCCCGGTGTCTCGGGAAGCCTCAACGTCGCGTCCCCGGCGCTGTCCAGCCCGCCGATATGGGTTACCATGACAGCCGGATTAATCAGCTTTTTCTCCGTCAGCCGGAGCGACTCGATCATGTCGCTGGTATTGCCGCCCGTGGTGCCCATTACATGGGTGGAATTGTAGTGGACATTGTAGTAGTTGATCGCGCCGGCAAAGGCGGTATCCGTCGGGCCGGCGAAGAAGTTCAGGCAGCCGTCCCGGCCGAGAATTTGGTCGCCCTGTTCGACGACGCCCCTTATAGGTGCGTACACGTGCACGTCGTCAAAGCCGGTTCCTCCGGTAAGGCTTCGCAAATAACCAGGCACGTCCGTCATAGCCTTGGTATTTGCGAAAATAAGGGTAATCCCGTCTTTCTCCGCCGCTTCCGGCGGGAAAATAGCCCGGGCCCTCGCCAGACGTTCCTCATCCACGTCTGTCACCACAATCATCCCGGGACGCCGGTCGGCATGGAGCGCGTAATCGACAGCCCCGAGCCCCATTGGTCCCGCCCCGGCCAGAATCGCCAGTTTTCCGCCCTCGACAATGCCCATTTTGTGCTCATAGCACCCCATGGCGGTATGGTAGCTGGCGTGGAAGGCGCCGATGATGCAGGACATGGGCTCGGCCAGCGAGGCGTCATAATAGGCTTCGCCGTCGTATTTCAGCAGGCAGCCCAATTCCATGACTTCCTGCGGCAAAATGGCGTAAGTCGCGGCACCGCCGCAGTAGCGGTAGGAATAACCGGGTGAAGCCATGCTGCCTTTATAATTTAACGCCGGCTGCAGCGCAAATTTTTCCCCCGGGCTAAATTGGTCCCGCCATTTGACTCCCACCTGAACGATATTGCCGGCCATTTCGTGGCCGACAATGACCGGATGCTCCGCCACGTCTTTCGGGACGCGTTTGTGGTCAGGCCCCAGAATGGCCGCCTTGTACGTAGACATGCAGATACTGTCCGAAATAACCTCGACCAGGATCTCGTCGTCTTTCAACTCCGGCAACTCAAACTCTTCCAGACGCAAGTCCTTTTTCCCATACAATCTTACGGCTCGCGTTTTCATCTCTTAACCACCTTTCCGCCATGTTTTCAGACAAGCCGCGTTCCGATAGGAGAGGAGGCTGCCGCCTTTGCCCACAGGCTGGCCGGCGGCGCGTGCAACCCGCTTTTATTATGGATTGTCAGTTCAGTTATAAGCATTTGTCCCTGCCTCAATATATCTAGACGTCCGGCAATTGGGTTCCGTATCCTCCGGAACGCCATCCCCGGCCTTTGCAGTCTTGTTCACAACGCCCTGTCCGACAAAGCTATCCGGAAACGCGGCTGACCGCAACCTGGTTCAGCAGCTTTTCCACCTCGGTCAGCGAGCCGGCCTGAGTACCGGGCTGGATCACCGACGCAGTGGCGGCGGCCGTTCCCAGACAAGCGCAGTCTTTCAGCGATAAACCCCTGGCCCGGCCGACGACATAGCCGGCGACAAAAGCGTCGCCCGCCCCGACGGTACTGCTCGCAACCACGGTCGGCGGCCTGACGGCGAGCATCTCCCGCTCGTCGGCCACAATGGCCCCCTTGGCCCCCAGGGTTACGATGACTTGCTCGATGCCGCCGCCCAGCAAATCTCTGGCAGCCTTGTAGATCTCACTTTCCCGCACCAGGTTCCGGCCGATCAATTGGCTGAGTTCATCCAGATTGGGCTTGACGACATTGGGATTCGCCCTGATCCCTTCCCGCAGGGCCGTGCCGCTGCTGTCCAAAAACACTTTTGCGCCGTGCCGCTGCAATAACCTGGTGAGCCGCCCGTAAATGTCCTCGGGGGCGGCTTGCGGCAGGCTGCCTGAAATGACAAACCACCGGTGATCCAGCGCGAGGCGGTCGATGACCCCCTCCAGCTTTTCCAGATCGGCGCCGGTGCAGTTCAACCCGGGAAAATTAATCTCACTGACCTGGCCGCTCTGCTCATCCACGATCTTAATATTTACCCTGGCGGCGCCGGCCACCTCGACAAAGGCGTTTTCAATGGCGTTTTTCCGGAAATATTCACTAAAAACCTGGCTATTTTCCCGGCCCAAAAAGCCCGTGACGCTTACCGGATTGCCCAAGGCCCCGACCACCTTGGCGACATTGATGCCCTTTCCTCCGGGATCAAGCCGCTGCTTGTATACCCGGTTGACCTGGCCTACTTGAAATTGCGCCACATATACCGTCTGGTCCAGAGCGGGATTCAACGTGATGGTTACAATCTTCATCTGTTCAGGGTTGTTCATGCCGGATCACCTCCCGCTATAACGTGGTTGGAGTCAGAATCTTAACCATCGATCCGAGCTGCTGCGCGTCTTCGGCCTCGATCCCGTCGTCGGCGATCCAAAGGTCGATTTCCGCAAGGCTGCAAACCCGGCACAAACTTCGCTGTCCGATTTTGGAATGATCCGCGACCAGAATTTTCTCCTTGCCGGCCTGCAACATGCAGCGTTTGGTCTCAGCCTCGCTCAAATTGGGCGTAGTAATGCCCAAAACGGCATCCACGCCGTTAGCGGCCAGGAACACTTTGTCAAAATACATCCGCCGGAGCGTATCGTTGGTAATGTAGCCGACCAAAGAACGGGTATTTTTCCGCAGCGTTCCGCCCAGCAGCACCGTTTCCACTCCGGCGTCGTCGCTGAACACCTGGGCGATATCCATGGCATTGGTGGCGACCGTGATTTTTCTGCCGCGCAACAGGCGGGCGATTTCCAGGGTGGTGGTGCCGGAGTCCAGCAGAACCGTCTCGCCTTCCGTCACAAGTTGGGCCGCCAGGACGGCAATCTGCTGCTTTTCGGCGAGAAAACGGATTTCCTTTTCTTGAAAGCTCGGTTCAAAGCCCGAGTATATCGAAATGGCGCCGCCATGAGTCCGCTGGATGAGCCCGTTATCCTCCAATTCCTGCAAATCCCGGCGGACGGTTGATTCGGAAACCCCGAACCGCCGGCTCAGCACCCCGACCTTTACCGGCGTTCCGGCTTTAACAATTTGCAGAATCTCCGCTTTTCGTTCTTCGGCAAACATAATATCCTCCAGTACGCCATCGTTGCAACCGAGCTCTGAATCTTCCGCACCTCTCTCGACTTCCCGGCCGCCTTTTTCCCGGACTATGCATCGTTAGCGGCATCCAGGTGGGAAAATAAGGCGTCGGCCGTATCGGCCGCCAGGAGCTTCTCCTTTTGCGCCGGGTCCATCAGGAAGGTCGCCAGCCACCCCAGCAAAGCCACATGATCGTCATTGTTTCCGGCGATGCCGAAGGCCAGGTACACCGTCTTCCCGGGCAGCCATTCGATGCCCTGGGGTAACTTTACCGCGGCGACCGCCGCCTTTTTCACCATATCGCGGCTTTTTTCCGTGCCGTGGGGTATGGCGATCCCGTCGGTGATATAGGTGCCGAATTCCCGCTCGCGTACATGCATGGCTTCGACATAGCCGGGCTCGACCGCGCCGGCCTCAACCAGCCGGCGGCCGAGAAACTCAACGACATCCTCCTTACTGATGATGTCGGTTTTTACAAATACAAGCTCCCGTTCAAAACGCATTTCAGCCATTCTCCCTTCGCCTGAACTGGAAAATACGGGCGCCTCGGCCCGGGGCCGGCGCGCTGGACACGCCGGCCCCGACGGGCATCTTCCGGCCGGTCTTCGCCAGGGATCATCAAGGGCATAATTTGATTACTTCATCATAGACCGGACTATTGATAAAATCCTGCACGCCGTATACCTGGGCGTCCGGCCTGGCGACCTTCCTCGCGCTTTCAACCAGACCTTCCGCCGTCAGGACAATATCGGCGTCCTGGGGGATTTGGGTCACCGGGCTGTGGACAACTTCCACTCCGGTTTTTCCTGCCTGGGCCAATTTTTTCTTGAGCACCGACACCGCCATCACCGACGATCCCATGCCGGCCTCGCAGGCAAACACGATCTTCTTCACGGGATGGGCTTCATTCGTCGCCACGGTCTGGTTCATAACGACGGCTTGAGCTTGTTCCTGGCTCTTCGCCGGCTTCAGGCTTTGCACAAGCGCCTGGGCCTTCGCGAGTTCTTCGCCGCTCTGATCGTCGATGCTGCTGCTATGGGAACGCACGAACGGGCTCGACACTAAGAAAGATACGACCGCCCCCACGGTAATACCTGCAAGAACCGGCAGCAGTCCGCCTTTCGGCGCCATGGCGATCTCGGCGAAAATGCTTCCCGGCGACGGCGTAGCCACCAATCCGGCATTCAGCATCAGGAAGGTAAAGTCCGCCGCCAGCCCTCCGGCGATCACCCCGATGATGCAAAGGGGATTCATCAGCACATAGGGAAAATAGATTTCGTGAATTCCGCCCAGGAAATGGATAATGATGGCGCCGGGAGCGGATTGTTTCCCCATCCCTTTGCCGAACACCCAGTAGGCTACCAGCAACCCGAGTCCGGGCCCGGGATTCGATTCCAGCAGGAAAAAGATCGATTTCCCGAATTCATTGACCTCGGCGATGCCAAGAGGTCCGAACACGCCGTGGTTGATGGCGTTATTCAGGAACAGAACCTTGCCCGGCTCGATGAGCACCGCCAGCAGCGGCAGCAGCTTGGCCTCGGCGATTACTTTGGCGGCATTGCCTAAAAGGGCCGCCAGCGACGCTACGACCGGGCCGATGACGTTGTAAGCCAAGAGCACCAGAATCATGGCGATGATGCCGGCGGAAAAATTGTTCACAAGCATCTCGAAGCCTGTGGGAATTTTGGGCTCGATCATTTCGTCCCATTTTTTTATGACCCATCCGCCCAGGGGCCCCATAATCATCGCGCCCATGAACATCGGGATCGAACTGCCCACGATTACCCCCATGGTAACGGTGGCGCCGACCACGCCGCCCCGCACGCCGTAGACCAGCCGCCCTCCGGTGAACCCGATGAGCAGCGGGATGAGGTATGTGATCATCGGTCCCACCAGTTTGGCGAAATATTCACTGGGCATCCAACCCGTCGGAATAAAGAATGCTGTAATAAAACCCCAGCAGATAATAGCCGCAATATTGGGTATGACCATCCCGGACAGGAAGCCGCCGAATTTTTGGAGTTTTTCCCTCATGTTTTTCCCTCCTCTGTCATTTTGGTCTCATCCGAACTCCGCCCGTTTTTGCCTTTCACCTTCTCTCCGCACACGGCCGTCCAGCCCTGCGCACCATTAGAATTTTTTGTTCTTTTTTGCTCATTTATAATTGTTTATGCTCATTATATGATTTTTCTCTATTATCTGTCAATCCTTTTGGAACAACACATCTCTGTATACTTGCTCCATTTTCCGTCAAAATTAGGCCGGTCCTAATTCTCAGCCATAAATAAGCACGCGCTCATTTCTGGCAGACTCAATCGAAAACAAGCAATAACAATCATCTGCTTTCCGGTTTGCCGGCAACGGATTTCTGATTGGAAAAAGACCTGATATTCCTTACCGGAAAAGACATGGCAAAAGGACTATACCGAAGCGGTATAGTCCTCCATCTTCAGTCGCGGAATAAACCCGGCCGATTAAAGGATTCAGACCGTTATCGCGAATGTATTGGTATAAGGCAAAAAAGGGATGGTCGAAAAAGAAAAGGAGGAAGCACAGGTGGATGAAATAAAGCTTGAATTTTTGAACCCGGCCCATCTTGCGGACATCGTGGCTTTACAAAATCTGGTTGTCCAGCATTTGACCAGGAAGGACATGTATTACCAGAATTACGAAACCATCGAGAAGCGGCTTAAGGTGGCGCAAGCCGTCGTGGGAGCCTACTGTGACGATAAACTGGTCGGCTTTCACGTGATGGATACCCCGGATCTGTCCGGGGATATCCTGGCCGCAGAGCTTGGCTGGAGTCCCGCCGAGCTTCGCAAGGTGGTCAGACTGGGGCCGATCGCCGTCCATCCCGACTATCGCGGACGAAATATTATCACCCGTATGGTCGCCGTGCACCTGGATTTGATTCGCGAAACCGACTACCGCCATGTGATCGCCACCGTTTCCCCCTACAACTATCCCAGTATCAAATATCTCTTTTCCCAGGGCTTCCGCCTGGAGCAAATCACCTTCCGCTACCACGGAAACATGACGCGCTGCATAACTCATCTGGATTTGGGAAAACCCAAAACAGAGGAACTCTGCCGGATAAAAGTCGCCCATGACGATCTCCGAACCCAAAAGTACCTGCTTGCCAGAAACTTCTACGGCTATGGCCTGATCAAAACGGCGGAAGGCTACGACATTCTCTACGGCTGCCAGAAAGATGATTGCATGGAACCGTGGCAGGAGCGGCAGCTATAACTCTACCGGCCCGTCAGGCGGGCGCCTGCCCGTCCGTCAACTTAAAGAACACCGAAAAGGTAGTGCCCGCCGAGTCCGTGTCCACGGTAATCCGGCCCTTATGCCGGGACACGATGCTGTAGCAGACCGCCAAACCCAGTCCGGTCCCGCTTTCCTTGGTGGTCATAAAGGGGAGTCCTATTTTTTCAATGATTTTAGGATCAATCCCCTTGCCTTGGTCTTTGATCACCAGAACCGCCTCAGCCTCCCGGACACAGGTCCGAATCGTGAGCGTTTTGCCGGAATCCATCGCTTCCAAGCCGTTGCGGGCCAGGTTGAGAACCAACTGCCGTATTTCATTCTCGTCCACCAATAGCGGGGGCAGCGGCGCCAACTCCAGCTTGACTATTTTGTTGGTGCCAACCGCGTCGGCCTCCAGGAGAGGATACAGCAACTGGATTATGCCGTTTAAATCAGTCGGTTTTAACGCTATCGCCTTGTTTTTGGCCAAGGATAAAAATCCCGTAATGATCAGATTGGCTCGGTCCAATTCCTCAATCATCAGTTGAAATTGCGACGAGAATTTTGCTTCCTTTCGCGCCAGAAATTGCAGATAGCCTCGGACCGCCGTCATGGGATTGCGCACTTCATGCGCGATGCCGGCCGCTGTTTCACCGATAATATTGAGACTGTTCAGCCGGCTGATGTCCCGGTTGCGTTCCTCGATATGCATAACCATCTCGTTGAAGGTCTTGGCCAGAAAGCCGATCTCGTCGTCGGTGCGGATGTCGACCTGGACGTTTGTCTGGCCTTTGGCAAAGGCGCCCGCGGCGTTCGAAAGGCTTTCAACCGAAGAGGTGAGACGCTTCGCCATGTACAGGATGATGGCGATGCTGATCAAAAAGGTCAAGAAATACACGGACACGATTACGATGAAAAAATCAAAAATTTCCAGCGCCAATTCCTGAGTATCGATCAGCGAGACAATCTTCCAGCCGGAGTCGGATACCTTTACCCGCATGTATTGAGGCTTGCCGGTTATATTTACCTGGTGAATTCCCGACGTTTTATCCTCCAAATTCCGGAGATCGGCGAGCCCCAGTTCGTCCGGGGTCTTGGACAGCCAACCGCTGTTGGCCGGGCTGACGATGATATGGTTTTCCGCATCGAGAACCATCAGAAAACCGCTGGAGCCAATCCTCAGCCCCTGAATGCGGGCCTGAAAATCCTGTAAGTCCCAGCCGAAAACAACAACCCCGACAGGCTGGTCGCCGGTGGTGGTAATCGTTTGAGCAATGGCGATCGTCAGCCTTCCGTTGGCCCTGATATAAGGCTCGGTAAATACAGGTGCCCGCTTCAGAAGCGTATCGGAATACCAGGCCCGGTCGCGGGGGTCATAGTCCGAATTCCGCCCCACAACTTCCGGATAGACAAAATAGCCGCCGGCCTCGGTGCCAATGCCAATGCCGCTCAGATTCTTTTGGGTTTTAAAAAATAATTGAAGTCCCTTATAGGCATCCGCAGGTATATCCGAATTTTGAGTGCTCTGGCCGATTAGCGGGACCAGCGCTTTGGTTTCATCATCGTTGGCCAGGGCGACGATAGCGCGATAGGCGGGATCGAGGATGCTTTCATAAAGGGTGAAGTATACCTTTTCCAACTGTTCGTCAGACAAGCTGATAAAGTCGTCTTCGACTTTATTCCGGACCAGGTTGGTAACAAAGATGCTGCTGATTAAGTAGGGAATTATAAAGCCGATGATGGTTGCGGCTAAACACTTTTTCCGCAAGGAATTCAATCGAAAATTCATATGCGCATCTCCGATACTGACTTTTTTGCCTTGCGATACCGTAGCCAATTTCGATATTTACTTTCCTGCAGCCTGTCGTTCCAAAACAGCCAAACCTACTCCGCATGATCCAGAGCCTTCCCCAAAGGTCCGCATAAAACTGTTTTCCGTACAAGATTTCTATGTTTTATGTATTCTCGCTAAACTCTGTCGTATCCTGCCAAATAGTGGAATTAATTAGAATATCCATCCGCCCTTATCCGGTCCGGGTACTGACTTTTTTTGCTTCCATCCCGGCCGCTACCGTATTGGATAGTATGTATCCAAAAAGTACATACTTATCTAAATTTAGCTAATGCTGTACAATCTGAAGTAAGCGGTCTAATCTCATTCAAGGAGGCGAATCTTTTATGACGGTGCTCGCGTTCAACGGAAGCCCGAGAAAAGCCTGGAATACCGCAACCTTGCTGAAACACGCCCTCGAAGGCGCTGCGGCCCGGGGAGCGAAGACTGAGCTGATTCACCTTTATGATCTGGATTTTAAAGGGTGTATCAGCTGTTTCGCCTGTAAGCTCAAGGGCGGCCCCAGCTATGGCCGGTGCGCGGTTCAGGATGATCTGACCCCGGTGTTGCGCAAAGTCCGCGAAGCCGACGCGCTGATTTTCGGGTCCCCCATCTACATCGGCGCGGTTACCGGTGAAATGCGCTCCTTCCTGGAGCGGCTGGTATTTCCGTATCTGGTGTATGACGCGAATTATTCCTCCCTTTTCCCCGGGAAGCTGCCGACAGGGTTTATTTATACGCTGGGAGCCGACGAGCGCCGGATGAAAGAGGCGGGCTACGACCAGTCCGCCAAAATGACCGAAATGCTGCTGGCGAGAATTTTTGGAACAGCCGAGTCCCTATTGGTGACCGACACCTATCAGTTCGACGACTACGCCAAATATGTCGCGACCGCCTTCGATGTTGATCACAAGGCAAGGGTACGAAGCGAGGAATTCCCCAAATCCTGTCAGAAGGCTTATGAGATGGGCAGGCGACTGGCCTCCGGCTGAGGGTGAAATCGCGGTCCGCGGTTTATAGAGCTGAAGGCCGGCTCCGGCTCAAAGTAAATTTTTTATTAACATTTTAATTGTCAATTGACGGAGAAAATTACTGCAGCGTACAATTGAGACAGACACAAGCCTCTTGTTCGCCGATAAATACGGGCGCCTCATCCGGAGAAAAACCGGTCCATCCGGCTTGAATCAGGCAATAGTCCCCGCTGCTTGCCGGGGCCGGTTCCCTTGTTTGAGTTTCCTGCTTTATTTTTCGACAAGACATTTGCATAAATTGACAAAACATGCTACATTTATAAACATATTCTATTAAAGCTTTAATAATATCGATAAATAAAATACTTTGGCAAACCTATCGAAAGATGGGGACGCAAAGCTATGGGTCTAAGGACAGGTGTCTATGATTGCCAGGTTGCTGCTATGTCAATGGCATAGTACTTGCAGTCAGGCGGAAGTCTGACTTTTTTTGCACCTTTCCTTATTCCCGGCTTTCGCCGCCGCAAATGCCTGAGACATTCGCTACCAAAAAGGCTTGAAAGTCAAAATTTTGAGGAGGGAAGTTAACTTGTTTCAGATGAGTTCCAGTTTACGGGCAAAAATGCTGGTGTGGCTGATACCGCCTATTTTCATCATCTCGGTTGCCACTTCAATCTACAGCTACCATCAGGCGCGCACGGCGATCCACGACGAGGTCATCAACACCGCTGAATTGATTGAGCAAAATTTCAACGCCGAAATCAACACCTCGTTGACCGCCAAGGAAGCGGCAGTTAATGCGATGCTTGTTTTCATCGGCCAGAAAGAAGTGCCGAGCGAAGAATTGATCAATACACTGAAGACCGTCAAAAATTCCAACAAAGGGTTTGTAAACGTTTTCGTGGCCTTCGAAGATAAAAGGTATTTTGAGTCCAACGGGTGGATACCTCCCGCCGACTATGATCCAAGGCCGCGTCCTTGGTACAAGAAAGCGATGGCTTCCGACGACGTGGCCTATTCCGAAGTTTACGAAGACAAGGGGAGTCATCAGTATGTGGTCAGCGTAGTCAAAAAGATCGTCCGGGACGGAAAACCGGTCGGAGTCCTGGGAATCGATCTGACGTTACAGGAAGTCCAGGCGCTGGCCGCCCAAATCACCCTGGGGAAAACCGGTCACGGCTATATACTCGATTCTGCCGGAAACTTCATCTATCATCCTGACAAAACCATGGCCGACAACATCGCTTCCGTCAATGAGAATCTGGCCAAGAGCTTGCTGAGCGGCAAACCGGTTACCCAACTGGTGACAGACAACGGGGTCGAGAAATTATATATATCCAATCCCATGGAAAAAACCGGCTGGATCATCGTTACAAGCGCGCCAACCAGCGAGTTGTATGAGAGCGTCGCGGCCCTGGGCCGCTTTTCGGTGATCTCCACCATTGCCAGCGTCCTTATTCTCGCAACGATTATCATCTGGCGGATAAGCCGCATCACCAAATCCATCGGCAACTTGGCGGCAATGGTGTCCCGGGTCGCTTCCGGCGACCTGTCGCTGCGCATGGACACCCTGAAACAAGAAACCGGCAAAGATGAAATCGGTGTTCTGGTGTCGGGTTTTTACAATATGTTCAGCCAACTGCACAGCCTGATCCGGCAAGTGTCGATAAGTTCACAGCAGCTTGCCGCATTTTCGCAGCAGCTGACCGCCAACACGGAGCAGTCGGCCCAGGCGGCCAATCAGGTGGCAACGACCATCTCCCAAGTGGCCCAGGGCGCCGAAAAGCAATTGAACTCCGTTGAAGAAGCCAGGGCGGTGACCGGTCAAATCCTGACGGATATCCAGCATGTCGCCGCCCGCTCCAATAATGTCGCCGGCGTTTCGGACAAGGCCGCCCGGGCCGCGTCGTCCGGCGGGGAAGCAATCGGTTCCGCCGTCAAGCAAATGAACAATATCGAAAACACGGTTACAACCTCTGCGGAGATCGTCTTGAAACTGGGCGAACGCTCCCAGGAAATCGGCCAGATCGTCGATGCGATCGCCGGCATTGCGGGACAGACCAATCTGCTTGCCCTTAATGCCGCCATTGAAGCCGCCCGCGCGGGTGAACAAGGCCGGGGCTTCGCGGTGGTTGCCGAAGAAGTGCGCCACCTGGCTGAACAATCCCAAGACGCGGCCAAACAAATTGCCACCTTGGTCGGCGAAATCCAGGCCGACACCGAAAAGGCGGTTGTGGCGATGAATGCCGGCACAAAAGAAGCCAAGATAGGCACAGAGGTTGTCAGCGCCGCCGGCACCACCTTCGCCAATATATTGGAACTTATCAACAATGTTTCGCAGCAGACCCAGGAAATATCGTCAGCCATTCAACAGACGGCCGCGGGCAGTCAACAAATAGCCGGTTCGATCCGGGAAATCACCGCAATCACCAAGGACACCGCGGGGCAGACCCAGACGGTTTCAGCCGCTACGGAGGAGCAGTCGGCATCCATGGAAGAGATTGCGGCCGCCTGCCAGAATATGTCTAGAATGGCGGCGGAATTGCAGGATGCTGTCAGCAAATTTACCCTTTGATTTCTTATTTCGCCCAAAGCTGCCTGCCAATGCGCAAGCAACAATAAGTTTTTCGCGGCAAAAGGCTGCCTCCCGTTGGAGGCAGCCTTTTGGCCGTTGCCGAAAAGCCCTTCTTTCCAGCTCGCCGTCATTTCCCGCCGGCCGGCCGGCTGACCGGCCGGCCGATATAGCAAAAAAGCCTTCCCGTACGGGAGGACTTTTTTTCATGCTGCGGAAGAAGGATCTTGGGGCCGGCGGATATTTACAAGTCGACAATGATCGGTAAAATCATGGGCCGGCGGCCGGTTTTGGCGAACAGGAACTTGCTCAGCGCTTCCCGGATTCCCGTTTTCAAAGGGGCCCATTCGGTAACCGGTCCATTTTCAAAGCGCTCCAAAACCCCTTTGACGATTGTGCGCGTCTCGCTGATCAGAGCGTCCGCGTCCCGTACGTACACGAAGCCCCGGGACACGATGTCCGGACCGGCCAGTACGGAGCCTCGCTGCTTGTCCAAAGTGACAACCACGATCAATACACCGTCCTGGGAGAGCTGGCGCCGGTCGCGGATAACGATATTGCCCACGTCGCCGATACCCAGGCCGTCGACGAAAACATTCCCGGCCGTCACCTTGCCCGCCACGCGGCCTGCCCCCGCCGTGAACTCAAAGACATGCCCGTTTTCGCCGATAAAGACATTTTCCTTGGGAATGCCCACTTTACTGGCAAGCTCACCGTGGGCCTTCAGCATATGATACTCGCCATGAACCGGAATGAGATATTGGGGACGGACGAGATTGAGAATGAGCTTAAGCTCTTCCTGGCTTCCGTGGCCGGAGACATGGATGCCGGAAGACTTCTCATACACCACGTTCACGCCCAGCCGCATCAGCGCGTCGATGATCCGGCCCACCGACCGCTCGTTGCCCGGTATGGGATTCGCCGCGATCAGCACGGTATCGCCGCGGGTCAACTCGACGCTGCGGTGGCTTTTGGACGCCAGGCGGCTCAGCGCTGCCATCGGCTCGCCCTGGCTGCCTGTGGTCAGAATCAAAATACGGTTGTCGGCATAGCGGCCAATTTCATCCGTTTCTATCAATACCCCTTCCGGGATGGTCATATAACCCAGTTCAACGGCTTTGGACACGACGGTTACCATGCTCCGCCCCAGGAGAGCTACTTTGCGCCCGTATTGGCAGGCCGAGTTGATCGCCTGCTGCAGTCTGGGCACGTTGGAAGCAAAGGTGGTGAGGATGATCCGGCCGGCTGCCGCGCGAAAATGCTCATCCAAGGCCTCGCTTACCGTGCGCTCCGACTTGGTGTAGCCCGGCCGCGCCGCATTGGTGCTGTCGGAGAGCAGCACCAGAACCCCCTGGTCCCCCAGTTCGGCAAATTTATGAATATCGATCATCTTTCCGTCAACAGGGGTTTGGTCAATCTTGAAGTCGCCGGTATGAACCACCGTGCCCACCGGCGTCCTGAAATAAATCCCGAGCGCATCGGCGATGGAATGGTTGACCCGGATAAAGCCGATCTCGAATGGCCCGGCCTTGATCGAGTCTCCCGGCGCGACCGGGATCAAGTTGCTGCTCGAAACATTATATTCCTTCAGCCGCCCTTCCACCAGGCCTAGCGTAAGGCGGGACCCGTACACCGGGACGTCGACCTGGCCCAGAAGATGGAATAAGGAGCCGATATGGTCTTCATGGCCGTGGGTAAGCACGACAGCCCGGATTTTATCCCTATTGTCAAATAAATAGGTCATATCCGGGATGACTAAATCAATTCCCAGCATGTCTTCTTCCGGAAACGCCAGTCCGGAATCGAGCACAACCATATCATCGCCACAGCGGAAGACGGTCATATTTTTGCCGACCTCGCCAAGACCGCCCAGCGGTATAATCAATAATTTGTCGCCTTCGTTCAAGGAAACACCTCCAAAATACACCTAGTCTAAGAAAAGGCTTCCGCACAGCCCTGTCGGCTCTCGGCCCGCCTGCGTTCACGCTACGTTTACTTACCAGCCGCACCTTATGATAAACCTCAGCGTCCGCTCACTTCTTGTCGCCTCATTATATCCAACCTGAGCCTGGTTTGCAAGCAGTACCCCTTTCCGCCAATAACGGCGCGGCATGAACCAGGCGGAAAACCTTCCCCAGCCGTTGCGCCAAACTCAGGCCGGCTTATTGATTATTGTTTCTTTATTGGCGCAGAAGACTCCTCCTGCCATGAATCCGTCCGATTCTGCTTATTCGCCAAAATTTTCGGCCGTGTTGTCATGAATCTCAGCGCCGCTTCACAGGCGCCCATTCTCCCGTCCGCCAACACCTCGGCCCAAACCGTTGCCGGCTTACCTGCTTCGAAGCCGAGGAGCGGGAAATAATTTTCATCCTAATCAATAATAATTATTATTGATTAATAACTACTGCGTGCTATAATAAACATATAGCAAACCTTGCCATGCCGAATTCGGCATTGGCCGGGGCGATTTCCGGCCGTGCGGGTTCGCCTCTCGCAGGAGCCAGCAATGGCAAATTGCCATAAAAAACAATGAAAGGATGATCCATCGATGCCTAATTTTGCCAATCCCTTTCAGGGGAACGTGAACAGAAAGCTCACTCAGGAGGAGCTCATTCAGGCCATTCGCCTGAACATCGCCGGCGAATTGGAAGCCATTTATGTTTATGACGCTCATGTTCAGGCAACCGACAATCCGGTAGCCAAAAAAGTCATCGGCGATATCCGCGACGAGGAAAAGGCCCATGTGGGAGAACTGATGGCTCTGCTGCGGTTTCTGGATCCTCAGGAGGCCGAGCACTTTGCTTCGGGCGAAGGCGAGGTAAAAGAAATGCTGGAGGAATTGGGTCTGAGCAAGCCCTCCCTGCAACCGGCCGCCCAGGCTACGATCGGCACGCTAATTCAAAAATAGTCAGGAGGAATGAAAATGGATTTCCTATCCAGAGACGAAGCCCCCTTTACCCCGGAACAGTGGGCCAAAGTGGACGAGGTGGTTGTTCAAACCGCCAAGCAGGTGCTCACCGGCAGGAAGCTGATACATATGTACGGCCCCTTGGGAGCGGGCGTGCAGAGTGTTCACATTGATGATTTCGGTGCCATCGGTCAAGGCGAGGTGGACTTTTTCGGCGAGAGCGACGGCCCTGCCGTAAAAACGCTGAACCGGCGATTTGCCGAAATACCCTTGGTGTATAAGGATTTTTCCTTGGCCTGGCGGGATATGGAAAACAGCAGGCAATTGGGGTTGCCGCTCGATCTTTCGGCTGCGGCCAATGCGGCCGCCCAGTGTGCCCGCAAGGAAGACGAACTGATCTTTCTCGGCAACAGCGCTTTGGGTTATGAAGGGCTTCTGAATGTTGCCGGTGCGACCAGGCTGGCGAAGCAGGATTGGCGGGAAGGTGAAAATGCCTTCCTGGATATCGCCGGGGCGCTCGCCGGGTTGACCGGAAAAGGCTTCGTCGGCAAATTCGCCCTCGTCGTAAGTCCCGACCTTTATATGCAGATGCAGCGCCTCCAGCCCGTCACCGGACTGCTGGAGATCGAACGCGTGAAACAATTGCTGGACGGCAACCTCTATCAGACCGCGGTGCTCGGTTCCAATAAGGCGGTGCTGGTGTGCGCCGAACCGCAAAACATGGATTTGGTGGTCGGGCAGGATATGATCACCGGCTATCTGGGACCGGAGAAACTCAATCACGCCTTCCGCATCCTGGAGACAATTCTGCTCCGGGTAAAAAGAAAGGATGCCGTCGTAATCTTTGAATAAGAGCACGCTGCAAGGAAGGGAGCCGGCCTAAGCCGGCTCCCTTCCTTGCAGACAAACCCAGGCGTATTCCCCCTCCGCCCAGTCCAGGCAGTCTGCCTGGATTGGGCGGAGGACCTGAATTACCTGCCCAGCTTGATCCGGGCCGCGGCTTTCTTCCGTACTTCTTCGGGATCGACGATGATCCGGGCCACTCCGCTGGCGATCGCCGCTTTCGCCACCGCGGCGGCCACGGCCGGGGCGACCCGCGGATCGAAGACATTCGCCACCACATAGTCCTCCCGCATTTCTTCCGTCGGCACCAGTTCCGCCAAGGCGTGGGCGGCGGCCAGCTTCATTTCCTCATTGATCTGCCGGGCCCGGACATCTAATGCGCCCCGGAACAGGCCGGGGAAAACGCTGGAGTTGTTCACCTGGTTGGGAGCGTCCGAGCGCCCCGTGCCGGCCACGCGCGCTCCGGCGGCTTTGGCCTCTTCATAGCTGGTTTCCGGTACCGGGTTGGCCATGGCGATAACAATGGAATCGGCGGCCATGCTGCCAATGATCTCCCTGGTAAACGCCCCTGGCGCGGATACGCCGACAAGGACGTCGGCCCCTTTAGCCATCGCCGTGAGATCGCCCCGCCGCTTCTCTCGGTTGGTGTCCCTGGCCAACGCGGCCTGAACCCGGTTGAGGCCGGGCATGCCGTCGTACAGGGCGCCCTGGACATCCACCACGGTGAAGTCGCGGGCTCCGGCATTGACCAGCATGCGGCCGATGGCGGTACCGGCGGCGCCGGCCCCGTTCAATACGACTTTGGCGGTCCCGATGTCCTTTTTCACGAAGCGCAGGGCCGCCAGAACCGCGGCCAGGGCGGCGATCGCAGTGCCGTGCTGGTCGTCGTGGAAGACGGGGATATCCATCATTTCCTTCAGCCGGTCTTCGATGTCATAGCACTTAGGCGACGAAATATCTTCCAGGTTAATACCGGCAAAGGTCGGCTGGAGCAACCGGACGGTTTCGATAAATTTGTCCGGGTCTTTGGTATCGATACAGATGGGGATGGCGTCAACGTCGCCGAACACCTTGTAGAGCACCGACTTGCCTTCCATGACCGGCATCGCCGCTTCCGGGCCGATGTCCCCCAGCCCCAGGACCCTCGTGCCGTCCGTGACGACTCCGACCAGATTGCCGCGGCAGGTAAGTTCAAAGGACAAATCCTTATCGGCCTTGATATCCTTGCAGGGTTCGGCAACGCCCGGGGTATAGGCCACTGCCAGATCATGCATATTTTGGAGCGGCGCTTTCTTCGCCACTCCGAGAATTCCCTGGTTGTCCCTACGGACTTTTAGAGCTTCATCGCGGATGGTCATGTCGATACCTCTCTTCTCAGTAGTAAGGTTTCTAAAATAATACTACCACAGCCCCGCCACTTTCCGCCAGAACCGGCCGCTTCCCCGGACAACCGGGTTGCCTGCCGGGACAGGAATCCATGTTTTCCGGCACCATGACCAAAAGCTGTCTCCGCAGGGAGGCAGCTTTTGGTCATGGTGCCGGATTACGCGTCAAAAGGTTTCATCGATTACGATTTCCTGCAGCGGCCTGCGGGTCTGACCGTGCCGCTCCGGAGAGGCGGGCTCGCCGGCGGCATAGCCTACGGCCAGAATGTTGACCGGTTCCAGGGAGTCGGGAATACGAAATTCCCGCTTGACGGCAACCGGGTCAAAATAACATATCCACACGGTGCCCAGGCCCAGTTCGGTGGCTTGCAGCATCATGTGATCGGTAACAATGCTGGCGTCGATATCGCGAATATTTTTGCCGTCGTAAGGCCGCACCCAGGCTTCCTCGCGGTGGCCGCAAACAATGACGGCCAGGGGGGCGCCGTAGACGTTCGCGCCTTTTTTCAGTTTGGCCAGTCCCTCCGGTTCCCGGACGACAATGAGCCGGAAGGGCTGCGCGTTATGGCCGGTGGGCGCCACTCTTCCCGCTTCGAGGATTTGGGCGAGCTTTTCCGCCTCTACCTTCCGGTCTTCATATTTCCTCACCGAATACCGTTTTCGCGCCAATTCCAAGAAAGACATCCTTAACCACCCTTTCCTTGCTATTAATTTTAGCGGCGTTTTTATAATCCATTCGCTGATATAATGGTAAATAATAGGCAGCTTTTCTGCAAGTACGCACTTTATTGTGTCATAGTATCCATTTGGACACCAGTTGTTGCTACCGCAGGGGAAGGGAACCTGTCATTTTATTGCCTGAAATGACAGGACTCCCCTTTTCCGCTATGGTAAGATGAAGACACGATCGGAGGAAACGCTATGGATTGGATGCAACGGCTGACGGCCGCGGTGGATTACCTCGAGACCCATCTGGAAGAACCCTTGGACGCTTCTGAACTGGCCGGAATAACAGGCTCTTCCGCTTTTCACTTCCAGCGGATGTTTCACATGGTGACCGGAAGCACGGTCGCCGATTACCTTCGGCGGCGAAAGCTGACGCTGGCCGCCCAGGAACTGGCGTCCACCAAGGCAAAAGTGCTGGACGTGGCCCTCAAATACGGGTATGACACCCCGGAATCCTTTGCCAAGGCCTTTCGCCGGCTGCATGGAATCAGCCCCTCGGAAGCCCGGGAGTCAGGCTCGGTGCTGAAAGCCTATCCCCGCATCTCCTTCCACCTGTCCCTCAAGGGCGACAAGGACATCGGCTATCGAATCATCGAAAGATCGGCCTTCCCGGTTATCGGCAAAACCCGGACAATCAGTACGAAGGACGGTCTCAACTACCGGCAGGTGGCCGAATTCTGGCAGGACAGCCTGCGGGACAATACCGAAGACCGCTTGCTCCCCTACTGCAAAACCAAGGCAACTCTCGGAATATGCCTGGATATGGACATGGCCAGGGAACAATTCACCTATATGATCGCTGTCGAATCCGACAGGGCCCCGGAAAGCGGCGAGTTTGCAGCCCGGACTATTCCGGCCTGCACCTGGGCGGTGTTCGACTGCATCGGTCCGATGCCCCAGGCCATGCAGCAGCTGCTCGGCCGGATCTGGCAGGAATGGTTCCCCGCCACCGGCTATGAACTGGCCGCCGCACCGGAACTGGAAGTTTATTTCCACGGAAATGCCCGGGCGGCCGATTACCGCAGCGAAGCCTGGATGCCCTTGAAAACGCGCTGACTGCAAAAAAAGAAAACGGAGGCGAAGGCCATGACGGCATCACCGGCCATGAAGACCGGACTATTTCGGCATGTGGTTATGGAAGGCTCGGCCTATGAGGTCGGAAAAATGCAAGCAAAGTGGTTTGCGGATGCGCCGCGGGAACATATCGACCTCATGATCGCCGCAGCCGGTAAGCTGGATAAGGCTTCCGCCGCAGAAGCAAAGGCGGCGGCTTCCTTCCTGGAAACCCACTGCCCCGGACTGGGCGAGGAAATCGCGGGGTTCGCCGACGGCTGGGGCGTCCCGCCCGAGGTGATCGCCTATCACTCGCTGACCGCCATCCGTTCGTCCAATTGCAGTCATTTCGCGGTACTCCCCGCGATAACCGCCGACGGTCATCTCTATGTGGGCAGAAGCTATGAATGGAGCCGCGACGACGAGCTGCGGCTCTGCACCACCCGCATTCGCGGCCAGGCCGCCCATCTCGGGTTTTCGTTGTTCCTGTTCGGCCGCTATGACGGCATAAACGAGCACGGGCTCTGTGTCGCGATGTCTGCCGGGGTCCCCTGCTCAATGCCTGCTGACAGGGGTCTTCGGTTTTGGGCAGTGGTCCGCACCCTGCTCGACCGGTGCAAAAGGGTGGATGAGGCCTTGGACCTGTTCGCATCCCTGCCGATATCCTTCAACTGGAATCTGACGATAGCCGACCGGACCGGCCAGGCCGCGCTGGTCGAATGCGCCTGCGCCCACCGGGCGGTCAAGAGGATTAGCCCGGAAACTGCCGAAAAGTCGCTGTACTCGACCAACCATTTCACGCTGCCCGGCATGCAGGCTTATGACCAAAACCGGATGCGGCAGTCCGTGCAGCGCTATAACGCTTTAAAATCCCGTTTGCCGTCAGCTTCCTCCTCCGGCACCAAAGAAAAGTTGCGGACTATCCTGTCCACCCCCATGCCGGAAGGGGTTTGCTGCCATTATTACGACGACGGACTCGGCACGCTGTGGTCCATCCTGTTCGATGTCACCGCCGGCAAAACCGAAATCTGCTTCGGCTCTCCGGTCGTCAACCCCTGGCGAAGCTTTGGGCTGAACGGCCCGGTAGGGGTGACAACTTATCCGGCGCAGTTCCCGGGCGAAAATTCGGCCAAAGAGCTGTGGGAACGCGTGAAATAACAGAATTGCTGCCCACAGGAAACAGGGCTGGAGTCCCGGACCGCCGGCGGTCCGGGACTCCAGCCCTGTTTCGCTTATTCCGCGGCAGCGCCGTCCATGTTCGTGAGGCAGCCGCCCGGCGGAACTTGCACCGCTTCTAATTAAATTCTAAAACAGCGGCGTTATAATAATTTCAGAATCCCGGGCATGTCCGGTGGAATATCACCGGGAACAGGAACGATTACAAATGGGAGGTGGCTGCACCATGCACCTGGATATAGACGGAATGCTATTGTTGCTAGCCGCAATCGGTTATGGGTTTTTTCTGTTCCGGGTCAATAAGCTATTGGACCTGAGTTAAAATTCCGTAGGGTTAAGGCCTTCCCCCGCTCATATATTGCCTGAGGCCCGGACGTCATGTCCGGGCCTCTTGTTGCTCCGCTGCGAAACTAAATCTTGAATTTCCGGATGACCTCATTGAGGCTGGTGGCCATCTTGGCCAACGATTCGGCGCTGGCGGTCACTTCATTCAGGCTGGCGTTTTGCTCTTCCGCGGCGGCGGCCACCGTCTGGGTGCTGGCGCTCGTTTCTTCCGACACGGCGCTGATGTTCTGGATGTTTTCAACCACACCCTGCATCCCTCTGGCCGTCTCTTCCACCGCGTGAGTGATCTGTTCCATCCCGCTTTGAACCTGCCCCAGTTTCTCGACAATCGCCTGAAAGCCTTTTTCGGTGTCGGCGGCGGCGGCCTTCCCGGCCGCGACTTCATCATTGGCTTTGGTCACGACGCTGACCGAGAAATCGATATCTCCGGTCATCTTCCGGATAATTTCGCTGATATGGCGGGTGGCGTCCGCGCTTTGCTCGGCCAGCTTGCGGACTTCTTCCGCCACTACCGCGAAGCCCCGGCCGGCCTCCCCGGCCCGGGCGGCTTCAATGGCGGCGTTCAGGGCCAGCAGGTTGGTCTGACCGGCAATGTTGCTGATAACGGTGACGATTTCCTGAATTTCCGCAGACCCTTTGACCAAGGAAGAAGATACATCGGTAATCTCCTTCATGGATTTTTCAATCGTCTCGTTCTGGGAAACGACCTTGTGGATGAGCTGCATGCCCTGATTGGCGTCGGCCACGGCGTTCTGCGTGGTATGGTTGACCTCGGCGGCGCTGGCGTTCATCTCCTCGGCCCCGGCGGTGACTTCCTCGACAACCGCCGATATCTCGGTGATGTTATTGGTATTCTGGGCCGACCCGGCGGCGATGTCGCCGGTGGAATTGGCGATGACCTCGGAGGTTCTGAGCTGCTCTTCGACGGTTGACGTCAGTTCCTCGCTGGAGGCGGCCAGGGTATCGGCGCTGTTCTGGACCTGGCCGACCACTTCCCGGAGCGCGTACTTCATTCTGATAATGGCCTCGGCCATGTCGCCGATCTCGTCGTTGCGGGAGGCATGCACGTCTTTCGTGCTCAGATCAAGCCCGCTGACGGCCAGCAGTTCGCCGCGCAGAGCATTGACGCGCTTGGCGAGGTTCCGGCTGTACCAGATGACCAGAGCGACGACTGCCAGGACAATGACCGCGCTGGTGCCGAGCACGCCCTTGAAAACAAAGTCCGCCTTATCGTTCAGTTGATCAATGCGCTGCTTCAGGGCGGCATCCTGGGCCTTCAGCGTGTCGTCAAACAGGGTGTTGATGACTTCGGTCTTTTGCCGCGCTGCGCCTAAGGCGGCATTTACCCCTGGATCGTTGGCTCTTTTCATGTTCATTATTTTATCGATATCTTCGGCATAGGACACCAGGCTAGTTTGCAGTTTTTCCGCCGCCTGCCTGCTCTCCACGGCAGTTACGGCCGCAATGAAGGTTCTGACGCCTTCCTTACTGACATTGAGTTGATTTTTGGTCGAGACGGCGTAATGCTCGTCCCCATAAGCGACAAACGCCCGCAGTTCGGCAAGTCCGGTATGGAAATCATCTTGCGTAGCTTGCAGGGCCCGGGTTCGCTCGATCGGGCCGGTGATCATGCTCTGATAATCCGCAGCAGCCGCTTGAAACTGGTAGATGGTTATTCCAATCAGCACCGCCAGCAAGCCAAGCACCACACTGAACATTCCGCCCAATTGGGCTCCCATTGACATCCGCTTCATTATTCATTCCTCCTCGCTATTTCGGTTGGTTTTTTTCCAGGCTTCAGGCTACTGCCGCCCCGGTCAGAAGCTGCTCCAGGTCCAGCAGGATGATGATTCGGCCCGGCAGGTTATAGACCGTTCTGATCTTTTGCCCGTCATTGCCGACGGACTCGACGCGGGAAAAGTTGCCATCCGCTGTCTGAATGACCTCGGTTACCGTGTCAACGGTAAGGCCCACCTCTTTGTCGCCGGTTTCGACGATGACGATCTGCTTGGCGGCCAGATCCGTCACCAGGTCCAGTCTGGCGGCGGAATCCACCACCGGAATAATCTTGCCCCTTACGTTGATGATCCCTTTGAAATAGGCCGGCGTTTCGGGCAACCGGGTAACAGGCATATAGTTGATGATTTCCCTCACCTGTTCAATCGGTATCGCGTATTCCTCGCGCCCGATCCGGAACGCCACCAGTTGCATATTGCCCATCCTTCTTCTCGCTCCTTTCGGTTTTTTCTGCCGCCAGTTCACCGCAAACCCTTGCTTGGCGGCCGTTTTCGTCAGTGGACGAGGCCATTCGCCAAATTTCAAATTCGGTTTTATGGAATGCGCCATGCTGCCCGGCCAAACCGCAATTGTCAATTCCGATGATCTCGTCGACAATCAGCCCGATTTGCACCCCATTGGCCTGCAGCAAGACGACGCTCTTGCTATCCATCGCCGTCGGCCGGGCCGGGAATTCCACCACCGGAATGGCCTCCTGAGCCGGATTGGTACCGCCCTTTCGCGCCTCCTCGTCCTGGCAAAAAAGCGCTCCCGCCTTCCCAATGATTCCCTGGATACCTCCCACAGGAACCCCGTACTCTTTGCCGCCCCAGCGAAATCTCAACAAGCTGGCCTCATCCATGGCTATCCCCCGTTCTATGGCTGGTTGTCCGTATTGGCTGAAGATTGTTCGTTGTTTATAGCATAAGGCAAGGCCAAAAAAGCAACATCTGGCAAAAGGTATATCTTCCTTATTTTTTTCAGAAGTCGCATTTTATTGGATAGAGCAAGGATTTTTGCAGTTTTTTGGCGAAATTGCAGGAAATCTGTAAAAAGGTAGAGGAAAAATTCATTTCAATGCAAAATAACAGTATCTATCCGGGACTGGACGCCTTGTGAAGCTACTTATCGGGGGAGAGGTCGCACTATGATCCAGGCAGGGCCTATCCGAATATTGGCGGTCGATGACGACGAAAGTTCTTTGGCCTCGATACGCCGTATCTTTCGGGGGCATTTTGATATTGTCACAACCAAGGACCCTGTTCAGGCGCTGAAAGTTTTTGAACTTCAGGGCCCGTTCGCAGTGGTCATATCCGACTACCGGATGCCGGTTATGAACGGCATCGAGTTGTTCTCCCGCCTCATTGCGATCGACAGGAACGTCCAGCGGATCATGTTTACCGGTCATGCTGAACTTCAAATGGCCATTGACGCCATCAATCACGGAAAAATTACCGCGTTTCTCACCAAACCAACCCCGGCGGTATCCATCCGTTCGGTTGTCATGGATGCGGTCCGCGCCTATAACGCCCATCGCGAAAGTCTCCAGCCCATTCCCAGAAACGATGGTCCTTCTTTCGTCAAGAGCGCTCCTGCCGAATTGCCGGTTCCGCTGACGGTAAAAGAAAAGGAGGTCCTGGCACTGCTGGCCAAGGGATGCTCCAACGACGAAATATCCTTGGAGCTCTCGATCACCGTCGGCACAGTAAAGACCCATGTCAACAACCTTTTCAGCAAGCTGGACGTAAACAGCCGTTCCAAGATTGTGGCCAGGAGCATTGAGCTGGGCCTGATAAAAACCCTGACCGTCGACAGGCTTTAGCCCCATTTAAAAAGAACCGGCCCGCGTAGAGCGTACGCGGGCCGGTTCTTTTTCGCCGCCAGAGAGACTAAAGGGCACCCACCCCTACTGAATATCCCGGATCAGCCGTTCACAAAATTCCCGGCTGACGTTAAATACGGCAAAGGCTCGTTCGTCGGCCTTGTCCCTGATTTGAGGCTTCAGCAGCTTTAAAGAGTAATGGCTGGCGATATGAACAATGGCTACCAGTTCTCGGTCGGTAACACTGTCATGAAAAGGATTGTGGTGAAACATGGCGCTTTCAATGATGGGCTGCGGCAACCCCCACCAGTCCAGCAGATATCCTCCCACCTCCTGGTGAGAGACGCCGAGGATGCTCCGCTCCAGATCGTCCAGGGACGATTCGGGCTGTTCGGTTTGCGCGGCGACCACCTTCCGGTACAAATCCGGCATCTGATGGAGCAGCGCCACCCAGCCGATATCATGCAAGAGGCCGGCAGCCGAGGCGATGGGCGGTATGGTCCTGCCGGTTAACTGGCGGTATAGCCCGCAAGCCAGCCGGTTGGTCGAGGTAGCGTGGTTCCAGACAAAGTCCCGGTCAAAAGCTCCGCTGCCATGCCCAGGCATCATTCCGCAAAGATTGGTTGCAAGCACAATCCCCTTCAGCGTGGCCAATCCTAAATACATGACGGCCTGATTGATCGACCCTGTTTTTATGCCGAAAAAGGCGGAATTAACCATCTGCAGCACTTTAGCCGCCAAAACCGGGTCTTGTTCGACAACGGCGGAGATTTGGTGCATGTCGGCGTCGGCGCCGATCATTTCCGTGATCTTCATGTAAATCTGCGGCGGCGAGCACAAGCCGTCCATCTTGTTGATGAGCAGCAGCAAGTTCCGGTTCCTCAGCATTTCCCTGGCGTCCAAAAGCTGCCGGATGACTTTGGTCAGCAGCTCATTGTCCCAGGGCTTCAGCAGGTACATTTTGCTTGAGCCGTCCAGCATGGCGGCGGTAATTTCTTTCTCCTCGGCCTGACCGCTGAGGATGAGCCGGATCGTGGCGGGATATAATTCTTTGACCTTTCGTAGCAGTTGGTGGCCGTTCATATTCGGCATCCGCATATCGGAAATAATGATGTCGATGTTCCGTCGGGCCAGAATATCCAAGGCCGACTGTCCGCTTTCGGCGGTCAGCACTTCCCAGCCGCTGCCGCGCAGGGATCGCTGAAAGGTGTTGAGAATGGCCTTCTCATCATCGACGAATAGGATGGTGTCGCTCATGTTCTTCCCTCCTGACGCTGGTCCTTCAGCCAACCTAGCCTAGGGGGCTCCGGTCATGGTCCGGAGGTTCGTGGCGGACCGGCAATTTAAAGGTGAATTTCGTTCCTTCCCCGGGGACGCTTTCGACTGTCAGCTCCCCGTTATGGCGATTGACGATAATATCGTAGGAGATGCTCAGTCCCATTCCGGTCCCTTTGCCAACCGGCTTGGTGGTAAAGAAGGGATTGAATATATTGCTGAGATGTTCGGGCTCGATGCCGACGCCGGTGTCTTCAATCGAACAAAATACGGCCTCGCCTGCCTGCCAGGTAGTTACCTCGATTACGCCCATCTCCACGGCATTTTTCTCCTGGATGGCGTGGGCGGCATTGACGACCAGATTGAGCAGCACCTGGTTGATCTCGCTGCCGACCGCCTCGATGGCCGGGATAGCCCCCAGATTCTTCTTGACGACGGCGTGATACTTAATCTCGTTGTGAGCCACCAGCAGGGTGCTTTCAATGCCGTCGTTCAGATCATAGCTCGCAAACACCTGCAGGTGATCAACCCGGGAGAAAAGCCGCATGCCTTTAACAATCTTGCTCATCCGGTCCAGGCCTTCCATGGTGTCGCGGAATAACTCCGGCAGGTCGTCAAGGATGTAATCGATGTCATTTTCGATTTCAGCCTTGACGATCTTGTCAAAGCGCTTTTTCAGGGTGGCTTTGTCCAGTTCGGCGGGATTGGCGCCAAGCTGGCGGTATTGGGCGAGAACGGTGCGAAAGGCGGCAAAGTACTTCTCCAGCATTTCCACATTGCCGGAGACAAACCCCAAAGGATTATTGATTTCATGAGCCACCCCCGCCGCCAGTTGGCCGATTCCGGCTAGCTTTTCCTGCTGGACCAGGCGCTTTTGGGCGAGTTCGATGGTGCTGAGGGCCACCATAAGCTCGCTGTTGCGGCGCATCAATTCTTCCTTCGAGGACTTTAAAACCTCTTCCATCCGGTTTCGCTCCGTAATTTCGGCTTGAAGTTCCTCATTGGCGTATAGCAGCTCGGCATTCATGGCCAGATGTTCTTCATTCATCGCCGTCAGCTCCGCATTGAGGGCGAAAAGCTCCTGGGTCCGCTCCTCGATAGTTGCCTCCAGCCCGTCCCGGGCCTGTTTAAGCGCCTGTTCGGTGCGCTTCTGGCGGGAAACCGAAACCAACAGCAGCCCGATAAACAGGATTATTACCACCGTATTGGTCCCGGCCATCCAAAGATATTCCTTGATCCTTTCGTCGAGCTTTCTATATACTTCTGTCTCGGTGGTTCCCACCGAGACGATAAGCGGGTAATCGCGGAGCGCCCGATAGCTATATATGCGCTTAATGTCGTCAGCCGGGCTTGTCATTACATAATGGCCGACTTCCGCCGCATTGGCTTTTGCGATCAATGCACTGTGGCTCATATCCTGACCTACCTCGGCGTTTTGATCGGCCTGCTGCGCCCGTACGCTACCGTCCCGCCCGACGAGGGTAATGGAGGGGGTGCTTTCCGGGTCGACCTGCTTATAAAATTTCGTAAAATAGGAGGGGTCCACCGACACGATCGCCACCCCGCCGAAAGTCCCGTCCGGCTTATTCACCCGGCGGGTCATCTGAATCAGCCATTTTCCCGAAGACTGCCGAAACACCGGTTTGCTGATAAACAGCTTCCCGCTGTCCTGTTGCGTATGGACAAGGAAATGCTCCCGGTCTTTGAGGCTGAAAGGGACAAACGGTTCCTGGCTGCTGTCCACCAAATCCCCATTTTCATCGATGACGCTCAAGAGCGCAAACGGCTGAATCGCCAGCCTGCCTTCCTTAATGTATTGGGAAATATTGATGGACCGGCCCTCTTTTTCGTATTGGTACTTTAAGAATAAGGCGGTTTGATCCGCGCTCCGGATCGTCCGCAGGGTATGTTCCTCGAAGGCCCTGGCCAGGCTCGAAGTTTCCTTGAAGGCGCCGTCCAGCACCTGCTGCCGTTCGTTTTGAAGGTTCAGATACATCCCGATCCAGTTGGAGGATATCAGGAATAGGCCGAACAAAACAATAACAACACTGGCATTCCGGATGATGGGCGAATCCCCGGAAAAAATAGCGCCGAGACCCGATTTCGGTTTCAATAACCTTCCTCCCCGCTGGTTAGTTCCCGCTACTGGCTTCAGGCTTGCCGGATAGGATACTGTCTCAAAAAATTCCACCATAGCGTCCAAAATCCCTGCCGACAGCGCTCCTGATAAAATTCGCGGCTTGGAAGCTTATGCCTGGCAGGCTCCCGGCGCCGGCATCCAAAACTTGCCCAGCATAGCGGAAACTCCCGCAGCCTTGTAGGGCTGCGGGAGTTTCCAAGGGCCGCAATTGATCCGGAATCGGCCGGCAAGCCGGCTGCTCCCTAAGCGATGTGCAGGTCGCTCGCTTTTTCCCGGATGATTTCATAAGGGCTCATCCCTGACGACAATAAACAGGCCACAGAAGACCGGTCGTCTTCGAACCGCTGCATCGCCGCAAGCGAAACCGCCGGATCGCCGTAGACGCACCATTCTCCGCGGCACGTCAACGGCAGGTCGGTCATCGCCATAAAGCCCAAAACGTCTTTCAGGGGGATGCCCAGCAAAAGTCCGATCTCGTGAGGGCAGCAGTCGCGGAAACGCTCCTGCAGCACAGCCAGACAAGACTCCACGCCTTCGTTCACCGGATAGCCCTGACTGCTTAGGAACCAGCGGTGATGGTCGTCGGCAAGACACTGTTCCAGGAGATCGCTTCGGTAGAATAATACGGTTTCCAGCGAAGGCAACCGCCGCAGGATTTTAAAGCGGAGCGCCGTAGTTTGCAAGGTCGCGCAGCCGCATTCGCGCCAAATGGATAAAAGCGCCAGATGCCTCACGTCCCTCAGCGACAAAATCGTGGATGGTTTGCTCCCGCAGAGGGTGGGCGCAAGCGCCAGACTCAACCACTCGAAAAACTGGCCGGTTTTTCTTTCCGCACTGTCGGCGTCCAGCCCAGAAACCCCTTGCAGATTATACGGATGCATTTTAAACGCCCCATCCCATTATGGATCGGCGAGTTAAAGAACCGCCGCTCCGAGTTTGCTCCCGAGGTCTACGCATTGGTCCAGGCCGGCCTGATCCGGGGTGTTGTGGATAATCAGCCCTTCGCCGACCAACTGGGCGTTCTGCGCCTTTGCCTTTTCCGCCCAGTCCCGCATCCATTGCCCGTCGCCCCAATCATAGGAACCGAACAGGGCCACCGGTTTGCCTGCCAGATCGCCTGCCAGCGATTCCACAAACGGCTCCATTTCCGTTTCCTCCAGGACCTCATTGCCCATCGCCGGGCACCCCAGGGCCAGGGCGTCGGCTTGCAGCACGTCCTCCCTGGTCGCTTTATCTACAGACAGGAGGCTGACGGAAGCGCCGCCCTGGCCGGCACCTTGAGCGACCGCCTGGGCCATCATCTGTGTATTTCCAGTACCGCTCCAGTAAATAACCGCAATTTTTTTCATCTGTTAAACCCTCCTTCATATCACTCTGTTTACCCGGTTAATTTGATAATGATTATCAATCTCATCAAAATTATAAGGGAATTTGTTCCCTGTTGTCAACCCTAATATGACGGTCCTATCCGGGCCGGATTTTTGTTCCGGCCGGGCGGTAAAAAAATTTACAAAAAATGTACAATTTTGCTTTACATTTTCTCCGGCCCGTAGTATAGTTGGTAAAGGCCCAGTAAAAACGCTAATGCGGTTAATATTTATCCTTCTCAAGCTGTCCGGTGAGGGAAGTTTCGATAAGTAATTTCCCGTTCACGGTTCTGGGTAGTAAAATTGAGGAGGATTCTTATATGACTCAGGACAAAAACCTTACCTGCCGCGATTGTGGCGCCGATTTCGTTTTCACCGCCTCGGAACAAGACTTCTTTGCTGAAAAGGGCTTCACCAACGAGCCGGGTCGTTGCCCCGCCTGCCGGGCGGCCCGCAAGCAGCAAAGCCGCGGCAACAATAGCTACCAGCAGCGCGAAATGCATGAAGTAACCTGCTCCGGCTGCGGTGTTCAAACTCAAGTCCCGTTCCGTCCCAGCAGCGACCGTCCCGTTTACTGTAGAGACTGCTTCAGTCAGAATAAACGATACTAGGACTCGACTCCTCTGCTTCCGGGCAGAGGAGTTTTCAGTTTATTCATAGGTAAAATTCTAGCGGAAATACTAAGTCCAACCAGATATACAAGGAGGTCATCCATTTGGAACCATTCAAAAACATGGGCATCAGCAGCGACATCAACAGGGCGCTGAATGAAATGGGCTTTGAAGAGCCTACACCGATACAACTTCAAGCAATCCCCACGCTGCTGGAAGGCCGGGATCTGATCGGCCAGGCCCAGACCGGCACGGGCAAAACCGCCGCGTTCGGCATCCCCCTGATCGAGAAAGTCCGGCACAGTTCCCAGGCAATACAGGGGATTGTCCTGGCCCCGACCCGCGAATTGGCGATTCAGGTCGCCGAAGAACTCAACCGAATCGCGCAGTTCACCAGCGTCCATGCGCTGCCGATCTATGGCGGCCAGGACATCCAGCGGCAAATCAGAGCGTTAAAAAGGCGTCCGCAAATCATTGTGGCGACGCCGGGGCGGCTCATGGACCACATGGACCGGCGGACCATCGGACTGCAGGATATCAAAACCGTCGTCCTGGACGAGGCCGACGAAATGCTGAACATGGGGTTCGTCGAGGATATCGAGAAGATTTTGGGCGCCACGACGGCGGCCGGCCGGCAGACGCTCCTCTTCTCGGCGACGATGCCGCGCGCCATTCAAAACCTGGCCCAGCGGTTCCTCCGCGATCCGGCCTTGATCAAAACCCAGGCCAAAGAAATCACCATTCCGTTGGTCGAGCAACATTATATGGAGCTTCAAGACCGGCAGAAATTCGATGTGCTGTGCCGCCTGCTGGACATTCAGGACCCCGGATTGGCGATTGTCTTCGGCAGAACCAAGCGCCGGGTCGATGAACTGGCCGAGGCGCTCAAAAAGCGCGGCTACTCCGCCGAGGGAATTCACGGCGATCTGACCCAGGGCAAGAGAGACGCCGTCTTACGGCAGTTCCGGGAAAGCACCATCGACATTCTCGTGGCGACCGATGTCGCAGCCCGCGGCCTGGACGTCAGCGGCGTTACCCATGTGTATAACTTTGACATCCCCCAGGACCCGGAAAGCTATGTCCACCGGATCGGGCGCACCGGCCGGGCCGGCCAGACAGGGCTGGCGCTGACCTTTGTCATCCCGCGGGAATTGGAGCATTTGCGGTTTATCGAACGGACCACCAACCGCAAAATTATCCGGATGCCTGTTCCGACCATGACCGACGCCCTGGAAGGCCAGCAGCGCCTGACGGTGGAAAAGCTGCTGCGGCAGATTGAAGAAGGAAATTTCGACTACTATAAAGGGCGGGCTGAGGAACTGCTGGCGGAAATCGATTCGGTGTCGCTGGTGGCCGCCGCCCTGAAAATGCTGACCAAAGAGCCGGACATTACCCCGATCAGGCTCACCGAAGAGGCGCCGCTCAGAGTCCGGAGCTATGGCGGAAACAATCGGCCCTTCGGCGGCAGCCGGCCGGCGCGGGACCGCAAACCCGTCCACCAGGGACCGGCCCGCGGCAAAACCTGGAAATATTAATTCCTGCCAATGGCAAGGAGGCTGTCTGAAAAGCGGTACGCTTTTCAGACAGCCTCCTTTTACGTTCACCCGGTTACCTGGTTTTACTCCTGGTCAGACTCCGCTTCGCAGCCCCTTGCTTTTTGGTCCCTTTGCTGCTTATCCGGCGGCCCGCAGCCAGGTCCCTGCTTGAACCGCATCCCGTCATTGCCGCCTTTTAGAACATTGGCGATCTGCTGGAGGCGATCGGCCACACAATCCGCCTTGGCGATCAGCGCCCGCAGATCCCGATTCAGCCGCCCGACAAGCGAAGCTTGGGCGGCGTTCTCCACTTCGGCCAGCGTCGACCGGTGCCGGAAGATATAATACTTCCAGGCCTCCAGGCCGATGATGACCGGCAGAACCGCCCCCAGGGTCAGGCTCATAATTTTGAGTGTCAGCTGGTTGGCCGCGGCGTTATAGATGTCCAGACTCCAGCGGGCATTCAGGCTGGAAACGGCGATTCGCGGGTATAATTCCGCGAAAATGGCCGCCGTGGCGGCGGCGACTGCCAGGCTGCTGCCGGCAAAACTCCCCGGGCGGCGCCGGATATCCAGGCAATAGCCGGTCAACAGCATCGCCGCCATAAGCAGCAAAAAAAGCAGCCCGGTTATCGGCTTCAGCCCTGGTCCGAGAAGCAGGTAGGTATGGGCGGCAAACAGCAACGCCATCAGCAGGGCCAGCCGGCAAAGCCTCATCGATAAAGCCTCCACCCGCAGGCCGAGGCGGCGGTCAGCCTTCAGCAGCAGGTAAGTTGCCCCGTGGAGCAGGAAAAGCAAGACAAATAGCAAGCCCGCGGATATTGCGTAAAGACCGAGCAGATCGCCGAAGGTTCCGGCATACTGCCCGCCGGCGTTGATGGGCAGCCCGCCGAGCAGGTTGCCCATCGTCACGCCCCACAGCAGGGCGGGAAGAGCGCTGCCGCTGAAAAGGGCCCAATCCCAGAAGCCGCGCCAGCGCCGATCGGGACTCTTGTCGCGGAATTCAAAGGCGACGCCGCGCAGAACCAAAGGAGCCAGAATGAGCACCAGCGCCAGGTACAAGCCGCTGAAGAGAGTGGCATAGGCAATCGGAAAAGCCGCGAAAAGCACCGCGCCGGCGGTGATCAGCCATACCTCGTTGCCCTCCCACACCGGCGCCAGCGTGTTGAGGATAACCTGCCGCTCCTGATCCGACTTTCCCAGGAAAGGCAACAACATGCCGACGCCGTAATCAAAGCCCTCCAGAACCAGAAAACCGCCGAACAGAAGGCCGAAGGCGAAAAAGCAAGCCGTATTGAAATCCATCATCTCACCTGCGCAGCCGCGCTTGGCCAAGTCAGTCGCCGGGACCGGCAAGGATGACTTTTCTGGCTATATAGCATGCCGCCAGCGCCACCACGGCATATACCGCGGAATAAAGGGCCAGCGAGGTCCAGACGCTCGACGCCGGAACGGTCTGCGAGAAGCCCTCCTCCGTCAGCATCAGGCCGTAAACCAGCCAGGGCTGCCGGCCAACCTCGGTCATCAGCCAGCCGGCGGTGATCGCCAGATACGGAAGCGGCAGGCTGTAGATCGTCAATTTTAACAATACCGGGCAACATTCAAGCCTCCCTTTTCGCCAGCACCGGTAATTCATGGCCAAAAGCGCCAGCAGCCACAGGCCGATCCCGACCATCACCCGAAAACTCCAAAACAGGACGGCTACCGGCGGGATGTACTGCCCCGGTCCCAGGCGCCGGACATAATCGGCCTGAAGCTGGTTGATTCCCTGCACCGGGCTATGGGCGTCATGATAGGTAAGGATCGACAAAACCGCGGGCAATCGCACCTGGCGGACGTTTCGCCGGTTGTCTTCGTCAATACTGGCCAAAACGATGAAAGGCGCCGGCGCCGCCGTTTCCCACAAGGCTTCCGACGCCGCCACTTTCATCGGCTGAACCCTGGCAAGGTATTGGTTGTAAAAGTGTCCGGTCACGACCACTAGAATCGTCGAAAGCAGAGCGCAAATCAGCCCGAGGCTGAAGGACCTTTTCGCTTCGTCCAGATGCACCCCCCGGAGCAGGTAGTAGGCGCTTACCGCCATGACAAAGAAGCCCGCGGTTACAAAACCGGATAAAACCGTATGGACAAACTGGTGATAAAGATAGGGATTCGTCAGGAGCTCCGCCAGGTCGGTCAACTCGACCCGCTGATTCCGGATTGCATAGCCCAGCGGGTGCTGCATAAACGAATTAGCCGAGAGAATCCAGAACGCCGAATAGTTGCTGGACCAGGCAACCAGCCATATCGCCGCCAGATGGACGCGCGAAGAGACTTTATCCCAGCCGTAGGCCCAGACTCCGATGGCGATCGACTCCACAAAAAACGCTGTCGCAGCCTCAAAGGCCAGCGAGGGGCCGAAAACACTCCCCACGTATTTGGAATACTCGGACCAGTTCATGCCGAACTGGAACTCATTCACCAGGCCGGTCACGATCGCCACGGCATAATTTACGAGAAACAATTTGCCCCAGAACTTGGCCAGCCTTTTATAGCGCGGATCGCCGCTTCGCACATACCAGGTCTCGATCAAGGCGATTAAAACGGACAATCCGAGCGTGAGAGCGACAAACCAAAAGTGATAGGTAAGCGTAAGCCCGAACTGCAGCCGGGCCAGAAGCAATGCTGTATGATCCATCGTCACCCCGGGAAACTAGACTTGGGAAAATTAGTATGCGCCGATTCGGCTTCGCTTATTAAGTTATGGCCAGGCGCGAGTCCCGTCTTCCCGGCGCCGGTCCCGCTTTCCTGGGGCGCTTCGCCCCCTGCCGGCTATTCTAAAAGCAAAACCCACCGGCCGGAAGCCGGTGGTAGACAAACCCAGGCTGACGAAAAAGGTCCAGATGCAAGGCGCATCACAGCGCCGTCCTGGGGGGGATGATCCTGGCATTATCGCCGGCTTCGCCTTTGGACTGGATATTGAAAGCCGCCTCCAGTATCTTGCGGGCAATCGGCGCTGCGGAATCCGAGCCAAAGCCGCCCTGTTCCACGATGACCGCCACCGCGACGGTCGGGTTGTCGAAGGGAGCATAGGCCACAAACCATCCGTGGTCGTCGCCATGGGGGTTTTCCGCCGTGCCGGTCTTGCCGGCAATCGCTATGGGAAAACCGTCGAAGACATAGGCCGCCGTTCCGCCGGGCTTGGCCACATCGGCCAGGGCGTCCCGGATGAGGTTGAGATTGCGGCTGGATATTTTTACACTGCCCACCTCTTCCGGCTGAAAGGTTTTAAGGGTGGCGCCGTCCATCGCAACAATCTTGCTTACCAGATAAGGCCGGTACCGGTGCCCGCCATTGGCCACTTCACTCATAACCATCGCCATTTGCAGCGGCGTCGCCAGTTGGAAGCCCTGGCCGATCGCCGCGTCAAAGGTCTCCGACAGGTACCAGTCCTCGCCATAAACCTTCTCCTTGTAGCGGCGGTTGGCTACCAGCCCGTCGGCCTCGCCCGGCAGGTTAATCCCGGTAAAGGCGCCGAGGCCGAACATCCGGGCATACTTCTCCAGGTCGTCGATGCCGACCCGGTTGCCCATCTCATAGAAATAGACGTTGTCGGACTTGGAGAGGGCGGTCCGGAAATCAATCCAGCCCAGGGCTTCATTCATGGCGTTGCCTTTGGGAATGAGCCAGTGGCGGCCGGTGTCGAGAATCTTTTCTTCCGGCGTTACCTTGCCGAGTTCCAGGGCCGCCGTCCCGGTAATGATCTTGAAAGTGGAGCCGGGCGGATATTCCCCGGCAATGGCCCGGTTTTGCATCGGATTAAAGGGATTGTCGTTGATGATCTTCCAATCCTTGGACGATATGCCGCCATTGAACAGGTTTGGATTAAAGGTCGGGCGGCTTACCATCGCCAGGATTTCGCCGGTCTTCGGATTCATCGCGACCGCTGCGGCGGCTTTGGCGTTGACATTGCCGAGCTTGGTCTGAAGATATACGAGCTGCTCATCCATGGCCTTTTCGGCAGCCTTCTGGATTTTGGCGTCGATCGTCAGCACCAGGTTGTTGCCGGGAACCGGCTCCTTCTTGCCCAGCATCTGAATCGGCTTTCCCCCCACATCCACTTCGACCTGTCCTCCGCCGTCCGTACCGCGGATATCCTTGTCATACACCTGCTCCAGGCCGAATTTGCCGACAATGTCCCCGCTTTTATAGCCGTCGGCCTTCTTTTTCGCCAATTCGGTGTCGCTGATCTCGCCTACATAGCCGAAAAGATGGGCTCCCAGTTCCTGATTGATATAGTTGCGGACCGACTGAATCTCGATATCAACACCCGGCAGATCGCTCCGGTGTTCTTCAATCATCGTTATGACTTCCTGTCCGACGTCGCTTTTGATCCGTATCGGCTCGAGAGGATTGTCCCGCTGGCTGATTTTCTGCCTGATCTCCTCCGGTTTCATGCCCAGGATGACGGCCAGGCGGTTGATGACATCATCGGGGATCGGACCGGTAATGGGAACAAGCGATACGGAAAATCCGGGGCGGTTGGAAACCAGGGGGACCCCGTTGCGGTCATAGAAAATGCCCCGCGGGGCCGCAATCGGCATGAGCCGGATCCGGTTATTATCGGACTGCTTCCGGAAATCCGTCCCGTGGACAAGCTGCAAAAATCCCAGACGGGTTACCAGAGCCAAAATGACTAATATGATAATATATCCCAATACATCGAGCCGGCGATTCGAATTCTTGCCTACCACGGACAGATCCTCCCGTTTCCCGGATTCTTGCTATCGCTGCCTTTCCTGCAGCGCATCCCGATCGGAACCGGAGCAATAAAAAAACCAGCTTCATGGATCGCTTGAAGATGGTAACAACACGGCCAAACACCCGACGAGCCTATTGAAATATACCTTTAAATTCTACAGGTCTTCAAATGTTATGTCAACATTCTTCGACATAAATGAAGCGATACCTCTAGGAATTTCTATCCAGCCTCCCATCCTCCCCCGGGTCCATCCGGTATGTCAATCCGGCTGAAAGCCTGAACGAAGGGCAAGATTCTATAAACAGGCTACCCTTGGGCGCAACGGAAATCCGCATGGAAAAGCGCCGGGGTTAAAAACCCCGGCGCTTTATTACCGGCGATGCTCTTCTTCTACCGGCCCGCAAAAAAGGCTTTGGTCTTCGCCTCGTCCCAGCCGAGGAGTTCCCGGAGGATTTCGGCCTGGTGCTGCCCCAGGAGCGGCGCGGGACGCTCCACCGCACCGGGAGTCCGGGACATCTTCACCGGCACCCCCGGCATTTTGAGCTTGCCGGCCACCGGGTGCTCCACCTCGATAATCATTTCCCTGGCCTGGATATGCGGATCGTTTACGACGCGGTCGACGGTGTTGATCGGGGCGCAGGGAAGACCTGCCGCTTCCAGCGCCGAAAGCCATTCCTCAATGGTTTTTTCCTTGAAGAGATCGTTCAGAATGGCATTCAGTTCTTTGACATTGGCGGTGCGTTGCCAGTTGGTGCTGAACCGCTCGTCCTTCACCAGCTCCGGCCGCTTCAGCAGATTGCAGAGACGTTCCCACAGGCGGTCGTTGCCGGCGCCGACGATAATATAGCCGTTTTTGGCGGTAAACGAGGAAAATGGCGTGATGGAAGGATGCCGGTTGCCGATCGGACCGGGGACGCTGCCGGAGGTGACATAGCGGGCGATGGCGTTTTCCAGAACCGCCAGCTGGCAGTCCAGCATGCCAACGTCGATCTTCTGCCCTTCGCCGGTCCGTTCCCGGTGAAAGAGCGCCAGCATCACCCCATAGGCGGTAAACATCCCGGCAATGATGTCGCCGATCGACGCTCCGACCCGGGTAGGGTCGCCGTTCTCCGGGCCGGTGATGCTCATGATTCCCCCCATGGCCTGGACGATAATATCATAGGCGGGTTTGTCGCGATAGGGACCGGTGTGGCCGAAGCCGGAACAGGCCGCATAGATGAGTTTCGGATTGACGGCTTTCAATTCCTCATAGCCCAGGCCGAACTTCTCCATGGTCCCGGGCCGGTAGTTCTCCACCACCACGTCGGCGCGTCCGACCATTTCCTTGAACAGTCCGCAATCTTCGGCGCGCTTGAAATTCAGGGTCATCGAGCGCTTGTTCCGGTTGAGACTCATAAAATAAGCGCTTTCCTCGCCGACAAAAGGTCCGAAGGCCCGGGAATCATCCCCCTCGCCGGGCGGTTCGATCTTGATGATGTCCGCGCCGTAGTCCGCCATCATCATAGTGCAATAAGGACCTGCCAATACTCGGCTCAAATCCAGAACACGAATTCCCTGCAACGGTTTCATCTTCATCTCTCCCCTTTTACTGCAAATTGGACCAATTGACAAAAAAACCGGGAAATACCCTCTAAACATCCCTCATTATAGTCATCCCCAATTCGACAAATAGTTTTTTGCTCAACAAGAGAAATTAAAAAGGGACAAATTGGATATGCTCCACTCTGTCCCTTTGACTCACAAGTATGAAATTTTTGCCGGATCAGTCGTCGTGACCCAGGTGCATGACGCCGAGCCCCGCCCGCTCATGGTTGGTGACGGGATGGAGGGCCGATTCGCCGAACAGGGCGACCGCTATCCAGTCTTTGTCCCTCACGATGGCGATTTTCACCGCCAGGCTGGCGCTACTGGCCACATTTACCATAATGCCGCGTTTGGCCTCTTCCACAGCATGCAGCAAAGCATGGTAGTTGGTCGCCGACTTGACGATGATGCCGCTGTTCAAGGCTGCACCGATCACGGCCCTGGTGGTTTTGGTCTGAAACTCGTTCATAGCCGAGTTGCCGCCCACTTCGGTCACGACAAACCGGTAGCCGTGCTCGGCCAGCAGTTGTTTAACCGCCTGCTCGTCGGCCATTGTGCGGGTCAGGGCCAACAGCATGGACGCCGTACCGACGGTGCGGATGCTCTCTTTCATAAACTGCTGGTTCACGCTGGTTCACCAAATCTCTCTGTCTCTATGTCCCCATCTTATCTTGTTTACATTACTTAGTCAACTAGTTCGACGCTCCTGGCATACATTTCCAAGGGGCGAAGCCCCCGCAACGGACAAGCCGCCGCGACCAGGCTACTTCGCGGCCTGCAGCACGTCGATGAAGGCCCGCATATACATCGGCAAATCCGGCGGACGCCGCCCCGAAACCAGATTGCGGTCAACCACCGCTTCTTCATCAACCCACACGGCTCCGGCATTCACCAGGTCATCCCGGATCCCGGGCGTACTGGTCACCGTCCGCCCGGCCAAAATCCCGGCCGAAGCCAGGACCCACCCGGCGTGGCAAATCTGGCCAATAGGTTTTCCAGCCCCGTCCATATGCCGAACAAGAGCCAAAACCTCCGGGAACCGCCTGAGCTTGTCGGGAGCCCATCCGCCGGGGACCAGCAGGCCGTCGTAGTCGGCCGGGTTGATCGCCGTAAAGGATACGTCCGCCTGGGCGGGCACGCCGTATTTTCCCCGATACACTTCGCCCGCCCGTTCGCCCGCGAGCTGAACGGCAATTCCTTCTTCCCTGAGGCGCAGCACCGGATACCAAAGCTCCAAGTCCTCAAAATCCTGGTGCACCAGTTGCACTACCTTCTTAAGTCCCGTCATTCTTCTCCCCTCCGCAGCATGATCTTCCGGCTGGCTTATCTCCCTTTTTGGGGAAATTTTCCATGATTAAGCATTCGCCGCCGGCGGCAGAGAGTCCTCCTCCCTCCCTGCCGCCCCAGGTTATGCGGACAGAGGTTTTTCGCCGCGCAAAAGTGAATACTAGTATTCAGATTGTTGACAAACCCAGACTGGCGAAAAAGGTCCAGATACACGTCCTGATTTCGCGAGTTCTTTCAGCGCTCATTGCTTATCTGCAAATGAACCACGGACAGCGGGCGGGCCGTACCGGAAAGCGTACTGGCCGGAAGATGTTTATTAAGCTGCGGTAAGCGCCAGCGTCGGAGCGTTCATAAACATCTTCCGTGTTTAGGCAAGCGTACTCCGGGCATACGCACGCAAGCGCTCTAGAGCCAAGTGCGCAAGTTCTTGGCTCGTATGCTTGGAGCCGCGGCCCACCGCTTGCGGGTACGCCGCAGATGGGCCTTTATCGCCGGCCCGGTATTCAGAGCCACATAGGAGGGATAAGGAATGCACCCGTACCATATGAACCGGCAGGACCGGCAGATCCACGATCCCGGCGAGCTGCAGCGGCTGCTCCAGAACGGCAAATACGCGGCCATCGCCATGTGCCGCAACAACGAGCCCTACATCGTCACCTTGAGCTACGGCTATGACCCGGCCGGCCATGTCCTTTATTTTCATACCGCCCGGAAGGGGCTGAAGCTGGACTTTCTCCGCGACAACCCCTCCGTCTGCGCGACGATCGTGGAGGACCGGGGATACCAGACGGGGCAGTGCGCCCATTCCTACTCGTCGCTGGTACTGTGGGGCAACCTAACGATTCTGGAAGACCTGGACGAGAAAAAACGGGCCCTGGACACGCTCTTTCACCAGCTGGAGACCGACCCCGAGCCCATCCGGCGGCGGAACATTCCAAGCGACAGGGCCTACGACGCCTGTGCCTGGCTCCGGCTGGACATCCGGCACATCAGCGGCAAAAGCGGGCAATAACCGCCTAATAGCCAAAACAGCCTGCCGTCGACCGGCAGGCTGTTTTGGCTATTCCCAGTAGGCTTCTTTCAGATACATGCTGCTGAGAGTGTCGCGGAGCACCCCCTTGACATTCGGCTTTTCCAGAACAATGCTGCTTTGGAAATAGATCGGCATGATCATGGCGTCATCGATAATGATTTTTTCCGCCTCATGCATGGCCTTCATCCTCGCCGCCTGGTCGACGGAAGTTTGCGCCAGGCGCACCAGCCGGGCGTATTCGGCATTGGCGTAAAACGCCGAGTTTTTTTTGGCTTCCGAGGTGTCCCAGAGGTCGATAAAGGTCATCGGGTCGAGATAGTCGCCGACCCAATTATGGCGGGCCACCTGGTAATCGCCGTTTTTCCGGGTCTGGAGGAAAACCTTCCATTCCTGGTTGGTGAGCGTTACTTCAACGCCCAGGTTCTTTTTCCACATGTCCTGAATGGCTTCGGCGAGAACCTTATGGACATCGCCGGTGTTATAGAGCAAAGCCACCGGCGGCAGCCCCTTGCCGCCGGGATAGCCGGCTTCCGCCAGCAGTTTTCTGGCTGTTTCAATGTCATTATCCTTGTACAACTCCCCACCGACTTTGCGGAAATCCTCGCCCGGCCTGGCGTCGCTCAGCCCCAGCGGCACGAACCCCAGGGCCGGCTGCTGGCCGCCTTTGGTGATATTGGTTACGATGGCGCTGCGGTCGATCGCCAGTTGGAAGGCTTTACGGACTTTGACGTTGTCAAAGGGGGCCTTCTGGGTATTGAAGATATAGAAATAGGTGCCGATGAGCGGGAAGATTTTGGCTTTGTTCTCCTTCTGCAGCCGTTCCAGCTCGCCGGAGGGCGGGGGCACGTTGCTGATATCGATTTGATTGGTCTCAAACATGCTGACCGCCGTCGCCGCGTTGTCACAGACAATAAACACCACTTTGCCGATTTTCACCTTGCCGGCGTCCCAGTACTTGTCGTTCTTGACCAGCTCGATCTTGGAATTGTGCGCCCATTCGGTTATCTGGAAGGGGCCGTTGCAGACCATGGTTTTCGGGTCCTTGGTCCAATCGGGGTTCGCCTCGGCGGTTTTCTTGTGAATCGGAAAGTAGGTGGCGAAGGACATGAGGCTCAGGAAAAAGGCTGTCGGTTGTTCCAGCGTCACCTCCAGCGTCCTGTCGTCGACGGCCTTGACGCCGATGTCGTCGGCGCCGGCCTGGTTCTTATAGTATTTCTCGCCGTTTTTCAGGTAGTAGAGATAGTTGGCCATGGGAACAGCCAGTTTGGGGTCCAGCGCCGATTTCCAGGCGTATTCGAAATCCTGGGCGGTTACCGGGTCGCCGTTGGACCATTTGGCGTCGGCCCGCAGGTGAAATACATACTTCAGTCCGTCCGGAGAAACCTCCCACCGTTCAGCAACCGCCGGAACAATCTCCCCTTTGGCGTTCACGGCGGTCAGCCCTTCATACATCTGCTTCTCAACATAGAAGTCGGTAATGCTGCTTGACTTGCGCGGATCAAGCCCGGTAGGATCGGCGTCGATCGCGATTCTGAGGGCCTTTTCCGCCGGAGTTGTGGTTTTGGCGCCGCCGCAGCCCGCCAGGACGGCGCACAGGAATATTACCGCCAGACTGAGGGAAAGGGCCTTTTTCCAGGACACACCTATCACACTCCTTATTTTTTTCTCAGTGTCGTGCCGTGTCGATCAGCCATCTAAACACGTTCAGCATGACCGGATATTGGGCGAACATCATCTCCGGGTGCCACTGGACTCCCAGCAGATGCGCTTCCGACGCTTCGATGGCTTCGATCAGGCCGTCTTTGGCCCGGGCGCTGATAACAAATCCCGGGGCAATATCCTTCACCGCTTGGTGGTGAAAGCTATTAACTTTAAGGGCTGTTTCGCCGAGAATGGCGTGAATTTTGGTACCCGGCACAATTTCGGCGGTATGTCCGGGCACAAACTTTTTCGAATCCTGATAATGCTTGATGATTCCGTCGATTTCCGCGATATCCTGGTAGAGCGTTCCCCCGCAGGCGACGTTCATCACCTGGATGCCCCGGCAAATCCCCAGCGCCGGCTTATTGAGTTCACGGACCAGCTTCATGACCTCCAGCTCGTATTCATCCCGCTCGGTGATGACCGGCCCCAATTCGGGCTCAGGCTCTTCGCCATAATACTGGGGATCGAGATCGTAGCCGCCGGAAAGCAGAACGCCATCCACCTGCGAAACCTGGCTGCGGACGGCGGCCGGGTCTTCGACGGCCGGCAGCACCACCGGCGTTCCGCCTGCCGCCAGAACGGCCCGCACATAGTCCATGCCGACAAAGGCCCGTTCGTTGCCTGCGAAAAGTCCCTCGGATGCAATCTGGATATTTGCCGTAATTCCAATCAGTGGTCTTTGCATTTTATCAGCCTCCTCCGGCATTATAATGCAAAAGATGTGCCAGTCCCCGCGCCGCAGGCTCGCCAGGCTCACAGAAACAAAACAGCCCCTGGTCCCGGACATTCCACGGACCAGAGGCCTTTCCCGGCGGACGGGCCTGGCTGGAAAACAGTTCAAGCAGGTTAATTAGGAGCATTTTTAATCCTATTGTTCATCCAGCCGAGCATGCTCTTGCCTTTTTCGGTCAACACGCTGCCCCTGCCGACCTTCGACTCGGTAAGGCCGAGTTTATTCAGCAGCGCCAATATTTTCCTGACCTCGGCTTCGCCGGCCGCACACCCTCCCTCGCCCAGCCGTTCCTGCAGGTAATATCGCCCGACGCTGCGGCCGGCCTGGCAACGCTCGTCCAGAAGCCGCATGATTGCCAGCACGGTCGGCAGGCTGCATTGCTCCTCCAGGCAGACCTGTTCCCGCTCGTAGCCCGCGGTGCTGGCCAAAAGATATTCCGGCAGCGTGTCAAGGGTTACAGCCTCGCCCTCTTCGGCCATGAAGGCGATATAGGCCGCCAGGTTCTGGAGCTCGCGGACATTGCCCGGCCAGAGGTAGGCCAGAAGAAGCTCCGCGACGGCGTCGGCAACGGCGAGGCCTTCGCGTCCCTCCCGGGCCAGGAAATGCTTCAGCAAGGACAGAATGTCCTCCTGCCGTTCGCGCAGCGGCGGGATGTGCAGCGGCAGCACATTCAGGCGGTAATACAAATCCTCGCGGAACTGGCCGCAGGAAATTTTGTCCGCCAGATTGCGGTTGGTGGCCGCAATGACCCGGGTATTGACGCCGATAACCCGCTGGGATCCGATCCGCATAACCTGTTTCTCCTGGAGCACCCGGAGCAGCTTGGCCTGGATGAGGAGCGGCATGTCCCCGATTTCGTCCAGAAAGATGGTGCCGCCCTGCGCCTGTTCGAACAGACCGGCTTTCCCCTCCTTCAAGGCGCCGGTGAAGGCTCCCCCTTCATAGCCGAAGAGTTCGCTTTCCAGCAGGCTTTCCGGCACGGCGGCGCAGTTGACGGCCACAAAGGGCTGACTGCCGCGCGGCGAAGCGTTGTGAATCGACTGAGCCACCATTTCTTTTCCGGTGCCGCTCTCGCCGGTGAGCATCACTGTCCGGTCCGAGCCGGCAATCCGTTTCGCCAGCCGGCAGCATTCGGCCATGCGGGGCGAGGCTGTCCGGATATCGGTGAAGTGGTATCTGGCCACCAGGCCCTGCTCGCGGAGTTTGCGGCTGAGGCTGCGTTCCAGTTGCCGGATGTAGGTGGCCTCCTGCATGACAAATAGGCAGCCGGCCGCTTCACCGAAATAGGCGATTTTGTGTTTTGTAAACATAATGGTTCGCCCGGCTTCATGGATAATGCCTTCCCTGGCATCGGCGGTTTCCATTTGCCGCAAGACTCCCGGCGGAAAGAGTTCGGCCGCCGCCCGCCCGACGGCTTCCTCCCCCGTGGGAAACATCCGGCGGAAGCTGGTATTGCACATGGCCACCCTACCGCCGTTGTCCACGATCAGAATGCCTTCCTTGGACAGATTGATGGCGGTATCGAGCTGAAGGTTCTTGGTGAACAGCTCCTTGTACTGCTGCTTGATGCCGCCGTCCAGCGTCACGATGGTCTCGGCGTATTGCATCAGCCGCTTGCTCACTTCCCGGTCGTCAATCCCTAATTTATTTATGATCCGGATAAAGGTGGACAGATCAATACACCGGTTGCCAACGTCGATGACCGTGGGTATGTACGGGGGAACCCTGGCGCTTTCGCCGGGGGTGACGGCGATTTTGATATCATGGTAGTCCCGCCCCTCGACGTACGGCACCATGTCCAGATGGTTGATTCCCACCTGGCAGAACAAGGCGATTGTCTCATAGACGGTCTCCATGCAGTCGTTTACCACCAGCACCCGGGTATTGGCGGGGATCGCCGCAAGCCGCAAGGCCTCGCTTTCTTTTATCGTCCGTTGAATGAGCAGCATGTGCTGGTTTTTTCGGAGGTATGGTTTGACGTCCATGGCCCGGTCGGCAACCATAATGAGTACGACATCACCATAGATGGCGGAGCGGAGTTCGTCGAGATAGTAGTTATGAATCTGTACAAGCCCGTCAAAGACAACCTCGAGGTTGCCCTTCAGAAAGCCCCCCAGGGGACTGTTGCGACTGGTCACGATACCGATGCTCTTCACCCGCATCCCGCCTTCCACTGCTTTTATCTCTCAGAATACGCCTCCGGGCTCCAAAAACCTTTTGTTGCCGCGAAAGGCGAGAGAAACCGCCGAATTCTCCCCGTTGAATCCTGAAAAATATGCCGTACGCAGTAGGAATCTGTCAATTTGTGCCGAATACAAGTCAAAGTTCAGCCTGTCTGATAAGCCCAGGCTGTTAGGAATTTTCACCTTCCACGGGATTGGGCAGCAGTTGGGCAAGCTATAAAGAGCCGCTCTTTTTTTCGCCGTAAGCCCCGTTTCGCCGCTGCATCCCGGCCTGCATGCACTTGTCTTGCTATGGCGCTTTTTATGAGGAGAGATATACGATGCTTACCACGCTGACCTTGTTCGCACTCGGCTTCGCCGTCGGAACCTTCGGGACCCTCGTCGGCATCGGCGGGGGAATTTTTTTGGTCCCGATCTTCATCCTGGTGATGCATTATTCGCCGCAGAACGCCATCGGCACTTCCCTGGCGGTCGTCTTTCTGAACGCCCTCTCCGGCACCGTCGCCTACATCAGGCAGAAAAAGGTTTACTACGACGCTGGCGTCCGCTTCAGCCTGGCCACCATTCCCGGCGCCGTCGCCGGCAGCTATCTCGCCGGCTATTTCACCAGCAAAACCTTCACCATCGCCTTCGGCCTGATGCTGGTCGCGGTGGCGTCGCTCATGTTCTACCGCTCCTCGGCGCAAAAAAGAGCCGAGCCGCCTTTTGACCGGCAGCATTTCACCTACAACCGCCCCCTGGGCGTGGTGTTGAGTTTCTTCATCGGCTTTTTGTCCAGCATACTGGGAATCGGCGGCGGCGTTATCCATGTGCCGCTTCTGGTTTATGTTCTGGGCTTCCCGACTCACGTCGCCACCGCCACTTCGCACTTCGTGCTGGCCGTTTCCACCCTCTTCGGCGTGGGTTCGCATTGGGCGCTCGGCAACATTCTTCCCGGCCCGGCGCTGGCCATCGGGTTCGGCGCCGTCCTCGGCGCCCAGTTCGGCGCGCGGCTTTCCTTAAGACTTCAGTCCCGCCTCATCCTCATCCTGCTCTCCTTGTCCATGGCCGCCCTGGGCCTCCGGTTAGCCCTGAGCTAAATGATAATGCAACGACCCCGCTCTTGGCGAGCGGGGTCGTTGCATTATGTGATCACTTTCCGCTGTTGGTCATCTCCCTTATGCAGCCGCTCAGCGCCCGGCGAAACTCCATCCGGGCCTCTCCCTCGTCCAGCCGCGCCTCAAAATCGATTTCCCGGCGGATTTTTTGCGAATTCAGCCGCCAGGTTTCGTTCAAGAATGCCGGACCGCTCCACTCGGCTTCCGAAACCATCTGTAACTCCGACTTCGAGCCAATTAGCTCGACAATCATGGCCCCTATCTCCTGCCATGTCAAAAAAAGGCTGCCGACATGATAGATCTGCCCGGCGGCCCGCGGGCTGGTCAGCGCCAATTCCATGGCAACCGCCAAATCGGTCATACTGACGAATTCGCCCCCCGCGCCCCTTACCATCCTGAGCGGCTGGTTGTCGAGAGCCTGCCGGATCAAATCCCGCAGGTGCTTTCCGCCGATGCTTCCGCCAAAAGCCCACCAAAAGCGGAAAATCGTGACCGGCAGCCCCTTTTCGCAGGCAAAGGCCAAGCAAATTTTTTCCGCGCACTCTTTAGCCGTAGCGTAGAAGGGTTTTCGGGCGTTTTCCGGCCGGCAGGGGCAGTCTTCCCCGATCTGGCTGACGGCCGGTTTTCCGTAAACCGTCGCGGTGCTTGCGTAGATAAAACGGTTTACCCTTGCCGTTGCGGCTGCTTCCAACAGGTTGATGTGCCCGACCATATCTCCGGCAAAAAGTTCCCGCGGGTCGTCGGCAAAACTCCAGGCCAGATTAATTACCGCGTCTTTCCCGGCTACGGCCTGCCCGACCAGCGCCCGGTCGGCCAAATTGCCTTGACAAAAAGAAATTTCGCCTTTTTTCGGCCAGGGCGACTCGCCCTTGTCAAGGACGGTAACCTGGTGCCCCTGCTTGCACAGATGCCGGCTCAGGTGCCGTCCCACTTCACCGGCTCCTCCGGCAACAAGAATCTTCACATTACGTCCCCCCCTATATCAACAAACGCCGCATACCCTAGTACACGGCGTTCGTCTGCATTATTTCTTCGTTACCAGCGGAACCAGGCACGCTGCACAGAACAGGATAAAGGAAATATTGATCAGGGAGCCTTCTCCCCTGACCCCGCCCAGGTAAGCCAGCGGAAAAGCCAGCCAGAACAGCCAGAAGGCCGTGTTCATCAGCGGAGTCCGGTACCTTTTACCCCATGGAACGGGTGTGTTGCCTGTTCCCAAAGGCGCATTGGCGGTCATTTTCATCCCCCCATTATGGTAAATTGCGGAAGATGACGTACGCAAACAGCCATGCGTTGAGGCCCACCAGGAGTGAGATGATCAGGCAGTAAGGAATGGTGCGGTTCATTACCTCGCTTTCGCGTCCGTCAAGGCCGACGGTGGCCGTTCCGATCAGCACCTTGGAGGGGGCGATGGAGCAGCCGACCGAGCCGCCTACCGATTGGACGGCGGCCATGATGACCGTGCTGATGCCCAGCACTCTGGCGGTCTCGACCTGCAGAGCGCCGAACATTACGTTGGAGTTGGTGTTGCTGCCGGTGAGAAAGGATCCCAGCACGCCGATGAGCGGCGAGAAAACGGGGAAGAGCACGCCGGTGCCCTTGGCCATCCCCTGGGCCAGCACGGTGGTCATGCCGGTGTCGTTCATGATCAGCGCCATCATGACCATGGTAATAATCCCGATGCTGGTCGGCACACACTGGGAGAACGTGTTTTTGAGCGCCTTGGCGGCCGCTCCGGGCACCCATTTGTCAGTGGCCCGGAACACCGCATAGCCGCATAGGGCCGCGGCCACCAGCAGCGGGGCGGGATGCGACAGCAGGTTGATCCGCGAATACATGGTTTCAGCCTTGACGGCGAACCCCGCAGCCGTGTGCACGGCCGGATAGTTGAGGCCCCATGTGAAGGGGGCGAAAACGCTGGCGATGTCTTTGATTTGGGACAGGACCGAGAGGGCGATCAGAATATAATACGGCACAAAAGCAAGATGGAAGCTCATGGCCGCCGGCTTCTTCTCCTGCGCCGCCGGACTCGCGCCGCTGTCCGCCCGGTACCAGGCGGTGCGGGACAGCATCGCCATCGTTCCGCAGCCCAGGATAGCCGGAATGAGGGTTGCCAGTTGGGAAGCGCCGAGAATATTGATGAACCAGGACATAAACGCCATCACGGCGCTGGTGATCAGGATCGCCGGAGCGCCCCGCCGGACGGCGGGCATTCCGCCATAGATATGGGCTACGGCAAACCCGGTGGCGACGATCGGTACGACAAAGAGGATCGCCATCCAGGGCCCGATGACCGCTCCCGGGATTTTCGTCACCAACTGGATGGTGTAGTAAGAGGACCCCATCGAGCCGAAGGTGATGGACCAGGAGTGGCCGACCAGGCAGGTCGCCGCCGCCACCGCCGGCTGGAAGCCCATGAACACCATGATGGGAGCCACCACCGCCACAGGCACGCCGAACCCGGCGATCCCCTGCATAAAGGAGGCAAAACACCAGGACATCAGAAGACATTGCAGCAGCCTGTCTTCGGTGACCTTGGTCATGGTGTCGCCGATGACTTTGATGGCGCCGATGCGGTCCACCAGATTATACAGAAAGACCGCGCCCCAGATAATAAGAAGCACATACAGCGACAAGCTGAGTCCCTTGCTGTTGGCTAAAGCCAGCAGCCGGCTGTCCGCCCCGAAGGCGAATATGCCTATGACAATTGCGACGAACCAGGAGATCGCGCCGGATTTCGGCGCGCCCCATTTGAACAGCAAAATCGTCGAAAGCAGTACCAAAATGGGCAGGAAAGCTAACAACCAATTCACAAAGGTAAGAGTTACACCTTTATCCATAATTGGTCTCCTCCCCTTGAAACTTGCTGGTTCCTGCGGATGAGGAAGCCCCTGGCTCCTTTTGTTCACGGAGCCAGGGACTTTTCATCGGTTCGCAAGAATTACCGAACCGGGGGCAGCGGAACTTCAAGGCCCAGATTCTGCGCCTTGGCGTTCACCCACGCCTGCAGTTTGGCGATATGCTCAGGCTGCAGATGGCTGAACCGTCCCTGGGTCTGCAGGTATTCTTCCACCGGTTTTAGTTTCTTGGGCGTATAGCTGAATTTCTTTACGCCGTTCTCCAGTTCGTAGAGGAACCACATGCCGACCTCGACGGCCAGTTTCCCGAGCTCTACCGTCCGGTCGGCCGGGAACGTCCACCCTTTCGGGCACGGACACTGGACATGGAGGAAGGCCGGGCCTTCATAGGCGAGACCCTTGCGGACCTTGTTCATGAGATCGATAGGGTAACTGACCGACGCCGTCGCGCCGTACTTGACTTCCGGATGGCCGCCGCCGCAGAACAGGGCCATGGGGTCTTTCGGGAAAAACTTCTTGGCCTCCGGGATTTCCGGGCCGGCCGGGGTGAACATGGTCGTCGCGCCGTACGGCGTGGCGGGCGAGGTTTGAATGCCGGTATTGGCGTAGGACTCGTTGTCATACATGACGAACAGCACGTCGTGGCCGCGGTACATCATGGCGGAGGCGGCCTGCAAGCCAATGTCGATGGCGCCGCCGTCGCCGGCCATTACGATGATATTCGGGAATTCATCCTGAATCTTGCCTTTTTTGATCATCATTTTAAACGCCGCTTCGATTCCGGAGCCCACCGCGCCGCCGTTGGTGATCTGGGCGTGGGTCCAGGGAACGGCCCACGGGCCGCAGGCATAGCTGGTATTGGCCACATACATGCAGCCGGTAGGGCCGATAAAGATGGTATTCTTGCCAGCGGCCTTGGCAATGAGCCGGTAAGCGAGGGCGGGGCCGCAGCCCGCACAGGTGCGGTGTCCGGGAAGATAATATTCCTTTTCCGGCGCCTGGGCGATTGATTTTATCATTTCGGCAACTGCCATTTTCGATACCCCCTTTTATTCCTTGGTTTGCGCCACTTCTTGCTGAGCGGCTTTGACTTCGGAAGCGCCTTCCACGTAATCGTTGAAGTTCACCCAGGTGGAGTCCTGAATAATCCGGCCGGCCCTCAGGGTCTCCCGCATCATTTCAGCCATTTTGAAGAACTCTTCATGGGTAATGGTCTCACCGCCGAGACCGGAGGTAAAGCCCTGAATCATCGGCTTGTTGGCCAGTTCCGAGACCGCCGCCCGGGTTTCGACCAGGAGCACGCCGCCGCCGCCGGAAGCGCCGTAGGAAGTGTTGGTGTCAATGACGCCCACCACTTTGAATTTCGGCAGAATTTGCTTGAGGGCCATATCCGGGAAGGGACGGAACCAGCGCAGGCGGCACATGCCCACCTTGTAGCCGGCTTCGCGGAGGTATTTGATGGCGCTGCGGCAGGTAATGGCGTGGGCGCCCTGGAGCAGGAATACCATGTCGGCGTCTTCGGTCATATACTCTTCCACAAAGGGGGCGTATTTCCGGCCAAATACCTTGCCGAATTCTTCAGTCACCGCGGCGATTTTCGCTTTGACCCGGTCCATGACGACGTTGCGGTCCCACTCCAGAGGCGGGCCCATTTCCGGCTCGATCTGCGGTCCCATGATGACCGGGTTGTTGACGTCCAGGCGGAACTGCGGCCGGAAGGGCGGCAGGAATTTATCGACCTGTTCCTGGTCAGGCATTTCATATTCCTGGGCGATATGGGTGACGAAATAACCGTCCATGGCCACGATCTGCGGCAGCATGATGTCCGGATCTTCCCCGATGCGGAAATACATCAGGCTGTTGTCCAGGGATTCCTGGGCATTCTCGGCCCAGCCGTAAATCCAGCCGTTGTCCCGGAGGGTCAGGCAGTCGGTATGTTCGGAACCGAAGTCGCCGGGGGGATCGAGGGTACGGTCGCCGACCAGGGCCTGGATGGGACAGCGCCCGCCGGCGATGGGGGAGTATACTTCAAACGCATAGGTGACACCTACGCCGGAAGAACCGGTAGTAGCGCGGGCGCCGGCCATGGACGCCCCGTGGGCGATACTGAATTGGGCGTGTTCGCCCTCGCCGTGGACCATTTCGCATTTCATCTGGCCGTTGGCGATGCGTTTGGCCACTTCGGCCATAACCGCGGTATAAGGCCGGATCGGGTAGGACGCGGTCACATCAATGTCAGCAAGCTGCCAGGCGTCGGCGACGGCGGTCAACCCAGTTCCTCTCTTTTTAATCGGCATCTTCTTCACTCCTTACTCTTCAAAATCCAGCTCGGGCACCCGACTGATGGCCCCTACCGGGCAAACGTTGCTGCATACGCCGCAGCCTTTGCAGTATTTCAGGTTGAAGCTGACTCCTTCATCGGCGGACATATTCACGCAGGCATCCGGGCAGAAAACCCAGCAGGTCTTGCACTGCGTGCACTCCGCCTTATCCACGACAGGACGCAGGTACCGCCAGTTGCCTGTAACCATTCCTTCGTTGGCCACCGTCGGCGAAGGAACAATAGCCGCAAACGGGACTTGTTTGTAGACTTTGGACATATAGGCACCTCCTCGTTATTCCTGGACATTTCATTCACCGTGAGCCATTGCGGGCGCCCGCGCGCAGGAAGACTCTCCTAGCCGAGCGGCATGATCGAAACGTTTTCCCAACCCTGCCGGACCGCAGTCTTGTTCTCGGCGATATCGACCAGCGACTCCAGCTTGACAAAGCCCGTAACCTTGGCGACCGCGCCGGCGATGGCCGCCCCTACCCCGGCGCCGATCTTGGTGTCGTCGCCGGCGCCTTCGGTGCCGTCAAAGGTCAGCATGACTCCCGCCCCCAGGACGTTGGCGTCGATGCAGGCCAACGCTTTTACCTTGGGCAGTTCGGCTTTGGGCGAAATCCACTTGATCAGCGTCTCCGGCTTGCGGGCCGTGTTGATGACGACGACGCAGCCGGGTTTTGCGCCTTTCAGGATGTCATTCCCCTTAACCAGCGTTTCTTCGGCCAGAACAACGACATCGGGGTGATAGTTCTCATATTCGTAATAAGTTTCAATCGGTTCGGGGCTGAGACGGGCATAGCTTTTCACCGGTACGCCGATCCGGTCCGGGAGGTCGACATAGTTGTCAAAAGACTGGACATACTTGCCCTCCTGTTTCCCGGCCTTAGCCAGCAGCGTAGCGGTATCCCGCGCCTCTTTGGCCAGAGTGACGCCTCTGGTCCACACAGTAACCTCCTGCATTTTGGCATCAATAGCAACCGCCAGTGTCATTTCCCTTCCTCCTTTGCATTCATTCGTTCAGGTAACCTCGCGCCAGGGCTTTTAACCACCACCCCCTACGGCTGGTGTCCTCGACAGGACTAAATCCGGCTTCAGCTCCTCTATTGCAGCCCGGAAGTCCCGCGCGCCGAGGACTACCGGGCGGTTACCCAAAGGCTCTCCTTGGGCGGCCAGGCGATGAATGGCGGTGAGGGCCGCCTGCTTGCAGATGGCTTCCAGGTCGGCGCCGAAGAGGCCTGCGGTCTGTTCGGCGAGAGCCGCCAGACTGACATCCTCGCCGAGCTCCAGACCGTCGATATGAATTCCCAGTATTTCCAGCCGGTCGGCATATTCCGGCCTGGGCAGCTCGATCCGGTAGCCGAACCTCCCGGCCCGGAGCAAAGCGGGATCGATCATGTCCGGGCGGTTGGTGGCCCCCACGACCACCACGCCGGCGGTGTCCAAAAGACTGTCAAGCTCCACGATGAGCTGACTCATCAGCCGCTCCCCGCCTTGCCGCTCGGCGCTCTGGCGCACCGGGGCAAGGGCGTCGATTTCGTCAAAAAACAGGATACAGGGGGCGATCTGTTTGGCCCGTTTAAAGATCTGCCGCAGTCCCCGTTCCGCCTCGCCCAGCCAGCGGGAGCTCAAAAGCGAGGCATCCACGGTGAAAAGCTGGATGCCGCAGGCTCCGGCCATGGCGCGGACAAGCAGCGTCTTGCCCGAACCGGGCGGGCCGGTCAGCAGTATGCCTTTGGGCGCCCCGCCCCGGGCGGCGCGGAAAAGCTCCGGATATTCCAGCGGCAGTTGAACGGCTCGCCGGAGTTTCTCCTTGACGGCTGCCAGCCCGCCTACCTGCTCCCACTGGACAACCGGCCGCTCGGCGAAAAATTCCCGGGTCGCGGTGGGCTCCACCTCCCGCAGGGCCTGGGAAAAGTCTTCCATGGTGACCTTGCATTCCGGCAGCGCGGCGCAGTCGGCCGCAGTCCCCAGCAAATCCAGTTGGGGCAGCACCCGCCGGATGGCATTCATGCCCGCCTCCTTGCACAGTACCGCCAGGTCGGCCCCCACAAAGCCATGGGTAATCTGGGCCAGGTGCTCGAGATCGACCGACGGGTCGATGCCCATCCAGCGGGTGTGAATCTTCAGTATTCTAAGCCGTCCCGTACGTTCCGGCGGATTGATCGACAATTCCCGGTCGAAGCGGCCGGGGCGGCGAAGGGCCGGATCAACCATCTCCGGCACGTTGGTGGCTCCGATGACAATGACTTGGCCCCGGCTTTTCAGGCCGTCCATCAGGGCCAGGAGCTGGGCCACAATGCGTTTTTCCACATCGCCGATGACTTCCGTCCGCTTAGGGGCAATGGCGTCCAGCTCATCGATGAAAATAATGGCCGGGGCGCGCCGCTGGGCGGTCTCGAATAGTTCCCTCAGCCGGGCTTCGCTTTCGCCATAAAATTTATTGACAATTTCCGGTCCATTGACGTGCAGGAACGTTGCCCGGCTTTCACTGGCAACCGCCCTGGCCAGCAGCGTCTTGCCGGTTCCAGGCGGACCGTACAGCAAAACGCCCTTCGGCGCTTCCACGCCCAACTGGCGAAAAATTTCCGGATATTTCAGCGGCAGTTCGACGATTTCCCGGATGCGCTGCAATTCTTTGTCAAGACCGCCGACATCCTCGTAGGAGGCCCTAAACCCGAGATCCTCCGCGGCATCGGGCTTGTTCACCACAAGCTTGGTGGCGGAGTGGATGACCACCGCTCCCTGCGGCGCGCAGCCGGTCACCGTGAAATACTGGCTGCGGGCGCCTGCCAGGCTGACCCTGACCCGGTCCCCGATGACCACCGGCAAACCGTTGAGCAGCCGTTCGAGGTGCTTGACATCCTGGGCATCACTGAAATCAATGGTGGTGTCCAGCGGGCTCAGGACCACCGTCCGGGCAGCCTGCCGCCCGGTTTTGCACAGGGTCACCCGCTCATCCAGCCCCACTCCGGCATTCTCACGAAGAATCGAGTCCATCTGGATGATATTTTGCTGCTTGAAGTGGGAAAAACAAGGAACGATTTTGGCGGCCGTCGTTTTTCGCCCGGCCACTTCGACAATATCGCCGATGATAACCCCGAGTTCACTCATCTCGTCGTTGTCGATCCGGACACAGCCCGTCCCGACATCTTCGGGCATGGCATCCGCCACTCTGAATGAAAGGACCTTTTCGCCGCTCATACCCCGCCCTCCCGAGACATGTTACCTTTCTCGCACTTTCATTGTACACACCCCAGGGATTTCTTTCCATATTTTGTTAAACAAGTATAATAATGTAACTAATTTTCACGGCTATCCGTGAAATAAATTTACAAAACCGTTCTGCGCCTGCACCGGCTTGTCCATTTGCCGCACGCTGACAGCTTTGCTATTTTCACGCAAAAAAAAAGCCTTTCGGCTCAGAGTGGAGGCAACCCCGGACTTGGCATTAGTTGAGCAATTCCTTCTGAACGAGGTACTTCTGCAACGGCCGTCCTTTGGGTCCGTAGGAAAGGACTTCTTTCAGACAGCCGGTCTTACAGAGATAACCGAGATACCTGCCGATCGTAACCCGCGAAATCCCCAGACTCTCCGCGATCTCCCTGATCGTGAAGTAGTTATTCTTGTGGCGGATATATTCTACAATCGTATCCAGGGTATTCTGCTGCATTCCTTTGGGCAGGCCGCCGCACTCCGGCCGGGAGTCGCCGCTGCCGCGCAGCATGTCGATATCGCTCTGCGACAAAAACGTGCCTTCCGACCTCAGTTTGGCAAAATAGTGCCGGTAGCTGTCCAGCGCTTTTTTGAAGCGCAAAAACGTAAAGGGCTTGACGATATAGTCGACCGCCCCATACTGGATGCCCTTCTGGACCGACTCCGTGTCGTGGGCCGCGGTCACCAGAATGACATCCGTGTTCCAGCCGCTGGCCCGGATTTGCTGCAGCAACTGAAGACCGCTCAGGCCCGGCATATAAATGTCGACGATGGCCAGATGAGGTCTGACCCGCTCGATCAGGCCGGCTCCCTCCTTGCCGTTCATAGCGCAGCCGCTCAACTCGAAGTTTTTCACCCGGTCGACATACTGACGATGAAGCTCGAGTACCATGGGGTCATCCTCCAGAATAACGACGCTAATCACCATTTCCATATGATTCTCCTTAGCGTTTCCCCTACAGGGGTATTCGGACCATGAATCTGCTTCCCTCGTTCTCGGTGGATCGGACGCTGACCAGGCCGCCGCTGGCCTCCACTTCCTGCCTCACCAGGGACAGGCCCAGCCCGCGGCTGCCCTGCTTGGTGGAAAATCCCCGGCGATAAATCGCCCGCCGGCAGGACCGGGGAATGCCGTTCCCCTTGTCGCTGACGATCAGGCTGAGGTATTGGGGTCCGGCGGAAATGTGGACGGTTACCAGCCGGCGCTCCTTGGGAAGGTTGGAAACCGCTTCAATGGCGTTGGTAATCAGATTTCCCAGGACGGTAACCACGGCCGCGCTGCCGAAATGGCCGGGCAGCGCGGCCAGACGGCTGCGGGAGGTAATCCTGAGGGTTATCCCGAGTTCCTCGGCCTGGCTGACTTTTCCCAGGAGCAGCCCGGCGGTGGCTTTGTCCCGAATCCGTTCAACGATAAAGCTGATAAGCTCCTGCTTATTTTTATAAATCTGGTTGATGAGTTCGACCACTTTGTCGTACTGCTTCATCTGAATAAGGCCGGATATGGCGTGGAGTTTATTCATGAACTCATGGGACTGGGCCCTCATGGACTCCAGCAGGTTTTTCACGCCGATGAGTTCTTCCGCCAGCTGCTTGACGTCCTGTTTGTCGCGGAAGGTGGCGATCGCCCCGGTAACTTCCCCGTTGACGACCACCGGAACCCGGTTGGTAATGACCGACGTGTCGCCAAGCAATTGTTCCTCGTCGTATTCGGCTTTGTTGGCGGCAACCACGTGCGGGAGGCGGGAGTTGGGGATAACCGCGCTGATATGCTTGCCGATGCAATCGTCCCTGGGGCCAAGAATCCGGAGAGCCTCGTTGTTGATCAGGGTGATGTAGCCTTCGGCGTCAATGGCGACGACGCCTTCCCGCATCGATTGCAGGATGGCCCGGTTATGCTCCAGGAGAACGTTGGCCTCGCGGATCTGAAGCTGGAGCTTCTGGTCGGTGTCGCCGTAAAGCTGGGCGTTATTGACCGCCAGCGCGGCGTGATTGGCAAAGGTGATCAGCACCCGCTGGTCGGGTTCGGCGAATTGCCGCTTATGGCGGAAACCCACGGCCAGCAACCCGTTGACTCTGGTATTGACCCGCAGTTTGACCAGGACCAGGCTGCTGAGATTTTCCTGCTTGCAGACTTCCTGCAGGTAAGGAGCGCCGGCCCCTTTTCCGTCCGCTACCGTGATATCCGGCAGCCGCAAGGCGTCACGCGCAATCAGGCTGGGCGAAGCATCTTCCAGCCATCCCAGGGCTATCCGGGTGGAAAAGTCTCCCGTCGGCCCGGCCAGCGAAATGCTGCCGCAACTGGCTTCAAACAGCTTCAGCGAATTGTCGACGATAAATTCCAGGACCTGGTCGAGCTTCAGGGACGAAGCCAGATGAGCGGATACCTCGTTGATAATCCTGAGCTGCTCGAATTGTTTGAAGACGGTATTTTCATACAGCAGGAAAAAGTACTCGGAGACGAATACTCGAGCGCGGTCCAGGAGCGAGTCGATATCCCGGCGGAATACGTTCAGCAGCGGCAGCTCGCTCTCCAGATAATCGGACATCGCATCTTTAAGTGCCGTTTCATAGAGATCGAATACCGCCATAATATCCGACAGTTTGGTTCCCTGTTCCATCCGTAACCTGCAGATGTGGCTGAGGTACAGCTTGAGATGGCTGAAGGAGTTATCCTTGACCGTATTGATGACCGCGCTGGTCAAATCGGCGATTTCCGCCCTGAGATCGGCATCGCCGATAGCCAGATAGGAGGCCGGCTCCCCCGCCTTGGCCAGTTCGATGATCGTGCCGGCGTTGACATCCCTCTCGATGGCCTGCAATACATGCACCAGACTGCTTATACTATCGCCTCCCGCCGGCTCCCGAAGCGGCGACGCGCGCCCCGGACAGGACCTCGTTTTTTTATTTATTTATATAGTTCGATGTAAATATCCTCCATAAATGTAAATTATATCTTCACTTGGTGGACGCAAATGGAAGAAAAACGCCCGTTCCGATACCCCGTCGGCTACAGCGAGAGCCCGGGGGAAGCGGCAATTGATCAATCCGCAGCTAAAATCGTAAAATCAGATAAAAAACGCAACCAGCTCGAATAAACTGCATAATTCTACAAATTTCGCCTTCATGGGCAGGAAATTACTGGACAGCCACCGAAGTAGTGAACAATTTGTTTTTATAATTATGTAGTATCGGGGGGAAATACGGGATGTTCTGGTCTAAGAGGACTTCCAACCTGGCTGCAAAGACTCCGAATTTTAAACCGGCACCTGCCATACAGCAGGATGAAAAGGCTGTCCTTCTCCGGCATAACCAAAAATGCGCCGTGGACAAAATCCGCAACAAAATTGATGAAACAGGGTTTGCGGCGGATAGCCTCATTCAGATCACCACCGAGATCGCGCATTCGGCTGAAATGCAGATGAGTTCGATCGAGAAGGTGGTCGACGAAATCAATAATTACTCGGCCTTGGCGGAAGAAGTATTCGCAAGCACGGAAAGTTCCAAGCAGATTTCCGGTCAAACTCTGGAAATAGCGCAGGAAGGAACCGCCGCGGTAGGCAATTCAATCGCCGCGATCAGCGAAATCGGCGCTTCCGTGGATGAAGCCAAGCAGGTTGTCACCGCTCTCGAAACCAAAGCCGCCCATATCAACGAGCTGCTCAATGTGATTAAAGACATCGCCCACAGCACCAACCTGTTGTCCCTCAACGCTTCGATCGAAGCGGCGCGGGCCGGCGAGGCGGGAAAAGGCTTCGCGGTGGTCGCCCAGGAAGTCAAGAACCTGGCCCAGCGCAGTGTTGAATCGGTAGAATATATCGGCCGGACGATTACCGAAATCAATCAGAGTATCGATAAAACGCTGGGAGCCATGACCGCCATCGCGACCAAAGTCGAGTTGGGCACCCAGATCGCCAACAGCACGGCGGAGGTGTTCGGCACCATTATCGCCGCCGTGAACCGGAGCAGCGGGGTTTATGAGGAGATTCACAGCGCCATCTCCAAGCAGACGGCCAGTCTTGAACAGGTAACCGACTCGGCGCAGACCATGAGCAGTTCCTTCGGCAAGCTGATGTCCACCGCTGAACTGGCTTCCCTCTATACCCAATTTGTGAAAACATCCCTCAACTCGCTCACGGACGCTTCCACCGAACTCAGGCGAATAACCGCCCAAATGCTGGAGGAGTCGGGCAGCGCCCCGTTTAAAGGCAGCGAAGCGCGGACAAACGTTCCGGAAATCATCGACACCTTCGTTCCGTTCATGTCTACCAGTTGGACGGGAGGACAGGTCATTTCCAATGTCCATACCGGCCTTCTGTCCATTGATTCGGCCGGTCAGCTTTGCCCGGGCCTGGCCAAGAGCTGGCACCTGGAAGAGGACAATACCTGGGTCTTTAACCTGCGCCGCGGCGCCAAGTTCCACAATGGCCGGGAAGTATCGGCCGAGGACGTCAAACGCTGTTATGAGACCATCCTGAATCCGGCGACCCGGTCGCCCAACAGCTGGACCCTGCAGTATGTCGACGGCGCGGAAGAATATATAAGCGGCAGGGCCGAATCCGTACGGGGCATTCAGGTGCTGGACCGGTACCGCATCAGCATCCGGCTGTCTTCGCCTTACAGTGGCTTCCTGCTCAATCTGGGCCAGTTCTATACTTCGATCATCGACCTGGATGAATTCGCCAAGGGAAATATTGTCGGCTGCGGTCCCTACCGCCTGGCCGTCAGCAGCGACGAATGCCGGCTGGAAGCTTTTCCGGACCACTATAACGGCGAACCCTACACCCGGCGCATCAGCGTCCGGCTGGCCCCCAAAGAGGCTCCCGAGGAGTTCCTCAAAGGCGCCTACGACTTCATGCTGATCGACAGCAAGGCTTTGCTGGATAAGGTGAAAGGCCAGCCGGGGATTACGACCGCCAATTCCCAGCTTATGGGCATCTATTACGCCGGCTTCAACCTGATCTCCCGTTCGCCTTATGTCCAGAGCCGCGAGGCCAGAAAGGCCCTCAATCATGCGGTCAACAAAAAACGGATTATCGAGGAACTGCTGGGCGGACTGGGCATCGAAGCCAAGGGGCCCTATCCGCCCGGCATTGTCAGCGATCCCGGCCTGGCAGGCTACGAATACAATCCCCGCTTGGCGAAAGAACTGCTGGCGAACGCCGGGCTGAACGGCGGACCAAAGCTCAGGGTCCTGTATCGCGAGGACGCCGGGGGCAACTTATTCAACAAAATTACCGAATATGTCAAGGAAGACCTGGCGGCGGCCGGCATCGACTGCGTCCTGGTGAATACTCCGGCCGCCGGGTATCTCAATGTCAACAATATCCGCGAGAAGTGCGATGTCTATATCGGCAGATGGATCGCCGACACCGGGGACCCCGACAACTATCTGCAGCCGCTGTTCACTCCCGAGCTTTCCACCAACCGGTCTTCTTACAAAAACGAAGCCGTCAGCCGGAAAATGGCCCTGGCCAACAAAATCATCAACCCTCAGAAACGGGCCGAGGCGTACCGCGAAATCCAGCGGATCATTTTCGAAGACGCTCCCTGGATTTTCCTCTATCACCCGAATATTGCCTTTGCCTACCACAGTCATATAGCCGGTGTCAAGTTTAACCCGCTCGGGCTGATCAAGTATGAGGATATTATTGTCGATCAACTCGATTAGCCGAAAAATGCTAAAGCCCCGAAAAGCCGGCAGCTTTTCGGGGCTCGCCTATTTGCCGCCGTCGACCAGGTTGAGCTTGACCAGCACTTCCAGGAACTTGCCGGTATCAACGGGCTTGGCCGCATAGCCTTCACAGCCGATCTCGAAGGCTGCCGTCACTTTATCGATCTCGTCAAGGGCGGTTATCATGACGATCTTCGCTCTGTCGCCGGGGGCTGCCGGCTTTTCCTTCTCGATGTCCCGGATGACTTTGAGCGCCTTCAGTCCATCCAGGTTGGGCATCATGATATCCAGACAAATCAGTTCGTAAGGCTGGCCTTCGTCCCAGGCGATCATGAAGGCTTCCACCGCCTCCTCGCCGTCCACCACCAAATCGCATTCGCCAAATTGTGAAAGAAACTTCTGCAGAAACTTTCGGCTGGCCAGATCGTCCTCAGCAATTAATATCCGCATCGCTATCTCCTTTCCCGCCTTTCGGCCGTGCTTATTCTTCAATCGGGCCGACGGCCTTCCGGAGGGCCGAATAATTCCTCCTGGCGGTCGCCAGGTCGCCTTTCCGGCTCGCCATGACCACCTTGAAGGAGGCTTCCCGGACCTTCTCAAGCCCTGCCTTGATCGCCAGCATTTTGACAAAATGCGCCAGCTTTTCCGCTCTTTGAATATTGGCCTCATCCAGCATCTGGCCCAGCTCGCCGCAAACTCTTCGGATCTCCGCGATCAACACTTCATGGCACCCGGTTGCCGGTTCGCCGTCTTGGGCCGCTTCCCGGCAGGGAGACGGCCGGGAAGCCGGCCCCTCACCTTGCCAAATCCTGTCGACGGCCTGAAATAATTCGAACGGCTGAAACGGCTTGGGAATATACTCGTCCATCCCGGCCCGGAGGAATTTTTCCCGGTCGCCGCCCAAAGCGTATGCCGTCAGAGCGATGATCGGCGTGTACCGGCCTTTATCCGCTTCCAGGCGGCGGATGGCTTTGGTGGCTTCCAGCCCATCCATTTCCGGCATTTGAATGTCCATGACGATCAGGTCGTACGCGGTCGCCGCCGCGGCCGCCACGGCCTCCCGGCCATTGACCGCCACGTCGACGGCGTGGCCTTCCTGTTCCAGGATGCTGACCAGCACCCGCTGGTTGACCTTGTCGTCCTCGGCGACGAGAACCTTTCGCCCGGAAGCGGCGCTGGCCGTCTTGCTCCGGAGATCTCCCGGGGCCGGCGCGGAAGCTTGGGCCGGCGTCCAGGAAAGCTCCAGCGTGAACCCAAATACGCTGCCTCGGCCTTTCTGGCTTTCCACCCATATTTTCCCGCCCATCATCTCTACCAGACGCTTGCTGATAACCAACCCCAGGCCGGTCCCTCCGTATTTCCGGGTAATCGACCCGTCCAATTGGCTGAAGCTGTGGAAAAGGCGGGCCTGCTCCTCGCCGGCGATGCCGATTCCGGTGTCGGCGACGGAAAACCGCAAGGTAGCCTGTTCAGGCGTTTTCTGCAGCGTGGCGACGGATACCGCCACTGTCCCGGACTCGGTGAATTTCAGCGCGTTTCCGATGAGGTTGTTGAGGACCTGGCGGATTTTGGTTTCATCCCCCAGGACCTGGCGCGGAGTATCCGGCTGAATCGAATAAATCAGGCTGAGCAGCTTTTCCTGGGCCTTGGCCGTATGAAGCCGGACAGTCTTGGCAACCAGTTTCCAAAGGTCGAATTCCACCGCATGCACATCCATTTTTCCGGCTTCGATTTTGGAAAAGTCGAGAATGTCGTTGATAATCGCCAGCAGGGAATCGGCACAGCCTTTGATAATTTCGAGATTCTCGCGCTGCTCGTCGGACAGGCCGGTCAGCAGCGTCAGATTGGTCATTCCGATCACGCCGTTGAGCGGGGTGCGGATTTCGTGGCTCATGTTGGCCAGAAACTCGCTCTTTACCCGGCTGGCTTTTTCCGCGGCCTCCTTGGCCTGTCTGAGCTCCTCCAGAATGCGGTTGCGGTCCGAGATATCGCGGGTAATGAAAAGCGCCACGCGCTGTTCGCCGGAAAGGAAGGTATGGGCGTTGATTTCGACGGGAATCGCCCGCCCGTCTTTGGCCCGGTTGGTCATTTCGAAGGTCAGGTGCTGCTGTTGGGACAGGATGGCGGCGATTTCCACGATCTTTTCGCGGCAGGCTTCAGCCACGATATCCGGGAGCGCCAGGGCAAAATACTCGTCGCGGGTATAGCCGAGCCGTTCGTATTCCACCTTGTTGCTTTCGAGAAACCGGCCCAGGGCTCCGTCCTCCCCGACTTCCAGCAGCGATATGCCGTCTTTGGCGTTTTGCACCAGTTCCCGGTATTTCTTTTCACTCTCTTTAAGGGCCGCCTCTGATTCGATCCGCTCGGTAATGTCGTAAACCGAACCGATGTAGCCGGCGAAATCGCCGTTGATATCCCTGAACGGCCGGCCAACGTTGACTACCCAGCGGTGCTGGCCGTCGAACCGCCGGAGCCGGTACTCCATGGTGAAGGGCTTTTGCTCCAGGAAAGACTTGATATAGAGCTTGAAGCACCGGTTGACGTCGTCCGGGTGAACGCCCCGCAGCCAGCCGTCTCCCCATTCCTGCTCCAGCGGGCGGCCGGTGAATTCCAGCCAGCTTTTGTTGAAATAGTCGAACTTGGCGTTGGTGTTCGCCCGCCAGATCAGCGTGGGGAATTCTTCAAACAGGGTGAGGTAGAAATCGCGGGATTTGGCCAGGTCTTCCTCGGTTTGCTTGTTGGCCGTAATATCGTCGATGACGGCGATTATATACCGCCGGTCATCCATTGTCGCCGGGACGGAGCTTATTTTGAGCCACCGCGTCACGGGGCCGCTATGGAGGGACAGGGTATGGCGGGCTTCCACCCCGCGGACGGCTTCATCGGCGGCCAAGGAACGCTGAAAAGTCTTGCGCAGAACGCATCCTGCGCAGTTAACATGGCGGCCGCAGCCGCCGGCTTGGGCCTCAAGGCCGTTCACGCAGCCCAGGCCTTCGCCGATGGGTTTGCCGACGACTTCAGGCGCTGTCTTGCCGAGGATTTTGAGCAACTGGTTGTTGATGCGGGCGACGGTCAATTCTTCGGTCATTGCCAGCATGCCGACAGGCGCCGCGTCAAAAATCGTCTGGAGGTTGTGCTGCTCCCTCGCCACCTTTTCCTCAGCCCGCTTGATCCGGGTTATGTCCCGGAAAACCAGGATGACCCCCGTGACATGGCCCGCTCGGTTGCGGATCGGGGCGCAGCTGGCCGAGACAAAGCGCTCCGTCCCGTCTTTGGCCAGCAGCATTGTCCCGCTGGTCAGGCCTACCGACGAGCCTTTCTCGATCGCGGCCTGAAAGGGCGCAGGCAGCCTTCGGCGGTCCTTGCTGTCGATGATGCGGAATACTTCGTCCAGCGGAGCCGCGCAGGCCTCGGCGCTGGACCAGCCGGTGAGCCCGGCGGCGGCTTTGTTCATAAACAGGACCCGTCCGAGGAGGTCGGTGGTGATGACCCCGTCGGCAATGCTCGCCAGGGAGAGGAGCAACTGCTCGCTATTCATGGAATAGGCCAACTGGTTATGGGGTTGGCAAGGGCTCTCGCCGGTGCGCTCCCCGCTCGATAATTTTCGCAGCCGTCTTGTCATCTCATTCTCTCCGCCCACTGTCGTTCTAACCCATGGGATACAGATAAATGGAAACTTCCCCGTCGGCCACACGGGCGGCAACCGACCGGGCCCACAAGCCGCCGGTATCTATTCGCCGGCCCCGGAGGCGATATTGGCGGAGTGCGGTTTCAATGGCGGCAAGGTTCCTGGTTCCCACCTGGAATACATCGGCGGCGCTGAGAGCTTCCGCCCCGCCGATCATTCCCACGATCAGCCGGTCGAACGGGCAGCGGTACTCTCCGGCGATCTTGTGGATGAGCAGGGCCACAGCCGTATCGGCGAAGTAAGCCGGCCGCCGGCGCGCTAATTCCGGCGACAGGCGCGAATCCGGCAGGGCGATATGGGCCATCGCCATTAACTTGACACCGGGCTGATACATCAACAGGGCTACACAAGAACCAAGGGCGTAGGTTTTGAGTACATCCTCGGGTCGATTGGACACAGCATATTCGCCGATCCCGAGGGCTATATCCACGCTACCGCCTCCCGTGCACAAGGGTGATCAGTTTCCTGGCGATCTGGCCGAGAGGAACTTCCTCCTGGACCGCCCCCAGGTCGAAGGCGGCCTTGGGCATTCCATACACGACGGAAGAGCGCTCATCCTGGCCGATCGTTCTCCCGCCGGAACGCCGGAGCGCCAGCAGGCCCGCAGCGCCGTCACTGCCCATTCCGGTCAGAACGACGCCGATCCCGCCGGCGCCAACCTGGTCGGCCATGGAGTGAAACAGGACATCCACCGACGGACAGTGCCCGCTGACCTTTTCCCCCTGGTAGCACTCCACGATATAGTCGCCGTTCAGCCGCTTGACGCGCATGTGGCTTCCGCCGGGAGCGACCAGCACCCGGCCGGGAAGCACCCGGTCGCCCTTTTTGGCTTCCCGGACTTCCACCGCGCAGCTGTGGTTGAGCCGCTGGGCATACATCGCCGTGAACACCGCGGGCATATGCTGCACGATGACCGTTCCCGGCATATCCTCGGGAAAGGCCCGGAGAACGGTTTCAATGGCTTCGGTCCCCCCGGTGGAAGCCCCGATGGCAATGACGCAGTTCCGGCCGGCGGCGCCCACCCTGACCAGCGGAGCCGCAACAAGGCCGGGGTTCTTCGCCGCCGCCAGGTTGGCGGTGGAGGCAATCTTGATCTTTACAATCAACTCGCTGATGAAGGGGTCCATCCCCCGCCCGGCCTTATGATCCGGCTTGGCGACATAGTCGACGGCCCCGGCGTCCAGCGCGTCGAATACGCTGTCGCTGACGGCGCTGACCACTACCACCGGGAGGGGATACTGCGGAATAAGCCGCTTGAGAAATTCGATCCCGCTCATCCTGGGCATCTCGACATCCAGCGTCATGACATCCGGTTCGAACTCCAGAATCCGGTCCCTGGCCGCATAGGGGTCGGCCGCCGTGGCTACGACCTCGATCCCCGGGTCCCGGGCGATTTCCCGGGCCAAGGTTTCGCGGAACACTAATGAATCATCCACAACCAATACGCGTACTTTTTTTGTCGCCGGCATGCTACTGACCCTTTCTGTAGACTGCGGGAGCCACAAATTCATACTTGGTCTCACTGCGATTGACGGATTCGGAGTGGCCGATGAACAGATATCCTCCCGGCTCGGTTTGCTGGTAGAACCGTCGAATGAGGTCGCGTCTCGCTTCGGCGTCGAAGTAGATCATGACGTTGCGGCAGAATATCACGTGAAATTTCTTTTTAAAGGGGAAAGCTTCATTGATCAGGTTAAACCGGCGAAAGACCACTTCGCTCCTGATCTGTTCCGTCAGGATATGGTTTTCCTGATTATAAGGGCGGAAATAGCGCTTCTTCCAGTTTTCCGGAAGGCCCTCCAGCCCGGAACTGGGATAGATGCCCTGCTTTCCCTTCCCCAGAGCCATCGTCGATATGTCGGTGGCCAGAATCTTGGCGTCCCACTGCCTTTTTTCCGACCCGAAAAAGGAGTCGATCATCATCGCCAGCGTATAGGGCTCCTCTCCGGTCGAACAGCCGGCGCTCCAAATCCGCAGGTCCCTGGCCGCCCCTCCCGCTTTGGCCAGGTACGGCAGCACCACCCGTTCCAAAAACGCGAAATGCTGCGGCTCCCGCATGAAATAAGTATGGTTCGTCGTCAGCTTGTCAATCAGGACAACCACCGCCTGGCCGGTCGGGTCGGACACGACGTGCCGGAAGTAGGCGGAAAAACTGCCGAAACCGCCCTGGAGGATATAATTGTGCAGCCGGCCCAGCACCAGGCTTTTCTTTTCCGCGAGATTGATGCCGTAATTCAATTTGATGAATTGGACCAGATCCATAAACTCCCGATCGGTAATCGTTTCCATGTCCTTCACCGCTGAAGCGGTACAAAGAGAGCCTGTGAACCCTCTTCGTACGTTTCTTTTTCGCTAGTACTTGCCAAATTCCGTATCGTCAAGCACGATCTTCCTGGCGGGCGAAAGCACCGGGGCATAAGCGCCGTCGGTTTCCTCGGAGCGGCTGCCGCGTTTCCGTTCGAGTGCAGCTTCGATCGCCCGCAGGACTTCCGGGCTTACCGCGTCCCCGTCTTTGAGCGGACGGCCGCCCTGCTTGAGCTTAAATTTGCGGACATTATCCTTCAGCACCTCCGCCTGGCTGGACAGCTCCTCGCTGGCGGAAGCGCTTTCCTCGGCGGTGGCGGAATTGGTCTGCACAACCTGGGATACCTGACCAATCGCCTGGTTGATCTGGGAGATGGCCGTCGCCTGCTCATTGGAAGCTTCGGCGATATCCCCCACCAGCGCGGCGGCTTTGGCGACGCCCTCGACAATGCTGTCCAGCGCCTGGGCGGTGCTGTTGGCAATCTTGGTGCCGGCCTCGACTTTCTTGATCGATCCCTCGATCATCGCCGTGGTTTCCTTGGCGGCGTTGGCGCTCCGGGCGGCGAGATTCCGGACTTCTTCGGCCACAACGGCGAAGCCTTTGCCGTGTTGGCCGGCCCGGGCCGCTTCGACGGCGGCGTTAAGGGCGAGGATGTTGGTCTGGAAGGCGATTTCGTCGATTACCTTGATAATTTTGTTGATGTTGGCGGAGGAATCGTTTATTTCCGCCATGGCCTTCACCATATCCTGCATTTGGATGTTTCCGTCCACCGCTTGTTGCCTGGCCGCCGTGGCCAGCTCGTTGGCCTGGCCGGCGTTGACGGCGTTTTGCTTGGTTTGGGCGGCCACCTGGGTCATGGATGCGGTGATTTCTTCGATCGAACTGGCTTGCTCAGTGGACCCCTGGGACAGCGCCTGCCCGGCGGCCGCCACCTGGTGGGAGCCGGCGGCCACCTGCTCGGAAGCCTCGTTGATGTTGGTCATCGCGCGGTTGATGTTTTCCGCCATCGTCCCGAAGGTCTGGGCGAGCATCCCTATTTCATCCTTGGCCCGGGCGCGGATTTCGATGTTGAGATCGCCGGAGGCAATCTTTCCGGCTTCGCCGACCAGTTCCTTCACCGGCCGGGAAATGAGCCGGGCCACGAAAATGCCCAGCGCGATGGCCAGCGCGACGCCGGCCGCCACGAAGGCAATCAGGATATACATCGTTTTCTGGGCAAGATCGCTGTTTTCCGCCGCTTTCTTTTGCGCCAGGTCGATCTTCAGCTCAATGAGCTTTTCCAACGGGTCGGCCATCGCTCCGGCCACTTTGGCGCCTTCGTTCTGGGACAGCACATACGCCTGGTCAAGCTGGTTGGCTTGAATCAGTCCGTAAAAATTCCGGTAATAGGGATCAAAGGCGGCGAGAGCTGCTTCGAAGTCTTTCAAGGCTTTATGCCCTTCCTCCGAAACCATGGTGGCTCCGACTTTGGCCGCTTCCTCCCGCATGATCTTGAGGCTTTCCTGGGTCTTGAGGTCATAGTCGGCGCGATTCTGAACATTTTTGTCCAGCATCATCTCCCGAACGTAAACCCTTAATTTCAGATAGGCTTCCTGCACGTTGGAAATTTGCTGGAGAGGCAGTGTATAGTATTCATAAAGTCTCGTGTCTTCCCGGGCCAGGTTATAGAGGCTGGCTACCCCGATCGTACCGACGATTCCGGCGATCAACGCCACACTCAGAAAGGCCGCAATCAATTTGTTCGCAATCTTCATATTCAGAAACCACGACATCGTTTATACCCTCCTTCTCACCCGTACGCGCTGTTAAAAACCGTCCAGACCGGCCATTTCGCCGTCGCTTAATAGTTGGTCGCTGTCAAGAATGAGCTTGATATCGTCGCCCACCTTGCCGATGGATTTTATAAAACGTTGCTGGTAAGCGCCGTTTACCTGCGGCGGGCACACGATGTCCTGCTCGGCGATGGCCAGAACCTCGGCCACCGTATCGACAATCAGGCCGATCGCCATCCCTTTGATATCGACGACAATGATGCAGGTCCGGTCGTTATACTCCCGCGGGGGCTTCCGGAACCTTAGCCGCACGTCGATTACCGGAATGATCCGGCCCCGGAGGTTGATGATCCCCCGTACATGCTCCGGAAGGTCGGGAACTTCGGTAATGGTGTGCATACCGATGATTTCGGTGACATAGCGGATTTCAATCCCGTAAACCTCCGACCCCAGCGAGAAAGTAAGATATTTTCCGCTCAGCGTATCTTCCTCGGAATCCGGAAAAACTTCGAGTGCTTCCGCCATACTACAGCTCCTCTCTTTTCGCGTTTGGCCAACCCCTGTTTAACTGCAGCAGCCGCTGCCCATGCCGCCGACCAATCCAGACACGTCGAGGATCAGGCTGACGCTTCCGTCGCCCAGGAGAGTGCAGCCGGCGATCCCCTGGGTCTTTTTCAGGTATTTGGGAAGCGCCTTGACCACCACCTGCTGCTGGCCGAGCAGGGCGTCGGCGAAGAGGCATATCTTCTTGTCGTCGGCCTCGATCATGACCATAATCCCGTCCGGCAGGTCTTCGGCGGCGACTTGTATACGGTAGCGCTCATACAGCCGGAGAATCGGGTAGCATTCCCCCCGCAGCATGATCATTTCGGCGCCGCCCGTGTCGCGGAAAGTCCGGTGCCCGCTAATCCGGAAAGACTCCCGGATACTGTTGATCGGTATGGTATAGATATTACGGCCGACCCGGATGTTCATTCCGTCAATGATGGCCAGGGTCAGAGGAATGCGGATGGTGATTGTCGTCTGGCAGCCCAGGCTGCTGTCGATATGGATGCTGCCGCCTATTTTTTCAATGTTCTGCGCCACCACGTCCATGCCGACGCCCCGTCCGGAGAACTCGGTCACCGTCTCCTTGGTCGAAAACCCGGGGTGAAGGATGAAGGAATAGACTTCCTTGTCGGTGAGGCTATTGTCAATTCCCTGCGTCAGTCCCCGTTCGACGGCCTTGGCCAGTATCTTTTCCCTGTCCAGGCCCCTCCCGTCGTCCTGCACCATGATCCAGACTTCCCCACCGGCGTTTTTGGCCTCCAGCCGCAATTTCCCCGCCGGGGGTTTTCCGGCCTGTTCCCGTTCCCCCGGTGATTCGATGCCATGATCAACCGCGTTGCGGATGAGGTGCATAAGCGGATCGGACAAATGCTCGATGATATTCTTGTCGACTTCCGTTTCACCGCCGACAATCTCCAATTCGGCCTGCTTGTTGAGCTTTTTGTTCATATCCCGGACAATCCGGCTCGTCTTGTGGAAAGTGGCGGCAAGCGGCACCATCCGGATCGACATGACGACATCCTGCAGTTCGTCGGTAATTTTGCGAAGCTGCCTGGCGGCCTTATAAAACCCGTCGAGAGGCAGGCCCCTGAGTTCGGGGTTCTGGGACACCATAGCCTCGGCGATGACCAGTTCGCCGACTAAATCCATCAGCAGGTCCATTTTGCCGACATTCACGCTGATAAAATTCTGCTTGCCCACGGCCTGGGTGCCGTCCGTCCCCTGGGCCGCAGTCGGAGCGGAAGCCTCCGGAACCGGCCCCTCCAGATCAATCGTCCTTTTCTTGGCGGCGGGAGGCTGGCCGGCGCCGGCGGGCTGAATCTCAAAGGATTTTAAAAACATGGTCCTGTCCAAAAACTCCCGGATCTCCTCCAGCGTATTCCGGGAAGAAAAATAAAGCCTGAACCCTTCCCGCCTGATTGCTTCGGCATTGTCGTCATTGTCCAGGACATCCGGGGGCAAATAGCGGATGTCCTCGGCAAATTCCTTCAGTTCATGCACCAGCATGAACGCCCGGACGTTTTCCATGCCGCAATCCTCATCGAAAAAGATACAAGCTTCATAAGTATTGACCCCGGCCTTTTCCGGCTTTTTGGCGCCGATGTAATACTGAACGGCATGGACGGAAGGGGCCGCCGCACAGGGCTGATCCGAACCGCAGCCCTTTAAAGCCTGCAGAAAGCACCGGATGCTCCCGATCATTTCTGCAGGATCGCCGTTCGGGTTATCCCCATTTTCCAGCTTGGCGATCTCGTTTCTGATGAAATCGGCGGCGCTCAGCACCATATCCGCCAGGGAGCTGTAATCCACCTCCCCGGGCTGCTCCTCCCGCAGGTAATAGAATACGTCTTCCAGCGCATGCGCCAGTTCGGCAATATTATCCAGCAGCATCATTGCCGCCGATCCCTTTATGGTATGCATCACGCGGAATACTTCGTTAATGGCCGCAGCAAGGCCGCCGGCTTTTTCCCCGTCCAGAATAATTCGCTCCAGTTGTTCGAGCAACTGGTTGGTCTCAAATACGAAGAGGCCCAGCACGGGGCTGTTGTTATTGCCGCCGGTCAATTTAATCCCCCCCTACAATCCGGTACTGCGCTCCTATATTTTCCAGGACGCATAAGGGAACTTGTTTCAACGAAACTTGCTCAAGCCCTTAATGACCTGTTCTTCCTTGAAAGGCTTGACGATAAAGCCCACTGCGCCGGCAATGACGGCCTCCTTAACGGTAGACTCCTGCCCCATGGCGGAAATCATCACCACCTTGGCGGCGGGGTCCTGCTGGATAATGCTCTTCAGGGCCGTTACCCCGTCCACTTCCGGCATGGTTATATCCATTGTGACCAGGTCCGGTTTGAGTTCGAGGTACTTCCGAACCGCAACCGTGCCGTTTTCGGCTTCGCCCACAACTTCAAACCCATTGCGCTCCAGCATCATTTTCAGCGATACCCGAATAAACGAAGCGTCATCCACGATCAGTACTTTTGCCATGGCCATCCTCCCACCCAATTCAAAATTTAGATAGCTTTTGCTCATTTCAATACAGAAAATATGTACGCAAAAAACGTGCCAACAACCAGAACGTCGAATAAAGTCGAACTGGCGTCTTGACTTGCTTCGACCGCCCGGGAACCGCACGAAAAGGTACACGTAAACGCACAACCGCTCCCACCGGTTCAGGCCTTTCCTGCCCCTGGAACCCCTGGATAAAAGGCCGGCAACCGGAGAAATTCGGAAAGGTCCCCTGGAAAAAGCGCCATACCAGCCTAATTGCCCTGGAAAATAACTTGCATACTAATAAATATAAGTTCAATTTCCTTACGCCTTCACTACAGAGGATCATTTCCTATAGCGGAATTCATTATACTATTGTGGTATTTCGATTGCCATCGACAAATTCCTGCAAGATTAACCAAATCTTTACATAAGGAGGAATGTATTGTGAGATTTGGCAAGATGGTGAAAAAATGCCGGACCAATCGCGATCTATCCTTGAAGGATCTGTCGCAGTTGTCCGGCGTGAGCACCTCGATGCTATCCCAAATTGAGCGGGAAGAGAAAATTCCCACCATCCGGGTGGCGGCCCAAATTGCCGAGGCTTTGGGCACTTCTCTTTCCTCTATGCTGGACGAGCCCCCCCCTGCGCGGGTTTGCCTGGTGCGCCGAAGCGAACGCAAACAGTTCATCCAGAGCGAGCAGCATCTCACCCGGCAGCTCCTGTCGCCCTTCCGCGCGGCCAATCCCTTGGAAGTCTCCTTTTGTACTCTATCCGCCGAGGCCACTACCAGCCTTCTGCCTCCCCATCGGCCCGGGGTGAAGGAGATCCTGGTTGTTGCCAGCGGACAGGCCCGGCTCCTTCTCGACGGCGAGGCGTACTTCCTGGATACGGGGGACGCAATCTGCTTTGCGGCGGATGTGCTGCACGAAATGGTCAATGACACGGCCACGCCTTGCGAGTTCTATCTCATCGTGTACCGGGGAAGCGGGGCCGCCGCCGCTCCGGCGCCGGCAAAATCGCCTAGCGCCTCCCGCGGCTGAAGCATGGCGCGGGTTTGCGCCGGATGCGCCCGCAGCTAAGGTCATGCAAGCGGCGCCACCATGAAGAAAGGAGTATAACCGCAGAAAGGTCTGGGTTATACTCCTTCTTTATTTCGTACTATTTGCTATAGGTCCGCATATAGCGGGACCCAAGTCGCTCGTACTTTTCCAGTACCGCCACCGCGGCGCGACACTGCCGGCGGTTGCCCGGGTCCGGGCGTTCGGTACCGGTAGCCGTTTCCAGCATCCGCCGGATCTCGAAATTCCGGTAGCCAAGAAACGACAGCTTCCGGGAAAGTTCCCGAATGCGAAATTCCATTGCTATCCCTCCTCCTAATGCACATTGGTAATACGGCGCATTCACGCCGCCAGCCGCTTACCGTTGACTATTACCAATACTGTACAGGGGTAGAGGCGAATTGGGGATTACTCGCTGGTCTAAACCACGTTATCAGGTGTTTCGGTAATCAATCCTGTTTAGGATACCATAACAGAAAGGATGTGTCAATAGCCCGCCTGGTCCTTGGGTCCTCGCCACAAGTGAGCCCGCATGTTGATGCAGCCTTGCCGGTTGAAGGTTACGCCCTCCGCCTCCAGCAGCGCTCTTTGCATGCCGGGGCCGAAGATATGCAGCGGCGCCAGCTGCCCCGCCCTGTTGACCACCCGGTGGCAGGGAAGCCGCAGTTCCCGCGGGACGCTATGCATGGCCCAGCCTACCGTCCGCGCGGCGCGGGGATTTCCGGTCAAGGCCGCGATCTGCCCGTAAGTTGCGACACGGCCTTCCGGAATCTGGGCCACCAGTCGATAAATGTTGCGATATAGTTCGTTCACTGCCGGCTCCCCCGGATTATCGGGGAGATTCGTCGCCCTGAGGGCGCTTTCGTCCGGCTGGACCGCCGAGTCCGCCCGCCGTTTCATAGCCCCGGCGGCTGCCGGCTTCTTCCCGGGCGTCCACGTCCAGCCGGGCCACCAGCCGCTTGCCGTCCCGCGTCTTCCCGGAAAGCCACAGGTCGATGCGGCCCGGCGGCATGTCCTCGGTAAGGTCGGCTGCCTTGAAAACGGCCGTCAGTTCGGCTTTGCCCCGCTGCACGACCTGGACCGGCTTGGCCCAGGTGTCCGGCTTGCGGTACGCCGGCCCCAACAATAGGGCATCGGTATCGATGTCGCTGATCCCAAAGCCGTCTTCGGCCCGGAAGACCACGGAAAAGAGACCTTCTTTGTCACCGGGCAGAAGAACGGGATCCGGCAGGTGCGGCGTCGGGCCGGCCAGCCGGAGCGCCATCTCGCGGGCCGCTTCGTGCACTCTGGCGGCTTGCAGCGCCGAGTAGCGGGTGAGGTACTCCCGGCCTTGGTCCCGGTCCTCCCGGTAAAGGGCAGCGGCTTCGGCCTCGATCGCCGCCTGGTTGGCCTGCCAGCCTTCTTCCATGGCCGCCCACGCCTCCCGGATTTCCGGCGCGCGGCCCCGGTAATCGGGATCAATCAGGTTCTGCAAATCCTGGAAAGTCCACCAGGCCCGGCCGGCCTGGTGACTGTAGTCGGTTTCAACGGGCCTGAAGTGGGTCCTTGCGCCTTCATCCCCGCTCAGCCAGCCGTATTCCTCAGGCACCTGGTTAATCCCCAGGTACCAGGGAACAAAGGGATTGATGCACGGGCGGCCGGAGGCCCGCCAGATAACGGTAAAATCGGGATTGTCGCGGAATTCGACAACAGCGCTGTCTACGGTGGTGCCGGTGCAAATTACGCGATTTTTCGTGTAGTGGGGGGAAGGATTTCCTTCGCCGCTCAGGTCATCGGGGGTTCCCTCATAATGGGTCCTGAGGATGGCCTTGACGTCGGCCAGGCCGATTTTCCGGCCGGGCTTTACGCCGAACGGCAAGGTCCCGCCGTCGAAGTCCCGCCCGGTGGCAAACCGGATGGCATGACGGTGGCGGAAGGTATTGACGGGGTGTTCGTAGCGCTCCTCATTCTGAAAAGCCCTGGCGAAGTCGAAATCCCGGCCGTCCGGCGACTGCGGAGCGTGCCAGCCCCGCTGGACGGCATAGTCGATCAGGCCGGGCGATAGCAAATAATTTTCCTTGTCGCGAAGATCGATGTTCCGGATGGTGTAATGGTTGGGGATGAGCGCCACCTCGTCGTCAGCCACCCGTTTAGCGATATAATGCTTGCCGTTTACGGCCTGGAGCATCCATCCTTCATCCTTGTCGACGATCTGATAAGAGCGCCCGGAGGCCGCATAGCCATACTCATCCAGCAGGCGGGCGGCGATTTCCACGCCCTCTCGGGCTGTCCGGGCCCGCTCGGCGACAATCCGCCTGAGGCCGTAACCGATGCCGCCTTCCGTGAGCTCTGGCCTGTCTTCCCGCGACGGGCCGCAGTTGTCGCTGGTGACGCCCACGCCCCATTCATTTACAAAAAAATCGCAATAGGAAATGCCGGGATAAGGGGCCCGAGCCTCCGACCAAAAATAAGCCCAGGTTTCCGACGCCTGGGGTATTTCCGCCAGCCCTTCCTCGAAGACGATTTTAGCGCCCGGCTCATGCCGGCGGCGGGGCACCTTATACAACTGCATAACCAAACGGCCGGAGGTATCTTCGTTATGGCCGAGGATGACCCGGCCGGTAGCGGACGCTTTTTTGCCCACAATGACGGAAAAACAGGCTTCAGCCTTCCGGCCTGTCGCGAGGAGGACCAGCGATGCCAATAGCATGATCGCCGCCACCTGGCCCAATACAGCAACATCCATTTCGTCCATCTCCTCTCTTTCCCTATTGGATTTCGCCGCTTGCCTATTCTTTCCTTGCGGCCTGAAATAAAAAAAATCGCCAAGCAAAAAGGTTTTTTATATATTATATAGAATTTATTGATATTGAGCGAACCTGATTTACCTTTTGGCGCATCTTATCTCTCGCTCAGCCTTGGGACATCCCGGGGCTATTTTTTATCCCCGTTTCCAGCCCTGGAGGAAAAACACCGCATCATCGCGGGGCTGGGGCCCATATTCAGCTTTGCGCTTTTTCCAGGTGCTTAAAAACATAGGGAACGAGGGAGGCCAGCGGTTGCTGGTAGAGGATAAAGAGCGTCATCGGCACAGCTACCTGGGGCGGAAAATGCGTGAGGGCCAGGACCAGTCCTGAGCTGATGTTCCGGAGACCGACATTGTAGATCATGGCCAGTGTGATTTCCCGGGTCCTGTTCGGCACGGCGAAGGAGCCCCAATAGCCGATGGCGTAGGCCAGGACAACCAGGAACAAGGTTACCAGCGCCATTTTCAGCACCGATACGTTCCAGCTCATCGCCGGCACGACCAGGGCGGCGTTGATGAGAATGACCGACGAAAAAGCTATTTTGGATGTAACGCCGCCAAAGCCTTTCGAAAATGCCGCCGCCTTGCCGTCGGTGACGTCGTGAAGGAGCATTCCCGCCAAACTGGGGATGGTGATCATCCAGAGAAGTTGCCAAGCCATCTGCCCGTAGTCGATCGCCAGCGACTTGCCGACGGTCAGCATGAAAAAGAACGGCAGCAGCACAGGCACGATCAGCGTGTCGAGGGTGACCGTCACCAGCGACACGGCGACATCGCCCTGAGTCAGCGACGTCCAGATAATCGACGTAACGCCGACCGGTATCGAAGCGCTGATCAGATAGCCGGTGCGAATGTTGGCATCGTCCGGAAAGAACAGGTACCCCACTCCCCAGGCAATGAGCGGCGTGACGATATGCACCAGCGCCAGCGCCCACAGAGGAATCCACGGACGGCTGAGCACCCGGGCAAATTGCCGCATGCTGGTTTCCAGCGCCGTGACAAAGGTCATATAGGCGAACAATGCTATCACGCCGACCCGCAGGGAAGGCGAGTCGGAAATCGGCACAACAAACCCAAGGGCCAGCGCAACCAAGGCCAGAAGAAACATCCGCTTCCCCAGCCAGGCATTCCAGGCAGCAAACAATTGCATCAGCTAATCCCCCAATCCGGTATATTATCGCGCCCGCACGCCCCGAACATCCTATATAGTATAAACAAATACCGGTCCGGACGTTAGTGCCGGACCGTTAATATTTCTTTTATTTTTTTAACGGGCACTATATGCTTCCGGTAAATACCGTTATATTCCGGCCAAGCTGTTTGGCTTGGTATAAGGCCTTGTCAGCGGCTAGAATAAGTCTTTCGGCGCCGGCGTCCCCGCCGGCGGCAACCTGATGGGTCGCCCCGCCGATGCTTAGCGTGACCTTGATATGCCGGTTCCCGGCGCTGAACTGGTAGGCGGCCACCTTTTCCCGCAGCCCTTCGGCGAGCGCCAGGGCATCTTCCCGGTCGGTTTCGGGCAGAAGGACGGCAAATTCCTCGCTGCCGTAGCGGGCCGCCAGGTCGGTGGACCGAAAAGCCTCCTTAATCATCGAACCGATTTGTTCCAGGATGGCGTCCCCTACGGGACGGCCATAAAGATCGTTCAGCGTCTTAAACTGGTCAATGTCGATCATCAGCATGCTGAGCGGCTTCTTGGACCGCTTCCCCTTTTTCAGTTCCCGGTCCAGAATATAATCCATCAGCCGGCGGTTTGCCAAACCGGTGAGGATGTCATGGAAGCTGATCTTCTGAATGTTGGCATAAAGTTCCTTGCGGCTGAGAACCATGGTAATATGGCCGATCATCCGCCGGATGAACTGTTCGATGCCCGGCATGTCAAAGGCCCGCTCCGCTTCCTGCCAGTAAAAAAAGACAACGCCGAACAACGTTCTTTTATAGACCACCGGAACAAAATACAGCAGTTTGGTTCCGCTGTTATCGCCCCGCTTAAAGGACTGCTTGACAATCGGAGGCTCTTCTCCGCCCTCCGGGACTGCCGCCAAACGCAGCAAGGCTTCCCGGTTGTAAAGGGACTTGAGCCTGGCGATATCGGCCGGCGAAAAGCCTTTGGCCATAACCTCCTGCAGCGGGGTCTCCCCCTCCTGCTGGCTGAGGCCAAAGACAGCGACGCCATCCATTCCCAAAACCGAAGAAAATGTTTCCCCGACTCGGTAAAACAGGCTCTCTACCGAGGCCTGCTCCAACTTCAAAGCTTCCAGAAGAAAATCGGTTTCAGCGGATTTGTACTGATAGTTACGGGCTGCGTCGGCCTTTTCCAGCAAAGCCGCCGCTTGAGTGGCAAACAAGGTCAAAAGGTCTTTCTCCAGGTCGGAAAAATGCCCGGTCTGCTGGGAGAAAGCCTCCAGCACTCCGGCCATGCCCTGCGCCGTCACAATCGGAATCCCGACCATCGACTTGAGGCCCATCCGGGCGACCGCCGGCCTCATCCGGTAATTATACTGACTGAGGTCATGGGCGATAATCGGCTGACCGTTGCAATAACTATTGCCCATGAACTTTTGATCTACAGGCACGTCGCCGGGATGAATCGGACTGCGCCACGCCACGGTCCGGAAAAAATGGGAGGCGGCGTCATAGCGGCTCAGGAATAAATGGTCGCAGTTTACCGCCGTAAAAGCTTCCTGGACAAGCTGATCCAGCGCTTCAGACAGTTCCCGGGACGGAGCGAGGATGGCGTTCAGGCTCCTTACAAGTTGATGCACGCCATAGGGCTCCGGGATAAACGGTTGCTTTTCCTGCATAGTTACAACACACTCTCACTTAACATTCTTATGTATAGGTTCGCACTTCGCCGGAAAATCCCTTTTAACAACACCATCGCCAAGGTAACAAGACTGCGCCCGCTCCCGGGCTACGATTGGAATCGCTCCCGTGACCGGCGGCGGTCAGTATTTCTTCTGCCACAACACCTGATAACCTCCCTCGCCGCCGCGACGCAGGTGAATGGTTTCGGCCTCGGCACCGGTTTTAATATTGACTCCCCCGCCGGGAGCGATACTCATCCCCGGTAAAATCTGCCGCTCGGCCGGCTTTTGTTGGGAACAGGAAAAATCGGCGCCGGACTGAGCCGACGGTGTAAGGCCGCGGGAAGCGGAAGAGAGCTCCATTGTCTGGGTGCGGCCCGCTGGAGCGGGTTTGGCCGCCTCCTGCCTCATCTGCGGGGCAGGCTTGGATTCCGCATTCTCGCTCTGCACCACCGGAACCTGCGGCTTCGCAGCCGCCCAATAGGTCTGGCCCAGGTACGCGCCAACCAGCACAACGGCAAAAACCAGCAGCAGCCAGATTGTTCTACCCATTCCGATTTAGTCCTTTCGTTGTATAATGATAGTGATAATTCGCCGCAGACCGTAAAGGTCCCTGCTCCAAGCGCCGGCTTTCGGGCTGAAGTTAATTTCCAGGGCGGATTAGCCTTGCCGCTCTATCATGACCTGCTTTCTCCCCGGCTCGCTCCGCAAGGCCTCCGGCACAGAAATAACGCCCCGCGCGGCGCAGCCGGCGGGGCGTTGTGAAAGAACGATCGGTTATCCCTTTGGTTTGGACGGCAATCCCGGATAATGCCCCGGATATTGTCCCGGATAAATGACTACTTCCCGGTCAGACATCACTTTCGCGGTCACGGCTAAAACCACCGACACGTCAAAATGCCGGAAACAGCACGAATCATCATGATGGTGCTTGTGATGGTGCTTATGGTCGCATTTGTCGTCACAATCGCCATGGTGATGATGCTTATGGTCGCATTTGTCGTCACAGTCGTCGTGGTGATGGTGCTTATGATCGCAGTCGTCGTCGCAGTCGTCGTGGTGATGATGCTTATGGTCACATTTGTCGTCACAGTCATCATGGTGATGATGCTTATGATCGCAGTCGTCGTCGCAGTCGTCATGATGATGGTGATGCGGTCCGTCGCAGTACTCGTCGTCATCATGATCATGATAGTATTTTCCAGCTTTATCCCAGTGGGGTCGCCCGCGGGAACCGCAGGAGTAGTCGACATACTCGACGTTGACGCCAGCGTCGGCATCCATGCCATAAACCGCACCGTACATCGGAATGTCGGCGGTAAAACGGATCCGTCTTACTTCTACGGCATGCACCGGCTGCGACGGCAAACAGGCCACATAGATAGCCTTTATTTCAAAGTGGCCGCGTACAATGACCTTATTCGGAATAACCCGGACGTCGGTCACGCACACCCGTTTGACAAATACGTCGATAATCTGCTCGATCGCCGGTTTCCGCCGCGGAACCCTGATGTGAATATCCAGAGATTTTTGGGTTTCACTCTCGCCAACTACCTGGCGGACCACGATCGACTGTGGACCGGCCTGCGCGCCGAGCACGCACTTGCCCAATACCGGCTTATAGTATGGGCGATGTGTATAGTCCATTATTACACCTCCTTCTGCTGTTCTCATTATTATATATATGCAGTTCCCTTGCTCGCCGCCTCAGTGCGGCGAAAGGAGGTGCGGAACTTGGGTCCTTTTGCGCCGCAGGCAAAGGGCGACGGAGCCGCCGCGATCAGCAGCCGGATGCGGGAAACAGGGCCTGATCAGGGGGTGACAAGCCCCAATCAAACTTCAGGAGGTTTTTATGAACCATACGGAAATAGAGCTCAAGCTACGGCTTCCCGATCCCCGGCGCGGCCCGGACATCTTTGCGCAGGCCTTGCGGCTGGCGCCGCTATCCCCTCCTCCGCAAACCGAGCATCTGGAAAGCTGGTATTTCGACACTCCTTCCCACGCGCTTCAGCGGGCGGGCGTAGCGTATCGTCTCCGCCTGGAAAAAAAGCAGTGGATTGCCACCATAAAGGCCGGGGGATCTTCGGACGGGGGCCTGCACCGCCGCCAGGAATGGAACGCCCCCGCCGCCGGGCCTGCCCCCAGCCTTGATTATTTCGCCGGCACCGCCGCGAAGGCTTTGGCTGCGAAACTCCTCGGCCAAGAAGAGCTCGTCCCGCTCTTCAGCACCGTTTTCGACCGGCAGTCCACCCACATCGCCACTAATTCCGGGGATGTCGTCGAGCTGGCGGTCGATACGGGCCGGATTATCGCCGGAAACCGTCAGGATGCCATTTCCGAAGTCGAGCTCGAGCTAAAAGAAGGGGACGCGGCCGCCGTTCTCGCCTTTGGAGCCAAGCTGGCCCGGGCCATCCCCCTTTTCGTCGAGGAGCGCAGCAAATACGCCCGGGGCCTGACCCTCGCCGGCCTGGCGCCCTCTTTCGCCCCGCCCCTGCCGCTGCGGCCGCTTTCCCAAGAGGAAAGCGCGGTTTCGGCGCTGAAAACCTTGCTGATTCATGCGGTACAGCACCTGTTCCACAGTATGGGACAGCCGGAGCAGGCCTCCCCCGCACGCCTGCGCAAACTATATGAATTGTTGAAAGCGGCTGAGCCGCTGACCCTGCCTGAGGCCCTGGCGTCCTGGGCCGCGGAACTTGAATCATTGCTAACGGCCGGTGAAACGCTTCTCCCGGCCGACCGGCTAACGCCCCTTCTGCTCGAAATCTGGGCCGCAGCAGCCCGGAAGGACGGCGGACTTTTCCGGCCCACCGCCGTGGCCTGGGGCGAATTCGCTTCGTCCTCCCCCCGGAATGCGGCTGATCCGCTGGGCTAGCCGCCCACGCAAAAGCCCGGCCTATTTAGGGCCGGGCTTTTGCGTTCAGTAACATTCGGGGCGCCGGTCGGCGAATACCGGCATCCGGCGTCGCATTTCCTCTCCCGCGGCAAAGTCGACGTCGACAACCAGAACCTCTTCGCGGTCCGAGCCCTCGGCCACGACTTCACCCCAGGGATCGACCACCAGCGAATGGCCGTAAAACTCATTGCTCCGGTCTCGGCCAACCCGGTTGACGGCGATGACAAAAAGCTGGTTTTCAATCGCCCGGGCGATGTTCAGCGTCAGCCAATGCCGCCCACGCACGGAAGGCCACTCCGCCGGCACAAACAAGACCCGGCACCCTGCCAGGGCCATTGCCCGCGGCAACTCGGTAAACCTCAGGTCGTAGCAGATGATGATCCCGGCGGGACCGGCGGCCGAATCAAACAGGCACTTCCGGTGCCCGGGCCTGAGATAACGATCCTCGTCCATCAGGCCGATGAGGTGGATTTTGCGGTACTTGGCGCGGACAGCCCCGTCCGGGCCGATGACATAGGCGGTGTTGTAGACCTGCGCACCGTCGGTCTCCGCCATCGAACCGGCCACAATTTCAACCCGGTGTTCCCGGGCCAGGCCTTTAAGCAGGCCGAGACTCGGTCCTTCCTCGGGTTCGGCCAAGTTCCGGATCTCCGGCAGCTGATAGCCGGTGCTCCATAATTCCGGCAGCACCGCCAGGCGGGCGCCCCGCCGGCAGCCCTCCCCGATCAGTTCCCGGATTTTGGCCTGGTTGGCTGCGACGTCTCCCAGGGCGATATCCATTTGGACCAAGGCTATTTTCATGTCAGCCCTCCTCCTGTGCTTCGGAAATAGTTTACCTCCTGCCCGGGATTTTCCTCCCGGTCCCTTGCTTTCTCCTGCGCAAACGGGAATTTTGCAAAAAAAAGACTCCCGGCTACGGGAGTCCAAGGACGGCTTTGACTTACAAAACTTCGTCCAGCAGGCGGAAAACGTTTTTGTGGGCAATTTTTTCCAGCGTGCCGGCAGAATAATTTTTCTTGGCGAGATACTCGAGGACGGCCGGAAACTTTTCCACCCCCTCGGCGCCGATCGGCGTGCGGTCAATTCCGTCGTAATCGGAGCCGAAGCCCACATGGTCGTCGCCGACCAGGCCCAGCATATGGTCGATATGCCGGTAAATGCTGTCGATATCCGCCTTGGACGGATCGGCAGCCAGGAACTGCGTGGCAAAATTGATGCCGATGACACCCCGGTTGGCAGCGATGGCCCTGATTTGCTCATCCGTCAAATTCCGCGGAACGTCGCAGATCGTGGCGGCATCCGAATGGGTGGCCATAACCGGTTTTTCCGTTACCTCCATCACATCCCAGAAGCCTCGGGGAGCGATATGGGAGACGTCTACAATCATACCGAGTTTGTTCATTTCCCTTACGACCTGCCGGCCAAAACCGGTCAGCCCGCCCCCGGTGATGGTGTCATTCACCCCGTCGGCGATATCATTGCGATTGCTCCAGGTAAGCGTGATGCACCGGACGCCAAGCTGGTAGAATATCCTCAGCACTTCCAGGCTGCCTTCGATCGCTCCGCCCTCCTCAATGGTCAGCAGGGTGGCGGCCTTATGCTGCATCGCCTTGCCGGCATCTTCACGGGACAGGATCGGGATCGAGTCCACGCCCCGTCCGCGCAGGTCGGCCAACTCGCGATTGTACTTATCCAGCAGCAGCAGCGCATAGCGAAGACCGCCCTGGTAGCGGTACTCGCTAGGGATATACATGGCGCAGAACTGAAGTCCGCCGCCGATGCCCATCAGCCGTTTGAGATCGAAATGATAATTGTTTTCGTAAAGGCTGGAGTCATCCAGATACAACTTGCTCAGCGTATCGCAATGGCAGTCGCAAATATACACGGGAGTCCCTCCCTCGGTACTTGTGATTCAAATGGATTACCGGTAGAAGAATACGAAGGTCATCACCACATTGACCAGCATCGCGCCGGCCATCGGAATGGCGGTACGCTTAACCAGATCAAACGGCGATATGCCGGCCATGCTGGCCGAAACGACGATAACGGCCGTTATCGGCGAGACGCTCCGGGCGATACTGGCGCCAAAGTGCATCGGCAGGATCATCAGTACCGGAGGAATCGCCATCTTGGCGGCCACAGTCGGAGTCAGGGCGGCAAAGGCAAAGAACGGCGCGTTGCCGGAGCCCATGACGACGGAAGATACGGCGATAATGCCCACCATGACGAGGATCATGCCGACGGCGCCGAAACCGGAGCTCTGGGCCCCCTGGATGATGGCGTCGATGGTGCCGATGGTCATGAGTCCTTTGGCGAAAGTTTCACCGGCGACGATCAGGGTGACGACATTGGCCATCTGCATTCCCAGACCGTCAAAAAACGACTGGATATCGGCCAGGACCTTCTTGCCGTCCCTCAGGCGGATAAATTCAAAGACCATGGCAATAGCCACCCCGATGAACATAGCCTTGATGATATCCATCTTGATCCAAGTAATCCACAGGCTGCTGAAGCTAAGGATAAGCGCCAGCGGAATCGTCGGCAGAATGGCGTAGATCATCGGCGGCAGTTTCTCGTCGGTTTCGGCTGCCACGATCTGGGTGGCCTGAACAACGTGTCCATCCCGCTTATCATAGTATCTTTGAACGACAAAGTGCAGAATGGCCACTACGATCATAACACAGAGAGTGATGGGAACCTGATAGCTGGTCCAGTACATGACGGGATCAATTCCGGCCTTCTCGGCGGCCAGAATGGTGCCGGTATCACTGGGGCTCCAGTCCAGGCAGAGGGTGGTGGCGATGACCGCGGTGGCGGACAGCCGGCTGACCCCCAAGCTGATCAGGATGGGATACAGGGTAACCATGAGGAGCATCGCAAGTCCGGAGGCGCTGTTGATGCAAAGACCGAGAAGCATGCCGACAACCCAGGCGCCGGCCATTACCAGATAGGGAGCACGAAGCGCCATCAGCGGACGGACGGTCAGCTTAACCAGAGCCTTGCTGGCGCCGATATGGTCCATATAACGGGCAAAACCGCCAACCGCCATAATGTTGAGACCCAGGCCGGCCGCCCGGGAACTCATGGTCTGTTTAATGAATTCAAAAGCATCAAATAATACCGAGCCGGTACTTTCCTTGACGGGCAGAATTTTGCCCAGACCCAGAGCCACAGCGGCAAACATGAGCAGCATGCCTGCCATAAACAAGACGGGTTGCGGTTTGTACTTTTTCGTGATAAGGAACCCTACCCAAAAGGTAACGATTAATGAAATGACAATCCCCAAAAAAACCTTGCCTCCTTTTTTTGTAAGCCGTCCGCATGTTTTTCTGTAAACATGCTTTGATAAGGTTCGGCGCTTAAACAGCTTTTCCTTTTTTTACTGTGGAAATATTCGCAAAAAAGGCCGGCACAAACCAGGAAATCATCAATTTTTCAAGAATCTTTCCACCAGGAAATCCGCCATGGCTTCCGGGGCCCCCGGACGAAAAGTGGGCAGTTCTTCATGCAGCCGGATATCGGAAACCATGGCCAATAATTCATCCCTCCGGCAGAGCGGCGCGGCGCAGGCCGCCTGGCGATAAACCTCGACTTTGAGCCAGCCTTCCTGTTTGTAGCCCTCGGTAAAAATAAGATCCACCCCTTCCACCCGGCGGGCTACCTCCGAAAGCGCCAACTCCTTGTCCACCTTTTGAATCAAAGCCATCTTTTGCGGCGAGGAAATGCATACTACGTCGGCCCCGGCCCGGGCATGCCGCCAGGTGTCCTTGCCCGGACGGTCGATATCAAAACCATGGACGTCGTGTTTGATGACCCCTACCTTATAGCCTCGCTTTTTCATTTCCGCGATAAGCTTCACGAGATAGGTGGTTTTGCCGCAATTGGATTTTCCCACAAATGAAATAACCGGTATCAAGCGTTTATCCCCCTCTGCCGCGGTCCTTTCAGGCTGCAGGCCTTCAAATGCGTTGGGCCAAAACGCCCAAAAAAATAGGACCCTGGCACCGAATTTGCTTGGTACTAATATTCCTCCGCCGTGGCCTTTATCCTTCTCCCGGAGGCCGGAATCCCTTAGGATCCGGGCTCCCGGCCGGGCCGGCCATCTCCGGGTGAAAGCGAAAAACCGTCCAGGATATTGCCATAAAGGCGCAGGGATAAAAAGGGAAATTACAAAATTCGACGAATTATTCATTTATAGTATTGTCCGTCAATTTTGGGATGCGGAGGATAAGCGACTATGGCGGTAAAACATTCCGGCCGAAGGTCAACTAGCGGCGATAATGATGTTGTTACGGTTCAGGCGGAAATTCGGGACGGAATTGACAAAGAACGCTTCAAGCGGTACGCCCGCGAGTACAAGCAAAGCGTCGAAACCGAAGAAGCCCTCGCCAGCCTGAGCAAATTCAAATATGAACCGATCGACTATGAATCGGCTTTACCCAGGAAGCCATTTGTCGAACCCGCCATTCCGGATTACAGTTATATTCTGACTGAAGCCCGGTTAAAGGTCGCCAATAAATACCAGACTTCCATTGCCATCCAGCTCATTTTGGGGTTGTTTTTCGTCATTTTTAGTCTGGCTTTCCGGGATTCTTTTGTTCCCTTTATCGGCGCCGCCGGGTTTATCATCTGCACGCTGACTCTGCACAGCGACCTGCAAAAGAGGCAACGCGAAATGTCCAGCGCCTTGACTTCAGCCAGAACGCTCATCGACAACCGGATCAAGGAACAGCGGGAGACCATCGAGGACGCCCGGAAAACCTTCGAGGAAGCGGAGGACGCCAGAATCGACCGGATCAACAAGCTCCTCACCGGCGATGACACCGTTGTTTTCGATCGTCTGCAGGAGGTGCTGCATAATACCAAGCTCCCGTTTTACATGCGCTGCTCCGTCAGCTACTACGAGTCGGAAGCGGCGCTTACCTTAAGTTTGCCGAGCCACAGTATCATCCCCACCAGCCTTGTAACCCTCACCTCCGCCGGAGTATGTGAATACGAAGAGAAATCCGCACCGGAGATCGCCCGGCAATATAACGAAGTCCTCGCAGCCACGGCCATCACGCTGGCCACCGTCGTCTTTTCCTACCTCCCCTCCCTTTCGGTTCTCTACGTCCTCGGGATGAAGGATAAGTGGGAGGAACCGGAGTGCCTGTTCAGCCTCCGGGTTCCCCATGCGGCGATTTTCCCCGCGCCTGAATGGGCAAGCGGTCTTGATGCCTTTAGAATCCTGAGCGCCCGCTACGACCTCGAAACCACCAATGGTGTATTTAGTCCCATTCCGCCGCAGCTTCCCGACTGGTGGAACAGAGCCCCGAAAGAAAAGATCCGTACCGCGAGCGTCAGCTGCCAGCCCCGGTTATAGAGCCTGCCTGCGTGAACAAACTGACAAACCGGCCAACATTGCGTTGGGCCGGTTTTTTGTTTCCGCCGGGAAGGAGTTGCTATATAATGAAGGTACACTACGACATGGGAGATGAGCATTTGAAAGTTCTGTTTTGGGATATCGACGGGACGCTGATGCGCACCGACAAGGCCGGGCTGTTCGCCTTCCAGCAGGCTACGCGGGAGCGTTACGGGGCCGAAGCCGATTTTAGCCGGATCACTACCGCCGGAAGAACCGATTATTATATCGCCGCCCAGATCATCGAACAACTCACCGGCCGGAAGCCGGACGCCCAGGCGGTGTCCGCTCTGGTCCACCACTATGTCGGACTTTTGCCCCTGCACCTGTCGGCCCGGAAGGGCCATATCATCGAACCGGTCCTGGAAATTCTGCAGAAAGTTTCGGACCGGCCCGGTTTCGCACAGCTTTTATTGACGGGAAATGTGGCCCAGGGGGCCAGAGCGAAACTCAGCCACTTTTCCGTAGATCACTTTTTTGATTTTTCCGCCAGCGCCTTCGGCGACCACCAGGCCGACCGCGACCATGTGGCCGCCGCCGGATGGAAAGCCGTGCGGGAGCGGTATGAAGGAATTACGCCGGACAACATCTTCGTGATCGGGGATACGCCTCACGATATTCGCTGCGGAAAAAGCATCGGCAGCAGGACGGTGGCGGTCGCCACAGGCGTCTTCCCGTTATCCGAACTCGCCCTGCATTCGCCCTGGCGGGCCGTGGAACGCCTGCCGGCGCCGGAAGAATTCATCGGCATGCTGGAAAACTAGCCGGTGGCTCCGGCCGGAGCGCGGAGCGCCGGCACCACATAGCGGGCGGTGATGACCGTCAGAATCACCGAGCCGCCGATCAGGGCCCAGTAGCCCGGCATCTCGCCGATCAGGAGGAACACCCATATGGGATTGAGCAAAGGCTCGATCATCGTGACGACGGACGCCTCCAAAGCGGTAACCCGCCGGATAGCCGTAGTATACAGGACATAGGCGAAGCCCAGCTGGAATACGCCCATCCCCAGCGTTGCGACCCAGCCGCTCACGCCGGGCGAACTGTCGAAAACGAACGGCAGGCCGCAGACAAAAGTCAGCACATTTCCCCAGAACACGGTGCTGAAAGGCGATCCGTCCTTTTGCCCCCGCAGGGATACCGTCACGACCGCCATGGTCATTCCGCTGCCGATGGCGAGAAGATTGCCCATGAGGCCGCCTCCCGACACCTGATCCTGAAAAAAGAGAACCATTCCGCAGCCGACGGCGCCCAACGTCAGCCAGTCGTACATCCCGGGTTTTTCTTTCAGGAAAATCGCGCTTAAGACCGCCACATACACCGGCGAAGTATACTGCAGCAAGATGGCGTTGGCGGCGGTAGTCAGCTTGGTGGCCGCGACAAAGGCCATCACTGTTATGGTATAGGCGATGGCGCCGCCCAGTTGGGGCATCCCCCAGACGAGCTTCGAATGCCGGAACGCATACCGGATGAGAATAGCCGCCACAGCGCTTCGAATACCGGCAATGGCCAGCGGATGCCAATCGATCCATTTGATGAAAAACCCGCTGCTGCTCCAAAGCACGGCCGCCGCCGCCAGCATCAGGATTCCTCCGACGCGGTCGGAGCTGTTGTACATCTGGTTGATCGTCAATTTTATGCAGTCCTTTCCCCAATGCTACCCCGTCGTTCTTCCTAAATAATGCCGACCGTCAGAACCACCAGCCCTGGGTGTCAAAATCCAGGAGATTCTGATCGCTCAGCCAAGACCTGGCGCAGTTGATAAACTTGCCTGCCGCCGGTGAGAGGTTCTTCCGCGAATGAACCGCGATGCCGATGGTGCGGTAATGGGCTCTTTCCAGCGCTACCGCCCTGATGCTCTGGTCGGTGCGGCTAATGACCATTTCCGGCAGAATACTTATGCCGAGGCCGTTTCCCACCATGGCCAGGATAGCCTCATTTTCCGCCACTTCATAACGAATCTTGGGGGTGACGTGGTTTTCATGCAGCGTCCGCCTGATATCTTCGTCGCCGCCCCATTTGGCCATAATAAACGGCGCTTCTTTGATCTGCTCGAAAGAAATGGTATTTTCCCGGCTGAGAGGATGACTGTTGGGCAAAATGCAGAGGATGCGGTCTTTCTTTAAAGGAACAACCTCGAACGACTTTGCCGTCGGCAGCGGCACAAAGCCGAAGTCGACGCTAAAATTCCCTATCCAGGCCTCGATTTCGTCATAATCGCCTTCCAGCAGTTTAATCTCAATGGTCGGATGCTCGTTGTGGAATTGTTTCAGGATTCCCGGCAGCCACTGGGCCGACACGCTTGTGAAGGTCCCGATCCGCAGCATTCCCACTTCCAAGCCGTTGATCGCCGCCACTTCCTGCCGCAATCGCTCATCCCACTGCAATACTTCCCGGATATGCCTCAGAACCCGTTCGCCGTTAGGGGTAAGGCTGATGCCGGAGCGGTCCCGGGTAAGCAGCATGAAGCCGAATTCGTTTTCCAAACTGGAGATGGCGTGGCTGACGCCCGACTGGGTTAAATTGAGCATTTCCGCGGCTCTGGTCAAACTGCCGAGTTCGACAACCGAGCTGAAAACCTCGTATTTGGAAATCGACATATTGATCCCCTTTATATGAATTATTTTCAATAATCACGCTTAATATATTATCAATTTTAATATAAAGTATATCATTTTTTCCCCAGCGGAATCAACAAAAATTTGCTAATTTCGCCGTAAAATAGAAACCGCCGCCGCAAAATTGCGGCGGCTCCTGTTCGTAATAGAGCGCACTGGTTTTTCCCGGCCGGCCTGACCGGCTTTAAAAAGCTATAAGGTCCGCGTCGCGGATATCGCAGATGAACATGTGCCCCGGGGCGTGGGTGATCATAATTTCCGGCTTGGCGGTCATCGCCACCGCCTGGGGCGTGACGCCGCAGGCCCAGAAAACCGGCACTTCGCCCGGCCGGATGGTGACGGCCTCGCCGAAGTCGGGCTGTTCAACGGACCGGATGCCGATAGCCGCCGGATCGCCAATATGGACCGGCGCGCCATGCACGGCGGGAAACCGGGAGGTCGCCTGCACGGACCGGACGACTTTTTCCTGCGGGACGGGGCGCATGCTGACCACCATGTTGCCGTGGAAGACGCCGGCGGGAACGCAGGGAATGTCGGTGATGTACATGGGAACATTGCGGTTTTCCTCAATGTGGCGAACCGGTATACCGGCGCTGATCAGCGCGGTCTCGAAGGTAAAACTGCAGCCGAGGAGAAAGGCCACCATATCCTCGCGCCAGTACCTTTCCAGATTAAGAACCTCGTCCACGAGCTCGCCGGCCTTATAGATCCGGAACTTCGGAATATCATAGCGAAGATCGGCGCCGGGGGCCACCTGCCGGGGTTCGGCCGAACCGGCGTCGGTTACATCCAGAACCGGACAGGGCTTGGGATTGCGCTGAGCAAAAAGTAAAAAATCATAAGCCAGCGTTTTGGGGACCACAGCCAGGTTGGCCTGAACAAACCCCGCCGCCATTCCTGCCGTCGGCCCGGTTATCTTTTCCTGGCGGATGAGCCTGCGAATTTCGCCAGGCGACGCTTGAGCCAGGTTTCTCATTACCAGTCCCCTCCCTACTTATACCGTGCTTGTCCTTGCAGCACAGCTTCCTTGAGCAAGGCCGCCATGCCGATATGAACGTCAAGCCCGCAGCCGTCGGCGCCGGGCATCAAGAGGCCGGTGATGGGATCATGAAAGCAAGCCGCCGCGGTTGCTTCCAGTACCCGCCGCTCCATGGCCGGATCGTGAACGGCCGCAGGAACGCCGGCGCTAAGACCGAGAAGAGCCGCGACCGCGTAGGCGCCCCAGTTTGAAACGGCAGCCGCAACCAGAACATCCACCGGAGTGGCTGCGGCGATTCCTCCGCCGCAGGGGCACTGGCACTTGGCTCCATGGGGCACCCGCCGCCTGACGGCGTCCGCGATGTTGGCCATCCCGATTTCGTTGCCGCCGTCGCCGATTCCCAGCGTGGCGACACCGGCCGCCCCGGCGGCCCGAAAGAGGTAGTCGATTTTGGCCTGCCCCTCCCCGGTGCTTTGTCCCGCCATGTTATGGACAATCTCCGCGTCGTTCATGCCGCCCCGTTCGATGGCCACACAGGCTGCGGGCTTAAGCGAGGCTATCATCTCGGCGGCTTGCCGCCGGGCTGCCTCCTCATCCGCCGCAAAGGGCACAACGGCAATCGTCATGAGCTTGTTTCGTTCAATCGAATGAATAAGCTCCCCGGGCCGCACGCATTGAAAACCGGCGGCGCGGGCAATCTGTTTTACGCCTTCCACCAAACATTCATCGGTGACAATAATCGGAGCAGCCTTAAGGCTGAGCCGCAGCGCCCGGGCCAGCGCAACCGCTCCGGGCGGCCCGTCGGATTCCCCGTACCCTGGCGCGACAACCGGCTGGTCAACCCAGCCGGTGGCGATGATCACATTTGCGCCGGGCCGGATTGCCGCTTGCAACAGTTCGGCCGCAGCCAGCGTGAGGGGCCTCCCGGCCTTTTCCCGGGCGGCCTCATAAAGGATGCCGCTGATCCCGCGGGCGGGAATATCCATGCTCATGAGCCGGTCCAGGGTCTCCGCAATCCGCATAAGTTTAGCCAGTTCCATATAATCACCTTTCTTTTCCCCGCTCCCCGGAAGTTGTCCGCCTTAAAGCCATGTCGCCGGAAAATCAGGCAATGCCGCCGGCAAGCCGACACCAGTCGCCAATAAGCCGCCCTGATGCCGCGGCCGGCATTCACATGCCGACATTTCCCGGGAAATTCAGTCACCCGCCCGCCTCTTCCAGTCACAAAAAATCCAGCAAGAGCAGGCCGCGCACAGCCTTCTCGCTGGAAATCCTGTTAACATGGAACGGACGGAGGCTGATGGCGCTTGCCGTCAAGCAAAGCTTGCCGCCGCTTACCGCTATCATACCAAGATTTGCAATATTGTGTCAACGCCTTGTCGGCCAGGCTAGAAGGTGATTGTCGCTTTGTTTTGCCGCAGCCAGGCGTCGACCTGGATCAGGTAGGCCAAAACCTGCGGACCGCCCATCAGTTGGCCGAACCAGGGCAAAGGCGACCTGGCCGCTCCGGAGACGGCGAAATTCTTGAGGCGCGCAACGTCGACGAGTTGCCTGACGGGGGATTCCGAATCGTCGAGGATGGCCAGCAGGCCATCGTGCACCGCCTGGTGGAAGGTCGGGTTATGGGTCTTGGGATAAGGACTTTTCCGCCGCCACAAGACGTCCTCCGGCAGGGTGCCGGTCAAAGCCTGGCGCAGCAGCCCCTTTTCCCGCTTTTTGAAGTTCTTCATCTCCCAGGGAACATTCCACACATAATCCACCAGACGATGATCGCAGAACGGAACGCGAAGCTCCAGCCCGAACGCCATGCTCATCCGGTCTTTTCGATCAAGCAGCGTCGGCATCCACCGGGTCAGGCTGAGGTAGAATATCTCGCGGATTCGCGCCGCTTCGGCATTCTCTCCCGGCAGGCGGGGCACTTCCGCCAGGGCCTCCTGGTAGCGCAGGCGGGGATACTCCTGCAGGAAGGCATTGCCGCGAAGCTCCGGATTCAGCCAATCCAGGCGAATAGCAGGTTCGGGGGACCAGGGAAAGGTCCCGGCCTGGAGCATTTCCTCCCGGTAAAACCAGGGATAACCGCCGAAGACTTCGTCGGCGCACTCGCCGGAAAGGCCCACGGTGGCTCCCTTCTTGATCTCGCGGCTGAACAGGTACAAAGAGGTGTCAATGTCGGCCATCCCGGGCAGATCGCGGGCGCGGGTGGCCTTCGCAAGGCTCCCGGCCAGTTCCGGCGTGTCGAGGATAATCTCATGGTGGCAGGTTTTAAAGTAAGTGGAAACTCTCTTGACCCAGGGAACGTCGCTGTTGGGCTGAAAGCTGGTGGCCTGAAAATGCTGGTCATTTCCCTCATATTCCACGGAGAAGGTATGAAGAGCCCTGCCTTCCTGATGATAAGCCTTCGCCGCCACAGCGGTGATGGCGCTGGAATCGAGTCCCCCCGACAACAAGGCGCATAACGGGACGTCCGACACCATCTGCCGCCGGACGGCGTCCTCGAAAATCTCTTTCACCATTCCCGTGGTGGCGGTGAAATCCTGCTCATGGGGTTTGCTTTCGAGCGACCAATACCGCCTGACGGCCAGTCCCTTGCGGTTAAAAACGGCGCAGCAGCCCGGCCTGAGCTCGGAAACATTTTTGAAGACGCCGTGGCCGGGGGTGCGGGCAGGGCCAATCATAAAAATCTCCGCCAGGCCGTCGAGGGCAATTTCCGGTTGGACAGCCGGATGCGCCAGGAGAGCCTTGAGCTCGGACCCGAAAATCAAGCCGTTGCCGCGCACCGCGTAAAACAGCGGTTTTACCCCGAGGCGGTCCCGGGCAAGAAACAGTTCCTGTCCGGCTTCGTCCCATACGGCGAAGGCAAAGATGCCGTTTAACCGGGGGACGCACTCCGGCCCCCATTCGATATAGGACTTCAACAATACTTCGGTGTCCGATATGGAGGTGAACGCATAACCGCGGGCCATGAGCTCCCACCGCAGTTCCGCGGTATTATACAGCTCGCCGTTATAAACAATCGTCCAGGCGCCGCCGCCCCGCTCCCGCGTCATGGGCTGCTTGCCGCCTTCGAGGTCAACCACCGAGAGCCGCCGGTGTCCGAGCGCCGCATGCCGCGTAATGTATGTACCCTGAGCATCCGGACCACGCAATGCAAGCGTTTGGACCATGGCCTCCAATACTCCGGTTTCCTGGGTGAGGTCTCTGTCCCAATCAATCCATCCGGTTATGCCGCACATTCTTACTCGCTCCTTTATCAAGATGACTTCTGGCCGCAGGGCCATAACCGACTAGAAGAGCGGCTGCCGCGGCGCCTGGTCCATTCCGGGCCTCTGCGGCGCCAGGCAACAGGCGAACGGCGAGTTGAATGCAATCCAGAAGCGTCACCGCCTCACCAGTCAACAATAGGATATTCCTTAAAACTTGTGAATGTGATAAAAATAAATGCCCATCACCCCTTGGTTCGGCCTTCAGAGCCGCTGCTCAGGGCAGGCGCCGCTACCCGCCGGAAACCGCCGGCAACGGATATAAACAGGAACAGACCCGGCATTGTGCCAAGTCTGTTCCTGCATCCCCAAACCACGGAGAAAGCAGGCGAAAAACCGCCTGCTTTCTCGCTCGTCCCTATATGTCGCTTAACAGTCGCTGAAGTACGCTGTACTTGGCGTCGGCATAAATCTTGTCGAAATCGACGATATACCATTCCCCGTCTATTTTTTCCAGGCCGACCGGTTTAACAGTGACCTTCATGCTGTTTTGCTCTGTCTGGAGAGTTGCGACAACGGCCGCATAATTGCCCTGCTGAGCCACTTCACGCAGCGAAAGCAGGTTGGAGGCTTTCAATTCCTTGAGGCCGTTCTGGCCGGTCAAGTACTTGATTACGGTGCCGGGATTGCTGGTCGAGGCGGGCGACACGTAGAGAGCGGCTTCCTTCAGCCGGTCGGCCTTGGCTGAATCGTAAAACGCTTTAACCACGCCGTCAGCCGGCAGCCCGGAAATACGCTGAACGCCGCCGCCTCCTCCGCCGCAGCCTGCGGCAACGAGGGCCAGGGCCAGAATGCCTATGATAACTGTCGTTTTGAAGATTTTCTTAGTCATAGTTCCATCCTTTCTCCGTCGGTTATTGGTCAATGTTATGTAAACATTATAGCATGCTTTGACTGCCCAGTCACCGTAATATTACTGCCATTATTTTACGGATATGCGCGCCCTGCGGACTGGTTACGCTAACTAAAACGAAAGAGGAGGCGCCATTTATGCCTGATCTGGAATATCAAACCCACCACAGCGACCAGCAAGCGGACGCGAAAGAACAAGGGGTCGCCGATCCCATGGGCAATCTGGACCCGAACCTCAAGCCCGGCGATAAGCAGGTGGCCAACTACCTTATCCACCGGATGATCTGGGACGGGCAGGAAAAAGCCGGAAATGTCGTCATCGACGAAGACGGGACGATGAAGATCCGGGAATAAGCTTGTCGAGCAGACGGCCCCGGCACAATTCCGGCGAAAATGGCCGCTGGGACGTGTGATTTGAATCACTGCGCCCGGTCGGCGGCAGCAATATACTAAAGATAGAAAATTTCCCATTGGGAGGGGTAGCCATGGAAAAGAAATATATTAAAAACATCGCCTTCAGTGAAGCGCTTGACTTGGCGTCCCTGGTGGATTATCAGCCGGGCCGGGTCGTCAGTCTCACCTTCGTGCAAAACGACGCTTTGAGTATGACGCTGTTCGCTTTCGGGCAGGGCGAGGGCGTCAGCACCCATTCCGCTCCGGGGGACGCGATGGTCTACATTCTGGATGGCGAGGCGGAAGTCACCGTCGGCGGCGAAAAGCTCCGGGCCAAAGCCGGGCAGACGGTGGTCATGCCCGCCGATGTTCCCCATGGGCTGGATGCCGTGGCGGATTTTAAAATGTTGCTTATCCTTGTCAAGCAGTAACAACGGAGGATCCGTGCTCCGGGCGCGCGCAGCGGCCATATTAGGATATACCAGGGTATAAAAGGAGGTCTGTGCAGGGTCCGGATGCCGCCCGTCCGGAGTGACTCACTGCAAAGAGGGCTGGATGCAGCCTCCTACAAACCGCAAGAAGGCGCTCCCGCGAGCGCCTTCCAGGCTGGCAAGAAAGGCCCATCTGCGGCACGCTCTTCCGGTGCGCCTTGCATCTGAACCTTTCTCGCCAGCCTGGGTTTGTCTATAATCCGGAAGGCGCTCATGGGAGCGCCTTCTTTTTTTTGCTAATCCTCTATTCCTTTTCGCTTCTTCGCGAGATACATCGCCTTGTCGGCCACCTGGAGCAAGGTGTCGATATCCTGGCCGTCGCGGGGATAAAGGGCGATACCGACGCTGGCGCTGACGCTGAAATCGGTCTGTTCGAGCCGCAAAGGCTCCTCCAGCGCATCGATGATTTTTCGCAGCACCTTGAAAATTTCCGGCTCCCCGGCGACACCGGGCAGCATTACGGTAAATTCGTCGCCGCCAAGGCGGGCGACGACATCACTGCCCCGTACCGATCCGACCAGCCGTTCGGCGATTAGCTTCAGAGCATAATCGCCGATATAATGCCCCAAAGTGTCGTTGATGCCTTTAAACCGGTCCAGGTCCAGAAAGATGACCGCCAGTTGGCCCTGGCTGGCCCGGGCGTGAGCGAGCGCGATCGCCAGCTTGTCCCGGAGCAATACCCGGTTGGGCAAGCCCGTAAGCGGGTCATGATACGCCATATGGCGGATGGTTTGTTCATACCGTTTCCGTTCGGTGATATCCACCATCTGGCCGACAAAGTAGCAGGGCCGGCCACGGGCGTCGCGGACGAGAGAGACGTTGAGCAAAACATGAATGATCTCGCCGTCCCGGCGCACGCACCGTTTCTCCATCGAACAGCGCGGCTTCTCGCCTTTAAGAAGCTCGCCGATCAGATCCATGTCCCGGTGCAGGTCCTCCGGATGGGTGATGTCCATAAGTCCCAGGGTTATAAGCAAATCAGGCGGATAGCCCAGGAGATCGGCCATCGCCTGATTGACGCGCATAAACCTTCCCTTGAGATTGCAGATCAGCATGCCAATCGGCGCGTGTTCAAAGATCAGCCGGAACCGCTCTTCACTTTCCCGAAGAGCCGAAAGAGCCGGATTGTATCCTTTTAGATAGGAAGCATGCCGCTCCATGGGCTTCTCACCTTCACCACTTTACTGTAGAATGAAATAATTCGTTGTCTGATTCTAAATTCCTGCAAAATTGGGATAATTTTCTAGATAAAAGCGCCGGCGCAAACTAACGCTTGCGCTCAGCGCCGTAAATCAAGCCGGCGAGCGAGGGCTGCGCGGCTTCCGCCATAACGGCGTAGCCGTCCAAACTGGGATGAACTCCGTCAACAAAAAGACCGGTCCGCACCTTGCCGCTCGGCGCATCGATGAAGGGCGAATAAAAGTCCAGGATGGACGCGGCGAACTCCGTCGCCAGCAAACGCAGGGAAGAGCGGTATTCAGCCAGCCGGGCCTCTTCCCTGCCGATAATCGGCGGCGGCAGGCCGATGACCGGAGCCAGTCCGCTCCCGCGGGCATGTTCGAGCATTGCCGCCATCTGTTCCCGGAATTCCCGGACGCCGACGCCGGAATAAGCGTCGTTGCTCCCGCCGGTGATGATCACCGCCGTGGCTTTGTGGGCACTGATCTCCGCGGCAAAGCGCCCGAGCATATCGCCTGCTGTTTCGCCGCATATTCCCCTGTTGATGATCAGAATACGGAGCTGCCGCGAAACCAGGTTTACCCAAGAGCAGTCAGGAGGGTAGGGAAAGCCGCAGGTTAGCGAGTCGCCGATGGCCAGCAGGCGATGGGCAAGCGTACGATTGCTCATTTGGCCGGCAACCTCCGGCGAAATTTCAGATTGAACCACGCTTCGCCTTTCGCGATTTTCTCCCAGCCGTCTTTCTCCAGACTGTCGGCCAGGGCCGCGAGGGCTTTGCGGTGTCCTTTATTCTCGTAGTTTGGCGCGTAATAGTCGCCAAGCCCGGCCTTGATCTGCGGCGACTCGCCGGCCTCATATTCTCCGCCGGGCCCTTTGGCCTGAGCCCGGAACTGAAAAACATCCCGCGGGAAAATGCCCCACTTTTCGCCCAATAAATCCGGCAGGATTTCGCAAGTCTCCCATTCCGGCGGGGGCTGATCGCGCTTTTCTTCCCGCGCCCGGCGCTCCGTGCCGCAGTGGCTGCAAAAATTCGCCGCTGCCGGAAGCTCTGTTCCACAATGATGACAAAAAGACATGGCCATACCTCCCAGAGGCGTCATCCACCCATTTTACTCGTTAGTATACCGGAATAGCCCTTACCATCATTCCCCGCCGGGCCGGCAAATCCCTTCAGCGGCTGACGGCGGCGGGTCCGGGACGCCGGGGAAATACGACAGAATTCCAGAATAATCCTTTAGACAAATCCTTGCCTTTTTGTTAGAGTTAAAACAATCAGCACATATGTGTACTGACAATAGAATAATATTGTAAATTTAATTATTTTATTAGGTTTTTCCAAGGACTCTTTACAATTTTTCCATCCGTTATCAGCCGACAAAGGAGGGGTTTCGATGGCCAGATTCGATTTTGAAAGCTTAATCAAAAAAGACCGGGAAGCGCGCCAGCACGATCATTTTTCCGGCACGCTCCTGGACTATCTGGAGATTGTCAGGAAGAACTCGAAGGCGGCCATGCTGGCCCATCAGCGCATGCACGAATTGCTCACCGCGCCGGGCGTGGAGACCGTCAATACCGAGGAGCACCCCCGCCTGAAGAAAATCTACGGCAGCGAAACGCTGAAGCGGTATGCCTTTTTCAAAGATTTCTACGGCATTGAAAAAAGCGTGATGAAGATAGTCCGCTACTTTCATGCGGCAGCCATGAAAGGGGAGGAATCCCGCCAGGTGCTGTACCTTGTCGGACCGGTCGGAGCCGGCAAATCGTCGCTGATGGAGGCTCTGAAAAAGGCTCTGGAAATGAGCCCGCCGATATACAGCATAAAAGACTGCCCCATGCGGGAAGAGCCGCTCCACCTGATTCCCAAGCACCTGCGGCCCCGGTTCGAAGACCTGCTGGGCGTCAAAATCGAGGGAGACCTTTGCCCCGTCTGCCGCTACCGCCTGAAAAACGAATACAGCGGAGAATTCGAGCGGTTCCCGGTAACCACCAGCGAGTTTTCCATCCGCTCCCGGAAAGGCGTCGGCGTCGTGCCCCCGGTCGATCCCAACAACCAGGACACTTCGGTGTTGTCCGGCTCGGTGGATATTTCCAAAATGGACCTGTACCCTGAAGACGACCCCCGGGTGCTGTCGCTGAACGGCGCTTTCAATGTCGGCAATCGCGGCATCGTCGAGTTCATCGAGGTATTCAAGAACGATGTGGAGTACCTCCATACGATGATCACCGCCACCCAGGAAAAGTCCATTCCGTCACCCGGCAAAGGTTCGATGATTTACTTCGACGGCATCATTCTCGCTCATTCCAACGAGGCCGAATGGAACAAGTTCAAGGCGGACCATACCAACGAAGCCATTCTGGACCGGATCGTCAAGGTGGAGGTCCCTTACTGCCTGGAACTGGACGAAGAAGTGAAGATTTATCAAAAGCTCCTCAAGAACAGCAGTTTCAGCGCTCATATCGCTCCCCACACCATCGAAGCGGCGTCCATGTACGCCATCCTCACCCGCCTGGCGCCTTCGGCAAAGGTGGACCCGCTTACCAAGCTCAAAATATACAACGGCGAAGACATCGTCGAAAAGGGCGCGACCAAAAAGGTAGACATCTTCGAACTGCGGGACGAGGCAACCCGCGAAGGCATGTCCGGCATCTCGACCCGCTTCATCATGAAAGCGCTGGACACGGCGCTGTCGGATTCGGAGTGCAATTGCATCAACCCCATCGCCGTCATCGAGACTCTTGTTAAAGCTACCAAAGAAATGACCATCGCCGATGATGAAAAGAAACGGTTCCTGAACTTTCTGCAAGACTCGATCAAGAAAGAATACAATAAGATCCTCGAAAAAGAGGTTACCCGGGCGTTCATTCACGGTTACCGCGAGCAGGCGGAAAGCCTCTTCAACAACTATCTCGATCATGCCGAAGCCTTTATCAGCGCCCGTAGGATCAAAGACCGCAGCACCGGTGAAGAGCTTGAGCCCGATGTCAAGTTTCTGGAGTCGATTGAGGAGCAGATCGGGATTACCGGCACAGCCGCCCGCGGGTTCCGCCAGGATGTCACCGCCTATATGTTCTCGGTCCTGCGCAGCGGCGGCGTAGTGGATTATCGTTCCTACGAGCCGCTGAAAGAAGCGATTGAAAAGAAGCTCACCGCTTCGGTCAAGGAACTGTCCCGCATTGTCACCAAGGCCAGGGTCCGGGACAAGGAGCAGGATGGCAAATATAACGCCATGGTCGACGAAATGAAGTCCAACGGGTATTGCGACCATTGCTGCAATGTCGTTCTCAAATACGCCGCCAACAACCTCTGGAAGGACTGACGGCTTACGCCGGAAGGAGGAATGATCTTTGGCGATATTCAAAGACAACAGCGCCAGCCAGTCCGACCGCTCCGCCTGGGACCGCAAGCGTCACCGCCAGTTGGTCGAGGATGCCATCAAAAAGAATCTCGGCGATATCGTCGCTGAAGAAAGCATCATCGGCCAAAGCAAGGATAAAAAGGTCAAGGTGCCGGTCAAAGGCATCCGGGAGTACCAGTTCATCTACGGCAAAAATGCCGGCGGCGTCGCTTCCGGCAAGGGCGGCGAAGAACGGGGCCAGACGATCGGCCGGGCCGACGGCGGCGGGGAGCAGGGCCAGGGCCGCCAGGCCGGCTCCGATCCGGGCGAAGACATTTATGAAACCGAGATTACCCTGGAAGAGCTTATCCAGTATCTTTTCGAAGATTTACAACTACCGGACATGGAGAAGAAAAAATTCTCCTATCTGGAATCGGAGCGGAAATGCAAACGCTCCGGGCACCAGCGCAAAGGCATCCCGCCCCGTCTGGACAAGAAGCAATCGGTAATGGAAAAAATCAAACGGGAACAGGCGGCCAGGCGGAACGCCGAACCGGTCGGGGCTGCGGGCCGCGTTCCCTTCCGCGAGGACGATCTCCGCTATTTCCGCATCAGGGAGGATGTCCGCAAACATTCCAACGCGGTTGTCATCTGCATTATGGATACCTCGGGTTCCATGGACCAAACCAAGAAATATCTGGCCCGGAGCTTCTATTTTCTGCTCTATCAGTTCGTCCGTTACAAGTACGAGAACGTCGAAGTGGTATTCATCGCCCACACCACGGAAGCGCAAGAAGTGAGCGAGCAGGACTTTTTCCATCGCGGCGAGTCCGGCGGAACCCATATTTCCAGCGGTTACGCCAAGGCCTTGGAAGTCATCGAGCAGCGCTACAGTCCGGCCGTCTGGAATATCTACAGTTTCCACTGTTCGGACGGCGACAACTGGTCCGAGGATACGCCGAAAGCGGTTGCCCTAGCCAAGGAATTGTGCCGGGCAGGCAATCTGTTCGGCTATGGGGAAATCACGACCGACGCCTGGGGCAGTTCGATCCGCAAGACCTATAGCGACGCCATCCAGTCCGCCAACTTTGTCATGGCCACCCTCCGCAGCAAGGAGGATGTATGGCCGGCCTTCAAGCGCATCCTGGAGAAGGAATCGGCCGGAGGTGACGAGTGATGCAGGCCTATTCGCTGAACGACCTGGAAACATGGAACGAGCGTATTGAGGAACTTGTCCGGGCCGCCGGCCTTGACTGCTATGACCAGGAATTCGAAATCTGCACCTACGAGGATATGCTGTGCTACGAGGCCTATGCCGGGATGCCGGCCCACTATCCGCACTGGAGTTTCGGCAAGACCTACGAGCGGCAGCGGACCTTCTATCAATACAATCTGGTCGGGCTTCCCTATGAAATGGTCATAAACTCGGACCCCTGCATCGCCTACCTGATGCGGGACAATACGCTGCTGCTGCAAATCCTGACGATGGCTCACGTCTATGGCCACAACGATTTTTTCAAAAATAACCGGTTATTCCGGCGCGATACCCGCGCCGAGCTGACGGTGGAAATGTTTAAGGCCCATGCCGACCGGGTACGAAGTTACATCCAGGATCCCAGCATCGGGCCGGCCAAAGTCGAACGAATTCTGGACGCCGCCCACGCCCTCCGCTTTCAGGTCTCCCGCAGCGGCGAGCCGCCCCTGTCCGTTCTGGCGGAGGAAACGCCCGGCAGCATTCCCCCGCGGCTTGAGGAAGACCTCCTCGCTTTTCTCGCCGAACGGGGCAAGCTGGCGGAGTGGGAGCAGGACCTGGTGAACATCGTCCGGGCGGAATCCCTCTATTTCATCCCCCAGTTGGAAACAAAAATCATGAACGAAGGCTGGGCCAGCTACTGGCACTATAAAACCCTCCAGGAGCTTGAGCTGCCGCAGGGTCTCCATTTCGAGTTCCTTCAGCGGCACAACCTGGTCATCCGTCCTCATCTGCAAAGTCTGAATCCCTACTATGTCGGCTTTAAAATGTTTGAGGCGCTGGATAAAACCTATGGGCGGCAAAAACTTAAGGAGGTAAGGGCCACCGAGCGGGACCAGTCTTTTATCCGGCGGTTTCTCACCCGCGAGCTGGCCGAGGAGATGAACCTTTTTTCCTACGGGGCCGCGGGAAACGACCTGGTGATCGAGGAAACAGCGGACGAAGACGGCTGGAAAGCCGTGCGGGACACTCTCGCCAATTCCGCCGGCCTCGGCGGCGTCCCGGTCATCCGGCCCGCATCGCTGGCCAAGGGCACCCTGGTGCTGGAGCATGTATCCGACGGTCGGGAACTGGAAATGGTCTATGCCCGGGAAACGCTAAAACATATTGTCGATCTGTGGGGCGGCAAGCTGGAGCTGCTGACGGTCCTGGAAGGCCGTCCGATCGGTATCGTCTGCGATGAAGACAAAAATATAACCTGGAGTGACAGGACGTAAAAGACAGGCCGCACGGCCTGTCTTTTTACTTCAATCCGTCTCGCCGGCCCGATTGCGTCTCTGAATTCTCAAGTTCTAGGCCCGTAAAACAGCTAAAATCAATTTCTTTGCAGGAAATCCCTGTAAAAATGAAGTTGACCGACCAGTCCATTCAAGGCTACACTGATATCGCAGGTAAGTATATATATTTTAGGAAGAGACAAGATTATGGAGGTTATATCATGGAACCCGTTCTGGAACATACACAGGAAATTTTATCAGCCATATCCGATCTGATACCTGTCGAACATTCCGTGCTCCTGACCGATAAGACGAAAATCCTGCGGAGCATTTCAACTCGGGGAATCGCCTCCCACCTGGTTCGCAACGAGGGGATGGAGATTCCGCGGGAAAGCGCCGCTCAGGATGCCCTCGCCGCAGGGAAAACCGTTCATAAGCTCATTCCCGCGGAAGTATACGGAGTTCCCTTCCGTTCCACGGCGGTTCCCCTGAAAAACGGCTCCGGCCAGGTAGCCGGCTGCTTGATTATGGCCGTAGGCATGGATAAGCAGCGAGATCTCGAGAATATCGCCGATGTGGTGGCTGATTCGACCTCCCAGGTTGCCGCCAGCGCTCAGGAGCTGGCCGCGTCTTCCACCCGCCTGGCCCAAGGGATGGGCGCGCTCCGGGAGGCCGGGCAGCAGGTCATGCATCATATCACCCAGACCGATGAGATTCTCCGGTTCATCAACGATGTGGCCTCCAATTCGAATCTCCTGGGGCTCAACGCCGCTATCGAAGCGGCGAGAGCCGGCGAACAGGGCCGGGGATTCGCCGTTGTGGCGGAGGAGATCCGCAAGATGGCGGTAAACAGCGCCGAAAGCGTCAAACGCATCAAGGATATCCTCAATTCGATCAAAAATGAAAGCTCGAATATCGGCAACGAAGTTGCCGGGCTCGCCGAAGTCAGCGAGCGCCAGGCCGCCGCCGCCCAGGAAATCGCGGCCTCGGTCGAGGAATTGTCGGCTTCCACTGAGCAGATCGACAAGATTGCCCACAGCCTGTATAAATAGCCGGAACAAAAAAAGCGGTCCCACGCGGGACCGTTTTTTTCTGCCCTGATTGTATTTTCTTGCAGCTATCCCAACCGCCGCATCAGCCGCATACCGTTCAGCGTAACCAGAATCGAGGTTCCGGTATCGGCAAACACCGCCAGCCAGAGATTTGCCCAGCCTGCCATGGTCAGGACGAGGAAGAGCGCCTTGACGATGACCGCAAAGGCGATATTCTGCTTGATGACCGCCACGGTTTTCCGGCTGAGGGTAATAAGGTAGGCGAGTTTATTGAGGTCGTCGGACATCAGGGCAACATCGGCGGTTTCCAGGGCGGCATCCGATCCGGCCACGCCCATCGCGATCCCTACGCTGGCCGTCGCCAGGGCGGGGGCGTCGTTGACTCCGTCGCCGATCATCGCCACGCTGCCGTGCTCGCGGATGATTTTTTGAATCGCGGCGACCTTATCTTCCGGCAACAATTCGCTGTAGTAGGCATCCAGGTTGAGTTTGGCCGCGATGGCCCCGGCGACCTGCCGGTTGTCGCCGGTCAGCATGGCGATGTGGGAAAGACCGGAGCGGCGCAGGGACCGGACGGCTTCCCCGCTTTCCTCCCGCAGGATGTCGGCCACGGCGATCAGCCCATATACAGCCTCCCGCCCGCCGACCAGCATGACGGTTTTCCCTTGCCCTTCCAGGGTGCTGAGCCGCTCCTGGTAAGCCGCCAGGCTATGGCCAAGCTCTTCAAACAGCCGGGTATTGCCGACATAGACGGTTTCCGCCCCGACGACCGCCTGAGCTCCGCGTCCGACCAACGCCGCAAAATCGCTTACCGGCTTCAGTTCCAGTCCTGAAGCCGCCCCAACCACGGCGGCGGCCAGGGGGTGCTCCGACCACCGCTCCACCGACGCCGCCGTGACGAGAAGGTCTTCCCGGCTTTGCCCGGCGAGCGGAACGACGTCTGTGACCTCCGGGCGCCCATAGGTCAAGGTGCCGGTCTTGTCAAAGGCAACCGCCTGCAGCGAGCCCACAGCCTCCAGGTAAGCTCCCCCTTTGACCAGTACGCCCTGGCGGGAGGCATTGCCAATGGCGGCGACGATCGAGACCGGGGTAGAGATGACCAGCGCGCAGGGGCAGGAAATGACCAGCAGGACCAAGCCTTTGTAGAACCAGGCTTCAAAAGGCTGCCCGGCCAGCAGGGTCGGCAGGAGCATTACCGCTACCGCGCCCAGCAGGACCACCGGGGTATAGTACCGGGAGAATACGTCGACAAATTGCTGGGAAGGCGCTTTCTGGGCCTGGGCCTCTTCCACCAAGTGCATGATTTTGGCCAGGGTGGAATCGGCGGCGACCCGGGTCACTCGGATTTCCAGCAGGCCGTTCCGGTTGATGGTTCCGGCGTAGGACTTGTCGCCCGCCTCCTTCTCCACCGGCAGCGACTCGCCGGTTATCGGCGCCTCGTTTACCGACGAACAGCCGCTCTGAACCACGCCGTCCATGGCGATCCGCTCGCCCGGCTTGACCAGGATGATGTCGCCGACTACGATATCTTCAACCGGCAGCCGCTGTTCTTCATTCCCCCGGCGCACCAGCGCCTCCGGCGGCGCCAGATTCATCAGCGAGCGGATGGCGCGCCGCGTCCGGTCGATCGTATAGCTTTGCAGCATATTCCCGAAGGAGAAAAGAAAGGCCACCATCGCCCCCTCGCTCCACTCGCCGATGGCCGCCGCGCCGACGACAGCCACCGTCATGAGCACGTTCATATCCAAAACCAGGGCCCTGAGACTGTAAAGTCCGCTTTTGGCGACATGATAACCGCCGACGGCCATGGCCGCGGCATACAGGGGAACGAGAACGGACGAGCCTGCCCCGCTCCATTCCAGAAGAAACGCGCAGGCAATCATGAGGCCGCTCGCCAGGGTCGCCAGCGTCCTTGCGCTGGTGCGCCATTTGGCGGGAGGCGACTGACCGGCGGGTTTGGCGCCGGCCTCCGGCTCCGCCTTGTATCCGGCCTGTTCCACGGCCTGGATAAGCTCCGCCTCGGAAAGGGTGCCCTCGACCGTCATTTTGCCGGAAGCGAAATTGACGGCGACCGATCTTACCCCCGGCAGCCCGGCGATCTTTTTTTCCAGTTTGGCCGCACAGTCCGCGCAATCCAGGCCGGCCAGGCGGAATACCATTTTACGCGGGCCCGTCTGCTGCTTGTTCATCGGCTGGAGCGACGCCTCGTAGCCCAGGCCGCGGATAGCCGCCGCAAGAGAATCCGGCTGTACCCGGCTGCCGTCATAGGCGATCTGCAGCGTGGCGGCCACAAAGTTGACTTTAACATCGGCGACTCCGGCGATTCGTCTGAGGCCCTTTTCCAGCTTGGCGGCGCAATCCGCGCAATCCAGGCCCTCGATCGCAAATACGCTCGTCGCCAGGGCAGCTCCGCCGATCGCCGCGGCCTCGTTTCCGGCATCAATGGCCGCCTGGCAGCAAGAGCCGCAGCTACAGGTTGGTTTATCCATTTTGCCTCATCCTATCTGTGTTTAATGTGTTCAATGCCCTGAGCCAGCAGCATCGAAATATGATCATCATCCAAAGAATACAAGACCATTTTCCCCTCTTTGCGATATTTCACCAGACGGGCGCCGCGGAGCAGGCGGAGCTGATGGGAAACCGCCGACTGCCCCATGCCCACAACCGCCGCGATATCGCAGACGCAAAGCTCACACCGGGATAATATCTGCAGTATCTTGACCCGGGTAGTATCCCCCAGAATTTTAAACGTCTCGGCCAGTTCCCGGGCGTCCTCATCCGCCAGCGCTTCCGACCTGGCCCGGCATATGGCCTGTGGATGCTCACAAAGTTGTTCGCAGACATCGCATTCGCTGTTATTCATTGTTTTCACTCCATTATATGAATATATGTTCATACGTTTATATTAATGTATTTTGCGGTGACTGTCAATGCCTAAAACAATAAACGCAACCGCCGTAGCGGCGGCGCTCGCCAGCCTGTTTGCCCACTCCTGAAATTGTCATCTATGGTTTGGCGGCAACCGGATAAACTATTTTTGAGGAGGTGATAACGTGGGAGACTTTAGCAAATCGGGTTGCACTGATTGCAACAGCAACAAGAAATGTCCTGACGCTTTCGCCAACTTTGCCGCCGAGCTCTGCCCTGACGAAGCATGCAAGAAAGACGCCGAGAAATGCAAGTAGGCTTATAATGACAGAGGCTTCCGCCCGCGTCCTGGGAGGACGTGGCGGAAGCCTCTGTCATTTCGTTCTATATTGGACCGGTTATGCCGCTATAAGGCCGCAAAGCGTTAACGGGCCGCTTTTGCCAGGGCCTGTTCGAGATCGGCGATGAGATCGGCGGGATCTTCGATCCCGACGGACAGCCGCACCAAGTCGTCCGGAGCGCCGGCCGCGTTCCGCTGTTCGGAGGATAGCTGGGAATGGGTGGTGCTGGCGGGATGGATGACCAGGGACTTTGCGTCGCCCACATTGGCCAGAAGCGAGAACAACTGGAGCGAATCGATGAAGCGCCGGCCGGCCTCCAGACCGCCCTTGATGCCGAAGGTCAGGATGGAGCCCGCCCCTTTCGGCAGATATTTCTGCGCTTTATCGAAATCGGGATGGGTCGGCAGCCCCGGGTAACTGACCCAGGCCACTTGGCCGTGCCCGGCCAGATATTCGGCGATGTCCAGGGCATTGTCGGCATGCCGCTGCACCCTGAGGGACAAAGTCTCCAGCCCTTGCAGCAGCAGGAAACTGTTGAAGGGACTCAGGCAAGCCCCCAGGTCGCGCAAAATCTGGGTCCTGAGCCGTACGATAAAGGCGGCCGGACCGATGGCCTCGGTGTAACGCAAGCCATGATAGCTGGGATCGGGTTCGCTGAGAAGGGGGAACTTGCCGTTATTCCAGGAAAAATTGCCGCCGTCGACCACTAAACCGCCCATCGAAGTACCGTGCCCCCCGATAAATTTAGTGGCGGAGTGAATGACGATATCGGCGCCGAACACGATCGGCCGGCAGAGGTAAGGCGTGGCAAAGGTGCTGTCGATGATCAGCGGCACCCCGTTGGCATGGGCCACCTCGGCCACCCGCTCAAGATCCAGCACATCGATCTTGGGATTGCCGATGACCTCGGCATACACAGCCTTGGTTTTAGGGGTAATGGCGGCGGCAAAGTTCTCGGGGCTGGGCGGATTGACGAAGCGGACTTTTACCCCCAGGCGCGGCAAGGTGTAAGAAAACAGGTTATAGGTTCCGCCATAGAGGGTGGAGGAGCTGACGATTTCGTCCCCGGCCTGGGCAATGTTCAGAATCGAGCCAATGATGGCCGCATGGCCGGACGAAAAGGCCAAAGCGCCTACTCCGCCTTCCAGGGCGGCGATCCGTTTTTCCAATACATCGGTGGTGGGATTCATGATCCGGGAATAGATATTTCCCTCTTTCCTGAGGGCGAATAGATCGGCGGCATGGGTGCTGTCCTCGAACTGATAGGCGGTGGTCTGGTAGATGGGAACCGCCCTCGACCCGGTGACCGGGTCCGGGGCTTGACCGGCGTGAACCGCTAACGTATCGAACCGGAAATTTTCAGATAGAGCCATTTTATCTTCCTCCTGTTGTTTATTGGTTTCAGGATATCCGCTCGGGTTCCCGGCGGAGAGAGCTTTTTGCCGAACCCGGGCGCGGACGGGACCGGATCCTGGCGACGAATGATAAAGCGTTAAAAATAAAAACCCCCTTTCCGAGGAAAGGGGAATTTTCTATCGTTCGCCTTCCCTCTCATCTTCCAGGATTGCTCCTGCAGGATTTGGCACCTTGCGCATGCCGCGCCGGTTGCCGGGTGTCATCGGGCCAGTCCCTCGACCACTCTTGATAAGAGAAAGTAAGTATTAAATTGGTCTAATAATAGCATGCAGGCCGGATGCTGTCAACAGTATCCCGTCAGTTTTTTCCACGGCCCGGATCGCCCGGGAAAACCGCCGCCGGACCAGCCGCTTCAGCCCTCCTGAACGGCCGGGTCCGCCGATTTCGCACTTTCTTCATAATTCCTTCATAATTTCTTCATAATTCGCTGCTATAGTGGACTCATAACAGAAGGAGGGGTTGGAACCTATGAATATGACTCATTATATGGAGCTCCTGGCCGTCAACCAGCCGTGGAATCTGATCATCTATATGGTAATTCCGGTCGTTTTCGCCGAAGCGCTTGTCGCCACCGAATTTTTCGTCGTGTTCACCCGGCAGACCGACGGGCCGCTTCGGCTTTTGAACAAGTGGCTGGGGATTATTTTGGGCTTTTATTTTCTCGGTATCTTCGTGCAACTTACGACCATGGTCGTGCCCACTCTCGAATGGCGGGGAACGGCCGATATCCTGGCGGTCGGCGCGTACCTGAGCGGCGTCATCCCGCTGTTTGGCATCGCGCTCCTGGAGCTTGGGGTCATCGGCCGCGGCTGCGGAGCCGCCGACAAGATGAAACTCCACTTTATCCTGTTGACGGTCTTCCTGGTCGTAGCCCACATCGCCATGATCTTCGGCATGCTCGATCCCACGGTCATGGGCTGGCAGCCGAATGCCGCCGGCACTCACATGATGCCTCACTCCCATTAACCGGATTTGACGACGCACTGCGTAAAGAAGCTGCCCCCAAAGCTAAGGGGCAGCTTCTTTTGTGTTTCCCGGCGATACACTGGCGGATGGCGCGGTTCCCGCCGGACGAGCAAGGGTCTCGGTCGAAGACGTCTTGTCCACGGTCTATGCGAATTTTCTGTAACTTGCCGATTCCCGCCCGTGCGTCCCGATCTGTCTTGTACACCCATGATATTCCGGACGAATACACCTGTATCCACCGCGCGAAATAGCGGAAAATTCATTCCGGGTTTGTATAAAAGAGAAGGAATGTGTCCCCCGGATAGCGAATTACCAATCATTTCAATGCGGTCGTGCGACCGGGGTAGGATGGGCTCCGGGATGGCACGCCGCTTTAAATCTGATTCATTCAGACTGGAGGAATGCTCTTGCTCAAGTACACTATCGAACGGTTTCTCTCGATGCTCCTCGTTATCTTGATCATTATTACCATTACCTTTCTGCTCATGCACGCCATTCCCGGCGGGCCGTTCACCGGCGAGAAAAACTTGCCGCCGGCGGTCATTCAGAACATTATGGAGCGTTACAAGCTCAATGACCCGCTGTGGAAACAGTATGTCGACTATCTGGGGAACATCGTCCGGGGAGATTTCGGCCCGTCCTTCAAGTATGAAGACCGGACCGTCAACCAGATTATCGCCGACGGTCTTCCCATCTCCGCCGTGCTTGGTTTCGGGTCGGCCGGAGTGTCCATTCTCCTGGGGATTCCGGCGGGAATCATCGCGGCCCTGCGCCAGAATAAGTGGCCGGATTACGCCGTGATGTTCGCCGCGACGATCGGCATCTCGGTGCCAAACTTCATCACCGCTACGCTGCTCATTTATGTTTTGGCCCTGAAGCTCGAGCTGCTGCCGGCAGCCATGTGGGGCGGCATCGAATATGCCATCATGCCCATTCTTTCCCTTGCGGCCTATCCCACGGCGGTTATCGCCCGCCTGACCCGGGCCAGCATGCTGGACGTTCTGGGCCAGGATTACATCCGCACCGCCAAGGCGAAAGGCCTCAGCACCTTTACCATTATCTGGCGGCATACGCTGAAAAACGCCCTCATGCCGGTGGTAACCTACCTTGGTCCGATGATTGCTTTTATCTTGCTCGGGAGTTTCGTCGTCGAGTCCATCTTTGCCATCCCTGGACTCGGACGTTATTTTGTCATGAGTATCTATAACCGCGACTATACCACCATTCTGGGAGTTACCATTCTGGACGCCACAATGCTGGTCGTCTTCAACTTCCTGGTGGACATAGCTTATGTCTTCTTGGATCCGCGGATTAAACTCGACGGCAGAAAGGACGGTTGACGAAACATTGAGCTTGAATGCTAACACCAATCCGAACCCCAATCTTAATCCTTCCCTGTTCGAACGCGTGGACTTTGTCCTCGACACCTCCTACGATATCAGCCGTCCCAGCACCACTTTCTGGCAGGACGCCTGGCGGCGGCTCAAGAAAAACAAAATGGCGATGGTCGGCCTGTTTATCCTGACATTGATTTCGCTGATCGCCATATTCGGGCCTTACCTCGTCAAGCATACCTATTCCGACCAGAACCTTACCCTTGCCAATGCCTCCCCCTCCGCGGAGTACTGGCTCGGAACCGACAACCTGGGCCGCGACCTCCTGATCCGCATTATCTACGGCGCCCGGATTTCGCTCTCCATCGGCGTTGTCGCCAGCCTGATCAATCTGCTCATCGGCGTGATCTATGGCGGCATTTCCGGCTACTGTGGCGGCCGGGTCGACAGCATCATGATGCGGATTGTCGATGTCATGTACTGTATTCCCATGCTGCTCTGGGTTATCATGCTCATGGTCGTCCTGGGCCCTGGCTTGATCAACATCTTTATCGCCATCGGTCTTACCGACTGGCTGCGGATGGCCCGGATTGTCCGGGGCCAGATCCTCTCCCTCAAAGAGCAGGAATATGTCATGGCCGCCCAGCTCACCGGCGCCAACACCTGGCGGATTCTGTCCCTCCATTTGATTCCCAACTCCATGGGACCGATTATCATCACCGCCACGCTGGCCATCCCGGGAGCCATCTTCACCGAAGCCTTCCTGAGCTTCATCGGTCTGGGCGTGTCCGCCCCGATGGCCAGTTGGGGCGTATTGGCTTCGGAGGGTGTGGCCAACCTTCGCTCCTATCCCTTCCAGCTCTTCTTCCCGGCAGCGGCCATCAGCATTACAATGTTATGCTTTAATTTTCTCGGGGACGGACTACGCGACGCGCTGGACCCCCGGATGCGGAAATAGGAGGTGTCCAGTATGGCTGAACGTATTTTAACGGTCGAAAACCTGAAAGTGGTATTTCATACGTACGCCGGAATGGTACGCGGCGTAAACGACGTGTCCTTTACCCTGGACAAAGGCGAAGTGCTGGGCATCGTCGGCGAGTCCGGCTGCGGCAAAAGCGTGACCGCTTCCGCCATCATGCGCCTTATTCCCACTCCGCCGGGGGAAATTCTGCCAGGCAGCAAGATTCTTTTCGAAAGCCAGGATCTGGCTACCCTCGAAGAGCAGAAGATGCGCCAGATTCGCGGCAACGCGATCAGCATGATCTTCCAGGACCCGATGACCGCCCTCAATCCGGTGCTCACCATCGGCCTGCAGTTGTCGGAATCCATTATCCTGCATCAGAAACTTTCGCCCCGGGCGGCGATGGAAAAGGCCATCGAGATGCTCCGGCTGGTGGGCATTCCTTCGCCTGAAGTCCGGGTCCGCCAGTATCCCCACCAACTGTCCGGCGGTATGCGGCAGCGCGTTATGATCGCGATGGCTCTGTCCTGCAACCCTAAAATTCTTTTTGCCGACGAACCGACGACGGCTCTCGACGTTACCATTCAGGCCCAGATCATCGATCTGATGAAGAGTCTGAACGAACGCCTCAACACCTCGATCATTCTGATCTCCCACGATCTTGGCGTCGTGGCCGGTCTGAGCCACCGGGTACAGGTCATGTACGCCGGCCGGATCGTCGAAACCGCAAAGGTTCATGATTTGTACGGAAACCCGCTCCATCCCTATACCTGGGGTCTCATGCAGTCCATCCCCAAGGTCACGGATGGCACTCATCGCCAGCTGCAGACGATCGGCGGCCAGCCCCCCGACCTGTTGTCTCCGCCTCCCGGCTGTCCCTTTGCGCCCCGCTGTCGCTTTGCGCTCAGGATCTGTAAAGAGGAACTGCCTCCCCTCATCGAAATCAACCCCGACCATCAGGTGCGCTGCTGGCTCAGCCATGAGCTGTCGCCGGTCCGGGCGGTTGATGTATTCCAGAAGGAGGTGGTGAATCGATGAGCCAACCGCAAACCCTGCTCGAAACCAAGAACCTGACCAAACACTTCGTCACCAAGCGCTCTTTCCTGGGCGAACCGCTGGCCACCGTACGCGCCGTGGAGGGCGTAAACCTGACGGTCGAAAAAGGGAAAACCCTCGGTCTCGTAGGCGAGACCGGCTGCGGGAAAACCACGGTCGGCCGGACGATCGTCGGTCTGTATAACCCGACCGGCGGCGAAGTTCTCCTGAACGGCGAAAATGTCCATGCTACGCTGGCCGGCCCCAGCGCCATGACCATCCGCCGCAAAATGCAGATGATTTTCCAGGATCCCTATTCCTCCCTCAACCCGCGGATGACCGTCGGCGACATCATCCGGGAGCCGATGGAAATTCATCATCTGGCCTCCCAGGCCGAAATGAAAGAACGGGTATGGGACCTTCTCAAACAGGTGGGGCTCAACCCCGAGCACGCCAGCCGCTTCCCCCACGAATTTTCCGGCGGTCAGCGCCAACGGGTCGGCATTGCCCGCGCCCTGGCGGTCAATCCCGAGTTTATTCTCTGCGACGAACCCATCTCCGCTCTCGACGTTTCGATTCAGGCCCAGGTGGTCAACCTGCTGGAAGAGCTCCAGGCCAAACTTGGGCTGACCTATATCTTCATTGCCCATGACCTGTCGATGGTCAAACATATCAGTCAACGCGTCGCGGTCATGTACCTGGGATCGGTCGCCGAGATCGCTCCCTCGCTGCACCTCTACGACAACCCGCTGCACCCTTATACCCAGGCTTTGCTCTCGGCTATCCCCATCGCCGATCCGAAGCTGGAAAAATCCCGCAAACGCATTTTGCTGGAAGGCGACATCCCGAGCCCCCTGAATCCTCCGAGCGGTTGCAAATTCCGCACCCGTTGCCGCAAAGCCTTTGACCGCTGCGCCGAAGAGATTCCCGTGCTCAAGGAGGTCGAGCCGGGCCATCAGGTCGCCTGCCATCTGGTCGGCTAGACCTGCCGCCTTACTTTAAGTAGATCAACCGCCCCATGTGCGGTAAAAAAAAGGAGGAAAAGATTCTATGTCTCTGAAGAAATTGCTGCTTCTGGCTCTCACGGGCGCCTTAGCTTTGGCGCTTACGGCGGGCTGCGGCGGTGACAAAAAGGATGCCCAGTCTTCCGCTCCCGCCAAGTACCTGAGGTACGTAGTCGGCGCCGAGCCGGAAACCCTTGATCCCCGGAAATCGAACGGCATGCCGGAAGCCCGCATCGAAGTCAACATCTTCGAAGGCCTTGTCACCCATGACAAGGACGGCAAGCTGGCTCCCGGCGCAGCCGAAAAATGGACCGTCTCCCCGGACGGCAAGGTTTACACCTTTACGATCCGCGCCAATGCCAAATGGTCCAACGGCGAGCCGGTGACCGCCCAAGACTTCGAATACAGCTGGAAGAAAACGCTCGATCCCGCTTTTGCCAGCAAATACGCCCAGCAGCTCTACTTCCTCGCCGGCGCTGAAGCTTACAACACCGGCAAAGCCTCGGCCGACCAGGTCGGCGTAAAGTCGCTCAACGACAAGACCCTCGAAGTAACGCTGGCGGATCCCTGCCCGTTCTTCCCGTCGGTTCTCGTCCACCACGCCTACTACCCGGTCAACAAGAAGGCTGACGAGGCCAATCCCAAATGGGCCGCCGACGCCAAAACCATTGTCGGCAACGGTCCGTTCATGATGAAATCCTGGACCCACCAAAGCAAGATCGAAACCGTCAAAAACCCCAACTACTGGGATGCCGCCAACGTCAAAATGGAACAGGTCGACTACCTGCTGACCGACAACAATTCGACCGCGCTGTCGATGTTTGACGGCAACCAGGCCGATCTCGTCATCGACAACCTGTCCCCCACCGATATCAAGCGGCTGCTGAAGGAAGGCAAGCTCAAGACCATGCCGTACATTGCCAACGGCTACTACTGCTTCAATGTGCAAAAGGCGCCCTTTGACAACGCCAAAGTCCGTAAAGCCTTCTCCCTGGCCATCGACCGGGAAGCCATCGTGAAGAACCTCGACAATGGCTATGCGGTTGGCGGCGGGTTCATACCGAACGGCATCCCTGACGCCGAGCCCGGCTCCGACTTCCGCAAAGCCGGCGGCGACATGGTCAAGTTTGACGCCGCCGAAGCCAAGAAACTTCTGGCTGAAGCAGGGTTCCCCGACGGCAAGGGCCTGCCCCCGATCACCTTGATTTATAACACCAATGACATCCACAAAGCCATCGCCGAAATGATCCAGGAAATGTGGCGGAAAAACCTCGGTGTCGAAGTTAAACTGGAAAACCAGGAATGGAAAGTCTTCCTGAACAACCGCCAGACAGGCAACTACCAAGTGGCCCGCCATGGCTGGGTCGGAGACTATGAGGATCCCCTCACCTTCATCGGCCTGTTCCAGAGCGAAAGCGGCAACAACGACGCCCAATACAAAAACCCCGAGTACGATAAGATGCTGGCCCAGTCCTATACACTGCAGGACCCCAAAGCCCGCATGAAGGTCTTCCACGATCTGGAGCAGAAAATGGTGCTGGAAGACACCTTCGTGGCTCCGCTTTACTTCAGTCCGCAATACTTCCTGGCCAAGCCCTACGTAAAAGGCGTGACCAACGTAGCGACCGGCCTGTCCTACTTCAAATACGCCTATATCGAGTAACTCCAGGCTCACCATTAGTTACTGGCAACAACAGTGCAGCGGAACCCCGCACCTTCGGATGCGGGGTCCCTTCTGCCAGAAATCAATGGGATATCTCTAGCATGAGGCAACCCCCCCTGATTCACCTGGATTTACCTGGCAGCGCCCTAGGAAAAGGCTCTGCCAGTAAGTCAACCGCCATTAAAAAATGGTGGAATAAAGGAGGAGAGATTTGCTTATGTCCCGGACAAAATGGCTGCTCTTAGCTCTCGTCGGCGTCCTCATCCTGGCGCTGGCAACCGGTTGCGGCGGCGACAAAAAAGACGCCGCAGGAGCCAAGTACATCCGCTATGTAGTGGGTGCCGAACCGGAAACTCTGGATCCGCGGAAAATGTCGGGTGTGCCCGAACACCGCACCGCCTGCCAGCTGTTTGAAGGCCTGACTACCCACGGGGCCGACGGCACGATTATGCCAGGCGTTGCCGAAAAATGGACTGTTTCGCCGGACGGCAGGGTCTATACCTTCACCATCCGCGCCAACGCCAAATGGTCCAACGGCGACCCCGTAACCGCCCAAGATTTCGAGTACACCTGGAAGAAAACCCTCGATCCCGATTTCGGCGCGAAGTACGCTGAAATGCTCTATTTCATCGCCGGCGCTGAAGACTACAACACCAAAAAAGCTCCTGCCGATAAAGTCGGCATAAAGTCCATCAACGACAAGACGCTGGAAGTGACGCTGGCCGAGCCCGCTCCGTTCTTCCCGTCGGTTTTGGTCCATTCGGCGTTCTTCCCGGTCAACAAGAAGGTTGACGAGTCTAACCCCAAATGGGTCAACGATCCCGCGGCTTTCGTCGGCAACGGCCCCTTCAAGATGGTCTCCTGGACTCATCAAAGCAAGATCGAAATGGTCAAGAACCCCAACTACTGGGATGCCGCCAACGTCAAAATGGAGAAACTCGACATCCTGCTGACCGACAACGATTCGACCGCTCTGTCGATGTACGACGGCAATCAGGCTGATATCCTGATTGACAACATTCCTCCGACAGACCGCAAACGGCTGATGAAAGAAGGCAAAGTCAAGACCATTCCGTATCTTTCCAGCGCCTACTATTGCTTCAACGTTGAAAAGGCTCCCTTTGACAACGAAAAGGTCCGCCGGGCTTTCTCGCTGGCGATCGACCGCGAAGCCATCGTGAAGAACCTCGACATGGGACAGACCGCGGCCTATGCTTTCGCTCCGCTGGGCCTGCCTGACGCCGACAAAGGCTCCGACTTCCGCAAGGTTGGCGGCGATTACTTCAAGCCCGATGTCGCCGAAGCCAAGAAACTGCTGGCTGAAGCAGGCTATCCGGACGGCAAAGGAATGCCGCCTATCACCCTGATCTACAACACCAACGAAATGCATAAAGCCGTCGCGGAAATGATCCAGGAAATGTGGCGGAAAAACCTCGGCGTAGAAGTCAGACTGGAAAACCAGGAATGGAAAGTCTTCCTGAACAACCGCCAGAAAGGCAACTACCAGGTGGCCCGTCACGGCTGGGTCGGCGACTATGAAGATCCCTTCACCTTCCTGAGCCTGTTCACCACCGGCAACGGCAACAACGACGCCCAATACAAGAATTCTGACTTCGACAAGATGGTGGCCAAGTCTTACACCCTCCAGGATCCCAAAGAGCGCATGAAGCTCTTCCATGAAATGGAGAAGAAGCTTGTCCAGGATGACGTCATCATGGCTCCGCTCTTCTTCGCTCCCCAATACCTCCTGCAGAAACCCAACGTCAAAGGCGTTATCAATTCCTCGGTCGGCGCCGTATACTTCAAATACGCGACGATCGAGTAACGGCTACTGCTGAAAAGGCCCGCACCAGTTGGTGCGGGCCTTTTATTGAAGATAAATCCGGACTGGCGAGAAAGATCCAAAGGTATGCCAATGGATCACGAACAATGCGCGGGCCGCGAGCTTGCTGGCCGGGAGATGTTTATGATAAGCGGAGGGAAGCGGCAGCGTCGGAGCGTTCATAAACATCTTCCGCGTTTCGGCAGGAAGCCGCGCACTTGGTCCGTATGCGAACAAACATTTGTGGGGCAGGTGCGCAGGTTCTGGCGCGTATGCTTAGAGCGCGGCCTATCTCTTGCTGTTATGACACAACTGGGCCTTTCCCGCCAGCCTAAGGCCCGCACCAACTGGTGCGGGCCCTTTTTAGCGCTCAATGCCTGGTATGCGACGCCTTGATCTTCGCAATGACGTCCCGGGCCTTCGCCGACCGGAGATAGGCATAGGTCGTGGCCGGCACCATCCTTTGGATGCCCTCCCAGTCGTCCAGCCGGATCATTTCCCGCACCTTGGAGGCGCTGACGATCTCGCCCTCCACCGCGAACCGCGGCACGACCGACAGGCTGATATGGTGAGCCGGAAGGATTTCCTGCAGAGCCTGGTTATAGGCGCTGGTGACCGCGCAATAGGGCTCCTCGCCCACGAAGCGCCGGGCGATGCCGAGCTGCGGCGCCAGCCTGGCGGCAAACAGCGTGGCGTCCAGCCGCGCCTGGGCGGTCGCCGTCTCCTCTTCCCGGGTGAAGTAGGCGGGAAAGGTCGCGCCGGAGATGATGTAATCCTCGCCGGATACGACCAGGACATTGGCCAGTTCCCGGGTCCCTTCCCGGACCAGTTCGAGGCGGTCGGGGAAAGGGACCAGCGATTTGTCCTCAGCAACGACAAAAACGATGACTGCCGCCGACTCGCCGGCGGCCCGGCGGATCAGCGCCTGATGGCCGAGGGTGAACGGATTGCAGTTGACGACCAGGGCCGCCCGGGGTCCGGCGGGCAGCTTCGCGGCCGCCTGCCGGACCCGCTTGCAGTAATCCTCCACCGAGCCCAGCCCCATCTCCAGGACAGCGGCATGGGGCGTTGCCCTGGCGATCTCCCGGAAGCCGAGGCCCTCGAAAAGCGCCGCCTTGTCCGGCCGGGTATAGATAAAATAATGGAAGAGCCCCCGCTTTCGCTGCTCCTCAATCAGCCTCGTGACGATGGCGGCCATTACCCCCTGGCCCTGCAGGCTTTCGTCCACCGCCAGATTGCGCAGGACTTTGCCGGCCAGCGAACCCGTTCCCACGAGCCGGTCGTCCCGGTAGGCCCCGACGGTGAATTCGATTTCCCCCTCATACCGAAGGCCGTACTGCGCCAGGAAGTCGCAAATCTCCCGCACCTGACGGCTGTCTTGCCGGCTGACGACTCTGATTTCCAGGTCCTCCATAAACTCCCTGCGCCCCCTCGCGTCCGGATTTTGGCGCTCCTACTCGGCCCTTCTCGCCAGTCTGAACCGGTGAATCGGCCGGCCGACGGAAATATAGTCCAGCTCCATCTCAACTTCGTTCTGATTCTCCAGATATTCAAGGTACCGCCTGGTCGTGGCCCGGGAAATGCCTACGCCGGCGGCCACCTCTTCCGCCGACAGCGGCTGCTGCTGGTTCAGCAGGTAGTCGACGATGAGCGTCAAGGTCTGGTTCTGAATATTCTTCGGCATATCCCGCTCATCCCGGGTTCCCCGGATGGCCAGGAAGTTGTCGATTTCCTCCTGCTCCAGGTTGCTTTTCTGCTGGATTTTCTGCCGGAATTTGCGATAGCCCTCCAAAACGGCCCGGTAACGGTCAAATTTGAAGGGCTTGGCGATATAGGCGATGACGCCCTGCCGGAGAACTTTGGCCACCGTGGCGGAATCGTCGGCCGCCGTGATCATGATGACATCCACCGGACGATCTTCTTTCCGCAGCCTGGACAACAACTCCACGCCGCTGGACTCCGGCAGATAGATATCCAGCAGAAGGAGATCGGGCCGCTTGCTGTTCAGCAGGGCGATCGCTTCCTTGCCGGTTTTGGCGACGCCGACAACGCTGAAGCCTTTCACCGCTTCGGTGTAATTCTTATTGATGTCCGCGACCATCGGATCGTCTTCCACAATCAATACGCGTATGTTTTCCACGACATCACCTTCATTAATAAGGTATGTGGACTTCAAACTCGACCCCGCCGTCCGGCAGGTTACGGTGACGAATAGCCCCGGAAACCAGCTCCAGCTTCTCGGCGATCAAGGCCAGGCCCAGTCCGCTGTTGCTTTTTTTGGTGGTTATGCCGCGCCGGTAGATCTGTCCTGCCACCTCATTCGATATCCAGGGCCCGGAATTGCTGACCCGGATGATCAGCTCGTCGGCCTCCTCGATCACGGCGATTTCGATCTGCTTGTCCTCGACCTCCGCCACCGCTTCGATGGCGTTTTGGAGCAGATTGCCGATAATCAGCACGGCGTCGCCGCTGGTCAGCTTGTCGGGCAGGCGGCTAAGCCGGGTGTCGGGCGAAATATCGAAGGCTATTCCCAGTTCGCGCATATGGCTCGCCTTGCCAAGCAGGAGGCCGTACAGGATGGAGTCCTTTATCCGTCCGCTCAGCCGGTCCGCCAGCTCCTGCTTGCCGAAGCGGCTGTCCACCGCGAAATTGATCGCTTCCATATATCGTTCGAGCTGGATAAGGCCGGCGATGGTGTGCAGTTTGTTTTTAAATTCGTGGGTCTGGGCCCGGAGGACGTCCACAATCCGATGGACGCCGGTAAGCTCTTCGGCCAGCCGGTTCATTTCGGTGCGGTCCCGGAAGGAAACAACCGCTCCCACCACGCTTCCGTCGACGGTGATCGGCACGCTGTTGGCCAGAATAGAGGTTTCGCCAACCCGTTGCTCTTCGTCGTACACCGATTGTCCGGAATCCATTACGTCCGCCAGCCGATTCTGCGGCAACACCGTACTGATCGATTTCCCTACGGCTTCCTCGGGGCTGATCCCCAGAATATAAGCGGCTTCGTTATTCATGAGGCGGATGCTCCCGTGGACGTCGACCGCCACCACCCCTTCCCGGATGGCCTCCAGGGTCGCGACCTGCTCTTTCACGATCGTGGCAATCTGATAAGGCTCAAACCCGAAAATCGCCTTTTTGACATTGCGGGCGATGAGCATCGCCCCGCCGACGCTGAAGGCCGATGCGATCAAAAACACATAGATCAGGGGCGTCAGGTTGAGAAAAATCTCCCGGTAGATCTTGTCCAGGTAAAAGCCCACCGAAATAAACCCGATCTGTTTGCCGCCGACAAATACAGGCACATTGCCCCGCAGCGAGGGCGGAAGGCTTCCCTGCCCGACGTACACATATTCCTTGCCGTGGAGCACGGGGTCACGATAGAGGTTGGACAGCGGCGTCCCGACATTGGCCAGAATGGGATGCGACAGGCGTATCTGATCCATGTTGGCGACAATGACAAAGGCGGCGCCGGTGGAGATGCGCCAGCTCTCGGAAAGGGGCTGGAGAACCTCCGACGGACTGTCGGACAGGATGGCCTCCTGCACCTCCGGCGAGCGGGCCACGACCCGGCCGATGATGAGGGCCTTTTCCCCCATATCGTCCTGAACCTCGCTAATGATGATCCGGACCACCAGGCCGCCGATCATAATCAGCACCAGGAATACCATGGAGATATTCAGGAGCATCACTTTGGTCCGCAACGATGTCTTCGATACTCCCTTCACCGGTCTCCCCCCAAAAGCTCTTCTTTTCTCTAGTTTAACATAATTGGCGCAATCCGGTGATAATTCCCGGAAAATTACTCCCCTAAAGCGGCTGAAAACGGCGGCGCTTGCCGTCCCAACGGACTACTAGCCTGGTTACCCAGGCTAGTACAGGTCCTTGGCCCTTGGCTCAGGCCATGATCTCGCTATTGTCCTTATTGCCACGGCGAAGCAGCGGGATGATCAGGAACAGGACGGCCACCACCAGCACGCCGACGGCAACCGGGCGCTCGACAAAGATCAGCGGGTCGCCGTTCGACATGGTCAGAGCCTGGCGCATCGCCCTTTCCATCAGCGGCCCCAGAACAATCGACATGACCAGGGGACCGGCCGGAAAATCATAGATGCGCATGAAGAACCCGAGCACGCCAAAGCCGAGCACCAGCCACAGATCAAGCGTACTGTTGTTCACCGCGAACACGCCGATGAAGGAAAAGACGAAGATCAGCGGCAACAGCAGCGGTTTAGGGATGTCGATTATTTTGGCAAACAGGGGCACCATGGGAAGATTGAGAATGAGGAGCATGACATTGCCCACATACATACTGGCCACCAGTCCCCAGAACATTTCCGGGTTCTGGGAGATCAAGAGCGGCCCGGGCTGGACTCCCCACATCATGAAAATGCCGAGCAGCAGCGCCATGGTCGACGAGCCGGGGAGGCCCAGCGTCAGCAGGGGCACAAAACCGGCCGAGGCCGCCCCGTTGTTGGCCGACTCCGGGCCGGCCACGCCCTTTAACGCGCCCTGCCCGAATTCCTCGGGATGCTTCGACAATTGCTTTTCTACACTATAGGAGACAAACGGGGAGGTGATGAGACCCGCTCCCGGCAGCAGCCCGAAGAAGATGCCGATGCCGCTGCCGCGCAGCATCGCTCCCATCGACTCTTTCAGGTCCTGGAGGGTCGGATAGGGGCTCTTTACATTGATGCGGGTCACGAGCGCATTCGGCTCGACCGTTTCCCAGATAACCTCCGACAGCGCGAACAGACCGAGGGCGGCAACCAGGAAATCGATGCCGTCCAAGAGTTCCGAAACGCCGAAGGTGTACCGGATCGTGCCGGTCTGGATATCCTGTCCGACCGTGCCGATGCACAGGCCGATGCTCATGCTGATGAGCGCCTTGACCAATTTCCCCTCGCCCATGGTAGTCGCCGCCACCAGGGCCAGAATCATGAGGGCGAAGTACTCCGGGGGCTGGAAGGCGATTGCCATCCTGCTGAGCGGCGGCGCCAGAAGCATCAGCACAATGACCCCGAGGGTACCGGCGATGAACGAGCCGATGGCCGCCACTCCCAGGGCGCTTCCACCCCGTCCCTTGAGGGCCAGCTTATGGCCGTCGATGCATGTGACCACCGAAGCCGACTCCCCCGGCGCATTCAGCAGGATGGAGGTGGTCGAGCCGCCGTACATGGCGCCGTAATACACACCGGCCATCATGATGAGGGCGGTCGTGGGCGACAGTCCGAAGGACAGGGGCACCAGGAGGGCCACTGCGCTGACCGGTCCGACGCCCGGAAGCACGCCGATCGCTGTGCCGACGATTGCTCCAATTGCCACGGCGAGCAGGTTTTCCGGCTGCACCGCCACCTGCAGGCCGTGTAGAAACATCGTTAAAGTACTGGTATCCATTGTTGCGTCCTCCCCTCCTTATAACGAGAATATGCCTTCGGGCAGCGGCACCATCAGATAATTGTTGAATAACAGGAAGATACCGACCGCCAGGACCACGGCCAGCGGGATGCTGATGATCCACTTGCGCCAGCCGAGAATGTAGGGGCCGACGGCCAAGAACAGAAAAGTGGCGATAATAAAGCCGGCCGGTTCGAGAATTTCGATAAACACAGCGGCCATCAGCAGCAGGAAAAGTCCGGGCCTGAGCTGCAGGTGGGCATAAGGGGATTGTTGCGGCTCCTCGCTGCCCGAAATCACCCACAGCCATAAGGAAAGGGCAAACTGGCAACAAGCGACAAAGATGGGAAACACGTGGGCGTCAACCACGGCCGCCATGGTAAACCGGGGCAGATTCCAGCCGGCTATGCCGTAAGCGACGGAAAACACCAGGGAGCCGGTGGCGATCCAGCGTTCGGCAGTCCAATTTTTCAGCATAACTGCTCCTTTCTAAACAGCAGCGACCCCGTTGGGGCCGCTGCCGTTCACATGCCGTTACTACTTGATGAGGTTCATACCCCTGAGCAGGTCACCCATGAGTTTGTTCTGATCGTCGAGATACTTGCCGAACTGGTCGCCCGGCTGATAAGTGGGCACCCAGCTGTATTTCTTGCAAATGGCAAGCCACTCGTCGCTTTTCGCCATTTTTTCGATTGCTTCGGTCAAGTATTTCTTGGTTCCTTCCGGCATGTTGGGCGGTCCGAAAATTCCGCGCCACACCTCGAAGGTTTCATCAATCCCTACTTCTTTCAGCGTCGGAACGTTCGCCACCCGCGGATCTTTCAGCCGTTCCGGCGAGGTAACCGCCAAGGCGCGGACATTGCCGGCCTCCAGTTGTCCCAGGGTATCGCCGACGCTGGTGGAAATAACGTCGATCGAACCGCCGAGCAGGGCCGCGGTCAGTTCGCCGCCGCTTTGGAAGCTGATGTAGGGCACTTCTTTAATATTTACGCCTTTTTTGCTGGCAGCCATCATGAAGGCCAGATGGTCCATGCTGCCGGGAGCGGACGCGCCGCCGATCTTAACGCTCTTCGGATCCTTTTTCAAAGCATCCATGACTTCATCCAGGCTGTGGAACTTGGAATCCTTGTAGACGCCGAACAGTTCGTAGTCGGAGAAAAGGCGGGCGATCGGCGTCAGGTCTTTATAGCTGTACTTGGTTTGTCCGTTCAGGTTGACCAGCAGCAGGGGCGGAGAATAGACGATGAGGTTCTGGTCGTTGCCCTTGAGATTCTCGACCATATGGCTCAGGGCTACCACGCCGCCGCCGCCGGCCCGGTTTTCAACCGGCATCGGCACGGTTACGAATTTTTTCTCGGTCAGTACCTGGGCAACGCTGCGGGCGGTCAAGTCCCAGCCGCTGCCCGCGCCGTTGGGGGCGATGATGGTAATCGGCTTGGTGGGAGCCTTGCTCTCGCCACTGGCGGCTTCTTTCTTTTCCCCGCCACAGCCGGCGGCCAATACCATCGTCACGACCAACAACAGAGCAATTAGACCGTACTTCTTCAGTCTCATTTCGGAAGTCCCTCCCATTTTTCGCTTAATTTATGGAGTCTTGTTGTCCGCGGCTGGGCTGCCCTCCCCTCCCGTCCTGCTATCAGCGGAATCGTCGCTTAACCCCACAGGTTGTCGTAAATTCACTATATTTTTAGAATACAATAATATTTTGCAAAATTATCCCTTTTGCTCATTTTGCTCTTTAGTTTCATTTACGTAAGAAAATAAATCCGGCCAGCGGCCGGCTATGGCTGAGTGTGCCGCATACCCGGAGCCGCCTTAAGGGACTTGCCGTTTTTCTTTTCGGCCGGCATTTTAATTTTTGCCTTATTTTTTGGGGATTAGTATTGTCTCTTACCCAGTTAACCGATAAAATAAATTTATGTATCCAATAGATTTATTAGGAGCGGAGCTATACTATGTCACAACTTACATCCTCTACTGCAACCCCGAAAAAGCCGCTGGGAACCCGTCAACCTATTTCTTGGCATTATCCTCTCGTCTTTATCCTGGTAGCCGTCATCGGTCTTTTCTTCGTAAAATGGAGCCCTTATTACGATAAGGCCTTTGTCGCCGCCGCCAGCCATTCCATCGGCGCGTCGATCATCACCGGCAAGGCCGCCGTTGCTCCCGCCCCCTCCTGGGAATCGGCCCTGGCTTATGCCACCGCTTATTTTACCGCCGTCTGGAAGGCGGTTATTCTCGGCCTGCTCCTGGGTTCGCTCGTCCAGGTTGTCATACCGCAAAACTGGATTCGCGGCACGCTGGGCCGGAAGGGCTTCGGCAGCACGGCGCTGGCGGGAGCCGCATCCCTGCCCGGCATGATGTGCTCCTGCTGCGCCGCACCGGTGGCCGTCGGCCTCCGGGCCCAATCAGCCTCGGTCGGCGCGGCGCTGGCCTTCTTTCTCGGCAACCCGGTGCTGAATCCGGCGACCATCATCTTCATGGGTTTTGTTCTGTCCTGGAAATTCGCCATACTCAGGATAGTGGCCGGGCTTGTTCTGGTCTTCGGCACGGCGCTGGTCGCCGACCGCCTGGTGGACAGCCGGCCAGCCCCCCCTGAGCTTACCGCGCAGCTCGATGCCGCATCAAACGGCGGCCTGTTCGCGCGCTGGATGCAAGCGCTGGGAAAACTGATAATCGACACCATCCCGGCCTATTTGATCGTCGTCCTGGTTCTCGGGGCCGCCCGCGCCTGGCTTTTCCCCGCAGTAGGCGCGGAATGGCATGACGGAATCCTGACCCTCATTTTTCTCGCCGTCGCCGGCACACTGTTCGTCATTCCGACAGCGGCGGAAATTCCGGTGGTGCAAACCCTGATGTCCTTTGGCCTGGGCGTTGGGCCGGCGGTCGCCCTGCTCATGACCTTGCCGGCGGTCAGCCTGCCTTCGCTGCTGATCGTAAAGAGGGTTTTCCCGGCCCGGGTGCTCCTTTTCGTAACGGCGGCCGTCGCCCTGGTCGGCATCGTCAGCGGCCTGGCGGCTCAAATATTGTTTTAGGCATCCCGGCCATTGCCGATAAAAGCCGAAGCATCGCTATTCCTAGCGATGCTTCGGCTTTTATTGCGGCTAATGGTCCATGCGCCCCTGCTGGAACTGATAACCGGGCAGCGCCACGGGATGCCAGTACAAAATCTGGCCGGCTTCCTGCATCGGCGTGCGGGTCAATTCCTCATAGTCGCTGATCCTGCCGATATCCCACCAGGCGAAATCCCGCACATAGCCGTACAGCGGAACCTCTTCCTCCAGCAGGAGGGGAAATACGTCGGCGGGCAGGTCCAGCGCCTTGCCGTCGGGCCCAAGCCTTTCGATATAGGGAAAAATATCCTTGCTCAACATATAATCGCCGGTGCTGACCGGCCGGCCCAAATTGGTCTTTTCCCTGAACTTGCGGACCCGGTTATGGTGATCGACCTCGGCGAAGCCCACCTCCAGGCGGTAGCGGGTCGACAAGGCTAGGGAAACCGGGCCGCCGTGCTCCGCATGAAAGTCCATAAATTCCCGGTAGTCGAGATGACTGATAGTGTCGCCGGGCGCCACCAGAAAAGCCTCCTCCTCCCGCAACAGATTCCGGGCCCGCCAGATTTCCCCCGCCCTGCCCGCCGGCTCCGGGCCGTAACTGTACTCAATCCGGACCTCCCAGCGCTTGCCGTCGCCAAAGTAGTTCTCAACCTGCTCGGCCAGGTGGCTGACGGCGATCACATACTCCCGGACGCCATAGAACATGAGATGAAGCAGCACCCACTCCAGGAGGGGCTTGCCGTGGACCGGCACCATGGGCTTGGGGACATAGTCGGTGATCGGACGCAACCGGGTGCCTTTTCCCGCTGCCAGAATCAACGCCTTCATTTTTACGCACCTGCCTTGACAACTGATAGGCTTAGTATTCCCTCGGCGCAGGAAAGCCGGTGTGGCAATAATATCCACCGCAGTTAAAAGTGTATGCGGATATACTTTCAAGCACCGTAGATGATTCCTTTTATTGGGAGCAAAAAGCCGCAAAAACCCCCGGCAGCTTTCGCCGCTGCCGGGGGTTTCCTGGCTATCGCTTGCCGGAAAAATCCGTCTGTTTGACAAACTCGGTAAAGGCCCGGATAACGTTAAGGGCCAGCGACTCTTCATGATAAATCATCCAGGCTTTCCGGACGAGGGGGTTGCCCGCCCTATCGGCCAGCAGAATCTTATGAATGCCGCCGGCGTCTTCTACAATACGGCCCGGCACAATCGCATATCCCAAGCCGCTTTTGACCATTTCCCAGCAGGTGGCCAGTTTGTCGACCTCCATGCTGATGGCCGGCGGCTGCGAAAAGTTCTCCCGCCACCAGCGGTCGATCATGGCCCGGATGAGGGCGTCGGTCTGATAATCAATCCTGGGTAGCCGGGGAAGATCGGCAAGGCCGATCTTTTCGGTCGAAGCCACATAAACAGGCTCTTCAAACAGCAGATGCTTCTCGTTCTGCCAGCCGTAGTCCGCGCTGATAAACCCGATATGGACATCCTGGTTGTATACCAGGTTGAAAACATCCTTGCTCCAGGTGGTGGCCACCTTGAACTCCACAGCGGGATACCGCTTGCGGAAAAGCCGCAGCAGCCCCGGCAAGGTGTACATGGTGAAATAGCTGGAGGCTCCCAGCCTGAGCGTACCCGCGACACTGGCGCCGAGGTCCGTCACCTCTTCCCTGATCCGGCGGAAACGCTGCAGCACCTCGGCAGAGGCCTTCGCCAGATATTCGCCCTGGGGGGTGAAGTTGACCCCTTTGCTGGTGCGCTGGACAATCTGTACGCCGAATTCCTTCTCCAGATGCTGAAGGCGGGCGGTCAGCGCGGGCTGGGACATGAACAAAGCCTGGGCGGTCTTGGTAATATTCTTTTGTTCATAGAGGATTTGCAAAATCAGCCAATCGCGTTCTTCCACCGTTACCTCCCGCAAGTCCGCCGCGCCGGGCGGCCGGAACCCCCGCGCCCAACGGGTTATGCTGTGTCATTGAGATTATTGATTGCTCTGCATCGCGGAAATTGATTTTAGCTTATTCCGAATATTAGTTATACTTATAACATTAAGGGAACTGCCGTGAGGGCAGCGGCCATTGCGGCTGCCGCGGCAAACCCAAGCCGCTACGGACGGATCATTTTCCGGGGAGGAGTTCATCATGACCAAACTGCTGCGCACAGCCCAGGCCGGGACGGTAGAATCAACCGATATTCTCATAACGGTGGCCCCGGCGGAAGACGGAACGGGGGTTCGCATCGAACTCTCCACTCCTACTTTAGCACAATATGGCGAACATATCAAAAGCCTAATCGCCAAAACCCTTAGTTCCTACGGGATCGAAGACGCCGTTGTCAACGCCAACGACAAGGGCGCCCTCGACTATACCATCGAGGCCCGGGTGACGACGGCCGTCGCGCGGGCGACGCGCTAAGGAGGTACCAGTCATGCAACAGGAAAGATTACGCCGAGCCATGATGTTTATGCCGGGCAACAACCCGGCCATGCTGCAAAACGCAGGGATTTACGGCGCGGATACGGTCATCTTCGACCTGGAGGACGCCGTGGCCATCAGCGAAAAAGACGCCGCCCGCCACCTTGTCGCCAGCGCCATCCGCCGTCTGAAATATCCCTGTGAAGTCGCGGTGCGGATCAATCATATCCAAACGCCGTACGGTCTGGAAGACCTGAAGGCCGTTCTGCCGGCCCAGCCGGATCTCATCCGCCTGCCGAAGGCGGAAAATGCCCGGGATATCCGGGATGTCGATGAAATCATCGCCGCCGCGGAAAAAGCGCACGGCTTCGCGCCCGGCTCCATCAAAATGATGGCCGCCATCGAAACCGCCAAGGGCCTGCTCCAGGCTTACGACATTGCCACCGCCAGCCCCAGGATGGTTGCCCTGGCGATTGGCGGCGAGGACTTCGTGGCTGATCTGAAAACCACCCGCAGCAAAGAGGGCACCGAGCTGTTTGCCGCCCGGTCCCATCTATTGCTGGCCGCAAGAGCCGCCGGGATCAACGCCATTGATACCGTTTTTTCGAACGTAAACGACGAGGAAACCTTTATCGCCGAGACCAAGCTCATCAAACAAATGGGCTTTGACGGCAAATCGGTCATCAACCCCAGGCAGGTCCGGCTGGTCCAGGAGATTTTCACCCCGACCGAAAAGGAAATCCGGCAGGCCGAGCGGATTATCGCCGCCTATAAGGATGCTCTCGAACATAATTCCGGGGTCATCGCCCTGGACGGCAAAATGATCGATACCCCGATTGTAATCAGGGCCGAGCGGGTGCTGGCCTACGCGGCGGCTGTCCGCCGCTAAGACAAGAGGAGGTTTCCTTATGATAAACGCAGTTGGCAGACTCATTCCGGACGCCATAAAAGGCATCGCCCCTGTCCGCCCCTATGCCGGGCCTTTTGCGGCAGTCCCCGCCGGGCGGACGGCCGGCCCCAAGCTTCGGGCGAACAATCCCGGCTCGGATAAGCTGATGAAATCCATCGACCAGGCGATCGAGGCCGCCGGCCTCCGGGACGGCATGACCATTTCCTTCCACCATCATTTCCGCAACGGGGATTTTGTCCTCAATCAGGTCGTCGAGGCCATCGCCCGCAGGAAGATCACCGGACTGACCCTGGCCCCCAGCTCCCTCAACGACATCAACGACGCCATCCTCCCCCACATCGAGGCGGGAGTCATCACCGCCATTGAAACCAGCGGAGCCCGCGGCAAGCTGGGCAAGCTGCTCACCTCCGGCAAACTGGCCAAACCGGCGGTTATCCGTTCCCACGGCGGACGGGCCCGGGCCATTGAGGCCGGCGAACTCAAAATCGACGTCGCCTTCATCGGCGCCCCCTGCTGCGACCATTACGGCAACATCAACGGCATCGAAGGCCGGTCGGCCTGCGGCTCCATGGGTTATGCCATGGTGGACGCGGCCTTCGCCGACAAAGTCGTCGCCATAACCGACAACCTTGTCCCCTATCCGGCCACCCCCATCAGCATTCCTCAAACCCAGGTGGACTTCGTCGTCATTCTCGACAGCATCGGCGACCCGGCCGGCATCGCCTCCGGCGCCTTGCGCATCAGCCGCAACCCCCGCGAGCTCCTGATCGCCGAATATGCAGCCGGCATCATCGAGCATTCGGGCTATTTCCGGAACGGCTACTCGTTGCAGCTCGGCAGCGGCGGAGCTTCGCTGGCCGCCGCCAGGTTCATCAAGGAAAAGATGCTGGCCCGCGGCATAACCGGCAGCTTCGGCCTGGGCGGCATCACCGCCCCGATGGTCGAAATGCTGGAGCAGGGGCTGTTTCAGACGGTCTTCGACGTGCAGGACTTCGATGTTTCTTCCATTCAGTCCCTCAAAAACAACCCCCGCCATGTCGAAGTATCCGCGTCCTATTACGCCAATCCCCATAACGGCGGGCCGGCAGTCAACAATCTGGATGTCGTCATTCTCAGCGCCACCGAAGTCGATGTCGATTTCAACGTCAATGTCATAACCGATTCCAACGGCGTCATCATGGGGGCGTCCGGCGGCCATTCCGACACGGCGGCGGGGGCCAGGCTGGCGATTGTCGTCGCGCCGCTCCTGCGGGGCCGCCTTCCGATGGTCATCGACCGGGTCCACACCATCGTCACCCCCGGCGAAACGGTGGATGTCGTCGTCACCGAGCGCGGCCTGGCGGTCAATCCCCGCCGGACCGATCTTATCGGCAATCTCAAAGGCAGCGGCCTGCCGGTCATGAGCATCGAGGAACTCCGGCAGATCGCCTATGACCTCGCGGGACGCCCGGCAGAAATCAGGGTGAGCGACGAAGTCGTGGCGGTAGTCGAGTACCGGGACGGCACAATTATCGATGTTGTCCGGAAGCCCTTATAGCAAGGCGATCCAAGACAGTTTCAAGGCCCTTGGCGCGGATACGGGCAAGGCTCCTGCTCCATTCTGTCCGGACAATGAGGTGAAATGCGTGCACGAAGTCGATCTTAAAGCCGTGCTGGCCGCCAAGGAGCAGCGCTCGGCCATCCGGGACGGCCTGATAGCGGCCTGGGGCCTGCCTGTTGTCAGCATTACCCTCAACATGCCGGGCCGGATAAAAAACAGTCCTCCCCTCAGACAGCTCCTGCGCCACGCCGCGGCGCTCTTTCGCGAGCAAGCCGAACGGGAAGGCCTGACCATCGCGGAGGAACGCATGATCTACGCCGACGGCGGGCCGGCGGCCCTGTTCGCGGTGGACGGCGCGCCCGTCAGGCTGAAGCGGCTGGGCGTCGAGCTGGAAACCAGGAGCAGCTACGCCCGGCTGCTGGACATCGACGTATTCGACGCCGCCGGGCTGCAAATATCCCGCAGCCACTTGGCTCTCCCCGGCCGGAAATGCTTTGTCTGCGAGGAAGAGGCGCTCGCCTGCAGGCGCTCGGGACGGCACGACCAGCGGGAAATCCTGCGCCAGGCGGGCAGTTGGCTGGCCTCCTTCGCCGCCGAGGCCACCAACTGCTGGCCGGAGGCCGTGTGGGAGGTCGGCGCCCGGGCCGTCGAGGCCATGCTCATGGAGGCGGCCTGCACCCCCGCCCCCGGCCTTGTGGACCGGCGCAACGCCGGAGCCCACCAGGACATGGACTATTTCCTGTTTTTGAAGAGCAGCAGCGCCCTGGCGGGAACGATGTTCCGCTGCGCGGCGGCCGGGTGGAGCCACGACGGCTCCGGCCCGGCGCTGCTTCCGGTTCTGCGCCGCATCGGCGCCGACGGCGAAGCGAAAATGTTTCGGGCCACCGCCGCTGTCAACACCCAGAAAGGCCTGCTTTTTCTCCAAGGCGTCCTGGCGGCGGCGGCGGCCGGTGTTCTCAGGGACTCCCGCCGGCCGGCGGCGTCTTCGGTATGCCAGAGGGTCGCCGCTATCTGCCAGGGACTGGTGGAGCGGGAGCTGGAACCTTTGCGGCGCATGCCTTTGAGCCGCAAGGCCACCGCCGGCGAGAAGCTTTTCCTGGAATATGGCGTCACCGGCATCCGCGGCGAAATGGAAGCCGGCCTGCCGAACATCGCGAACCTCGCCCTTCCCTGCTTCCGCGACGCCCTATCCGCCGGGCTGTCCCTGAACGACGCCCTGGTCCAGGCCCTGCTCGCCCTGATGACCGTCGCGGAAGACACAACGGTGCTCAACCGCCACGGTCCGGACGTGCTGCGGGAAGTCCAGGCGCTGGCGGGGTCGATCCTGTCCGGCGGAGGGATGCTGACCGAAAGCGGCCGGCGGGAAATCGCCGGCCTCGACCAATTGTTCATTGCCCGCCGCATCAGTCCGGGCGGCGCGGCCGATCTCCTGGCCGCCACCTACTTCATCCACCTCATCGACAGCGAGGCCGGGCCCGCTGCCGACTGACGGCCGGCCCGAAAGCCGCCCGGAACCGTGGAGTCCCTTTCCTGCTGCTTATAAGCAACGGTAAAAATCCCCCGGAACTTAAGTTCCGGGGGATGAACGTTTATGCCGGGATTATCTTAGCCAATCATTTTTGCGAGCTCTGCTTCAATTGCGCGGACATCGGTGCACTCAAGCGCCCGGTACGCCACCGCCCGGTCGCTGACCAGCGCCAGGGCCGGCGCTTGCTGGATCCCCAGCCTGGCGGCCAGGCTCCCCGCCTTATACATATCGACATTCACGACTTTGACCTGTTCGCGGTACTTCTCTTTGAGCTTTTCCACGTCGGACATCAGCGAGCGGCAGACCGGATCGGTCGGGTTCCAGCAATACACCACCGTCGGGCAGCTTCCTCCCATGATCTGCTCGTCGAAATACGCCTTCTCGGCCAGGTACCGCTCCGCCGCCACTCCGCCGACCGCGCCGTCCCCGACTGCGGTGGCCACCTGGCGAAGGCCCTTGACCCGGACGTCGCCGACGGCGAACACCCCGGGAAGATTCGTCGCCATATTATCGTCGGTCGGAATATAACCGCGCCCGTCCATCTCCACCTGCCCCTTGAAGAGGTCGGTGTCGGGCAGATAGCCGATAAACAGGAAGCAGCCATCCACATCCACCGGACTGAGCTCGCCGGTTTTGATATTTTTCAAAACCACCTGCTGCAGCCGTTCTCCGCCGCGGAACTCATCCACCACGGTATTCCAGATGAACTCCAGCTTGGGATTGGCGAAAGCGTGCTCCTTGGCCACCTCGTTCGCATCCACGATGCCCCGGTCATGGATAACCGAGACCTGCACCTTGTCGGCGAACTTCGTCAGGAACATCGCTTCCTCGATCGCGGCGTCCCCGCTCCCGACGACCAGCACCTTTTTCCCGGTATAATACGCCGCGTCGCAGGTGGCGCAAAACGAAATCCCCTTGTCGTAAAGAAAGCTCTCTTCACCTATCGCCCCGGTCAGGCGGGGCTTGCCGCCGGAAGCGACGATCACCGCTTTGGCCACATAATCGGTGCGGAAGGTGCTGATCACCTTTTCGCCGCCGGTCAGGTCGGCCTGCTTCACCGCCGTGAGCTTAAACTCCACGCCGAACCTTTTGGCCTGTTTTTCGAAGAGTTTCATCAAAGCGGTGCCCGGGATCGCCTCCGGAAAGCCCGGGTAGTTCTCGATTTCGCTGGTGTAGGTGGCTAAGCCGCCGGGCAGCGCCTTTTCGAACAAGACGGTCTTCAGCCGCGCCCGTCCGCAGTAAATGGCCGCCGTCAATCCGGCAGCGCCGCCGCCGATTACGGCGACATCGCAATACTCTCGTTGTTTTGCCATATTCTCACCCTACATGAAATATTTGACCAACAGCTTGCTTCCCAAATAAGCGCCGACGAAAATGAAGATGCCGAAAACCCAGCCATGCAGCGACATCGAAGCAATACCGCTGAAATAGGCGCCGACATTGCAGCCGAAGGCCAGCCGCGCTCCATAGCCCATCAGCAGGCCGCCGGCAAGCGCCGCGACCACCTGCCGCCCGGCTTTGATCCTCTTGAACCGGAACTGGGACGCCGCCGCCGCCGACAGGAACGCGCCCACGATAATGCCGATATTCATGATCGAGCCGCCATGGTTGAGGATGCCGCCCTTCAGCGCCTGCAGCATCGGCGGCTGGAGGGTAAAAAAGGACCAGGTCTCAGGATGACCGCCCACCAGTTGGTAAAGCCAGGCGCCCCAGAACACAAAGGTCGTGGTGACGCCCCACGGGGCCGCGGTGACGATGAAGATGCAGATATTCGCCAGCCCCAGCATAATGGCTCCCAGCCAGTAAGGCCACGCATCCTTGATAACCACCGTTCTCAGATTCTCGATCTCCTGCATTGCCCTGGTAGTCATGGCTCACCCACCCTCCTACGCCGTTTTCTCAATATAAATGTCCCATACGCCGTCCTCGACTTCCTCGACCTCTACGTTATGCCCTTCCTTCCGTGCCCATTCCGGAATATTCTTTAGCGCGCAACTGTGGTCGATATGGATGATCAACACATCGCCGCCCTTCAGGTCCGGCCATTTTTTCTGCACCTTCAGCAAAGGGATGGGGCAAGCCTCGCCCAGCGCGTCCAAACTAAATTCAGCCATCGTAAATTCCTCCTTAACAACTTGTTTGAGCATTAATTGGACTTGCGATATTCATACCAGGTAGCCAAAACATACAGGACGCCCAGCAGGGCCAGCTGGCCGAAAAAAGCCCCGGCCCAGCCGAAAGTCCCGGGCAGGTAAATCTTCGGCGCCGCATTGAAGAAATGCTCGCTCCACCAGCCAAAATGCATCGCCCCCAGCACCGACCCGATAACGAAAGTGATGATGGAAATCCACTGCATGGCAAACCCTTCACCCATTCGCATCAGCGTTCCGGAAGCGCAGCCGCCGGAAATGACCATGCCGATGCCGAAAAGAACGGCGCCGATGGCGGTATGGATCCCCACCGGGGAAACATTGCCGATCACCGGGCCTCCCTTGAGCAGATTGGTGAACTGGAGGGCGGCGAAACCGACTGTCGCGACCGCAAAGGCAATCAAAGTCGCCCGTGTCAGGGACGTGCTGCCTGTCAGAATCGGATCCCGCAAAGACGCCGTAAAGCAAAACCGGGCTTTCTGGAGGATGACCCCCAGTCCTATCCCCAAGAACCAAATCATGCTGAGCAAAACCTTGATCTGCGCCAGGAATATCCCGATTGCGGCCACCACAGCGATCGCCGCCAGAGTATAGCCGATCTGGCTTTTTTTCTTTTTCGGCGTTGCCGGGGACCGCCTGATCAAGGTTGTCGCGGTTTGGGCCTCAGTCACTTTAAATTCCTCCTCGCCTATGTATTTTTGAGCACAGGTTGCGCGCCACCCGTGTTATCTCCGGACTCATCGCAGCAAACGTTTATTAAAATTGTGAAATATTTCTCATTCTTTGCCATTAAAATGGAGAAAGCATCCCGGCCTTGGCCGAACTTTCCCGTCAGAATCACTGCAAATAAAATTGTCCTGGAGCACTGAACCATCCTGCTGAGCTTTTCGCCTGATTTTATTCTAGCCTGCTGAGCACCGCCTGTAAAATTCCCCTTAATTATGCTATTATAAGTTTGACTTATAATAACGGAGGTGACGAATTGAATCTTAATCTCCTGCGGGCATTTGTCACCGTTATCGACTCCGGTTCCTTCTCCAAGGCCGCCGCAAACCTTTACATATCGCAGCCGGCGCTAAGCCAGAACATAAAGCAGCTGGAGAACCACTTCGCGGTAAGCCTGATCAAGCGCACGACCCACGGCCTGTCCTTGACCGAGGCGGGAAAGATCCTTTATGAGCATGCCAAAAGGATGATGACCATGGCGGTCCTCATGGAGGAGGATATGAGCGCCTTCCGCGCCTCCCTCAACGACACGCTGCTCCTTGGAGCCACCAGTGTAATCGGCGGTTTCGCGGTGCCTTGCAGCATTTTCATCTTCAAGCGCAATTTCCCCGAGGCGAAAATTAAATTGAAGCTGGGGAATCGTCGTCAGATTCTGGACCAGCTCCGGGAAGAAACGATTGAAATCGCGATTGTCGAAGGCGAGCGGCCGGATAACTTTGTCACCAGCGAAATTCATTGCGAAGAAATGGTGGTGGTCGTGCCGGCCACCGCAGAGTGGCCCCGCGATCAGGCCCTGCCCTGGAAGGAGCTCTGCCGCCGACCGCTGATCCTGCGGGAAGAAGGCTCGGCAACCCGCGCCACGGTGGAGCAGGGCCTGCGCGAGGCAGGCCTTGACCCGGAAAACCTCAATGTCGTTATGGAGCTTACCAGCATCGACTCCATCAAAGCCGCGGTCGAAGCCGGGCACGGCTTCTCGATCCTGCCGCGGATGGCGGTGAAAAAGGAGCTTTTCAACCGCACGTTAAGCTCCTTAACCGTCACCGACCTTTCCATCGTGCAACCCATTCACATTGCTTACAAAAAGAAACCCCACTCCACCATCGCCAGAGAATTCCTCAAGCTCATGAAATCGTCGGCCAAGGAATTCTGCTAGCCCACCGTAATCGTAATCCGCCAAATTCCGTTTTCTACTTCCTCGACCTTGGGAACCAAGCGGCGGCGGCGCATCTCCTCCTTGATGGTGGTCACCGTGCAGCTGTGATCGGTCAACAGCACGATCCGGTCCCCCGCTTTCGTCTGCGAAAGGGCCTTCTGGACCTTGAGATTGGGGATGGGACAAAAGTCCCCCAGCGCATCAATCAGATACTCCATCCATGCCACCTCCCAAACCTGCTCAAGCGCCAAAGCCCGGCTAAGGGCGCAGCGCCTCCAGGGCCTTGGCCAGTTGATCGACGCAGGAGGTGCCGTTGCGGCAAAGATTCCCCTTGAACTTCGCAATGGCCTCCTCCACCGGCATGCCTTCCACCAGCTTGCCGATGGCGCTCAGATTGCCGGGACAGCCGCCGATGAACCGGACATTCCTGAGCTTGCCGTCCACTACTTCAAACTGTATTTCCCGGGCGCATACGCCCTCGGGTTGATATCTGACCAAAAGCTTCACTCCTATCCCATGACCCAGCCGGTTTGGTTGTGCCATCTTTTCCCACCCCCCCGGGGTACGGGTATATATCTATTATATTCCACCGGCCGGCCGCCGGCAACGGCAATTTGCGGCAAAATTTCCAAACTGGGCATGAACCCCCCGGAGCATCCTCCGGGGGGTTCATGAGCTTTCCGCGTCCCGCTTCCGCAGGCCCGCCGCTGTCTTAGCTACTCCTTCTTGGCCAGAGCCGCCTTCAGCAGCTCGCCCAGATTGCTGGAAACGCTGGAATTGTCGCTGAACTTCGCAATCAGCTGCTCATTCATCCGGCTCTCGTGTTTCGAAGGCCTGAGGCTGCCGGGGTTCCTTTCCTTTTCCGGCTGCCGGTGCCCGCAGGCCCGGTCCGGGCAGGAGAGCATCTTGCCCCGCTTGCCGTTTACCATCAGCATGAACTTGCCGCAGAGGGGGCACTTGACCCGGGAAATGTTGTCGGCCTTATAGGTGGCGGTATCCGTGATGGTCTCCTTGACCAAAGCGTTGGTGTATTCCCTGATCCGGGCAATGAAATCCTCCTTGCTGTCCTTGCCTTTGGCAATGTTGGCGAGGACCTGCTCCCACTGGGCCGTCAGCTCCGGGGTCTTCAGGTCTGCGGACACAAGGCTGATGAGTTGCTTCCCCTTCGAGGTCGGCGCCAGTTCCTTGCCCTGGCGCTCGATATAACTGGCGTGAATGAGCTTCTCGATAATCTCGGCCCGCGTGGCCACCGTGCCCAGGCCGCTCTGCTGGATCGACTCCCTGAGTTCTTCGTCTTCGATGAACTTGCCGGGATTCTCCATCGCGGAAAGCAGGGTGGCTTCGGTATAGCGCGCCGGCGGTTTGGTTTTCGCCTTATTGATCTTCATACCGGCTACAGCCGCCTCATCCCCTTTTTTGCGGCTGCTGAGGGTCTGCTCGGGCAGGGCGTCGCCGCCGGCTTCGTCCCGCTCCGCCGACCGGGAGGTGATGGCCCGCCAGCCCTGGTCCACAATCACCTTGCCGACGGAATAGAAGTTTTCGCCGTTGACGCTGGTGACCAGGGTCGTCTGCTGGTAGCGGTGGGGAGGATAGAGCACGGCGATGAACTGCCGGACGATCAGATCATACAGCTTTCGCTCGTCCGCGCTGAGCGCAGCCAGCTGCAGCGGCTGCTCGGTGGGGATAATGGCGTGATGATCGGAAACCTTGGCGTCGTCCACAAACCGTTTGCCTGGCGTGAGCGGCTTTTGCAGCAGCGGCCTGACCATTTCGGCATAGGGTCCGGCCGCTATGCCCTTCAGCCTGGCGGGCAGGGTCGGCACAATATCCGCCGAGATATAGCGGGAATCGGTCCGCGGGTAAGTCACCAGTTTGTGCTGCTCATAGAGCCGCTGCAACAGGGAGAGGGTCTCCTGGGCGGAGAAACCCAGCCGCCGGTTCGCCTCGCGCTGCAGCTCCGTCAGATGAAAGGCCAGGGGCGGCGGTTCGCTCTTGGCGTCCATCCGGACATCGGCGACCACTCCGGCGTGACCCTTGAGCTTATCGGCAATGGCTTCCGCCTGCGCGAAATCGAACAAACGGCTGTTGCCCCCCGCGTCGCGCCAGTCGCCGAAATAACCGTCAAAATTCGCCCGGATGGTCCAGTAATCTTTCGGAACAAACTTTTGGATCTCCGTCTCCCGATTGACAATCATCCCCAGCGTCGGCGTCTGCACCCGCCCGGCGTTCAACTGGGCGTTGAATTTGCAGGTCAGGGCCCTGGTGACGTTGAGCCCCACCAGCCAGTCCGCCTCGGCCCGGCATACGGCCGCGTCGAAGAGATTGTTGTAGGCCGTTCCGGGTTTCAGCACCCTAAACCCCTCGCGGATGGCGTCGTCGGTCTGCGAGGAAATCCAGAGCCGCCGGAAAGGTTTCTTCCATTTCGCCGCCGCCATGATCCAGCGGGCCACCAATTCCCCTTCGCGGCCGGCATCGGTGGCGATAATCAGTTCCTTGATATCGGGCCGCTTCATCAGTTGGCTGACGGCATAAAACTGATGGGCGGTTTTCTTGATGACCTTCAGCTCCAGGCGGGAGGGCAGCATCGGCAAATCTTCCAGCCGCCATTCCCGGTATTTGTCGTCATAGTCCTCCGGCTCCGCCAGGGTGACAAGGTGCCCCAGCGCCCAGGTCACCACATAGTCCGGGCCCTCGATATAATTTTTGTTCTTCGCATTGCATTTCAAAACCCGCGCGATTTCGCGGGCCACACTGGGTTTTTCCGCCAGTACAAGCGCTTTCATCGTTGCCCCTCGATTCTTCCGGGGTCATCCGCCCCGTTCGGTTATGAATATGCCTTCCCGGTGATGATGATCGGGAAGAAACTCAATTTTCATTATAAGGCAGGTTGACGGATAATGCCAGGGCCACGGCCCGGTCTCCCGGAATGTCCCGCGGCGAATTCGCGGGGCTCCGGCATATCTGCCCGGCTGTGAGAATAACTATGCGCGACATCTTGCATAATAAGATGGATAATTGTTCCACAGGAGGATATGAGGTTGCTTCGCAAACTTTCCCACCGCTTTCCTGACGCCGCCCTTGACCGCACGGCCGCCACTCACCGGGGATTGGCCCGCCTTGTTGAAAGCGCCAAGGAAGTAACAACCCAGCTGCAGGGCATCACCCGAGAGCTGCTCTCTTCTCCCGGCGGGAACGGCTGCACTTTCTCCGCCGACCTCAACCTCAACGAGCAACTGCTGCATTCCGTCTTTTCCGGCTGCGGCGACGTGAAGAAACGGCATTTCCGCGCCGCGGGCCGCCGGGGCATCCTGTATTTTATTGAAGGAATGTCCGACCTGGAGAGAATCGAGACCAATATCCTCCGGCTTCTGGAAGCCAAGCAGGCCATCGAAAGCCACCAGCAACTCCTGGAAATATTGCCGGCTCCCCTGCTCGAGTTCACCACCGACGCGAGTTCGGCGGCGCGCGACGTCATGCAAGGCAGCAGCCTCATCGTCATGGACGGTTTTGAAGCGGCGGCCGTCCTGGGGACAATCAGGGTCGCCAAGCGGGATATAACCGAGGCCAGGCGGGAAAGCGCCCTGCGCGGCCCCTTGGACGCCTTCAACGAAACCTTGGACGACAACGTCGCCGTGATCAGGCGGCGGACCTCGGACGTCAATGCCAAGCTCCGGTATTTTACCGTCGGCGAGCGGGCGAAAAACCAAGTGGCGCTCATCTACATCGAACATTTAATCAAAGCAGCCATTGTCGACGAAGTATCCGCAAGGCTCCGCAACATCTCGACCGACCGCCTGCTGTCGGCCGGCAGCCTGGAGGAGCAGCTCTCCGAGTATCCCTGGAGCCCGTTCCCCTACCTGCAGGTCACCGAAAGGCCGGATAAAGTAGTATCCGCTCTGTATGACGGACGGTTTGCCCTGATCATCGACAACACCCCCTGGGTGCTGATCGGCCCTTCCAATTTCCAGCAACTCCTGCAAACCACCGACGACTACACCGTCACCCCGGTCGTGGCCTCGCTCATCCGGCTTACCCGCTATATCGCGGCGGTCCTGGCGGTGCTGCTGCCCGGATTTTACGTGGCCGTCGTCTCTTTCCAGCCCGGAGTGCTTCCCACCTCACTGGCGCTCACCATCGCGGAGCTGAGAGCCCGGGCGCCGTTTCCGGCCTTTCTGGAAGCCTTTGTCATGGAAGCCCTGCTCGAACTCTTCCAAGAGGCCGTAACCCGGCTGCCGGAAAAGGTCGTCGTGGCCGCGAGCGTCGTCGGCGGCTTCGTTATCGGGTCCACCGTCGTGGAAGCCGGGATCATCAATCCCTTGCTGGTCGTGGTCATGGCGATTACCGCCATTTGCTCCTATATCGTGCCCTCCTACGCTCTCAGCCTCAGCCTGCGCTGGCTTCGCATCCCCATCCTGCTCCTGGCTTCCACCTTCGGCCTATTCGGCGTCGGCATCGGCTCGCTATTTGTAATAACGCATATGGCTGCGCTGGAGAACTTCGGCGAATCCTTTCTCGGCGGCTTGTTCGACACCACCATGCTGCAGGATTGGAAGGACAACTTCGTCCGCCTGCCGGCCAATTTCTTGAGAATACGGCCCAAGGTCTTCGGAGCGCAGGACCGCAGCCGGTCCGGAGGGAACACCGATGGCTGACGATCGGCTCAAGTTTTCCCCCTGGCAGTTGGCCGTCGTAGTGGCGGCGACCGGGACAGGCTCGCAAATCATCCTGGCCCCGGCCGATTTCATCAAGGACACCGGACAATGGGGCTGGATCACGATTTGTCTGGGCGCCGCCGTCTTCTTCTTCTTTTCCTTCCTCATGCTGAAGCTGGCCGCGGCCTTTCCGGACAAACCCTTTACTTTCTACAGCCGCGATTTGGCGGGGAAATATGTCGGCGGTTTTGTCTGCCTCTGGTTCCTCCTGGTATTTTACCTGCAATTCTGCACCATACTCCAGGGATTCAGCCGGGTCGTCGCCTTCACCATGTTCGTCCGCACCCCGAAGGAAGCGGTGGCGATCCTGTTCCTCTGCCTTTGCATCTACGGCGCCCTGCAGTCCTGGAAAACCATCGTGCGCATCCAGGAAGTCCTTATTTTTACCGCCCTGATTCCCCTCTTTATAATGTGGATGACATCCTTCCTGAATTTCAACCATGAGAATCTCCTGCCCCTTATTCCCCGCGACCCGGTCAAAACCGTCAAGGCCGTCTACAGCACCTGGAATTTCTACAGCGGCTATGAGGTCATCCTCATCCTCTATCCCCTTATCCACCGGCTGGGGGTGAGCAAGATCAGGACAATTGCCGTAGCCTTCGGCTCAATGGCCGTCTTTTTCGCAATCATCATGATCATCACGGTAGGAGTGCTTACGGCCAAAACAGCGGCAAGCCTTTCGGTGCCCACCCTGCTCGTCATCAAGGGGGTCGAAATCCCGGGAACCTTCCTGGAACGCCTGGAGCTGTATCTCGTTTATCTCTGGCTGCCCGTCGTCTACGATACCATGGTCATCTTCCTGGCCGTCCCGGCCAGGATTCTGGCCGATTGGACCGGTCGGGGCGATTACCGCCACTACGTCATCGCGCTGGCGGTCATCAGCCTGATCGCGGGCGTACCCTTGGAATACGCAATTATCGCGGAAAAAGCCGGAGCGCTGGCTACAGCGATAGGCGTATCCTTTTCCGCGGTTGTCGTGCCGGCGCTGCTCATCGCAGTCAAACTGAAACAGAGGAAAGGAAAAAGATGCGTAGGAGAACCTGTCTAGCAGCCGTGCTGCTGCTTATCGCCGTGGCGACTTCGGGCTGCTGGGACCGGGGCGAGCTCCAGGACCGGGGCGTCGTCACGGCGATCGCGCTGGATGTCGCCCCCGCCAACCCGACTCCGGAACAGCTGAACGCCACTTTCACCCAGCCCCATGGGACCAAACGCTTTCTAATGAGCTATCAAGTGCTCAAATTGGAGCCCAGCGAGGGCAAAACCAAGTCCAAAAGCGGCCCCTATGTGCTGTCCAACCTGGGGGAATCCCTGTTTGAAATGGTGCGGGACACCCTTGGCCAGACCAGCAAAATTCTTTACTATGAGCACATGGACACCATCATTATCAGCGAAGCGGTGCTGAGGGAAATTTCCCTGCGCGAACTGATCGACTACCTCATCCGGGAGCCGGAGTTCCGCTGGCGCATCCGGATCTATGTGACTCCGGGGGAAGCCAAGCCCATCCTCGAATATGAATCGCCCACCGGCGAGCCGAGCGGCGAATTGATCAGCGGGATAGCCAGCGGCCAGGTTCGGAACGCGCACCTCCCGGTGGGGAACTCGGATCTGGGGTACCTGATCGCCGCGCTCGACAACGGCGGCGACATCTCCCTGCCCTGCCTCACCCTCGCCGGCGGCGTGCTGAAGATGGGAGGCGCCGCCGTATTCAGGCAGGACCGGTTTGCCGGCTATATCGACGAATATATGGTGCAAGGCCTGCGCTTGCTGCGCGGCCTCCAAAAATCGGCCAGCATCGTCGCCGAGTCTCCCGATTATCCGGGGCAGAAACTGGCCCTGAAAATGCTGGGAGAAAAATGCGAGGTCAGGCCGGTCATCATCGACGGCCAACTGCATTATGTAGTCAAGATCCACGTTTGGGGCAACATCGAAGAACTTTTAGGCTTTAAAAGCAAGGAACCGCTGAGCCCCGAGCAGCTCCCCGGCCTGGAAGCCGCCTTCCGGAACGAAATCGTCAACAACATCACCGCTTCCGTGCGCGCCGTCCAGTCCGTCCCCTGCGACCTGAACGGCTTCTTCGGCGGCAAGGTCCGGGCTTATCTGCCGGATGAGTGGGAAGAATACCAGAATAACTGGCCCGAGGTTTTTTCCAAGGCCCAGTTTGACATTCAGGCGACCGTGACGATTCATAATCTGGGTGATCACAAATAACCCGGAGAAACGCAAAAAACCGCCGCCGGCGGTTTTTTTGCGTCTCTCCGTATATTACTTGCCTTCCAGCGTTTCCTCGATCTGCCGGTCTATCTGCTCGTGCAGCTTGAATAACACATATTCGAACCGGTGGGCCGCATCGAAGTAAGCCTCGATCTCAGGCACCCGCATCATGGCCTCGAACCGCTTCTTCATCTCTTCCTCGCGGCGGCCCGGCCTTGCATTCTCCCCTTGAAACGCCTGGGCATTGTCCTCAAGGAATTGTTCCACCTGATTCTTTAGTCCGCTGCGATGATCAACGACCTCTTTGGCGGTTTTTAGCGCCCGGAACTCGGATGTGTTTGCCAACTGGCTGACGATTTCCCTTACCTGGCTTTCGAACATTTCATCACCTCTCTACCTTGCTCGGCTCGCTGCTATACCCAGTATATGCCCTCCGCGCTAAGGTGTGAGAGGCCCCGGGAGGAAACCGGGGAAGATCGGCTAATTATCTAAGTAGAATCAAGTCGGATCGACTGACTGCCGGAGGCTGATACCCATGCTCAACAACAACTTCACACCGTTCCCGGTCCTGACCACGGAGCGCCTGACGCTGCGGCAGCTTACCCCGGACGATGCCGCCGCGATTTTCAGCATCCGGTCCAACGAAAATGTGGCGAAATACTATGTGGACGACCCGGCGGCCTACACCCTCGATAAGGCGCGGCAGCACATCCATCATCTCACCCGGGAAAATTCCAGCAACGAATGGATCGTCTGGGCCGTCGCCCTGAAAAACCACCCCGGGCTGACCGGAACGATCTGCCTTTGGAATCTGTCCGTGGAACACGCTACCGGGGAAATCGGTTATGAGTTTAAGCCGGAATACCATGGAAAAGGCATCGCGCAGGAAGCGCTGGCCAGGGTCATCCAATATGGGTTCGAAACCATGCGGCTCAATTCCATCGAAGCCTTTCCCAAGTCGGCCAACATCGCCTCCATCAAGCTTCTGGCCAGAAACGGATTCGTTAAAAAAGAAACCTTTCACAGCGAGAGAGAACTTTCCGGGATGGAAATCTACATCCTGGACAGGGTCCAACGGTAGACCGCCCGCAGAAAAGCCGGCTCCCCCTGAGGGGAAGCCGGCTTTTCCCGTCACCGCCTGCTCCCGGCAGACCTTGCCGAAACTCCTGCCACATAATCAATCACCGCCTGGTTGGTCAGGCGCAGTCCCCCGGGAAATTCGCCCTTCCGCCTGGACGCAAGCGCAAAATAGCCTTCTTCCGCCAGGGTTTCCTTGATCTCGGCCTGAGAAAACCCCAGCCCGGTGATCAGTCCCTTGTAGAAGTCCCGGTGACTGACCACATCCTCAGCCGCCAGGTGAAAAATCCCCGTCAGCCTATGCTCCATGATGTAACGCAATTGCTTCGCCACCATCACATCGGTCGTAGCGTTGAAAAACAGCTTCGGATAAACGACGATCCTCTCCTCGTTCTGCAGGGACCGCAAAAGCTGGTTCAGCCGGGGAGCGCCGGCGCCCCAAACCTGCGGTAGCCGCAAGATGCAGGCATTTTCCCGCAGGATTCCGGTCATGCTCTTTTCGCAGGCTATTTTATACTGCCCGTAATCGGTGCAGGAATCGGGAGCGTCACCCTCGTCGTGGGGCCTGCGCCGGTCGCTGTCAAAGACGTTGACCGTAGACAGGAAATACAACCTGCCGCCGGTCTTCCTCAGGTATTCGGCGACCCTGGCGTGCAAAGCCAGCTGCTTATTAAAATCCCCCCGCAAGCAGGACACGACGCTGTGCGGTTTTACCGCATCCAGGATGCCGCATAGGTTGTCCGGATCTTCGATGCTCATTTTATAACTGCGGTCGTAATTCAACAGCAACGGGATATCGAAGTAGGTTGCATGGACCCGGTATTCGCTATGCCGGTTGAGTTCACCGATGAACGCCGTCCCCAAAAGGCCGCTTCCGCCCAGAATCAAAACCTTGTGCATGTACTTCCTCCCTAACTCGCTTCCAATAGCTCGGTAAATAATAAAGCCGGCGTCTGTAATGAAGATGCTGGCTTTTATTTTCTTCACGGACGGGCCGATTCCCTGCTCCCGGCAACCACTTGGGCGCCGGCGGGCGGTTCTTTGACGCAGCGGCGGATTGCCCGAATATACCCCATTTGATCCTTTCCCGGCGCGCCAAAACAAAAGGACCGCACCCCTTCCGGGCCAGCCCCTTCCTATCGGCTATTCCTCTTCTCCGTCCCTGCTCATGGCCTCCAGAAGCTTTTGCAAATGCTCCCGCTGCTCGGGCGTCAGCTTCTTCGCCGTCTCCAGCAGCCGGCGGAATTCCGGCGCAAGCTCCGGCTGCTCCTCCGCGAAAAAGTCGGCGAGGGTGATGCCCACCGCATGGCATATCTTTTCAATCGTTATAGCATTGGGAGACTTCTTTCCGGACTCTATGTCGCTGATGGTGGTTTGTCCCACCTCAGCGATTGTTGCCAGGTCTTTCTGACTTAGCTTATACTTGTTTCTCAATTCCAAGAATTTAGCCCCATAATCAATTCCCATTGTTTCACTCCTCTATCGCTAAAGCGATTATAACAGATAAAAAAACGCTCTAATAATTCGCATTAGCGGTTGATTTTTACCACAAAAGCGGTTATATTTAAAATCAGAAAGATGTTAACCCGCCGCCCAAGTGTCAGTCCGACTAAACATAAAACACTCGGCCAATGTCCGTATGAAGCGGATGTTACCATAAAGCAAGGAGGAGCAAATTTATGATATCCTTTTGGTTTGTATGCGACGGAAAAGTTGAAGAATACAGCGGCCAGGAAGCCGATTGGGACAATTCGGCCGTCGTTCTTGCCAAATCGCCGGAGGAAGCCTTGATAAAGCTTATCCTCTACAATGGCGGCACACTGGAACGCGGCGGAGTGCTCTATAACGGAAAAGTGATAGAGGCCATTTATTAGCATCTCCCAGGCAAAACAAAAAGAGCCGTAACGCGGCTCCCGGAAACAGCGGGCCACTCTCTGCCCCATAAACATTTCACGCCCTTGCAGGGTGCGACCTCCGTATTTATCCCAGTCCACGCCCATGCAGCGGTTTCAATCCACGCGCCCTCACGGGGCGCGACACGCGGACTTATTACGTCGATCGCGATCTCGGTCGTTTCAATCCACGCGCCCTCACGGGGCGCGACAGAATTGCTTAACGATGCTGATAAGTTGTTAAAAGTTTCAATCCACGCGCCCTCACGGGGCGCGACTGTCGAGCTTGGAATATAATAAAATCATGCGCTGGATCGCACGATTTTGCGAACCTTCCATATCGGCTGTCTTAAAAATAAGGATTATCGGTCCTGTGGCCCCGGCAGGCCCGCGCCGGGCGGGGTGCGAATGCCCCGGGGAAACGATGGGCGCCTGGGGTTCGCGTCAGCATGATCCAGCCAGTCCCAATCCCGGTCTTCGTCAGTCAGGGAGCCGTCCCCTGCTCCCTGAACGCCGGGCTCCTCCTTAAGGCAAGACAAATTTCTTGATTATTTCCTTCCTTCGGTTATACCAGTCATGGACGACCAATTCCAGTTCATTGACTCTCAATGACCCGATTGCCGCGAAGTTATATTCACGCACTATTTTGAGGAACTCGCTCCGGTTTTTGAGGGTTGACCGGAATCTCATCCCGGTAAAGTGGGCGGAGGTGCGCTGATAGCGCTGCTCCAGGCCGACCCGCTGCTCCCGCGCCAAGCTGCGCAGCTTATTCCGGATTTGATTCAAGCCTTGCCGGTAGTAGCCTTTTCCCAAAACCGCGGCGTCGCTTACAATCAAGCCTTTAAACTCCAGGTCGAACCTGGCTGCGCCGCACAGAGCATTTTCAATAAGCTCGATCATTTTGTCATTCCGGTCGCCATCCCTCACAAACCCCCTGGTGGCGCTTATAAATTCCATTACGGTGATATGCAGATCCGAATCGGGATAAATATAAAGACCCGGTTCAATTTCTCGGATTCTCTTAACGGCTTTTTCGTATATATCGTTGGTTGTCCCCCGCATATCGATCTGCAAGGTCAGCCCCAGTCTCTCATCCGCGTCCATGTTGTTCAGGAACGGATCGACAACTTCCCGTCCATTTTGGATGGCTTTTTCTCCTTCCCGATTAATCCTGGCATAAAGCGCGTCCAATTCTTCGGCGACTCTGTCCATCTCTTAAGCACCATTCCTTATTCCGGATTTTTACACATAGGGCGCGGCCGGTCACCGTGGGCCGCACCCCCGGCATTGCGTTTCAATCCACGCGCCCTTATAGGGCGCGACGTCAAACTGAAGAAGGTTATTCAAGCTGTAATAGTTTCAATCCACGCACCCTTGTGGGCGCGACACTCCGTTCCTTGCTCCGGCGAAACTCCGCGACATCCGCCACACTCGCAGCCCGAGTCGCTTGGAAGCGGGCGGCATGGCCCGGATAATCCGGAGCGTGTTCCGGGTCTCGACTTCCGTCAGCGTTCGATGATCGTGACGCCGTCCGGTCTGTCAGCGTAATTGACGCTGATGCGGTAGTCCCGGAACGCCCGCGGCGGCTTGGCCCGGTCGAGGCGCTCCGCTGTCACTAGCTCGAACAGTTGATGGGCGGGAGCATTCCCCAGCGGCGTCGTGTGTTCAAAAATCACCAGTTTCCGGCTGGCCATCCTGCCGCGGGCGGCGGAGCGGTCATGTTCAAACATGCCCAAGAGCGCTTGCCAGAAGAGTTCCAGATCGTCTTGGGAAAACTTCGTTTTTTGCGCCAGCGGGGCCGAGACATAGCCCTCCAAGCGGTAAAGGGCGTAAGGAACGATATGCTTGCGCCCCATGGTGCGCTCCTTTTCGGCGTCCTTCTCATTGGTCACCGCCATGCGGGTAATGGTCACTTCCTGGGGAACAATCGCACTCAGGCTTTTGGCAAAGCCCAGCTGGACGGGGCCGCGCACCTGGCCGCAGTTGACTTCGGTCGTCATTACGGCTCCGAAGGCCCGGATGTCGTAGAACCGTTCGCACATATACTCGGTGATGGCCCTGGCTTTGTCGGCCTCTTTCGGCAATTTTTTCGCTTCGGGCGTCAGGCCTTGTTCCTTGTAGGCTTCTTCGTTGACCCGGTTCAGCACGGCGTTCTCCCGGACATAGATATCAAAACGGGTTTTATCGTCTTGCACCAGGTCGATGTAGTTGCGGACTTTTCGTTTGAGGCATACGTCGGTAACCAGGCCGTAACTGGTCTCGGGATCGATCCGCGGCATGTTCCCCGCATCCGGGTCGCCGTTGGGATTGCCGTTTTCCACTTCAAAAAAGAGCACGAATTCGTGCCGTTTGTCCAGCACTTTACTCATCCTTATCAGCCTCCTTTTCTTCGCGGGTTTTATTACTCCAGTAGTTGGCCTGTTTTTGCTGATAGTAGCCTAAAATAAACTGCCCTTGCGCTTCCAGGCTCAGGTAGGCCGGAAACCGGTCGATATCCAGTTTGCCGATTACTTCCTGGATTTTCCCGTCCGTATAGCTCCCGACCGGCCAGGCAGACAGATTGTCGGCCTTCGTCACATGGTGCCGGGCCAGGCGCAGCAGCAGTGGGAAAACCGAGCCGGGGGCCGCGGAGGCCGCCCCGAAGTAACGGTCCCGGATGGTGGCGTTGAGTTCCTTGCCCATAGCTTCCTGCTGAAGCTTTTCCAGCAGGGAGAACAGTCTTCCCAGCAGGTACGCCGGGCTGGTGTTGCCTTCGTTCAAGCTCACGGTTATCATTGCCTCCTCCGGCTGGTTCTGAATACGGTATCTCCGCAGTAAAAACGCCTTAATGACAGCCGCCCGGATCGTCGTCGCGCCGCCGTGTCCGCCTCCGGTCCGGCAGCGGGTCAAAGCCGCATTGTACAAGGTTTGCGGATACATCCGTCCGGACAGGATGCTTTTCAGGAGCTGCCCGCCCAGGAGCGGGGGAATGTTCTTGCTTTCCTCCTGTGCCGCCAGCGCCTTGAGGGTCCGCCGGGGCGACGCCATGCCGCCGATCCGCTCCATGCCGTCAATATCCATGTCGATGTAGTGCCGGGCAATCGCGGCCAGGACCTCCCCGAAACGGCCGACCTGCCAGAAGCGGACCGACAGGCGGGCAGCGTTGGGGGCGAGCCCCAGCAGAAAACATCGGACTTCCGGATCGAATTCCGCATCCGGGCCTTGCACCGGCAAGCCCAGCCTGATCCGTTCCCAAACGGCTTTGGCCTGCTGTTCCGCCCCGGGGGCGAGCCTGCGGTTTTCGCCGCCATTCCCGGCTTCGGCCGCCGGGTCGAGGAACCAGGCCAGAAGGGCTTCTTCCTTCCGGGCGCCCTTCTTGTCCGCCCAGAACACCATGGTGGTGTCGGCCAGACGAACCCGGTTGGCGGCGTTGGCGGTCAGATAATTCAGGGCCGTGCCGTAAGCGAACGCGGCTTCCTCGCTGACCGGCGCGTTGTAGCTTTGCGCTTTGCCGTACGAGGTGAAAGCGTCGGCATTGAAGGACACGACGGAAGCGCCGCTCGTCTGAGCCCCGGCCACGCCCTTTATGGCCGGATGGATGCGCGCGATGGGAAGCCGCCCGCCCAAAACCAGGCACTGGCCAAGGACCGGGCTGTTATCGGCTCCGGCTGCGCTACGGGTCCAGGCTTGCCGGATCCGGCTGTCCTCATGGACATAACCCGGCGCCCCGTCGATTTTGAAGACGATGTTGCTGCCGGCCAGCAGCCCTTCCAGGTCCCGGGCGACGACCGGGTGCTCCAGCGCAGGCGTCCAGGTTTGCAGAAATTTGCCGATTGCCGCGGCGCTTTCGCCGGGAATATCCCTGAGAAAGGCCAGGTTTTTTTCCTTGAACGCGGCGTTTTTCTCTGCGGCCAGCCTGGGCTTGCCCTGCTTGTCACGCTCGACGCCGAGCACATAGGAGGCATTGTCGCACAGAATATTCGCCGCAATGCCCGAGGTTCTCTTCACTTGCTCCGGCACCATCAGCACCCGCGGCGCAGACTTCCTGCCCTGCGGAACCGCGATTGACGCCATGTCCAGGAGCGCCCCCTCCCGGCTGAGGATCAGCATATGGGTCACTTTGGCCGGACTATAGCCGGGCGGCGCGACCCCTGCATCCTCCTCCAGCAGCAGGCGGTAGTGTTCGTTCAGCGCTTGCAGGATCAAGTTTCTCCCTCCCCGGGCAGCCGGGTGTCCACCACTCCGTCTTTTATCGTGGGCCGGAAAAAGATCGGCTGCATGTCCTTGGCAAAATCGATATCCCAGAGCATCCATCCCAGGTCCTGTTCCCCGGACAGCGCCGACCGGGGCACCTCATCCTCCAGCAGTTCAAAGTGGGCGGGAAACTCCCTACACCCGAGGTAAGGCCGCATATGGCACTGGCCCTGGCGTGCCCGCCGCCGGAAAATATCGCAATGCTTGCCGGGGTTGTCGCCCGCTCCGGCTTTGTCGGTCATTTCGAAATGGGCCTCGATAATATATTCCACGTCGCGCAGCACCAGGGAGGCCCGCTGCTGCCGCTCTTCCGCGGCATACTGGTGAAGGTCGACGGCGCCGCCGTTCATGGCGGTTTTGACATTTCTTGCGGGTATCTTCCCCGCCACCTCGTTCCGGCGAATCGAATCGAACCGGATGGGGTTCAGGACATGAATGCGGTCGACCCGCCAGAGGAGCGCCGGCTTCCAGTGAATGGCCTCGAGAATGCCCCGGGCCGCCGACGGCGTCATCACGTCGTAGCTTACCCGCTCGGCTTTCATCTCCGGCCGCGTGAAACAGGCATAGTCGCCCCAGACCCGAAGTTTGATTCCATAGCCCATGGTCTTCTCCTTTCTCACCTGCGTTACTCGGATTGATATCAGAACATCAGTATTCCCTCCGGCGCCTTCACCTCTTTCGCCTCTTTCAGCCCGAACCGCGGACTGTAAAAGCTAGTATCGGTCACAAAATTTATTAAATCTCCCGCCGGCCTGACCGCTCCTTCCTTCGCCAAGGCCGCCAGCTCATACCGGTAAATCTGGACCACATAAGGCTGAAGCTTTCGCGCCATGCCGGCCGGGAAAGGATGCCGCGCCGCTTCGTCCATAAGCTCTTCCGCGCGTCGGTCCCAGGGAACAACCACCGGAACCGTCTCCTTGTCGATCAGCTGGAATTCCCGGGCAAGCCGGGCGAACGGAAAGGCCAGCCCGTCTTCTCCCGCCCTGATCATCTTGAGAATGCCCCGGGCGTCGAGGCTGTCCTTTTCCAAATCCAGCAACTGCTGAAAATAATGCTCAATGGCCTTAAGCGACAGCAGTTCGCCGCCAAGCTCCGGCAATAGCCGCAACGTGCTGCGGGTCAGCGCCGCTACTGCGGCGAAGCGCCCTCTGCTCGGCATCCCGTGGGGTTCCGGATCGAACAGGACGACCCTTCCCGCCGCTCGGCGTGCTTCCCGGTTGCACCGTCCCGCCGCCTGGGCGACGGAATCAAGCCCTGCCGCCGCCCGATAGACGACCGGAAAATCGATATCCACGCCGGCTTCGACAAGCTGGGTGGATACCACCCGGCAGGCCTGCCCGGCCTGAAGCACCCGGTGGATTTCCGCCAGTGTGCCCTTCCGGTGGGCCGGGCACATCCGCGCCGATAAATGGAAAATGCCTTCTTCCGTTTGGGCTGCCAGCCGGTCGAACAGCAGCCGGGCATGCCGCCGGGTATTGACAATGGTGAGCGCTTGCCGCTCTTTGGCCATTGCCGTCGCCACTTCCTCATCCGTCAGGTCGCCGGCATAGTGGACCGTCACCCGTTTGAAGATTTGCTGAAGGCCGTCCGGATCTTCCATTATCTCCGTCACTGGCAGGCCGGACGGGAACAGGCTCTTCACCGCCGGCTGAGTGGCTGTGCAGAGCACAATCGTGGCGCCGTAGTTGAGCACCAGTTCGGCCAAAGCCCACAGGCAGGGCCTCAGGTAGTCGATGGGCAGCATCTGGGCTTCATCCAGAATAATGACGCTGTTGGCCATATTGTGGAGTTTCCGGCACTGTGATCCCTTATTGGCGAAAAGCGATTCAAAAAACTGCACGGCAGTGGTCACGACAACAGGCTTGTCCCAATTTTCCGCCGCCAGGCGGTGGGCCTTTTCTTCCGGGTCCCAGTCGTTGAAGTCCCCCTCCGGGTATTCGAAGTTGCTGTGATGTTCCAGCACCGCGGCGTCGCCCAGCGCGTCCCGGAAGACTTGAGCGTTCTGCTCGATGATGCTGGTATAGGGGATGACGTAAATCACCCGGTCTTGCTTGTTCCGGACCGCGTGCTTGAGCCCGAAGGCCAGGGAAGAATACGTCTTCCCGCCTCCGGTGGGTACCGTCAGGGTGAACAGGCCCTGTCTCGCCTCCGCCATGGCCAAGCATCTCGCCTGGATAGCCTGGCGGGCCGCATTGACGACCGACGGATTTTGCCGGCTGCGTTCCGCCAGCAGCGCCAGCTTTTCCTCCAGCCGCTGCAACAGGGCCGCCAGAGGCTCCGGCTCGGACCGCGCCATGAATTTCTGCGCGTTCATGGTGCGCTCGGTATCCAGATAATCCGCATCCACCAAACACGAAAACAGCATGCGAATATAAAAAGCCAGGCTGAATGTTGCCATGGCAGCATTTCTCGCCCGGGGAGCTTCCGCGAGTTCCTTCATATCCAGCCCCGGAATCGCAATTTCTTGCGCGTATGCCTGATAATCGGGAATTCCCGTTTTGGCAAGGCGGCCCGGAAGATTTTTCGGATCACCCTTGGTTCCGTCCGGCAGCCCGCCATGATGCCCGGCAATGGGAAACGCCAGCATATGCCCGATCCCTTGGGCAAACCGGCGGTACACCTCCTGGGTTCCGGCTGTTGTATGGTCGACTTTCCCGGGCGCTCCCTCAAGGCGTTTTTGGAATTCTTCGGAATACTTCCCGAGGTCATGGGCCAGACCGATGATTCTTCCCAGTTTCCCCGCCCCGAATTTGGCCGCGCGCTCTTCCGCCAGCCGCGCCACTTCCTCCAGGTGCTCCTTCAGCAATTGCCACTTTTCCTTGGGCAACAGCTCTTTTGTAGCCGGATTCTCCCTAGTATGCCCGTAATAGATCATTGGCCTCCCCCCTCTCCGGTCATCCGTGAAACCGGGCGATGATCCGAGCTGTTGATTTTTTCTTTCGCTTAGCCGTTGCTTCGTCCCATTATGCTAAATTCAACCAATATATTCCAACCCCTTCCAAATTTTGATTTTAGTATTTTTCAGAATGCACACATTATCGCACGCAGTCCGCCTCCCAATAGAAAGAAACAGGCAACGACCCTGCCGGATCGTTGCCTGTTCCGCTCCGCTTGACCTCTGTATAATTTGTAATTCTAAAGCAGCAATCCTGCCCTCCTCTTCTGCCTCATGCTGTCGTCCCATTTCCGAAAGCATGGAATCTCCTCCGTCGCCTACGCTCTCCCCCTGCCGGAGGAAGAAGCCCAGTTGCCCACGGACGCGCTCTACACGCATCGTCTCGGTGTTTCAATCCACGCGCCCTTACAGGGCGCGACGCAGGTACAAAGCTCATCCTGGATACCGACGATGTTTCAATCCACGCGCCCTTACGGGGCGCGACGCTGCCTCCGGTGGCATGGTTTGAAGCGTGAGCCGGTTTCAATCCACGCGCCCTTGCGGGACGCGACTGTCAAACCTGGCGTATAATAAAATCATGCGCTGGATCGCACGATTTTGCGAACCTCCGGAAATCGGCCGTCTTAAAATAAAGATTATCGGCCCTGGTGCCTCATCAGGCCCGCGCCGGGCGGGATGCGAACGCCCCGAGAAAAGGATGGTCGCCTGGGGTTCGCATTCAGCGGCCTTAACCGCGCCATGATGCGTTTCGTCGGCCTGCGGGTTACTGCCAGTCCTCTTTCAGCATCCCGTAGACGACATGGTCGACATAGTGGTCATAAAGCCATTCCGCCTGCCTGACGGTGCCTTCGTTGACGAATTTCAGCCGTTCCGGCACGGCCCTGCTTTTCAGGTTGGCCGGCGCTGCCCTGATTTCCACCCGGTTCAGCGACAGGTCTTTAAAAAGATAATCCACCACCGCTTTGCACGAGTCCGTCATAATTCCCCGGCCTTGGAAGGCTTCACCGAGCCAGTATCCGATAGATGTCTTCCGGTTGTTCCAGTCGATGCTGTGCAAGCCGATGCAGCCTGCGATGCTTCCTTTATGAAAAACCCCCAGTTGAAACCCGTTGTTTTCGGCAAAGGCCTTGAGCGAGATTTCAATACGATTCCTCGTCTGTTCCGGACGGGTCGTGCCGTCCACCCAGGGCAGCCATTTCCGCAGGCATTCCCGATTCTCAGCTATCAGGCTGAAAAGGTCTTCCGCATGCCTGGTTTCCAGTATTCTTAACGCGACATCGTCCCTTACTTTATGACTGAACATAGCGATCTCTCCTCGGAAGGTAGTATGTATTATTTTCCCATTCGCGGCCGAAAGCCCTTTAATAATCTTCCGCACGCCGTGGAAAATGGCGCTTTTAAATATAAAAGCCGCCTGAAAAGGCGGCGGAATGGACCGTGCTGGGCATTATCCAGTTTTCTTCAGACCGTCCAGATAAGCGCAGATCGCGCGGAATTCTTTGATATCGGTGATTTTTTGCAGGTCCCGGAGATCGAACATAATATCCGTATATTTATGTTTTATAAACTCCATGTCATATAATGGGCATTCGCTAAAGCCTTCCCGCCAGCTATGGCTGTACGGAACGAAGTCGTCCCAGTTGCTCTCGAAATATTTCACCTTGGCAAAACATAGCTGGTATATATAAAATATAATTCTGATAACCGAGGACTTTTTGGCAAATTTATGGCTGAAGAAAACTTTTTGCGGATATTTCCCTTTGGGCCTTTCCCAATATAAATCGGCGTTGCAGTGGAGGCCGTATTTGACGAGCACTTTGACCTTTTCATCATCCAACTCGGCCATCAGTATTTGATTTCTGGCTTCACTATCCAGGGTCTTTACCATCTGATAGTCCACTACTGAGCCTCCTCGCCATCGTTCAGGCCTGACCGGCAGGTAAAACCACTACCGTTAATGCTTCAATAATTAAAAAGCTTCTTGTTATGACAATAAGATGAATTCTCCAAAGATTTCGAGAATCCTTGTATCCATCGAAATAATTTTCTAATAATATAGATATATTTTATAGATATAAATTTAGCACCCGCGTTGGGCGCCAATACCCGCCCCGCATCCCGAAAACTCATCTTCTGCACAGACAAGCCGGTCCTTTTTTAAAGGACCGGCTTGTCTGTGCATTCCTGGATTTGACGCTGCCGCTATCCTCACTTCTTTTCCCAAGGCGGCGCCAGGCTAGAGGTGGACGACTTTCAGCCCGGGGATTCTTTCCGCCAGATATTCCGCGAGGAGGCGCCGGTGGCAGTGCTTGGGGGCGGGTTCGCTGCACAGCAGGCACGCCGAGTCCAAAAGGGCATGGTCCAAGCGACGCAGGGTCTGGCGATCTTCGATAAGGCGGATATACGCTTCCGCAAATTCCGGCTGGCTTATTTTTTTGGCCCTGTAGCCTTCCATAAGCTCCCCGGTTGGCGCGAACTCCGTCAGGTGAAGGTAGTCGATGCCGGCTATGGCTCCGAGAAAATACGCCAGGTCGGCTTTCTTCGAATATCCGGCCAACTGCGAGGTATTGTTGAGCCGGATATCGATCACCCTTTTGACCCCATTCTCCTGCAGGAGCGTGAAAAAGTCCCGGGCGGACTTTTTCCCTGATCCGATCGTATAAAGCGTCATGCTCTGCCCTGCCTTTCGCTCACTCTGAAAATTATGTATGAGCCGTTACGGGGAATTGGAAGTCAGGTCCGTCTTCAGGAAGGAATTCTCCCCGGACAAACAAGCTTTCGCCTTCATGGGGAAGGGCTTCATACTTTTCCCCAAGCCAGTCCGGCGTGAACTTAAAATCAATCGTCCTGGTATCCTGGTCCGCCAGGTAGCCGATGATTTCGGCCAGATTAACCGGACAGGCGGCCAAAACATCGGCGATAACCGCGCGGTCGCCTTGATATTCCGCGATGAAAACAACATCCTTTTCTTCAATATAATACAGGTTTTCACTATAGTTATACATTAAATGATACCAGTAAATGGGAAGATTCCCGCGCGCGTCGATAATGGATGAATGCTGGAGTTTGGCGCGAAGCAGCCGGCGCAATTCTTCCGATCCCGCATTGATTCTGGCGGCTTTCCTCCTGGGAGCGCAGCAGCCGGATGCGTCGATCCGGAAGGCGCTTTCCTTCGCCCTGCGGAAACCGAACTTCGGATAAAAGTCCAGAACGCTTGGATTGGCGAACAGAAACATCAGGGGAAGATGACGGTATTCCTCCAGAACCTTCGCCAGGATAATCCGCGAAAGCCCCTTTCCGCGATATTCCGGCAGAACGCCCACCGAGCCCAGCTGGACGGCGGGAACGGCCCGTCCCATGATCTGCAGCTGCATCAGGCTGGCCGACGCGTTGGCGATAATCCGGCCACGCTCCGCTAGGGAGTGGGGTATGTATTGATCGGTCCAGTGGCCGGCGTTTTTCCAGGCGCTCAAATCAAACCGGAAAACGCTCCGGGTAAAATCGAAATAACTCTTCAGCAGGCTGCCGTTTGCCTGGTAGCCTTTTATATATTGATAATCCATGCTGCGCCTCCTTGGTCTCTGCCTTCAAGCTTACTATAGCAAAAAATGGACGACTCCGCTGCAGAAATTTCGCTTGGCGGTTAAGCGCCTGCAGCGGGTCTGCGATGATTGACATACTAACATCATTAGTTTTATAATTACTATTGTTAGTTTACAAAATAACTATTGCTTCAACATAGATCGGGAAAGATGCATTCATTGTGAAAGCGGGTGGCAATATGGCGATACGCGCGGGACTGGACCGCCAGTCCGTCATAAGGGCGGCGGCGGAAATCGCCGACGGGGAGGGCCTGGGAAATGTTACCCTGGCTGCGGTGGCCGACCGTTTGGGGGTCCGTAAACCCTCTCTTTACAATCATATCAACGGGCTGCCTGAATTAAGGCGGGAACTGGCCATCTGGGGCACCCGGCAGTTGACGGCCGTCATCAGCGAAGCGGCGATCGGCAAAGCCAGGAAGGATGCGATTCTGGCGATAGCCGTCGCCTACCGGTCTTTCGCCCACCAGCGGCCGGGCCTGTACCGGGCCATCGTTTCGACCCCCGACCGCAACTGTCCCGGCATGAAAGCGGCGATTGAGAGCATGATGGCGGTCATCAAGGCCGTGCTGGAGCCCTATAACCTGGCTGACAGCGACAGGACCCATGCCGTCCGGGGGCTGCGCAGCCTCATGCACGGCTTTGTGTCCCTGGAAGCGGCCGGCTGGTTCGCTTCGCCGGTGGACCGGGAGGAAAGCTATCACCAGTTGATCGCCGCCTTTATTTGCGGGGTCGAAGCGTTACGCTGATTGGACAGGCATAGCGGCAGCATCGAAACGCGAAGCTACTTTTTGCAGCATTCCCAATAGAGATAGCGAGGATATTCTTATGGAAATATGGAAGAGGAATTTACTTGTTTGTTGGTTTGGGGTTTTTGCCACATCGTCGGGTCTGAGCCAGATCGCTCCTGTTCTGCCCCTGTATATCGAGCACCTGGGCGTCCATGACGTCGCCGCGATCGAGCGGTGGTCCGGCATTGCGTTTGGCATCACCACCCTGGTCATGGCCATTTTTTCGCCGATCTGGGGACGCGCGGCCGACAAATACGGCCGGAAAGCCATGCTGCTCCGGGCCAGCCTGGGCATGGCGATTGTCGTCACCTGCATGGGGTTTGTGCATAGCGTCTATCAATTGGTGGGACTGCGCTTGCTTCAGGGAACGATTTCCGGCTTTTATTCCGGGTCGATCACGCTGATTGCCACCCAATCCCCCAGGGAGCGGGCGGGCTGGGCGCTGGGCACCCTGTCGACGGCCTCGGTGGGCGGCATGCTGTTCGGGCCCTTATTCGGCGGCTATCTGGCGGAAACCCTCGGATTTCGCAGCGTATTTTTTTCCACAGGCCTGTTATTACTGATTGCTTTCCTGCTGTCGCTGTTTTTCGTGCAGGAGCAGTTTACCGTCTCCCAGGAAAAAGTTCTCGGCTTTAAGGATATCTGGCGGCGGCTTCCCAATCCCGGCCTCATTCTGACCATGTTTGTCACCACATTTGTACTGCAGCTGGCCCTCTACTCGATCGAACCCATTATTACCGTCTACGTGGGGCAGATAACCCAGGATATGACGCATATCGCCCTTATCTCAGGGCTGGTGTTCGCCGCTTCAGGGCTGGCGAGCGTCATTGCCGCTCCCAGGCTGGGGGTGCTCTCGGATAAAATCGGACCGCAAAAGGTTATGCTGGGGGCGCTGATCGCCGCGGGAATACTGTTCATCCCGCAGGCCATGGTCCACAGTCCCTGGCAGTTGGTGGGACTGCGGTTTCTCCTGGGAATAGCCACCGCGGGCTTGCTGCCGTCGGTCAACACTCTGCTGAAGTGCAACATCCCGGACGAGGTCGCCGGGCGAGCCTTCGGCTTTAATCAGTCGGCCCAGTTTTTAGGGACCTTCAGCGGCGCGGTGCTGGGCGGCCAGGTTGCCGCGTTTTTCGGCATCCACTATGTGTTCTTCACCACCAGCCTGCTGTTGCTGCTGAACGCCTGCTGGGTCTATCAGACGGTCTACAAAAGGATTTAGGCGGCGGGCGCCGAAGGCACCTGTCTCAACGCAAACTTATCCCGCATGGCCTTGCGAAAAGCCGGTTCAATGACAGAACCGGCTTTTTCCGTTCGGACGAAGGACGCGGGCGGCCCAAAAACCGCAGCAAAAAGGAGCCGCGAATTGCGGCCCCGCAAAGGTCCGGGCAATGCCCGCCTTCATATTCCGGCCATTGCCTGTTTGGCGAATCTGACTCCCATGGCAAAGGCTTTCCGGCAGTCCTCAGGGAAGACTTCCTCGCGTCTTTTGGCTTTCTTTTCCGGATCAAACCGGGAGGAAACCACCTTGGAATAATCCTCAAACTGGTAGGTATCGAAGCTGAGAAGCGATTCCGTGTTTCCGAAGATCCGCCGCATCATGCCCTCCTGGAAGGCAATGCCGCGGTCATAGCCCATTTCCTTCGCTTGCTCCTCCGTCGCATTCATCGTGTAGATAAATCCCGAACTAATCTTCCTGGGAAACAGCGATTGGGGAGGATTGCTGTAAACGGAATACTGGAACAGGAAACGGTCCAGAAAGGCCGCCATTTCGCCGCTCACCCTCCCCAGGTAAATCGGCGATCCCAGGAGGACGGCATCCGCCTGCTCCACTTTTTTAAAAACTGCGGCCAGATCGTCCGGGATGGGGCATTTGCCGTAGCTTTTGCCGCCGACGGTTTTACAGGCGAAACAGCTGATACAGCCTTTATAGTTCAGATCATAGAGATGGATCAGCTCGGTCGCGGCGCCTTGCGAAGCCGCGCCTTCCAGCGCTTCATTCAAAAGAGTGGCGGTATTCCAGTTCTTGCGCGGACTCCCGTTGCAGGCTATTATTTTCATCCACTCTGCCTCCACATTTTAAATTTTTCCAGTTTTATCCTCTTTTTATTATATCGCATCTGCTTGCGAAATATAGAACGCACTTTAAAGATAGCTACTACCCCAAAGGAGAGCGGCAGCTGAAAAAATACGGCGAACCGGGCCGCCCGTGCGGCGGCCCGGTTCGCCCTGTGCGGCACAACGGCTTTCCGGCTGCCCTATTGCCACAGGAGCACCCCCCAATAATATTTTTCCATAATTTATAGAATTTTACAGGAATTTCGACCTTTATCGCGAAATTTCTACACATCACAAACCTGATAGCTGAAAAGGGCGTGATTTGGGGATGAGAAAGTTTTTCGCCTTGCTTTGCGTGTTAGTATTGGGTTTCACGATTATTGGGTGCATGGGCCAGACCAGGCCCCATGCGGGCAATGCCAAAAAAACCCAGCAAGAGAATGTCGAGGATTATATCGAAAAGACCCAGCCGGTTGTCTGTAAGGCCAATTCATTGACCGCCGCGATGACCAAGAAAATGCTAGAGGCCGCAGCCGGCGGAGCTTCGCTGGAGCAACTGGAGAAGCTCTTTATCGAGATATCCGAACAGGATACTCTTCCCACCCTCACCGAAGAACTGCAGAGCTTGGAAAAAATTGCACCTCACCCCGACGCCCGGGAAATTCATGACGCCAGACTTAAAATATGCCGGATGAATATCGCTGCGCTGAAGCTTCGTTTGGCGGGCCTGAAGGAAAAGAATCCCGTCAAATTGGAGCAGGGCGCGGAATTGACCAAACAATTCCGCGAACTTAACGAGCAGCTGACAGCCAGAATCAATGAACTGACCGGGAAGGCGCCGAAAGCGAAAAAAGAAGCCCTCCAGCTCGTAGAACATAAACTGCAGAAAAATCCCATAGGCTATGAAGTGGTAGGTATCGCCAGAAATATCACGGACAAGAAGATCAGCTCCGCCCAGATCGCCGTCAATGCTTATGACGACAAGGGTAACCAGGTCGGCAACGGCCTGAGCAACGTGACCGATTTAGATCCCCAGGAAGCGTGGAAGTTCACCATTTGCCTTACCGGCCGGGAAGTTTCCTCCTATAAAATCGTCGCCCTTTCCTGGCGGGATTAATCGCGCGGCCCCAAGGGCCTCCGCCGTCGCCCGGCATTCAACATTCAGCAAAAGGTGGTCGTTATTATGAGAGATTCAGCGCCCCGGCAAGCGCCGAGCATTTTTAACGACGTTCTCGGGCCGATCATGACCGGCCCGTCCAGTTCCCATACTGCGGCACCCACCCGCATCGGGAAAATGGCCTTGCAGCTTCTGGACGGGAAACTCGCGAAAGCGGTCGTCACCTTCGAGGCCCAAGGTTCCTTCGCCGCCTGCTACCAGTCCCAGTGCTCCGATAAAGGACTGATTGGCGGCTTGCTCGGCTGGGACCCGGAGGACGAGCGGATCCCGTCGGCGGAACGGCATGCGGAAGACCAAGGGGTTGACGTGGTTTTTCAGCAGGCGGATTTTCCGGCTGATCATCCCAACACCGCCAAAATCACCGTCGAAAGCACGGCCGGTGAGACGGTCAGCCTGGTGGCCTTGTCGGTCGGCGGCGGCATGATTGAAATCATCGAGGTAGCCGGCTTTGCCGTGTCGATGGCCGGAGATTATTATGAGTTGCTGGTCTTTGTTCCCAGCCAGCAGGCCGAACGGGCCGCGACCCATGCCCTCCGCCTGCTGGCGGCCCGGGGCCTTTCCTGCCGTCTGGCCGGTCAAACCCGGCGGAACGGCCGGACGTTGCTCAATGTAAAATCCAGCCAGCCGGTCCCGGCTGCCGTGCTGGAGGAACTAAAAGCCGTCCCGGGAGTGAAGAGCGTCAAGTATCTGACGCCGGTCCTGCCCGTTATCTCGCAGCAGGACAGCCGGGTACCCTTTCGCACCGCCGCCGGGATGCTGGCGGCGGCAACCCCCGGCACCGAGCCGTGGGAGCTGGCGGTGCGCTATGAGTCGGCCCGCGGCGGAATGTCCGAGACCGAAGTCCTGGCCAAGACGCGCTATGCGCTTGGCAAAATGAAAGCCGCCGTCAAGCTGGGGTTGTCCGGCGAGCTGGAGATGGAGCGGATTCTGAGGCCCCAGGCCCATTTGGTCGCTAAAGCCAACGCCAGGGCCGCCCTGGTTCCCGCCGGAGTCGTCAATACGGTTATCGCCTGGTCGATGGCGGTGCTGGAGGTAAACAGCGCCATGGGCGTCGTCGTCGCCGCGCCGACCGCCGGTTCCTGCGGCGTCGTCCCCGGAGCCGTCCTGGGCAGCGCGAAGGAAATGGGCCTGACGGAGGACGATGAAGTGAAGGCCCTGCTGGCGGCGGGCCTGATTGGCGTATTTATCGCCGAACAGGCCACCTTTTCCGCCGAAGTGTGCGGCTGTCAGGCCGAATGCGGAGCCGCCTCCGCCATGGCCGCGGCCGGAGTCGTTCAATTGGCGGGCGGCACGGCGCGCCAGGCGGCAACGGCAGCCTCCATCGCCCTGCAGAATGTCCTCGGCCTGGTCTGCGACCCGATCGCCGCGCTGGTCGAGGTGCCCTGCCTCGGTAAGAATGTCCTGGGCGCCGTCAATGCTGTCGCGGCCGCCAATATGGCGCTGGCGGGCGTGGATGAGATTGTGCCGCTCGACGAAACCATTCAGGCGATGGCCGAGGTCGGCGGGCTGCTGCCGGCGGAATTGCGTTGCACCGGACTCGGCGGCCTGGCGGCCACCCCGTCCGCGCGGGCCATCGCGGAAAAGCTTTTGCGCCGATAGTAATTCCGTCGCGGTGGAGGCTGCGCTCCGCAAAAAAAGAAGAGCCTTGCGGCTCCAAGTCTCACTGCGAACTGGAATTGGCTTTCTTCGCCTGATATTTTTTCCAGGTGTCGGCAATGAAGGTAATGACAAATTCAACAGCAGGCCTACAAAAATACCCGACGCAAACTCCTGCGACAAATTCGACCATCCTTCTTCCCCCTTCTAAGCGGATTGAGCCCCGATTGGGAACTCCCTTATAATATATGCATATATAAACTCGTTATGTAACTATAAGGAAACAACAAATTCCTTCCGGAAGAGGATAATCTCATAAAAAACTAAAAAGAGGCCGCCTCATTAAGAATATTCTATCCATCTATTGTGAGCCCCGACGAAGAGCGTCACAATATCGGGCGGAAGCTTCGCTTAATGAGGCAGCCCCTTTTTGGTTTATGGCATGGCGGCGGTGGCGGTCAGACGCCCGCTTTGCCGGGCGAAGCGCCTAATAGTAGGTATACGAAGGATGACGGAGGCCTGTCGGAGGGTAAAATTCATCATGCGAGTACTTGAAGCCCAGTTTTTCCAGCAGCCTCTTGGAGGCGGCGTTATGGGGGTTGTGGCCGGCAAACAGATTGGCGGCATGGAGTTTGTCCAAAGCGTGCCGGATAACGGCGGCGGCCGCTTCATAGGCATATCCCTTGCCCCAGTGCCGGCTTTTCAAGTGAAAGCCCAATTCATAGATTCCCTTTTCCAGATTATAGGGGCGCAAGCCGCAGCAGCCGATATGTTCGGCCGTTTCCAGCCCGAAGATGGGCCAATATTGCACCCCGTACAACTCATTGTTTTTAATTTCCTTCTGCAGTCTTGCCTTTATTTCTTGCCCGGAAAATATACCGTTTGCAGAAATATAGCGGGTCACTTCCGGATCGCCCCACAGGGAAAACGCCAAATCCAGGTCTTCCTCCCGCCACTGGGAAAACCCTAAACGCTCTGTCCGTAAAAAATATTCCCGCATACCGACTCAACCTCCTCGATGATCCGGGAACGGCCATCCGGCCAGCGGCCGAAGGGAGACCGCTTGCGCCAGTCTCCGCCTCCCATTTTTCGGTCATTGATCAACTTTACCCCTATACTACAAACGAAACAACGGCTCTGTCAAGCCGCTCTTTCGGAAGGGGCCGGGCCGGTTTTCCCCGGAGCGCTCAGCCTTTCCGCCAATAGACAAAACCCGCGAAACAACTCGCGGGTTTTGTCTGTTATGCTGTGCCGAAGGCGGCTTACGCCCGCCTAGAATTTCAGGGTCGCGCCAATGCCTATGCCGTCCTTGTCGCTGCCTCTGTCCGGCATAAAGGAGTAATAGTTCAGGTTCAGGTCCACGTTGCCGACCAGCCCGATATTGGCACCTACTTGCAGTTCTTTGAAGTCGCTGCCGGCAACCATGGAAGCGTAGCCGTCCCAGCCGGGAGCAATCGGGGCGTTTACCGCTAATCCGAGGTATGCGTCGGAACCGCCGTAGTCTAGATCCCTGGTGCCGACAATGCCCCGGAGATTGCTGGTAAGCCTAAATTGCCCGTAGATATCGTTCATGTCGCTGTGGCGGTCAACGTTCTGAAAGCCCAGGGTAAAGCTGTCGGTGAGCTTATGCTCCAGGTAGAAAGTGTCGGTGCCGGCGCCTATCGCCGTCTGGCCCTGCGACAGATCGTTGATCGGAGCGGCAAAGCCGACGCCGATATTCAAGGCGAGAAGAGTAATCAGCGTAAGTACAATTTTCCTCATAAGTAGAAACCCCTCCTTTAAAATGGTAACGTTACCTTCCCGGAACGCGAGGGTCCAGAGTTTCCGGGCCTTGGACCGGCAGGTGCCCCGCCGCCCGGTCGGGTAAGCGCTTTCCGCACGGTATCAGTCTATTTAATGGTTGGCTATGCACCGGATTGCTTGTTCAACCAACATAATCTATTATTACCAAATAAAACCGGTGCTATACCAACCAGCCGTATCAGTATGATAACACAGAAATGTGACAAAAGTGTGACAGAGCTTCGCCCGAATAGCTAACAATTACTGCCAGCTTGAAATGACCTGACGACTGCCGCAGGCCTGATCCTTCATCCCCGCCGCAAAAAGAGAGCCGCCAGACGCGGCTTCCGAGGACGGCGGCTCCGTTTCCGCCGCCCGTCCATTATCCAATCTTTCGCGGCCTGCATACAATATAGAAGGACCGTTAGGAGGGATTGTCATGAGCTGCCGCTGGGAACCGCCGGAGATTGACCGCCAGGAGTTCACGTTCATTTACGGCAAGGGCTACCAGTATGTCTGCTTTCCGCTAAGCATCTGTCTGCCGCGGCAAATTTCCTGCCGCCCGTACAGTACTGCCACCTGCCGGCCGGCGGCAAAGAAGAATTCCGGCTTCTGCCTTCCGCGACCCTGCCGGCCGGTGTAAAGCCGCTCTCTGTCAGGGCCCCGGATACGCCAGGCTACTTGCCGAAGGGAACAACGTCGACCCCTTCCCGATCCAATTGCGTTCTGATTTCTTTAATCATCTCGACGGCGCCCGGCGTGTCGCCGTGGACGCAAATGGTCTGGGCGGCGAGAGCCACTTCCGCTCCGTCGATAGTTCCGACTCTGCCGGTCGTAATGAGTTGCAGCACTCTGGCCGCAACTTCCCGGACATCGTGAATCACCGCCCCCGCCTGTTTCCGGGGAACGAGGGTCCCTTCCCGGGTATAGGCGCGGTCGGCAAAGGCTTCTTCCACATAGCGGACGCCGGCGCTTTGGGCCGCCTTCACCATGGCCGAGCCGCAGGAGCATACCATATACAGGGAAGGGTCGACGCTTTTTATCGCTTCCGCGATGGCGGCAGCCACGATGCCGTCTTTTTCCGCCATATTGTACAGCGCGCCATGAGCTTTCACATGCTGCAGGACAAGCCCTTCCGCCTTGCAAATGGCAGCCAGCGCGCCGATTTGGTAGATTACGTCGGCGTAGATTTCCTCGGCCGACGCCGCCATGGCCCGCCGGCCGAAACCGACGAGGTCGGGGAAAGAGGGATGAGCCCCGATCGCCACTTTGTATTGCTTGGCTTGCCGGACTGTTTTCAGCATGTTGCCCGGGTCCGACGCATGAAAGCCGCAGGCAACGTTGACTGAGGTCACGTAAGGCAGCGCCGCTTCGTCCAAACCAAGGGTATAAACGCCGAAGCTCTCGCCCATGTCGCAATTCAGATCGATTCTCACACTAATTAGCCTCCTTGGGTCAAATTATCCGAGGACCGCCTCTTCGCTCCTAGTCGGATATTTCTTCGATTTCCACGTTGTACTCGACGCCCTGGACGGCGACCTTCAAGGTTCGCTTACAGCCGCCCGGCGCGCTCTCCGGAGTCTCTTCCCAGGAGCTCAGAATCCGCAGATAGCTTTCCCGCTCCTGGCGCAGCGCTTCCACCGCTTCCGGTTCGGTTATCTTTTGAAAGCGTATTTTATCGCCTGGTTTCGCCTGGGCCAGCTTCGTCAAATCCGGCCCGATCACGGTGCCGATTTTGGCGTAGCCTCCCGTGGTCTGGCGGTCCGCCATCATGATGATGGGCATCCCGTGCGCCGGTATCTGGATGGCCCCGAGAGGCAAGGCGTCCGAAACGATGTCGGCTTTCCCCACATGGCTGATCTTCGGCCCTTCGAGCCTGTAGCCCATCCGGTCGGCTTCATCGCTGATGGTATACTCGCTCCGGAAAAAAGTAGCCGTCGCTTCCGTGGTGAACATATCGTCCTGGGGCCCGGGCAGCACCCTGATCCCGATCTGCTGGGCATACCGGGGAATGAACGCGGCGGCCAGCACCCGCGGCCGGACCTCCCGGCCGAAATCCCGGCCGATGTCCAGCGAATCGCCCTGTTGCAGGGCCCGCCCCTGCAACCCGCCCACTTTCGCCCGGGTATAGGTCGAGCGGCTCCCCAGCACGCTCGGCACCTGAATGCCGCCCCGGAGGGCAAGATAGGCCCGGCAACCGCTCACCGCGTATCCGAAGCGGAGCTCGCTTCCCTTGGGCGCCAGGAAACTGGACCAGTTGCTGACGCTTTCCCCATCCAGCTTCGCCTGCATATCGGCCCCGCCGATGGCGACCAGTTGGTTTTCATCAAATTTGAACGCCGCTCCCAGCATCGTCATTTCAATCGTCGCGGCGTTGGCCTGGTTTCCCGCCAGCAGGTTGGCCACCCGGTAGGCGTACCGGTCCATAGCCCCCGCCACCGGCATGCCGTAGGCCTGGTAGCCCCAGCGGCCTTCATCCTGGATGGTGGTATAGAAACCGGGGTTAATGGTGGTAAACGAGTTGAACATACTGTTCACCTTCATCCTCTCTGAAGGCTTGTGATCTCGGGACGGTATGCGCCTGCCGCCACTTCCCGGCGAATGGCACCGAATTCGTCCCTGGAAACAGCCTTGAACTGCAAATAATCGCCGGCGGCAAACAGGAATGGATTGGGGTGCTCCGGGTTGAAGGCTTCGATGGGAGTCCGCCCGATAATCCGCCAGCCCCCGGGGCTTTCCACCGGATAAAGGCCGGTCTGGCTGCCGGCGATCCCCACCGAGCCGGCGGCTATTTTGACCCGCGGTTTCTCCAGCCGGGGGGCGGCGATCTGTTCCGACATTCCGCCCAGGTAGGGGAACCCGGGGGTAAAGCCCAGCATGTATACCAGATAGGGTGTCGAGGTATGAATCGCGATGACCTGGTCGACCGTCAGGTTGTTGTGGGTCGCCACGAAATCCAGGTCGGGACCGAATTCGCCGCCATAACACACCGGAATATGGACGATGTTGGCCGCGTCCCGCCCGGAGCTTGCCCCGCCCGCCGCTTCCCCGGCCAAAGCCAGGCGGGTGATCAGTTCGCCCAGTTCGCGCCGGCTGCATTCCAGCGGATCAAAATAGACCAGCAGCGAACGGTATGTCGGAACGACTTCCAGAATGGCCGAGCCGGAGTCCTGGGCCAGCTGTTTGGCCAGCCTGTGCACTTTTATATTGACGACCTCATCGATTATGTTGCCGAATTCCACGACCAAGCCTTGCTCGCCGGCCTGCAGCAATTTTATCCCGTTCATGCTATCACCTACTTCCGGCAGCCTTGGGTCCTCCGCCGATATTCGAACAGGTTGCTCGCTATTTGAAAGCGAAGACGAGGAAATACATCAGGAATACGTTGACGGTCAGCAAAATAAGCGCCGTCGGAATCTGGACCTTGATGACGCCGTTCTTGTCCGGCAGGTCCAGCAGGGCCGCCGGAACAATGTTGAAATTGGCGGCCATCGGGGTCATCAGCGTGCCGCAATATCCCGAGAACATGCCGATCGCCGCCAGTACGGCCGGATTGCCCCCATGCAAATTTACGATAAGAGGCAGGCCGATTCCTGCCGTCATGACCGGGAAAGCGGCGAAGGCGTTGCCCATGATCATGGTGAACAGAGCCATGCCCAGCGCATAGGCCGCCACTACCGCAAACCGGTTGTCAATGGGGATGGCGGAAGACACCAGGGTCGCAACCGTCTGCCCGACGCCGGCGATCGCGAACAGGCCGCCCAGCGTCGCCAGCATCTGCGGCAGGACGGCCGCCCAGCCGATCGAATCAAGCAACCGGCGGGATTCTTTCACGGAATTGACCGCCGTTTCCTTGGTCTGGGCCATTGCCAGAAGCACCGCGAATACGCAAGCCACCCCCAGGCTGACCAGGGTGACATTGGACTTGTCCAGGAGCGCCAGCCCACCGATGGTGACATCTTTAAGCCCCACGGTGCCGATCACCGTGATGAGCGGAATCAAGAGGGCCGGCCAAAAGAGTTTATTGCCGAGAAGCCGCGCCCTGGCCGCCCGGAACTCATCGCCGGCCTGATCGTAAGAGCCGGTCCGGACGCCGCCGATGCCGGCTATAACCGCCATGGCAATGGCGAGGATGCCCATATACATCGGCGGAATAATTTTATCGAACAGAAACGAGGCCGCATAGAGCCCCCAAAACAGGGACGTCAGATATCGCTTCGGGTTGCTCCGGTCGATAAAAGCAAGATAGGCGACGCCGGCCAATAAAATACCGGTAAGGTAATAAACAAGGCTTAAACTGATGATCATTTGCGTTCCACCCTTCCCTAACTTACTGACGTTTCTTGGCGGCGTCCGGCCATTTCCACTTCGTGCTTGATTGTCCGATCCAATAAATAAAGACGGGTGGCATGGATGATAAAGGCGGCGATCGCGGTCGGTATCCCCCATACGGCGATCTGCAGCGGTTCAAGGATAATGCCGTTTTGCTCAAAGAAGCCCTTCATCAGGAGAATCGCGCCGAAGGCGATGAAGATATCCTCGCCGAAAAATACGCCGACGTTATCGGCCGAGGCCGCGAACGCCTTGATTTTATTGCGGGTTTCCTCCGGCAGTTTGCCGTGCTTGTTCTCCGCCGCGCCTTCCGCCATAGGGGCGACCAAGGGGCGAACCATCTGCGCGTGGCCGCCGAGGCTGGTTAAACCCAGAGCGGCGGCGGCCTCGCGAATAAACAGATACAGAATCATAATCCGGCCCGCCGTCGCCGCTTCAATTTTTTTGATGAGGTTTTGCGATTGCTCTTTAAGACCGTTCCGCTCCAGGAGCCCGATGACCGGGAGGGTCAGAATAAACAGGGCGAGGTAGCGGTTTCTGGCAAAGGCATCGCCGAAGGTTACAAGAATTTTTTCGAAAGGAACATTTCCGGCGAAACCGGTCGCTATGCCGGCCACCACGACGACAAGCAGCGGATTAAACCGCAATGCAAAGCCAACGATGACGATGACGACCCCAATCAGTGTTAACACATTTACACCCCTTTGTCTCGCAGATCAAGTCGATTGCTTGTCTGGCTTTCGTTCCCCGGTACTCTTTCCACCTCCCGCCCGATGTTGCCAATGGTAGTGTAACCCCACCGCCACAATTTCCCGCATTGACCGCCGTATTTTGAAAATTGCGGATTTTAGGGCTGCACTTCCGAAACTTCTTGTGGACCATGATATCACCGCGACCGGTTCCCCGTAAATTTGAAATGTTAGATAGGGGGCTTCGATATTCTTGAAGAAGGCTCGACCGCTTGACCTACAAGGCCTTTCCCCAAAGGCAGACGCACAAGGATATATTTTCCTTGTGCGTCTTTTCATCCTGGACCCGTGTTTCATAAATGCCGGGACTACATTTACGGCCCGGGTCCGGCCGGTTGATCCAGAGCCAGGCTTGACTCAGACCGGATCGCCATTTTCGCCCCCGGGCTGCTCCAGGCTCGTGATTTCGGGGCGATAAGTCCCGGCTTCCACTTCCCGGCGAACGGCAAAAAACTCGTCCACGGAAATGGCTTTGAACTGCAAATAATCGCCGGCGGCAAACAGAAAGGGATGCGGCTGGCCCGGGTTGAAGGCTTTTATCGGGGTCCGCCCGATAATTCGCCAGCCGCCGGGGCTTTCCTCTGTATAAAAGCCGGTCTGGCGGCCGGATATGCCGACCGAGCCTTCCGGTATCTTGACCCGAAGCTTCTCCAGCCGGGGAACGGCAAGCTGCTCCGGCATTCCTCCCAGATAGGGAAAGCCGGGCGTGAAGCCCAGCATATAGATAAAATACGCCCGGGAGGTATGCACTTTAATGACCTCTTCCACCGACAACCTGGTGCGGCGGGCGACAAAGTCGATATCCGGCCCGAACACGCCGCCGTAACACACCGGCACGCAGAGGACACGGCCGGGGACCCGCTCGGGCTCCTCGGTTCCGAGCTGATCGAGGAGGACTTTGATATTCTCAGTCAACTGCCGGCGGGTGATGACCAGCGGGTCAAAATAGATCATGACCGACCGATAAGTCGGAATAGTCTCCAAAACGCCTTCCAGCTTCAACTCGGCAAGGTCCTTGACAAGCCGCTGAACCAAGGCGTTAATCGCCATCGATATCTCGTTGCCGAAATCCACGACCAGGCCCTGCTCTCCGGCAGCCAACATCCGAACCTTCGCTGAGTAGGTATTCATGTCTGCAAGTGCCACCTCTTCCAGTCTGCGCTGTTCATTGGCGCGGCTCCCGACCGGGGGCCGCATATTGCCGGCCCCCCCATCGGCGACGATGGTCCCTCCTGGCGGCCGGGAACAGAAGCGCCGCCCCGCCGGAGATAAGGATAACGTCCGGACGCAGCCCTGTGATGTTGCCGGGAAAAGACGACCTGGACTTCCCCTGGCAATTATAATATCATTGAAATGACGCGAGGTAAATTTGAAAGATTGAATAGGGCGGTTCAATTTTGTTGAAGGCGGTTTAAAGTATGGAAATTCGGCAACTTAAAACCTTTATCAACATCGTCAAGCTAGGCAATTTTTCGCATGCTGCCCAGTTTTTGGGTTATACCCAGTCTACTGTCACCACGCATATTCAGCTCTTGGAAAAAGAATTGAACACGCTTCTGTTTGAACGTTTCGGCCAGCAGATCACCCTGACGGAAGACGGGCAGCGGCTGTATGACTATGCTGAACGCATCGTGAAACTCGAAGAAGATGCGAAAAACGCTCTCAACAAAACCAACATTCCCCGCGGGCCTTTGATCGTCGGTATGCCGGAATCCGTCTGCGTCTACCGGATGCCTCCCGTTTTCAGGGAATACAGTTCGCTGTATCCCGACGTCATCCTCAATCTGAAATATGGGAATGTCAACGATTTCCGCATCCTTCTCCGGAAAAACGTCATGGATATCGCCTTTTTGCTCGAACCGGCCGTGGGGGATTCCGATCTAATCAGCACGCTGGTCTGTCCCGAGCCCATCGTTCTGGCGGCTTCTCCCGACCATCCTCTCGCCAGGCAGGACGGCGTGACGGCGAAAGACCTGGCCAATCAGACGCTTGTGCTGGTGGAGTCCGGCAGCTACTACCGGACGATGCTCGAGAAAAGCCTTGAAGCAGCCAAGGTCCATGTCAAGTCCGTAATGGAGATCGTGCAAATTCAGGCGATCAAGCAACTTGTCGGGCAAAACTCAGGCATAACCATTCTCCCGCTCGTGTCGGTCCAGGAGGATCTCCGGGCCGGCCGGCTGGTCGCCCTGCCCTGGCAGGGGCAGGAATTCGCCATCAATACCTATATGGTGTATCATAAGGATAAATGGGTCACCTACGCCATGCGGGCCTTCATCAAGCTGGTCAAGGAGCGGCTCGTCCAGTAGCCAGCCCCTTCCCCTGCCGCCCGGTAAGCAAAGCCGTATTTGCAGCATGAGCTTTTTAGGATAATTATGTGTTGCTGACCAACTTTTATCCGCTAAATCCCAACCGCCCTATCGACGATAGGGCGGTTTTCTTCATTCCAGGCTACGCGAATTTCTCGTTGCTCAGTTTCAGGGAAATCAGGAAGCCCAGCAGCAGCAGCGCCGAAGCGGTTACAAAGGTATACTGGGCCGCCTGGCCGGCGAAGTTGTCCTTGAGAAAGGCTACGATCTGGGGACCGACGATGCCGCCGACTCCCCAGGCGGTAAGGATGCTGCCATAGAGCACCGGCATCAGCTTCGGGCCGAAGGTGTCGAGGACAAAGGAAGGCATGGACCCAAAGCCGCCGCCGTAGCACAAAAGGATATAGCAGACCAGCACGCCGAAAACGCCGGGGCTGGTGACGAACAGCATGGCGATAAATACGATGAACTGGCTGCCGAGAATGAGGCGGAAGGTCTGGACCCGGCCGATCCTGTCGGATAGTCCGCCCCAGAAGAAGCGCCCGACGCCGTTGAAGATCGAACTGGCGGCGATCAGCGTGGCTCCGGCCTCGGCCAGGCCGACGATGACGTCCGGATCGCCTAGAACGGCCGGGTCCATGGATTTTTTCAACAGGTCCTGCAACAGGGGGGACTGGAAGCTGATAAACATGATGCCAGCCACAATATTCAGGAAGAAAACCGTCCACATCATCAGGAATTTGCCGGAAAGGATGCATTGCCCGGCGGTGGCGGCCTTCTCCGCGGCCTGCGGCGCCGCCGGGCGGGAAGGCGGAGCGCAGCCTTCCGGCGCGAAGCCCGGGGGCGGATTGACGAGACAATAGCCGGCCGGCAGAGTAACGAGCAGCATGACGACGCCGACATAGGAAAACACCAGGGCCAGATTCCCGCCGGTCATGGCCATGAGGGCCGGGGCAAGAATCTTGGCCATGACGAGGGCGCCGAAACCGAAGCCCATGACCACCATGCCGGTAATGAAGCCCTTTTTATCCGGGAACCACTTGGCGGCGGTCGCTACCGGCGTCACATAGCCGAGGCCCAGGCCGATTCCCCCGATAACGCCGTACCCGGCATAGAGCAGCGGGAGGCTTTTTAGAAACAGCGCGCAGGCGGCGATCAAATAGCCAAGGCCGAACAGGAATCCGCCGGTCATGGCCAGTTTTCGCGGGCCGTAGCGGGGAAGACGGACACCCCCCCAGGCTGCGGCCAGCCCAAGAAAAAATATCGCCAGACTGAAAGCCCAGGCGGCCTGGGCGTTAGTCCAATTATTGGCGGCCATGACCGGCTGCTGGAAAAAGCTCCAGGCATAAACCGTCCCCAGCGCAAGCTGCAGCAGCGTTCCCATGCCGGCCACCAGCCACCGGTTTGGCGTGGCCCTTGTCTCTGTTTCCATGTTTGTTCTCCCCTTTGAAGTTGAATCCGTTTTATAGCCGCTTGAATTAATTACAATAAATATCCATAAATTCCTCTATTTCCCTCGCCCGGCTCTTGATTGAAAAAAGCCGGCAGGCAGCCGAGCCGGGCCGGGGCCAACCAAAAAAACCGCCCATCATCGGATAGAGCGGTCTTTAGACTATGCCTTTTCCCGGTCTCCCGTCCGGGGGCTGGCCGGAATATGGCCGGCAACAGGTAAAATAATGTCCGGACAGGCCGGCCATTACCAATTCGCTCCTTTTAGTGGTATACTAAGGAAAATGGCACGATCAGGAAAGAAGGCGGCGTTGCCGCGAGCTATCGCATCGCCTTGCCGCAGGGCGGCTCAATATTCCACCGGGCGGTGGGTCGTATATAAAGGAGGAATCCCTATGGACCAACAGCAAAAGGTTTATCAGAAACTGGACGAATTGCATATCCCCTATGAGGTAATGAACCATCCGGCAGTCTTCACCATGGAGGAAATGGACGAACTGGGCATCACCCGCCACGGTGATGTCTGCAAAAATCTATTTTTGCGGGACGCCAAAGGCAAACGCCATTTTCTTGTTGTCTTAAACAAGGACAAGCAGGCCAACTTAAAGGATATCCGCGACCAGCTAGGCTGCACTCCCCTGAGTTTCGCCTCGGAAGAACGGCTCGCCAAGCACTTGCAGCTCAGCAACGGCGCGGTGACGCCCCTGGGGGTCATCAATGACGCATCGCACGCGGTCGAGGTGGTGTTCGACAAGGATCTGGTCGGGAAAGTCAAACTCGGCATCCATCCTAATGACAATACGGCAACCGTCTGGATTGCTTTCGATCAGCTCAAAAAGCTGATCGAGCACAACGGCAACCCCATTGCGTATGTGACGATTTAGCCGAACCGGGCCGCCCATACCCTGCATCGCCCGCTTTAGGGTTCATCGCTTACGGCGGCCGCCATTCTCCGGCGCAGCCCGGACGATAGCCGCGCGCCGAACGGCTGCAGTTCCAAAACGTCCAGCAACGCCAGGAAATGATAGAGTTCGTCAAGTCCCAGCAAGCCCCAGCGATACTCCTGCCAAACCGCCTGGCTCATCGCCAGCAGCACGTTGGCCCGCGGTTCTTCAAAAAGTCCGTCGCCGTTTATTTCCTGGAGTTCCAGCCGCCTGAGCCGCTCCGCGGCGCTCCCTTGACGCCGGGGATCGATTTGGCATTCCCGGGCCAGGGACTGCTTGACGGCGGCTTTCGTCGCCCGGCAGAAAAGCTCGCCCAATTTGGATTGGGTTCCGGCATCCCGGCAGGCCACGTTTGCCGCCGGATCGCAGGCGAGAATGACGCCGTCCGTGCCGGTGCCGGTGGCGGGATTCAGGGTGGACGGACTTACCACCGCCAGTTCCTGCAAGGCGGCGGCCTTGGCCTCGGTAATGCTCAACAAGGCTTTGGCCATTGCTCCTCTTGGCAGGCTGATATTGGTAAAAGCCAGAAGGTTGATGGTGCCGCCCAGCGGCTGATAGCAGTCGGGGTCTTCGTAGTAGCAGGCGAAGTCGCCGGCCCGGGCGGCATTTTCGTTTACCCCGGCGGTTGCCACGACTTCCACGACCGTGTCCCTGAAGGTGATGGCGCTATAGCCCCGGCACTCCATACGGGCGCTTGTCAACAGGCCGGTGGACCGCTCCCGGTTGAGGCCGTGCTCGGCGGCGACGGCGGCCAGATAATTCTCCAGGCTGCCGCCGGGCAGATCGCCTTCGCTGTCGACAAACAGGCCGAGGCGCTGGTTGAATACGGCATCGGCCAGCAGATAGCCGCCGTTATAGGCCGAGGTACTTAGGACCAGGCAAGGCGAAGGAAAGCGGCACAGGATGGACTGGTCGCCGATGTCCAGCACGCCTCCGGTTATGAGCAGTTGACTTGCCATGGGCTTCATCTCTTTCCTGAAAAATACGGGTTCAAGCCACCGGCATAAAGGGCGGATTCCCCCGCCCTCTATGCCGGTTTTATTTACAGCGTCTGTTTTACGCCCAGCAGGAAAGTACGCCCGTTCGCCGGATAGCCGTTGACAGCCTGGTACTGTTTGTCGAAGAGGTTGCTAACGGTCAGGAACAGGGTGGTGTCTTCATTTAAGGCGTAGCTGGTGTTGGTGTTGACGATGCAGCGGCCGCCCACCCGGCTGGCCGCCGTGCCGGTTTGGTCCTGGTATACGCCGTAGACCGTCTGCGACAGCTTGCCTTCTTGAATATGGAAGCCGACATGGAAGCTGTGGCGGGGGTCACCGATGCTGCGGTCATTTTGATCGCGGCCGTCGAGATAGGTGTAGCCCACATCCGCCGTGGTGGCCGGCGACAGTTTGCTGACCAGGCTGGCATTCAGGCCGGTGGCCTTATAACGGTCGATATTGTGCGGGTGATAAGTAAAATCAGGGTCGGCCGTCCAGCGGATGGCATCGGTGATATTCCGCCGGAAAACCGAGGCTGTTGCTTCGGTGGCGGCATTGATCCTGGTTTTCACGCCCGCTTCCGCCGTCCAGCCGGTTTCGGGCTCCAGATTGGGGTCGCCGGTGTTGCCCCAGCCATCATCGCCGTAGAGGTCGTCGAATTTGGGCGCTTTGAAGACTTTAGCCCAGTTGGCGAAATAACTGGTATTGGCGTTCGCCTGGTACAAATACGCGGCTTGCGGCAGCCAGTGCGTCCCGTAGAGGCTGCTTTCATCCCGCCGCAAACCGACGGTCAGCTTGGCGGCGGCATTGAAGCTGTACTGATCCTGGAGAAAAATCGCTTTGGTGGTGCCGTCGCGGGGAACGCCGCCCTCGCCGGTGCTCACGACCTTGTCCTTACGCCATTCGCCGCCCCAGGTCAACAGGTTGGCCGCGTTCCATCTGGCGCTGTCCTGATATTCGAAAGCCCGCACCGTGTTCTTGTGCCGGAAAACGCCGGAATTTACGCCGGAATATCGCTGGTCGTTATCGTAGTAGCGGACCATGCGGCTGCCATCCGCGTGCTCCTTGGCATAACCCATGCTCCAGTTGCGCCGCAGGATATCCTGATAGTCGCCCGGCGACGGCCAGGCCAAGGAGCCCGGCAGGCCGGCGTGGCTGTCGTAGTAATCATAGGTAAAGGTAAGGCTCTCGCTTTTGGCCAGATCCTGGTCGAGCCGGAAAGAGAGGTTCTTGCCTTCGTAGGCGCTGTTGGCCCGCTGGCCGTCATTGCTCTCCCGGCTTCCGGACAGTTGCCAGCGGGTGTTTTGGTCCTGGCCGCCGGTGTCGAACCCGTAATACCGGCCTCCATGATTGCCGCCGGCCGCCGTGGCGATTGTGGGAGTGGAAGAATCGCCCTTTTTCGTGATAATATTGATCACGCCGCCGACCGCGTCTGCGCCGTAAAGCGTGGAGGCCCCGCCGCGAACCACCTCAATGCGGTCAATATTGCCGCCGAGCAGGATGGCGTTTGCGTCGATCCCGCCGGAACCGACGCCGATGCCTTGCGGCAAATTCATGCGTTTGCCGTCGATCAGCAGGACAACCCGGTCCGTTCCCAGGATATAGGGAACGGCTTTCTGGCCGGCGCCTCCATACTGCTGCACCACGACGCCGCTCACGCCGGTCAGAGCGTCGGACAGCGTCCGCGCCCCCTTGCGCTGCAGTTCCTCGCCGGAAAGGACGGTGACGTTGGCCGGCGTGCTGCCGACGGTCTGCGCGACGCGTTCGGCGGTAACCGTCACTTGGTCGAGCTGAAAAGTCACATCTTCCTCGGCCCAGGCCCCATCGGCCCACAACAGCGCACCGGCTGCCACAGCCGCCATTATTTTTTTTCTGAACGTCTTGTTGCTCATGATAATTTTCCTCTCGTTGGTTGGATTCGGCTTTTATCGTTGCGTCCCTCATCCGGCGTCCTGGCGGACATTCCTGCCGAAAGCCGGGGGCAGGCAATGAAATTCCCGCCAAACGGTGAAGAGGCGGCTGACAAAACAAAGGCCTCCCGCAAGGAAGGCTTAGGTGTTCCCTGACTATGCCAATAAAAATCCCGGCTCCATCGCCGGGAAGGTATAGCAGAGGCTCAACGCCCGTAAATCCCCTCCCCATCGCTCGTGGGTAACGCGGTGATGTCGGACAGGCAGTTCTTCTGACTCAGGATCATTGCTTGCCTGCGCCTTCCCAAGGCCTCATGCCTCAGTGACATCTGCAGGTTTGCTCCCCATTACAGCGGCGGGACCGTGTTGGCTTTGCACCAAGCTTCCCTATTAAGCCCAAGCGGGCACCTATCCCAACGATTTCAATTGTCGGTTTCATTATATCCATTGCAGTAAAATATTGTCAATGCTTCTCGAGGTGATTTTCAAAGCACTGCTCGCCGGCTTCACGCCGATAAACCGGCCGGAAGACCCGGAAACCATTCCTAGGAACAACTGCCCCGGTTTAGTTCCACCAGGTCGACCACCCTCGTGCAAAGCCGTTTTAGCAGGTTTTGATCGTGGCTTATGACCAGAATCCCCAGCTCGTGCCGACGGGAAAACTTCAGCACCGCCTGCCAGATCTGGGCCTGCGTAACGGCATCCAGCATCGTGGTCATCTCATCGGCGATCAGAAACCGGGTTTGAGCGGTGAGGGCCCGGGCCACGCAAAAACGCTGCAGTTCGCCGCCGGACAATTCATTGGGCCACCGGCCGAGCCACTCCGGCCGGAGTCCGAGTTCTCCGCACACCTCGGCCCCGGGGCTGCCCCCTTCCCGCAGGATGTCCCGCATTCGCCAGCGCGGATTGACCGCGCTCTCCGGATGCTGAAAGATCAATTGCACCGGACAATACCCCGTCTGCGGCAGCGGCTCGCCATCCAGCCTGACACCGCCTTCCGCCGGCTGCCCATAGCCGGCCAGAATCCGGCCAAGGGTGGTTTTTCCGTAGCCGCTGGGACCCGCGAGCCCGACCACCTCGCCGGAATTCAGATCGAGGTTGACGCCCCGCAGCACCCACGGGCCTTGTTCGTAGCGATAACCGATGTTGCAGGCTTCAAGACGCATAGTGGCACCTCACCATTCCTCCGCGCAATACGCGCGGCGGGGGCTCGGCCTTCGCACACTCCGTCGCGGCCCGGGGACAGCGCGGCTGAAAGGAGCAGCCTGCGACAAGGTTGCAGTTTGCCGGCTGAAAACCCGCCAAAGGGATAAAACCGTTCCGGGGTAGCGCCCGCCACAACGCCTGACTATAAGGATGCCGCAAACTTTCCCCGGTGTCCGCGAAATCTTCGGCCCGGGCCACTTCGATCGTGGTTCCGGCGTAAAATACCGCGATTCGGTCCGCCACCCGCAGCGCCGCCTCTATGTCGTGGGTTATGAGCATTACCGCCCGGCCGGCGTCGGCCATCTCCCGGAAAAAGCCGAGGGTCTCGCGCAGGGCGGCTTCGTCCAGTCCGGGAGTCGGCTCGTCGGCAATGACTACTTGTGCGCCGCTGACGACCGCCGTCGACACCAGCACCCGGCGCGCCATGCCTCCGGAAAGTTCGAAGGGATATAATTTCTCGACAGCGGGAGGCAGGTTGTACCGGGCAAAGACCGCGCGCTGCGCGGCTGTCGGGTCGCTGCCCCGCGCAGCCAGCCGCACCTGCCGCCCCACCCGCATGAGCGGATCGAGAAAGGTAACGGCTTGCGGCACGAGGGCCAGTTCCGCCCCTCTCAGTTCCGCCTGCCGCGCAGGCGTCAGCGTCTCCCCCCGGTAGCGGATGGTTCCCGCCAGCCGGGCGTTGCCCGGCAATATTCCCAGGATGGCGTGCGCCAAAAGGCTCTTGCCCGAGCCGCTTGATCCCACTACCGCGAGAATCTCGCCGGAGCCGACGGAAACATTGAGGCCGGAGATAACCGTCAGCTCCTTTCGCCGGAGACCGGACTCATATTGGGCAAAGGCTACGGACAAATCATTCACTTCCAATACAGGCATTGTCGCCGCTCCTTCCTATTCGGACCGCCGCATTACTCATGGGCGCTGTGCGGGTCAATCAGCCGCCTCAGGTTATCCCCCAGGACGTCGAAAGCCCGGACCATGATCAGCAGGGACAGTCCCGGAAAAAAGGCCAGCCACCAAATCCCGGCGGACAAGTAACGCATGGCCTCGGATAAAATAATTCCTATGGCCGGCTGCTGAGGCGAAAGGCCGAACCCGAGGAAGGTAACGCCGGCCTCATGCAGGATGGCATGGGGAAATAACAGGACGAAACCCACATAGAGCTGGGGAACCAGGTGCGGAAGCATATGCCTGGTGGCCACCCACCAGCGCGACCGCCCCAGCTTTCGCGAGGTCAGCACAAACTCGGCCGAGCGCAGTTGCAGAATCTCGGCCCGGATAATGCGGGCCAGGCTGGGCCAGTGGGTAAGCGCCACCCCGACGATGACGCCTTTCACTCCCCCGCCCAGCGAGAACGAGATAAGAATAATCGTAACCAGGTGCGGCAGGCTGAGAAAAAGATCGATCAGCCAGGAGATGCAACTATCCACCGTCTTTCCCAGCGTCGCCGCCATCAGCCCGAGGACCAGGGCGATCCCGACGCTGGCCGTGGCGGTGATCAGGCCGATCGCCAGGCTCAGGGTAAGGCCCTTCAGGGTTCGGGCCAGCATATCCCGGCCCAGCCAGTCCGTGCCGAAGGGATATTCGAGCGAGGGTGCGGCGTTCCGTATATCCAGATGGGTCGCAACCCGGCTGTCGCCCAGCAGAATCCCGCCGGCCACGATTCCGGCCAGCAGCAGGGCGGACAGCAGGACCATTCCTGCCATACGGTGCCGGCGATGAAAGCCCGGCTGGCAAATCCCCCCGGTCAAAGGGCGGCCGGGGCGCTCGGCCGCCATATCAAACTGGCTGCCGTTCATACTCCCGCCCCCTCTCGAATCCGCGGATCAACGATCCGATAGAGAAGATCGGCGATCAGGTTTCCGGAAAACACAAACAAAGCACTGAAGAGGACAACCCCCAAAAGAAGCGGCACATCGCCCCGCAAGCCGGCCTCCACGATCGTCTGCCCCAATCCGGGATAGGAAAAAACCTGCTCGGCAAGCACCGCCCCGCCGAACAGCTCGCTGAACGACGCAAACTGCAGCGTGAGGGCCGGCAGGACGACGTTGCGGAAGCCATGCCGCCAGAACAGCGTCATGCCCGCTTCGCCTCTCGCCCTGGCAAACAGCACATAGTCGCTGGCCAGAACATCGATGAGCTTTTCCCGGGTATGAAGGGCGACATTGGCCACGCCCAGGACGCTTAAGGTCAAAACCGGCAAAACCAGATGGTGCAGCCGGTCGCCCAGCGTCACTTCGTGTGCAAGCAGCCCGGCCGGCACTCCCATGCCCACCGGGAACCACCCCAGCCACACGGCAAACACGGTCAGGACCAGCAGGCCAAGCCAGAAGGTGGGCGTGGACGCCAGCGTGCAGCAATACCATTTGATCATCCGGTCCACCCAGGTATCCCGCCGCATCCCGGCGATCACGCCAAGCGTAAAACCCACCAGGCCGGAGAGCAGCCAGGCCGCCCCCATCAGAAAGAGCGACGCCCCAAAGCGCTCGCCGATGACGCTGAGCACCGGCCGGCGGAATATCATGGATGTGCCGAAATCGCCCCGGACAACCGCTGACGCCCAGTGCAGGAACTGTTCGACGGGCGGTTTGTCGAGACCCCAGTATTCGGCTATCCTGGCCCGCTGCTCGGGTCCTACCTGCAGCATGTCGGCTCCGACATACGCCTGCACCGGATCGATAGGGGAAAGCCGGAGAAGAAAAAAGGAAAGCAGGCATAGCGCGGTCAGCAGCGTCGCCATACGCAAACACTTGCCTGCCAAAAAAACGGTCACATTCCGCCATTGCACGGGGTAAAGCCTCCTGCCGCTCATCTATTTCCAATGCCACTCCGCGATATTATCGGTAATCGGCCAGCCATGGCCGTGCGGTTCGATCTTCGGTTGGCCGATATCCAGGTTCTCCCGCACCAGATAACAATGCTTGAGGTTGACCAGCCAGGCCCACGGCGCATCTCCCTTGGCGCTCAGTCCCGTACTGCCGTCCCACTGCGCCTTTTTCCAGTAGCCGTTCGCCTCGTCCTGGCCGGTGGCCGCCAGAGCCTTGTCCATGTAGGCGTCGACGGCAGGGTTGCTATAATAGCCGGGATTATAGTAATCGATTCCGCTGTTCTTGCTGTAGTACACGTAGTACATCTCCAGCGGCGTATGGCTGCCCCAGCCGAGCATTACGGCATTGGAGTGCATCAGCGTTTTGATGTCGTCCCAGCTCTTGCCTTCGGTTCTCATGTTGATGCCGAGAGGCTTCACCATGTCCGCCGCAGCGATGGCCAGCGCCTGGCGCGTTTTGTCGCTGGCGGGGTAAATCAGCGTAAACTCGGCTTTGCGGGAATCCTTTTCCAGTATACCGTCCCCGTCGGCATCTTTCCAGCCGGCTTCGGCAAGAATGCGTTTCGCCCCGTTCAGGTCGTTGTCATTGATGACCGCGTCGGCATTCCACCAGGGCAGTCGGTCGCAGATGGTATAGGCCGGAGTTCCCTGGCCTTCCAGGATTCCGTCGACCAGAGCCTTCCGGTCGACCGCGGCATTGATCGCTTTGCGGATAGCGCCGTCCGCCGTCACATCGTTGCCGACCGGATAACCGTTTTCCGTCTTCCCGCCGGCCTTCACCGTGGGAAACACGATGCCCCGGTTGTCGACGCTATCGACGGCGATGAGCCTCATCCCGGCCACAGGCTGTTTGCTGAAAGCCGGAGGAATGGCAACGACGTCCGCCTTGCCGGCTTTGGCGGCGGCATAAGCGGCATCCTCGGACAAGAACAGAAAGGTCAGCTTGCTAAAGCCCGGCTTAGGTCCGTAATACTTCGGATTCGCCTCTACGATGAGCTGTTGGCCTTTGTCCCATTGGACGAATTTGAACGGGCCGGAACCGATGGGGTGTTGCGCATAATCTTTGCCATGAGCATGTTTGGGTACGATGCCGATGCCGGTCAGGACATCCACAAAGGCGGACTGAGGCTTTTTGAGGGTAAAGACCACGATATCGTCATCCGCTGCCTCGACGCTCTTCATAATGGTAAGGTCGACCACTGAATTGCTCTTCTGCGCCGTTTCGTATGTATATTGGATATCGGCGGCGGTTAACGGCTTTCCGTCGGAAAACTCGACGTCCTTGCGAATTTTTACCGTCCAGGTAAGTCCGTCGGCGCTGACTTGATACCCAGTAGCCAGATCATTCACGATTTGGAGATCTTTGTCGCGCTTGAGCAGCGTGCTCTGAAAGAGCGGCGAACCGTAGCGGCCCCAGCCGGTGGTGGGATCAAAGCCTCCCTCAGGCTCCGCGTTAATGGCCAGCACCAACTCATTCTTCGCGGCCGTATTGTCGCTCTTTGGCCCGGCGCAGCCGGACAGCCCGGCCACCAGAGCCATAATCGCCAATCCGGCCGCCAATTGCCAAATCCTTTTCTTTGCCATCTTCCGTCCACTCCTTGTACGATTTACTCCGAATACCAGCCTTCCGCCCGGAATTCTCGGGCATCAAAAAAACCACGAAAGGCTTCCCTTTCCCCTCCGAGGAAAGAACCAACCTTCGTGGTTTCGCATTCGCTGTCGGTGTAACCGGAACAATCGCGGTAACTTCTTATTACCATCGAATTATATTATAGGAATAATTACCGAAAAATGCAATGCCATACGCAAAGCCAACAGCAATATCAGCTACCTTTTTTCTCGGCAAAAACAGCTAAGATTCTGCGGTAAAGTGTTGGCTTCATGCCCATTAAGCCGCGAAATGCTGTGGCGCCGGCCATATCCACTCTCTCAGTCGCCGCTTTTTGCCGGGCGCCTTTGGCCGGCTCCAGTCATAGCTCCGGGTTGAAGGGTCTAGTGGATGGCTCGCTTCTTGACTCTTCCGCCGATAACATCATGAACGTCATGAATGGTTACAAATGCATTGGAATCCTTATCGTCGACGATTGCTTTGAGTTTGGCAATTTCCAGCCGGGTCACCACCGAGTACAATACGTTCTTGGGTTCGCGGCTGAATCCGCCTTCGCCGTGAAGAATGGTTACGCCTCTGCCCAGCCGGGCGAGGAGGGCTTCGGCGATTTCGTCGGCACTGTCCGAGACAATGATAACGCCTTTGGACTCGTCAAGTCCTTCGACCGTTATGTCGATCATTTTAAAAGCGACGAAGTATGCCACCAGCGAATACATCGCTTTATCCCAGCTGAACACCAGGCCGGCGCTTCCCAGGATGAAAAAATTGAGAAACATGACGAGTTCTCCCACGGAAAAACCGCTTTTCTTGTCCAGGATAATCGCGATGATCTCCATGCCGTCCAGCGAACCGCCATAGCGAATAATCATCCCCGCGCCGGCCCCCACCAAGACCCCGCCAAAGGTCGCAGCCAAGAATAAATCTTGAGTTAACCCCGGGATAGGTTGGAAGAAAGCCACCCAGCAGGCAAGCGATATCACGGCGAAGAGGGTCGAAAGACAAAAGGTCTTGCCAATTTGCATATAACCAAGATACAGGAAGGGTAGATTCAGAACCACGATGAGAACACTCAGGGAGGCGCCTGAAACATGGCTCACCAGTATCGAAATGCCCACGATTCCGCCATCGATAATCTGATTGGGTATCAGAAAAATTTCCAGCCCTGCCGCCGCTATCACCGCCCCGATAAACAGCAGGATATACTTCTTGACTTGCCTGACCACCGGATTTCCTTTTAGTACCATAGGCTAACTCCCCTTCGGTCAAAATCATAAAAAAAGGAGCCTGTTTTTCCAGCCTCCACCACCGTACGCATGACTATTCTATTAAAATAAAGGCACATACTGAATGGTGACTCTGTAAAAGCTTTCACATACTTATACCAATTTCATGAACTTCCCGGCCATCCGCGTTCCGCCTGCCTTGCAATAAGCGGGAATATTCGTTTGCGATCATTTTCCTGCGGAAAACTTGCTTTATCTTAATGATTCGTCTGGGAATGTCCTATTTCCTCTATTTTAATGTCCGATAAATAGAAAATAATGAACTTTTGTTTACACAAAATTAAAAACGCCGGCTTGGGGCTTGGCGTTTGTAACGAAGGGAAGCGCCAGAGCAAAAAAGGAAGACAGCCGGTCCTTCTGCCGCTCCCTTACCAACTGCGGCCAACGCCGCCCAGAAATAGTTATGCCCCTCAGAGCCGGGCAGTGTATTTCGCAATTACGATTTGCTGCGAAAGCCGCTGCCCCGCGGCACCTGACAACCCCTGCGGCAAATGGCCGGTATGCAGGGACCGGCCGGATAACAGCCTTTCAGGGCACCGGCAAAAGTTATTTTAAGAACAGAAAAAGAGCCTCCTTTTCGGGGAGGTTCTTGACGTTTAGTGGGCCTTGGTCCTGGATCGCCTCGGTTTGGCCGAATCCGTGCCCATACCGCCTATATCCGGGTCTGCAGGCCTACCCTCGTCAACATCCATTTCGGCATTCCTGATCGTATCTACTGCATCTTCATCCACCAAAGCCCGGATTCCTTCGTGCTCATCTTCTTCCCTGGCGTACCGGGCCTCGCTTATGATGCTTTTCCACTCATCCCGGGCAGCCACCGCTACAGCCGCCCGGCGGCCATGGGTTCGCGCGGCTTCCAGGAAGGTACAGGGCTGATCATCCGCGCCGTCGCCCCCGCGCGCCTCGGTCATTATGTCGTCCATACCTTCCCGCAAACCGGAGAAGGTTTCCTGAATCGATTCGCTCACCGTCATCGCTCCGCGGATTGCGGCGACAGCAGTCGATCGCAGTCCTCTCCTGACCGGAGGCATAGCCAAGGCCAGGCCGGCGCCGAGGAGGATGAGGCCGGCAGGTGAGGTTCGCTGGAGCATGCTGGCCCCCCAACGCATAACATTCATCAAAGACACCTCCCTATTTATACTTCATTTTCTCCGTCCCGGGTTGAAAATATGCGATTCCTACCGGGCGGCAAGGAACTGTATTTCCCCAGGAGGACTAGCAGCCCGCCAGTTTCAGCAGGGGTTTCTTAGGGCGAAATGTCGCTTTGAGCACAGAGCATAGACCAAGATCGACGGCAGCCGTTGCACCCGCGAACAAGACGGCAATCAGCCAGTCGCCGGGGCCAAGGGCCGTTGTCCCGAATAGGGCGTGTAAGGCGGGGATATGCACGATGCCCACCACCATCGCCATGGACAAGGCGACAGCCGCCACCAGCCAAAGATTGCTGAACAACCCGACCCGCCCGCTGTATTTTTCCAGCCGGCAATCGAATATATGAAGAAACTGGCTCAAGGCGATCTGGACGAGCACGAGAGTCCGCGCGTACATCAGGCCTGCTCCCGAACGGAGCTTCCAGGCGAAAAGCGCCAGGCTTACCAAGCCGATACTAAGGCCGCGGCTGATGATTTTTCGTCCCAGGCCTCCGGCAAAAACACTGTGGTCTGCGCTCCGCGGGGGATGCTGCATAATGTTGCGGGCCGGGGGGTCATTCACCAAAGCGACCGCAGGGAGACCGTCTCCCAGAAGATTAAGCCACAGCAACTGGATGGGAACCAGCGGCAACGGCAGGCCGGCAACGACAGCCAGCATCATGAGCACGACCTCTCCGATGTTGGTGGCTATCAAATAACGGATGGCCTTGCGGATATTGGCGTAAATCGAACGCCCCTCCTCCATTGCTTGAACAATGGTGGCGAAATTGTCGTCGCTGAGAGTGATGCTGGCGGCTTCCTTGGTCACATCCGTGCCGGTCTGCCCCATGGCGATCCCGATATCGGCCGATTTGACAGCCGGGGCGTCGTTAACGCCATCACCGGTCATGGCGACGATAAATCCCTCCTTTTTGAGCGCTTTGACGATCCTCAGCTTATGGTGGGGCGAAGTCCGGGCATACACGGAAACATTTCTGACCATCGCGGCCAGCTGCTCGTCACTCATGTTATCCAATTCCGCGCCGCTCACGATTCTGTCCCCGGGCCGCCACAGGCCGATTTCCCTGGCAATGGCCGCCGCAGTCTCCGGATGGTCACCGGTAATCATGACGACTTTGACGCCCGCCTGCCGGCACTTGCCGATTGCTGCCGGAACCTCCGGGCGGGGAGGATCAATCAAGCCCATCAGGCCGGTAAATATCAGATCGGTTTCCAGCGTATCGGGCTCATCCTGAAGCCGCTCGCTACTCACCGGCCGATAAGCGAGGGCCAGAACTCTTAAAGCTTTTGCGGCCATACCTGTGTTGGCCTGCAGCAGCGTCCTCCTGGCGACTGCATCCAGGGACTTTACCGTATGGCCGTCCAGATAATGGGTGCACACCCCGATGATTTTGTCCGGAGCGCCTTTGCAAAATAGGGTATGCTCGTCCTGATGGGCGCAAAGCACGGACATCATTCGCCGCTCGGATTCGAAGGGGTTCTCCCAGAGCCACTGATAGTTTTTTTCGAGATCCTGCCGCCAAAGGCCGAGCTTGGCCGCGGCCACCAGCATCGCCCCCTCGGTCGGATCGCCTTCCACCCGCCAGCCGACCGCTTTGTGCCCGTCAATTGAGACAACCTTATCGTGGGCAGCGCTTTTATGGCGAATCAGCCGCGAGTTGTTGCAAAGAAGGCCGGCCAGAAGGGTTTGCCGGAGGGCGTGGTCTTCTTCCGCGGCGCCTGAGGCGTCCAAGGCTTCGATCTTTCCGCTGGGCGAGTAGCCCTCGCCGCTCACTCTCCAGGTTTTGCCGACCGTGTGGATATTGCGGACCGTCATCTCATTTTTGGTGAGCGTACCGGTTTTGTCCGAGCAGATGACGGTGGCGCAGCCCAGCGTTTCGATGGAGGCCAGCCTCCGGATAATGATATTTCGCTTGCTCATCCGCTGGACCCCCATGGCCAGCGCCACCAGCACGATGGCCGACAAACCCTCGGGGATGGCGGCGACCGCCAGGCTGGCCGCCGTCTGCAGCATGTACAAGCCGGGAATGCCTCTGAGCAGGCCCACCCCGAAAATTACCGCAGATACTCCCAGACAGCCATAAACGATGAATTTCCCCACTTCTTCCAGCCGCCGCTGCAGCGGGGTGATATTTTCCTCGTAGTCTTCGATCAGTCTGGCGATTCGTCCCATTTCGGTACTCATCCCGGTAGCCACGACAACTGCGGTGGCGCGGCCGCGGGTTATGGCGGTTCCCATAAACACCATGTTTTTCCGGTCGCCAAGACCGGTTCCCGGTCCGCAGAGCAGAGCGGCCTCTTTCTTCGCCGGAATGGTCTCACCGGTCAGGGATGCCTCTTCGGCTTCCAGCCGCCAGCTGTTGAGCAGCCTGGCGTCGGCCGGCACACGGTCTCCCGCCTCCAGCACAATGACATCGCCCGGAACCAGTTCAGCGGAAGCAATTTTCCGGGTCCGGCCTTCCCGGATCACCTGGGCATGGGGAGCGGCCATCCTTTGCAAGGCGTCGAGGGATTTTTCCGCTTTCTGCTCCTGGACCACCCCCAGCACGGCATTGGCGACAACGATCGCCAGCGTGAGCAGCGCATCTTTTCCCCGACCGAGAGCAAAGGATAGCCCGGCGGCTCCGAGCAGAACCTGGACCATGAAGTCTTTAAACTGCCCCAGAAACAGTTTCCAAAAGCCTGGCCGCTCGGCTTTTTCCAACATGTTTGGACCGTATTTTTCCCTGCGCCGCACTGCTTCCTGCTCGTTTAGCCCGAAATAGGAGGAAGTGTCAAGCCGTTCACAGGCTTTATCGGCCGGGTCGGCGGCGAAATCCTGCTTTGCCGCTTCCGGATCACCCGGGGAGAGAATTGGAAAAGCCAATGCGGTGGGAGCGGCTGATGCGATTTCCGCCCCGGGGCTTTGAAAACGCTGCAGGTTGAAATCCGGTTCATGAGGTACCGGCCTAAACCGCAGGATGCGGGCGGAATTCAGGAGAACCGCGGCCGTACTGACGTTAAGCAGCAGCATGGCTGTCACCGGGGAAAGCATCCGGCCGACAGCCAAGGCTACCCCTGCAAAACTCAGGCCGGCCGACAAGGCGAGATTTTGGCGGATGATCTCCCGGGTGCGCTTGCTGAGATGAATGAGATAGGGGATCTTTCGCAGATCCTTTCCCCTTACGACAATATCCGGCACTTCGGCGTTATCCCCGGTAAAGCTGCTCCCCAGGGTGACCCCGACATTCGCAGCCGCCATGGCCCCGCCGTCTCCCTTGCCGTCTCCCACCAGCATTACTCTCCGCCCGGCCTGTTGCAGCCGGCGAACCAAAGCCAGCCGATCTTCGGGCCCGGCGGCGGTCCAATGTTCATTCAGGCCGAGGTGGTCCGTCACCGAGCTCAAATCCCGGCCTCCTCCGGCGACTGCTTCAATATGCTTGACGCCGGCCGCCCGGAGCATGGTAATGGTCTCGGCACTTTCAGGGCGCAGTTGCTCGCTGAAGCTCATCAGACCGATCAACCTGCCGTTTACCGCCACATACAGCACGCTGTGGCCCATTTGCAGCATCCGCCGGGACCGCAGACTGCCGCGGGAAAGTTTGATCTTTTCCCGGGTCATGAAGTTCTCGTTGCCAACCAGGACTTCCGAATCGTCGACCGTTGCCCGGAAACCATCTTTCGCCACGGTCTGGGTCCGCGCCACCCGCAGGCGGCCGCCCTCCCGGCGGGTTCGGTCCGCCAGCGCCTCCGCAACAGGCGCCTCAGTAAACATCACGGCGGACGCCGCCAGTTCCAGCATGTCCAGCCTGGTGTAGGCGCGATCCAGCACAGTGATTTCCTCGGTGCGGGGAACCGCCGCCGCAATTGTCCCAGGAGCGTCAAACAGCAAGGTGTCCGCCTGCCCCGCCGCTTCCAGAGAACGGGAGTCCTGAATGTAGACCCCGTCGCGAACCGCTACGCCCAAGGCCGATCCGAGAGCGGTGTGCCGGGAAAGAGCGACGGCGACCGGGCAGCCTGCCAGCAGCACCGCCAAGCCGCGGGATAAATCGCGGGTCAATAAGGCGGTAAGCAAAGCGACACCAACGCTCCAGGGCACCAGTTTATCAGCCAGCGCCTCACTATCCGGCGAGAGAGGCTTTTGAACATTGTCCGCCTTCCGGATAAACGGCAATATCGATATTTTAGCTCCTGCACCGCTGACTTTCAGCATGAGCCGCCCGTCCTGGACCCTGGCCCCGGCGGGAACCCGCTCGCCGGCATGCACCCGGCTGACGGCCCGGTCATCGTCGGTTTGGGGGTGCGCAATAGTCGCTTCGCCCTCTAGGACCTCCCCATCCATCGGGATAATTCCGTCTTGCGGGACAAGGATGGCGTCGCCGGTGTTGAGTCTGGATAGCGGAATCTTTTCAACCTTGTTTTCTGTGACTCGAAGCGCATAGCTATGCTCCTGGGCGATCAAGCGGTGGGTGGCGGCGCGAGTGCGGGCCTGCATGGCATGGCGGAAGAGATTGCTGAGATGGACCAGCCATAGTACCGACAGTCCGGTTATGCTTTCGCGCATCGCCAGCAGGACAAGGGTGGCTGCAAAGATGAGCAGATCCGAATTCAAGTGCTTTTTCCGGGTCAATTGATCAAGCCCGTCCCGTAATATCGGATACCCGGAAACAAGGGCCGTGAGGGCAGCCAGATTGAGCACCCGCGGTGAGGCGGCCAGGGGAGACCGCCCGACGAGCAGGCGCTTCGCCAGGATGGCGGCCAACACCCCTCCGGTGGTGGCTGCAAACAATAACGGCGCTTTGGCAGACAAGGACGGATTCCCTTGCGCCTGAGCCGTTACCGCCTCCGCTGCAGCGGCTGCCTGGGATATTCCCGCTCGCAGCCGGGCAAAGTCCGCCCGACAGCGCGCCAGCTCCTGCACGATCATCCTGAAACTCGTCAGGGCGGGACTAAAATGGATGAGCGCGCGTCCGGTAAGCGGGTTGGCGCTGACGGCCTCAAGGCCGCGAACCGTTCTGAGTCTTTTTTCCAGGTATTCAGCATAAAGAGGACTGCGCCGAAGGCCGGTTACTGCGATCCGCAGCCTCCCGGGAAGCAGGTGGTAGGTGTCTGTTGCAACCGCGAGCGTCAATGGACTTTGCCTCCTCATCACGTTTACGGGCTGATGTTGCAAGTTATTTTCCCCATAAAAATTAGTATTGCTGGTCCCCTGAAAGATATACGGCTGTTGAAGGCAAAAAAACTGCTAAGAAAAGTCAAGCGCTTTCTTAAGCAGGTTCTTGTGCCAGAACTTGCCTTTTGTCGCAGTTTTGTCATAATAATGCAGTACTATGAAGACAAATACATACAGGGAGTGATTTTCCATGAAGAAGCTGCTTGCTATCGCGGTCGTGGCCATGGCCGCGACCTTCCTCCCCCTCTCCGCCTATGCCGCCCCCACCCACCACGCCCCGCCCCGCCACAGCCAGGCGTGGAAAAACGACCACAACCGCAAGTGGAAAGAACACGAGAAGGAATGGCGGGAATACGACCGTCAGTGGAAGGCGCACCGCAACGACCGGCGTTGGCGCGAGGCGAAGGCCCGCGAGTGGCACGAGTGGTACAAGTGGCACCGCGACAATGACAGCGAGTTCCACCTCCGCATCGGGACGGACGATTTCGTGCTGGATATCGACAGGGATTAGCGCAAGGGGAAGCAAAAACCTGCTAAGAAAAGTCAAGCGTTTTCTTAGCAGGTTTTTGCTATTTGCTATTTCGTAATTGTCCCATCTGCACTTATTGCGATTCAGTTTGGTTCGTGACGCGAAAGCCCCATAGGGTTTCAACCTGCCGGCCGGCAGTTTTTTTGTCGGATGTCAGAATCCAAAAGAGACCTCGCCGGACCAATTATTCCCTCATTGCAAAAAAAATAAGCGCAAATGTGTAACGCCCGCCGGCGTTTACATTTACACTAGGCGGCCCCACTTGGGCCTATGCAGTACCCTGAGCCAACCTGAATCTATATTTACCTTATCCAGACGGCGATACGGCTGGATAAGAGGAGGAGGCCGATCACTTCGCCGCCGAGGACGAATCGGGTCGTAGCCGCATCCAAAAGACCCCCGCACAATAAGATCAGCGAACTTGCCCATATCATCCCTAAAACAGCAATTGTAGTTCTGTGTTCTGACGCCATGACAGCATTGCTCCTTACATTCTGCTAACTCCCGCCTCAGGCCGTAACCCGGCTCCCGGCGGGCCGTACGCCTTCCTGGCTGACCTGTTGCGCGCGCCGGCGGGCTCTGAGACGGACTAATGCCTGTTCGTGCCGCAGTTCCTCTATTAAATCATGGAGCTCATAGCAGCTTTTTGCCGCATTAACGCAAATATTGGCCGCCAGCTGCGCTTCCACCGCCTGCAGCAATCCCTTTATCTGACCGATAAGCTCTTCGCGATACCGGAGATAGTGCTGCTGCGGCCAGCAGTTTACCACGCGGAGAAAAGCCGCTCCAATGTCCAATTCTTCCAGAAGCCTATTGGCCGGAAAAGGCATTTTCAGGCTTTCCACGCTCTTTTCAACCGACAACCCGGCTGCTATCGCGGCTAAGCGCATCGTACCCAGGCTTGTCTGGTAGTCTGCGCCCAACCTGGCTATGAGACACAATCCTTGGTCGAAACTCGGTGCGGGAAAGCATAACAAGGGCTGGACGCCGAAAAAAGGACTGACCTTGTTTTCCGCCAGCGATTTCAGTTCACTTACCAAATTATCCATTTCAGCCTGTGACAGAACGGCCGCGGCGGGTGAAACGGTCAGGGAAGCCTTCCGCCCGGCCAGAAAGTCATCAACGACCTTGGCAACCTTTGTCCGCTTTGTCCGGAAAAATGCATGGATCCGGCGCTGCAGCGCGGCCTGGCAATCATCAACCAGGTTGCAGACTTCAGCCTCTCGCCGCCGCAGCGAGCGGTGCAGCCGGTATTCCTCAACGTCAAAGGAGCGCAGCTTGATAACTTCCGTTATTCTCCAAGCATGCATCGAGGTTTTCCGAAGTCTTCCTGCTGCTGATTTCGCAGACCCAATTGTGATAATCTTTGCCACGAACTATCCTCTCCTAAGGAAAACCCTTCTGTCATTAGCATATCGTTTTTGGCTTCTCCTTGGGTTATGTCTATGTTAATGCTATGTAAAATAAACAGCGGATAAGCGGCTTCTTTCCGCCTTCCGGCATACTACGACGCGCACCTCTCATTTTCAGTAACCAGCCGCCGGGCTGCCGCCAGGGCCTCCCGGCAGTTTTCCCGGTAGCGGGGCCGGAGCTCCAGGGTCAGCACCCCGCTGTAGTGAGGCAGCAGCGCCAGCATTTCCCGGGCCGGAACTTCGCCCCAGCCGATGGGCATGTGCATGTCGCCCCGTCCCATAGCCGCCATTTCGTACTGCTTGCGCTCATAAGAGGTTGAAGACCGGCCGAAGTTATCGTGAAGATGGATATGTTTCACCAGGGGAGCTACGGCCGCCAGACCCTCGAACAAGTCGAAGCCGTAATGTCGCGAGGCCAGATAGGCGTGACCGAAGTCCAGCGTGATCCCGACGTTGGGATGACCGACCTGTTTCACCATTTCCGCAAGCTTCTCCAGGGATTCGGCGTAACAGTAGCGGGGAGCGTCGCTATAGGGCCGGGCATTTTCCACCGCAATCGCGACCCCGTTCCGGGCCGCGATTTCACCCATTTCCCGAAGGGCCTCCCTCTCCTGCAGCCAAAGCGTCTGCTGCTTGTTTTTCGAAGGGTACGGCCGGGGCACCAGCATAAAGTCTTCCTCCCCGAGGTATCGGCCGGCGTGGTAAACCAATATCCCTGCCCCGACTGCGGCGGTGAATTCGATACTGGCGATGAATCCCTCCCGATCAACGGAATCCTTCCCATTGTTCATCAGATTTAACGGATTGGGGCCATGAACCGTATAGCCGAAGGAATAGTTTTCCAAAAGTCCCCGGATATCCCTCAGCCGCTCCGGGTTCAGCCTGCCGCAGTAGATCGCCCCGGCGCCGTGGGGCGACAATTCCACATGGCTGAAACCGATCTCCCGGAAGTACGTCAGTTCCCTGTCCAGCACCTTCAGGCTGCCGTCGATAAGTCCGGCGTCGGCATTGATGGCGATGCCTTTGATATTCATTGCGTCATCCCTCCTAGCAGGCAGGCTGCGCCTTGGCAGCGCTGCCGAAAGCTCCACGGTAGGTAATATCGTAAACCGGTACGCCGCCCACGATGGTGCTCGTGACGACAGGCACCTGACCCCGTACATGGACGACAATCACATCGCCGGTATTTCCTTCGGAAAGATCGCCTAAGTCCCTTAGGCCCAGCGCTCTGGCCGGAGCGGCTGTGGCCATCGCGACCGCTTCCGCAAGGCCCAGGGCTCCCGACGCCAGTTTGAATACGGCATGGAGGATGGCTGGCGGGTAATAGTCGGAGCACAGGATATTCGCCGCCCCGGCGGCAATGGCGTCAGCCGCCCGCAGGCCGTTGCCGGTGGACCCGCCCCTTACGATATTGGGGGCGCCGACACATACGTCGAGAAAAGCGTCCCGCGCCGCCCGGGCAGTGGCCACGTTAATCGGAAATTCACTGATCGTGACGCCTTGGGAGTGGTAGTACTCAACCTTTTCCACCGTATCATCGTCATGGGAGGCCAGAGGAATTCCTGCCGCCAGCGCCGCGGTGCTCAGAATGCCGACGCTCTCCCCGGCCTTGTTGCGCCCTTCTTCTTTTATTGCCAGAATCCTGTCCGTCTCGTCCGGGGCGGTGTGATAAGTTTTTTCCATGTACTTGCGGTAGCTTTCCACCGTAGGGTACTGCCCCTGACCCGGAGTATGGTCCATGAACGACAACAGGTCGATCCTTCCTTCGTAAATCAGTTCGCGAACGATAGGTACGGCTTTATAATTGGTAATCTCATAGCGCAGATGGATTTTGTTGCGAATGAGCGTTGCCTCCTGCACGGCACCGGCGATGCTGCGGATGCACTCCGCCGCTCCCGCGTCCTGCCTTACCCCCCATTCCGCCCCGGCGAAGGAAAAGGAATGATACATCGTGGTGATTCCCTGCCCGGCCAATTTTTTCTCCAGTTCGCTAAACGCCAGTTCCGTGCTGAAAAAGGCGCCTGGCCTGGGCTCAATCTCCTTTTCGATCGCATCGCTGTGCAGGTCGATGAAGCCGGGCATGATGTAGCCGCCCTGGGCGTCGATCACTCTCTCCGCCGGGCGTCCGCGGTGTTCGGCGCACTTGCCCGCATATTGGATGACGCCATCTTCCAAAAGCACTTCCCCCGGGTCGACAACGCGATCAGGCATGACTAACCGGCCGTTGGTAACCAATACCGTCCGCTTCATACTACCTCCTGCATACGCTTAATGGACTTGCAGCGCCCGCTCGTCATGGTAAAGACTCTGTCCACCAGGCGCTTCATCACATCGGTATCGTGGAAAATTCCGACCATAGTGGTCCCTTGTTTTCTCAGTTGATTGAGAGCCTGTATCACGACTTTTTTGGTTTCCGCGTCCAAAGACGCGGTCGGTTCGTCCAGCAGCAGCAGCCGGGGTTTGGTGATCAGCGCCCGCGCCAGATTTACGCGCTGCTGCTCGCCGCCGCTGAAGGTCGAAGGGGAAGTGTCCCATAAGGCTGGATCGATATTCATCATTTCCAGGTACTCTGCGGCCCGATCCTTGGCCTTGTTCCGGGGCCAGCCCCGTTCGGTGAGCTGCTCCGCCAATATATCGACGGCCGGCACCCGGGGGATTACTTTCAGAAATTGGCTGACATAGCTGATTTCCCGGCGGCGGAGGCGAATGATCTCCCGGTCCGGCGCCTTGGCCAGGTCGATATCTTGCCCCCCGGTCCGGTAGATGATTTCCCCGGCGCTAGGCAAATAGGACCGGTAGATGCATTTGATAATCGTGGACTTGCCTGCGCCGCTCGGCCCGACGACTCCCATAAATTCCCCCGCTTTCAGGGAAAAACTGACATCCTCGCAGCCCCGCAAGAATTTACGGCTTTGTAAATGCAACGTAAAATTTTTCGTCAACCCTCGCACGGAAAGCAGATCATATTGGTCGGACACGGCAACTCCCCCTTTGCGGCTGTTATGACCGCCGTTTTTACAGCATGGAGTGGACCAGAAGCTGGGTATATTGATGCTGGGGATCTTCCAGGATCTGATCGGTGAGACCGATTTCCACCATCCGGCCGTTCTTCAGGACTGCCGTACGGTCGGCAAGCATCCGGATGACCCCCAGGTCGTGGGATACCACCAGCATGGCGATACCCAGCTCCCGTTGTATCTCCTTGACGAGGTCCAGGACCCTGGCCTGGACCGACAGGTCGAGACCGGTAGTGATTTCATCCAGAAACAAAAGCGGAGGATTATTGGCCAAGGCCTTGGCGATCTGCACCCGCTGCTGCATGCCTCCGCTGAAACGGGCCGGAAAGTCGTCCATCCGGGCCCGGGGTATTTCCGTGCGGGTTAAGAGCGAAGCGGCCCGCGCACGGATATCGGCGTAATTATAAACGTCCGCGGTCAGCAGCTTTTCCGCCACATTGCCGCCGGCCGTAAAATGAGGCTTGATGCCGAGGAGCGGGTTCTGATAGACCATGCCCATCAGGTGATTGCGGATAAAGCGCTTACGCTGGGAACTTTCGGCAAACAGATTGACGCCGCCCTTTCCGTAGGCGGCCAGAAAAGCCTCACCCCCGGTCACCTCTTCGTCAAAATACAGGCAGCGCACCAGCGTGCTTTTCCCGGAGCCGCTTTCGCCCACGATGCCGAGGATTTCGCCTTCCTCCAGGTCGAAGCCGATGTCATGGCAAGCAACGATACTGCCGCAGCAGGGACAAATATTCGTTGCGAAGGCGGGGCCGGTGAGGGCGTAACAGGAGGGGCAGCCTTGCCCGTAACGTTTGGCTAAGTTGGTTACCCGGAGAACGAAAGCATTACTTGCCGGCATGGGTTTTGGCCTCCCCTCTCTGCGCCCTGAGTTTGTCGCAACGGCTGGAGTCCGAACAGACATAAAGCTTGCCGCCGCCGGGCCCGCCGTATATCTCGTTCATGTAGGTATGATCGGAGCCGCAACGGACACAGGCTTTGCCGGAAAAGTCCTCCACCCGGAACCGGATATCCTCGAATTCCAGAGGTTCGACCGACGTGTGCGGAGGCACGGCATAAATGCGTTTTTCCCGCCCGGCGCCAAACAGGTATAGCGTCTCGGCCATGTGCAGCTTGGGCACGTCCCAGCGAGGAATGGGCGAAGGATCGATCAGATAGCGTTTGTTGACCAACGAAGGGTAACGGGCGCCGATGGTGATTTCTCCCCATTTGACGATATTTTCATAAAGAAAAACCCACATGCGGCTATAGTCCATCTCGGAATGCATCTCGCGCGTCTTGGCCATGCTGGCCTCAACAAACCGGAGCGGTTCGGGGATGGGAACCTGCAGCACGAGGATCTGCCGGCCGGACATCGGCTCCTCCGGGATGCGGTGACGGGTCTGGATAATGCTGGCCGCTGCGGTATCAAAGGTCGTCCCGACGCCGGTGGTTTTCACCAGCAGCTTGCGGATGTTGACGGCGTTTACGCCCCCGTCGCAGCCTTGATCAATGACCTTTAGCGTGTCATCCGGTCCGATGATCGACATCGTCACCTGCAGGCCGCCGGTGCCCCAGCCGCGGGCTATCGGCAACTCCGGCGAGGCAAAGGGCACCTGATAGCCGGGAATGGCCACCGCCTTGAGCGTCTTGCGGCGAATTTCCCGTTTCGTGTTTTCGTCAAGGAAGGCGAAGTTATAACCGCCCTTCCGCTCAATCGCCTTGAGATTCAGCATCTTTCGACTCCTCCTTGAGCGCCTGGGAACGGCGCAGTCGGTCCAGCGTCGACTGGAAGGTGACATAGTGGGGCAATTTCCAATGGGCGACAAAACCCGACGCTTCGATCCCGTCGATATGGTACAGTACAAACTCTTCATCTTCCGCCGGCGCCTTGCAGGCCGACTTGGAACGCATCGCCCTGTCCAGAATCCCCATGGATATGGCTTTCAGTTCGTTGTGCCCGAAGCAGAGGCCGTAGCCCAGGCTGAGTTTGGGAACCGTTCCCTTTTCGCCCTCCGCGTACTGGGCGATGATCTCCGCTTCGGTTACCAGCACCTTCCCGACATATACAGGTTCGGGCCTTGCGGGATGGCGGATATACATCGGTACATACCCGACCCTCAGCTCGCCGAGATAAGGGTGGATGTCGCCATAGCCCCGGATCGAACTATAAGCCAGCGCCATCATCGCGCCGGTTTCGCCCCGGGCCAGCGATTGCAGCTTCGCGGACCGGGGATAGGGAAAGCCCAGGCTTTCCCGGGTGATGTCCCGCAGCGTGCGGTCGCCCTCCTCCGGGTCTTCCAGCAAACCTTCCCGCCGCAAGAGCGAAACGATTTTGGGGAAACTGTCCGGGAGAGCCTTTCCGGCTGTTTCGATACGGGCCCGGTCCAGAAACTCGCGGACAATCGATTCCCTCTCCTCCAGCAGCGAAAAATCGACCAGGCGCTGCGTATAGTCCCGGGTAGGTCCCAGAATCTGTCCGCCGGGAATATCCTGAAAAGCGCCCGAAATGCGCCTTATGACCTGCATCCGGCAGCAGTCTATCGCCAGGGATGCGTATCGCCGCGGCTGAGTCGCGCGATAGGCCCGGAGGATGAAGGACGCTTCGATGCTGTCGCCTTCCGCCTGCTTTAGCGCCAGGGCCGCAATGGTCGGCGCATACAGCGATCCTTCTCCCATTACCTTATCCACCGCCAGCCGCTGCTGATCGCGGATTTGCCTGACCTCCAACGGCGTCGAACCGCCCCTGACCCGATAATAATGGACCAATTCGTCGGCCCGAAGAATCGCCGCGGTCCCGCCGGTAACAGCAACATAGCCCATTAGCCGGGCACCTCCTCCCATTGAACCGTGGCGGAGCGGGGCATTGCCAGCATGATACCCTCGGCGTCCACGAAAAAACAATCAACCCCTAAAGGATACTCCTGACGCGAGCAAATCGCCGCCAAATTCAGGGGATGCAGGCCAACGACGGCTACCTGGGCCAGTTCCTTGATTCCCGGTCCGGCAAGGGTCAATTTGACGGCTCCCGGCTGCGTCCCGCCGATGGCGTCGACCAGCACGAACAACGTGCTGCCCTCTTCGGGGGACAGGAGCGTGCCGCGATTCACCCGGGCGATTTCCGGCAGATATTCCCCGCCGCGCAGGAGGATGAACTCGGCGGCCTCGGGAGTTGCCGGCTTCACTCCGGTATTCAGGCTGAAGTAATCCCGCCAGTCGTCATCTTCCGGCAAAACGGCGAAGGTGGTTTCACTATCCAGCAGGGTGAAGCCAAGTCCGGCCGCGTAGCGATTTAACCCGTTCGGCGGACAGATGTCCAGACCGGGAAGGGTTCTGAGCTTTCCGGGCCTCGCCAAAGCATCCAGCATCAGCCGGTAGATCCTTTGGGTGTCAAACACCTTGTCAAAGGCGGGTTCCAGGCAGGCATTCATATTACCCCTCCATAATGGCAAATTCTACTCTTGTCGCCGCAACAAGGCCGTTTTCCATCCGCTGCCGTTCAGCAATGCGCCCGGCTTCCTCGGCGACAAGTCTTCTTACTGTTTCGGTCTCCGAGACGCCGGCCGCCAGAGCGGCCTCAAGAACCGCCATGCACAGCGCCCGCTGCGGATCATCCTCCAGAACGAAGCCGTAGCCGGCAGTCCCGTTTATCTCCACGACAGCCTCGGTAATCAGCACTTCGCCCAGATAAAAGGGGGTGAACCCGACGCTGTCCGTAGCCTGCAGCATCACGATGCAAGTTTCCGGCTGCTTCAGGACTCTCACTTCGTGGTTATCGGCGATCGCCTGAGCGGCTTCTAGCCATACGCCCAATTCGCCTTCGGCGATTATTTCCCTAAAATCCATTCTGTTTCTCCTTAAATGATCTTTTTCCTGATGAACGTAGAAATATAGTCGACTGCCGTCACCAGCACCAGGATTACCGCCAGAATGGTAGTCATATCCTGGTACTGAAAAAGCCTCATGCTGGTGATAAGTTCGAAGCCGATACCCCCGGCGCCCACAATGCCCAGGATGGTTGCCGAACGGAAGTTGAGCTCCCAGCGGTAGAGGCAGAGGGTGACAAACTCCGGCAGGATCTGCGGCACAACCGCGTAGACGACGACCTGCCACTTGCTGGCGCCGGTAGCCACCAAAGCCTCGACCGGGCCGGCGTCGATATTTTCAATGGAATCAGCCAGAAACTTGCCCAGCATGCCAACAGAATGGAAGGCCAGGGCAAGCACTCCGGGAAAAGGTCCGAGTCCGACGGCGGCGACAAAAACCAAAGCGAAGATGATTTCGGAAATCGACCGGGTGGCGTTTAGGACAAAGCGGGCCACCCCGTAGACAACAGGATGGGGGGAAATGTTCCGGGCAGCCGCCAGGCCAAAGGGTATGGTGAAAAGGATGGCCAGAGTTGTGCCCCAGATCGATATCTGCAACGTCTCGACCGTCGGCTCCAGCAGCTTGGGCAAAATACTGAAATCGGGCGGAACCATCCGCGATACGATGTCCGCCAGGCCAGGCAGTCCCTGAATCAGTTCGCTGAGGCTAAGGTGGGCCCCCCTGGCGCTCCAGACGTACACCAATAGCAAGATACCGGCTATCGCCCCGCGCCTGAGCGCCGCACGGGTATTCTTAAACCAGGGCACGATCGGCTGCAGGTTCAGGCAGTTTTGCTTAGGCGTGGGCATACCGCACCTGCTCGCAATCCATCTCGTCATCGTCACTGTAACCCGCTTCATAGATGCGCTCGACATCCCACTTTGTCAGCGATGCGCCTGGTTTGTCCAGCACGACGGCCCCGTCGCGAAGGCCCACGATACGTCCGCCATAGCGGGTCGCCAGGTCGATATTGTGCAAACTTACGATAACGGTGATCCCATCCCTGGCGTTGATATCCCGGAGAATCGTCATGACGCGCTCGGCTGACCGCGGATCGAGACTGGCCACCGGCTCATCCGCCAGAATAACGCGCGGGTTTTGCGCCAGGGCCCGGGCAATGCCCACCCGCTGCTGCTGCCCGCCGCTCAGCTGGTCGGCCCGGTGATAGGCCTTTTCCGCCAGCCCCACCCTTTCGAGGCAAAACAAGGCCTGCTCGATGTCGCCCGGGGGAAACAGCTTCAGGCAACTGGCAAAGATATTGGAGCGGGCCAGACGGCCGCAGAGTACATTTTCAATAACCATTAACCGCTTGACCAGATTGAATTGCTGAAAGATCATGCCGACTTTGCTGCGGACGTCTTCCAAGTGCCGGAGCTGATGAACGCCGGTGCCGTCGACGACGATTTCGCCGGCTGTCGCTTTTACCAGGCCGTTGATGCAGCGCAGCAGCGTCGATTTGCCTGCGCCGCTGGGGCCCAGCAGCACAGCGAGCTGTCCGCGTTCCACATGCAAATCGATGCCGCGGAGGGCCTTGGTGCCATCCCCGAATTCTTTGCGTAAGCCTCGAATCTGAATCATTTCAATAACCTCCCTGCATTGAAGATGGGCAAGGATAAGATGGAAGGGAGCCACCGCCACCATAGCGGCGGCTCCCTTCACTCCTATTTTTTGCTTAGGTCCAGGTTGAGGATCTTGGCGGTGTCGCGGATGACGTTGTAGGTCGCGTCTTGCACAACCTCGTAGCTCTCGACATTTCCCCCGTAAGCCTTGAGCGCCGCCTTGTCCTCCTTGGCCACGTTCATGAAGGCGTCCTTCAGCTTATTCTTGAGGTCGTCAGGCAGATCTTTGCGCCAGGCCCAGGGCGAACCGGGAATGGGCTCGGACTGGTAAATAACCTTGATATCCTGGTCGGTGACGAGTCCCTTGGCTTTCATATTTCCCAGGGTGATGTCATCCATGGAGGCGGCGTCCACCTTGCGGTTTTTTACCGCCAGCGCCGCCGCGTCGTGACCCCCGGCATACATTACACTTTTGAAATCCTTATCGGGATCGATGTTGTTTTTTTTGTAGAAGGAGCGGGGAATGAGATTGCCGGAAGTGGAGGCCGGATCGACAAAGGCATAGGTGTGGCCTTTTACATCCTCGAGTTTATTGAGGCCGCTGTCCGGGTGTGTAATGACGAGACTCCGGTAAGAGGTGCCGGACCCTGCCCGGTTTTCAATGGCGAACGCCTCGGCATTGGCCTTGTCTGCCGCCAGAATGTAGGAAAAGGGCCCAAACATCGCAATATCCAATTTTCCTGACCGCATGGCTTCAATTACGCCGGAATAGTCTGTAGCCACAAATATCTCCACTGGAAGCCCGGTCTTTTTCTCCAGATATTTAGCCAGGGGTGTGTAGTTTTCACGGGTTTTTTGGGCATCCTCGGCCGGAATGGCGCCGATGCGCAATACTTTGATTTCCTGTCCGGCGGGTTTTGCCGTCTGGGTCGATCCTCCACAGCCGCTAAGCATCAGCGCTGCAAGGAGTATGGCCACACCTACAAACGGGACGATTCTGAACCAACCTTTCATACAAGAGCCTCCCTCATTTTTTGATTACCAATCAATACTCAGCTTGGCAAGGTCGCCGCGATAACAGGCTACATTATATTGAATCAGGACTCCGTCCTGGGTTTTTAGCAGATTTTCCACCTTCAGCACCGGAAGATTGCCCGGGATATCCAGGGCTGCGGCTTCTTCCTGGCTGGGGAATGAAGCCCTGAGCTGCGTATTGACCCGCTGAGCGACGATGCCATACTGGTCAAGCAGGGCGGATAGCGAACAAAAGTCCTGGAGATGGCCTTCCAATCCCGGTAAGTACTTTGCCGGAAGAAAAACTTTTGACAGCAGAAAAGGCTGCTTATTAATCGACCGCAAAATGTCGAGCTCGTAAACCCGCTCTCCGGCGCCTAGAGCCAGCGCTTGAGCTACCTGGACCGGGGCCGTGATCTCCGCCCATTTGCACAGTTTGCTGTCGGGGTTTTTGCCGGCCTGGCGGATATTTTCCGTAAACCGGTTCCTGAGTGAAAGGCGGTAATCGACAAGATCGATTGGCGGCTTGGCGACAAAAGTGCCCCGCCCTTTCATTTTATAAAGAACACCCCGTTTGCAAAGCTCGCCGATGGCCTGACGCACCGTGTGCCGATTTACTCTGTATGAACTGCTCATCTCCTGCTCGGAAGGTATTTGCTGCCCTTCCTTCAACATGCCTGCGCTGATCTGGTTCTCTACGATTTCCATCAGCTGGCAATAATACGGAATGCTGCTTTTACGATCAATCACCGTTGGTTCCCCCCGCGCGCTCCAGATGTCTAGACAAGACCCCTATAATACGGGTGCCGCTCTCAAAGAGAGCGGCACCTATTTAGGGTTATAGGAAGAGGAATTGGTCTGGCATCTTTATTATGGCATAGCCCAATCGGCATTGTGTTAAGCACTTGTTAAGATTGGGTAAAACCGGAAAAAGCCGATGATCCCCGTTCCCCGATTCGCTTGGTTTATCGGTTATGGAGCCTGTGGTAACCGTACAATAGCTTTGCCCAAACAAATAAGGGCAACCTCCGAGTGTCAGGATCGGAATTGCGAAAAACCAATCCCAATCACCCAAGGAGGCGCCCTTATGCGCAACTTTCTATACTTGAAGAATCGGACTCAAAGGATCAACCGAGAAAACGACCCGTGTGGAAGAACCCCCGCCAAGCCGCTGAATGCCGGAGCGGACAACTAATCAACGCCTGCCGCTAGGAAAAAGCAGTGAATCAGTTATTGATTGTCCAATGCAAAATTCGATGTTTGATCATATCGAAGATATACATGATCAAAACCAGAACCGAAGCTGTAAACAAAAAGCCCAGCATTACCACGTCGAATTTGGCGAAATCGGAATAGTACTGGACAAAATAAGCCATGCCGGAGGTCGCGCCGAACATTTCGGCAACAGCCAGCATCATAAAGGATAAGGTTAAGGCGATGGAGCAACCAACCAAAATGCTGGGAGAAGCCGCCGGCAAGATAATCCTGAAAAGCTTCTCCATTTTAGGCAATTCCAGGGTTGACGCCGTTTCCAGATAGCGTTTGTCAATACTCATGACGGCACCGATCGTCGTCCCCAGAATCACCCAGAAGGCAGCCAACCAGATCAGAAAGATGGACGCAGCCTTGAAACTCGGAAACAGATTGATGGCGTACGGCGTAAGAAGCGGCACCGGAATAGCGCTGAAAGCATTGATATAGGGTGTCACGTTTTTGCGTATGCCGCTTTTCAAACCGATCAAGGTGCCAAGCGCAATCCCGCAGATAGCGGCCAAAACATAAGCAGTCGTCAGCAGAAGCAGTGAACTCTTCAAACCGGTGAACAGCTGGTCGCTATACTTGGGAAACAGGATTACGACATCAAAGATGCTCGGAAAAAGAAAAGGGGATAAAACGCCAAACACATCGGTCAGCAAGATATAGCCAATCAAAACGAAACTACCTATGGCAATAACGCCCCAATAGCTTTTGAGAAAATTCCCCATTGAAATACCTCTTTTTTCAAACTTTTGCAGAAAAACAAATCACCCTAGGAGTTGTTTGCGTTGAATTGAACCAGCTTATCTTTGAAAAATTGGCTGTTGGGATAGTCTTTAATCAAAGATTCCAAAGCTTTTTTGTAAATAGCGGTGTTGATATGATCTTCAATTTTAACTTCGTTGTCGGAAAGATAGCCGAATTTGCCCATCTTGTTCCACATCCTGACCACGCTATTTTTGTACGGGTCGGTATCGTATTTCATATGCGGACTCTTGACAAAGCTCGTGATGGTAGGTTTGTCGAGGTCGAGGTTTTTGGCAACCAGGTCAACAACTTCGTCCATATTGCCCTGCATGGCTTCTTCAGCCCGCAGGTAGGCCCGGAGCAACCGATAAAGCGCTTCCTGATTTTTCGGGTCTTTCAGCCACTTGCCGGTAGCAATCATCCGGCAGCAGGAATGGTCGTGCCAATATTCATCAGGCCACATTTTTACTTCCAGGCCCAGGTCGGCGGCTTGCAATTCATAACCGGTCGCGGTCGCGCCAAAGTCAACTTCGCCGCTGGCTATAGCCTGCAAAACCTCCTGGTTTTTCTTATATTCAATAAAAGTTACGTCGTTCAGGAGACCGGCATCGTGCAATATGCCTTTTAACACGATATCAGGCGTGCCGCCGCGGGTAATGCCGATTTTTTTGCCGCGGAAACTTTCCAGGCCCTTCCACTCGGTTTCAGGCTTGCCAAAGCAAGGTGTTTCGCCGATGATCATATAGCCGCCGAACATGGTGAAATCTTGTCCCTTGGCGATTTGAATGAGCGGACCGCCGGTGCCGTAGGTCGAGATTACATCGACCTTGCCGCCGGCCAGAGCGGTGAAAGCATCCGTACCGTTGTTGATATATACCATATCTACATCGACGCCTTCTTCTGCCAAGAAGTTGTGCGCTTTAGCCATGTATTGAAAAACCTGGCCGGAGTTGTTCTGCGCGGCAACGGTAACTTTCAAAACATCGGATTTGGCATTGGTGCCGACAGCGCCGTTAGTAGCCGTATTGGAACCGCAGCCTGCAAGGGCAAGCAACGCAACTAAACAAAAAGCAATTGAAAATAATCGTTTTCTCATTATTACACAGCCTTCTTTCTTTTGAAAAATGATGTTTTCCCAGGATCGCCATTCGCCTTTTCTTCCTTCAGGCGCGATGCTCTTTCATTAATTTCATCATTGATGATCTTCGTCAGATGATTGCGCAAATCCAATATCGCGGGATCGGTGAACAGGGTTTCCCGCCTGGGCTTTGTTGCTTCCGTAAACGAGTGGGTATAAATGATTTTGCTCGGCGCCTGCCCCAAAACCAGAATATCCGTCGCCAGCAGCAACGCCTCTTCCACACTGTGGGTCACAAAAAAGATGGTCTTGCGGTTTTCCTTGCCATTTTCCCACAACTCCAAGACGGTATCCTGCAGCAAGGCTTTGGTGACGGCGTCCAAAGCGCCAAAAGGCTCGTCCATCAAGAGCAGCGGGGCATCCAGGGCAAATGCGCGGGCGGTTGCGAACCGCTGACGCTGGCCGCCGGAAAGGTTCATGGGATATTTGTCGTAAAGGTCTTCGTCCAAGCCCAGATTGCGCACCCATTCCAAGGCCTTCGCTTTTCGTTGGTGTTTGTCCCAATCCCGGTACTTTTGCTTCAGGGCAATCTCGATGTTGTCGCCCGCCGTCATCCACGGGAACAAGCCATAATCCTGAAACACCATGGCTCTATCCAGGCTCGGCCCGTCAACAGGCCTGCCGCCGACTAACAGTTCTTGGGGACTTGACTTTTCCAAACCGCCGATCAATCGCAAAAGCGTACTTTTGCCACAACCGGATTGTCCCAAAAGGCAAACAAAGTCGCCGGCTTTGACCTTATAGTCCACGCCGCTCAAAACCAGCTCCTTGTCATAGCCAAACTGCAAGTTGTTCATTGATACATCTAGCATATTAGACCGTCTTCCTTCCTGTGATTGCGCTTTCCTTGCAGGTCATTGATAAGCCTGGCGGGCATGACATCCGCCTCGTCCGGTTCGGAAAAGCTCTCCCGGAACATTCGCAGCTTGAAATTCCGCCTGCAGAAAAAAATCCATGACCTCAGCTAACCGGCTATCGCCAAAATATACCTTTTCATTTTCAACTATGGCGAAAGCCGGTTCATTATCTTGAGCAGCCCGCCGCCGCAGATGCCTGCCGGGAATCCCGCCGGGCCGACAATACAACTGAAAGCTCCCGGGTCAATGATAAACCGTCGACGCTGGGAGCCCTTGATCGCCGCAAGATAAATTCGCTTGCTGAAATAGCAGTGCCATACACCGATATAATCACCTCTCTTTATAAAGTATTTTATTATTATACATTTTATCTATATATCTTGCCGCTCGACCCCCATTCAGCGGTTGCCGCCCACGGTCATTCGCCCGCGGGGAGCACCCATGATCTCACATATAATCCTGATAGCTCAGGATGAAGAGAAAGTTCTTTTAAAGGCCGGCCCCGACTTCGGCCAATTTGCCGTTGGTGACAGGGTAACCGATGGCTCGAACGGTGTCCAGCATGGCGTGAATGTTCGCAAACGGCACTTCGGTCGGCAGACTGCAACCGGAAGAAACGATGTAACCCTTGGGGCTGTCAAAAGTTTTCCCGACGCAATCAAGGACAGCCTGTTTAACATCGGCAACCGAGCCCTGCAGCATGACAGCCGACGGATCGACATTTCCCGTCAGCCTAATCCGGCCTCCCACCGCCTCCTTGGCGGCCGCCATATCGATGACATTATCAAGGCTAAGGCAAGCTGCGCCCGTATCGGCCATGTCCTGCCAAATCTTGTTCGTCTTGCCGCAGATATGCAGCGTAGCCGATTTTCCGCGGGAATTGATATATCCGATGAGCTTTTGGAGGTAGGGAAAGGCAAATTCTTTGAATTGCCTGGGACTTATGATGGTGGAAGACGCCACCGGATCGCTTAAGGTTACGCCGCAACCGGTGTCCAGAATGGCCTCCGCCCACGTCAGGTTCGCTTCCAACGCAATCCGGCATAGTTTATGCGCCGTTTGCGGATCTCTCAGCATCAGCTTGGTCAATTGTTCGGCGCCGATCAAAAAGGAAGCGGTAGTAAACGGACAGGTAATCGAACCAACTACGCCTACTTCTTTTCCCACTTCCGCCAGGGTAATCTCCATTGCTTTCAGGAACTCCGGCAGCTGACCGTCTTTATAAGGGTCGGGGGGCTGTAATTGATCGATATCGGCAATATTGTCGATGGCCGGGCTTTCCAAATGGGCGGTTTCATCCATCGGATAGATTACTTTGGCCCCCATGGCCTCGGCCTGCACGTATAAATCGGTAAAAATTCGCACAACGTCGTACTTAAATAACCGATAGGCTTCTATTTGCGCCTTGGCGATCAGGGCGCCGTTATTTTTGAACTGCGAGATTTTGGCCCCGATAACCCTGGCCGCCCCGTTTCCGACCGACGGAATACAAAGAAGCCTGTCCACGGTTCCGCCTTTATTGTACGCAGCCATTCTTTCCAGCGGAGTCATCTGATCTGTTAACACGCGTCGCACCTCCGATCACAGTTTGAAACTCACTTTTCTTGCTTTACCGCCCGAGTCATCGCCCGGATCATGTTTATGGGAGTCGCCGTACTGAGGCCGCAAGCAGGCGAAATAATATCCACGCCCTCTTCCACCAGCTTTTGGGCCGTCAGCGCCACCTTGTCGGCCGGACCGTCCTGGAGTAAATAAGTACTGATATTGCCCATGGTTATAAGCTCAGGGAAGTCGTTTTTCAGCTTTGGCAGATTAACCACCGCGTCAACGCTTACCGCATCGGCCTTGAGCTCGGGGATCAGCCTGCGGACACTGTTCATGCGGCCGCAGATATGCAAAATCACCTTTGTGCTCCGATTGTGGACGGCGTTGATTACTTCATTGAGATAGCGGACGGCGTACTCCTCAAACATCGCCGGTCCCAGAATCTCTCCGGTGGAAGTCGGGTCGGCGATCGCGATAATGGTGGCTCCATGTTCGATCATGGCCCCGGCCAAAGCGGCCTGAAACTTGCTGACATAGCTTAACACCCGGTGCGCGTTGGCCGGGTCCTTGCGCAGTCCCTTAAGCATTGCCACCGGGTCGACCAAAGACGCTGCCAGGCTCACCGGCCCGCAAATATTGCCGATCACCGGCACCTCCGGATAAGCCTCGGCGGACTGCCGAATGGCATCAAGCACGGTTTGCACCCGGCCGCCGCCCAGCATAGCCGTTGTATCCCGTTCTTCCACGGCAGCCAGTTCGCCGTATCGTTCACCGACAACTTTAGGTTCACAGGCTAAAGAGCCATAGGATACTTCACTGCCGAGCACTTCCGCTTCGACGGTCATGCAAAAAGGAAAGCCGATATTTTCAAAACCCGTATAAGTATGAACGGCAGCGGCCAGCTTGGCCATCAGCGCGCTGTCGGCATGGGCTTCCGGCCATTTATAGCCGGTGTTGTTCATAATCTCGACAATGGCCGCATTCATCATGCCGCCGGGGCAGATAACCGGCGGTCTGTCGACCTGCTGCCCGGCCAGCGCCTTTAACAGTCGTTCCCTGGGAGTCAAGCTATAGCCCTTCTTTCCTCGCATTGCTAAAGCAATTCTTTCGCTACCCGCACCGCTTCGGTAGCGTTGGCCGCGTAGCCGTCCGCCCCGATCCGTCTGGCAAACGCCGCCGACACCGGCCCGCCGCCGACAATTACTTTAAACAGGTCTCGTATGCTTTCAGCCTCCAACAGCCGGATGACCTGCGCCATTCCCTCCATGGTAGTGCTCATCAGCGTGGCCATGGCTATCATCTGGGCCTGTTCAGCCTTAGCTGCGGCAACAAACTTCTGCGGCGGGACATCCCGTCCCAGGTCGATCAACTGATAACCGGTCGTTTCGAGCATCATTTTCACGATGTTTTTACCGATATCATGCGTATCGCCCTCGATAACGCCGATCACAATTTTTCCCTTATTCTCACCGTTGGTCTTCAGGTGCGGCTTCAGAACCTCCAGCCCGGCGTACATGGCCTCGGCGCACAATAGCAGCTCGGGAATAAAGTATTCCTCTTCTTCGTACAGCACCCCGACTCTGGCCATCCCGTCCGACAACCCCTTATCGATCGCCTCGAAGGCGTCGATCCCCCGCTCAATCACCGCGGCCGCCAAAGCGGCCGCTTTTTCTTCGTCCATATCCACTACGGCGTCCGATAGCTGTTGAAAATACTCCTCTTTTTGCCCGCCCACCATGAATCCTCCTTTAACAAACTCTATCGCTAAAGAAAAAAACGGTTATATACTGTTTTCCCGCTTTTATCCGCTAAACATAGATTGTATATTTATTAGATAATGATTAATTATATATTAATTTAGTTATTCCTTCAAATAATGCTTCAGTATAATGGCGCAAGCTATAAAAATAAATTACGCTAAATCGACAAATAACTACAGGGCGATTCCAACTTTGTCTTTATTTATTTAATGGCAAGCGGCTCTTTTTATAGATTTCGCAGGTTTTCTTTATTTAAAATATTTATGTCGCTATAAATTTGTTTAAACCGTTGGCGATCGTATCCTTATTCTACCAAAGAGAGTTTTCACGTTCTCCTCACCGCTGAAGAATCCTTTGTACCCACGGCTAATGTCGTTTTTCTCATACAAAAACGAGGAGCGATAATTCACTCCTCGTTGAGTATCACAGTTACCAATTTAATTCTTGTCCCGGCGGCAACTATAAAGAAATAAATTGAGCAGCCTCCAGAATGCTTTAATCAAAGAAATATCCTTTGGGAACCTCTGAAATAAAACATGGTAAACTATTTTTAGGAGAATAAGCTATTTGAGGACAGTTCATCCGAAAATAAGTGCAAATTAATTTTCATTATTCATTTTATGTATTATTATTCAACATTCAATAGCGTATATACGCTAAGAAAAAGATCAACCTTCATCAACAATTTGCGAAAGAATTTTTAGTTCCTTCATAAGGCACACAAAGCCGCCGTAAAAGTACGGCAGCTTTGCCTCGGTTTATTTCACCGGTAGCTTCACATAGAAGCAACTCCCGAAACCAAATTCGCTTTCCACGTGAACGGTTCCACCGTGGGTTTCCACTAGCTGTTTAACTATTGCTAATCCAATACCGGAACCCCCGCTAGCACGCGTCCGCGATTTATCAGCGCGATAAAAGTGGTCAAAAATATGCGGTAAATCTTCTGATGCAATGCCCGGACCATTATCACAAACAGAAATATGAATTGTTGCAAATTCGTCTTGTGCATTCGCCCATGTCTTCACATTTATATTGCCGCTTTCAGGTGTGTGACGAACGGCGTTAGTAAGCAGGTTATACACGACCTGACTCATTCGGCTTGCGTCAACCTCAATCACAGGAAGTTCCTGTAGGGCGCAGTCAACGTCTATTGCTTTTTCTTCCGCTAAAGGCTTGATCATGTTAACCGCGCGCGAAACAAGCTGATTTACATCGGTCGGGGCTTTTTCCAGGGATAATTGGCCAGCTTCCGCAAGGGATAAATCCCTTAAATCCTTGATTAATCGATTAAGATGCACGGTCTCTTCATAAAGAGAAGAAATCTGCTCATTATCCCTTTCGATAACACCGTCAAGCATGCCTTCAAGGTTTCCCTGGATGACTGCTAAAGGAGTTCTAAGCTCATGGGCAATGTCTGCCAGAAGCTGTTTGCGCTGGCGATTATTCGTCTCAAGTGCTTTCGCCATATGATTGAAAGCCTTAGCCAATAACTCTACTTCATCATTAGAGTTAACTTCCACCTGTTGCTCATATTTTCCCTGTTCAACCTCGCGGACTGCCGCGTATAGTTTGCGAAGGGGAACGGTAATACTTCGAGCAAGCGCGTAACTCGCTGCTAAGCCGATAAGCATAATTCCTGTTCCTACCCAGATGAGGGAATTATGAACGGAGCGCATAAACTCCTCTTCCGCTCCGCCCATGAACATCGGTCCTATCATCATGCCATGTCCATTAAAGGCCTCATAGATATTAATGACGTAATCTTTAAAAAGAGAACTCATTTGCTGATTGGCTAGATATAACAAAAGAAAAACGGTAAGGGCAATCAGTAAAAACATTAGTCCTGTAATACGGTAAGTAATACTAATCATTTGCCCTCACCATTCAGCCGGTATCCGACCCCGTAGACTGTTTGAATATATTGCGGTTCCTTGGGGTTTTCTTCCATCTTTCGCCGCAAGTTTTTCATATGAGCGTCTACGGTCCGTTCATACCCATCAAATGCATACCCTTGGATTCGTTCTACAATTTGCAATCTAGTAAACACTCGGTTTGGATTGCTCGCCAGCAACTCCAGAATTTTAAATTCTGTAGGTGTAAGGCCCAAGGTCTTGTCCATTTTCTTTACTAAGTGGCGTTCGGCATCAATTAGCAAATTGCCTATCCGCAGGGGTTCCTTCTTGGAGGCTGTCTTCTGCGTCCGGCGCAGAATAGCCCGGGTTCTGGCAACGACTTCCCGGGGACTGAAGGGCTTGGTCACGTAATCATCCGCCCCCATCTCCAGCCCGATAATACGGTCGGTTTCTTCGTCACGGGCAGTCAGCATGATAATAGGAACCTCGCTATTTTGGCGAAGCTCCCGGCAGATCTCCCATCCATCCACCCCAGGAAGCATAATATCCAAGATAACCAGGTTGGGCTTTTTGTCTAGAATGGCTCGCACTGCATTATTTCCTTCATGGGCGAGATAAGTTACAAAACCTTCCTTGTCAAAATACGACTTCAACAACTTAGTTAATTTCATATCATCGTCGACGATAAACACAGATAGATTGGACATATGATCCTCTGATCCTCCCTTTATGCGAATGTAATGAAAAAGTCATGAACTTGATTTAAGAAAAAATGCCTAGCGCAAGGCCAGGCAACAACCGAGAAGCCTGGCTATCTGCGATTCCAATTTGGAGGATTGGACTTGCAAGACTGCACCAGGTTGGTATCAACTATTGTTATTGTAGCCCATGAATGTGTAAAACTGATGAATAGTCAATGAAAACATTATGAAATTCGACTGCCGACACCGGCTTGTCACCGGTATCAATTGGCCGTTCTATTCAGTTCGTCGATTAGATCCACCAGTCTGTGCCTCACCGGCCAGCTTTCTTACCTCCTCTGCTACCACGGAATAAAAGAAGGCCCATGAAATTCATGGGCCTTCTTCTGACCGGCGATTATACTAAGGCCTTATTGGTGATGAGCGTTATGGTCAAATTCGGTTTGCTGGGATTCGGATGGCTTGCTTGAAGGTTGGGTATTGGGTGTCATATTGCCATGATCCATATTCATATCAATCGAATTTACGAGGTCGAGCATCATTTGATGGAAAGCCGGATCCTGCTGCAGCATTTGCTTCATAGCCGCCTGCATTTCAGGCTGTTTCATAACCCCGATCATTGCCTGCTGCATTTCAGGGCTTTTCATCATATCAACGCATTCCTTTTGCATTTCCGGCGTTTTCATCATGTCGGCCATGGCATTAGGATCGATATTGCCCACCATCTGACCAGATTGCATCATCCCTTGTTTGCCGGAATCCGCGGATTTACCGGCGGCCATAGCCAGCCCGGCTCCCATTACACTAACGGCTACCAAACTGCCAATCAACCAAACTTTTACAGTCTTTTTCATCATGTACATCCTTTCCAAGTAAGCTTTATTTTTTAGAAGACTCGTTTTGCTCCATAGTAGCGTTGGGCAAAGTAAACGTCGTTCATGTCGCCGATAGCAACAACACCTTGCGAAAACGAGGTATGGATAAATTTATCCCTGCCGATATAGATCCCTACATGGGACGCACCTGGCGCATACGTAGTGAAATATACCAAGTCGCCCGCAGCCAAGGCAGTCCGCAGAACGCTTCTACCGACTAGAAATTGCAAATCAGCGGTGCGTGGAAGATCTATCCCCGCCTGTCGGAAAACATATTGAACCAAGCCGGAGCAATCAAAGCCTTGCGCTGGGGAAGCGCCTCCCCAAACCACGCGGCTGCCCAAAAGACTTTTGGCTATATTGATTGTCCCTGCTGCGAAACCGGTAGGCGAACTAAATGCCGTCTCCTCGGCAATAGGAATGGCCGCACCACTGGCCGTTATGTCGTCAAGCGACTTCAGAAACTGATTGTACCCGGAGGGAGGGGCGGCCTGAACGGAAGGCATCCCGCTGAAAGCGACTGCTACCGCCAGTATCATTATCCATTTTTTCATGCTGCCGCCCCCTGTAAACCATTTCTTAATGTCCGTGAGATCCCGTTTGGAGATTAGCGTTAACCTCTTTCATCACCTCTTGCACCAATTGCAGTTTACCTTCTACCGCGGCGGGATCCACTTTGCCGTTATTCATGGTATCCCGGAGATCGTAAACAGCCTTTTTGAATTTGTCCTGGAGCGCACTATCGCTGATATGAAGGGCTAATTTATCCGCCGTACTGGCCAGCATCGAGGAGGATTTTTGCGCGTCCATTGTCTGACCGGCTTTGACCTGTTTCATCATATCCTGCATTGTCTTCTCCATGTCCTTCATCATCGGCATGGGGTCTTCATTGGGCATCGAGTGGCTGGAATGAGCATTTTGTTGTTGCGTCTGCTGAGGTTGCTGGGTTTTGTTGTCGTTTGAGCCGCATCCGGCCACGAAAGCGAGAGCAATAAGGAGAGAGAAGCCAAGAACGATAAGTTTAGTTTTTTTCACTACAAGCTACCTCCAAATTCAATTTTAGGCTGATTTATTTTGAGCTTGCTTACGTTCCCGCCGTTCATTCCACACATAGTAGATACTCGGCAGCACGACCAAAGTCAATATGGTGGAAGTTACCAGACCGCCGACCACCACAGTAGCCATCGGACGCTGTACCTCCGCTCCGGTTCCGCTGGCGAAGATCAACGGAAAGAGGCCGATACTGGCTACAAGGGCCGTGATCATAACCGGGCGCAGCCGCGTAATGGCTCCTTCAACAATCGCTTCTTCCAAGGGTTTCTCTTCCCGAAGCCTGTTGATATAGGTGACCATGATAACCCCATTTTGCACAGCTATCCCAAAGAGAGCAATAAACCCGACCGCTGCCGCCACCGTTAGATACATGCCGGAGGCCCAGATGGCGACAATGCCGCCAATCAGCGAGAAAGGCACGTTCAGTAGAATGAGCAATGCATCTTTACCGGAGTTGAAGGTCATATACAGCAGGAAGAAGGTGAGGAGAATAGCCAGCGGCACAACTACGGCCAGACGGCTTTTCGCCCGTTGCTGGTTCTCGTACTGCCCGGTCCATTGGATGGAATAGCCGGGAGGAAGCTCGACTTTATCCTTGATCAGTCTGCTTGCCTCATCCACGAAGCTCACAACGTCCCGGCCACGAGTGTTGAGCTGGACGATAACGCGGTAGGTCCCGTTTTCACTGCTGATCATCGAAGGACCATCCACCACCCGGAACTGAGCGACTTCCCCAAGCGGGATATTCGCACCGGTTGGCGCAGCAGCTGCGGGTGATCCTCCGCCCATGCCGCTCATGCCGTCGCTTACAGCCTTGGCAGAACCTCCTGTTACCGGGATGAGGATATTTTTCATCGCATCGATGCTTTCCCGATTGTCACGATTGTAGCGGACAAGCACATCGAACCGTTTACGGCCTTCGATGGTGGTGGTGGCCGAGCGGCCGCCGATTGTTAGTTCAATGGCGTCCTCGACGTCGTTGATATTTAGGCCATAGCGGGCCACTTTATCGCGATCGACCTCCACTTCCAGGTAAGGCGCACCGAATACCCTCTCCGCCAGCAGATCTCCGACACCAGGTACCGTTGCCAAGACCTTCTCGATTTCGAATGCCTTTTGTTGCAGCACCTGAAGATCGTCGCCGTAGATCTTGAGACCGAGTTCAGTCCGCACACCTGTCGTCAGCATCGAAAGCCGGCCGGCTATCGGTTGGGTGTACGCCTGATTGAGGCCGGGCAACGCGGATAGTTTGGTGGCCATTTCATGTTCAATGGTTTCTTTGGTCATCCCAGGTCGCCATTGATCTTTCGGTTTTAACGTCACAATGGTTTCGATCATGTTGATAGGTGCCGGGTCCATGGCCGATTCCGCCCGCCCGACCTTGCCTACCGACATGTCGACTTCGGGAATCTCCATGATCAGTTGATCCATCTTCTTGGCCGCCTCAGTAGCCTCAGTAAGAGAAACGCTGGGCAGCATCGTCGGCATTACCAGAAAGGTTCCTTCGTCAAGGGCCGGCATAAACTCAGTGCCGATGAAGGGCAGCAGGGCAAAGCCGGCAATCATGATTACTATCGCAACCATTATGGTGGATTTACGATATACGATAGCTTTCTTCAAAATTGGTACATAAAGCTGATGGAGCTTTTTTACTACCCAGGTGTCTTCTTCCCTGATTTTACCCTTGAGCAGCAGTGTGCAGAGCACCGGGACCAAGGTAAAGGCCAGAATTAGCGAACCGGTCATGGCGAAGGTTTTCGTCCACGCCATGGGGGTATACATCTTGCCTTCGGTGCCAGTCATGGTGAACACCGGCAGGAAGGTGACAATGATGATGGTGATGGAGAAGAATATCGGAACGGCCACCTCTTTCGCAGCTTCCAGCGTAACGTCGAGTATCTTGCGGCGTCCACCGTTCTCCGCGAGATGCCTGTAGACATTCTCGACCATAACGATCGCGGCATCGGTCATTACCCCGATACCGATGGCGATACCGCCAAGAGACATCAGGTTGGCGGACAAATGAATCTCCTTCATCCAGATCAGCGCGATCAATATTCCGATTGGGATGGCGCTGGTTACGATCATACTGGATTTGAAGTTTCCGAGGAACAAGAAGACGATGAGCGATACCAGGATAAACTCTTCCACCAGCGCCCGATTCAAGGTATTGACCGCCTTCTTGACTAAGTCGGTCTGATCGTAGAAAGGAACAATTTTCATGCCCTTAGGTAAAGTAGGCTGAATCTCGGCAATTTTAGCTTTAGCCTGGTCGATGACATCAAGGGTGTTCTCGCCCATGCGCTGGATAACAATGCCCCCAGCCGCTTCCTGGCCGGACTTAGTGAGTACGCCACGGCGGAAATCAGGGCCTAGCGTTACTCTGGCTACATTCTTCACGTATACCGGCACATTATTGTTTTGGGTAATAACGACATTTGCAATATCATCCGTTGATTGAATCAACCCGAGACCACGGATGACGTATTCCTGACCGTTCTGCTCGACTACCTTCGCGCCAATGTTGGCGTTATTGGCCCCGATGGCGCTGAATACCTGACCGACACTCACCCGGTAAGCCTTCAGCAGATCCGGATCGAGATTAACCTGGTACTGGAGGACGTAGCCGCCGATGCTGGCGACCTCGGCTACTCCCGGTACGGAACTTAACTGTGGTTTGATTAGGAAATCCTGGATGGTTCGGAGTTCGGCCAGGTTATGCCGGTCACTTTCGATGGTGTACATGAAAACCTGCCCCATCGGCGTACTGGCCGGACCAAGGGCCGGCTGCACGCCTCGCGGAAGACGCGGAATGGCCTGCTGAACTTTTTCGTTAACAACCTGACGGGCAAAATAGGTGTCCACACCGTCTTCGAAGATAACCGTTACCATGGAGAAGCCGAAGGAGGATGCCGCGCGGACGTCTTTCACCTGAGGCAAGCCTCTCAGAGCCGTCACAAGAGGGTAGGTTACCTGGTCCTCTACCTCCTGCGGGCCGCGGCCCATCCAGTCAGCATAAACCAGAACCTGGTTTTCACTTAGGTCAGGAAACGCATCGATAGGCGTGTCCCTGACTACAAAAATACCCCAAAGTACGGTTAATACGGTAAAGGCAATAATAATTACCCGGTTTTTTAAAGAAAACTCAATGAGTTTATTTAGCATCAGCTATCCCTCCTAGTGGCCGGTATGACCGGAATGGTCACCAGTTGGGGCGGACGATTGAGGCATGGAGTCAGTAGATTCTGACGGCGTTGCCTGCGGTGCCGCAGCGGGTGCTGTGCTGCCGCCGTGGCCGGCGTGGCCGCCGAAGCTGCCGAGCTGGGTCTGCGAATCAATGAGGAAGGTTGCCGCAGTTACGACTACATCACCGGGCTGCAGACCGGACAATACTTGAATATACCCATCCGCTTCCTGGCCGGTAGTAATATCGCGTTTTACAAAGGTATCTTCAGCTTGAGCCACGTAAACCACTTTTCGGGTGCCGGTGTCAAGAAGGCTGGAAACCGGGATTACGAGGCTTTCGTCCAGAGGCACCTTTATTCCGGCATTGACGAACATGTTGGGCTTCAGCTTGCCTTTGGGGTTCGCCATCTCAACCCGGATTTTCACCGTCCGGGTCGCATCATCCAACACTGGATTAATGAAGGTAACAACACCTTCGAACGCTTCTCCAGGATAGGCATTGTTGGTGACTTGTACTTGCTGTCCAGCCTGTACTCCGGCTAGATCCTTCTCGTAGATGTCGGCGTACATCCAGACGGTGGAGAGGTTCGACAGGGTATATAACTTATCCCCGGGCATGATATATGCCCCCGGCAGCACCGATTTCTCCATTACCGTACCGCCAAACTGAGCCCTGACGGTCATCAGGTCGTTCGCTTGGCGGGTATGCGACAGATGCTCTATATCTGCTTCAGCGATACCGAGTAGAATCAGCTTGCGCTTGGCCGCCTCGAGCAAGCGGTCGTTGAGCTGAACAATGTCGCGGCTGGCCCCGCGCAGTTTTTGGATGCTGTCAAGCGCCAAAAGATATTCTTCCTGAGCCGCTATGTACGTCGGGCTGTACACGGCGGCAATCGGTTGACCGGGTGCGATATATTGCCCCTCAGCGGTAATGTATAGCTCATCGATCCGGCCTTCGACCCGGGAGGTGATGAAGGCTCGATTATTTTCATTCAACGCGACTTTGCCGGTAGTCTTAATTTCCTTCACGAGTTGCCGTTTGGCGGCCGTAGCAGTTTGCACTCCTGCAAGCTGCCTGGCTTTTGCATCCAGTTTGACCGTATCGGCCCCGGCCGCCGGAGCTCCGGCGGCGCCATGGCCCGCGTGTTCCGCTGCCGGGGTCGCCGCCTGCTTACTGGCATATTTGGAGTAACCCCAGCCACCGGCCGCCACCAAAGCAGCCGCAACACCGACTGCAATCCATTTCTTACCTTTTAACCGCTCTACCATGCTGTCCTCTCCGATCTCAGTATTTTTTGCTATTGGCCGATGTTATTGAACAAAGGTTTTCCTACCGCCTTTTCAAGGCTGGCGGCGGCTTTCTCGTAGTCAATTTTGGCTTTGTAGTAGCCAAGTTTGGCATTTCTCATGGTTGTCAGCGAGTCCAGTACGGCCATAAAATCGGCTTTTCCGTTAGTATAGGCGACTACTGCAGCTTGGTAGGATTGTTCCGCCTGAGGAACAATGGTGTTCTTAAACAGGTCGATCTGGCGCCACGCGGTCTGGGCTTCGGTCAACGCCATCTGGACGTCAAGGCCCGTCATGTTAACCATGCTTGTAAGCGCGGCCTGGCTGGCTTCCAAGTTGGCGGTTGCGGTCTGAACCTCGGCTTTGTTTTTTCCCGACCAAATGGGCAACATCGCCATCAGTTCTACCTTCCAGGTATTGGATGTCATCTCGTCCTTAGAGTCCTTGTAGCCCAAACGAAGTTCAAAGTCGGGCAATGACTGCTTTTTCGCCAGCGCGACCCCATTTTCAGCCATCGCGACCTGAGACTGCATCCCTTGAAGCGCCGGCTTAATATTCGTTGCTGTATTTTGAAGACCGGCGAGGTCGAAATTAGGTGGCGGCGCGTTGAACTCTTCCTTCACGGCCAGCTCCATGTCGGCGGAACGTCCCATGAGGGTGTTGAGTTTGGCTTTGGCTACCGCTTCCATTGACGTCATCCCCAGAAGATCCGTGGTCATCTTCGAATACTCAGTTTGTGCCCGTAAGGTATCTTGCAATGGAACCATACCGGTCGAGTAGTTGACCTGAGCGATTTTGGAGAGTTGCCCCATCAATTGCTGGTTTTCTTTGCCGATTTCCAGGGCCTTGGCGGCATAGAGTAAATCGTAGTAGGCTTGCTTCGCTTCAACATAGGTCTGTATGCGCTTATCCTGATAGGTGCCTTGGGCCATGGCCGCATCATTTGCCGCCATTTTGCCCATGAGGCTGAGCTTGCCGGGATACATAAACTCCTGAGATAGGGTGTACTCAGTCATCATGCCCTTTGTGGGATTCAATGTCCCAGTAGGAATGTCGTCTTTCATGATTCCGAATTTGGGGTTTGGCAATGCCTTGGCAATCGGAACCCGGTATGTTTTTTCCTCCCACCGTTTTTGGGATTCGATCACCGTTGGGTTGTTGTTGACGGCGGCGTTGATAACTTCGTTCAACGTGAGCGACTCCGCTGCGAAGACCGGAGTCGCGATGCTTACCAGTAAAACAAGCGCCGCAACGGAGCTGGCCAACAGACGGCTTTGGGGCGAATGCAAAATAATTCCTCCTCCAAATTGGGGCATTTATTCATCGGCTACTGCCGGATTTGACCAATATAGAAGACTAGATTATTCCTTGTTGGCATCTTCTTCACTTGGCTTGTTGTTATATCGAATCGCAGGGCACCTGTGGTGTAATGTTGGCAGTGATAATTCTATTTTTCAGAAATTTGAGTTCTAATGATGCGGCCGACAACCAAAAACAAAAAGCATGTATTTAGTACTAATAGCGCCGTCAGCATGTTTTCACCCCCCAGCCTTACGCTTGGGGACCATGCATGACGTACACCATTGCCAGAAAAAGCATTGTCCAAGCAGTCAGCTTCAGAAGCCCAACGATCCGCGTCTGGAGTGGCGTAAACCCCTCCGGGTTTGAAGTGGGTTCGTTTAATGATTTATCATCCTGTTGCATGCTGCTCCCCCTTTATCTTTGACGCCTTTTCAACCGGCTTAAGCTAGTTTATATATTACCGGGCGAATATGAAGAACTAATGAATAAATCCCGAAGAAATTGTGTTTTATATCTGGGCAATAAAAAAAGCAGCTCTTTTTTTGGCTGCTGCTCAGAGTACATACTTTTCTTTTTTCGACTTAACCGGTAAATCATTCTTCCCGAATTAGGACTACTTACATAAGATCTCTTTAGTCTACATGAGTATGACAACATAAATTTTACTGCCTATTACCGATTTTTGTTGACAGGAAAACGCTCCTTCCCGGTATCCGGACCAAGTTCATTCTGAGCTTATCATAAGCTTCCAACCTTCGTAGAACGGTCTTGTAGAGAGTCGTTCCACTTTTCTTCGGGCCAGAATTCATAAATCCATGAATAAAAAAACTGCCTTTCGTCTCTCAATTAGGCCATTGGCAGCTCTTCAAAATATCCACACAATTTCTTCGGCAAAACTACAGAATGCCTTTATAGGAAATACACATTTTATGGCTATACTGAGAGCAAACATACAAAGGAGGAACAATCATGAAGAAAATGTTGCGGATTTTGGGTACTGCGCTAGCGATTACCGCTCTTGCGGCGCCGGTTGCTTTTGCTGGGCGAGACAATGAGTCGTACGGTCCCCGCTACCCGTCAATTATTTCCAAGGCCCAATCCCAAGCTGAGATGGCAGCTGCTGAAACTGCCCGAATGAAGAATCACCTGGATAATGTAGTAAGGGAAATCTTGAACACCAGAATCGGAAACACTCACTAATCATCCAGGACTCTAGTCAGCCAATATGTCCATGGATCAGTGATAATCAATTCCTGCTGCAAGAAAAGGACCGATTGGCAGATCTCCTCGCCAATCGGTCTTTTTCTTGTCATGGACTGGCCAAAATTGACTTTACAATCGCCGGAGAGATTTTCGACTTTGTCAATATGAATGCCGGCCTCCATAACGTTCTGAACAGTACGGCGGTTTATATTGGAGCCGATCATATACCTCTCCCCCCTCAATCACTTGATATGTTAGACTGGTTTAGCTCTAAAACAGCCTTTTTATAAACAGCGGAAGAAGGATAGACTATGTCTATCCTTCTTCGTAAGTCGAGTATTCTCGATACAAGCCGACACCAATCGCCCTAATTGGGTCCAATTGTCATTTGAATAATATTCACAGTAATTTAACACTGTTTACTTTATTTTTTAACTCTACAACCGGTGCAAAGAGATCCCGTCCGTTACTCCACGGTTACGCTCTTGGCGAGGTTGCGGGGCTTGTCGACGTCGGCGCCCCGGGTGATGGCCGCATAATAGGCCAAGAGTTGCAGCGGGATGACGGTGAGGACCGGTGAAAGGAATTTATCGGTGGCCGGGATGAGGATGGTATGGTCGACATATTTGGCGATCGCGTCGTCGCCTTTCATCGCCACGCCGATGACCACGGCGTCCCGGGCTTTTACCTCCTTGATGTTGCTGAGTATTTTCTCGTAGACGTCGCGCTGGGTAGCCAGGGCGATGACCGGCACGCCTTCGATGATGAGCGCCAGGGTGCCGTGTTTGAGCTCGCCGGCGGCGTAGGCTTCAGCGTGGATATAGGAGATTTCCTTAAGCTTGAGGGAGCCCTCCAGGGCCACGGCATAGTCGAGAGCCCTGCCGATGAAGAAGACGTCTTCGCAGAAACCGTACTGCTGGGCAAAGGCTTTAATCGGCTGAACGTCTTCCAGGAGCTCGTGGGCCTGGCCGGGAAGCTCCTTCATGCCGTGAATGAGTTCCTTCAGCCGGTCGGGATTGATCGCCCCCTTCAGGCCGGCGAGATACAAGGAGAGCAGCAGCAGCGCGACCAGTTGGGTCGTATAGGCTTTGGTCGAGGCCACGGCGATTTCCGGGCCGGCCCAGGTATAGACGACCTGGTCGGCTTCCCGGGCGATGGAAGAGCCTACGACGTTGGTGATGGCCAGTGTCCGCGCTCCCAGCCGCTTGGCTTCTTTGAGGGCGGCCAGGGTGTCGAGGGTTTCGCCGGACTGGCTGATGACAATGGCCAGGGTGTTTTCGTCCACCAGCGGCGAACGGTACCGGAATTCCGAGGCCACGTCGACTTCCACCGGGATGCGGGCCAGCTGCTCGATATAGTATTTGCCGACCATGCCGGCATGATAAGCGGTTCCGCAGGCGACAACGACGATTTTGTGAATGGCGGCGACATCGTCTTCGGTCCATTTCAGTTCGTCAAAGAGCACGGCGCTGTCGTCCTTGGCCAGGCGGCCGGTCATGGTTTCCCGGATGGCCTTGGGCTGCTCGTAGATCTCTTTGATCATGAAGTGCTCGTAGCCGCCCTTCTCGGCCGCTTCGGCGTCCCAATGGACTTCGAACACTTTTTTGTTTACGGGAACGCCCTGGCGGTTCATGACCCAGACCGAATCTCTGGTGAGGACGGCCATTTCGCCGTCGCTCAGGATATAGGTTTTGCGGGTCCGGCTGATGATGGCCGGAATGTCGGAGGCGATGTAGTTTTCGCCTTCACCGAGGCCGATAACCAGCGGATTGTCCTGCTTGCTGCAGATGATCTTATCGGGTTCGTGCTCCGTCAGGAAAACGAGGGCATAAGACCCTTCGATCTCCGACAGCACTCTTTTTACAGCTTCTTCAAAGTTGCCCTGGTAGTATTCTTCGACCAAATGGGCCACAACTTCGGTGTCGGTCTCGGATTTGAACACATGCCCCTTGGCTATGAGCTTTTCTTTCAGGTGCAGGTAGTTCTCGATAATGCCGTTGTGCACAACGACAAATTTGCCTGTGCAGTCGGTGTGGGGGTGGGAGTTGGCGTCGGACGGGCGGCCGTGGGTCGCCCAGCGGGTATGGCCGATGCCGACCTGGCCGGCCACGGGGTGTTGTTCGACTTTTTTCTCCAGAATGCTCAGGCGGCCGACGCTCTTGTCGACGTTGATCTTTTCGCCGTCGAAGACCGCGATGCCGGCGGAGTCATAACCACGGTACTCCAGCTTTTTCAGGCCTTCGATGAGAAACGGGGTGGCTTGCTTGGGGCCGATATATCCTACAATACCACACATACGGTGTATTCCTCCCATATTTAACGAATATTCATCAATTACTCGCGCGAAAACGACGCGCATGGAATTGGTCCAATGTGAATTCCACGCCCGCCTCAGGAACTGCCACAGCCGTTTTGTCCCACAGGTCGCCCCATGGTTTTGTCGGCTGCTTACGACCGCAGTCAGGCCGAGAGGCATCCGCTGACCTTTTCGATAAACCTCTCCCTCGTCTGCTTGCCGGGTCTACTCCGGCAAGCGCCAGCGCTATGGATCGACTTCATCCGTTTTGCCGTTCACCTCCTTTTCCAGGAAAAAGCCATCTTCACCTCCTGTTGTTTCCCGGACGGGACATTGTTATACATATGCAAAGGAGCACCCATTAGTGCTCCTTTGCATCTATACCTATTGTAATATAAGAATGCGCTAAGGTCAACAAAAGTCTGCAGCTAACCTTCCAATTCCTTCCTGACAACGGCGGCGACGGTATGGACAAGCCGTTCGAGCTCTTCCTGGCAAGGGCCTTCGGCCATTACCCGGATAAGGGGTTCGGTGCCGGAAGCGCGAACCAGGACCCGGCCGTTTTCACCCAGGATGTCTTCCGCTTCGCGGATGGCGGCGGCGATATTGGCGTTCTCCTGCCAGCCGGCCTTGCTTTTGACCCGGATATTGACAAGCAGTTGAGGGAAACGGGTCATCACCGCCGCCAAATCCGACAGTTTTCGCCCGGTCCCGGCTACGGCGGAAACAAGCTGCACGGCGGTCAGCACTCCGTCGCCGGTGGTGCTGTGCTCGCTGAAGATGATGTGGCCGGATTGCTCGCCGCCCAGGCAGTAGCCACAGTTCAGCATGGCTTCCAGCACATAGCGGTCCCCGACCGGGGTGACGACGACCTTTCCCCCGGCCCGCTTGATGGCCTGGTGAAGGCCGATGTTGCTCATTACCGTGGCGACCAGGGTATTGTCCGGCAGCTTGCCCTGCTTGATCAGCGCCAGCGTGCAGATCACCATGATCTGGTCGCCGTCGACGACGGCGCCGTTCTCGTCCACGGCCAGGCACCGGTCGGCGTCGCCGTCGTGCCCGATCCCCAGGTCGGCCCGGTGGGCCACGACCGCCTTCTGCAGCCCGCTCAGGTGGGTGGAGCCGCATTCCCGGTTGATATTAACGCCGTTGGGCTGGTCGTTGATTACGACGACGTCGGCCCCCAGGCGGCGGAAAACGGCGGGCCCAACCTCATAGGCCGCCCCGTTGGCACAATCGATCACAATTTTGAGGCCGGCGAAATTCGCCTTGACGGTGTTACATATATAGTCGATATAGTCGTCGATCAGCTCATGGCGGTGGGAAATACTCCCCACCTGGTCGGCGACCGGCCGGGGCAGTTCGTCCTTCTGCGCCAGCACCAGCTTTTCCAGCTCGTCTTCTATCGCGTCCGGCAGTTTATAGCCTGTGCCGGCGAAGAATTTGATGCCATTGTCCGGGTACGGATTATGGGAGGCGGATATCACTACCCCGGCTTGCGCGTCGAGTTTCTGCGCCAAAAAAGCCACCGCCGGAGTCGGCACCACCCCGGCCAGAACGGCCTCGCCGCCTGCCGAGCAAATCCCGGCCGCCAGCGCGGCCTCCAGCATCTGTCCCGATAGCCGGGTGTCCCGGCCGATTATGAATTTTGGTTTTTCGACATCCCTGCCAAACCAATAGGTGGCCGTCCGGCCTAGCCGAAACGCCAATTCCGGCGTCAATTCCGTGTTGGCGACTCCGCGCACGCCATCCGTACCAAAGAGTTTACCCATGTTCTGACTCCCTTCACCACAGTTATCAAACAAACGGCTGGTATTCCCGCATGACCGCCAGAGCGGCATTGAGTCCGTCCAGCGCCGCGCTCATAATGCCGCCCGCATAGCCGGCGCCCTCGCCGATGGGATACAGGCCCTGCGTATTGACCGACATGAAGTCCGGGCCGCGCAAAATCCGGACCGGAGCCGACGTCCTTGTCTCCACTCCGGTCAGGACCGCCTCCGGATGGTCAAAGTCTTTGATCTTCCGGCCAAAATCCGGCAGCGCCCTGGCTAGCGTTCCGGCAACAAAGTCCGGCAAGCAGGTTCTCAGATCGGCCGGCCGGGTGCCGGGCCGGTAGCTAGGCGCGGCTAGACAGGACCCGCTTCCGCTTTTGCCGGCCAGGAGGTCGCCGACCGTCTGCACCGGAGCGGCATAATTCCCGCCTCCGGCTTCGTAGGCCAAGCGCTCGTAATGGCGCTGAAACTCGATGCCCGCCAGCACCCCGCCGCCGCAGTCGGCCGGGTCGACATTGACCACCAGGGCGCTATTGGCAATACCCGTGTCCCGCCGGTAATGGCTCATGCCGTTGGTGACCACCCCGCCCGCTTCAGAGGCCGCGGCCACGACCAGCCCGCCCGGGCACATGCAGAAGGAGTAGGCCGTCCGTCCACTCGCCTTGTCGTGGAACACCAAGGCGTAGTCGGCGGCGCCAAGCCTGGCGTGTCCGGCCAGGCCGCCATACTGGGCCCGGTCGATGAGGTCCTGGGGGTGCTCGATCCGGACGCCGATCGCGAACGGCTTGGCCTCCATGGCCACCCCGCGGGCGTGCAGCATCTGGTAAGTGTCCCTGGCGCTGTGGCCGATGCCGAAGAAGGCAATCTGGCACGGGAGGTAGCGACTTTCATTGATGGTCAGGCCGCGGACCGCCCCGTCGCCGGTGTCCAGCGCCGTAACCCGGGCCTCGAATTCCACCTCGCCGCCCTTTTCGATGACCCGCCGGCGGAGGTTCTTGACCACTTCCCGCAATTTATCGGTCCCCACATGCGGCTTGTGGGAATATTTGATTTCCGCCGGAGCGCCGGCCTCGACCAGCAGGTCGAGAATGCGGCCCATCCGGCTGTCGTTGACCCGGGTAGTCAATTTGCCGTCCGAGAACGTACCGGCCCCGCCTTCGCCGAACTGGACATTGGATATGGCGTCAAACCGGCCGGTTTGCCAGAATTGCGCCACATCCCGGGTCCGCCGCCCCACGTCCCGGCCCCGCTCCACCAGCAGCGGCCGATAGCCGTGTTCCGCCAGCACCAGCGCAGCAAAAAGCCCCGCCGGGCCGGCCCCTACAATGACGGGCCGGGCGCTCAAGGGCTTCGTGCCGGTTACGACCGGTTCGGGACGCTCCGGCCGGGCGAGCGAGACATCCCGGTCCCCGCCCAGCCGGGAGAGCACTTGCCCTTCCGGCACTTTCACCCCGACGTCGAGAGTATAGACAAAGCTTATATTAGACTTACGGCGGGCGTCCACCGCCCGCCGGATGATGACCGTGCTTTCTATGGTTGCCGGTGGCAGCTTGAGCCGTCGTGCGGCCAGAACGGGCACCGGCGTATCGTCAGCGACAGGTATCCGAAAATTGGTTATGCGCAGCAAATACCATCTTCCCCTTAACGGTTGTTGTCAACCCGAATCTGGACCGTAACGCTGTTCTGCGAAGCAATAACGCCCTCTTTGAGCTGGAGCTTGACTTCCCGGTTGGTGTCCCGGTCAATCCCGGCGATGCTGATCGGTTCGGTATAGACAAAATCAATCTTGTCCACTACCTGGGGATCACCGCTGATCTGGATTTTCGGCGGCTGGGTCGCAATACCTCTCAGGACCTGGCCCGCAGCCAGTTCGCCGTAAATAATGGTTTTGACATCAATGGTCTTTTTATTGACCCCTTTGACCAAATTGGCGGAAACGGTGATTTTTTCCGGCGAAACGGCCAGTCCTTCCAGGGGCTTGCCGTCCCGGCCGAGCAGTTGGGGCGCCACCGTCACGGTGAAGTCGGCATTCTTGCCGGCGAGCTCCAGAGGGACAATCGCCTTGTCGGCCGCATCCACCAGGCTCTTGGGCCCCTTGATGGTCACGTGCTGCGGGGCGGCGGAAGCCTTGGCCACCGAAGTCCCGGCGGCGGCCGACCCGGTGATCCGGATCTCGACCGGCAACGTCCGGTTGGTGGCGGTGTCGATCCTGAGTTGAAGGCGGTCGGGAGATATCTCCAGAAGTTCCAGGCTCACCGGCATCTGAGCGTGGACCTTCACCGACTGGCGGCCTTCCTCCAGGCCCCGCATGTCGACGAAGGCCTGTATATCCTGGGGCTGAAGCCCGGCAATGATGCCGCGCGAACCGCGGACCTTGACCCGCACCGTGTCCGGCGCATCCACCGCCACAAAGGAATCGCCCAGGTTCCTCACTTCCAGAGGCACCGCCAGGGTAGTTTCCACCGGAGGATTCTGCTCATTGGTGACATATATCCAAAGCACCATGGCCAGGATAAGGGCAAGGGCCTTGACGGTAATATTTTTCCCGCTCACACCTTCCATTATGATGAAGACCTCCAGTTGAAAAACTCACTGATTGGCGAGCTTTTGCCGGCATATAGCGGTCTCAGGTAATCCCTAAGTTTTTGCGGCTCAATGTAACGGACCAGCCGGCCGCCCTCGGCGACCGAGATAATGCCGGTCTCTTCGCTCACGACAACGACAATGACGTCAACTTGCTCACTGACGCCGATCGCGGCACGATGCCGGGTACCCAGTTCCTTGGCCAGCGTGCGGTCCTCCGTGAGCGGCAAAATACAGCCGGCCGCCATGACCCGGTTGCCCCGGACAATGACCGCTCCGTCGTGCAAGGGCGTGTTGGGAATGAAGATATTGGTGAGGAACTCGCTTGATACCAAGCCGTCCACTTTGATTCCGGTTTCGATATAGTCGTTAAGTCTTGTCTCCCGCTCGAAGACGAGCAGGGCGCCGATCTTGTTCTTCGACAAAACGGCCATGGCTTTAACCAGCTCTTCGACCAGGCTCTTGGCCTCCTCCTCATCCAGAAAAGCCGTTTTGCTGAACAGTTTCCCCCGGCCGATCTGCTCGAGAGCCCGGCGAAGCTCGGGCTGAAAAACGATCGGCAGGGCAACCAGCACCACGGTCATGGACTTCTGCAGCAGCCAGTTGATGACGTTGAGGCCCAGCCACTTGCTGACCAGCGTGGCCATAAGCAGCACGATCAGGCCCTTGAGCAGAGCCACCGCCCGGGTATCCCGGATCATGATATAAAGTTTATACAGAACGATAGCAACCAGCAGCATGTCGATGATATCCAGCCAGCCGATGGTTGATATGATTCCCCTTATCTGTAAAAGCATGACAGACACCTCATAGGAAGCAGGTTATCCAGCTGTTGCTGCTGTAAAACAATAATTCCCCAGTGCAAACATAACCTTACGTTTATTCTACCCGAAACTGGGAAAAACCTTTAAGAACCTTTGGCTCTGCGGAAAAAATGTCGCCCAAAAAATAAGCGCCTCCCGATACGGGAGGCGCTTCAATGACGTTATTATACCTTGGCGATGGTTTCCACCCAGCCGAATTTGTCCTGAATCTTGCCGTACTGGATTCCGGCAACATGATCGAACATCTTTTGCGCGAAGGGGCCGGTTTTGTTGTTGTTGATAACAATCTTCTGGCCTTTCCAGGACAGCTCGCCGACCGGGGAGATGACCGCCGCGGTGCCGGAACCGAAAACTTCTTCCAGTTCGCCTTTGGCATGAGCTTCAAATACTTCGTCGATGGCAATGCGCCTTTCGGTAACTTTCACGCCCCAGTCCCGGGCGAGCTGGAGTACGCTGTCGCGGGTAATCCCGTGCAGAATGCTGCCGTTGAGAGCAGGGGTGACGATTTCGCCCTTGATCTTGAACAGGATGTTCATGGTGCCGACTTCTTCGATATATTTCCGTTCGACGGCGTCCAGCCACAGCACTTGGGCAAAGCCTTCCTTCTTGGCTTCAATCTGGGCCTTGAGGCTGGCGGCGTAGTTGGCCGCGGTCTTGGCTTCACCCAGGCCGCCTTTGACGGCGCGGACGTACTTGTCTTCCACCTTGATGTTGACAGGATTGAAGCCGGCGGCGTAGTAAGCGCCGACCGGGGAGAGAATGAAAAAGAGTTTATACGTATCCGATACCTTGACGCCCACAAAGGGGTCGGTAGCGATTGCGAACGGGCGGATATAAAGGGAAGTGCCGACCTTGCCGGGAACCCAGCGCTTATCGGTTTCGATCAGTTGGATGAGCGCGTCATGGAGCACCTTCTCATCCATTTGAGGAATACACACCAGTTCCGCCGAGCGATTCAGCCGCCGGAAGTTGTCTTTGGCGCGGAACAGGTTAATCCGGCCGTCTTCGGTGCGGAAAGCCTTCATCCCTTCAAAAATAGCCTGGCCATAATGCAGCACCATTGCCGCGGGAGACAGTTCAAACTGCTCGTAGGGAACAATGCGCGGGCTATGCCAGCCTTTTCCGGTGGCATAATCCATGACAAACATGTGATCGGTAAAGTATTGGCCGAAGCCCAGTTTGTCGACATCCGGCAGCGTACCGGGTGTCTTTACTTTGGTAATAGCCATATCAACCATTTCAAGAAGCCCCCTTTTTTTGTTGCGCTTAGAATTATGTCTTTCTACGGAAGACTATACCAAAATTATATACCCTTCTGAACAGAAGTGTCAAGCCAGGACCGCTGGGCCGCCAGGACCGCCTGGCTCCGGCCGAGCGCCGCCCGGACCTGGTCCGGCGCGGTGCCGCCGTAGGAATCCCTCGCGGCAACGCACCGCTCGACCCGGATAGCATCCAGAATATCGGCCTCAACCAGGGGCGAGTACTGTTTAAGTTCTTCCAGGGAAAGTTCCTGCAGTTCCTTTCCCTGCTCGATGGCGTAGCGGACGCTTTTCCCCACCGCTTCATGGGCCTGCCGGAAGGGCAAACCTTTTTTCACCAGATAGTCCGCCATGTCCGTGGCATTGGTGAAGTCCTGTCCAGCCGCCTGGCGCATCCGCGCGCCGTTTACCTTCATCCCCGCCAGCATGGCGGCGTAAACGGCAAGGCTGACCTTGACGGTATCGAGGGTATCAAAGAGCCCCTCTTTGTCTTCCTGCATATCTTTATTATACGCCAAAGGAAGCCCCTTGAGAACCGTCAGCAAGGCCATCAGATGGCCGATCACCCGGCCGGTTTTCCCCCGCACCAGTTCGGCCACGTCGGGGTTTTTCTTCTGCGGCATGATGCTCGATCCGGTGCAATGGGCGTCGTCCAACTGGATAAAGGCGAATTCGGAGGACGACCAGAGAATGATCTCCTCGCTCAGGCGGCTGAGATGAACCATCAGAATCGAGGCGAACGACAAAAATTCCAGGATGTAGTCCCGGTCGCTGACCGCGTCGATACTGTTGTCATAGATCGCGCCAAACTTCAGTTCATCCGCCACCGCGTGCCGGTCGATCGGAAAGGTCGTGCCGGCCAGAGCCCCGGCGCCCAGCGGCATGAGATCGGTGCGGTCCCATACCCCGCGCAGGCGGGCGAAGTCCCGGGCCAGCATGAAGAAATAGGCCAGCAGGTGATGGGCGAACAGGATGGGCTGGGCCCGCTGGAGATGGGTATAACCCGGCAGGATGACGTCGCCGTTCGCCTGGGCCGCAGTCAGGATGGCCTGCTGCAGGTCGCAGAGCAGCCGGCCGATGACCGCGATTTCCTTTTTCAGATAGAGGTGGGTATCGAGCGCCACCTGGTCGTTGCGGCTGCGGGCGGTGTGAAGCTTGCCGCCGACCGGCCCGATCCGCTCGGTCAGCCGTTTCTCGATATTCATGTGGATATCTTCGAGAGCGACCTCAAAGCTGAATTGGCCGGCCTCGATGTCCGCCAGGATACCGGTCAGCCCGGCGACGATGCCGTCGGCTTCCTCCGGCGCGATGATCCCGCATTTCGCCAGCATGCGGGCGTGGGCGATGCTGCCGGCGATATCCTCCTTGTACATCCGCTGGTCAAAGGAAATGGAGGAATTAAACTCCTCCACCAGACGGTCGGTATTTTTTGCAAAGCGGCCGCCCCAAAGCTTGGACATTACTGCTTCGCCTCTCTTTGCATCAGGGCCTTGATCTTGAGCGGCAGTCCGAACAAGTTGATGAAGCCTTCCGCGTCCTTCTGGTTGTACACCTCATCCCGGCCGAAGGTGACAAAGCCTTCGTGGTACAGGGAGTAGGGCGACTTGGCGCCGGCGCTCATCAGGTTGCCCTTGTACAGTTTCAGCCTCACCAGGCCGGTAACCGTCGCCTGGGTCGCGTCGACAAAGGCGTCGAGCGCCTGTTTGAGGGGCGAATACCACATACCGTCATACACCAGTTCGGCGTAGCGGACAGCGGCCTGTTCCTTGTAATGCATGGTTGCCCGGTCCAGGGTAAGGTACTCCAGCTCGCGGTGGGCGAAGAACAAAATGCTGCCGCCCGGGGTCTCGTAAACGCCCCGGGATTTCATGCCGACCAGGCGATTTTCCACGATGTCGGTGATGCCGATGCCGTTTGCGGCGCCGATGGCGTTGAGCTTTTCCAGGAGGCTTACGGCTTCCAGTTTCTCGCCGTCAACCGCCACCGGGACGCCTTTTTCGAATTCGATCTCGATGTAGGTCGCCTGATCCGGAGCCTGTTCCGGCGTTTTGGTGACAAGATAGACATCGTCTTTGGGAGCATTCCAGGGGTCTTCCAGGTCGCCCCCCTCGTGGCTGAGATGCCAGATATTGCGGTCCATGCTGTAGGGGCGTTTCTTGGTTACCGGTACCGGCACGCCGTGCTTTTCGGCATAATCGATGGCGTCCTCCCGCGAACGGATGTCCCACAGCCGCCAGGGGGCGATGATTTTGAGGTGGGGCGCCAGCGCCTTGACGGTCAGTTCGAACCGCACCTGATCGTTGCCTTTGCCGGTGGCGCCGTGGGCGATGGCGTCCGCCCCCTCCTTCTCGGCGATTTCAACGAGCGCCTTGGCGATGATGGGGCGGGCAAAAGAGGTGCCCAGGAGGTACTTTCCTTCGTAGACGGCCCCGGCCTTGAGCACCGGCCAGATGTACTCTTCCACGAATTCTTTTCTCAAGTCCTGGATATATACCTTGCTGGCGCCGGATTTTAGGGCCTTCTCCCGCACGGGATTGACTTCCTCGCCCTGCCCGACGTCGGCGCACATGGCGATGACCTCGCAGCCGTCAAAATTTTCCTTCAGCCAGGGGATGATGACCGAAGTGTCCAGCCCCCCCGAATAGGCCAGCACTACCTTTTTAATCTCACTCATGCTAAGATCCTCCTTATTGGTCGCCCATCAAGAGAGCGAGTATGGCTTTTTGCACATGAAGACGGTTTTCGGCCTCGTCAAACACCACCGACTGCGGCCCTTCCAGCACCTCTTCGGTGATCTCCTCGCCGCGGTGCGCCGGCAGGCAATGCATGACAATGGCGTCCGGACGGGCCAGGGCCATGATCTCCCGGTTGATCTGGAAGCCCTGAAAGGCTTTGTACCGTATGGCTTGCTCGGTTTCCTGCCCCATGCTGGTCCACACGTCGGTATAGAGGATGTCAGCCCCGGCAGCGGCCGCCCGGGGATCATTGACGATCTCCACCGCGCTGCCGTGGACCAGAGCGGCGTGCTGCGCTTCCGCCACCACTACCGGATGGGGCTCATAACCGATCGGCGCCGCCACCGCGATGTTCATCCCGACTTTGGCGCAGGCGTGCAGCAGGGCGTTGGCCATGTTGTTGCCGTCGCCCAGATAAGCCATTTTCAGGCCTTTCAGCGTCCCCTTGTGTTCCAGGGCGGTAAACAGGTCGGTCAGCGCCTGGCAGGGATGCAGGAGGTCGGTCAGGCCGTTGACGACTGGGATGTCGGCGTATTGCGCCAGATCCATGACGTCAGGATGAGAATAAGTCCGGATCATGATGCCGTCCAGATAGCGGGCCAGCACCCTGGCGGTATCCTTTACCGGCTCGCCCCGGCCGATCTGCAGGTCGTTGGCGTTGAGAAACAGCGCCGTGCCGCCCAGTTGCCACATCCCAACCTCAAAGGAGACCCGGGTCCGGGTGGAAGACTTCTGGAAGATCATGCCCAGCGTCTTGCCTTTGAGCCAATGATGCTCTTCGCCCCGCTGCTGCTTTTTCTTGAGCGTCTTGGCGACTTCGAAGATGGCGTATACCTCATCGACCGACAGGTCATGGACGGACAACAGGTCTTTGCCGGCCATTCCCGCTTTCCTGATATCGGTTCTATCCAGTTCATTCGCAAACTCTTTTTTCCGGGCGGCTAGCATTCGTCTAACACCTCACTTAATATGCCGATCATTTCATCGACGTGGCGCTGCTGAATGTTGAGCGGCGGCACAAACCGCAGCACATCACCGGCGGTGCAGTTGATGATCAGCCCGCGCTCCATGCAGGAAACGACCAGGTCCTTGCCGGGGCGGGTCAGCTTCATCCCCACAATCAGGCCCAAGCCGCGCACTCCGGCGATGTGTCCCGGATAACGGGCCTGGAGCTCGGAAAGCTTCTCCAGCAGGTATGCGCCCACTTGGCGGGCGTTTTCCAGCAGTTCCTCTTCGGCCATAATGGCCAGAACGGCGTTGGCCGCGGCGCAGGCCAGCGGGTTGCCGCCGAAGGTCGAGCCGTGGTCGCCGGGGCCAAAGGCCGCGGCGACCCGGTCGCTGGCGATGAACGCCCCGATCGGCACTCCGCCGCCCAGCCCCTTGGCAAGGGTGACGATATCGGGCTTGAAGCCAAAGTGTTCATAAGCGAACATTTTGCCGGTACGGCCGACACCGGTTTGAATCTCGTCGAAGATCAGCAGGGCTCCGTAAGTGTCGCATAATTCCCGCACCGCCGCCAGATAGCCTGCGTCCGGGAGGTTGACGCCGCCTTCGCCCTGGATGGGCTCCAGCATGACGGCGCAGGTCTTCTCGGAAACCGCGGCCTTGAGGGCTTCCAGATCATTGAAGGGAACGTGGATAAAACCCGGGGGCAGCGGCTCGTAGCCCTTCTGGTATTTCGGTTGTCCGGTCGCGGTGAGCGTGGCCAGGGTCCGTCCGTGGAAGGAATGCTCGGCGGCAACGATCTCAAATTTGCCGGCCGCCGCCGCCTTGCCGTACTTGCGCGCCAGTTTGACGGCGCCCTCGTTAGCTTCCGCGCCGCTGTTGCCGAGAAAGACTTTGCCCAGGCCGCTCAGCTTGACCAGGGACTCGGCCAGCGTCGCCTGCTGCGCCGTATAGTATAAATTAGAGCAGTGAATGATCTTGCCGGCCTGCTCGGCGATGGCGGCAACCAGCTTGGGGTGGGCGTGCCCAATGATATTGACGGCGATGCCGGCCAGGAAATCAAGATACTTCCTGCCTTCCACATCATAGACGTAAGCGCCCCTGCCATGGGACAGAACCAGCGGATACCGGGCAAAGACCGGCAGGTAATATTCCTGGTCAGTTGCCATTATCTCTTTGGCGTTCATTCTTGTGTCCCCCTCCCGCTAATAACCTCGGTGCCGATACCGGTGTCGGTGAAAACTTCGAGCAGCAGGGAATGCATGAGCCGGCCGTCGATGATGTGGGCCTTGGCCGCCCCGCCGGACAGCGCTCTGGTGCAAGCCTCCACCTTGGGGATCATCCCCCCCTCGATGCTCCCCTCGCGGATGAGTTTCTCCGCTTCATCAGCCGTAAGGGTGGCCAGGAAGGTGCTTTTATCGCGCCAGTCGCGGTAGATGCCCTCCACATCCGTGAGCAGCAGCAGTTTCTCCGCCTTGAGCGCCCCGGCTATTTCCCCGGCCACATAGTCGGCGTTGATATTGTAGCTTTCCCCGTCGGCGCCGACCCCGATCGGGGCGACGACCGGGATGTACCCTTGGTCGATCAGCGTCCAGAGGAGGCCGGGGTTAACGGCGGCCACATCCCCGACAAAGCCGATATCCACCTCTTTCTCGTCGCCGTTCTCATAGACCTTGGCCAGATGCTTTTCCGCCACGATCAGGTCGGCGTCCTTGCCGCTCAGGCCCACCGCCTTGGCGCCCTGCTGGTTGAGCAGGCCGACCAGCTCGGTATTGACCTTGCCCACCAGCACCATCTCGGCCACTCCCACCGTTGCCGCGTCGGTGACCCGAAGGCCGCTGACAAAGGACGATTCCTTGCCGAGCTGCTTTAGAAGAGCGGTGATCTCCGGCCCGCCGCCGTGGACCACAACCGGCTTCAGGCCAATATATTTCATCAGGATAATATCTTGGATGACGCTGCGTTTAAGTTCGGCGTTGATCATGGCGTTGCCGCCGTACTTGACAACCACCGTTTTGCCGGAAAACCGCTTCATGTACGGCAGGGCTTCGAGCAGAACAGCAGCCTTCTCGACAATGCTCAACATTGGCTTCTCTCCCATCAGGTGCTGTAATCGGCGTTGATTTTCACGTATTCATAGGAAAAATCGCAGGTCCAGACGGTGGCCGCTTCCTCCCCGGCCGCCAGATCGAGCACGACGGCGATATCCCGGGCCGTCATGGCCTGTTCCAGCGCTTTGGCCTCAAAGGGAACGCTGACGCCATTTTGGACGATGGATACGCCGCCGATGGCCAGCGTCGTTTTGGCCGGATCGACTTTGGCGCCCGAGTAGCCGGCGGCGCAAAGAATCCGCCCCCAATTCGGGTCCTGGCCGAAGAACGCCGTTTTCACCAGCGGCGAATTCGCAATGGCCATCGCCGCCGCCTTGGCGTCCTCAAAGCTGGCCGCGCCCTGGACGGTGATTTCCAAAAACTTGGTGGCGCCTTCGCCGTCTTGCACGACTAACTTCGCCAGTTCGGTGCATACCGTCCGCAGGGCGCCCGCGAAATCCTGATAGGCCGTTCCCGCGGCTTCGGTGACCGGCTTGTTGCCGGCCTGCCCGTTGGCCAGAACGCCGACCATATCGTTGGTGCTGGTGTCGCCGTCGACGCTGATCATATTGAAAGAATATTTGATCGCGTCCTGCAGCGCCTGTTTCAGCACGGCCGGCGCGACGGCGGCGTCGGTGGTGACGAACCCCAGCGTCGTGGCCATGTTCGGCATGATCATTCCGGCGCCCTTGGCGATGCCGGCTATCTTCACCGGAATGCCGTCAAGCAAAAACTCATAGGCGCAGGTCTTGGGAAACGTGTCGGTGGTCATGATCCCGTTCATAGCCTTTTCGTGGCCGGATTCCGAAAGCTCGGCCACCACCTGCTTGATCCCCTCGGCCACCTTGCCCATCGGCAGGGGCACGCCGATCATCCCGGTCGACGCCACAAACACATCCTCGTCCTTCAGACCCAGCAGGGATGCGGCCATATGCACCATTGCCCGGGCGTCCATCAGTCCCTGTTCGCCGGTGCAGGCATTGGCGCAGCCGGAATTGACCAGGAAGGCCTGGGCGTAACCCTTGCCGCCCGCCTGCCGGGATACCACCACCGGGGCGGCGGCCATGGTATTGGTGGTGAAAACAGCCGCCGCGGCGGCCGGTACGGCGCTGTAGATAAGGGCGATGTCCTCCTTGCGGTTTTTCTTGAGCCCGGCCGCAACTCCGGCGGCTTTAAAACCTTTGGGAGCGGTGATGCCTCCGTCTATCTTCTTCAGCATTCTGCTACCTCCATAATTCATACTCAGGGATACAGCGGCGCTTGCGTCAATCCCAAGCGCTCATCCAGGCCGAACATCACATTGAGGTTTTGCACGGCCTGCCCGGCCGCCCCCTTGACCAGGTTGTCGATAGCCGCCACGGCTACCACCCGTCCGGCGCGGGCGTCGATATGCCAGCCGATATCACAGAAGTTGGAGCCCCGGGTATCCTTGGTCGCCGGATACCCGCCCCGGCCGCGCAGGCGGATGAAATACTCCCCGCCGTAGTCCGCTTCATAGGCCTCGTCGATCATTTCGCCGGTCACGCCTTCCTTCAGCCGGCTGTAGCAGGTGCTTAGAATGCCCCGGGCCATGGGGACAAGATGCGGCGTGAAGGAAAGGACGACCGGCGCGCCGGCCAGCTCGGACAGCGCCTGTTCAATCTCGGGGGTATGCCGGTGGCCGCCGATGTTATAGGCTTTGACATTTTCGAAGGCCTCCGTGAAATGGCTCGCGAGGGCAAGCCCCCGCCCCGCTCCCGAAAGGCCCGATTTGGCATCCACGATAATGCTGTCCGGATCAACCAGCTGGTGCTTGACAAGCGGGGCCAGCGCCAGAATGCTGGCGGTTGTATAGCAGCCCGGGTTGCCGACAATCTCGGCCTCCCGGACCTGACTTCGGTACAGCTCCGTAAGTCCGTATACCGCAGGAGCGTCCGGATGGCTGTGCGGAACCCGGTACCATTTCTCATACACCGCGGCGTCCCGGAAGCGATAATCCGCCCCCAGGTCAATGACTTTGACGCCGCTGCCCAGCAACGCTTTGCCCACTTCCATGGCATGGCCGTGGGGCAAGGCCACGAACACCGCGTCACTCTCGGCGGCGATCGCGGCGAGAGCCTTGGCGCTCGCTAGTTTTTTGGGATAAAATCGGGTAAAATGAGGATATATACTATTGATAAACTCCCCGGTCTGGCTTTCGGAAGTGATATGGGAAACTTCCACCGCCGGATGTCCCGCCAGAATACGGAGCAGTTCTTCGCCGGTATAGCCCGTAGCGCCTATAATCGCAACCTTCATGGCCGACCTCCCGTTGGTTTTTTATAATTATACATCAATATTGTATAATAATACAATAGGTTTGGTTGGAAAAATTATAAGGAGAGCATCGATGCCTGATTTGGGGTCTCTGACGGATGTCGTGAAAACATACAGCTATCTCGCGATTTTCTTCATGATGTTTCTGGAAGGCATGTGCATCCCCATTCCCAGCGAACTTCTCCTGGGCTTCGCCGGGTTTATGGCTTATCAGGGCCAACTCGCCTTTGCCGGGGCAATCCTGGCGGGGTGGCTGGGAAGTTTCGCCGGCTCGTTTGCCGTTTATCTGCTGGCCCGCAAAAGCGGGCGGAAATACCTCTACCAGTATGGCCACCTGGTGTACCTGTCGCCGGAGCGCCTCGACCGGATCGCCGGCTGGTTCTCCCGCTATGGCCCCGTCCTCATCCTTCCTTGGCGGCAGCTCCCGGTCGTCCGCACGAAAATCAGCATCGCGGCCGGACTTCTGGATATGCGCTATGCTGTCTTTACTTTATACACCGCCCTCGGGATCTTAGTCTGGTGTACGCTGGCCGTTTCGCTGGGATACTATCTTGGACAAAACTGGGAACAGCTCATTGATATTTTTTCCGAGACGGGCTATTTTATCATCGCCGCCGTCACGGCGCTCATGCTGGCCGTTTTGTATTTTCTCCACCGCCGCCGAAAAAAAACAAGCGAGGCCGCTGACCCGGCCCCGCTTGTTGGCAAACCAAAAAGGGATCTCAAATGAGATCCCTTTTGCCGTTTTTCGGATTTCCTTTATTGTTCTTCCACCACCATGATCTTTTGGAACCAAGGGGTCAAGAAGCAGAGCAGCAGACCGGCGCCGACCGACACGACGGTTACAAAGCCGAAGACCTGCAAGGCTCCCCAGGATTCAACAAATGCAGCCGACATGCCGGCCAGGTAATTGCCGAAACCGGTGGCGACGAACCATACGCCCATCATGATGGCGGCAATCTGCTTGGGCGCCAGCTTGCTGACCATCGAAAGCCCGACCGGAGACAGGAACATCTCCCCGACGGTGTGCAGGGTATAAGCGCCGAACAGCCAGAGGATATTGGCCTTGATCGCCGCATCGGCGGTATCCCCTCTCTCCAGAGCCGCGCCGGCCATGAGAGCGAAGCCCAGTCCGAGGATGATCAGGCCGTAGCCCATCTTTCTGGCGGTGGGAATATCGCCTTGGGGGCGCCTGGAAAGCCGGAGGAAGATCCAGGCGAAGGTCGGTCCGAGCACGACGCACAGGAAGGGGTTGATTGACTGGAACCAGCTTGTCGGCACTTCGAAGCCGCCGACGTTCCGGTTGATGTAATCATTGGTATAAAGCGTGAGGCTGGACCCGGCTTGTTCGAATCCGGCCCAGAAGATGATGACAAAGAAGGCCAGCAGGAAAATCGCTACCACGCGTTTCTTCTCTTCGACGGTGAGCGGCTGCTTCTTTGCTGCTGCAGCGTCCTTTTCGGCCTTCTTGGCCAGTTCTTGTTCACGGGCCTTCTGCACGTTGTATTTGCCTATTTCGCCGATGTACTTGTCGCTGAAGACCAGATAGAGCAGGGAACCCACCAGCATTCCGACGCCTGCCGCCAGAAAACCGTACTTGTAGCCATAGCTGACAATCTCGGCGCCCTGGGTAACGGCGAAAGTTTTCTCAGCCAGCGTGCCGCATACAAACGGGGCAATGAACGCGCCGATATTGATAAAGGTATAGAAGATGGAGTAAGCCCCGTCTTTTCGCGGGTCGGTGTTACTGTAGAAATCGCCGACAATCGAGGAGATGTTCGGCTTCCAGAAGCCATTGCCAATAATAAGGAGAAATAGTGCGGCATAAACCAGGAACAGGGTCTGGGAGAGGAACAGGCCGACCATACCGGCGGCAATCAGGAGCGAGCCGATAAAGAACGTCGTTCTTTTGCCCAAATATTTGTCGGCTACATAGCCGCCCAGCAACGGGGCAAAATACACGAACATGGTGAAATTGGCGTAGATTGTGGCCGCCGTTGGTTTGTCGAGACCCAAGCCGCCTTTGATGGCCGCTGTTGTCAGGAACAGCATGAGCAAGCCCCGCATCCCGTAATAGCTGAACCGCTCGGTGGCCTGCATGGTGGAAACCAGCCAGAATCCTGCCGGATGGCGCTTCGTCTCAACTACGGGTTGACTCGTTGTTGCAACTGTAGTAGACACCCTAACACCCCTTCTTAAATTTATAGGATAAATATACATTTGCATAATACCAAATTATTACACCTAAATCAAGATTTTTTTCAGTTTAACCGAAATATTTTTATAAATATTGAAATTAATTTGAAATAATAGTTGATTTTTTCTGTACCAGTAAATTGATAAGAAATAATCGAAAAGGCATAAAAAACGGCGCACCTGACAACAGGTACGCCGCTGGTGGACTTTTTGCCCAATCAGAACCGGATTTCCCCGCTTATTGGGATGATTTCGCCGCAGCGGGGGCAGCTTTTGTTTTCCAGGCGGCTGATTCCCTTTTCCCGGTCGATCACCACCGACGAGCAGCTTGGACACCGGGTATTGACGCCGTCGCCGCCCGCGTTGCCCACATAGACGTAGGGCAGATGGCGCCGCGCCGCCCGGTACGCGCTCTCCAGGGTGCTCAGGGGCGTTGCCGGGATGCTGAGCCGGTAGCTGGGGAAGTATCGGGAAACATGGAGGGGAATGTTCTGATTGATCCCCGCCAGCCATTCAGCCATGGCCGCCAGCTCGTCCGGGCGGTCATTGAGGCCGGGGATGAGCAGGCAGGTAATTTCGACATGCGCCGCCGACGCCGCCAGCGCCACGGTCCGTTTGACATCCGCCAGACGGCCGGCGCAGACTTCCCGGTAGAAAGTTTCGTTGAAGGCTTTGACATCGATGTTGAAGGCGTCCATAAGCGGCAGCAGCTCGGCCAACGGCTCGGGATTGATCGAGCCGTTGGTGACGAGCACGTTCTTCAGGCCGTGCCGCCGGGCCTCCTGCGCGGTGTCGCGCACGAATTCGTACCAGACGCCGGGTTCGGAGTAGGTATAGGCAAGGCCGATATTCCTTTTCCCGGCCTGAGCAGCCATTTTCACCGCCTGTTCCGGCGTAAGACTCACCGTGTCGGGCTCGGCCTGGGCAATCTGCCAGTTTTGGCAGAACCGGCAGGAAAAGTTGCACCCCCAGGTGCCGATCGAGTAAATATAACTTCCCGGGTAAAAATGATATAAGGGCTTTTTCTCGATGGGGTCCAAGGCATAAGCAGTGCAGGCCCCATAATTTTTCGCATATAAAACGCCGCCCAGGTTTTGCCTCGTCCGGCAAAAGCCGGCTTTACCCTCGCCAATCACACATTCCTTGGGGCACAGGCGGCAGTGGGCCCCGCCGGGATGCGGCTCATAAAAGAGCGCTTCGCGCACGACCTGTCACTCCTTGCCGTAACGGGTGACGGAAAACCGGTATAATTCCACTTCTTCCTCAGGCGACAGGCCGGCCTTCTGTCTGGCGATGCCCACCTGCGCTTCGACCGTATCGACGCCCTCCAGGTCAGGCAAAAGAAGGCCGGAGCGGCGTCCCCGTCGGACGATGACCCCGTACCGCTGGGGATCCAGCTCCGCCAGGTCTTTGACCGGCTCAGGCGCCGAAAGGATATCCACTGAAATAGCGATCTCCGCCAGTTCATCCGCTTCCACCGGCCAGAAACGGGGGTCTTCGGTGCCGGCGCTCACGGCGTTGCGGATAATTTCCCCGGCGATGGTGGACTGGGTGGGAGCGAAGGTCCCGATGCAGCCACGAAGCTGCCCCTCTTTTTTCAAGGAAACAAATACCCCCGCCTGGCCGCTGAGTTCCCGGGAGAACTCGGACGGCGGCGGCAAGAATTCCCCGGTGGCGAGAAAGTGGGCAAGGCTTTGCCTGGCCAGTCTCACCGGAGCGCTTTCCTCCGCCATCACTCCCCCTCCCTGACAGTGAACGACGCCACTGCATAGCCTACGCCAAACGGCCCTTCATAGGACAATACTTGGGCCTTGGCTTCCAGGCCCCCCAAAACGCCCATCAGAAAACACGCCGGGCGCAGGCCGCATTCGCCCGCCTCTTCAATGAGCTTCGGGTCGAGATTGAGGAGCGCCTTGGCATCCAGGTTCGCCAGGGCGTCCACCACCAGCCGGTCAAATTCCGCGCCGCGCGGGTTGTAGCCCGCCGGAGCGTCTTCGGTAAGCCGGTGGGATAAGTCGCCGGAGGCGATAACCGCCACCCGCTTGTCCATCATGCCGATGGCCGCCTGGACGGCTTTTCCGAAGGTATACATTTCCTCATAGGGCAACAGCCCCATGGAAATATGCACGAGCTGTCCCTTGAAGCCGGCTTTGTGCAAATAGTAAAGCGGTATAAGAGCACCGTGATCCAACTGCAGGGAAAACCGGTAGGTTTTGGCCAGATCGTCGGTAAGTTCGACAATATTAATACCAAGCCGCTCCGCCTTCCGGAGAATATGACGCACCAGAAGCCCGTCCGTCTCAAAGGCGAGCGCCACATCGGGCACCCCAAACGCGGCCAGGCTTCCCCGGAGCCTGGGATGAACGCTGACGGCGGCCGCATCCTCGAACACAGGACCATGTGGCGTAATGAGGACGATCGTCTGCGGGCCGCCGTTTTTCAGGGCCTCGGAAGCCTGTTCCGCCGCTTCGACCGTGTTACGGATCCTGGACAATTCGTCTTTTCCCACTTCCGGCACCATAACCGGCGGATGCGGCATAAAGGCGCAGCCAACCAGATTCTTCACAACACCACTCCTTTCGTCCGTTATCTTGCCACATGATGGCCGAAATGATACGCCAAAGCTTGGGTGATATATTGGGCCATTTTCTGCTGATAGGCCGGGTCGGCCAGGAGCGCCGCCTCCTTGGGATTGCTGATGAAGCCCGCCTCGATAAGCACTCCAGGAATGGTGGTATCCTTCAACACCAGAATATCGGAATCCTGCCTGGCCTGGCGTTTATTACCGGGAGGAAAATCGGCAAGAGCTTTCTGCATCACCTCCGCCAGCTGCTTGTTGGTTTCGCTCCGCGGGTTGTAGTAAGTTTCCGCCCCAAACCACTGGGCGCCTTTGATGGCGTTGGTGTGGATGCTTAGGAACAGGGCGGCGCCCGATGCATTGATCAAGGCGACGCGCTTGATCAGGTCGTTCCTTTTTCCGCCCTTTCCTCTCGTATAATAATCGATATCGCTGTCCCGCGTGAAGACTACGGTTGCCCCGTGGCGGCGGAGCTCGTCGGCCAGTTTCAACGCCAGGCTGAGGGTGATATCCTTTTCCTGCAGGCCGCCGGATCTGGCTCCCCCGTCAATTCCGCCGTGGCCCGGGTCCAGGGCAATGGTCTTGCCAGCCAGGACGGCAGGGTCGCTGGCCAGTATGTCGTCGAGCGCCACCTGTCCGGGCAGCAGAACATTGACAATGATCGTCGCCATCACCCCGATTATGGCCGCGATGCCAAGGTTCCGCCGGCGCAGCCTAACAACCCACATGTGTCTACTCCCCCTCCCTTTCCCTACCAACAATATGCCGGTCTGCTTTTTCCTATGTCGTGTTTTGGGGCTGGGAAGTATAGCCAAACCGGGACAAGTAGGCTACAATACTATTGAGGCTGTTTTCCATATCATCCGCGGCTGTTCCGGAGCTTATCCCGGAAATGCCGTCATAATCTGAAGGAGGTGCTTATGCGAAGCAGCACAAAAGGATTGATCCTCCTGCTACTGTTTGCAGCGGCCTTCTGGTGGGCCGGGGGAGGCAGTCTCCTGGAGAGGGCCGCGCCCAGACTGGAAGCGGGCGATGGTACCTTTGGCCGGATCTACCGGGTCTTTGCCCTGAAAAGCGCGGTCGAGGCCAAAGTGAATAAGGCCGACTTCGTCCGGCTGCAGGATATCCCCCTGACGCTGCAGCAGGCGGTGATTGCCGTGGAGGATAATCGTTTTTACCGCCATATCGGCGTGGACATCGAAGGCATTCTGCGGGCCACCCTGGTCAATTTGCAAAGCGGGGAACTGCAGGAAGGCGGCAGCACCATTACCCAGCAATTGGTCAAAAACCTGTTCCTCACCCATGAGCGGACTTGGAGCCGGAAGGCGGAGGAAGTTGTTCTCGCCCTGGATATGGAGCTGCGCTATTCGAAAGAGGAAATCCTCGAACTGTATCTTAACACCATCTATTTCGGTTCAGGAGCCCAGGGAGTCTCCCAGGCCTCCCAGGTATACTTCGGGAAAAAGCCTGCCGAGCTTTCTCTGGCGGAAAGCGCTTTGCTGGCCGGGCTGCCGAACGCCCCTTCCGCCTATTCGCCCTATACCGATTTTACCGCCGCCAAGCAGCGGCAAGCCGTGGTTCTCGCGGCAATGGTCCGCTACGGCTATCTCGGGCCGGGCATCGCCCAGGAGGCCCGCCAGGCCCCTCTCCGGCTGGCCCGCTGACCGGGGACTCCGTAACTTACAACTGCAAATCGCCCCCGATTAAACGAAAAAGCGCTGCCGTTAGCAGCGCTTTTGCCTTATTCAAACACATTGTTCTTTTGCCAGCTCCACCCCGAGTCGCTACTCTCCTGGATCAGCCGCCGTTCGAGGATTAGCTCGTCGATGTAGGTATCCGGCGTAATCGATTGGGAGTCCTTGATCAGCCGGCCCTCGTCCTTGATGCTGAAGGCCAGCAGGGTGTAATAGGTGGAAGAACGCTTGATCTGTTTTTTCACCAGCACGGCAAGCTTGACCGGCGAACCCTGCTCCCGGAAATTGCGGGAAAGATCGTTGGCGGTTGTGAAAACGTTGGCTTCGGGGGCAGTGGCCAGCTCATAGATTTCCGGCAGGTAAGCCTTCAGTTCCTTGATCTGGATTCCCGCGTCAGGGGTGATTCGCTGGGCGCGGACGAAAGACTCCGGCTTCGTGCCCTCGTACTGAACATTCATCTGGAAGTTGAGCCCGTTGCGGTTGAAATAGTAGACGTAGGAGTTGGCCGCCGCCCGCTTGCTCCCCTTCGCCTCCCATTCGGCCTTGGTCCACAGCTGGTTGTCGTTATCCACGACAAAACGGTACTCCCCGTATTGAGCGGCGATCGTCGCCCGGTTGTCATGCAAGCTGGCGAACGCTGAAGCACAGGACAGGGTCAGCAAAACAAATAAAGACAACGCGATAAATTTCTTCATATACAACTCCCCGGCTAAATTTATATTTCCTGTAGTAAATTATACCCCCCGCTGCCATTCTCCTGCCGGAAACGGAAAACCCGGAAGGATTCTTCCGGGTTTTGCGAACCAATTAACGTTTGGAGAACTGGGAGGCTTTCCGCGCTTTTTTGAGGCCGTACTTGCGACGTTCTTTTTCGCGGGGGTCGCGAGTGAGAAGTCCGGCCTTTTTCAGTGCAGGACGATATTCGACGTCAACGCGCAGAAGCGCACGGGCGATGCCGTGACGAACCGCACCGGCCTGGCCGGTCGGACCGCCGCCTTCTACCTTCGCGATGATATCGTACTTGCCGATTGTATCGGTTACATTAAGCGGTTGCTTAATAATCAGTTCGAGGGTTTTCCGGCCGAAATACTCGTCGAGCGGACGCCCGTTGACGAGAATGTTGCCTTCGCCCGGCAGCATACGAACTCTTGCCACCGAGGTTTTTCTGCGGCCTGTGCCGTAGTAGTGAACCAACGCCATTCTGTTTTCCTCCTTCCGGCAACTATCTTACGTTGAGTTCGTAAATTTCAGGTTGTTGTGCCGCGTGCGGATGCTCCGGTCCGCGGTACACTTTCAGCTTGCGGTACATCTGGCGGCCAAGTCGGTTTTTCGGCAACATGCCCTTGATCGCCATCTCGATCACCCGCTCCGGCCGTTCGGCCAGCATCTTCCCTGCGGTGGTAAAAGTCGTTCCGCCGGGATAGCCGGAATGCCGGAAGTAGGTTTTCTGTACGAGCTTTTTGCCGGTGAGGTGGATCTTGTCGGCATTAACGACGATAACGTGATCACCGGTATCAAAATGGGGGGTAAAGGTAGGTTTATGCTTACCACGCAGAAGCTTCGCCGCTTCAGCAGCCAGTCGGCCCAAAGTTTTGCCTTCCGCGTCAATAACATACCATTTGCGTTCCGTGTTGGCTTGGTTAGCCATAAAGGTCGTCTTCATGCGCACTTCCCTCCTTGCAACGAGCGTTAACATCTGGATCAGAATGTATAAATTTGGCCCTGATTTTCCGGGGCTAATGGAAATCCTGGCGAAATCTTACGAAAATATTGTATTAGAAAGGGTTGTCAATGTCAAGGCATTCCCCTTGGCATTAGCAAATTATTTTCGGATTTCCTTGTTTTTCCCGTTCCGGCCGGGATACGGCCGAAAATTCGGCGAACGGCTCACGCGCCAGCCGTGACGGTTATGCGTTTCCCTAGTCGTATAATACCTGCTTTAAGTATAACCCTTGCGGCGGGGCGGTTATACCCGCCAAATTGCGATCTTTCCCGGCAAGGGTGGCTGCGAACCCTTCTTGGGTCAGGCGGCCCAAGCCCACGTCCACCAGCGTTCCGACCAGGTTTCGGACCATGTGGTAGAGGAAACCGTTGCCCCAGAAGGAAAATTCGGTCAGCGAGCCGTCCTGCCGGCAGGAGGCGGCGTAGATGGTGCGGACCGGGTCTGCCGTCGCCCCGCCGGCGGCCCGGAAGGATGAAAAGTCATGGGGGCCGATAATCGCCTGGAGGGCCTCGTTCATCGCGGCGGCATCGGGCTGAAGGGTCAATTGCCAGGTATAGTTCCGCAGGAAGGGGTCGGCGTGTCGGCCCGCATGGAGCCGGTACAGATAAATTTTGCTTTTGGCGGAAAATCGGGCGTGGAATGCCGCGTCAACCTCCTCGGCCGCGACCACGACGATGTCCGGGGGCAGTACGCCTTTGGCGGCGAGCGGCACGCGCCCTATCGGGATAGTGCCGCTGACGGGAAAGGTGATCACCTGGCCGTAGGCGTGAACCCCGGCGTCGGTGCGGCCCGCCCCGGCGATCCGCAGCGGATGGCCGAACAGGCGCTCCAGGCGCTCTTCCAGCACCTGCTGGATGCTCAGCGCATTGGCCTGCCGCTGAAAGCCGTGATAGGCCGTGCCGTCATAGGCGATTGTCAGCTTAAGGTTGCGTTCCATCTGAGTACCCCCAGCAATACCGTCAGAACCAGGATGGCGGTAAACGCCAGGCCGTCCTGCAGCGTCAGGCGCAGTTCCTTCATCCGGGTCCGGTTTTCTCCCCCCCGGTAGCACCTGGCTTCCATCGCGACCGCCAGATCGTCGGCGCGGCGGAAAGCGCTGATGAAGAGCGGCACCAAAAGCGGCACCATGCTTTTGGCCCGCTTGATCAGATTGCCCTGGGCAAAATCAGCGCCCCGGGCCATCTGGGCCTTCATGATCCGGTCGGTTTCTTCCAGCAGGGTCGGAATAAACCGGAGGGCGATGGTCATCATCATGGCCAGTTCATGGGCCGGTATTCCGAAGCGCCGGAAGGGGTTGAGCAACCGCTCAATCCCGTCGGTGAGCGCGATCGGCGAGGTCGTGAATGTCAAAAGCGAAGACATGACAATCAGAAATACCAGCCGGGCCGACATCAGCAAGGCTTGCTTGGCCCCCTCCTGGGTTATGGTCAGCGGTCCCAGCGAATAGATGACCGTCCCGGGGGTAGTAGCCAGATGAATGAGAACCGTGAGGACGATGATCAGCCATAACGGCCGCAGCGATTTTATAATCATCCGCAGCGGAATGCCGGACAAGGCGACGGTTGCCGCGGCAAACGCCGTCAGAACGCCATAGGCGGTATAGGTTTCGGCCAAAAAGATGCTGGTGATGAAAATCAGGGTACAGACGAGTTTGGTCCGCGGATCGAGCCGGTGGATAAAGGAATGGCCCGGAAAGTATTGGCCCAGAGTAATGTCGGTCAGCATGCGCCCCGCCTCCTTAGGGCTTCCAGAATCGCCCGGCTGGCTTCCTCAGCCGTGACGGCGGTGTCGTCGACGGCTAGTCCCTGCGCCTGCAGGCGGGCCAAGAGCGCGGTGACGTTGGGCACTTCCACGCCGGCCTGATTGAGCTTTTCGGCGCCTTGCCGGAAGACTTCCTGAGGGGTGCCGTCCAGGCTGACTTCCGCCCGGTGCATGACAATGACCCGGCGGACCAGGCGCGCCACCTCCTCCATGTTGTGGGAGATAAGGATAACGGTAACTCCCGTCTCGCGGTGCAGCCTGGCAATCTGCCCAAAAATCTCGTCCCGGCCGCGGGGGTCGAGTCCGGCCGACGGCTCGTCCAGAATCAGATACTCCGGCTCCAGCGCCAGAACTCCGGCAATGGCCACCCGCCTCATCTGCCCGCCGCTCAGGCGAAAGGGCGAGCGGCCGGCGTAGTCGTCATAGTCGAGTCCGACGATCTTCAAAGACTGTTGAACCCGTTTTTCCACTTCTTCCGGCCCCAGCCCCAAATTGCGCGGCCCGAAGGCCACATCTTCAAATACCGTTTCTTCAAACAGCTGATGCTCCGGGTACTGAAAGACCATGCCCACCTTGCGCCGGGCCAGCCGCGCCGCCTGCCCCTTGACCGCCAGGTCGGCGCCGTCAACCAGAACCCGGCCGCGCGTAGGCTTTATCAGTCCGTTCATATGCTGCACCAGGGTCGATTTGCCCGAGCCGGTGTGGCCGATAATCCCGACAAACTCCCCGCGTTCGACGGCGAGGCTGACGTTATTCAAGGCGGTGCGCTCGTAAGGCGTGCCGGCCATGTAGATGTGGCTTACCGCTTCCAAGATTATCGACATAACGCCACCACCAGTTCATCATCGGTAATAATCCCCTCGGGAACCGGCACTCCGGCGTCGCGCAGATTCGCGGCGATCTCAGCCGCCAGCGGCACATCCAGGCCCAGGTCTTTCAGTTCCTGAACCCGGCTGAAAACCTGCGCCGGGGGACCCTCGGTCACAAACCGGCCGTCCCGCAGCACCACGACCCGGTCGGCGGTTACCGCTTCTTCCATGAAGTGAGTGATATAGACAACCGTGATGCCCTCCTCTTTGTTGAGGCGGGTCACCGTTGTCAGCACTTCCTTCCGCCCCAGCGGATCGAGCATGGCGGTCGGCTCGTCCAGCACCAGGCAACTCGGCCGCATGGCCAGCACCCCGGCAATCGCGACCCGCTGCTTCTGCCCGCCGGACAACAGGTGCGGCCCGTGCTGGCGGTAGTCGGACATCCCCACCAGGGCCAGCGCCTCCGTGACGCGGGTTCTGATTTCCGCCGGCGGTATCCCGAGGTTCTCGGGTCCGAAGGCCACGTCTTCTTCTACCACGGCGGCTACGATCTGGTTGTCGGGATTCTGAAACACCATGCCCACCGTCTGCCGCACCTGCCAGAGATGTTCCGGCACGCTGGTGCTCAAGCCGTTCACCAGGCATTGGCCGCCCGTCGGAAGCAAAAGAGCGTTGAAGTGTTTGGCCAGCGTCGATTTGCCCGAGCCGTTCGTGCCGATAATGGCGACAAACTCCCCGGCGCGGATGGTGAGGTTTATATGGTCAAGCGCGATAACCTCCGACCCGTCATGAGCCAGATAGGCATGGCACAAATTTTCGGTTTTCAGTATTTCTCCCATAACTTATGCTGCTCCTTTTACAATTCCCTGTATTCAGGGCCGCGGCAGACACACAGGCAAGGGCGACCTGTCGGCCGCCCTTGCAATCAGCAAAAATATAAAATGAAAACCAGGCGACCTGCCAGAATATCTGTCTTTTGTCACCTGGGCCGAAACAACTAGACCAACTCCAAAATGGCCATCGGCGCGGCGTCGCCGCGGCGCGGCCCCAGTTTCAGGACACGGGTGTACCCGCCCTGACGGTCTTTATATTTCGGGGCAATTTCATCAAACAACTTGGTGGTGACTTCCTCGTCCAACAGATAGGATAAAACTTGACGGCGAGCGTGCAGGTCGCCCCGCTTAGCCAAAGTAATCATCTTAGCGATTAACTTGCTTACTTCCTTAGCTTTCGCTTCCGTTGTCTCAATCCGCCCGTGGGCAAAGAAGGAAGTCAACATGCTGCGAAACAGCGCTTTACGCGCGCTGCTGTCCCGTCCCAGCTTGCGATAGAACATAGTTCCCCTTCCCTCCTCTACTCTTCGCTTTCGGCAAGTGCCAACCCGAGTTCGGCCAGTTTCTTCTTGACTTCGTCAAGGGATTTGCGGCCCAGGTTGCGCACTTTCATCATATCTTCCTCGGATTTTTGCACCAACTCGGCCACCGTATTGATGCCTGCCCGTTTCAGACAGTTATAGGACCGGACCGACAGTTCGAGGTCCTCGATGGTCATTTCCATCGTCTTGGCTCCGGATTCCTCCGCCGATTCGGTGAACGGACCGTCGCCGCTGTCGTCTTCCGCCGCTGTGCCGGCGATGTTCTGGAACAGCTTCAGATGGGCCACCAGGACGCTGGCGGCTTTGCTTACGGCTTCTTCCGGCCGGATGCTGCCGTCGGTCCATACTTCAAGGGTTAGCTTGTCGTAGTCGGTGACATTGCCGACCCGGGTGTCTGTGACGCTATAGTTCACCTTTAGAATGGGAGAGAAGATAGAGTCGACAGGAATTACCCCGATAACATGGTCGGCTTTCTTGTTTTTATCAGCCGGAACATAGCCGCGCCCACGCTCAACCGTGAGTTCCATCCGCAGCGCTCCGCCCGGGGCCAGAGTAGCGATATGCAGCTCTGGATTGAGTATTTCAACATCTGGGTCGACGATAATGTCGCCAGCTTTGACCTCACCCTCACCTTCGGTATCGATGCGCACCACTTTGGCTTCATCGCCATAGAGTTTAACATAGAGTTCCTTCAAGTTGAGAATAATGTCGGTAACGTCTTCCCGAACACCGGGAACTGTCGAAAACTCATGAAGAACACCGTCAATCTTTACCGAGGTCACTGCTGCCCCTGGCAACGATGACAACAGAATCCGCCTCAGGCTGTTTCCGAGCGTAATGCCGTAGCCCCGCTCCAGAGGCTCGCAGACGAACCGGCCGTAGCGGTTGTCCTCACTTATTTCTACTATCTCGATCTTCGGTTTTTCGATTTCCATCATCCGGGAAAACCCTCCTCTTTGCGCAAACTTATGTTACGCCGTTTCCAGTGTTGAGGATGGATTAACGGGAGTACAACTCAACAATAAGGTGTTCTTGGATCGGGATGTCAATTTCCTCCCGGGCCGGATAACGCACGACTTTACCAACCATATCCTGGGCGGAGAGTTCCAGCCACGCGGGTACTGTCTTATGAGTAAGGCCTTCGGCGATTTCCTTGAATACCGGGGTTTCCTTGCTTTCTTCCTTGACTTGGATAGTGCTGCCCACCTTCACCATGAAGGAGGGGATGTCAACCCGGTGGCCATTCACGACGAAATGACCGTGGCGGACGAGTTGCCTAGCCTGGGTGCGGCTTGACGCGAAGCCCAGACGATAGACTACATTATCCAGCCTTCTTTCGAGCATGACGAGCAGGTTTTCGCCGGTGATCCCCTTTTGCCGCTCGGCTTTCTCGAAATAGTTCCTGAACTGCTTTTCCAGAATGCCGTAAATCCGGCGGGCCCTCTGCTTTTCTCTGAGCTGAAGACCATATTCGGACACCTTTTTCCGGGCCTGTCCTTGCCCATGCTGGCCCGGCGCGTAACCGCGGCGGCTGAACGCGCATTTGTCGCTATAGCATTTATCGCCTTTGAGGTACAGTTTAATGCCCTCGCGGCGGCATTGTCTGCAAACCGCTCCGATATATCTTGCCATTCTTGTCTAACACCTCCCGGAATTCTTTATACTCTTCTGCGCTTGGGCGGACGGCAGCCGTTATGAGGAATCGGCGTAACGTCCTTGATCAGGTTTACTTCAAGGCCTGCTGCCTGGAGCGAGCGGATGGCCGCCTCACGTCCTGAGCCAGGGCCTTTGACGTAGACTTCGATCTGCTTCATGCCATGGTCCATGGCCGCTTTGGCCGCAGCCTCGGCTGCCATCTGCGCCGCAAACGGCGTGCTTTTCCGCGAGCCCTTAAAGCCGAGCCCGCCGGCGCTGGCCCAGGAAATCGCATTGCCTTTGGCGTCGGTAATGGTCACGATGGTATTATTGAAGGTTGAACGAATATGGGCAACCCCATACTCGATATTTTTGCGTTCTTTCCGCTTGGGTCGGGCCGCAACTTTCTTTGCTACCAATCTTTATCCCTCCTTACTTCGCTTTCCGTTTCACGCCGACCGTCTTCTTCGGTCCCTTGCGGGTCCGGGCATTGGTCTTGGTCCGCTGTCCGCGCACCGGAAGGCCCATGCGATGACGCTTACCGCGATACGAGCCGATCTCGATAAGACGCTTGATATTGAGCGATTCTTCGCGGCGCAGGTCGCCTTCCACTTTGTAGTTCTTGTCGATGGTTTCCCTGAGTTTCGAAATTTCTTCTTCTGTCAGGTCGCGGGTCCGCGTATCCGGATTGATGCCGGTAGCGGCCAGAATTTGCTTAGAAAGAGTCAACCCAATTCCAAAAATATATGTCAAAGCAATTTCGATCCGTTTGTCACGCGGTAAGTCTACCCCGGCAATACGTGCCATTCAGTTGCACCTCCTAACCTTGTCTTTGTTTATGTTTCGGATTTTCGCAGATAACCATTACGTTACCTTTACGCTTGATAACCTTGCATTTTTCACAGATGGGCTTGACCGACGGTCTAACCTTCATGTTTAAACCTCCTTCAGTCACCGCTTATTTAAAGCGGTAAGTTATACGACCACGCTTCAGATCGTACGGCGTAAGTTCGACTAGTACTCTATCCCCAGGCAGAATGCGGATAAAATTCATCCGTATTTTGCCGGATATATGTGCCATTACGACATGCCCATTCTCCAGCTTCACTTGAAACATGGCGTTGGGCAGCGCTTCGATAACGGTACCTTCGACCTCGATGACATCTTGCTTGGACATGAGTCTCCCTCCTCGTCCGCATCTCACTGCTCTCCGGTGCCAATCCAAGCGTTGATGGCCGCCCGAATATCTTCGTCGGTCACCTTGTTACCGCTTGTAACCTTGGCCGCAACACCCTTGTCAAGAGAGTCTAAAACGCTGATATGACGGATATTTTTCTTTTTCGGTTTGCCCACACCCCGGTCGCGACCATCGGCTACCAGGACCACTGCCGGTGCGGGTATTCCCACAACCACGTAAATCCTGCCAGCATCGTGCCCGGCATGGGATTTGACGATTTGGCCAACTTTTATCCGTTCCGCCATTCGGGCCTCCCCCTACAGCTTGGTAAGGATCTCAGGTCCGTCAGGGGTAACGACGATGGTGTGCTCGAAATGGGCCGACCGTTTGTTGTCGGCTGTCACGACCGTCCACCCATCGCCCAGCGTTCTTACCTCGTGTGTGCCTATATTAATCATAGGCTCAATCGCGAGCGTCATGCCCGGTTTCAACCGTGGGCCGCGGCCAGGGGCACCGTAGTTGGGAATTTGGGGGTCTTCATGCATATTGCGGCCGATGCCATGGCCGACATAATCCCGCACCACGCCGTACCCGTGGCTCTCAGCGTAGACTTGCACCGCATGAGAAATATCACTGAGCCGGTTACCCACTATCGCTTGTTCGATCCCTTTTTCCAGTGACGCCTCAGTAACCTCAATAAGGTCCGCGACCTCGGCGTCCACGTCCCCCACCGGCACGGTAATGGCGGCATCGCCATAATATCCATTTATTACCGTCCCGATGTCAATACTTACATTATCTCCTGTTTTCAGCTTTCTTAGTCCGGGAATGCCGTGCACCACTTCCTCATTGACCGAGGTGCAGATATTCCCGGGAAAGCCGTGGTATCCTTTGAATGCGGGGATAGCGCCCTTGCTTTTTATATATTCTTCAGCGACTTGATCTAGTTCCTGAGTGGTAGCCTCGGGCTTAACCGCCTTTTTCACTTCAGCCAGCGTCTTGGCTACAAGCTTGCCGGCATCGCGCAGGTAGTTGATCTCCCGCTCGGATTTGAGGATGATCATGCGCGCCCGCCTCGCAGACTGCCGGTTATATCCTCGAATACCTTCTCAATGGGCTGGAGCCCGTCGATTTCGGTATATAATCCTTGGTTCCGGTAGTAGTCGATGAGCGGCTGAGTCTGGACCTGATAGACGTTTAGGCGTTTCGCCACCGTTTCTTCCCGGTCGTCGTCGCGCTGATAAACCTCGCCCGCGCATTTGTCGCACTGGCCGTCTTTGGCCGGCGGATTGAACACTACGTGATAGGTCGCACCGCATTTCCTGCAGACGCGCCGGCCGGTCATCCGTCGGACGAGTTCCCCACTGGGGGCGGTGATGTTGATCACCCGGTCAAGCCGGATCCCCAATTCCTGCAGGGTGCTGTCGAGAGCGGTAGCCTGCTCCAGCGTCCGGGGAAATCCGTCCAGGATGAAGCCGGATTTGCAGTCAGCTTTGGCCAGCCGTTCTTTGACAATCCCGATGGTCACGCTGTCGGGCACGAGCTGCCCGGCGTCCATGTACCGTTTGGCTTCCAGTCCGAGCAGGGTTCCCTCTTTTACCGCCGCTCGGAACATGTCACCGGTGGAAATATGGGGGATGCCATATTCTCCGATAAGTCTGGCCGCCTGGGTGCCTTTGCCGGCCCCCGGAGGTCCCATAAGCAGAATGTACATTCTCTGCACCTCCTACTTCATGAAGCCCTGATAGTGGCGCATCAGAATGAGGGATTCAATCTGCTTCATCGTATCAAGGGCCACGCCGACCACGATGAGGAGCGCCGTCCCGCCAAAGTAAACACCTTGGATGTTCGTTGCCCACACCACGACATTCGGCAATACAGCGATAAAGGCGAGGAATACTGCGCCGACCAGAGTGATCCTGGTCATTACGCGATCTAGGTAGTCGGCGGTGGGTTTGCCCGGTCTGAGACCAGGAATGAAACCGCCGTATTTTTTCATGTTCTCTGCCATATCCGATATGTTTAGGGTAACCGCAGTGTAGAAATACGTGAAGAATACGATCAGCAGCGCATACAGGGTTGTATTGAGCGCTGTTCCCCACGCGAACCACCCTGCCGCTGTCTTCACCCACTCGACATCAATAAACTGGGCGATGGTTACCGGAAACATGAGCACGGATGACGCAAAGATTATCGGGATAACACCAGCCTGGTTGACTTTGAGCGGAATGTGGCTGGAATGGCCGCCGTACATTTTCCGCCCAACCACGCGCTTGGCGTATTGGACAGGGATTCTGCGCTGACCTTGCTGGATGGCGATAACGAAAATTACCATTGCCAAAGCAATAATCAGGAAGAGTACGACATTAAAATAACTGATGGTGCCGGCCTTCAAATACTGGAATATGACGTTGATGCCGTCGGGCAGACGGGATACGATACCGGCAAAGATAATGAGCGAAATGCCGTTGCCGATGCCTTTTTCGGTAATCTGCTCGCCGAGCCACATCAAAAAGGTTGTGCCGGCTGTCAGGGTCAGAGCCACCAGAAGAATCGAGCCTACACTCGGATTAATGATCGCCGCTTTCAAGCCGAGCGCCATGCCAACGGCCTGGACAAAGCCAAGGACAACGGTGCCGTAGCGGGTAATCTGCGTAATTTTCTTCCGGCCTTCTTCGCCTTCTTTCGACCATTGTTCGAGCTTCGGCACAACGACCGTAAGCAGGGTCATAATGATCGAAGCATTGATATATGGGGTGATACTCATCGCGAACACTGAGAATTTACTCAACGCGCCGCCGGAGAACAGGTCCAAGAGACCGAACAGGTTGCCTTGGGTAAACAGTTGCTCGATGGTCGAAGCGTCGACTCCAGGAACAGGAACGTGCGTACCCGCCCGGAAAACCAAAAACATGGCGAGTGTAAAAACGACCTTTTGCCTGAGCTCAGGAATCTTCAGTATGTTCGACAGAGCCGAAAGCACCTAGATCACCTCGACTTTGCCGCCCGCGGCCTGGATTTTTTCCATCGCAGACTTGGTAAAGCCGTTCGCCCGCACCGTTAAAGATTTTTGCAGTTCGCCGTTGCCGAGAATGCGGATTCCGTCCCGGACATTCTTGATGACTCCGGCTTCGATCAGGAGCACCGGATCAACGACTGTGCCGTCCTCGAAACGGTTAAGTTCCTGGACATTCACCTCAGTGTATTCCTTGCCGAATTTATTATAGAAGCCGCGTTTCGGCAGGCGACGATAAATCGGCATTTGGCCGCCTTCGAAGCCGGGCCGCACGCCACCGCCGGCGCGAGCGTTCTGACCTTTATGGCCTTTACCGGCTGTCTTGCCAAGACCCGAACCAAGGCCCCGTCCGACGCGGGTGCTCTTTTTCTTGGAGCCGGGCGCCGGAGATAACTCATGCAATTTCATTGGGCTTGCACCTCCTTGACTAGTCTTGAACTTCTTCTACGCTTACAAGATGACTGACTTTCCGGATCATTCCGCGAATCGCCGGTGAATCATCCTGCAGAACCGAACTATTCATTTTCCCTAAGCCCAAAGCCTTGACGGTTGCCCGCTGTTCTTCTGGACGGCCGATCAGGCTGCGCGTAAGGACGATTTTGAGTTTCGCCATGGCTGTACCTCCTTAGCCCAAAAGTTCCTGAACGGTCTTACCGCGAAGTTCAGCTACCCGTTCGGCCCGTTTCAACTGCTCCAAGCCGTTCAGCGTAGCGCGCACCGCATTGTTGGCGTTAGCCGAGCCGAGGGATTTCGTAAGAATGTCGTGAATACCGGCAAGTTCGAGTACGGCGCGGACCGGGCCGCCGGCAATTACGCCAGTACCTTCGGAAGCCGGTTTGAGAAGGACTTTGCCTGCGCCGAACACGCCCACGATTTGGTGGGGGATGGTGGTGCCGACGAGAGGCGCCTTGATCAAATTCTTCTTAGCATCTTCGATGCCTTTGCGGATAGCTTCCGGCACTTCGGACGCCTTGCCAAGCCCGGCGCCGACGTGACCATTGCCGTCGCCGACGACGACGAGGGCGCTGAACGAAAAACGCCGACCGCCTTTAACAACCTTGGCTACCCGGTTTATGAAAACGACCTTTTCTTTCAAATCGAGGTTCGAATATTCAATTCTGGCCATTTATTTCCCTCCTTTGTCCTAAAATTCAAGACCAGCTTCACGCGCTGCCGCAGCCAGCGCCGCTACCCGGCCATGATATATATAGCCGCCGCGGTCAAAAACGACCTCTTTGATGCCTTTGGCCAGCGCCCGTTTGGCGACGGCTTCGCCGACAGCCTTGGCTGCGGGAATATTGCCGCCATAAGATACGGCGTCGCGCACTTCCTTGTCGAGCGTGCTGGCGGAAACCAGCGTCGTTCCGGATTTGTCGTCAATAATCTGGGCGTATATATGGCTTAAGCTGCGGAACACGTTGAGGCGCGGCTTCTCGGCCGTACCGGTCACTTTTTTGCGCAGCCTGAGGTGTCTTTTTTTCCTGGCTTCGTTTTTGTTATCCTTACGCAGCAAGGTGCTCACTCCTTTCCACTAGCTTATTTCTTGCCTTTACCGCCGGCTTTGCCGGCCTTGCGGCGGATCCGTTCGCCTTCATACTTAATACCTTTGCCTTTGTAGGGTTCAGGCTCACGATAGGAGCGGATCTGTGCGGCAAGAGCGCCAACAGCTTCCTTATCAATGCCCGACACAACAACTTTGGTCGGCGCAGGAACATCGATGGTGATACCTTTGGGCGGCTCTACCTCAACCGGATGGGAGAAGCCCAGCGTCAGGTTGAGTTTAGTACCCGCCTTGCTGGCCCGGTAGCCGACCCCGGCGATTTCGAGCGTCCGGGAAAAGCCTTGGGTAACGCCGGTCACCATGTTGGCAACCAGAGTCCGGGTCAGGCCGTGCAGAGACCTATGCTGTTTTTCTTCCGAGGGCCGCTTTATATGAATGTTGCCATCCGCCACTTCAATGATCATGTCTTGGGGAAGCGCGCGGCTGAGCTCGCCTTTAGGCCCTTTGACGGATACCACATTGCCGTCCACTTTTACGGTTACGCCCGCAGGAATGGCGATAGGCATCCTACCAATTCTAGACATATGTGCACCTCCTAGCTCCAAAAATCCCTTACCAGACGTATGCGATGACTTCGCCGCCGAGGCCTTCCTTACGGGCTTGCTTGTCGCTCATAATCCCCTTGGAAGTCGAAATGATGGCGATCCCGAGACCACCCAGCACGCGCGGCAGTTGGTCGTTCTTGGCATAAACCCTGAGACCGGGTTTCGAAATCCGCTTCATGCCGGTGATGACTTTCTCGCGGTTGGCGCCGTATTTCAGCGTTACGCGCAAGACACCCTGCTTGCCATCGGAAACCATTTCGTAGTCTTTTACGAATCCTTCACTTTTCAGGATATCGGCGATGGATTGCTTTATCTTCGAGGCAGGAATCTCAACTTTATCATGAAAAACCGAGTTTGCGTTGCGAATACGCGTCAGCATATCGGCAATCGGATCGGTCATTACCATTGGACATAACCCCCCTTCGGTTATTCTCTACCAGCTAGACTTGGTTACTCCCGGAATGGCGCCCTGATAGCTCAATTTCCGGAAGCAAATCCGGCACATTTCAAACTTACGCAGATACGCGTGCGGACGGCCGCAAAGCTTACATCTATTGTAGGCACGAACCTTGAACTTCGGGCCCCGCTTCCATTTTTCCACCAGCGCCTTTTTCGCCACAACTGTCCCTCCTTATTATGCCGCGCTAAAGGGCATTCCCATTAGCCGCAACAGTTCCCGCGCTTCCTCGTCGGACTTGGCGGTGGTTACGATAATGATGTCCATGCCCCGGATTTTATCCACTTTGTCATAGTCGATCTCGGGAAAAATAAGCTGTTCTTTAACGCCCAGCGTGTAATTGCCGCGCCCGTCGAAAGCCCGGGGGCTTACGCCGCGGAAGTCGCGCACACGGGGCAGAGCCACATTGAGCAGCTTGTCAAGGAATTGGTACATCCGTTCACCGCGCAGGGTAACTTTTGTCCCGATCGCCATGCCTTCCCGAATCTTAAATGCGGCGATGGATTTTTTGGCCCGGGTCACAACCGGACGCTGGCCGACGATCATAGTGAGATCGGCGACAGCGGCGTCTAAAGCCTTGGGGTTGCCTACGGCTTCACCGACGCCCATGTTGATAACGACTTTCTCGATCTTGGGAATTTCCATCACGTTTTTATAGCCGAACTTTTGCATCATGCCCGGCGCAACTTCGTTCAAATACTTGTCTTTCATTCTGGCCATGGATGGGTTACCTCCTTTCTGCGCGTTTATTTATCCTTATCGATTATTTCACCGCATTGCTTGCAAACGCGGGCCGTTTTGCCACTCGATAAAGCCGTTTTCTTGATCCGGGTCGGCTTGTCGCAATTGGGGCAAACCAGCATGGCCTTGGCCGAATGCACCGGCGCTTCTTTCACCAGGATGCCGCCCTGAGGCGTCTTTTGGCTCGGTTTGGTGTGGCGTTTCACTTTGTTGACGCCTTCCACCACAACTTTGCCTTTCTTCGGCATCGCCTCGATGACCTTGCCCTTCTTGCCTTTGTCCTTACCGGACAGAATGAGGACTGTATCGCCCTTTTTGACGTGTAGTTTAACGGTCTCGGACATGTCTCCGGACACCTCCTTCAAAACCTAGATTACTTCCGGCGCGAGCGAGATGATCTTCATGAAATCTTTTTCGCGCAATTCCCTGGCTACCGGCCCGAATATCCGGGTGCCTCTCGGGCTCTTATCGTCCTTGATGACCACTGCGGCGTTCTCATCGAACCGGATGTAGGAGCCGTCCGGACGACGCAGACCCTTCTGCGAACGGACGACGACGGCTTTCACCACGTCACCCTTCTTGACCACGCCACCGGGTGTAGCGTCTTTAACAGTTGCCACTATAATATCGCCGATGTTGGCGTATTTACGGTACGAACCGCCGAGCACCCTGATGCACAGGATCTCCTTCGCACCGGTATTGTCGGCCACATTTAGCCTCGTCTCTTGTTGGATCATCGTTTTCCCTCCTTTGCGTACCGAAAATAGGCTCAGCAGCAGGCAAGGCCCTCACTGACCTACTTCGCTCTTTCCAGGATTTCCACAACGCGCCAGCGTTTATCCTTCGAAAGCGGACGGGTTTCCATGATTTTCACGGTGTCGCCGACATGGCTTTCGTTGTTCTCGTCATGCGCCTTGAATCTGGTGGTCATCTTCACGGGCTTATTGTATAGGGAATGGCGGACCAAACGCTCAACGGCAACGACTACCGTCTTTTGCATTTTGTCGCTTACCACTTTACCGATCCGGATTTTACGCTCGTTTCTTTCGGTCACGATTTTCTAGCCCTCCTTCCGACTCGGACTACTATGCTTGTTTAGTCTTCAGTTCGCGTTCGCGCTGAATGGTTTTAACACGGGCAATGGTCTTCTTGACTTCTTTGATGCGGACAGGGTTCTCCAATTGCCCGGTAGCGTGTTGAAATCTGAGGTTAAACAGTTCGTCCTTCAGCCCGGCCAACTTTTGCTCGAGTTCGCCGGCACTCATGTCGCGGATGTCTTTAACCTTCACTTCCACCACCCACTTCCTCTTGTTGTTGCAGCGTCTCTTCCCGTTTGACGAATTTCGTCCGGATGGGAAGCTTATGGGCTGCCAGGCGCAGAGCTTCTTTGGCGACTTCTTCCTCGACCCCGGAAAGCTCGAACATAACGCGGCCCGGTTTTACCACCGCCACCCAGTATTCAGGCGAGCCCTTGCCGCTACCCATGCGGGTCTCCGCCGGTTTCGCCGTAATCGGCTTGTCAGGGAAAATTTTAATCCATACCTGGCCGCCCCGCTTAATGTAACGGGTCATGGCAATACGCGCCGCCTCGATCTGACGGTTGGTGATCCAGGCCGGCTCAAGGGCTTGAAGACCGAATTCACCATAGGTCACGGTGTTGCCTTTATTGGCTTTGCCGGTCATCCGGCCACGAAACTGCTTACGATGCTTTACACGTTTCGGGATTAACATTATTCCTCGCTCCCTTCGACGGCGACGGCAGCGTCCTTCCTGGCGTCATGGCGGCGGTGATCCCTGGCTTCCCGGCGGGGTTCCGGCCTGACTTCCGGTTTCGCTCCAGGCAGAACTTCACCTTTGTAGATCCATACTTTTACGCCGATCCGGCCGTAAGTGGTATGGGCTTCCGCCGTACCGTAGTCGATATCGGCCCGCAGGGTGTGAAGCGGAATGCTGCCTTCCCGGTAGCTTTCGGTGCGGGCAATTTCCGCGCCGCCCAGACGGCCGCCAACCATGACTTTGATCCCTTTGGCGCCCATACGCATGGTGCGTCCGACCGATTGCTTCATCGCCCGGCGGAAAGCGATCCGCTTTTCGAGCTGAGCGGCAATGTTTTCGGCAACCAGGGTTGCGTCCAGTTCAGGCTGCTTTATTTCAGCGATATTCACATCAATGGCTTTATTCGTCAGCCGCTTGAGTTCTCTTTTCAGTTCTTCGATGCCGGCGCCGCCGCGGCCGATTACCATCCCCGGCTTGGCGGTATGAATGGTGGTTTTGACGCGGTTGGCGGCGCGCTCTATTTCAACGCGGGACACACCAGCGGCGAACAGCTTCTTTTTCAGGAAGCCGCGAATTTTGATATCTTCATGCAAAAGGGTGGCATAATCCTTGTCGGCAAACCACTTGGCGTCCCAGGTTTTGATGATGCCGATCCGAAGACCATGCGGATTGACTTTTTGACCCACTCTGTTTCCCTCCTTCGTCCGGTTATCTTTCTTTGACGACGACCGTTACATGACTGGAGCGCTTCAAGATCTTGAAGGCCTGACCGCGGGAGCGCGGGTGAATGCGTTTGAGCGTCGGCCCTTGATCGGCGTAAGCGGCAGCAACGTACAGCTTGTCGGAATTCATGTCGTAATTATGTTCCGCGTTGGCGACCGCCGATTTGAGAACTTTCTCAATCACCTCGGACGCCACTTTCGGCGTATACTTCAGGATTGCGAACGCCTCGCCCACGTTCTTGCCGCGAATGAGGTCAATAACGATGCGAATTTTGCGCGGGGCGATGCGGACGTATTTCGCAACTGCCTTGGATTCCATGGATGAACCTCCTCTCGGTCGGCTATTTCAGCGATGTCGATCTTTCTGTATGGCCACCGTGGCCTTTGAATGTACGGGTCGGAGCAAACTCACCGAGCTTGTGGCCTACCATATCCTCGGTAATATATACCGGCACGTGTTTGCGGCCGTCATGCACAGCGATCGTGTGGCCAACGAAACTGGGGAGAATAGTCGACGAACGCGACCAAGTCTTTACAACCTTTTTCTCATTCTTGGCGTTCATGGCCTTGACTTTTTTCAGCAGGCTCTCGTGAATATACGGTCCTTTTTTGATGGATCTGGACACCTTTATAGGCCTCCTTTCGCTATGTTATTTCGACCTTCTCTTGACGATCAGCCGGTCAGAAGCCTTCTTCTTGCTGCGGGTCTTAGCGCCGACCGCATGTTTGCCCCAGGGCGTGACCGGATGCTTGCGGCCGACAGGTGAGCGGCCTTCGCCACCGCCATGCGGATGGTCGATCGGATTCATGGCCACGCCGCGGTTTGCAGGGCGGATGCCCAGCCAGCGGGACCGTCCGGCTTTGCCGATGGTGATGTTTTCGTGCTCGTGATTGCCGACCTGGCCGATAGTGGCTTTACAGTTGACATGGACTTTTCTCAGTTCACCGGAAGGTAACCGGAGAAGAGCATGACCGCCTTCCTTGGCCATCAGCTGGGCTGCGACGCCGGCGCTGCGGACCATTTGGCCGCCTTTGCCGATCTTGAGCTCGATGTTGTGCACCAGTGTGCCGACCGGGATATCTTTGAGCGCCAAGGCGTTGCCGGTTTTGATGTCCGCGCCCGGTCCGCTCATGATGGTATCGCCCACCTTGAGCCCGTTGGGGGCCAGGATATAGCGCTTCTCGCCGTCGGCGTAGTTCAGGAGAGCGATACGGGCCGAACGGTTCGGATCGTATTCGATGGTGGCTACCTTTGCGGGTATGCCGTCCTTATTCCGTTTGAAATCGATGATTCTATACAGGCGCTTGTGGCCTCCACCCTGATGGCGAACAGTCAGACGACCTTGCTGGTTGCGGCCGCCGTGCCGCTTTAGCCGTTCGGTCAGGGACTTTTCCGGTCTGTGGGCGGTAACTTCGTCAAAACTAGCTACCGTCATGAACCGTCGGCCCGGAGCGTAAGGTTTAAAGCTCTTTACTGCCATGAGTGCCCCTCCTTCAACCTATTATAAGCCTTCGAAGAACTCAATGCTTTGGCCGGGAGCCAGTTTAACGATGGCTTTCTTATAATCCGGGCGCTTTCCTTGAGTCCTGCCCATCCGTTTGGTTTTACCCATGACCCGGATGGTGTTTACGTCGAGTACCTTCACCTTGAAAATCTGCTCAACGGCTTGGCGAATCTCGATTTTGTTGACCTTAAGCGGAACGATGAAGGTATATTTGTTGTCCTGCATCATGCTGGTGGTTTTTTCGGTGATCAGCGGGCGAATGAGAACGTCGCGCGGGTTTAACATTACGCCAGCACCTCCTCTATCTTGCTGATCGCGTCCTTGGTGACAAGAACCTTGTCGTGATACAGAATGTCGTACACGTTGAGTCCGTTGGAAGTAATGCTCTTGACCCCGGGGATGTTGCGGGAGGATTTCTCCACGTTCTCATTAACGTCGCCCATAATGATGAGGGCTTTGTCTTCCCCGAGCTTCATGTTGTCGAGCAGCTTGACCACATCTTTGGTCTTGGGCTGGTTCAGGCTGATGTCTTCCATAACCAGAAGCTCTCCGGCCTGCACTTTGGCCGACAGTGCGCAACGGATCGCCAAGCGGCGGGCTTTCCGCGGCATAGTGAAGGCATAGCTGCGCGGTTGGGGGCCAAACGTGGTGCCGCCACCCACCCACAGCGGGGAACGGATACTACCGGCACGGGCCCGGCCCGTTCCTTTTTGACGCCAGGGCTTCTTGCCGCCGCCCCGAACCATGGCTCTGGTTTTGGTGGCATGAGTGCCCAGCCGCTGATTGGCGAGTTGCATTACTACCGCCTGATGCAGCAGCGCTTCATTCACTTCCACGCCAAACACGTTATCGTTGAGTTCTATTTCACCGGTCTGAGCGCCGGTCATGTCGTATACTGCTAATTTCGGCATTTTCGCATCCTCCTTTCACGGTCGAAATTCGCGGTTATTTCGCCGGTTTAACCGTGTTCCTGATAATGACATAGCTGCCCTTTGGCCCAGGAATAGCGCCTTTGATGAGGATCAGGTTCCGCGCCGTGTCGACTCTGGCGACTATCAGGCGCTGAACGGTAACCTTGTGACCGCCCATCCGACCAGGGAGCTTCTTGCCTTTGAATACTTTACCGCCGCCACCGCTCATCCGCGATCCGATGGTGCCGGGCTCGCGGTGCGACTTGGAGCCGTGGGCCATGGGTCCGCGTTTGTAGTTATGGCGTTTAATGCCACCCGCAAAGCCTTTGCCTTTAGCGGTTCCGGTCACGTCAATCAGCTCACCCTCGCTGAACACGTCGACGCCAATCGTTTCGCCGACCTTGTATTCAGGTGCGCTGGGCAGGCGCAATTCACGGATGAACTTGACCGGCTTCACACCAGCCCTGGCAAAATGACCTTTCAGCGGTTTGGTAACCTTTTTATCCTTAACAGTGCCAAAGCCCAGTTGCACCGCGTTATAGCCGTCGCTCTCAACTGTTTTATTCTGAAGTACAACGCTAGAACCGGCTTCCACAACGGTTACGGGAATAACCTCGCCTTTCGGCGTAAAAATTTGCGTCATACCGAGTTTTTTTCCCAAAATACCTTTAGCCATCAGTGCCACCTCCCCTTACAGCTTGATTTCGATGTCCACGCCAGCCGGCAGGTCAAGGCGCATTAGCGCGTCAACCGTCTTGGAAGTCGGCTCCAGGATGTCGATAAGGCGTTTATGAGTCCGCATTTCGAACTGCTCACGGGAATCCTTATTGACATGGGGTGAACGCAAGATCGTGAAAATATTTTTTTCGGTAGGAAGGGGGATTGGTCCGGAAACCATAGCGCCGGTACGTTTGGCAGTATCGACGATTTTGGCGGCGCTTTGATCGAGCGCTTTATGGTCATATGCTTTCAAGCGGATCCTGATTTTTTGTTGTTTAGCCATTGTGTTTCCTCCTTATTGCCCAGTTTCGTGAACGGACATTCTCCATGGAAATTTCCCCGCCCTGCGGGCAACCTTCCACTTCATCGTTTGAGAAAAAGCCATAGGCCGGGCAGGGCATGAGCCGCCCCGCCCGAACCTCGAGCCTTTCATTTATGTTACGCTTCGATGGCGGTAACCACGCCGGCGCCAAC
>DLGF01000025.1 GCA_002482545.1 Sporomusaceae bacterium UBA7701
CCAGCCTCGATGCCCTCGCCAGCTATTAATCTTTTTGCGACCCGGATTGCTCCTCTTACGATAATTCGGCCGGCAAAGATCAAACTGGTTTCGCAGTTTATTTCATCCACTTCAAGGACGGTATTCACGCTACCAAAATTTTGCAAGCCCCATTCGGCAAAATCTTCACGTCCCTGTTCTGCTGCGAAATTAAGCGCTTCCTGATAATCAGCACCTTCCGGAAAGTTTTTTGTAAACCAACGCAGCCCATCGGAGCAAGCACCTTTTTCGGTCAAAATTTCTTTGGTTATATACATTTAAATCATCCTTTCACTTTGGATTGCATATAGGGCATAATTTTTTAGCGTTCTTTCGATTCTTTAAGCGCTTCTCAAAATCACGATTTTCGTTTTCCCACGTCCGCACCACATGCCACGAAATTCCAGCCCGGGTTACGGCCCTCATAAGCTTGGAACCGCGGCCTTCCCGGTGCCTCTTAACACGTTGGTCCAGATTCTCTTCACAAAACCCTATGTAATGCTGTGCGTGGGCCAAGTGACCGTCAAAGTGTATGAGGTAAACCACCGCAAAAGGATCCTTTCCTAAACTAAGGCAGTAAGGGGAATAACGGGTATCAAATCCGGTTAAATTAGGAAATAGGCGGAGTCTGTAACTTTGACATAGCGCGCATTTTGTCTGCTTTCATTTGGTTGATCAGCCGCCTAATATTTTTTCGGGTCAGGGCTACAGCCTTACCGGTTTTCGGGTCCAGTACAACATTCGTGTAAAAGTCAATAACCTTGCCCATATGCCCCTCCTTGTGCTATAATTCAATTGACAATTTTTTCTTCTGAAATTCTCGTCTGCGTTGGCGCGCAGGCGATTTTTCTTTCTGCCGCCAGTAGAAAATCCACGGCATTCTTCCAGTCGGTTGGCGGTTGTTCGCTAAGTACCAAAGCCTCAATCGCCATGATCTGGCGTCTTAGCTGACTTAATTGCGCGCATACTTCTGCGCGTTTTTCGTTTCCGTCCGGATCACACACCCGGTCGCAAATTTCGCATATGACTTCCACAACGCTCGGCAGCAGTTTTTCCACGCCGGTAAGGCTTGTAATGAGCCGGATACCTGCTGACTGGGGACTGATTTCCTCAAATCGCATCCCGGCATATACTCCTTCCGGGCAGCAAGTTCCGCAATACCGCATTACCAGAAGCCGGTTTGCGTTGTAGGCCTTATCCAGTTGCCGAACATCTCCCGGCAACACCCAATTCGGACTATCTTCAATTTTTTGCAACCTTTTTAGGGGCACTCCACTACGGAAACTAGCCTCAATTTGACTTATCCCAGCCTTCTTTCGTGCCGCTCTGAATATCGCCCTCATCTCCTTTCTGCAGTACAATACAATCACCGGCCTGCCCAAACGATCAGGTGAGCGAAGAAATATGAGGTTGCGAGCCACATAACGCCCCCGCAGATGATATCCTCCATCCTCTTTTTGCGCTCCCAGCGTTGAACAAGGATCTTGTAACGGGTCAAGTTCTCGCCTCCTTTCTACCTGACTGGATGGAGCTTGCTAAGGATACCACCTCCCCGGTTACGGCACTGGCGCGGCAGGGCGATCTGTGTCGACCTGGCCGGCGGTGTCCGGGAAATCACTTTCTTATGCTCTACCAGCCAAGCCTGAAATTCTTCGTCATCAATATAGGTCCGGCGCCCGATCTGAAAAACCGGCAAGCCGTATTTGTAAATCCAGCTGTTGAGGACGGCAACTGTAATACTTTCCTTTTCCGCAAATGCTGCTTTGACGTGACGGGCCACTACTTTATCCCCCCTTATCCAGTCTTAGATAACTTTGAGGCCGCAGAGGTTTCTTGGTTGGCTTTCTCATGCTCTAACTCAACTATAGTTGAGTTGTCAGGTAAAAAAATTAACGACCAAAAATTTATTTTATTTTTCTTGCAATACACGGCTAATCCGCCTAATAAATTGGGCCCTGCTTCCCCTTCAGTCGTAAGGTATTTGTGTAAGTGCTGAGTGCTTATGCCTAGTTCTTCTGCACAGTGAGTGTAATTTCCATTGAAGGTTTCTTCGAATATTTCCTTACGAAATTTCTCCTTATTTATTTTCACTTTTCCACCTCTCTTTCTAAACTACAGTTTAGTCAACTATAGTTTAACAAGGCATTAAACTATAGTCAAGTCTTTTTCTCAACTGTAGTAGAATTTTTTTTCTGCCCTATTTATACTATAGTTGAAGACCAAGGAGGGCACTTTATGTTTATTTGGAAATTCGACAAATCACGCTTCGCGGATTTATTACAGAAGGCTCTTGGCAATAGGAATATGAGTGAATATGCCCTTCATTCGGGTGTTAGTCTTACATATATTTCCGAATTAATAAAACAGGAACGAGATAATCCTCCGCTCCCCAAAACTCTTCGTAAATTAGCTGAAAAAGCGCATAACGGAGTAACATATGAAATGCTCATGGCTGCTGCAGGTCATTTACCTGATTACACAGCAGATCATGTGCCTGATTTTTCAATGGTTGGTGTGGGCGGAGCTGTTGTAGTCGGACAAGTTAAAAACATTCCAATGGGTGCTGAAGAAGTTCCGCTCCTTGGCCCAATAAAAGCTGGCGTCCCTATTCTTTCGGAAGATAACTATACCGAGACAATCACGCCGCCAAAAGGCGTTCATGCCGATTTTGCCGCCCCTGTCGAAGGCGACAGCATGAGATACGCCGGCATTTTTCCGGGCGACATAGCCTTTTTTCGGGAATGCCAAGAACCGCAGTCTGGCCATATCGTAGCGGCAAGGGTTCTTGACGTTGATGCGGCCGTAAACCTTAAATACTATATAAAAAAGAACGGTCATGCCGTTCTTCGTTCTGCCAATCCGGAATACCCTGATATCCCCTTTACTGAAAATCATGCAGTTGTCGGCATAATGACCGGTCTTATTAGGGACTGGGCCCCCGACGTTCATGATTATGAGAATGCAATCGTACTGAAAGAAAGGTTAGATGACCAGTGGCGGGAAGCCGTTATGCAGGCCATTGCTGACGGGATTAGCCCCAAAGAATTCTCATCTTTGGTAACTATGATGAAGAAATTTTTAAAGGGGTGATCAGAATGAAAAGGGCTCTATTCATTTTTATGGTTTTTATGGTTTTCACCAGTATTTGCTATGCGGAAAGAAACGAATGGAAAGATAAAAACTACGACTTTAAAACTATTAAGAGAGTAGCCATAGGAATAAGTTTTGCTACTACGATTCAGGATCAATTTGCGCAACAAAAAACTGAAGAAATTATGGCCCAAATTGAACAGAAGAAGAGATTTAATGTAGTCTTTATCCCTGTTAAAGATTTATTTGATCAAATTATCCATGATTATAATCTGGAAAATGTCGATGAAAAAACCCGCCGTGAGATTGTGTTATCCAAATCACCAGAATATGCTGATGCTCTGCTGGTAATCAAGGTAAATGAACTTGGCTGGTTTAAACAATATGTCCCACCGCGTTCTTTTTCTTATACTTCATGGGAAACAAGTACAGTTCAAATCGGGGGATCTTCAGGGACTATCACTTCACCCGTTCAAAGGACGATTAATAGAAGCGGAGACTACGAAGAATTTCCTGTTGCATCTGCTGAATTTACACTTTACAGCATGTCGGCAGGCAAAGTAGTTTGGGGCTATTCAGAGTTACGAAATGAGCAAGGCGGCATACTCTTTAGCAAGAAAAATAAGCCAGAAGATAATCTTGAAGATATCTTTAATAACGCCGTAAAGAAAATACCCATACCCAAGCCATGAGAGTGAATAATGCATAACAGCAATGCTTTTATGACCGCCCTCTTTGGTTTATGGACAGCGTTCTTAATAGGCTATAAAGCACATGAATGGCAGACAGACGGGACTTTTAGTTTTTCTGTAATCATCGGAGTTTTTACTTTCCTTGCTATAGCGTTATCGTTTTATATCGGAGAAATTAAGCCTTCTAAGAAAAAATGAACTAAAGCCCCTTCCCCAGGGGCAAATTTTTCACCTTATCAACCGAACATACGTACTGAAAAGTAGGTGCTACACATGCCAAGCAGAATTAAAAAGCGCGGTAAAAACTCATATCTTCTCACTGTATTTGACGGATACGACGCTATGAAAAATCAAAAGGTATATACTACGACAGTGCAGGCAGAGAATGATACGGAAGCCGAAAAATTATACGACGTTTTTAAAAGTGAATGCCTTCAAGGCAAGGTCTTGCCTGCCAGTATAAGAAAAATGACCCTAAAAGAATTTTACGACTATTGGAAAGAACACTATTCGGACAAAAACCTGGAATCGACAACTAAAGTGTATAATGATAATTTATTTGCCCGGATTGAAATTGTTCTCGGCCATTTGAAGCTGGATAAGATCAAGCCAAAGCACCTTTTAGACTTCGTCAAGCAAATCTCTGCTTCCGACGCGGGCAAAGGAGATAGGCCCTTGTCTAACAACACCATTAGAAAGCACTGCACACTGCTTAAAACGCTGTTCAACCACGCAAAAAGATGGGAGTTAGTTACTAGTAACCCTATGGATAAAATCACGCCACCGAAGCAGGAGAGGCCTAAAAAGAAGATTTTAGATGAAGAAAGAATGTCCGGTCTGCTAAAAATTCTTGAAGGCGAACCACTAAAGCATCAGCTATGGGTTTTGTTGGCGTTCAGCAAGGGCCTTCGCCGGGAAGAAATCTTCGGGCTGCAATGGGGCGATATCGATTTTGACAGCAATAAAGTTACCATAGCCAGAGCGGCCGTATATGTTCCCAAATCTGGGGTCATAATCAAGGATACCAAAAGCGACAATTCTTTTCGGGCACTTTCACTGCCTACGGATCTTGCGATGATGTTAAAACTCTGGAAGGATGAATTGAAAGCCGCGGTTAAACGCAGAAATAAGCGTCGCAAGGTTGTAAAATTCGAAGATCCAACAGATAAAGATAAATGGGTATTCCCCCAGCCGAGCGGTAAAGTAGGGCACCCTCACAGTTTTAACACCTTCTTACGAAAGCTACGGCTAAATAATAGTGATCTACAGGTAAGCCCCCATCTCCTTAGGCATATGGCTGGGAGTTATTTATTAAAAAGCGGGATTGACATAGCAACGATCAGCGCCGAACTCGGACACGGCGACAAAGGATTCACGATGCGAACATACATTCATGAACTCCAATCAACCCGGGAACAATCAGCCAAGACTATGCAGGATATTTTAGATAATTTAAAGGCAAAATCAACAAAAGGACCGGCTTAAAACCTGTCCTTTCCTAACGGACACAGCGCAAATTTGTCCACTTAAAATAGGGTCTAAGGGACAATATAAGGGACAAATTTACATAAAGCAAAACGGCAAAACCCGTCAGGCTTTGCCGTTTCTGCATTTGTCTGGTGGGGCATGCTGGTTTCGAACCAGCGGCCTCTTGAATGTGAATCAAGCGCTCTCCCGCTGAGCTAATACCCCAATGGCCTTATGTATTTAGTATACGCCTTCTTTCGGTATTTTAGCAAGAGTGCCGTTTGCCTTTTCCGTAATTTCCCGGTAAACCGTTAGTTCTTCAGTCCCTTCGAGGCGGCAGGCATTGCGGTTTGCGGATAGTGCTTTTGCTGCCCGGAGGCAGTTTGCCGGGAGCAAAAGGGCACGATCTTCTGTTCAATCTTTAGAATGCGGTAAGGAGTTCCGTTTAGAAACTTATCCGCCGGAGTTGTCAGCAGCTTGTCGGTTGTACCGACAATCGCCGCATACTTCCCGTACCCGTCCTCAGCCAGGATGCAGCCCTTATACATCGTGCCGACATGATCGTCGACAATAACCGGGGAAAGAGTCTCTAACCAGTCGACAATCGTAAACGGGATAGCGTTTGTTTTGCGCAGGTAGTCGATTTGTGTTTTGTTCATAGCGTTAGGTGCCCCCTAAACACAACATTTAGTATGGTACATCAACTAGTTTAATTTTAGAACACAAACGACCTCTTTTGCCACCGAAAATAAAGTCGAATTTTGAATTAGCATGGTTTTTTTACCAGCAAATATCGACATAAAATGGCGCATTCCATCCGGCTGCGGTCGACTTGACCGGATACGGCGGCTGCCGGCGGGACAGAATAAACTCACGGAGGTGTTTTTATGGACGGAGTAGTCTGCGCCAGCTGTCATACCTGGCTCATCCCCGATTCCGCTGCCTGTCCCGCGTGCGGGAGTCCCGTAGTACTGGAGGGTGAAGGAAAGACTGTTATCGACCATTTGCAACCCAACTGCCTGATTCATCGGTATGAAGGATCGGACCTTCTTGAACCGGCGGCTGTCATTAAGGTGGGCAAATCCAATGTCAAAGCCGCTACCCGGTTAAAGGAGTATACGAAGCCAATCACTGTGCCCAAGCATAAAGTCTTTAGTTTTGACCAGACGGTTCTAAGTTCAGTCCAGGCTTTACGCAATGAACGGACCGCAACCATTCACCGTTACGACCAGATGATTCAGTCCCATTGGCAACACTTGAGGCCTTATAATCCGGAAGCCCCCTATAAATGAACCCGGCCGCCCAGCGCGCAGAGGTCTTTCTACCGGATTTTCCGGCTATTTTTTTGCTTCACCAGCCAATCCGGCCTGAGAAACAGGCTCGATCCCGCCATGACAATAGCGAATGAACATCATCCGGCAGCAATATAATGTAATAGTTTGCAGCGGGAGGCTATGACATGACTCGCCTGATTAGGCCCTGTCGCATCTTAATTGTTATCATCGTATTTCTCTTGCAGGGTTCTCTGGTCTGGGCTGCGCCGGAGCTAAAAGCACAGGCTGCCGTGCTGATGGACGCAAAAACCGGCGAAATCCTCTATGAAAAAAATGCGCGCACCCGGAACGCACCGGCCAGCACGACCAAAATCATGACAGCCATTTTGGCTATTGAGAGCGGCCGCCTTGACGATACGGTTTCAGTCAGTATCCGGGCCGCCTCTACCCGGGGGTCGTCGATGCATTTGTATGCCGGACAAACGCTGACGCTGCGCGAACTGGTAACCGGCCTCATGCTGCGCTCCGGCAATGATGCCGCTGTAGCTATTGCCGAGCACCTTGCCGGGTCAATCGACCGGTTTGTAGAGATGATGAACCATAAGGCGCTGGCGATCGGCGCTGTGAACACCCATTTTCGCAATCCCCATGGCCTGAGCACCCCTGGCCATTATTCCACCGCCTATGATCTTGCCTGGATGGCCCGTTATGCCCTCAATCAGCCCCTTTTCGCCGAAATCGTCAGCACAAAGGAAACCAATATCGAGTGGACTGACCGCCGGGGCCGCGGCAAAGATGTCAGCCTCCGGAACACCAACAAGCTCCTTTGGATGTTTGAAGAGGCCGACGGGGTCAAAACCGGCACGACCAATGAGGCAGGCCCTTGCCTGGTTTCCAGCGCAACCCGCGGCAGCCACAAGCTGATCGCCGTTGTCCTCCACGACCATTCGCGCTGGTATGATTCCATGCAGATCTTAAAATACGGTTTTGACAACTATGCTCTCTATGAATATGCCAATACCGGCGATGTCGTGGCAAACTTACCTGTCGATAACGGCTTAAGTCAATCAATCGAAGCTGTTGTAAGCGAACCGGCCGCCCTGGTCGTGAAAGCCGCCGACTATGCCCGGATCAGCGTCGAAGTCGATCTCCCGGAAAAGATAAAAGCCCCTGTGTATCAGGGGCAAAAGGTCGGCGAAATTATTTTTTATCTGGACGACAAGGCCATTAAAACCGTTGACCTTGTCTGCCCGAAAGAGGTTAACGAGCGGACCATCACCAGAAGTTTCTTCCACTACCTGCTGCACACTTTCCGTTTGCTGTCCGGCTGGGGCGTACTATAAAGGCTTACGGTAAAAAAACGGCAGAAAATGCTGAAATCCGATATCCCGGAAGTTCAATATCGCCTCGGTGCCGCCGACAAAGAAAATCCCGCCGGGCTTGAGGGCCGCGAAAAAGCGGCGATACAAGGCGTCTTTGGCTTCTTCGGTGAAGTAGATTACTACATTGCGGCAGAGAATAAGGTCAAATCCGGTTTCAAATTTATCCAGCAGCAGATTATGCTGCTGGAATTCGACGCGCCCTCTCATATCATCGTTAAGGGCGTAATCGGCGTCGATTCGGGAGAAGTATTTTGTCAGCCGTTCTTGGGGAATGTTTTTTAGATCGCCGGGGGTATAAACCCCTTTCTTTGCTTTGGCCAGCATTTCAACGTCAATATCTGTGGCCAGTATGCGGTGACGTACCCCCGGGGTCTTTTCCGCCATGATCATCGCGAGAGAGTATGGCTCCGCCCCGGTTGAGCAGCCGGCACTCCAGATATTCAACCGGGGGCTGGTTGTCAATAGCTGCGGAATCACTTTCTCCTCAAGTTCGATAAACTTTTCCGGGGTGCGGAAGAACTCGGTGACGTTGATCGTAAGATAGTCAATGAAGGTCTTGTACAACTTGGGATCACTGTCGATAAGCTGAAAAAAAGCGGCGTAAGTGCTCACGCCTTGCCGGGCCATAAAATTCGAAATTCGCCGCTGCATCTGAGCTGGTTTGTACTGGTTAAGGTCGATGTTCGATTTTGCAAATAGCTTCTGCTTAAATTGTTCCCAATCCCGATCGTTCACCTAACATCCTCCGCCTATGGTTTTATTGGTGCATCGTTGATTCCGGGTATGGCGCCGTTAATCTCCCCGCCGACACGGTCGGACCGGAGGACGACCACGTCCACCCGGCGGTTTTTCGCCCGGTTCTCTTCCGTGGTGTTCGGATAGAGCGGGCGGTATTCGCCGTAGCCCAGTGAAGACATGCGGTGCGGGTCCATGCCATGTTTCTCGATTAAATACCGGGTTACGGCAATGGAGCGGGCGGACGAGAGTTCCCAGTTTGACGGAAATTGCAGCGTATTGATGGGAAGGTTGTCCGCGTGGCCTTCAACCCGCACATATCGCGCGTTGTTTTTCAAGGCGTTCCCCACGGAGTCCAGAAGCCCGTTGGCATCTCCCCTCAGGTCGGCCCGTCCCAGGTCAAACAGAACACTGTCCATGAACCGGATGGTAAGTCCCCGCTCATCGATAACGAATCCGACAGCCTTAGGATCTTTGATATTAGCCTGTATATTTCGGATAATATCCTGAAAATCCTCGGTTTCTTTCGCACTATCGCGCGAAATGGCCTGCTCGATTGGTTGTGTTCCCTGGTGATCGAACACAATACTCGACCGATCGCCGTCAGTTTTAAAGGCGACAGCGAGTGTTGCTTTCAGGGCGTTAAACTTAGCAACGTCGGCTTTGCTCATAGCGTACATGATTACGAAGAAGGCCATCATCAACGTAATCAAGTCAGCGTAGGTCAAAAGCCACCGCATCATGCCTGCGGCATCATGGCCGCCTCCGCCGCCTCCTGCGCCGCCTGCGCGTCGTCTAGCCATCCCATCACATCCTTAAATAGACTCGTAGTCCATCAAGTACTGCCTAATAGCAACGTCGATTTTCCCATTTTCTTTCTCCATTCGACATGAACCGCCAATTTTCCTACTAAAAAATGCCGGGATTGTAGAAAATCCACAATCCCGGCATTATTTACGGTGTTCCTACCGAAATTAGCCCATCGCTTCCGCAAGCGGAGTGTAAGGCAGTTTAAGCCCTTCGGCAACGCCCGGATAGGTGCATTTGCCGTCGAGAACATTGACGCCTTTAGCCAGACCCGGATTTTCGGATACCGCTTTGCGCCAGCCTTTGTTGGCGATTTGCAGCGCGTAGTCGAGAGTCGCGTTGGTAAGTGCGAAGGTCGAGGTGCGAGCAACCGCACCCGGCATATTGGCCACCGAGTAGTGGATGACGCCGTATTTTTCGAAGGTCGGGTTGCTATGAGTGGTTACGCGGTCGATCGTCTCAACCGAGCCGCCTTGGTCGATAGCCACGTCGACGATAACCGAACCGGCTTGCATGCCTTTGACCATTTCCTCGGTAACCAGCTTCGGAGCTTTTGCGCCAGGCAGGAGGACTGCGCCGACAACGAGGTCGGCTTTCTTAACCCACTCAGCGATGTTGAAGCTATTGGACATAACGGTATTTACGCGGCCGCCAAAGATGTCGTCCAAATAACGGAGACGGTCAATGGAGCGGTCAATGATGGTGACCCGGGCGCCGAGGCCCATAGCCATTTTGGCTGCATTGGTGCCGACGATGCCGCCGCCGACGATGGTAACCTGCGCCGGAGCGACGCCGGCAACACCACCGAGGAGGATGCCTTTTCCGCCATAGGGTTTTTCGAGGAACTGGGCACCGATCTGGATGGACATCCGGCCGGCGATCTCGCTCATCGGCGAGAGCAGCGGCAGGCTGTGGTTGGCGCCTTCAATCGTTTCGTAGGCAATGCCCACAACTTTATGCTGGAGCAGTGCTTTCGTCAGTTCGGGCTCAGGAGCCAGATGCAGGTAGGTAAAGAGAATTTGTCCTTCATGGAACAGGTTATATTCCGGCTCCAGCGGCTCTTTAACCTTGATGATCATTTCGGAAGTGTCAAACAGTTGCTTCTTGTCCTTGATAATTTCCGCACCGGCTTGTTGGTAAGCCTCGTCGGAAATACCGCTGCCGATGCCGGCATTGTACTCTACCAGTACGCGGTGGCCGGCCTTGCGCAGAGCTTCAACACCTGCAGGAGTAAGACCGACGCGGTTCTCATTGTTCTTAATTTCCTTGGCAACACCAATAATCATTACTGTCCCCCACTTTCTAGAATTAATGTCCAAGTTTAAAAATATGCAATAAATGTGCCAATGGCAAAATCCGCCATTGACAAGGCTTCGCTTAAACGCTCGGAAACTTTTATTTCCAAATGCGGAATATTATATTTCCATTGCGGAAATTTTTATTTCCAAAATCAAAATCATAAGCGCCGATCCGCTCCCTTTTAACGTCCAGCCATAACAGCACTATCTTTGCTGATAGGATGTATGCGGCTCTCCTTTTCGTTCTTCATGGGCCCCTTTCAAGGTTTCATACTCCACAAGCAGATGATCCAGATGCGAACTCAACCCGATGACTTCCGGATTGGCGGCGTCTCCCCCTTTTTCCAGAACCAGGATGTTAAGCAGCTTGCGTACTTCTTCAATTTCTTTAAGCATTCTAGACAAATCAATCATCCGCCTGACTCCTTGTTTTTTTCTGCGCTATTCGTTGCCGTAGCCAAGAATACCAGTCTAAAAGTCCCTCGCCGGTTCGACAGGAAACGAGAAGCAGCGCGGCTCCCGGACTAATGCTGGAGAGATCTTCGCAGGCAGCTTCCATATCGAAGGAAGTATAGGGGAGCAAGTCGACTTTATTCAAAATTACAGCCTCCGCCTGTTTAAACACAAGCGGATATTTTAAGGGCTTATCTTCTCCTTCCGTAATACTCAGAACCGTTACCTTGCAGTCTTCACCGATGTCAAATTCCGCCGGGCATACCAAGTTGCCGACGTTCTCGATAATAATCAGGTCCAGGGCAGCCAGTTCCAGACCGGCTAACGCGTTTCTTACCATATTGGCGTCCAGATGGCATCCGCCGCCGGTGTTGATTTGAATCACCGGCACCCCCTGCCTGGCGATGCGCTCCGCATCTTTTGACGTAAACAGGTCTCCTTCGATTACCGCTATATTCATCTCATCTTTTAACGCCGCCAGGGTGTTTTCCAACAGCGTTGTTTTTCCTGAACCGGGTGAACCCAGAAGATTTAAAGCAAAAATGCCCTGTGCCCCAAGAGCCGCTTTTAGTTCATCCGCTATTCGATCATTCTGCTCCAGAATATTGGCCATCACGCGTATTTCCATTACTCAACCTCCAAATGCTCCACCCGGAGTTCGCGGCCGGACGTAATCTCGGTCCTGTGCGAACCGCAGTCCGGGCACACCAACCGGAATGCCTCTACCGCAAAGCTCCGGCTGCAATCCTGGCAACGGCAAATAAGCGGCATGATTTCGATCTCGAGTTCGGCCCGCTCGGCCATTGTCCCCGCAGCCATCGCGGCAAAGCAAAACCGCAGCGCATCCGGCTCTATCGCGGTCAATTGCCCAATCTGGAGCTTAATGCGAGAAACTTTGCCTGCTCCGTTATTCGCTGCCGCATCGGCGACTATTTCCAAAATACCCTGCGCAATCGCCATTTCGTGCATGCTGGCCGCCTTATTCCTCCTATCGCTCCTGGTTGACCGGGCGGCGCAACCGCCAGTCTCCGCCTGCCGGGGTCGATCACCCGGCGAAGTGGCGAAGCACCGCTTCCATCACCATGACATTGCTGACCGCGCCGACGCCTCCGGGGACGGGTGTAATGGCCCGGGCAACCGGTTCTACCGCGGCGAACTCCACGTCCCCAACGAGACGGCCGCCCACCTCGTTAATCCCCACATCCACAACAACGGCACCGGGTTTAATCATGGCCGCTCCGATCATTTCCGGCCGGCCGACGGCGGCGACTACGACATCCGCCGCCCTCACGACCGAAACCAAGTCGGGCGTTTTGGAGTGGCAGACCGTTACCGTTGCATTGCGGGCAAGCATTAATTGGAACAACGGCTTGCCTACCACGTTGCTGCGGCCGACGATAGCGACTTTTTTCCCCTCAAGCTTAATACTGTAATGATCGAGGATGGTCATCACCGCGCGGGGCGTGCAAGGCGCCCAACGGCTTTTTCCGGCCGCGACCAGTCCAACGTTCAGAGGATGCAAGGAATCGACGTCTTTGTCCGGACAAATCGTCTCAGCGACTTTGTCCGGGTCAAGATGACGCGGCAACGGCATCATCGGCAGAATGCCGTGAATACCCGGATCACGATTCAGTTCGCCGAGCACGGCGAGCAGCCCGGGCTCCGCCATATCGCCCGGCAGAGTTCTCACATCTGCGCGGAGGCCAATGTTGCCGGCCAGTTTTACTAACGCATTTGTATAGACTCTGGACGCCGGGTCATCCCCCACGCGAACGACGGCCAAACCGCATTGGATTCCCTGCTGGCGCAAGGCTTCCACCTTTTCCTGCAGCCTGGCTTTAACACCAGCCGCAACTTGTCTGCCCTCCAATATGAGCGCCAAACCATACCCCTCCCTATCGCTTCCGGCTGCGCCGGAGCATCGCCCTTGCATGTAACTAGTATAACATTTCATGGAGCATCCGAGGCTAGACAGCCGGCACGCTTTAGCATTCCACAATATGGGAATTATATTCGATTGCCTTACCCAATTATGCCCTGCCTGCGATCGCTCCTGGTGTAATATTGGCTTGGCGGACAAAAATTTCCTCCTCCTTCCAGGAGGAAATCCCAAGAGCGGGCTTGGCACTATTTAACATAATGACTGCAGGATAATCGCAATTTTGTGCGCCATAATAATAGTACCGAAAGGAGGTGATAATGATGGCACGGAGCAGAAAACCCGTTAACCCGCAAGCTGAAAATGCCCTTGACCGCATGAAGTTCGAAGTCGCTTCTGAACTGGGCGTTGCTGACCGCGTCCGTTCGCAAGGTTGGAATACCATGACTTCCGCTGACTGTGGCCGCGTCGGCGGTCATATGGTGCGGAAAATGATCGAGCAATACGAATCGAGCGTTAGTGGTGGTACCAATTCCTAAGAGGTATTGGCACTAGGATTCGCTTTGGGCGGCGCTATGCCGCCCTTTATCTGTTTCTCCAATCGGTTTGAAGGACCAATCCGGTCTTTCCCATTATGCCACGGCGGGTGAACGAACCATCAGGGCCTTTTTCGCCGCAATAAGGCCCATGCTTCCCGGGCGGGGCGGGTATTGACAATGTCGCCGGCCGAAAGCCAGCCCTTTCGGGCTGTCGCGATGCCGAAGCGAACGCTGTCAAGCTCATCCACAGCGTGGGCATCCGGATTTACCGCCAGCAAAAGGCCTTTTTCCCTGGCCTTGAAGCACCATCGCCAGTCCAGGTCAAGCCGGTACGGGCTGGCGTTTATCTCCACAATCGTCCCGGTAGCGGCCGCCGCTTCCAGCACCGCATCCAGATTCACGGCGTATCCTTCCCGCGCCAGCAGGATTCTCCCGGTGGGATGCCCGAGGATGCTGACATAGCGGTTGGACAGGGCGGTGACGATTCTTTGCGTCATGTCGGCCTCGCTTAACCGGAAGAAGGAATGGACCGAGGCGATAACAAAGTCAAACTCCGCCAGCACAGCATCAGGATAATCCAGTGACCCGTCCGCCAGAATATCGCTTTCAATGCCGGCGAGAACCCGGAATTGAGGGTTGGCCTCATTGAGCCGCTCTATTTCACGGCGCTGTTCCAGCACAGTTTCAAGCTGAAGCCCGCGGGCATATACCGCGGTACGGCTGTGATCGGTAATTCCGAGATACTGCCATCCGCGCCGCTGCGCGGCGGCTGCCAGCTCGGCGAGGGAAGAGCTTCCGTCCGAATAGGTGGTATGGACATGGAGCACACCGCGCACGTCGCTTTCCTTTACCAGTTCCGGCAGCCGCCCGGCCGCGGCGGCTTGAATTTCACCCATTCCCTCCCGCAGTTCAGGCGGGATGAACGGCAAGCCGAGAGCCTGGTACAGCCGGGGTTCGTCTTGGACGGCCAGGCGTTGCTCTGCGGCGGCTTCCAGGCCATATTCATTAATTTTCAAGCCGCGCTCCTTGGCCCAGCCCCGCAAGGCGATATGGTGGTCCTTGCTGCCGGTCAAATGGTGCAGGGCGGTAGCCATTTCTTCCGGGCGGACCAGCCGGATGTCCACATTGATGCCGGTAACCAGCTTTAAACTGACTTTTGCCGGCCCCTGACTCAGCACCTGCTGGATTCCGGGCATCCCGGCAATGAGTTGCTGCAAAGCCGCCGGCTGGTCGGACGCGAGTACAATATCGATATCTTTCACCGTTTCCATGCGCCGCCGGATGCTGCCGGCGACTTCCACCCGGTCCACGCCCGGGAGGCGGCGAAGAAAGTCAGCGATCTTCTCGGCCAGCGGCCAAGCCTCGGATAACAAAAACCGGCCCTGGTGCTTCTTCAGATATTCAATTCCCTGAAGAAGCTTGGCCTGTGTTTTCGCCCCGAAGCCGGGCAACCCGATGAGCCGGTTCTCCCGGCAGGCGTATTCCAACTCGCCGACGGAAGTAATATGCAGCTTCTCATGAAGCTGCAGCGCTTTTTTCGGCCCAAGGCCCGGAATGCTGACCAGTTCAAACAAAACCGCCGGCACGGAGGCTTTCAAGTCTTCGTAAAAGGAAAGCCGGCCCGTATCAAGGTATTCGCGGACCTTTTGCCCGATCGCCTGGCCAAATCCCTTGGTTTTCTCCATCGCCCCGCTCGCCACGAAAGCCGGGAGTTCCTCATCCAGTTCTTCCAGAAACCGGGCGGCCGATTGATACGCCCGAATTTTGAAGGGGTTGTCCCCTTTCAACTCCAAGAGGGTCGCAATTTCCTCAAACAGACGCGCGAGCTCATGATTGTCGGCCATCGCTTTCGTTACCTCCTGCCAGGATCAAAATAGACCGTAATCTCGGTCGCGGGGTTAACAGCCGTGTTCGGAAGAATACTCTGGCGAACCGCAACCCCCGACCCCTCCGGGATAAGAATTAATCCAGCGGCGGCGAGCGCATCGCCGGCTTCCCGAATAGTTTTGCCGATTACATTGGGAACTACTACTTTTCCTTTAGGCGCGACAGGCGGAGCGACGACTATATTGGCCGGCGTCTTCGGCGGCGGCAGCGTCACCATTTCACCGGCGTTCTGGGGGCGGATGCTCAAATATCGCATCACCTGGGTCATAATTTCGCCGAAAACCGGGGCGGCAATCTCACCTCCATAGTAAGCGCCTTTCGGATCGTCGATAACAACCAGCGCGGCAACCTGCGGGTCTTCCACCGGGCCAAATCCGGCGAACGACGCGATATACCGCCCGGCGGCATAACCGCCGCCGCTTTCATTGAGCCGTTCGGCTGTGCCGGTCTTTCCGGCAAACTTGTAGCCTTTTACCGCGGCCCGTTTAGCGCCGCCTTCCGATACCACTTTCTCCAGCAACCCCGCCAATTCCTTAGCGGTATCCGGAGCAATCACCTGGCGGACCCGCTGGGTGGGCGTGGCCATCGCCAGCGAACCGTCCGAGTTATATATCTCCTTGACAATATATGGCTTCAGCAGCACGCCTTCGTTGGCAATCGCCGATATGGCTGTCAGCAACTGGAGCGGTGTTACCGCAATGCTCTGCCCGATCGACATCGTCGCCAGATCAGAGTCCCGCATGTCTTTAGGATCGAACAGCAAGCCCGCTTCTTCCCCCGGAAGACCAATGTCGGTGGCCTTCCCGAAGCCGAAGGCCCGGGTGTAGTCCATCAGCCGGGCGGCGCCCACCCGCATGCCGACTTGCACAAATCCGGTATTGATGGATTCCTTGATGATGTCCAGAAAGGTGACCGATCCGTAGCTGTCCCCGCTCCAGTTTTGAATCCGCCTTCCCGATACTTCGATGAAGCCGTTATCGGTAAACCGCTCGTCCGCTCGCACCAGCTTTTCCTGGAGGGCTGCCGCCGCGACAACGGCTTTGAAGGTTGATCCTGGTTCATAAACAATCGAAATAGCCCGGTTTTTCCAATTTTCTTCGCTATAGCGGTAAAACTTGTTTGGATCGTAAGTCGGGCGGCTGGCCATGGCCAGTATTTCGCCGGTGCGCGGGTTCATAATGATAACGGTGGCAGCCCTGGCCTGCGTCTGCGCCATTACTTTATCCAGGCTTTGTTCGACAATGAATTGGATGGTGCTGTCAATGGTCATATATACGCTCTTGCCTTGCTTTACCGGATCAAAGGCGAGGCTGGAGCGAAAAATAGGGATACCGCGGCTGTCGGTGTCCATGGCTTGGTTGATCGCCTCTCCCTTGATCGTCTTGTCGAGCGCCATCTCGATCCCATCCAAGCCGACGTCGTCCGTGCCGACGAATCCCAGCACATGGGCGGCCAGGCTTTCATTGGGGTAATACCGTTTGCTCTCCTCTATAAACTCCAGACCTTTGATATTATTTTCCTTGATCAAGCTTATGACCTTCTGCGTGGCTTCCGGTTCGAGCGTTCGTTTGAGCCACACGAAGCTTCCCCCGGCCATCAGCCGCTCCCGTATCTGCTCGGGCTTCATCTCCAAGATGGGGGCCAGCGCATCGGCCACCATCGTCGGATCCTGATTAAGCTCCCGCGGATTTACATAGAGGGACTTGCGCAAGCTGCTGATCGCCAGTTCCCGTCCCTGCCGGTCGTAGATGGTGCCCCGCGGCGATTGCAGCACCTTATTGTCCTGAAGCTGCGTTTTGGCCCTTTCCGCAAGCCGTTTGCCGTCAACCAACTGAACCCAGGCGATTCGCCCGGCGAGACCGGCAACCGCTGTAATAAACAGAAATAAACAGATCGCTATATTTTTTCGCACTACGGGCGTCATTCCAGACATTCCAGTCAATCCTTCCGGCGTAGAATATGTTTACATATATTCGCCGCCAGGCAGTCTTTCCCTGTATAAAACCGGACTCAAAGACAAAACCGGGATGTTTGCACATCCCGGCTGGAAGGTCGATCGGCGGATATTACTCGGCAGCCGTTTCCACCGGCTTGGTCCGGTATTTGTTGTGCCATACTCCCGCCCCGATGACCCCTGCGGTGATTACCAGCGGAAGCAGCCAGTGAGGAAAGCTGGGCGCCAGAGCAGCCAGTACCTTATCCTGCTGCATCATTTCCCCGGCCGTCCAGGCGATAAGTCCGGCCCCAGCATAGACAATAACCGGGAACCGCTCCATGATCCGGATGATCAGTTTGCTGCCGAAAATAATCAGCGGAACGCTGAGGACCAGGCCGAGGGTTAGGAGCAGGTAATCGCCCTTCGCTACAGCGGCAATGGCCAGTGTATTATCGAGGCTCATGACGATATCGGCGACAATAATCGTTTTTACGGCGGACCAGAGTGATCCGGAGGCCGCCACTTCCGACTGTTCGTCGTTATTCAGGACAAGCTTGGCGGCAATCCAAATCAACAGCAAACCGCCGAGAAACTGAAGGTACGGTATATGCAAAAGCACAACTGCCACAACGGTTAATGCCACCCGCAGGCCTATCGCTCCAGCACTACCCCACAGGATGGCCATCTGTTGTTGCTTCTGGGGAAGCGAGCGGCTCGCCAGCGCGATGACCACGGCGTTGTCCCCGCTAAGCACGATGTTCACCATCATGATTCCAAATAGTGCGAATAAGAACTCCATTTTATGCTCCTTCTTTCTTTATTGCAGGTTATGCGTCCAAAGCATGTTTATTGCGGCCCGTGAGGATCCAGCCACCTCCATTTATTGGTAAGTATTAGGATCAGCTACTAAATTACACCCTGTTTTTTATTGTAGCGCTTTAAACCCGATCTGACAAGCCTCTTTGCGCCAAAATACTGTATACAATTTCTCTCTGGCGGCTTTCCTGCTGCCAGCCTATTGGCCAAGCCTTTACCGCAGGGCAAGCGCTTATTGGTCATCCTGTTTTTCGTTATTAGTCGTAATTTGTCTGTTTTTTGTACCTATTTCCCAGGCGCCTTGCTACCCGACTACCGTGGCATCATCTTTCATAGGCGTATGATATTTATACTTTTACCCTTATGACTTTTGCAAGGAGTCGTGATTGTCGCCCTTACCCCGGCAAGGGAGCACTGGGACAGTATCAAATCCTGCCTTGCCTCGCTCGCTATTAGCCTGTCAAGCATTTCCCCGTTCCACTTTGCCTTCCGTCACAACCTCGCCTCCTAAAATTAAAATAGAGCCCCCCAAGGGGGCTCTTTACTACATAATAACAGCATATTTTTTTACACCGTAACCCTGCCCGACAAAGTCGAAATCAACGGACGTGACTCCGCCTATATCATCCTGCACTTCAAGCGTAACCGTGTTCTGGCGTCCAATCACCACATCGCGCTGATCGACCTTGAAATATACATTGACAGGAGGTTCCGCAAATTCAGTCCAGTCTACTTTGACGACCCCATTGACCCAAATGCGGTAGCGGACCCGGTCCTCGCTGTCCTCATCGGTAATAACCGCGGTGAAGTCGAGCTTGTCCAGCACCCCCGAAACGGACGGCCTGGCATCCACTTTGGTCAAATACGTCGTGTAAGGCGTTCCGTAAGTAAGGCTGTCGTGGGTCTGCACCGCTATGGCGTTGGTGCCGACAATCAGCCTGTCGTTGGGGATGATGACCGATATGTCATACTCGCTGTTCGTTGAGTCCGAGTTGTAATCCTGCAGCACCTCGCCATTGACCAGAACGCGATACTGGGCGGGATCTCCGTCCGGATCTTTGATATGCGCCGTGAGAACCGGGCTTTCGGCGTGGAGGGAAGACGGAGTGATCGCCATCTCGGTTATGGCAGGCGCCAAGTTGGGGGGCAATAGCACCTGGATATTCGATACGTACGACCGGTAGTATCCGTATGTGACCAGGCTAAATTGATATTGCCCTATGAAATAGGAATAACTTGCTTCGACAGATAGCTGATTGGTGACTTCCCCGACATCCAAGCCGGAATAGATGGTTGCGGCAGAACCAATGTCAAGAGCGCTAGTTGTCGGGATGATGTCGTGGTTTACTCCCGCTTTGTCAGTATAGAATACTCTCGCAGACCCATACCCGTTGTTTACAAGGTCGATTTGCGTAACGACAAAATGCGCCGGAATAGAAAAGGTTTTATTTACTTTCACGCCATTGGTCCCGACGCTTCCACTTGCCGAATATCCGAGGTCTGAGTTTTCCTCAACAACAGTTGAACTGAAATAAATCATGAAGTCCAATTGGGTCGGAGAAAATATAGCGGCCCACTGCAGCCTGGTTGTGCCGGCCAGAACGGTTTCCGTCATTCCGGCTGTAGCGATTTGAGAAGGATCTGTCGCAACGAAACCGCTGCCATCCCAGGCATACCAGGTATTGCGCCTGTCGAAGCTGACTAAATACCTGCAGCCCGCTCCAGCAATATTAACGCCGAGAAGTCCCTTGTTCCGTGATGTCCGCACCGCGGTTTTATCCGTGGTCGTGATCACTCCGCCCTTTCCCGGATCCGTGACAACGAATGTGGCGTCCCTTGCTCCGCCGAACGGAAGATACCGTCGCGAAACGTCGCCGGATATATCCCATCCGCCAGAATAGAGACGGATCTTTTGCTCAGATACCTGTCTGTCAATCGTTTCGCTGGAAATTATGAAATTGAGGAACTTTTTTATTCCAACGTCCGGCTTGATGGACAGAATGCAATTATTGTTCCCTAACGTTAGTTGGGACAGGTCGATATCAAACGCGATGTTGGTGATATCGGCCGATGTTGCTTGAAACGGAATCACCTCGACACCGTTAACCGTGAGGGAATATTTGCCGACAATAGGTTGGGTGCTATGAGCTTCGAGGGTTATGGCCGAATCAGCATAGGTAAAGGTCGGCGTCAGCATGAGGCCAATTTGACCGGAAGCGTTGGAGTCAACGAAAAGCGGGTGCAGGAATCGGCCGGCAACAACCCTCACCTTTCGGGCGCCAATGCGCATTTCCCTCGATACATATAAGCCGTTCTTGACCGATTTTCGGGCACCGATGACAAGCCGCCCGGCGTATATGCCTTTTAGCTTCCTGACGATTCTGGCGCCTTTTTGCATGCCAGTCAAGCGGAAACCCTGCCGCGTCTTGGTAGTTTTCAGGGCGTATATCCAGTCGATCATTCTGCCGCTTAACGGAGCCTGCGAACGTGGGCCGAACCGTGGATTGCTGATAAAACCGCGATTCGACGGATTGCTGTTTTTTACCCCTACCGTATAAGGATTTATCGGCTTTCCGCTGTAGATCGTCATGTTATCCCACCCTTATGCAGAACGGATAACCGATATTGTTCCAGGAATTGTAAGCCCAGCAAACTCTGAATTGCTCCGCGCCGACATTAATGATATCACCGTCAATATTTGGGATATTGGCAGGAGGAACATATAGTCCGTCCAAAAAGCCAAAATCCGTTGTGCCGTCGGTCACCGACATCGGTATCAGTGGGATCGGTCTTCCGGGGGCATATGGAATGTTATTGTTGGTCCAGTACTGATATGCCTTATAGGTAAAGGTGAGCGCCATTGACCCGGTTGTTGGCGTAAAGAAATAAGTTACTGGTGTCAAATAACTGTAGATTGCCGGATTCATCACCCATAAAAAATTTCCCGCATTAACCTTGCTTTCGGCATTCGGCCTTGTCCGGCGCTCGGGAATACCGACATACATCAGAAAGCTGCTGCATATCCTTCCATTGGCTGACGAGCCCTGGGCCAGGGGAAAAGTGTTCACGAACACAACTCTATCCTTGTTGACACTATAATAAAACGTGAACTCCCTGTCTGCCGCGCTACTAACGGCAGAAAATGCCGGCTGATATATGCCGCTAGATTGTTTATAGACAAAGGTTCCGGCGGCGCCGGCAACGCCGGGAGTGTACCCAAGGCAGGGGAACAGGTTTATCCCATATTGGTTGATTCCTCCTCCGCCAGTTGCAAAAAAATCGGCGTTCAAATTGATATAATAGTCGCAATCGCCGGCTTCGCCACTAGAACGAAACACATAGCCGTCAGTGGAAATGTTGCTGCTGATCTGCTCCCACCCGGCAGCGACGAGCTTGGAATACAGCCACGAGGCCAGATTCGCTCTCGTGACAGTTTCCTTTTGAAACAAGATGCTCATACAGGCACCTCCTATACGATTCGAATGACCAGCGCCGGCGTCGGAAAGGAGGTATTGGCCTGTGTTTTGCAGACAAGCACATAATAGGTTTGGATATCAACGACAATGTTGTCTCCGGTAAGGACATTGCCGTTATTAAGCATGCAGCCGACCCCGTCCAGCTTGCCCCTTACGCCCTCCGTCGAATTGCCGTAATAGATGTCGGAGACCACATACTTATTGGCGTTATTGGGATTCTGGGTCGGCAGGAGGCTCTGGGTCGCCATTACATATGGAGCCGTTACGCTGCCCGAGCCGTCGGACGTATTGTCGATTTGAACCGAGGTTGCCGCAGGAGCGTTGGCCGTGACGCCAACCAGCAGCCCTGCGGAGTTGGATTCCGCCACATAAGAACTGTCCGGCTGGCCGATATAGATGAGCATCGGCCCGTATCCGGTAGCAGGAGGATATTCTATCGCCATAATAAACTTGCCGGCGTCGGCGTACCATTTGACGTTGCACACGGTGTCCATGGCCAGTTGAGTGTTTACCGCAGCCGGAATGAGGTAGAGGTCGGTCCAGGCCAGAGACGACCGTCCGAACGTGCCGGCCGCTCCGGAAGCGCCCGGAGTGTACGAATCCACCAAACGGTAGGACATTTGGCTGAAATTGCTGGTTGTAACGTTGTTCGCCACGGTGCCGGCCGCCGGCAGCGGCCGCAATTGGATGACAAGATTTTTGTCTTCATTCACGCCGGTGGATCTCAGGACAACAAAATCCGTGGTGGGGTTCGAGGAGATGTCCTGCCATCCCGCAGCCTTCATCTTGTCGATCATAAATTGATAGAGGCCGCCCTTTTGAACGCTCGCGGACTGAAAAATATAATCGGTAGGGGTTGCCATGGTGAGATACCTCCCTGTTTTTAGTTATTCTGGATAAACACCTCGACCGTAACGTCGCTGTCATCGTTGGCGGTTATGAAGCGAAGCACATCGCCGGCCGCCAGAGCGTCGGCGATAGCATACTCCCTATATACGCCGCCGGGCGGCAGATTGAAGGTTCGCCCGCCGAGCTTTTGCCAGTTTCCCAAGGCGGTTTCATAATCGGCCTTGGCCTGCCGCTCGACCTGAAAGTTAATATCGGCCGGCCGCGCCGCCGCGCAGTTGATCTGGATTTGCTGCGCCTCGCCGGCCCAGGGATAGCGTATTTCCACGCCGCTGCCCCGAAACGTGACGACTCGTTGATCCTTCCGGGCCGCCAGCGCGGCCTGAAGATCCTCAATATCGACTTGCAGTTCCTGGTCCCGGAGCTGAAAGGCGGCGTTTTTGGCATCCTGGGCGGTCAAAGCGGCGTCGATCGCCGCCACGGACGATTCCATGACGCCGACTTCGCCGGCCAGCGATTCAAGCTCACCCGTCAGCTCCGTGTCTTTCGTCTGCAGCGCGGCAATCGCCTCATCCAGAGTGTCCATGTTGTTATTAAACTCTTTGCTTCTCACCAAGTCTGTGGCTTCCAGCTTGTCCAGGCCGATATGGACGGTTTTCGTTGACATCCAATCCCTCCTTTCTTACACGGCCGGAACCGCAATCCGGGTGAAGGCCGTTCCGTCGAACCGGTAGGCGCACAATCTCCCCGGCTCCTCAGGCGCATAGTAGGACACCACCACATAACCATTGGCTAAAGGCACGGTATTATAGGTATCCCGGCCGGTCACGGCCAGGACCGTGCCGCCCGGCACCACCCATTTGCCGTCCTGGCAGAAGAGAGCCCCCGGCTGCTCGGTCTCATAGACCGCTCCCAGGACAACCAGCGGCATGTTGACGACGGGAATCAGCCGGTTGTCCGCTTCGTCCTCGAAGGTTACGAGCATACCGCCGTCCCGATACCGGTCCCGCAGGATGGGGAGGGCTTCGGCCTCCGTCTGGCAGCCGGCCAGGATATAGGGCGGCTTCCAGGTAAATGTGCGCGTGTGCCGTTGATACGACTCCAGGCCATTCAAGATTGCGAAGATTTCGACCCGGGTTTCCACATCAAAAGCTGGTTTGTCCAGGCACCGCTGCGCCCAGGAATAATCAAACCCGGTGGCGGTGTTGTCGAATACCTCCCGGTGGATTCGCTCGCCGCCGGCGTAGACCTCGACAGCGGTTTGCAGCCTGTCCTCCGGGCTGACCGCCAGACCGGTGAAATAGTCCGCGGTATCATCCTGGGCGACGCAGCCGAAGGAAAAGCGCTTGTTGCGCAGCACCCAGGCGAGGGACAAGTCGCCTGCTGCCTGCCCGATACGCGGCGCGTCGCTATGAAGATGCGCGGCCATCCGGATGCGCCCGGGCGGCGCCGGCCGCGCCGCCCGGCGTACCGTGGCCAGAGCCGTGACTTTGGCATTATCGAAGGCTTCCGTTTTGTCCACCGTAGCGGTGGTGATGTTGTAGGCCTCCGCCACGGTCGTTCCGGCCGGGCACACGGCGCCGCCGGTGGTGACATTGGCGTAATACCCCGCGTCGAGGAAGTACACCACATCCCCCTGCCGGTGGCCGGCTGGAACAGTGTCGTAAGTGGCCCGAATGACGTTCTGCACCCGCCAGTGGCCATTCGGCAGTTGGACCAGATTGCCCCAGCCCATGATCTCGTTGCCCGCCATCAGCAGCCTGGAGCCGCTTCTTGCGGCGCCGAAGCCCGGCGTCCCGGCGGCGTAGGACCGGCCGGCCAGGTCGTAAATTCCGCCCATATCCAGGATTTCAAACCCGGTCACATCTTCCACCGCGCCGTCCTCCGGATAATCCGCGACCAGTTGGGCGACGGGCGTCCAGCGGATCATGCTGCTGGTCGTTTCCCAGGTGGAATCCCGCTTGCGCCAGACCGTCCACTTTTGGGTCTTGCTGTCCGGGACGGCGGCCAGCGCAAACACAAAGCTGTCGTTGGTCTGCATAAGTTCCCAGGGCGCCTCGAAGTACTGAAACACCTGCACCCCCGTGGGATAATTGATCGGCCGGACCCACTCGGTGGAGTCGGAAGAACCATACTTGGCCTTGCCCAGCCCGAACACATCTTCGACGCATTCCACGGTGACTTCGCCGGTGACGAAATCGCCGAGGTCCACGTCGGTCACCCGCAGGATTAAATCCTTGATGCCGTAGGGCGGCCAGTTCAGCTTGATTACGTCGCCGTTCCGGAGGAAGGATGCCTTGCGATTGCAGATCAGGGTGGCCGCCGCCAGAGGAAAGGCCCGCTGCCGCAGCTCCCGCTGTGCGGCCCACAGGGCATTGCCGGACGAGGTGAAGTAACGGAAATCGCAGTCGGCCGAATTCATGTTGCCGTCGTTGATCTCAATATTGGCCGGGTCGTTGGCGGTCACCGTGCTGGTGTCGTACTGGGCGGCCCGGTCGGTGTAGACCGCCGAGACCTGCCCGGAGGTGTTCGTCCAGACCGTCCGGGTGTAGGAGACGCTTTTGCAGATGGTTTCGTCGAATATGGGCAGGTTCGTGGCGTCGTAGTCATCCCGGATGAGCTTGAAGGTCAGCTTGCCGGTCTCCGGATCGGTGTAGCGGACCATGTCCAGATGATTGCAGATATCGTCGATCAGGTCCCGGACCTCCGTCTTGCTGGTGATGGGCACGGTTATGCCCAGGCCCTCCTGCCTCAGCCGTGTGCCCACGGCCAAGAGCGATTCGGCATTCACGAGCGTCGGGTCGCGGTTCAGCCCCCAGTCCGAATTGACGTGCATCTCGTAAAGGACCTCGGCCGGATTGGCGTCCTCGCCGATGGCGCCGAGCCCCAGCCGGTTGGGAATCCACTGCAGGTCCAGCCAGGTCACCGGAATGGTGGCCTGTTTGCCGATATAGGCGGTGGGCACCACCAGGCTGATAAAGGGCCGGTAGGCCGGTGTCAGTCCGCGCAGTTCCTCCTGGACAGTCTCGGCCGTCATCTGATTCTCCATCCAGGAATCGGCCGGCTGATCCGGGCCGCCCAGATAAAACCGCAGGTCGCCGACAAAGCCGCCGCCCTCGTCAGGCCCGCCGAACAGTTCCTCGTTGTCGACGCGGAGGACGAAGGGCCCGTCCGGATGATCCTCCCGGCGGACATTGCCCTCCCAGACCTTCTTCGCGCCGAGATAGACCGCCCGGAGGCGGATATCCTGCCCGGATACGCAGGCCAGGAGCTGGTAGCCGAGGAAGTACTTGAAGCCTTTTTGGACGGTGGTTTTGAGGTTGCGGCCATTAATCAGCCACGCCAGCAGCCACTGGGCCAGGGCCATGAGATATTTGGGCCCCTCCTTTTCTTTCACTGGTATAGGATTGGGCGTATTAGGTCCCGTAGTACCATCCGGAGCCTTATGGGTATGTGTGGCGGAAGACTGCCCGGTAACCGGCTTCAGCGTCCATTCCAGCAGCATCGTCAGGATCACCGGCCACGCCGAGAACTTGGCGTGGGAGGCGTAGGTCTCGGTATAGATGTCCGCCCGGAAATCGCCGTAGTAAATGATCAGGGGGCCTTTGAAGAGCATCCGCCCCATGATCACCGGCACCGGCGTACCCACCTGGGCCTGGGAGGCGTTCAGCTTCCCGGCCCTTTCCTTGCCGCCGGCGGCGCCGTCCTGGTCGCGGACCAGCAGCCAGGACAAGAGGGCGGTCACGCTCCAGCCCACCCAAGGATTCATGCTCAAAGGATCTCACCTCACATTGAAATGGTCCCGACATACCCATTGGTGTCTCTTTGCACTACCAAAGAATCCACCCAGTAGACCCCCTGCCCCACCTTTGTGTTATTGCCGGTCGTCGGCGGCACGTAGGGGCAGCCGGTAAAGTTCAGGGTATTTTGGAACTTGACCGCGCAGGTCCGGAACAAGTGGTCGCAGCCGGGGTAAATCGTGACATTGTTCATCGGCGTACTGGGGAAAGGGTAGCGCAGGATCAACTTATTCTCCTTGTTGGCTTGGATCATCCGGACGTTGTCGCCGAAGTAGAAGAAGCCGCCGGCGAAGTAATTCTCGGCATAGTCCGCCAGTTGCGCAGAGGTGACCGTCAGGCCGTCGACCCGGTCGATGTAGATATTCACGGCCCAGTCCTCTTTGCGCAGGCGGCACTTGCCGTCGAAGATGACGTTGCCGCAGAAAAACTGGCGCGATAAATTGGGAAGCTGCCGGCTGAGCCAGTTTTCCGTCCTGACCGTCAGTTCGCAGGTCGACTCCTCGAGGTTGGCCTGGACAACCTCCCCGACAAATATTTTGTCAAAGGCGGCATGGTCCTGGTCGTGCAGCCGGTAGAGTTCCAGCATGACCGGCTGGTCCGGCGGCGCGCCCTGGAAGAGCTTGGCCACCGGGTGGTCTTTTGTCACTTGCACCGCCAGGCTGGCCGAGTCGCCCTTGCTGGAGGCCTTGATGCCGCCCCGCTGGATATAGTCGGCGGCGTATGTTTCCGTCCGGGTGACGCCGCCTTCCTGGATCAACAGCAGCACTTCGAACCGGTCGGAGGTATAGAGGTAGGACGTCGCCTTGTAGGTGAACTTGTAGCATTCGATGGGCTGCCCGTCCTGGATCGAGTTCTCATAGATGCCAATATTGCTGTCCGCCATTTATTGATCCACCTCCGCAAATGAAAACGACGTGAAAGCCACGTCGACGGTCTCGTAATCGGTTGTCATGGTATCGCTGTCGAACCGGTAGCGGCACAGGAAGGAGATCATCGCGACCGCTTCCTTGCGGAACCCCTCCGGCAGGGGACGCTCCAGAATGAGCTTGCCGTTGCCGGCATCGTCGGTGGTGAACCCGGCGATGGTGAGGATCCGGGCGGTTTGGTTATTCAGGAATACGACGATGGTCTTGCGCCTGGCCAAGTTGCGGTAGTATTTCCAGAAGAGCGGCCACTCCACCAAAAGGTAGTTCTGCCCCTTCTCGGCGTTGGCCGTCAGCACCATATCCGCCAGCCAGGTAGGGGCCCAAAAAGACTTCAGCCGGCCCTTGCAGCGGCAGAAAAACCGTTGCAGGTTGTTGATCTCCGACCGGCTGAGGGAAAGGTAGTCGATTTCCCGGCTTTCGGAGGTATTCAGGCTTTTCAGGTCGTACTTCACGACGCCGGCCTGGTTGTCGAGCTTGTTGGCGCTCCTGGCGAACCGGCCGGACAGGTCGTCGGCCCAGGCCGGGGCAATGCCGAACACCTCCGCCCCCAGGTAGGTGGCCGGCAGAGCCTCCTGCCAGGGATTTTTTGTTTTCCACGGCTCGAAATGGAATTCGTCCAGGGACGCGGGGATCGGCGTCAGGGTAAAGTCCGTCAACAGTTCCAGGTTGATCTGCATGGACATGTGGGCGGAATCGTAGATGGCGTATTGATCCTCCGGCTGCAATACGGCGTAGGAAACGGGACAGATGGTGGTCGTGGCCCCCGGATAGATCGACTGGATCTGCTCACCCAGTTTGACCGTCCCGTCGCCCAGCAGCGCCTGCACCGCATAGGTGTCGCCCCCGCGCTTGTCGCTAAACCACAGGATGATATTCCGGCAGCCGCGGTAGCCCCACAGTTTATCGGTGCTCAGTTTGATCTGGGTCTGCCCGGGGTACGTGGTGTCCGGCAAGGGGCTCGCGGCGTGCCACAGCGGGATTTCGATCTGCTCCGTCTGCTTGTTGTATAAGAGGGCCCGGAGATATTGGCTCTGCCAGGATTCCACGCCGATATATTCGTAGGATAGATAGCGGCGTGGGAATTTTCGGAGCGCCATCCGCTGCTCGGTGTTATTCCAGGATGTATGTATCTGGGTCAAGAATTCCAGCGTTTCAGTAATTTGCATGGCTATGAATCACCCCCACCACGGCGACAGGTCGAATATGGAGTCCTTTTTCACCACGTTCGGGCGGTTAAACAGCCACTGGAACATGGCGTACAGCATCCACGGCTCGTAGAGGACCCGCGCCTCCGCCGATAGCAGCCGCGCGGCGAAGCACATGATCATCAACGTGGAATGGGTCTGCTGCAGCCCGGTCCATTGCTTCAATTGCCTGTCGCCGGTCAGATGGTTTTCGCCCGCCCGCAGATTAAGCGGGTAGTAATTAATAAATTTCAGTTCGTCGGCTCTAGCCAGGAGAATGTCGCTGAGCACGCTCTCGCTCCCATCGGACTGGAAGGACGTGCTGACGGGGCATACCCCGAGGGGCTCGGCCCGGTAACCGGCGAGGAAATCAAACACGGCATGCTGGACGCCGGCCAGGTAATCGGAGATCATCCAGTGCAGCTTGGCCGCTTCGGACGGCCGCGGTTCATCGGCTCGGGTTCCGACCAGCGAGGAGTCCTCGATAAAGATATCTCTGGTTTTGAACAGGCTAAACTGCCTGCTCTCCAGGATTCCCCAGGAAATTCCCAGGCCGGACAGCGTATTCACTTCGGGATACACCGTGGCATAGTCGCTGTCGTCGGTCACCGTAAAGGTTCCGCTATTTAGGTCCCATGAATATTGCCAGCCGGACAGGCAATGTTCGTACAGTATGGCATCGCTGTCGCCCCAGGGGACTTCCAGTGCCTCCAGGATCCCCCAGGTCAGTTGGTCGCCGGTCAGCGCATAGGTCAGGGTGACTCGCACATATCCCAGTAGCGCCAGGCGCGCCGGAAAGGAAATATGCGCCGGTCCGGCCAGGCTCCGGCTGCTCGTCCCGAATCCCTGGGGCGGGAGATACATCTGCGATTCAAGCAATCTCGCTCCACCTCCCTTCCCCGGTTATTGCTTGATGCTGATTCCGTCGTAGCCTATCGCGCCGCCGCGGCTGGTCTGGGGAAAAGCCTGGTACAGCGTCCCCGATTCCGGATAATTGATGGCGTAGGCGCTCCCCGGCGCCACATTCCGGGTGGAGATGAAGTAGACGCCCGGGACATAGGCGCACTGGCTGAAGTTGGCCAGGCCGTCCGGATCCCGCAGCACGTACACGGCCAGGGGAAGATTGACGGAAATGCAGTTGAGGGTGTTGACGTTTCGGCCGGTGTCGGTGGAGCTCTGCGACTGGAGGTAGCCGTAGTGGGGAATTTTGGGCAGCCAGGCGGCGGCCAGGCAGTCGATGTTGAGCACCGGCAGGGCCAGCATCTTCCCGGTGTAGCCCGCCGCAACGTCGCCGCTGTTGGGACCCCCGCTCGCCCATAAGACCTCCGGCGTCCGTAAGGGCGCCGAGTCGATGTCGCACCGTAGAAAGGTGCTGGCGTTTTTGCTCAGGCCGAATAGGTGATTGCTTTCACCTTCGATTTGCCCTTTGGTGAAACCGGCCGTGAACATTCCGTAGCTGTTGCGGCTGGCGCTGTAGATGGTCCCGCCTGTCCAGGAACCGATTTTATGCGCCTGGCCGACGGCCATGTGCTGGAAGACGCCAGGCAGTACCTCTAGGGACAGGACGATCATTTCGCTGGGTTCGACGATGTGGTTGAAATACACCGTTTGCTCGGCGGTCGGGTGGACGGGAATGCCCACGCCGATGACTTCCTGGCTGACGGCCTTGGTCGCTCCCGGCTGGTCGTACCAAAGGCCGCTGGGGGGATGCTCGACGAAGCCGGAGGCACAGACCAGGCCGAGACCGTGGGCGTTGCCGAGGTTGATCTGGGTCGGGAAGATCTTCTTGCCCTTCGCTGAACGGAAGCTGGCGAACACCGTCTCGTCCGGGCTTTTGATCACCAGGCGGCGGCCGTCGCTGGTCGCCGTGCCGTCGATGGGCAGGTCGTCGGTTTCCACCAGCACCGTCCAGCCGCAGACGGCGGCGAAGTCTCGCAGTTTATTCAGCAGCTCTATGGCGCCGGCGACCGTAGTTTTTTCATAAGCCATATGCTAATCCTCCAATCTGATCACGCAGTTCATTTGCTTGTTGTAGCCGTCAATTTCCTTTTGCAGGGCGAGCAGCTGGTCCATGTTCCGCATGCCGCTCGTTCCGTTGTAGATGTACCAGGGACGGCCCCGGTAGCTGTTGGGCAAGATGAGGTGCAGCTTGCCGTTGATCCGGGCCTCGCCGTGGCGGTAAATCTCCCGGCTGGGCCAGAACATGCCCCAGAGCCGACCAAAGATATTTTTGCTGGCCTCGACGTCCTGGATGAGCTCCAGCGGCTCCAACTGGTAGGTGTCGTCCATGGGGAACACCTGAGTCAGGTTTTCCAGCGAGATGCACGTCGGCTTGATATAGTGGTCGACATTGGCGGGCCGGACGGGCTTGTCCAGGGTCATGGAGCTGCCGCTGAACGACGCTCCCTGCAGCCAGTTGGCGAAGAACTGCCAGGATCCGTCCGGCAGGCACAGGCCGACCTGCGACGTCGCGGACCGGATGTCTTTGACGACGCCGGCGAAAGGCGGCATGCCCCGCGTCAGCGTCCAGTTGGCGTAGGTGTAGTCGACCATAGCGCCGGTCTCGCCCATCGCGGCGTCGCCTCTGAGGATCAGGCCCGAATGCGACCCGGCCGCTACCGCGGGAAACGGGTATTGCATCCTGCTGTGATAGGGGATGAGCAGGCCGGCGTGCCCCAGGTCCCACTGCTCGCCGTTCTGGATGACCACCGTCAGGCGGTTTGCGTCCTTGGTCGCCCAGTATTGGAAGAACCCGTCTTTCGGCTCGGTATAATCCATTCCCATGCCGGGGTAGCCAATGCCCGGGTAAAGCGGCGTCCGGATCTTTCTGTTCACGCCTCCCTGTGTCGAGGAAAGCGATATTAGTCCGATGTCGCCGAAGGAGATGGCGCCGGGCTGCTCGTCCCAGTTCAGGTTCGCCGCATATTGTTTGAAAACGCCGAACACCAGGGCTTTGCAATTTTTGGCAACGATCTCGGGGGCCGCGAGGATGTAGGTGGTTATATCGGCGTCGGGATTGAGACGGTCGTTCCTGACATTGATGGTGTTATTGCCGCTGCTCAGGGTGAAAGGACAACCGGGCTTGTTGATGCCGTTTGCGGACCATACGATGTATTTACCCAGGTTTTCATGGGTCAGCAGCCATTCCTTATAGGTCTTGCCCACCTGCAGCTCCAGCGGCAAAAGGCCGATATAGCAGTGGTTCTCTTCATTCAGGCCCTTGGCTTTCAGGATGGTGCCCCGGGGCCAGGGGTCGCTCCGCATGAGTTCCCAGGCGTCGTCGCCATGGATCGCGGTGTCGGTCGTCCAGGCCGTGACTTGGGTCAGGAGGTCGCCAAAATCCGTGGCGGTCCCTTTGATGTAAGGCATGGCGCTTCCTCCTTACGCCCACTCAATTGCAAAGTAGGAGTCGTTGTCGCGGCGGGATACGTTGTTGAAGACCTTATAAACCTTGCCGCCGTAGACAATGCTGTCTTTGGTGGCCAGGTCCTCCCGGTTGCCGATCCAGTATACGCCGTCGAGCTGGCCGATCAGGCCCACGGGGTTATCCTCATAAAGCAGGAAGGGGTACATGATGACGTTTTCCAGGGTGAGGAGCGAGTCGTACACCGTCAGAGTCCGGACCGGCGAAATGTTGGTGGGCCAAACGCAGAGGTCGCCGAGGGTTTTGTTGGTGCCCGCCCGCCAGGATCCATCCGGCCGGCGGATGCGGAGCGAGGTCGAATTGGCCGTGGAGCCGCCGGGATTGGTAAAGGAGCTGTGGCCGGCCGTGGTGTCGGTCCACAGGCCGCCCTCGTAGTAACTGCCGCCCACCACCAGCGGGTATGGATACTGGCGCTCGATGGCGATCGGCTTCATCAGGCCCAGGTAGGCGCTTTCGTACTGGGTGGAGAGCTCCACGACAATGATGACCCTTTTGGTATTCGCGCTGACCCAGTAAGTCATGAAGGTGTTGGTTACCAGCGGGATTGTTGGCAGAATTGTTGGCAGATTGGTGTGGGTGATGCCCCCGGGCTGCTCCCGCCAGGTGAGGCCCGGGTCATACCCGGCGAAACCGTTCAGGATGATGTCGATCTGCCCCGAGGGAAGCTGTTTTAGCTGGAAGCCGATGTAGATGTCGTCCTCGCCGTCGCCGACGCCTTTCAGGATGGCTTCGGTGGTAATGTCCTCCACGGTCGCAGGCTGGACGAGCTGCCACTCGTCTCCCGTCCCGAATACCGTGGGGTCGGTCAGAAAGGTGATGATCCCTTTCAGGAGCTCAAGTACGCTGTTGGCTGTGCCATTGTAGCTGGCCATTGAATTACTCCTTTCTGTAAAACCATGTTGTAGCGGCCAAGCCGCCGCTCCTTACCCTCTAATCTTGAGCACTTGTCGCACTGCTTCGGCGTTGTTTTTCATCCAGTTAACCATGATTTTCTCACCCTGTTTGCCAGACAAATAACGGCCAACTTCGTTTGGATCATTTAAATTGATAATTTTTAGGGGAATATTCGTGACGCTACTACTACTCAAAGAAGTCGCCAAATCTTGCGCCCCGCTTATTTTCGCCCCGGAAACGGCTCCGGTATCGGCAAACTGAGCCCTGATCTGACCGAATGCATCAGGGATGAGGCCATTATCCAGCTTATTAAAAAAGCCGGTTCCGAACTTTTGCACGGAATCGGCTTTTATAACATACTCACCGTTGCTATCTGTCATAAACTTTTTGTAGTTGCTCAGACCGGTAAAAAAGCTGTCATTTGCTCCGCTTCCTAACCCCTGAACTGCGACGTTGCCCATATTACTGACTGGTGTGCCGGTAAAGCTGCTGCTTTGAGTTTTCTCCCCCAAGCCAAAAGAAGGATCAAGAACGGTGCCATCGGATAAAAGCCACGGCGAAGTCGTTGAACTACTCGGCCAAAGGCTGAACATGATTTGCCTAGTTAAGTTTTGCGCAAAAACTTTATTCATTTCCGTCAAAATCGAGATTGCCAGCTCTCTGACTGCATCAGTCAACTTATGGCAGGACTTATAGCCTTGTTCGAAAAAATTTACAAGACCATTTTCTAGGCTTTGTCGTCCGGCATTCTCGACTTCCTTCATAAGACTAAGAGCTTGGCCTTTTAACTGCTCAAGCCGGGCTTGGGTCTGGAGAAACTGTATTTGGGCGGTAATATCCTTATTCTTGTTTTGTGCGCTCCATTCAGCGGCCCCTTCCGCCGTGCGAAGAACATCGGCTTGTTCCAACAAAATTGCCGCACTCGCTCTATGCTGAGCCCGTTCTAATTCCGACGTTTCATAGGACTTCATAAGACGGGTCTTGGACGGGTCGGCATTGACAAAGTCAATCTGTGCCCGGATGTTCTGGTCAGTCTGGTTAATCAGCTTTTCAACAAATGAGTTGATTCCGGCAGGTATCTTGGCGAGCTCGGTCCTAATATTATTGGCAGTGTCGGTCTGTCCCCGGCTTTCCGCTTCCGCCAGATCAGCTTTTAGCCTTGCAGCAATAGCCTTCGTTTGATCCTGGTAAACGGTTGCAAAGGCTTGGATCGCTTCGGGTCCGGTCTTGTCCCCGGTTTCTACATCTCGCAGAAGATTGGTTTGGATCCTCATCATGTCTGTATTTACATCGGAAAGGGCTTTCTGGATTTGCTTAAAATCTGCTTGAGGTTGCTCAACCGCTTCGGCTGCAGATTGGTTTGCGGCATCCGCCACTTTCTTTAGGACTGCTATTGCTTGGGAGTTTTGAGTTGTGATCTTGATTTCAATCGTATCTGCCATATCTTCGCCTCCTTTCATGCATAAAAATACCGCCAAGCTATCCCCGGCGATAAAAGAACGCTATTACAGTCACTTTTCGTCAGCGGGGCTAATTACTGTTTTGTTATTTCGTCTATATATTTCCCAAGTTCCTTCCCGTCAGCCCATATAGCGCTGCGAACGTCCTGCATATAATCGATCCGTTGCCGGAGCGCCACGCCGTAGAATAACAGCATTTGCGCCAGCGTGTAAGTCTTAATCTCACTGAAGGTGTGCCCTGCCCGACTCAGTGTGGCCACGATTTCACCCCAGCTTATTTTGTCTTCTTTGCGTTTATCTTGGCCATTTCCGGGGCTAAACGCTTCGTAAAAAAATCATAGTTGCGCTCGATTATTCCGACAAGCAACATCAAACCGTCCTCTGCATTAACGCCTTCATCGGTATAAAAAGTAACCGGTTTGTCAGTGTATATGGCCATCAGCTCAACGATTTCCGGGAAGTGCTCTTCCGCTACCCTGCCGATATTCTCCAAAAAGGATTGATTGATTACTACGTTACCGTTTGCGTTAAAGTTCAGCCCATCCCCTGCCAGGAGGGAGTAAATTCCCGCGCCCATTTTGGAAAGCAAGTCAATAACCTTTGGCAACTTACGAAACGGGAAGGGCTTAATTTCTATAGTTTCGCCCCTAAGGATAAATTCCGATTCCGGCAGTAAAATGTCCAGGTCATTCTTTTTCTTTTGCATTGCAAACCCTCCAAAAGATAAAGATATAGAGGCCAGGGTTAACCCTAGCCTCTGTTCAGTTAGCCCAGTTTGACAAGACGGTAAAGCGGATCGTCCGGGTGATGCTCGCTATCATCCATGCAAGTAAAATCAATACTAAAGGTGGCAAAATCTTCTCCGATCATACCAATATCACCGTTCGGAATAAGCGATACATGCCAGAATTCACCATTATAGCAGGGTCCATAAGACGAATCACCCATGAACAGCAGCATACCTTGAATATTGCCTACCGTCGCCCCGGAAACTTTTGGGAAACTGCCTGCCGGTAGGGTGTAACTAATTCTAACCGTGGAACCATCCGGAATGGAAGAGGTTTCGGGGAAGACAACCAGCCCGCCTCTAGCTTCAACGGCATTTACTTTATAGTCTGCATCCGGAATATAGGCCGCCCCTGCTGCAGTGACCTGAATCTGATATATGTCGTTTGCTACGAAGTTTTGTGACCCGGTCAAGGTCAGCATGACAGTTACGCCTTCCGCCAGCGGCTGAACCAAGCCGGTGGCGGTGACTTCAGCACTGTAAGTGCCGGTAAGGCCTTTCCGGTACTTGAATTTGCAGCCGGCAATATCTCCGGCGGTTGTATTGCCGGCAGTAATGACAACATAGTAGGTATCGTGGGAAGTGCCGGTGTAAGATCCGCCAGACGTCACAGTGCCATCACTCAGAGTAACCGCAAAAGCTTTAGCATCCCCTATCATGGCTACGGTATCGCTTTCCGGCTTCACTACAAGGTCGGTGACCTTGTAGCCCGGCAATTGAATTGCAGTTCCCAGCTTCGCGATATAAACCTTATCTGTGACAGTTGCTGCCTCCTGCCGGATTATTCCTTCTTCACCGAACAGCCCTAGTGCCAGATTAGCCGGGTCAAATTCGTCCATGGTAAGCGATCCGGTGGCGGTGACCTCTTTTGCAGCTTCGGCGTAAGTTCGCCGGGCAGCCGACATAGATGATTGCTTCGAGACCTTCTGCACATCGGTTTTGAAGGTGAATTTCTCTACGTTCCCCAGGTGTCTGAGCCCCGTAGATTTTCCATTGGCGTCATAACGGTCAAAATAAAGCGGGCCAGCTCCCAAAAGTAAATTTTTCGGGCTAGGGGTAGCAAACCGCTGCATATCAAAAACAAGTTTATCCATTTTCATAACCCTTCTTTCTCCATTCGATTTCTAAAATTATGCGGCCCCCGGTGACCGGCCTTAATGCCCCGTCACTTGAAGCGACGCTGAGAACTTTCACATTCAGAGCAACGCCAATAGTATCGATAGCATAAGCAGGCCAGCCTCGCAAGGCCGCAAAGGACTGTTGCTGTACGTCGTAAAGCATTTTATACGCTTCGGTGGAATTCTCGCACACAACGTACTCGTCAATCCATAAGGTAAGGCTGCCCTTAGTCGGCTTATAGGGGTTCATGTTGCTTTCATGATCCCAAACAACTTCCATACAAGGGTAATAATTAATCGGGTCTTCGGTTCCGGGATGAACGTTGATCTCAGCAAACTCGGGCAAGCTGCGGAAGTAGACAACAAGGTTTTCGATTATCGGCCACCAGATCATACTCGCGGTGCCCTTACCACCGCGAAACGGCTCCCGGCTGAACGACTTCAGACAGGGTTGTCGCCGTGATCTCTTTTCTCAGTTTGTCCACTTCCGCTGCACGGACTTTCCACCCCAGTCCGCAAACTTCTGCCCCGCCCACATACCTTGAGTTTAGAATAGAGATGTTAGGATCAAGCCTCCTTGACCAGGAAAAACTTTTAATGAAGTTGCCTGTGTCGGCAATATTTTCCTGGATCGTAAAATTGCCCAACGGCTCGTCTTTCTGAAAATTTGCCAATTCGTGGCAGCCTCCCTTGCTCATGTCAATCGTCCAGTTGGTGTATCCGGCAAAACGCTCCACCGCTGCCGGCCCCCGGACGTCCACCGTAGATAACAAATTCGGGATTGTCATCCAAAAAGGATTTCACACTTTCATCGAGGGTCAGTTCGTCCACACTATCGGTGACAAAGACAACTAAATCGGAACTATCAGCACCAGCTTGACATCATTTTGCAGGATTTTGGACAACAGAACCAATTTGACTGCCTTACCGGCTGTCAACGATTTTTGCAGAGCTAAATCACCTAAAAACCTCAATTCGTTTGATCTTTTCCTGTGCTGTTACCTGCAAAAAGAGTTCTCTTGGAGCTGACAAGTTCTTCATTTCTTGCTGCAGTTGGCTCAATTGACTCCTAATCCAGGCAATCTCCGATGACGGTTGGCCTTTTCCGTCACCAGCCTGCCACTGCTTTTGCTTCAGCGCTTCCAGAGCGCTATCTAAGTCTTCTGCTTCTTCTAAACCGATGAAGGCCGCAACTCTAGAAAGCTTGTCAGTCAGCGCGGCAACGCGGTCCTCGGCCTTCTTGGCCCGGGCACGAAGGTTTTTTGCCTCCCGGTTTTTCTTGCCGATCTCGTCTGCCAGAGACTTCACAGTACGGACCATTTCCGCGCCATTATCCATAACTTCTAAAGTTGCCAGCAACTGCTGCAAATCCATATTTTTTCATCCTCCCGGGATATTTATCTTCAGGCCACCAAGGGCCCAGAAAGGCACTCAAAAACGCGACCCCTTGGGCCGCCGCATGCTAGACTTTACCGTATGGACTTCCTTTTCTATATGTCTGCGACAGTCTTCTTCTTGACCGCCGCGCCGAGCTCCACTACAGGCGCCCACACCGGCCAAATAAGCGGAAAGGCTGCTCCGGCGCTTGTGGTTGTGACGTCATGCTGCGAAAACCTCTTTGAGTGTATTACCACTTACTTTTTTGGATACCTTATCTTCTTTGGTGGAATATGTATCGACTTTTCGACTCGTTCTTATTCTAACGCATTTTTTATGCACTTAGTCCATTAATAGTCCACCAATAGTCCACAAGGCTTTTTTTGAAAACCAAATACTTTATAATGAGTCATCTGTCAATCTAAAAATGCACCCTTGCAAGTGCCTAACTTATAGCCTCCTACCTTCGGTGAACACTCTTAGGGTAGAGCTTTTTAACAATCTCTAGAGGAGAATCCCCCCTTTTCGCCCAATATTTTGTCAGTTATTATATCAGTCTAACTTCCGCCTCAAAACCGCAGTCGGCCTGAAACATGGCTGACTTGCCCGGCAAATCCGTCCCCGACATGCAAATAAGCCCGCGTCCTTTTTCCGACGCGGGCTTATTCCGTAGCCATTCGTTTTACTTTTCCGGCCGGTGGCCCATCCACATATGTTTACTGTTCGCCATCCAGTCCTGAACCTCGTTGAGCATTTCGCCAAACCGTTGGAAGTGAACGACTTCCCGCTGCCAGAGGAACCGCAGCGTATCCTTGGCCAGCGGGTCGTCGGTGGCGGCAATCAGGTGCTCATAGGTAGCCCGGGCTTTTTGTTCCGCCGCCATATCTTCCGTCAAGTCCGCAATCGGGTCTCCCAGACAGGCGATGTACTTGGCAGTCCAGGGCACTCCATTGACGTCGGTCCAAAATAAGCCATGGTCATGTTGCACCCATTGGCCTTCCCAGCCCGCAGCCTTGAAGTCCTCCGGACAGGCTCCGTCTACCAGCTTATAGACAAGTGCCGCAATCATTTCCATATGAGCCATTTCCTCGGTGCCGATGTCGGTCAGCAGTGCTTTGGCCGTATCGGTCGGCATGCTATAGCGCTGGTTTATATAGCGCAAAGAAGCGGAGAGTTCTCCATCCGGTCCGCCGTATTGACTGATAACCATTTTCGCGAATTTTACATCAGGGCAGCTTACCCGGACCGGATGCTCCAGCTTTTTCTCATATATCCACATCTGTCATTGCTCCCCCTTACCTTATATTTCCCACGGCCACGGCCCCATTGCCCACTGCCAGGGAGTTCTGGAGAATCCGCCCATCCCGAAATTAAGGAGCGGGCCATACTGGCTCTCATACTCCTTCTTCAGTTGGCGCAAAGCTTCAACCGCGCAATTGTAGTCGTTAATGGCTTCTTCGTCGCAGGGATGGGTATCCAGATACAGGTTAAGCTCAACCGCAACAAATTCCATCTCCTGAAGCCGTCTGAGCAAGGCAATCAAATTTTCACAATCCATATCCTTCGCCTCCTTCTGTATTATTCAGGGATGGGGTAGACGCCCCAAAGCTCAGGAAAGAGGGTACCTTTCATTAGAGCCTCTGGAGGGCAAAAGGCTTGTTTGTAAACCTGCCAAGGCACATAGGCGTGAGCCAGCATCATATGCCGGCTGCAGTCATGCATCGTTTTCTCGCCCATCCGGTCTTCCTGCGTCATATCGTCATGCATCATGGGTTCGTCCATGCATTCTTCCATACTCGCCGCTTTTTCTTTATTCTTCGGATTCCGTGACTCATTTTCAGTCCACTTCGGGGACATCTTGTCTTTCAAAGTCGCCTTACCTCCTTCTTATGAATCTACTACATTTTATGTGAATCATCGGCTGATGGTACCGCCGGCAATAAAAAAACCGACCCGTCCGGGTCGGTTTGGTCTTTCCCATTATCGCACTCCCATGGGCATAATCAAAAAAGCCAACAAATACGCGCCGATGCCGAAGCCCCGATACAGCGCGAACAGTACCCAAATAAGCCGGATGACCGTAACATCCATGCCGGTAAAATTGCTAAACCCGGCGCATACGCCGAAAATCATCCCATGATCCGGGTCCAGGACCAAGTGCCTACCCGAAATAATGCTTGCGGGATCGGCGCCGTCGATAAAATGCCAGACAGCCATTCCACTCAACGCATAGGCGCCCAGCCGAATCAGCCAAATCATGCCTGACCTCTCCCTTGTGGCCTTTTTTATCATTATGGCCAATCCGGGAGCAAAGTAAACGCTATTTACGGCCAGGATTAATAAGGCGCAGTTTCCTCGAAGCGTTACGGGACCCTCGATCCGACGCAGCCTTCGCCCCGGCGCTTCTTCCCACGTTGATGAGAAGACCGATCGCCACCAAATTGACAATGAGTGAAGTACCGCCGAAACTGATGAAAGGCAGCGGTATCCCCGTTACCGGCAGAATGCCGGTAACCATGGCGATATTGCCGACTGCCTGTCCGGCGACCAAAAAAGTAGTGCCGACCGCCAGGACTATGCCGAAACCGTCGGTCGCCTTCAAGGCGATTTTGATTCCATACCAGGCCAACAACGCAAACAGGAGCAACACCAACGCCGCGCCGACAAACCCCATTTCCTGGCACAACACGGCGAAGGCAAAATCCGTATGAGCCTCAGGAAGATAGTGGAATTTGCTTGCCCCCATGCCCAAACCGGTGCCGAAAAGGCTTCCTGAGCCAATCGCCAAAAGCGACTGCACCGTCTGATAGCCGCTGGTCTGCTGATACGTCCAGGGATCAAGCCAGGCCAGGATCCGCTCCGCCCGGTAGGCGGCGGCATAGACAAGATAGACCGTCGCCCCGGCCCCGCAAAACAAGAGCCCATAGATCTGCCGCCGGGGAATACCGCAGGGCAAGTAGAGAAACAGGCACAAGCCCATAATGACCACTGCCGTCCCCATATCCGGCTGACGGAGAACGAGCAGCCCCATAATCCCTGTAACGACCACCGGCCAGGAAAATATCGTGATCGGGCGGCCGCGGTCGAGCCGCGGCCCAAGGTACGTGGCGGCGGTTAGGATCGCCGCCAGCTTGGCCAGTTCGGAGGGTTGAAACTGAATGCCGATTTTAAGCCAGCGCCTGGCGCCGTTGGCGTCAATTCCGCTAAAGTGAACGGCGACAAGCATGCCCGCCACCGCCAGGACAAATAACGGAAGCTGCCGGGGTATTCGCCGGTATGGCAGCCGCACCGCGATCACCAAGCCGATCAGGCCCAGGCCGAAAGCTATTAAGTGCCGTTTCAGGAAAAAATAACTGTCGCCGAGCAATTGGTCCGCCAGCACGAAACTGGCGCTAAATACGTTGATGGAGCCAATCGCAATCAAAATCAGGGTAATGTATAAGACAGCATCCCCGGGACCGGCCCAGGGAACCGGCAATTTTCGCACTACACCGCCGCCCTCCGCAAAAACTATATCTCTAACCATTATACCAAAAATGGCCGGGCCTCCCAATAACCAAACGGGAAGGCGGCCAATATTATATAGTATTAAATTTTGGGGTAAGAGGTGGACTTATGCCTATCTTGCCATTTCGCCTGCTGCTGATCGACACGGCAGCTCACACCGTCCTGCTGGCGGATGGCCTCAGCGGGGAACTTCTGGCCGAGCGGCACCTTCCCTCCGGGCTGTCGCCAATGGGTCTTGCCTTTTGCCGGCAGACCTCCCAGGCTCATCTTCCCTTCGCCGCTGGCAACGGGTCCGGTGCGTTGTACTTTCTCGATTTGCCGTCATTTACGCTGGAGCGCTTTCCGGCAGCGATCCCTCCCCCTGTTCAGTACGCGCTTTCGCCCGGCGGCCAGCGGGCCTATCTCGCCGATTCGTCAGGAGCGATACAGCTCATCGACATTGCTTCCGCGGCGATTGCCCCGCTGACTGCCTCGGTATCCGAAGGAAGGTGCGTAGGTCTCGCCACCGACGGGGAGAGGGTCTATGGCGTATGGGAAAGGCGCGACGGCGGTTTTACGGCGGCCTGGGATCGTTCCGGCCAGTGCCTATGGCAATCCAATCTCGGCGGAATTCCTACCGGCCTGAGCCTCACAGCGCAGGGCACCGCTCTTATTCCCTATACTGCCAGCACGTTCAGCGGCGAGGGGGTGGCCATCATCACCCCCGAGGCGGCTTCGATCGCCCCGCTTCAGTGTTCCCGCTGTTCTTCCGCCAGCCCTGCCTATCCCTCCCACGCGGCGATTTCCCCTGATGGCGCGACAGCCTATATCGTCTACGAAGATCACGGCACCATCGGTATTCTCGATCTGGCAACCGCATCCATCACCGCCGCGTTCCCCGTCGGCCGCTCCATCTCCCGGCTGGCCCTGACCGCCGACGGCAAGTTCGCAGTGGCTTCCAGCAACATGTTCGCGGACTTGTGCCTCATTGACTTAGTCAACCGCAAACTGTTATCCTTCACTACCGACCGCGAAATACTCAGCGCCCTGGCGATCGTCGACTGACGCAATTCCCGCAGTGCGGCGCCGACGGCTCGTACATAGCCCGTCCGCGAGCCGGGCCTTTTTCCCGGCTCGCCATAGCAGGACGCAGGTCCGAACAAAAACCCCTTTCATTGCGAAAGGGGTTTTCGGCGTCAGTCGGAAGCTCCGCCAAGCGGACGCGGCCACTTGCCGGTCCACTTATATTTCGACGGTTTCGCCGGAGTCGGCGGGGGCGGGGGCGGCGGCTCTTCCGGCTCGCGGCCGCAAACGTCGTCATCGTCGTCTTCGTCTTCATCATAGTAGTCTGCGACAACCGGGAAAGCAGCGATTGCCGGGAGCGCCGACTCGGCAAAGTCAGAGGCATCATCACAAGTTTCAACCACAAACTGCCCGGCCGCCACTGCCACGGGAGCAACCGCATCTTGAATAAACTCGAGGTCTCCCTCATCGTCAACCGGCACATAAGTACCCTTTTCCAGGATGGCCAGGATAAGTAAAAAGTGATCCGCTTCCCGCCGGACATGATCCGCGAGAAGGGCCGGGATCAATCCTACCACCTTGCATTCGGCAATCAGCGCTTCAGCAGCCCGGTCGAAATCCCGAAGACGCATTGTCGATACTTTCACATCCTGCAGAAATCTCCGGAAGGAAGGCACCTCATCCGGTTCGCCGCGCAGCATGCTGACGAAGTCGCGGCCCTGCAGATAAAGTCGGTCAAACTCTTCGGAAAAACTTTCGGCGGTAGCCAGCAGGGTACGTTCCGACGGGTCGAGCCGGTGGATGATAAATTCATTATGATCCTCCAGCAGCCGGATCCAGAATTCGGCTTCCCGGGCCGCAGCCACCTGATACGGTTGCTGGCCGCTCGCCAATTTGCTCAACAACCGTAAAAAATATTCAGCCTCCCGGGCAACATGATCCAAAAACAACGCGAAATTGCAGCCATTTATCTGGCAGGTGAGCACCAAGTGCAACAAGCGGCGTTTATAGCGGTAGAAGTCTTCTACCACGGTCTGCGTATCAGCGACCAGTTCGGCAAACTTTCTTTCGGATTGCACCCTTTCCGCCCTAGTCCTAAGTGCTGCGATTTCCTGCTGAAAAGTGTCGGCTTGATTGATGAGGGCAGTATTTTCACAAGGCAGGCCGGCCTTGATAAACAGGGCATGCTCTTCCATGATCCGCAGCCAGAACTTCATTTCCTCCAAGTTCAGCGGCGGGATCGGTTGGCGTTTTGTATTCACAACCGTTGACCGTGGCATAGCAACACTCTCCATTTTGCCATTATTTTTGTTACTACATTGTATGCCACGGGCCTTAAATTTGTTAAGTTTTACATAACGGTTCGAAGCGGGCCTCACACCGGAAGATTTTCATTCCCAGCGCGCTGAAACGCGCCTCATATTCGGTTGTAACATTATCCGGGCAGTTACTTTTGTGCAAATCAAGCGCTATGTTTTGTAACTCCAGTTTGGCTTCCGCAAATTGGTTTAGAGAAAACTCGAACAGCGCCGCGTTATCGGTCTTGAAATGCAGTTCGCCGCAGGGCTTCAGCAAATCCCGGTACATTTCAAGAAAACGGCCGTGGGTAAGCCGCCGTTTGGCATGGCGGTTTTTGGGCCACGGGTCGCAAAAATTGATATAGAGACGGTCAATTTCGCCTGGAGCGAAAAGGTCCCGCATTTCGTTCACGTTGAACAATACCAGCCGGACATTGGACAGGGCCTGCTCCCGCACCTTGCACGCGGCGCAGTACAGCACGTCCCGTACCGCTTCAATCCCTACGAAATTAACCTGCGGGTGGAGCTTGGCCATGTCCGTAATGAACTTGCCTCTTCCGGTGCCCAGTTCGACGTAGAGAGGCGCCGGCCGGCCGAACACGCCATCCCATCCTCCGCTAAACCCCGGCTCTACAAGAATGTCGTCGAATTGCCCCAAGGCCTCGGCAATCCACGGCTTTTTTCGCAATCGCACCTAAAATCCCTCATCTGTGTATAAGATTTATAAAAAATTTCCATTTTTTACCATTATTAACAGGAGAAGCCAAACATTTCGAGAACTATCTAGTCGTAGCCAGTAAGGAAGGGGACTGTTCAAGAATGCGTATGGGAAATGTCTTCGATGCCATTCCCTGTGCGGTCATCGCCGTGGACAAAAAGCGCCGGATTCGCCTGGTCAACCAAAACGCAGCGGCCATTTTGGCCATGCCGCCGGCCGAGGCTGCAGGCCACTCACTGGACGAAGCCATCCGGGAAGTTCCGCCCAAGGAGAGCGAACAGTTTGTTGTCAACTGTCTGGAAACAGGAGCAGCGTATGGTCCCCGCGACATCACGCTGCTGAGGGACAGCCGGCCGTTTCCGGCCCGTCAGGAAATCACTCCTATCTATGGCGGACCCGGACAAATCGCCGGAGCGCTCATCACGATCCATGTTTCCAGTTCGGACCCCGAGCCCGCCCAGCTCCTCAGACAGCTCGAAGCATTGTCCGGTATCGGCGAAATGGCCGCCGGGGCCATTCATGAAGTTCGCAACCCCCTCACGTCGATCGGCGGCTTCGTGCAATTGCTAAAAATCCGGGCGACCCGCCTGAACGATTTAACGGCTGCCGCCTATTGCACACTGATTAACGAAGAGATATCCCATATCAATAATATTTTAACCGATTTTCTTACTTTGGCCAAACCGCCCGGCAACAAATTCGCCCCTTTGGACCTCCTTGCCACGGTTCGCGACGCACTCAGCCTAATGTACGGCGAAGCCCTTCTGGCCAAAATCGAACTGATTGGACAACTGCCCGAAGCAAATTGGGTCATTCTCGGCAACAACGAAAAAATCAAAGAAGTGCTGATCAATCTGATCCGCAACGCTTTCCAGGCCATGGACCCGGGAGGAGTGGTGACCGTTGCGGCGACCGACGACGAGCGCCACCTGACGCTTGCAATTTCGGACACCGGGTGCGGCATTCCGCCTTCCATTCTCCCGAATATTTTCCGGCCGTTCTTCACCACGAAGGATACCGGAACAGGGCTGGGGCTGGCGATCAGTGAAGCGGTCATGCGCGAACATGGCGGAAAGATTGCCGTTGCCAGCATCCCCGGCCAAGGCTCGACGTTTACGCTTGTTTTCCCGCGGCTGGAACAAGAGTCTCCTTAAACAGAGCCCCAAAGCAAAAGGCCCAGACCGATCATTCTGGACCTTTCAAGCCTCTATTCTTTCTCCAGACCGTACTTCTTCAAATACCGGTACAGCGTTACCCGGCTCACCCCGAGCATGGTGGACAGTCGGCTGATATTGCCCCGGGCCGCGTGCCAGGCGGTGACAAATGCTTCCCGGTCCTCCTTCCAGGCGTCGCCCGGACCGCTTTCGCCAGGCAAGTGGATGTCTTCCGCCGCAATCCGGTTGCCCGGCGTATGGAAAAAGGCTTGCTCAATTACCGTTTGCAATTGCTTAATATTGCCCGGCCAATCATAGGCGGTTAAGAGGGTCAGCGCCTCGGGGGCCATTTCCTTGTTTTCGATTCCGTGCTGTTCAGCCAGTTCTTCAATAATATGCCTGGCCAGCAGCGGAATATCCTCGCGGCGCGTTCGGAGGGCCGGCACCCGGATAACCGGTTTGGCAATCATTTCATACAACTCAGCCGGAAACTTGCCCTTCTCGGCAACCCGCTTCAGATCTCCGTCGCAGGCCGCAATGATTCTAATATCCGGCGCCGCCTCCGCCCCATGCGGCAAGCGCCGCTTTCCCGTCAGCACTTCTACCAGTTCCCGGCCAATTTCAAAAGGCATTTTTTCAATCTCATCCAGAAAAAAGGTCCCGTCGTTAGCCAGTTCCAACTTGCCGGGGCGCCGCTCGCCCGCTTCGTCGGTAAAGCCGAATAGATCGCCGGCCAGCAAATTCGCAGGCAGTTCTCCGCAGCGGAGCGTAATAAGCGGGCCCGCCGCTCTGGCGCTGGCCTGATGAATCCCATGGGCCAAACGTTGCTTGCCTGTTCCCGGTTCTCCCTGGAGCAGCATATGATTGTCGCTGCGCGCGGCACGACCGGCCTTCTCCTTCATCGCCAGAAAGGAAGGCGAGTTTCCGACCATGCTTGCCAGGCTATAGCGGGCGCTATAGGTGGTTGCATGAGCCTCCAGCATTTTTAGGTCTTCAATGGACAGCGAAATGGCCACCACGCCGCTGACTTCCTCATCACGGTAAAGGGGAAGAACCGTGGTAATATCTTCATAGGTCTTGCGGGGTGTTATCCAGGTCATTTCCTTGTTATAGGACGGAATGCCCATAAACCCTTTATATAACGGAGTATGCTGGTAATTGACCACAACTTCGTCCAAATCCTGCAGCTCGCCCGGACGGCCGCCTGCAAAGCGGCTTTGGCCAAGCCGGTTGGCATAGGCAACCTGTCCTCCCGGCAAAATATGGTAAGCGGCGAGCGGCATGGCGTCCAGAATGGCGTGCTTGGCCGCCAGATTATTCAACATAATGAGGTTATGCTCCATGGCGTGTTTGTAGGTCAGCACCATCGCCTCCAAGGCTTCGGCGGGCAGCTCGCGCTGCTCGGTTGACACCAGCGTGATGATGTATTGCAGCTCTCCGTCCAGGAAAACAGGAGCTGAGCAGGCGTCTCCAGCCTGGCCGTCCAAAATCCAGGATTCCGGGCCAAACAGCAGGAACGGGCTCATATGCCGGTAGGCGATTGCGATGCTGGAGGTGCCGATGTCTTCTTCCATCAGCCGGGCTCCTTCCACCTCCACCGGAGACTTCTGGAAGAAGGGCAATGCGAAGCATCGGAGTGCGTAGCAGTCTTTGTCCAGCAGCAGCAACGTCAGATTGTAGAGATTGAAATGGCCCTGAACCTCTTGGTAGAGACCTTCCAGAAATTCCAGCACCTCGCGGTGCTTTTCCCGCCGCTCATCCAACTGCTCCTTGCTGAGCTTAACCGGGGTCCTGAGAGAGTCCCGCAAAATTCCCTGGGCCTTGCTCCGCTGCCAGGATTCGGCTACCCAAGGGTGTACGTTGGGGTCAAGGATTCCCTCCTCAACGAACTTCCGGTAATACTGTTGCAATTTGTCCTTATTCCGGCGTTCACGTATCATATAAACCTCCTAACCTCCACTACTCCATACATATTTATCGCAAAGCCAGGTGTATGCATTTATAGGTTAGCACAAACACGATATTAATTATTTACTAGAACTAATTATTAAATTATGATATAATTTCCCCCAAAGGAGGGATTTACCATGTTCATTCACGGAGTACAAGTTAGTGCCGACAGTGCTTTGACGCAGGACGAGATTACCCTCTTAGTCGAGGAGGAGCTTCAGCTTTGGCAGGCCCAGCATAAAGTTCTCGGTTCCCTAGAGCTTGTCCTTGAGGATGACGCCATTGTTGTCAAAGCTGTTGAGCGCTCCCCTATCCGCCGGGTCCGCAGGATTACCGGATATCTCAGCACCCTTGACAAATTCAACGACGCCAAGCGGGCTGAATGCGATTCCCGGGAAGTACATATTTCATAAAGCCTGCATTGCCAGCTCGCTGCGATGGAAAACTAAGTACAGGACACCCAAGGTGTCCTGTTTTCTTTTGTCCGGGGAAGGTCTCTGCGACTTGCGGTGCCTGTCGCCAACTGTCGCTTTATGGTTTGATTAGTATATTCTTGGCAAGTTTTGTTTTCCCTTTTTCCCGGCGACTTATACCCAGCCTTTTTATTTGGGCCAGCCGGTACATTCCCCCCAAATGCCCTCGGCTCCGCTGGACGACCGGCGCCGCCTCCACGGCTATCGTCAAAAAAAGAACACCAGGGCAGTGCCCTGGTGTCGGCCTTAGCGGTGGTGATCGATGACCAGGCGGGTTTTCTCCAGTACCCGTCCTTGCTGGTCAACAAATACAAAGTTGGTGCCGCCCCAGATATCGACGGCAGTCCGATCGACAGTGACATAGGCGGAGGGGTGGGTAAGCATCTTAGTTTCCATTTCCCCCGGCTTGGCACTGCGCGTCCGAACCTGGACAGTTACCGTGTTTCCTTGCAGGGTAACCTTTTCAATCTCAATGTTGTCGGCGCCGCCCGCTGTTCCGAGATAAGCGAGCAACACCACTTTGTTGTTGTAATCAATGTCCTTTACCTGCTCCAGAATGCTGCCCGGGATGGTGAAATTCCCTTGTGACCGGGCCTTGTAGTTGTCGATGACGGCAAAGGCCATGTCCCGGGGATAATTGCCTTTATACCAGTCCCATCCGGCCAATTTGTCGGTCGAAAAGAGCACTCTTCCCGCCGGTTCGGGAGCCGGCCGGCCACCGGTTGCCCGCTCCACCCGGTAAGTGGTCCAAATGGCTCCGTCGCCGCCGAAGGGCTTCACCAAAACCATCAGGTACGGCTTACCCTGGTGGATCACCTGCACATCGACTTCCCCGTGCCGGGCAATAGGACTGCTGCTCAGTTTGCGGACGACGGTATAGGTGTCTTGGGCGGTAAAGCCGTAGTTTTTCCCTTCGTTCCGGGCTACCTGCAGCGGGTCGAGGCGCCAAAGCTCCCGTCCGGCGTCTACGTTTTGCTGCCACTTGATTACCTTGCTGTAGTCGAGGCCTTCCACGCCCGGGCCTACGTCAGGTTTACCGGAGCGCGCCACGACTTTTACTTGCTGAATCGAATTAATCTGCCAGATGCTGCCGGCCCCGGGGCCTGCCGGCTGGATAAGGCGGACCAGGAAGAACTTTTCCTTCTGCTGTACCAGCACCATCGCTTCCCCGGTGCCTGAGCCGGGTCCCCGGTGAACCCGGGAGATCAACGTGAAGGTATCGTTCTGCCGCGAAAATCCGTATTTCTCGGCATCGTTCTTTACTACCAGCACCGGGTCGAGGAGCCACGGCTGCTGGCCGCGGTCGGCCAGATCCTGAAGGCTCGCGGCTTTACGCTTGTCGACCGGGACAGACCTGGCCGGGGCGCTGCTATCCGCGATGGCCACGCGGGTGGTCTGGCCGGCTTTATCAATAACAACGGCCTCGTTGCCGGATTCGACCGGGGCGGCTTCCTCCGTCAGAAGAGCGCCTTGGCTTGAGTCGCCGCCCGGTTCACCGGCAACCGCTAAGGCTTTCTGCGCATCCTGACCGGCCCAGGCCGGCCATTCTGCCGCCGCTTGGCCAGGGACCGCCGCAAGGGCTGTTCCTGCCGTAAAAAGGGCTACGACGAGGACAGCCAGTGTTTTACGTTGCTTACTCTGCATCATGTTTTCTTCCTTTCCTGGAACAGCGTTCATCTATTTAAACGCTGCACACCGGAAAAAGTAACGCGCTCGCTAGAGCCCGGGCCGGACAAGCCCCGAAAGGGTTGTCCGCTCTGCGGTTACGCCGCAAAAAAAATGCGCCCGAGCGCTTATTCAGCCACAAGCGACCGGGCGATGGCCATCAGTTCTTCCTTTGTCTGCTTTCCTTCCACCGTAATCTCTACGCCGCTGATCGTAACCGTTACACTGTTAAGCTTCGGCTTTTCCCCACCGGCTTTCAGCGTCGCAGCAGCCTCCTGCCGGTCGGCCTGGGCGGTGGCCGGCTGATTTGCGGACCGCTCGGTGATGGTTACTTCTCCTTCTTTTCCCTGATCGTATACCAGCCGTACCGTGCCCGCCGCCATATCGCCAGTGACTGAGTCGGCGTTTTTCCCCGGGAGCACCAACAGCGCAGGCTGGCCTTCCGGCGCCCCGCTCTTTTTGGTCTCGACCCGGCGGGCGAGAGCAGCCATTTTGGGAGCCTCATCTTCCGAGGCTGCCTGTTTTGGCTGAGCCCCGACAGCAGTCTGCCCGGATGCGGCAGAGGCCTGGTCCGGAGCTTTGGCGGTCTCCCCAGGCTGCGGCTTGCCTGCGGCGGGAGGCGGAGCTGCTTCCTTCCCGCTGCCTGTTCCCGTTTCGGGAATGGTTTGGATAACGATACTTCCAGCCGGCGGAACGGAAAGAGGAGGCTGGGGAGCTACGGGCTCAGGAGGCAAATTGAGCGCCAGCACCAATAACGACGCAGCCACGGTTCCGGCCGTCCCTGAAAAGAACCAGAGCTTCCGCCGCTTTTGCCTATTGGCCATTTCAGCGGCCAATGTGGCCGACAGCTTCTCAACAACAGCCGGGGGCGGCCCGGCCTTGCTGAGTAGTCCGGCAACTTCCGCCAGATCCCGGTTTTCGGCGGAAACACGGGGCAGCCGTTCGCCACGGTTTAGCGCGTCAATTATTTCCGATAATTCTTCCGCCATCTGGTTCTCAACTTGCTTAGACACGGTACCCACCTCCTGTTCTTAGCCGACAATCCCGTGTTCTTCAAAGAGCCGCCGCAAATTTTTCAATCCCCGCTGCTGCAGCATCTTCACCGCCGCTTCCGACTTGCCGATGAGCCGCGCCGTCTCCTGCACCGACAGGCCGGCCAAGATCCGAAGCTCCACCGTCTGGCGCTGTTCGGGCGGCAGCAGGCCCAGCAGCGCGCCGATGCGCTCGCGCATCTCCCGGCCCAGCGTCTGGTCCTCCGGCAAGGCCTCCCGATCCACCAGCGGCTCCTGATAGGTGGCTATGTCGACGATCTGCGGCGCCCGCCCCTTCTTTCGCCAGTAATCGGTAATCAAGTTTATGGCAATACGGCCCAGGTAGGTTTTGAAGGACGCGCCGGTTTCCTTATAGCCCGGCAAAGCCCTGAGGGCTTTGAAAAAGGTTTCCTGGGTAAGCTCCTGGGCATCGTCAATATTCCCTGTTTTCAGGCAGGCCAGTCGGTAAACGGATTGCCAATAGCGGGTAACAAGCGTATTTATGGAAGCCTCGTCGCCTTGACGGGCGCGGGCAATCAGCACATAGTCCTCAGACATCAATCGCGTCCCCCACCTTGCCGGAATATAACTTATCCTTTTCAATTTCCCCATCCGGCGGCGAAATCATTCTCCACGCCCACGATGCCTTGTATCTTTTTAAACGTTCGCCGAATTTTAAAGTAACGCCGCACGATAAAAAAGGCAGCAAGAAATTGCTGCCAGGGGAAATGCTCATAACAAAATCCATGGGAGTCTTGCGGATACCCCCGCTACTCGGACATCGCCCGGAGGAACTCATCCGCCGGGGCACACCCAGGCGTATTGGAAGGCCTAGGCTAACGACCGGTTTTTACGGCATCGATGATCTTAACGATACGTTCGCCATAGCCGACTCCCGGAACAGCCCACTTTCCGCTGAGGCTTTCCCAGGTACTGCACTGGGCGGAGCGGTATGGCAGCGCTCTGACCAGGTGAAAACGGGGATCGACTAGCGGCTTTAACGGATCCCGTGTCGCCGAATAGGCGATCAGGTGCTGGATATGAGCCCGCACGCCCGTACGGGGCGTTTCAAAAAAGGCGCCTTGCACGCCGCCGCCCGTTGTCCCCAAGCCGGAAAAATTGTTCTGCTGGGGCAACACGTCACTGCCAAAGCGGAAATACCCCGTCTCCATAATGGCCTGAGCCAAGGCCAGGTCCGGCCGGACGCCCTCGTGCGAGGCCTCTTCATAATACATATCAACCAGTTCTTCCAGCGAGCAGTTGATTTTGGGAAACGGATTGTGCCGCCGGATAAAACTGACCATCTGCTCCCTGGATACTTCAGGAGGCCCAAAGATCGGGGTTTCCCGGCCCTCTGCCGGGGTTTGGGATTTAGGGTACTCAAGGTCGGGTGGTCCCTTTAGAATTTCCATGATCCGTTTATAGAAATCGGTCTGTTGTCCACCGTCCGCTTCCTGTGTTGCCGGAGCCGGTGAAGCTGACGCAGCAGGCACCGCCGCAATCATCCAGATAAAGACCAAAGACCCTGCACCGATTCGCAGACCGGCTTTGCGCATGGACACACCTCGCTATCAATTCAAAATGGCAAATCTAGTAGATCATGTGCTCTTACGGCGCAGGTCCTGCCGATTGGGCACATACATGCTGCAAAACCGTCTTCCGCAACGGGGTTTATAGCACGCCCGGCAAGTCTCCCGGTCACCGCAGTCCGCACAGCGGCAGTTGCCGCAGCCCATCGGCTCATTAGCGGACTGCTCCGCCTTCTCCGCCTGGCTGTAAAAGGAACTGGGCTGGGCATCCCTTACGGATGAAAGGGTGACAAACCGGATGATATCTTCCTGGGCCACAGGATTGATGGATACAAATTGACACCCCACGTTATAGCCGCCATTTTCCGTTTTCAGCGAACGGACGACTTCCACCGTTGCCCGCACTTTCCGGTCCGCCAATTGAAATACCAGATCCAGGCGGGTTCCTACCGGAATGGGAAACCGGCTTCGATACCGGAGCCCGCCTGCGCTTAAGTCCTCAAGCTGCAGCTGATAGCTTTTACGGATACTCTCGCCTTGCGACGTTATAATCCCGGTTGTCGTCAGCACAGTCCGTAACGCAATTCGGCGGAACCGGCGTCTGTTGCTAACCATTCGGCACCACACTCCCAAGGCATTGGTTCGCCGTTTATCGCAGAATTCCTGCTTTTTCACTCCTATAAGAAGAACACCGCGGATTTCTGTTTGCTTGCGCCATCTTTCGCCGCCCCTCTGCCCTGTACACTTTGCTTGCCGTTTTTTTTAGAACGAAATAAAAAAACGCCTCCCGGCGGAAGGCGTTCAGGTATAGACAAACCCAGGCTGGTGAGACCGGGCGGAGGCACTTTTCCTATCCTTTCTGGGCTTTGGCCCAGCTGTCCCGAAGAGCCACAATCCGGTTGAAAACAAGCTGGCCGGGAGCGCTGTCTGAATCTACGTAAAAGTACCCGTTCCGCAAAAACTGGAACCGTTCGCCAATAGCGGCCGAAGCCAAGCCAAGTTCGATCCGGCACCCGGACAGGACTTCGAGGGACCGGGGATTCAGATAGGTCTTATAGTCTTCACCCGTGTCGGGATCTTCCACCGTAAACAAGTGATCGTACAACCGCACCTCGGCTTTGGCCGAATATTCGGCCGCGACCCAGTGGATGGTTCCCTTAACCTTACGGCTGCTGCCGGAGCCGCTCCTGGTGTCGGGATCATAGGTACACCGAAGCTCGACGATCTCTCCGGTGCGCTCGTCCTTGACGACCTGTTCGCATTTAATGATATAGGCATTTTTTAGCCGCACTTCCTGGCCCGGCGCCAGCCGGAAGAACTTCTTCGGCGGGTCTTCCATAAAGTCGTCCTGCTCGATAAACACTTCCCGAGCAAACCGCATCTTCCGGGAACCCATGGCCGGATTCTCCGGATTGTTCTCCGCCTCCAGCTCTTCTGCTTGGCCTTCGGGATAATTCTCGATCACCACTTTCAGCGGCCGCAAAACCGCCATGACCCGGGGAGCCCTGGCATTCTGGTCTTCGCGGATGCAGTGCTCCAGCAGGGAAAAGTCGACCACGCTGTTGCTTTTGGCGACGCCGATCCGGTCGCAGAAATCCCGGATGGCTTCCGGGGTGTAGCCGCGGCGGCGCAACCCGGAAATCGTCGGCATCCGGGGATCGTCCCATCCCCTGACATATCCGTTCTCCACCAAAGCGCGGAGCTTCCGCTTGCTCATTAAGGTGTACGTCAAGCCCAGCCGGGCGAATTCGATCTGCTGGGGCCGGTTTTTATGGTCCACCGCTTCCAGGCACCAGTCGTAAAGCGGACGATGGGCTTCAAACTCCAACGTGCAAATCGAATGAGTGATGCCCTCCGCCGCGTCGGACAGCGGGTGCGCATAATCATACATGGGATAAATGCACCAGGTGTCGCCGGTCCGATGGTGAGTGGACCGCAGAATCCGGTACAAAACAGGGTCCCGCATATTCAGGTTCGGCGAGGCCATGTCGATTTTAGCCCTCAGCACCCGGGAACCGTCAGGAAACTCGCCGTTTTTCATCCGCTCAAACAGGTCGAGATTCTCGGCTACCGTACGATTGCGGTAAGGGCTTTCCTTGCCGGGCTCCGTGAGGGTCCCCCGGTATTCTTTGATCTCCTGGGCCGACAGATCATCTACATAGGCTTTGCCTGACTTAATCAGCTGGACGGCAAAGGCATAGAGCTCCCCAAAGTAGTCGGAGGCATAGAAGAGCCGGGCCTCCCAATCGAACCCCAACCACCTTACATCCTCCTGAATCGACTCGACATACTCGACCTCCTCCTTGGAGGGGTTGGTGTCGTCAAACCGGAGGTTGCACTTTCCGCCGTACTTGGCGGCAAGTCCGAAGTTCAGGCAAATCGACTTGGCATGTCCGATATGCAGATAGCCGTTCGGCTCCGGCGGGAAGCGGGTATGCACCCGGCCGCCGTGTTTGCCGGTGCGCGCATCCTCCTCAATGATGTTCTGGATAAAGTTGCTGCCCGTGAAAGAATCATGTTCCGCCATTCTATTGACTCCCTCTTTTTGGTTATTACACAATATTGTACCACACCCGGACGAATATTCAAACCACTACCTGTTCTGCAAAGGCCGGCACGGCTAAATCCGGCGGCTGTTCAGGCGACCACAGCCTTGCCCACGGCGCAGGACGGGCTGTTGTTCGCGATTATGCCGGATCCCGGCCGGTTTATTCCGTTCTCTCTATGGTTTCCCATTTTCGACCAAGTATGTGTCCCGGTTCTACGGCTGGCTTTTCTAGGCAGGCCGGATTAAACAAAAAGGGCCTTCGGCCCTAGCCCTGCATATGCTCCTGCAGCGCATTTTCCGCAATGCCTTTAACCCTCTCCCAACCCGGCTTAGAGGCTATCGCAATGATCTTTTGCAGTCGCTGAATGGAAGACGCGGTAGATTTCAGCCCCAGGGCCTTTTCGACATAATGGGCTCCCCGGCGGGTCAGCACGATGTTTTCGACGGTGGCCAGCACGGGGCTGGCGTCGTCGTCGCCGAAGCGGACAACCACTCCCCCCACCAGGCCCGCCGTATACAGGGAATTAGCGGCCCGCCCCAGTTCTTCCTGTTCTAGCCCCAGTTCCAAGCCGACATTGGCCAGACGCGGCCGTTTATTATTCGTTTCGGCATAGAGCGCCATTAAGTATTTCTCCGCATTGCCATCCACGATCCGTCCCCCCTTTTTTTGTTGTTAAAGTATATGGCACCCAGCCGCAAAAGGTGCGTATGGACCCTGCCTACAAGAATAACCGGCCCGTATTCGGACAAGCTAAAAAGGCCTGATGGAAACCCGGCCGACGCCGGATCTATGGCGGAAGCAAAAGCCGCGGGCACCTTTTAGCCTCAGGAAATTTATCCTTTGCCTATAATAGAGGACAGGAGGATTTGGTAAAATGCCTGATACCGTGCACGTTTCCCTCGATTTGCCGCAAAATGTCTATGACGGAATCGTCCTTCTCGCCCAGTACCAGCACAAAACTATTCATCAGTTCATTGTTGATGCGCTGGAAGTCTCCCTGGCGGCGAACCGACGGGATTGCAGCCAGCCTGAGTACTATCCCCTAGGACCTTCTCCGTGGGAAAGCAATGTTGAACGATAACAAAAACGCCCTCTGGACCTTCCAGAGGGCGTTTTTGTTAATAGCGCAGGTTCACCGTTGCGTAGACCGTCGCCGCAGCCGGCTTATTCAGTCGGACGGTCCACGCGACAACTGCCCAGAGAGAGCGACGCTGCGGCATGGACTGGTAGAGGCGGTCCCTCTCCCTGTAACGGGCATCGGGCGCATCACCTAGGCCAATTCAGGGAAAAGTGGGTTGAATAGGCATCCGATCTGTCTATCCTACTCGCTTCACACGAGAATCTGACTATTGACGCCACATGCCTTAATCGGTAAAACTATATAGTGCAGTATCTAGTGCTGGCATGGGCATGATCAGTCGCGGGTCTGGCGAAAGACGTCCTTAGTTTCGATACAACTATTCGTTCCGGAAATTCTGGACCGAGCCTGGGTTCTTAACCGTGTAAAACTTTAAAGAGGCCGACAAGTACTACGAATACCAGGAACAAGGTCATGATCTTGTTATGACTCACGGTATCATCTCCTTGCTACGACTTAGTTGTACCAGTCCAAATTAACTATAGTACTTTGCCAGGGAATGCACAATTGGCAAAAACCGACGTATCACCCGGTTATGCCGCATTTTGCGGATTTTGCTGCCGCGCACAGCCATTCCTAATTCTGTTCGGAATATTTCGAGAATGTGAAATATTTCGCATATCATAATGGAAGCGATTTATCCGGCCAGACCTCTGCCGTCCTGTGTATTTCCCGCAAAAGCGCACCTGTTTGTTCTCAAGGTGTTGCCGGCTATACCCATAGCCGAAGAGCAGCTCCGGTCTTTCCCGGGAGCTGCTCTTATCGTTTTGGGCCGCAGGCCGCCTTTACAGCCACTCTTGGTAACCTTCCCATTTCCCCTGGAGCCTTGCTTCCGCCTTCTCCCGTTCCCGCGACCGGTCGGGAGGCATGCCCTGAAGCGCCAGTTTGTAATGCTCCTGGGCGCCGATCCTGTTTCCGGTCAGTTCAAAAGCCTGGGCCAGATTAAACTGGGCCGCCACCGAGGAAGGCTCCAGCTTAGTTGCTACATAAGAGTCCCTAAGGGCCTGCTCAAAGTTTTTCAACCGTCCCTGGGCATGACCGCGGTTGACGAAGTAAAGGGCTGTTCCCGGTTTTAAGGCAATCGCCTGATTATAATCCGCTATGGCCGACTCGTACCGCTCCTGTTCGATATAGCACTCGCCTCTGCTGCTGTATGCCGCAGCATCGTCGGGCCTTATTTCGATTGCCTTGCTAAAATCCTCGACCGCCTTTTCATACTGCTTTGACTGCTGGTAGGCAAGCCCGCGGTAGTAGAAGGCCTCGGTCTGCTCCGGATCAAGCTTGATTACCTCCGCAAAGTCGGCCGCGGCCCGGGCGCTCTGGCCGGTCAGGCCATAAAGCAACCCGCGGTTCTCGTAGGCGGAAACCATGGTTGGATCAAGCTCGACCGCTCTGGAATAATCAGCGATCGCCAGAAACGCATGGGCTTTGACCATTTGGAAGAAAAGGCCGCGGTTATAAAAGGCCTCCGCATTTCCCGGATCAAGCCGGATTGCCTCACAATAAGCAAAATACGCGCTGTCGTAGTCTCCGTCTGTCAGGAAGGCCTGCCCTTTCGCCAGCCAGTCGGAAGAAGTCTGCGGTTGACCGGCCAAAGCCGCGCCGGGCAGCACCACCAACAACATCCCCAACAAACAAAATGTCAATGCTCTATACCTTACCTTAATCATGCTATCACACTCCTGACGGTTTCTATACCAGAATTTCTCCGCCCCAGCCCATACTCCTGCGCGCCTGGGGCGATGTTCTTCCAGAATTCAGCAGCAGCATACCGGCCACCCGAGCGGCGTACTTGAAATGCAAAAACGGCCCTGAGCATAACGCAGGACCGTTCAGCATGCCGAGAAACCCATTCTGTTCAAAAACGAGCAACGGCGCTGGGCGAAGTTTGGGTGCAGCCTGACGGCTTCCGGCGGATTCCAATCCGCTTCGCCACAAGCCTAAGCTACACAACGATCGGGCCGAAGCAGCCCGGTTGAAAGATAATGAGGCACTTGGGGCACTGGTGATGGCAGTCGCAGTGGTGATGACATGTTTTATGGCAATCATGCTCAAATTCGTGGTGACATTTGGGACAACAGTGGTGGTGCTTGTGGTGGCACTCGTGACATTTGCGGTCAGCCGCTGATTCGTTCACCTTATCACCTCTCTATGTCTTTGTTACCATAATATGATCAGTAACAGAAAAGTGTACCGGTTTTGGCGAAACCGGCAACTCTCTTGCACCTGCCCATCCGGACCGGCGGACAATAAGCCTGCAGAACGAAGCAAGGCTCCAAGGGCTATACCCTTGGAGCCTTGCGTTACTGGAGCCGATAACAGGATTCGAACCTGCGACCCGTTCATTACGAATGAACTGCTCTACCAGCTGAGCTATACCGGCATTTTCACGATAATAATTTTAACGTCTTCAGACCCAAAAGTCAACTGTTAAACCTTAGGTAGCGCAGGCTAACCCTTCGAAGCCTTTTCGCCTCTCGCCAGCGAAACTGCTAATTCACCATGGATAAAAAGATCGTGAACAAGGTCCTCATCCAGCTTTTCCTCCGCCACCATGCGGCTCATAATTCCCTCGATTTCCGCAAGGCCCAGCGCCGCGCGATAGGGCCGGTCTTCAGCCAGGGCGGCAAATACGTCCGCCACGGCGACGATCCGCGACCCCAGGCGCAGGGAGGATTTGCCGATACGGAAGGGATAGCCGGTGCCGTCGAGCCTTTCGTGATGAAAGGCCGCCCACTCCGCAATAATGTTAAACCCGTCAATCTCATTCAATATCCGGTAGCTGTAGTATGCATGCTGTTTGACGATGGAAAACTCCTGTTCCGTCAATCGGCCCGGCTTTTCCAGTATCGCATTCGGCACCGTCAGCTTCCCCAGATCGTGGAGCAGCCCCGCGATCCGCATCATTTTTACTTCCGATTCGCTATAACCCTTTACTTCGGCCAGGAAGGCGGCGACCTCCGTCACGCTGCGCGAATGCCGCGCCGTGTACCGGCTGGTCCGGTCGATGATCGTGGCAAAAATATCCGCCACGTCTAAGACATCGTCAATATTGAGATAAACCTGCCCAAAGGAATACGTGTTTTGAAAGAACGTACTGTAATAATGCGGATTGCTCAGATCCAGCCAGAAGCACTCTTGCTGCGCCAATTCCTCCAGGGCCCGCACAAGCTCCGGATCGAACTTGGTTCCGCGCTCGCCGGCAACCCTGGCCATTACGCCATCCCGCTGCTCCAGTATGTATACATCGTCTCTCAGGAGTACTTCCACCGTATCCGCCAGGCAAAGGATCCGGCTGAGTAGCGGAATGTCCCTGCCGGCCAGGCCGGATGGCGCAGATCCGTCCCAATAGTCGTGATGATGCCGGATTGGCAGGGCCATCGCCCCGAAGTGGCGTGAATCCTTCAAAAGAAGGTATCCGGCTTCGGCGTGATGCTTAAGGTCAGGAAGCGGTTGATGCGTATAGAGATTCCGCCGCTCCTCCCACCTGGCCGCAGCCCCGATATCGTGGAGCAGCGCAGCGTATAATAAGGTCTGACGTTCGCTGTGAGGAAGCCCGATATGCATGGCTATGCGGTCGGCGATCATGGCGGTGCGCCAGTGGTGGCGCGATAAACCGCCGTCAGACAATTCAAGGGCTAAGGATAGGGCCCGCAGTAAATTGGTGAGATAAATGTTAAAAATCATGACGGTCTCTCCCGGAGTATCCGGCGCTCAACTTCGCGGCAATGCACCATTGTCGCCTCAATACTCGCTCTAGCTAATTTTGTCTATTTTCGGCGCCGAAACTGATTAAACCTGCCGAAATTTGCAGTTTTCACGAACTTTCCCCGGCGAAAGCGCTTGATAACCAACTATTACTACAAGACAAGCCGGGGATGGTCTGGTAAACTTGAGACAAGCAAAGGAGAGGGGAGAACGCCGTGACGGTTTACGACGTATTGAACAGACTGGACAAAGACATCTTGAATTGCGACGAAGTCATTCGCCGTTCTCGCCGCAAGAAAACACTGTACACGCTGGTCAGGGCGACCGAACGGAAAAAAACGCTCAGTGAAATTAAAACTTTTATTCTTGAAAACCATTAAATATTGCCGACGGTACCGAGACCTCCCATGATCGGAGGTTCTATTTTTGGTACCTGCCAAGGCTTTTAGAAAGTTTTATTAAAGCATAAATATTCTATATTTCTGCATAATTATAGAGGATTTTTTCCCTGTCCGGCGAAACTACCCATAGAGCAAGCCATTCTGCGGGACATGATCCTTGCAGCGCCTCCCTCAGGGAGGCCTTTTTTTGTTTTGCTTTGTTTGAAATTGCCAAGCCTGAATATCCCAGAATATACATCGTGTTCACGCTGTCCGGCGTGGAGACAATATAGTTAAAACTCCGCAAGGGAGGGAATTTGAATGCTGCATAAAAGCCATCGCCGCGGCCTTCGGAAAAGGCATAAGCGTATGTTAGCCGCAGTGGCCGGCGCTGCCGTATTATCCTCGGCGGTATTGCCCGGCATGCCTATGGCCCAGGTCCAAGCCGCTCCCGCCACCAAATCTGTCGCCGATACCGCCACAAACCAGTCGGCGGCTTTCAGCCGGACCGACAGCCCGGTGCGAACGGTTATCGAGCGGGCCGGCTCGCTGGGGCTCGATCCCTACGGCCGCTACTCTTTGCTATCCCATTCGAAATCTAAAGCCACCGTCAGCGTCCGGTCGAACGGCCAGACCTTCAAGGTCGACCTGGTGCGCCGCGGCGGCAATTGGGTCGTCACGACCATTCGCGGCATCGGCGACTCGAATACTCCCGCAACATACAGGACCGTCTCGAACGGCTCCTATATTACCCTGCCGGCTTCCGGCTTCGTTCCGATGACCCTCGGCACCAGCCAGCAGATACTCTTCCAAACCAGCAACTACAACACCTGGACCTGGGGCTATGATTTCTATCCGCAAGGCATGGATTTCGGCGTTCTGCTGCAAAACCCCCGGCTGGCCGGCACGACCGCCCTCGTCCCCAAAAACATCCCCAATTTGGTCAACAATATCAATTTTTCTGATCAACTCGTACTATACGCTCATTTGGGCAACGTGGACAGCCGCGGCTACGGCATCGGCATCTCCCAGGTCGCCCAGACCGGCAACAACCTGACGGTCACCGTAAACATGAAGAGTCCGATCGCCAACGTTGCTTCAGGGGCCACCAAGCCCGACGATGTCGTCCCGCTGGACCGGGCCTCGCTCAACTTTGGCGCCCCGATTCATGTCACTTTCGTTGATGCGAACGGCACCGCCCTGGGCAACTACGTAATCAACCCGAGCTAATCCTCCATCCCCTATTCCGGGACCTCCACGACCCTCCCCCATTTTAGCCTTCCGAGCTTCGGAAGGCTGTTCTTTTTGTCATATTTCTGTCATACTTTACTGCTATCCTAAGTTCAAAGACCGATCGGCACAGCATCGGTTTATGGCCCTGATAGGTTCATTCTGATGCTTCACAAGCTATCCGGTGCATAGCCGATCGTTTCTATATATCTTACTTCATCGATCAAGAAGGGAGGTAAGTTGCGTTTTTAGCCAAGCAAGACCATTTGCCGCGAAAATACCCTATCTATTTCGGGCATATTTGAAATACAAATCCCATCAGGTACTTAGCGACTTCTCATTTAAGGAGGCTGACCTATTTTGAAAACCAAGATTCTGACAGTGCTAACAGGAGCTATGCTGGTAGCCAGCCTTAGCTACGCCGCTCCCCTTACCAATCTCGACCAAGGCGAAACCAAAGCCGGCTACAACCACTACAACCTCGACGTTTCCGGGCTGGACGTCAACGACGACAGCTTTTACCTGGAACATGGCATTTCCCCCAAGCTGAACCTCGGCGTTGAACGCAACACCTATTCCGTCGCCGGCGGCAGTTCCCACACCACCGATGTCTATGCCCACTACAAACTCGGCAACAACCTCCAGCTGATTGTCGGCGACCGCAACTACAGCGGCGGCACGGACAAAGTATTCTACGGCGTTGGCGCGAATGTCAACTTGACCCCGCGGCTCGACGGCTACGCTACGGTAACGACCAGCAGCCTGGCCGACGAATGGCAGACCGGGGTTAACTACAGAATCAGCAACCAAGCCGCCCTCCATGTTGGCTACAAATCCTACAAGGAAGACCATTCCCCTACGATGGACGGCTTTGGCTTCGGCGTAGACTACCAGTTCTAACCGGCTGGCTCACATAAAAGGACTGACGATTCAATCGCCAGTCCTTTTATTATTGGTTATTGTCCGCTTCATAGCCGCAGTTTGCGCATTTCCATCTATTGTCAGGCAGTTCAAACATCGTTTGCTTTTCGCATTCCGGGCAGGTTTTCAGTTCATTCTCATCCATGGTAACAGCCTCCCTCGATTATCATTATTAACAAATTTCGACAAAAAACTCCCATTTCCTGCCTGCCAAGCACAATAAGAATTTTACTCTGCTCCGCAAGAACCGGCTGGCCCCTTTTCAGCGGCCAGAGCCTGCAGGCCCGACATTCCAAAGCTATTTACATAATTTGTCGAATCATCAACACTACGGCTGTTCAACCACTTCGTTGATTCATTTCATCGCACTCATTTTTTCAGGATACCTTTCGCGGGCGGTTTGCATAAAATACAACACGGATATCCATCCAAATCTATAAAAAGGAGATTAAAGCATGGATCAACTTCCGTCCTCCCGATCTTATATCGGCACCACGGTAACCATTTTGACCGCCTCGGGAGTAAGCTTCACCGGGCTGTTCCTGGGAATACGCCACCACGACGACGACTGCTTCCAAGGGGGCCAGTTTGTTTTTCTCCGGCTAACCGTCGCGTCTCCCCCTTATGTTATAGGCGAAGTGATAGCCATCAACCTCGCCCAGATCGTCTCCATCGGCCCGATCTTTCTTCCCTAAGCGCTGTCGATCAGACCCCCATATCCGGCAGAACCAACAAGCCTTCCGGCAAAAACCCGGAAGGCTTGTTTATTGGAAACGGGGAGCGGTATTCGAACGCGCCCCGCAACACGGGAGACGGCCGTTCCTCCAGGTGTTTTTAGCTAGATTACGGGGCCTTGCATGTAGATATCCATCGAATTTACATAGCCGGAGATTTCCGCCTTGGTCATGGTGCCTGAGGCGACGCGGGCCAGTTCTTCCAGGATGCGCCGCCCGGCGTCGGGGATGGTGTCGCCCCCGTCGATCACGGCGCTCAGGTTCATATCGATATGGTCGCTCATTTTTTCAGCCGCGGTACGGCTGCCGGTAATCTTGAGCACCGGCACGAACGGGAAGCCCTGCGGCGCCCCCCGGCCGGTGGCGAATACGATGACGTTGCAGCCGGCGGCGGCCAGGCCGGTGAGGATTTCCGGCTCGCGGCCGGGCGAGTTCATGACCACCAGCCCCCGCACCGCAGGCCGCACGCCGTATTCGTAGACGGCCTGGATCGGGGCCGTGCCCGCCTTGGCGATGGCGCCGAGCGATTTTTCCTCGATGGTGGTGAGTCCGCCCTTGATGTTGCCGCCGGTCGGCTGCCCGCCGCGAATATCCTCCCCGACCGCCATGGCCCGCTTTTCCATGCGCGCCACCAGGCCCAGAATCCCCTGGGCCACGGTCTCGTTGGCGGCGTGCCGGGCCAGGATGTGTTCGGCGCCGATAAATTCGGTCACCTCACCGAGGACGGACACGCCGCCGGCCGCCACCAGCAGATCGGAAGCCACGCCGATGGCCGGGTTGGGCACCAGCCCCGAGGTGGTGTCCGAGCTGCCGCATTTCATACCCATGACCAGCTCGCTGATGGGAAAGGGTTCCCGCTGCTGCAGCGACGCCTCCCGGACCATTTCCTGGGCCAGCAAAATCCCTTGCGCCGTGGTCCGGGCCGCGCCGCCGATTTCCTGGACAACGATATGCTCCACCCGCTTGCCGCTGGCCTTGATGCTTTCGATCACCCCGGCGAGGTCGGTGCTTTCGCAGCCCAGGCTGACGACGATCACCGAATGGAGGTTGGGGTTGCGGCCCAGGCCGATGAGCGCCTGATTGACAATGCCGATGTCGAGCGGCGTCTGACAGCAGCCCTGATGATGGGTAAAGCGGGCCGTTCCCTGGACTTGGCGGACAATAGCCTCGACCACTTCATTCACGCACACCACTGCCGACAAAACGCCCACATAGTTGCGGGTGCCTACCGTGCCGTCGGCGCGGCGATAGCCCATAAATTCCATTTTTACGCCTCCTTCCGCAGGTCTCCGCGGCCGCGCAGGCTCTCGATATTCTGCACGTGGGCGTGGCAGCCCGCTTCGATGTCCGCCGTCGCCCGGCCGATGACCTCGCCGTATTTCAGAATCTCCTCGCCGCGGCGGACGGGCCGGACGGTGAATTTATGCCCGTAAGGAATGGCCTCGTTCACGGCGATGCGCCGCAGCTCGCGCTCCAGCCGGACCGCCGCCGCCTGGCCGGCCTGGAGATCCTGGACGGCTGTGGCGACATTGTCGGTGGGATGAAGTAGAATCGCATCAATGACCATAATTCCGCCTCCTGCCTTCTTCAGTTTGTTGTTCACGGCGTGGCGGTCAAGTTACGATGACCGCCACGCCGTCCGGGACAACGGTGATTTTCGCCCGGGGCCCGACGATGTCCTCGGCGGCGGCCAGGGCCCCTTCCAAGGTGGCCGTTGCCCGGAAGCCCATGTCGGTTAGCATCCGGTGATCGCATTGGTCGGTTACAAAAATCACCGAATGCCTCAGTTGAATACGAGCCATGATTTGCGTCGCCCACTGGTCGGGGATGGTGGCCTCGCGCGCGGTAGCCATGATTTTGTCCATCGCCGCCCGGGCCCCGCCGCGCAGCTAGTTGTACATATCCTCGCTGCCGTGCCCGTCGTCGCAGGCGCCGCACGCGATGATCACCCCGCCGGGGCGGCAGGTGGCTTCCGCCGCCGACAGCGCCTTGACGTGCTGATAGACGTTCTGGTCGAGCGGGTAGCCGCCGTTCGAAGTGATCACGATGTCCGCCGGCCTGGACCGGACTGCGGCAAGGTCGCTGACAAACCGGCACCCGGCCAGATGAGCGGTTTCCAGGTCGCCGGCAAAAGCCCGGATAATTTTTTTGTCGGCGTCGATGACAACGTTCAGGATAAAGGCCAGCTTGGCCGCTTTGGCGGCAAACAGCATATCGGTATGGAGGGGGTTGCCCTCCAGGATTCCCGCCCGGGCCTTGTCGTGGGCGATAAATTCGCTGCAATGGTTGGCCAGCACGGTCACGTCGCTGACGATGTCGGGCAGAACGCTTTTCCGTCCGCCGGAAAAACCGGCGAACAGGTGCGGCTCGATGAAACCTTCGGCGACCAGCAGGTCGGCCTCCATCGCTAATTTATTGATGATCAGGCTCCCGCCGGAGGGCAGTGTGCCGGCGTTCAACAGCGAGTCTTTAGCCCAGCAGTTGTGCACGACGATCTTTTCGGTTCTGAACAGTTGCTCGCCGAATTTGGCTTTCAGTTCTTCCTCGGTGGTGGCGCGATGGAAGCCGGTCGCCACCAGAAAAGTGATATCCGCGTCCGGGCTGCCGCTGCGGATTTCGGCCAGCAGCAGCGGGGCCATGATCTGCGTCGGCACCGGCCGGGTATGGTCGCTGGTGATGATGACGATTTTTTTGCGGCCCCTGGCCAGGTCGCGCAGGCGCGGCGAGGCAACCGGATTCGCCAGCGCGGCGGCGACAAGCTCTTCCTCGCCGGCCGCAGGCTCGTACTGATGGGCGCGGGATTCCAAGATGCCCGCCAGTCTTTCGTCCGGTATCTCCGTTGTAATATGGGTTCGTCCATAAGGAATGTTGATTACGGTCATTTCTTCTCTCCCCTCGCGGTCACCAGCGTCCGATATCCCTCAGGTTGCCGGCTTCGTCAAAGACCATATCGGCCGGGCTCCCGACCACGGCTAGGCCCGGCTGCCGCTCCGCGTCCCGCAGCATGCTCTCCGAAACAAGAATCTCCTGGACATGCAGCGTATTGGCGATGCGGACGACGCGGACGACGGCCGGGTCGGTAGCGTTGCAGGTTTTGACCGCAGCCTGGATCGCCAGGCGGTCCGAGTCCATCAGCACCGGTATCCGGGCCGCTTGTAACGTGGTGGATGTCAAAACATTGGCATAGGTGAAGTCGAAATTGATCTTCGCGAACAGGCGCCGGGTGGCGATGTCGGCCATCCCCATCCCGGCGGCATTGCCGTGGCTGTTGGCCGTCACATCGAGCACCACCAGCTTGTTGGGCTGGGGTCCGACCGTCAGGCAGGCCGTCGAGGCCCGTCCGGTGATATGGGAGTCCATGCCGCTGCCGGAAAATTCTTTTCCCAGTTGGTCGACAATAAGCACATCGATGGGTTGCAGGAGCAGCCTGGGCATATGGGCCTTCGCTTCCAGCAGCAAGGCCTGTTCGGTTTCGATGATCGCCTCCGCCGGGACCGCCGTTATTTTCACGACCCGGTCATAGGCGTTCTCGATGGTGGCGACCCCGAACAGCACCGGAGCCCGGCGCAATCCGATCCTGGCCATTTTCACGATAAAATCGGCCATGTGCTGAAAGCCGAGGGCATGGCAGGAATCCGCTCCCTTTTGTTTGCCCAGGCCGATGGTGATCATCTTCACCAGGCCGCTTTCGTTCGCGCCGCTAAAAGCGCTGTGCGCCTTGATCCGGTTGACGACGACGATGCCGTCCGCTTCCGCCGCCGCCTTATCCATCAGTACCGGCAAGCCGTTGTCCAGTTCGCCCAATTTCACCACGTCCATGGAGGAAACAACCGGACAGCCCGCACTCGCCTCCGTAATCCCCAGGCTCGCCAGGACTTGCCGCTGTCCCGCCGCGGTCGCGCCGCCGTGGCTGCCCATGGCCGGCACGATGAAAGGATGGGCCCCGCAGCGCTTAAGCTCCTCCACCACGACCCTGGCAATCAGCGGTATGCCGGCCATGCCGCGGCTGCCGACGCCAACGGCGATCCGCATGCCCTTGTTCACGCGGCCGGCGATGTCCGGCCGCTGTAATTCCGCCCGGAGCGCCGCGGCGATATCGCCGGCCTCCGCAGCAGGAAAGCTTTGCCGCACGCGGATCATCCGCGGCAGCTTAACGATGCGCAACAAATCTGCAATAATCGCCATTCAGCCATCTCTCCATCCTCTGACATCGATGCCGTAGGCCTGCCGCCCTCATCCGGACCGGCGCAAGCTTGGCGCTATTCCAGGTCGACGGCGAGCGTACCGCGCTTTTGCTTCCAGGAGCTATAGATGCTCGCCGCCAAGATCAGCGCAATGGCGATCATAAAACCGAGGCTGATCGGCCGCGTAAAAAAGATGCCCAGGCTGCCGTCCGCCATCAGCAGCGACTGCACAAAGGACGATTCGATCGGCTTGCCCAGCACGAACGGGAGCAGGGTCGCCGCCATGGGAAAATCGAACTTCTTCATAAAGTAGCCGACAATGCCGAAGAACAGCATGACCCATACATCGAACATGCGGTTGTTTACGCTGTACGAGCCCAGGATACAGAAAGTCAGCACGAGCGGGAAGAGAATCTCAAACGGTACCAGCGCTACTTTGCCCCAAAGCCTGGCCAGCGGCAGATTCATGATCAGGAGCAGGACATTGCCGATATACAGGCTGGCGATGACCCCCCAGACAAATTCGGGATTTTCCACAAACAATTTGGGGCCGGGCGCTAAACCGTGCATCATGAAAGCGCCCAACAGTATGGCGATGGTGGGCGAGCTGGGAATCCCCAGCGTAAATAAGGGAATGTTGGCCGCACCGGCACAGGCGTTATTGGCCGTCTCCGGGCCGGCGACCCCCTCGATGGCTCCTTGGCCGAAGCGCGACGGGTCCTTGGCCATCTTTTTCTCGACCGAATAAGACATCAGCGAAGCAATGACGGAGTTGGCTCCCGGCAGCAGTCCGATCAGAAAGCCGATGACGGTGCCGCGGCCAATCGCGCCCATGGTCGGCTTCCATTCGTTTTTCTCCGGCAGCAGTTTTTTCACTTCATGCGGCCGGCTCCTGGTCGCTTTTTCCGCCACGCCCAGCAGTATTTCGGAAATTCCGAACAGGCCCATGGCGACCGCCACCAACTCAAGCCCGCTATTCAGCTCCATCACGCCGAAAGAATAGCGGATGCTGCCGGAGACGGGATCGTCGCCGATCATGGCCAGCAAAAAGCCGAACAGGGCGGCGATGATGCCCTTCAGTAAGGATTTGCCCATCAAGCCGATCAGCATGGTCATGCCCAGCAGCATCACCCCGAAGAATTCCGGCGGCCCGAAGCTCAAGGCGGCCTTGGACAAAACCGGGGCGATAAAGGTAAGGCCGACAATGGCCGCCGTCCCGCCGACAAAGGAACCGATCGCCGCGACGCCCAGCGCCGTGCCGGCCCGTCCCCGCTTGGCCATGGCGTAGCCGTCGATGCAGGTGATCACCGAAGCCGACTCGCCCGGGGTATTAATCAGCACGGAAGTAATGGTTCCGCCATACTGAGAACCGTAGTAAATGCCTGCCAGCATGATAATTGCCGAGGTGGCGTCCATCCCGAAGGTCACCGGCACGAGAATGGCCGTTCCGGCCACCGGACCCAGGCCGGGCATGACGCCCACGATCATCCCCATCGTTACCCCTACCAGACAGTACAATATGTTCAAGCCTGAAGTCGCAACAGAAAATCCCAACCATAAATTGCTGATTGCTTCCACCTATTAATCCTCCTTCTACCAGCCGAACATATTGACGGGAAGCGGGACAGACAAAAGGATGACAAAGACCCAGTATAAGAAAACCGACGCGCCGATGGAAATGATGAGATTGCGGCGCCACCGGAAGTAGCCGCGGAACATCAAAAACAGCATCAGGGAATTGGCAATGATAAAGCCCACATGCTCGACGATAGCGGCGAATAAGATCATGTACAGGAAAAGGGAGCCGATATTTTTCAAGCCGGCCTTATCCGGCACCACCGCGCTGATATCGATTTTTTCCTTTTTCAGCGCATACCCCAGATAGATTACCGACGAAACAACCATCAGCAGGCTGAACCAAAAGGGCATAAAGCCCGGCCCGATGCCGCTCCCCAGCTTGCTCTTGTAGCTGTAGTCCAAGGACGTGCCAAAGAAGATCACGGAAAACACGAGAAAGAATGCCCCGGCCCACAGGGATGCGTTTCTATACATAGCCAACACCTCAAAATTCACGCGTTTCGGATGGCAGGGGCCTTCAAAGGGTCGCCCCCTGCCATCCGCTTTGCCGGTCAGGCAGCGCGCAATTTATTTATTGAGTACCGCGGGCACAAGCTCCTTATACATCTTGTTCATCTCGATGATTTCCTTTTTTATCTCCTCACCGGGCTTGTATTCGACTTCCAGGCCGGCGTCCTTGGCCATCTTCAGGAATTCCGGGTCCTGCATCAGCGCCTTATAAGCGTCATGAATCTTTTTCACCCGGTCCTCCGGGATGCCGGCCGGGCCGACAATGATCATCATGTGCGGGTGGGCGACCGGGACGCCGAGCTCGGTGGCGGTGGGAACGTCGGGAAGATCGGGGATGCGGGTCTTCTCGAGCGCGGCCAAAATGCGGATTTGGCCGGACTTCACTTCATTGACCACTTCCAAAGGCTGGACGACAATGTAGTCGAGATGGCCGCCGATGAGGGCGACTGCCGACGGACGCCCTCCGTCATAAGGGACGAATTGGCTCTGGGTACCGGCTTGCCGGTTGAAATCCATGCCGACCAGATGCTGCAGACTCGCGGTGGGGCAGCCGGAAAACTTGAGCTTGTTGGGGTTGGCTTTGGCGTAATCGACCAGGTCCTGCAGGGTCTTGAACTGGGAATCGCCTTTGACGGCGAGGACCAGGCGCTGGCGGACCATCCCCATAATGTAAGTGTAATCTTCAATCTTATAAGGCACCTCTACAAGGTGGGGACGCAGCACAAAGCTGGCGTACGTGTTCATGCCGATGGTATAGCCGTCCGGTTTGGCCTTGGCGATTTCGGTCGTCCCGGGAACAGCGGCCCCGCCGGCCTTGTTGACGACAACCATGCTTTGTCCGAAATATTTCTCCATGAAGTTGGCGGCCAGGCGCTGCGACATGTCGACAGCCCCGCCCGGCGCCCAGGCAACGATGTTCTGCAGAGGCTTGGTGGGATATGCTTCCTTGGCCGGCGCGGCATCATTCTTCTGGGAGCAGCCCGTCAAAAGCGCCGTCGACATAAATACGAGGGACAACAGCATCGCAGCTAGTCTGATTGCTTTTCTTCCGTTCCCGCGTTTCATTCAGTATCCTCCTCTGATTTTTGAGGGAAAGGCTTCCCTCATTTTTATACGGTAGCTTGTCTTTCCAGGAGTTCTTTAGAGACCTGCTTCCAGCCGGACGAAAACCGCTTGCCTGCCCGGTCTCCGGCGCTCAGCCGCCTGGTATTCGCGGCGAATGCCCTCCGGCCCGGGCGCCCTTTTTCCCCGGGAAAACACGGGTTTAGGCGACCGTCTCGACAATCGAAGCTTTGATCGTCTCGTCCGCAAGCTCCTGTCCCAGCCCGGGAAGATCAGGCACTTCGTAGATCCCGTTCTTGGGCAGGTAATTGTACTTGCACGACTTGGTGTTCGCTTCCAGCAAAGCGTATCGATGCAATTCATGGATGATGAAGTTGGGAATGGCGGCCTCGATATGCAGCGCCGCCGCCGTGGAAATCGGCCCGCCGCAGACATGGATCTGCACCGTGACGTCGTAGACATGGGCCATATCGCAGATTTTCTTGGCTTCGGTCAACCCGCCGCAGGTGCAGATATCCGGCTGGATGACGTCGATCGATCCGTCCTCCAGGAACGGCCGGTAGCCCCACCGGGTGTAGATCCTCTCGCCGGCGGCGATGGGAATCCTCACATTGTCGGCCACTTTCTTCATTTGTTTGGGATTCAGCGGCATGACCGGCTCTTCATAATAATAGATTCCCAGCTCTTCGATCATTCTGCCGAACTGAATCGCCGCGGTGGTGTCGGTAAACGCATGCATTTCGACGATAATGTCGACATCGGGCCCGATCGCTTCCCGCATGGCCTTGAGCCGGTTGTAGCCCAGCCGCAGGGTCGCGTCGGAAAGCACGCCGTTCAAAATGCGCTGATTGTAATTGCCCTTGTCGTCCATGACGATCGCATCCACTTTCATTGCATCGAAGCCTTCAGCCACGGCAACGCGCGCGACCTCCGCATATTGTTCCGGCGTCACCAGCAGCGACTTGTCCTTGCCCTCGCCCCAGCCCAACTGGAGCTGGCTGGCGTAGGTCCGGATCTTATCGCGCGTTTTCCCGCCCAGCAACTGGTAGATCGGCGTATTGAGCGCTTTCCCCTTGATATCCCAGAGAGCGATATCGATGCCGCTCATCCCGGCGGAAAACACCGTGCCGCCGCCTTGGCCCCAGAAGGTTTTCTTCTGCATCTTGTCCCAAATCGCTTCATTCTTCATAGGGTCCATGCCGATGATAAGCTGCGCCAGGTCCTTGGCCATTCCGAATCCCGCCGAAGCGCCGACGCCGTAGGCCAGGCCGACCTCGCCGAAGCCGGAAATTCCTTCGTCGGTGTTGATCCGGACGACCACCGGCCGCCACTTGCTGGTGGCGGAGCTAAAGTCGTTCTTCACATCAATAATGTCTACACTAGTAATTTTCAACGCAACAGTCTCCCATCATTTTTTAATTCTAAGCATACAAGTCCTAGCTCATCATTGCGGGGCAACCGGGACGATTGTCCGTCTAACGCGCGGATTTGGACGAATTTCGTCTCCCCCTTTCTCAGGCTGCGATATGGTCCTCCTTTCTTTGTACGTTGCAGGTTCAATCCTCTATTGATAAAATCATATATTTTTTTGTTTATTATCATATATTATTTTCCACCTCTTTTCAACAATAATAGTCAATAAATTTAAAATTTTTGGGGTCTTCTTACATTTGAGCCATGCTTGCTGCTTATAAATGAAAAAATTCGAGGGGCTTAAATCCCTCGAATTTCTCAATGTTGCAGTATGGAGTTTCTACATGGTTTTCTTGCGTTGCTTTACGGCATACAGCATCTTCAGTTTGTGCTGGCGGGCGAATTCTTCGATCTTTTCCGGCGGGGCCGCCGCCTTGAACAATTGTATCAGTTCCTCATGCTCCGCGATCGATTCCTTGGCCCGGCGAGGCACGAACGAAAAGACGGCCTTGCGCACCTGCGCCAGCCTTTGCCACGTCAGCCGCAAGCGGTCGATGAGATAAGTATTGCCGCACCGCTGGTAAATGGTATCGTGAAATTTCCGGTTCAGCTCGCCGAATTGCGCAAACTCCAAATCGTCCAGCGCCTGCTGCATGGCTTTATTCAAGGCCTCCAGCTCTTCGATGTCCTGCGGGGTCATCGCCAGGGCGGCCAGGGAGGTCGCGCCGCCGTCCAACAGGGCCAGCACCCACTGCGTCTCTTCGTAGTCGGTGTCATCCATCAATTGGACGACAGCGCCGCTGTAAGGAATAGTCTGGACGAAGCCGTCCGCTTCCAGCTGGCGAATGGCTTCCCTGACCGGGATAATGCTCAGGTTCAATTCAGCCGCGACCCGGTCAATGACAATCCGGTCCCCCGGCCGGTAGGTGCTGTCGAGAATCCGGGAGCGAATAAATTCGTAGGCCTGTTGTGTTTTCATCATACGGGGTTTTTCCATCTCGCTATCATCGCTTATACTGTTCATATTAGATATTATAGAGCAAATAATATATGATTTCAATCATCAACCGTCCTTCGCCCCCCGGGGCGCTGCCCCCGCCCCGCGGCCAAGGCCGCGATTTCAGCAATAAGATTCTTTATTTATCGAACCAGTTTGCAAACACCAGACAGCCGTTCCATCAAAAAGCCTCCATCACCGTGCGCCGGCCGGTGACATGGTTCACGCCGGCCTCCAGGAAATAAAGAACCCTTAAACGCTCCAGGTTTTCCACCGCCGCCAGCGTATCCTGCAACAATCTGATCTGCTCCGGATTCAACGTATCCGCCAACAAATTATACCGGTCGGCAAAAGAGTCCCATAAGGGACGAAACAATTCATGCCCCGTAAACGGCAGCCCTGTAAATTCCGGTAAAGGTTCCATTGTTGTTTTTTCTCCCTTCTTAAGCGAATGCTTAAATTTTATACTATACTCTTATAATATTATGCAATCATTAAGATGTCAATTGATTATTTTAGCTATCGTTTAATTTTTAAAACACTAACTATTGTTATTAAGCAATGGTCGCGATAGAATAAACCTAAAGGGAGGTTTTTAAATGCCGATCAGCTATAAAAAATTATTTCATTTACTTGTAGATAGAGGGCTAAAAGACTCGGATTTAAGAAAAGCAGCCGGCATTTCTGCCCCGACAATGGCCAAAATACGGCAAGGTAAAATAATTCAAACGGATATAATCGCTAAAATCTGCGCCGCACTGAACTGCCAGCCGGGCGATATTATGGAATATGTGCCGGAGGAAAATAATCAATAAAATACATAGACCACCCTCGCCGGGTGGTTTTTGTGTAAATCAGTGTATTATCAATTTTATTAAGCCGTTCTACAATATGCTCAAAGAGGTGATTATCATTATAAAATGTTATCTGAGCAGAATCATGGGCGAAAAGAGAATAAACATATCGGAATTATCAAAGGACGCCGGTGTTGCCCGGAACACCATCACGACCCTCTATCACGAAAACGGCAAAGGTATTACCTGGGAGGTCCTAGAAAAACTCTGCGCCGCTCTCAACTGCCAGCCCGGGGACTTGTTAGAATATATCCCGGATAAGAAAGGCGAATGAAACATAATTGGTTCATTGAGTATGAGTGGAGATATATGACGCAATAAAAGGAGTAACCTTAGAGTTGTTTGCTGTATTGAAGAAATCGAATTTAGTAATTTATAAATTACCAGCTAATTCCACGCTAAAATAAATCGGCCTCCAGGTTAATGCCTGGAGGTTTCGATCTTTCTAGAACGGGCAACGGGATTCAAACCCGCGACTCACGGCTTGGGAATTGGAAAATTTGAGTTTTTAGCCATCTAAGCAGTATTGAAAGATCCAGCTAATCCGGGCATTCAGCGGCTCCACTTTTCCATTTCGTCCAATAAATCCAGGTCGTATTAATACGAATTGGTCCGCAAAAGCTGGTTAACCGGCCGACATAGGAAGAAACTTCAGATTGGATGATGGAAGCGATCCGAGGCCCTGCAAATCCACCTGTTTTTCACAAGACGATACAAAAGAACTGTTGTATCGTCTACCTAAAGCTTTGACTGACTCAAAAGTCTACAAAATGACTTTTCTTCCACAATTCAATAGTTTCAATAATTCTATTTTCTGCAATTGGTAATAATAGAAATCTGGAATGAATCAGGGCGACGAGCCTTTTTAGAGTTATTTTAGAATCTCGATTGTTAACCAAATTTGTTATTAATGTCTGGACAATTATATCATTATGCAGTGCCAAATCTGCTTGTTTAGATAATTCATATAAAAACTGTACTGATACCTGAATTGCGGAATTTGGTTCGCAATATTCCCCCCCCAGCAATCGAGATACTTTATCAAACAGGCCTACATTCATTTTCCCTTCAGACTTTATAGAATGAAGTAATATTTCGGCATTAATAGCTGGATATTGATAATTAGACAAAATTAAACGCAACACAGCCTCATTATAAGACGCTCTTTCTAGATGCCCGCGCTTTAAGCAAATGTCTAAAACTTGTTGTGTCCATAAACCTTCGACTTTAAAGGATTGAGCAAACAATCTCAAGGTAAGATCATCCGAAAATAGTAATGTTTTTGTCTCCTGTGCTATCAATATGCTCTCTATGAAAGATTTGCCAACCTTATCGTCCCATTCCAACTTTTGCTGTCGATCAAAATTAAGGACCGCATTACAGGGTAGAACTTTACAATGTTTATCAATCCACGATAGGATTCTTTCATAATGTGCAACTGTCTTGATAACATTATCAACAGAAACCTCATCTTTAACATAACTATCACCACTCTGCCCAATAGTCACAAACCCACGTACGCCAAAAGATTTTAACTGACTCACTTTATTACTCAATAAATCAACTGTAGATTGTCCGATACCGATTTCACCTAAACACTTAGCTACTTGGTCTTGAACATTCAGTCCGTGTATCGTTAACAAGGCGATAACATCTATAGTTATCTCCGCGCTAATATTTATTGAGGTATTTGCGAAACTAGCCCTCAGCCCTATATCTTGTTGATTAACTACTGCCCCCCACACATCGATCACATCTTTATCAACCAAACGAGCAAACGTGCCTAGCGTAATATCTCCATTTTTATACGTGTTTTCAACAAGTTCTAGAAACTCTTTCCGCTCATTATCAGTCTTAATTATCGCCTCTAGGCCCTCCGGTAGCGCACCTTCCTTCAGAGGCTTGCCAATAGGAACACTAAAGAAACCCGGAATATTTACCAAATCATTTTCAGTTAATGCAAGACTTTCATGAAGAGCATGAACAAATTTAGTCTTTATCTCAACTATTTTTCCATAACGACGTGTAACAGGACCATCTTTCAGTACAACATTGTCTCCAACTTTTTTACCTAACAATCTTTGGGCCATTATATTCGCCGGAGTTATTTCTCCTTGCGCTAATATAGCATCCTTTCGATCAACAATAAAATATGTTTCGCGCCGGCCAGTATCACTTTCAACAATTGCCGCTGTATTAACTTTAACTTCATTAGCATCCAGCCAACCACCATGCGTTGCGGAAATGCTAAAAAAAGTGGAAATATAATGTGAATGCATCTCCCCTGTTCCAATATTGCGCCGCAATTCATAGCATAATTCGAGGGCCTCGCGATGCATATCCCTTACCCAATAAAGCTTAGTTAGTAAAACTGCTAACTCTGCTGGTAATGTTGATGCATCGATTTTAGAATGCAGAAAGTCATCTACCAAGTCATAGCTTCTTGAATTATTATTTATTATTGCTAATCTTAGTTTAATCTCTAGATCATCAGGGTTATTTTTGAGATACTTTTCACACACCGCTCTTGCTTCAGGCAAATTTCCTGTTTCCTGTAATATGACCGCTTCAATCTCTACATAAAATCTTTGCACCAACTCATGACTAGCGACTTTACATATTTCCAAGGCTTTACCGCTTTTACCAGCTTTATATAAAGCAATCAAGTATCGATGTAAGATGGGCGAATCACAATCAGTGTTAGTTATCCTTGCGTAGACCTGGGACGCGACATCATACTCCCCCAAATTATATAGTTCATCTGCCAATCGTTGGATATGATGATATGGTGTTAAATCGTTAATAAGCGCTACAGCTTCTTTGAGTATGGCAATTGCGGAATTATTACCCGTCTGCTTCTTTTCAAGCTCAGCCGAGTCAACTATTATTCGGATATCAGCCTCTCCACCAAGTTGTTTCAATTGGTCCAAAACAAGTTTTGCAGACTCCAGTTTGTCTGTATCCAAATAAATATGCATCAAGAGTCTTCGAGCATCCAAAGCGATTTCGCTTGGAATACCTTCAATTCGTAAGTATTCGTCTATAATATTAGTCGCTTTAGGTAATTCTCCATTATTAGCCAATGCTTGTGCTAGAAGCAATGGAATCTCAGGATGATTTGAGTCAAACGGTATACCTTCAAAAATTGAAACAGCCTTGGCCCAATTCCTTTTCTCGAGCGCGAAAGCCGCATCCTGTTTTTGATATTCAACATTCGTAGGATCGATAGACAGTGCAATTTCTATATCGGCCTCAGCATCATCAATTTTGCCAAGCATTCTATGCCCAAGAGCCCGATTATATAACCAGGCAACCTTGATCTCTCGTAATTGAGTATTATTCACCTTTTCCCAGGCTTTAGATATTAGCTCGACGGCCTTTTCTATTCTCTTTTTCTTAATACTGTCTAATTGCTTTCCTATAACCACTCCGTGATCGCTCGTCATAGAGTCTAGTATTATACTACCTAATGAGGCTAAAGCATCTGGCCTATTTTCCTTATCGTTCTCCACCGCTATACCAAACCATTTCTCAGCCTCAGCTTCACTACCTTGTTTTTGAGAAAATATACCCAATGCATAGGCTATTTCAGTTGAATTTCGAAGTGCTTCAGGGATAGTAGATAGCAAGGTATTAAAATCAGTGCTTATTGATGTTGCCTGTACTATTATTGAATAAGCGCTACTGTTAACTGGGTTAAGAATCAATACTTCTTTTGCTTTTTGAATGGCCTGCTCGGGCATATTCATTATAAGATATCCGTATCCTGCATTACGAATAGCTTTCTCCTCGGTTGGCTGATATTGTAATGCTTCAACTAATAATGGGCCAGCCAATTCATATTTAGCAAAAGCTAAGTGTGCTGCTGCCATGTCCGTCAATAACTTAAATCTTACTATTGGTTGGGCTTGATTCCATATCCGTTCTTTAAGCGGGTTTAAAAATAAAAGTGCTTCTGAAGGCTTATTATCGTCAATTAAATCCTCGGCATATTTTAGTTCAGCTTGATATTCAGTAGTCATCAAATTAGTTGATATATCGATGGTTGATGAAATACCTTGAAATATCGCTGCTACCCCTCTTGCTAATTCTACTAATTGAACTGAATTGTCACTTATAGATTTATTTATTTCGGCTGCGAAATGATTCAGTCCGCCCTTTAACTCTATTTGCGTTGTCGAGATTGTGTCTAGTTTCTCTTCCGTTTTTTCGTAGAAACTTTTTTCTCTAAGAATTTTATCTAATTCCCAAGATTTTGACATTTCTTCCTTTAAAGAAGCAATAAAAAACTCTATTGCTTCTTGGGTAGCACTAGGAGCATCATCAAATCCTCTTGAATCAATATCCCGCCATGCTAAACAGTTTTGACTATAAAAGCACGCCCTAACTATAATGTCCCAATTATCTCGCCGTTCGAGAAAGCAACTCGAAGGCTCTCCAAATTGATTACCATATTTCTCAAAAAACTTTGTTATGGCTCCATCAATAGCCTTGTTTACCATAGTAACTAATGCTTCATTTTCTTCTTTAAAAACATTAGTAACTATGTATTTCCCTAGGTCATATGTTGCCTTTACGGCTGCTCCGATGAAAGTTTCTAGTAGCGGCATATACATACTCCCTTAACTTAAAACAAATTGCCAATCGTTGATTAATTAAGATAATACTCTGCAACCAATGTTTTATCCTTGTTACTTTAAATTAATAAAAATTCTTTTACACTTAGGATGATACAAGGGGACGGTTTCTTTTTATATCAAGCTAAATAACAATCCTTTTTTCCGGTTTAGCTGGTGGAGGTACCCACGACCTAACAAAACCACATAACACAAAGAGCCCGCGAAATTCGCGGACTCTTAAGTCTTCCGGATTTGCATGGCGGAGGTGAAGGGGGTCGAACCCCTGTCCCAATTTATGTCAAAATTACAGTAGCCAGCCGTAATCTTGGCGGGTATCCACAACCGCGTCCACGTAAACGATGGAGCCTTTGATCTGGTAAATCAGAAGATACCTCTTCTCCAGCAGAAGTTTGCGGTATTTTGCCGGCGTAATAAGCGGATCCATTAAGGCCGGATTCCTTTCAGGATATTGTTCCAACGATTTCGCTTTACTCTGGAAATCTTCAATAAGCCGCTGGGCTGCCGCTTCGCTGACCTGAGCTAAAAACCGGGCATGAGACACCAGCATTTGGGCAGCTTCCTCGGATATGACGACCGTAAACACTCTATTTTCGCTGTCCACCCAGTACCTCGCGAACGGCAGCCTTCATCATGCTGGATACATCGTCTACAGAATGTCCCGAATTTCCCTGTAACCGGCTTTCCTCGGCCACAAGCAGACTTTCTCGCAAACGCAGCATGCTTTCCCTGCGCGCATAAGACGCAATATCCATAACCACAAGGTCGCCTTCACCATTTTTGGTAAGGTAAACCGGCTCTCCCGAGCGCTTGCACAAGTCGGAGATCTCATTATAATTTTTACGGATCGCTGCAGACGGCTTTATATTCATCATTACCACCCGCCCCCTCACGTAGTACTATTGTATACTTATTATATGCTAATACTACTACCCATAATCAAATTTGTCCATAGCATGATTTTATTACACCCAAGGAAATATACCATCCTGTGGCAAGCCCACAGGATGGTATATTTATTTATTCGACAGCTTTAACTTTTCGGGTGAACATCCCGTTCAGCACCTTAACCACCTCTGCCTGCATCTCCGGCAACACGTGAGCGTAAGTATCCTGAGTCATCGCTACCGTGCTATGCCCTAAACGCTCCGAGACTACCTTAACCGGAATTCCTTTCAGCAGCAATATGAGTCAGAGGACGGTTCCCTGACTCATATCATAGAAACTAAGGCGGATAACAAAATGACAAAGGTATTTAGATGACTTTAGCAATCAACTGAACCAGATTAAAATACTTTCCGCCCTCGGCCTCCATCATTTTAATGTCATTCGCGATAACAGGATGTAAGCCTGTCAGCCATTCTTTCCACGCCAGTTCGCAACAGGCCATTTCACGAATGTCTACCATTTCAATGCCCTCTGCCTTTTGCCATAAATCTTTCCACCAATCAAGAGAGTGCAAGGTTCTTTCCACCTCGCTATTCCAAAACGGCTGCATTTCATCAGGAACATTTCCCCCAAATTCGTATTTTAAGCCGGGAATAGCCACGGCGATATAGCCGCTCCTTTTCACAAAAGGGATAAGCGACGGGAGCATTTCCGCCGTATCGCCGAAATAATGGTAAGCGTCCACGGTGAACAACAAGTCAAAATATCCGTTTGCGAAAGGCAACCCTTTGATCGCATCTGCGAAGATCGGAACGGCCTTGTCATCAATCCCGATAGATTGAAAACGCTCATAGTTTTCAGTTGGCGAAATCCAAAGGTCGGCAGCGAAAACGGATGCGCCATATTTTTTCGCCAAGAAAAGCGTGGAAAGACCACACCCGCAGCCGAGGTCAAGTATTCGCATATTCTCATCGATGTTTAGGTATGACGCTAATTCCTCTGCTACGCGCATGGCGTTTGGCCCCATCATCGCGGCTTTCAAAAACTCAACGTTTTTATTATTAGACATAAACTGGTTTGTAAATGTATACATGGTATTCTTCCTTTCTAATTTTCACTTTATATCTGTGAGTCAGGGGACGGTTCCTTGACTCTCTTTATCCTTTAGGGCATAGGGACAGGTTTATGCCAAAGGAACTCCCTCATGATCCGCGGGAATGTAATGAGTCAGGGAACCGTTCCCTGACTCATGAGGTGATTTAATCATGTTCAACGATTATCATGGCATCATAACGGTAGATGAACTATGCGAAATGCTCCGCATCGGAAAGCACTCCGCCTATACCCTTCTGGCTTTTGGTCAAATTAAGGCATTTCGGCGCAATCGGGTTTGGATAAGCCGAATTATTCTTTAACAAGGGCTTACATCAATGGCAACATTTTCTTGGTTATTGTTCTTCCCTATCCTAAAATTGACACTATCTCCTAGTTTTAAGTCATTATACTCCCCTTTGGATACATTACTGTAGTGGAAAAACAAATTTTCCGGGGAGTGTTTTATAAAACCATATCCGTTTTTCAATGTAATTATCGTGGATTTCAAAAATTGGTTCGACGCTGACGAAGGTTGCTTGGCAGTTGTTTTCTTAACAAATAAATTATCAACCAATGCCTCATTTTTTCTAGCCCTACTATCGATAACTTCATGCATTGCTATGGGATAGGACACTTCTTCCAGCAAATCTTGTGAAGTTTTGGTAACCTTCTCTTCTCCGTTAGAATTTGTATATTCAAAGTCCCAGCTTAATAGCATGACTCTTGTCCCCAAAGTATTTAATTTTCTAATTAAAGGTGTATAATCGCCATCACCGGCTATTAAAACTAAAATATCAAATTTTTTATAAAATGCCAATTCAAATGCTTCTAAGGCGAGCCATACGTCAATTCCTTTTTCTTCTTTTCTGCCTAATCTGGTTTTCAGCGGCAGGTAATGGGTTATTACTCCCTCGTACATTAGAATGTCATCAAAAACGCGCTCATTATAAAGGCGGCTTTCAGATGCGTCTTGAGCGCTCATTCGTCCCCGAAAAAAGTGTGCATCAACAATCTGGCAAAAGCGGTAGTCCATACTGAATTCTTTTGAAACTTCCCCGCGAATAAATTCATGTAAACCGGAAATGCTTATTCTGCGCTTTTTGGCATGCACATAGGCATAATAGTTGCTAACATGCAGAAAATAGTTGCCATCATAAAATACCCCTACCCGAACCAGCGATTGGTCAATCATACTTACTCCTCCATTACTGTGCCTAAATGGGCTATTTATTTCTTTCTATTAATAAGGAGATAATGCCTGCTTAATTTATCGAAACCCGTCAAATACAGCTAAAGCGTTCCTGCTAATATTTTTGTCAAAAGGTCCTCACATCCCCCAAAAACAAACAAGCCCTCCAAGCAAATGCCTGGAAGGCTTGTTCCGTCTGGAGCGGGCGACGAGATTCGAACTCGCGACCCACGGCTTGGGAAGCCGGTACTCTACCACTGAGCTACGCCCGCATGAATATAGATTATATGGAGGTACGGTTCAAAAAGAAGCCGTGCACGATCTATTATACTCAATCAGCTTATAAAAATCAAGCTTAAGTCTTCCGGAAAAGGCTTCCTTTTACAGGGTTCGCGCCAGCGCAGCAGCCGGAGGGGGATTGCCATATAATAATACGCCGCCATGGCGTCTACCATGGCGGCTTCTCTTGGCTATTCATTTCTTGGTTGTTCTGGAGTTTCTTGGCCCGGTATCGGCCAGTCGCCGCAAGAACATGGCCATGCCCAGGGAGTGGCGGTTTTGGTCCCGCTTGTAAAGCTGGAAATAAGCCTGCGCAAAAACGGCCAACTCGTCGGGGGACTGACCGTTCCAAAGCTCGGCCATTTTCTTGGCGTACTCATAGCCGGAGAGATAATCCGGGTCTTTTAACATTTTACTGTGCAAACGCAGGGGAAACTTTTTTACGGATGACATTCGCAGCTCTCCCGCCCATCCAAGGCGACCGTACAAGTTTTCTTTTTTTAAACTACTGCTACAGTATATCCTTCCAGGAAACATTTGTCAAAACCAATTTATCCGGATTGCTTATGCTCAACCGCCGGATTTCCCTGCTATCTTTTAGAACTCTCTTCTTAAGCAAAAAACCTGCTCCATGGCAGGTTTTCCCTCAGATCGTCACAGCGATTGTTCCTGTTCTTGGGGAGCGACGCTGTCCCTGCACTTGTGCCACAGGTAGAAGTACTTGTTCAGGGCTTCTTCCAGCCGGATCTCCAGGTCCCGCACTTCCGGATCGAGCGGCCCGCGGTGCCGGATGCTTTCGAGGTCGCGTCTAAGCATTTCCGTAGTGCGCTGAATCACCTCCAGTTCGGCGGCAGCCGGCCCCGGCTCGGCCGTAATGCCTCCGGCAGTAAGCTGTTCGCAGACTGCTTCCCGGGTCGCGGTCACTCTTTCGAGCTGGACAACAAACGACTCCAGTTGCGCTTTGAGCGAATGAATTTCCGTCATCATAAGCCCTCCCTTTGTCGGTAGTTTGCCCTGGTAACCGCGCAAACATGTTATTTTCCGATTGCCAGGTTGGGCCATGGCCTGAAGGAAATCGCGCAGGACGCGCTACTACACAAGACAACAGCCGGCATCACTGCCGGCTGTTGTTGACTTGCCTTAGCACACTCAGCACTTCGTCGTCGGTATTCTGGGCGAAGTTCCGGTAGTACAGCCCTACCGCCATAAATTGCTCCGGGGTCAGCGGACAGATCATCTCATCCACTTCCCGGGCCAGCTCGGCCACGGTGTCGGGCGGAGCGACGGGCACCGCGACGATAATCCGCTCCGGCGCCAGTTTTTTCAGCCATTTTACGGCGGCCTGCACCGTATAGCCGGTGGCGATGCCGTCGTCGACGACAATTGCCGTTCGCCCTTGGACCACGGGAGGGACATCGGACCCCGCGTAAACCGTCATTCTCCGCTGTATCTCCAGATACTCCCGGGCAATGGCCTGTTCCAGATAGCTTCGCGGAATCGCGTAGGTGGCAATCAGGCCGTCATCCAGGATGGCGCTGCCGTCAGCCATGACTGCGCCGACCGCCACTTCCGGGTTGGCGGGATGGCTGATTTTCCGCGTCACCAGCACTTCCAGCCTGACCCCCAACCGGCGGGCTATGGGGGCGGCGATCATAATCCCGCCGCGGGGAACGGCCAATAGGCTTATGGTCGGGTAATGGCGGGCAGCCAGCAGCTCCGCCAGAACCTGGCCGGCTTCCAGTCGATCTTCATACATCCGGTTCACCTGCTCCCTGCGGCATTCGCCGATACTTTTTCCCACAACTCGTCGCCAACTCCGATCAGGCCTTATTGAAGGCGATGCGCGCCCGCACCGCGCTCGCGGCATTTTCCGGCTTCCGCCAAGAGCGGACCGGGCCACGAATTGGCCGGCTCTTGGCCAGTACTATTTTATGGCGCCTGGGTAGGCTTCCATGCTTAGCCGATGATTCTCTTGCGCTATTTCTCCATGGCGCCGGCAATTCCTGCCCGCAGTCTGCGCCGCGCAAGAATATGGGCGGCATGGCGGGCCGGGTCACTTCGTGAAGGGTTTCCCTATCCTTTATACATATTATTTTCTATGGTATCTTTATGACCAATGCCAGGAATTTTTAGCCGTAAAAAAATAACCAGCCCTGGATTTACCAGGGCTGGTTGGTGGTGCCGCAGGGCAGAATCGAACTGCCGACACGAGGATTTTCAGTCCTCTGCTCTACCGACTGAGCTACCGCGGCATAAATGGCGACCCGGAAGGGACTTGAACCCTCGATCTCCGCCGTGACAGGGCGGCATGTTAACCACTACACCACCGGGCCGTATGTTTGTATCGAAAATTTAGGTGCTGTTGAAGATTTGGAGGACCGTTACTGTTATCGAAGGTTGGTGCTTCGAAGACGAAGGATAGGCACTCCGTGCCTTGATCCAGTTCCTGTTCCTCGTGGGGTTGTAGCTGGAGGCCGTTACTGAATTGCTGGAAAATTGGTGCTGTCATGGAGGGCACTCCGTGCCTTTGATTCAGTTCCTGTTCCTCGTGGGTTTGTTGTTGGAGCACCGTTACCGTGTCATTAGAAAATTATTTCCGTCGAAGACGGAATGGTGGGCGATGACAGGATCGAACTGCCGACATCCTGCTTGTAAGGCAGGCGCTCTCCCAGCTGAGCTAATCGCCCTGGTTTGGTGACCCGTAGGGGACTCGAACCCCTGTTCCCGCCGTGAAAGGGCGGTGTCTTAACCGCTTGACCAACGGGCCACAATGGTGACCCACGATGGACTCGAACCATCGACACCCTGATTAAAAGTCAGGTGCTCTACCAACTGAGCTAGTGGGTCATGTCTCACAGTATCAGATTATATAATATCATGGCGGTGCCTGTCAACTGTTTTTCCTTCACATGTCAGCAGTTTCCAGGAGCGAGAGGAAAGGCTGCCTGAGCCGTGGCGCAGGCAGCCTTAAGGTACTTTTTGGATTTAGAAGAGGTCCGCCAGGATAATGGTCTGGTCGCGGCCGGGGCCGACCGAGACAATGCCGACTTCCACCCCGGACACCGCGCTGAGGCGCTCGATATACCGGCGGGCGTTGGCAGGCAGTTCCGCGTAGCTGCGGATCTTGCTGGTATCTTCCTCCCAGCCCGGCAGTTCCTCATAGACCGGCTCGACCTGGGCGAGGACTTTCAGGCTCGCGGGGAATTCCTTGATCCGCTCGCCCTTGTATTGGTACCCTACGCAAAGCTTCAGGGTTTTCAGTCCGTCCAGGATATCCAGCCGGGTGATGGCCAGATAGTTGAGCCCGCTGACCAGCCCCGCATAGCGGACCACGCAGGCGTCCAGCCAGCCGCAGCGCCGCGGCCGCCCGGTGGTTGTGCCGTATTCGTGGCCCCGCTCCCGGATATGGTCGCCAATTTCGTCCTGAAGCTCGGTCGGGAAGGGGCCCTCGCCGACGCGGGTCGTATAGGCCTTGACGACGCCGACCACTTTGCTGATCTGGCTCGGGCCGACCCCGGCGCCGATGCAGGCCCCGCCCGCGATGGGGTGGGACGAGGTGACATAGGGGTAGGTGCCGTGGTCCAGGTCCAGCAGCGTGGCCTGCGCTCCCTCAAAGAGCACTTTTTCCCCCGCGGCGATGGCTTCGCTCAGGACCACCACCGTGTCGGTGACATAGGGCCGCAGTTCTTCGGCATAGCCCAGATACTCCTTGCGGACGCTGTCGTAATCGAAGCCTTCCACGCCGTATACCGCCTGCAGCAAATGGTTTTTCGCCTCCAGGTTGCGTTCCAGCTTGGCGCTGAATTCTTCCTCGTCCAGGAGGTCGACCATCCGAATGCCGCTCCGGGCGTTTTTATCCATATAGCACGGGCCGATGCCCCGTTTGGTTGTGCCGATTTTATATTCGCCGCGGTAGTCTTCCTCGACTTCGTCCAGCAGGCGGTGATAGGGCATGATGACATGGGCCCGGTTGGAGATTCGCAGGCCGGACGTATCGATACCCTTGGCTTGCATCCCTTTAAGTTCCTCGATTATTACCGCCGGGTCGATCACCACTCCGTTGCCTACGACGCAGGTCTTGCCGGGGTACAGAATGCCGGAAGGAAGTAAATGAAGCTTGAACTCGTTGCCGTTTACCACAACGGTATGGCCGGCGTTGTTGCCGCCCTGGTACCGCACTACTACATCGGCTTTCTCCGCCAGGTAGTCGACGATCTTGCCTTTCCCCTCGTCACCCCACTGGGTTCCGATAACAACCACTGCTGACATGTACCTCACATCCTTCTTATAGGCCAAAGCGGGCCATAATGGTATCAATATGCCGGAGATGGTGGGAAGCGTCGAAGCAGGCTTCGATTTCCGCCGGCGTCAGATATTTTTTAATGTCCGGATCATTGGTCACATTGGTTTTGAAGTCGGCGCCTTCCAGCCAGCGGGCCATGGCGTTGCGCTGCACCCAGCGGTAGGCTTCTTCCCGGCTGACGCCTTTATCGACGATCGCCAGCAGCACCCGCTGGCTGAAAATCAGCCCGCCGGTTTTGTTCATATTGGCTTTCATCGCCTCCGGATACACCAGAAGCTTGTCGATGATATCGATCATCAGGCGCAGCATGTAGTCGACCAGGCTGGTGCTGTCCGGCAGGATGACCCGCTCAACGGAGGAGTGGGAAATATCCCGTTCGTGCCACAGGGCGACGTTTTCGAAGGCGGCCTGGGCGTTTCCCCGCACGACCCGGGCCAAGCCGCTGATGCGCTCGCAGGTAATGGGATTGCGTTTGTGGGGCATCGCCGACGAGCCTTTTTGCCCGGGGTGGAAAAATTCTTCCGCCTCGCGGATATCGGTCCGCTGCAAGTTCCGAATCTCGGTGGCGAACTTGTCGAGCGAGCTGGCGATCACCGCCAGGGTCGAGAGATATTCGGCGTGCCGGTCCCGCTGGATAACCTGGGTGGCCAGTTTGGCGGCTTTCAGCCCCATCTTTTCGCAGACATAGGCCTCGACCTGCGGATCAATCATGGCGTAGGTCCCCACGGCGCCGGAAAGCTTGCCGACCGCCACCGTTTCCCGGGCCCGCCGCATCCGTTCGATATTGCGGTCGGTTTCGTCCAGCCACAGGGCGAATTTGAGCCCGAGGGTGATCGGCTCGGCGTGGATGCCGTGGGTCCGTCCGATCATGACGGTGTATTTATGCTCGGCCGCCCGGCGCGCCAGAACTTCGCGCAGCTTGGCAAGGTCGGCGATGATGATGTCCGCCGCCTGCTTCATCAGAACGCCCAGCGCCGTATCTTTCACGTCGCTGGAGGTCAGTCCCATATGTATATATTTTGCCTCATCGCCTACATTCTCGGCCACGGCCTGGAGAAAGGCCAGGATATCATGCCGGGTTTCCCTTTCGATCTCCCGGATGCGGTCGACGGAAAACTTGGCCCGCTCTTTAATCACCGGGACGGCTTCCGCCGGAATCTTCCCCAGCTCGGCCATGATCTCGCATGCGCGGATTTCGATGTCCAGCATCGTCTGAAATTCGTTTTCGTCCGTCCAGATTCGCTTCATCTCAAGATTGGTATAGCGGTTGATCATGGTACTCTCCCCTTTATCTGCACACTTGTTCGCTGCGATTGCCGGGTTAGTGCTGAGCTTAGTCTGCCCTGGCTCAGAAAAATAACTCAAATAGGCGTTACGGCGCTGCTATTTGAGTGCCCGGCGAGGACATCTATACACATTTTTCCCTTGATTATAATAGCATTTCCGCCTGGGGGTGTCAATGAATTTTTTCGAACAATAATAAGGATTGTCCACTTAATGTTCGAGTTATCGACATTTTTGTCGCCTCCGCCCTCCCCGCCTTATCCTCAAGATAGGCACAAAAAAAGCCGGGCTTAGCCCCGGCCAGAGTAACGATAACTAGGCTGGCGAGAAAGGTCCAGATGCACGTCCTGGTTTCCCTGGTTCCGCCTGCTATATGCAACTAGATCCACGAGCAGTGTGCGGGCCGCACCGGAAGAGCGTGCTAGCCGGAAGCTGTTTATGACAAGCGGAGGGAAGCGGCAGCGTCGGAGCGTTCATAAACAGCTTCCGCGTTTAGGCAGGAAGCTGCGTACTTCGGTCGTACGCAAGCCAACGCTCTGAGGAGCAACGCCGCAGAAGGGCCTTTATCGCCGGCCGACTTGGGCTTAGCCCGGCGCTTTGGGTGACAGATCCGCAAACTTGGTAAAAGCCTTATGAAAGTATAGCTGTATGGTATCGACCGGGCCGTTACGGTGTTTGGCGATAATGACCTCGGTGATGTTTTTGAACTCGGTTTCGGGATTATAGTAATCTTCCCGGTAGAGGAAGGCGACAATGTCGGCATCCTGCTCCAGCGATCCCGATTCCCGGAGGTCGCTCAGCATGGGCTTTTTCGACTGCCGGGATTCGACGCTCCGGCTGAGCTGGGACAGGGCGATGACCGGGACATTCAGCTCGCGGGCCAGCGATTTCAGCGACCGGGAGATTTCCGATATCTCCTGCTGCCGATTTTCTCCTTTGTTGTTGCCGCTGCCCGACATCAGCTGGAGATAGTCGATCACCACCAGCTTGAGGTCGCTCTCGGCTTTCAGGCGGCGGGCTTTCGACCGCATTTCGGCCACGGTGATGCCCGGAGTATCATCGATAAAAATCGGAGCCGCCGAGAGCCGTTCGGCGGCTCTGACGAGGTTCTTCCAGTCATTGTCCTGCAGTTCGCCGATACGAAGGCGCTGGGCGTCGATGGGAGCCTCGCAGCAGAGCATCCGCTGGACGAGCTGCTCCTTGGACATTTCCAGGCTGAATACGGCGACCGCCTTTTTCTCTTTTACCGCCACATGCTGGGCGATATTGAGGACAAAAGCCGTCTTGCCCATGCTGGGGCGGGCCGCAATCAGAATGAGGTCGGACGGCTGAAGTCCGGCGGTCAGCCGGTCGAGGTCCTTGAACCCGGAGGACAGCCCGGTGATCCCGCCCTTGGAGGCATATAACTGCTCTATTTTGCTGAAAGCGTCGATGATGATGGTTTTGATGGGGGCAAATTCGCCGGTGACCTTCCGGTGGGACACTTCCAGAATGGTCTTCTCGGCCTGGTCGAGAATATTCACCACGTCGTCGTTTGCTTCATAGCCCATGCCCGCGATGTGCGTCGCAGCGGTGATAAGCTGCCGGAGAAGAGCCTTCTCCTCCACAATTCTGGCGTGGTAGGCGACGTTGGCGGCGGTCGGCATGCTGTTGGCCAGCGAAGTGACGTAGGAGATGCCGCCGACGGCTTCCAGCTTGTCCTCCCGCCGGAGATGCTCGGTCAGGGTGATGAGGTCGACGGCCTCACTTTTGTTGAACAGCTGCTGTATCGCGTTGTAAATCAGGCGGTGGGCTTCCCGGTAGAAGTCCTCGGGGCGCAGAATCTCCGCCACCCGGGATATGGCTTCCCGCTCGATGAGCATCGAGCCGAGCACAGCCTGCTCGGCTTCGATATTTTGGGGTGGTATGCGGTCTAACAACAAGAATCCTCTCCCTTAAGCAATCGCAGCGTCCGGCTTGACGAAAAGAATCTTTAGCGCTTCGTCAACCGTTTCCACAGGGCAGATGCTAAGTCCCAGGTGGCCCTGCGGGATGTCTTTATCGTTTTCCTTGGGGATAATGACGGTATTGATGCCGGCTTGCTTGGCGCCATAGGCCTTTTCGAACACGCCGCCGACCGCTTTCACCTTGCCCTGGATGGATATTTCGCCGGTCACGGCCACATCCTGCCGGACGGCTTGGCCGGTGATGGCCGAGATAATGGCCGCGAGGATCGCGGTGCCGGCCGACGGGCCGTCGATCCGACCGCCGCCGATAATATTTACGTGGATATCGTAGTTGGCCAGGTCTTCCCCGGTAATCTTCCTGACAACCGCAGCGGCGTTGAACACGGAGTCCTTGGCCATGCTGCCGGCCGTATCGTTGAACCGGATACCGCCTTTGCCCTTGTCCGAAGCCGGGAAGGCCACCGCTTCGATCTCGAGGACCGAGCCCAGATACCCGGCAACGCCCAGGCCAAAGACTTTGCCCACCTCGCCGTTGTCCGCCCCCTTGCGGTTGACATAGGGCGTCAGGCGGCTTACCTGAACGACGCGGTAAATGTCCGCCGCAGAGATGGTAATCTGTTCAGCTTCTTCTTCCCGGTACAGGGCGAGGCCATAGGCGTCGGCCAGAAGGTTGATGGCTTTGCGGCCTTCGATGGTGTATTCGCTGATCAGGCGCGGCACATCCGGGTCCATCGCCACGCCCAGCTTGACGGCGGCGTTATAGACGATTTCTTCGATATGTTTTGGGGTCAGCGGCTCGAAATAAATCTCGGCGCACCGCGAGCGGATCGCGGGGGTGATCTCATGCGCATCGCGGGTGGTGGCCCCGATCAGGATAAAGTCGGCGGGAGCGCCGTCCTCGAACAGTTTGCGGATGTATTTCGGCACGTTGGGATCGCTGGGATCGTAGTAGGCCGAGTCAAAGTAGACCCGTTTGTCTTCCAGCACCTTGAGCAGCTTATTCTGGAGCATGGGGTCCATTTCGCCGATTTCGTCGATAAACAGGATGCCGCCATGGGCGTCGGTGGCCAGCCCCGGTTTCGGCTCAGGCACTCCGGTATCGGCCAGGTCGCGGCGGGCGCCCTGGTAGATGGGATCGTGGACCGAGCCCAAAAGCGGATTGGTCATGTCCCGCGGGTCCCAGCGGAGCGTGGTGCCGTCCACCTCAATAAAGGCCGCATCTTTGGCGAAGGGGGTGAACTTCAGCTTCTTGGCTTCCTCCAGCACCAGCCGGGCGGCGGTCGTCTTGCCGACGCCGGGCGGCCCGTAGAGAATGAGATGCTGCGGATAGGGCGAGGCCAGCTTGGCCCGCAGCGCCTCCACGGCCCGTTCCTGGCCGATGATTTCGTCCAGCGAGGCGGGGCGTAAGAGTTCCATGACCGACTTGGTCAGCTTCTTCTGTTCCAGCTTTTCCAGCAGGGCATATTTCCTCAGGGTTTGAGGGGTCTCGACATTTTCCTCTTCCTTGAGGACTTGCATTTTGATTTCCCGGACGTATTCCTGGTGGCGCTCTTCCATCTTCTCGGTTATTTTCTTCTCGATCTTCTCTTCGACCGCCCGGCGGGCCATCAGATCAGCCAGTTCTTCCTCGATTTCGGCAAGGATGGCCGGAAGCTGGTCCCGGCTGGGCAGTTGATTGACGGTAGGGTCTTCAAATACCAGCTTTTGCAGGCCAAGAACCCGCTCCGGCAAGCGCTCGGACCGGATAAGGTCCAGAGCGTCCAGTTTGCCGGCCCGCAGTACGACCTTCTCTGCGCCGATGATGCCGGAATAGAGCCCGTATAGCGCGGCGACCTGGCGCCTGAGTTGCTCGTCGGCCGAATCCCGGGACACGAAGTTTGGGCTGGGAATAAATTTGCTAAAAAAGTTTTTCATTGCTAGTCCTTTCTACGGTTGAGCTGTGACGGTTACCTCGATTTGTGCGGCGACTTCGGGATGGAGCTTGATGGTGACCGGAAAGCTTCCGAGGGATTTGACCGCGTCTTTGAGTTCGATCTTGCGCTTGTCGATATCAATTCCATGCTGGGCCTTCAGGGCGTCGGCGATGTCCTTGCTGGTAACCGAGCCGAATAGTTTGCCGCCCTCCCCGGTTTTTACCGCCAGCGCGACCGACAGCTTCGAAAGCTGGGCGGCGTGCAGCTTGGCTTCATCCTGGAGGCGCTGGGCCTTGCGGACTTCGGCCTCCTTCTGCTGCTTCGCGGTGTTGACATTGACCGCGGTGGCCGGGATGGCCAGCTTTTGCGGCAGCAGATAGTTGCGGGCGTAGCCCTCCGAGACCTCTATAATTTCGCCTTTTTTGCCGAGTTTTTTAACTTCTTGCTGAAGGATTACTTTCATGATCCTCACTCTCCTTAATGTACCTGGTAACCAATTCCTTCATTTGCTGTTTGATTTCCTCAATTTCGGCGCCTTTAACCTGCGCGCCCGCCATCGTCTGATGCCCGCCGCCGCCGAGTTCCTCCATCATGACTTGCACGTTCATATCCCCTTGGGATCTTGCGCTGATGGCCACCCCATCCTCAATGGGGAAGATGACGAAGCTGGCCGTGACTCCCTCGATGTTCAGCAGCATGTCCGCGGCCTGGGCGGCTGCCACCTGGGCGTTTTTTATCCCCTCGGAATAGGTGGCGATAATGGCGCCGCCCGGCAGCATTTCGGTGTTGTTGATGATTTCGGCCCGGTGCTTGAGCGTATCCAGGTCTACCCGGAAGAGCTGCCGCACCAGGCGGGGGTCGGCGCCCGCCCGCCGCAGATGGGAAGCGGCCTCAAAGGTGCGGACACCGGTTTGGACCGCAAAGCTTTTGGTATCGACGACAATTCCGGCGTAGAGGGCCGAAGCCTCGAGACGGGTAAGCTCGAGCTTGTCGTCATAGTAAGTAAGTAATTCGGTCACCAGTTCACTGGTGGACGATGCGGACGGCTCCAGGTACACCAGCATCGGATTGGCGATAAAATCCTCGGAGCGGCGGTGATGATCGATCACGATCACTTTGTCCGCCTCGGCCAGCAGGGCGGGAGCCGCAGTCAGCGCCGGCCGGTGGGTATCGACTACGAACAGCAAGGTTTCGGAGTCCATCATTTCCTCGGCTTGCGCCGGAGTAATAAAGATGCCTTGGTATTGCTCATATTCGCTTAACAGCTCACCCAGTTTCTCGACGGCGATCCCCGGCGAACTCACCACTACATGAGTAGGTTTGTCGAGGCTCCGCGCCATCCGGTACACGCCGAGCGCCGCCCCCAGGCTGTCGAAGTCCTCATTGGCGTGGCCCATGACCAGCACCGATCCGGCAGCGGCCACGATATCCCGGATAGCCTGGGCGACAATCCGGGCCTTGACGCGGGTGTTCTTCTCCACCGCCTTGGCCTTGCCGCCATAAAACTGGAGCTTGCCGCCAGCCTGCACGACAGCCTGGTCCCCGCCCCGGCCGAGGGCCAGATCGAGGCCGGCCTGGGAACGTTGGGCCAGCGCGGCAAAGGTCGGCTCATCAGCCGCCACGCCGAGGCTGAGCGTCATCGGAATGCGGTTTCCGCCATGGATGGAACGAACCTCGTCCAGGATGGCGAACCGGTCGGCCATGGCCCGTTCCAGGCCCTGCCGGTCAAACATGGCGATATAGGCATCCTCCGAGTATTTCTTGAGAAAGCCCTCCAGGGAGCTGATCCATTCGGTCAGGTGCTGGTTGGCCTCGGCGAGGATCGCCGAGCGCTGACCTTCATTGAGGCCCTTGAGCACATCGTCGTAGTTGTCGATCTGGATAAAGGCCAGGGCCGGCATGGCGGCCTCGCACTTGGCCCGGATGGTTTCACTGGCGGTTATGTCGGTGATGGACAGGATGAGTAAGGGCGTATCTTCATTTTTGGGGCCGGTAACCGGCTTATAGACAGCCTGATAATACCGCTCGCCCGCCGCGAAGGTTTCCAGTCCGGCTTTTCCCCAAAGCCGCTCCAGGTCAATCTGCGGCCAGAACTCCCGGATATTGTCGCCGGGGGTTAAATCGACTCCCGCCCAATCGGCCAGCACGCTGTTCCGCCAATGGATGCGGCCCTTGGCATCGACAATCGCGATGGCCAGAGGGAGGTTCTGCAGGGCATAAAAGGAAGCCTGCCCCACATTCTGCGACATGAGGTCCAGATATGCGCTCAGTTCCTTTTGGCGTTCGATATGCCGCTCGCGGCCATAGCGATACAGGACATAGAGTAAAATAGCCCCAATCCCGGCTACATAGGGGTTATAGAGAATGATAATCAGCAGCAGTGCGGCCGATACCGCCAGGTATACGCGGGTATCGAACCAGAATGACGGTCCGTGTGACATGGTCGCCCTCCTGTTATTGGGAACGAACGGTACGAAGTTTGCGGTAATCGAGAACCAGCTCAAAGGCTCCGGCGAAAACCGCAATGGATGAAACCACAGGAATAACAAATGTCATCATCAGTATAATACCCCTCTGGATTCTTGACAAATTGTATTTGTCGGCAAGGAAGTAAAATACCGACAGTCCCTGCAAGAGGAGCAGCGCGGTCGAGAGTATCTGCAGATTCATTCCGGCTTTATAAAGAAGCTCCATCTGTTCCTTGCTGCCGTGATAAATCATGAGAATCGCCAGGGCATAGAAATAAAGAATCCAGCGGGGAAGCACCCAATCCTTGAACGGGGCAAAGCCTGCAACCGGCTGGCCGAGTTTGCGGAGAACGGTTTTCGCGATAAGAAAATTCAGGAACGTGTCGACCACCGCCGCCAGCAGAAGACTTGCGGGAATTACGACGGGCAGCAGCTTTACCATGGGCTGAAGCTGGGTTTGCATTTGTTCCAGGACTTGCTCGGGAGCGCCAAGTCCCCGATAAATATCCAAGGCCTGGCTGACTGCTTTTTCCATCGCCTCCGGCATGGCGGCCAAGGGATTGACGCCGAGCGTCACCATGCCCAGGCCCAGAATCGCCGCCTTCGAGACGAGCGACGCGACCGAACCCCACAGGATGGTTGCCGCCGGGCTCATTTTGCGCCGGAAGGCATACCCTAGCACGATGCCGATCAGCCCGAGTCCCAAGACCATGGTAATCGCATGCAACGGTTGGACCAGGATGGCGATCAGGACCCCGGCCACGGCGGTGGCCATGACGCTCCACTTTAGGCCGTGCCGGACTCCCAGCAAGACGATCGGCACCGGCCAGATCAGGTTGACAAGCACGCCAAGCAACGGGACATAGGCACTGATCAGCGCAAAGAGGATGGAGACCGAAGCCATGATCCCCGCTTCGACCATTGGTTTAACGCTTGTTGGCCGCATGGATTACTCCTTTCGCCGGAGATGGCGAAGATACTCGCTGTAGTCGCCGAACCATTTTTCAACTTCGTGGTTCTTTTTTATGTTTTGATTGAGTTGATTACCAATAGCTTCATCCAGAACGGCGAAATCAATTCCTAGCCGGCGGCCGAGAATATAGCAGGCGATGACGACCGCCGCCAGCCCGTCGGCCAGTGCGGTTTCGCTGTTCTTGACGATCGCCCGGAATAATTCGCCGACATTTACCACTAAATCGGCTTTCAGTTGTTCAATGAGCCGCAGCCGGCGCAGAATATCCGATTCCTGGGAAAACACCGCAACCCCTCCTAGCATAGCGATTATAAATTCGCCGGACCGGGGGGAACTTTCCTGCGCCTGTCGCAAAAAACCAGGCACCCCGGGTGGCCGGGGTCCGGCCGGCAAAGCCGGACCGCCGCATATTCATCAGCGAGCCGGCTTCGGCGTCCTGACAAAATGAGGCAGGTCACGGGGTATCTCGATGGAAAGCTCCACAAACCCGGAATACTTGCCGTCCTGGTACCACGGGGTTTGGTGGATGAGTTTCTTTTGGCCGTTCTTCTCGATGGTATAGGTGTTGCTCTCGCCGCTTTCCAGCATGGCCGCCAGTTTACTGCGGGCCGGCTCAGGGTGGCAGGCCAGAACGTTATGGCCGAGGAGGCTCGGGCCGCTGGCGGCAAAGGTGGCTTGCGCCCTATCGTTCATATACAGGATGATCCCCTGGGGATCGCAAACGGTAATGGCCCCCGGGTATTCTTTCGTCCAATCGGGCTGGTTCATGAAGTCGTCTTCCTTTCAACAGGGTTACTCCCCGCAGATTTTCCATCCGGGTTCAAGCCGCCGTTTTCCGCTCCGCCGGTAAATAGCGGCTGCGCTATCCGGTCAGAGGTCAAGCTCCCGGTTGTCTTTATCAACCAGGCCGACTTTCACCTCGCAGGCAAATAGCCCTTCCAGCAGCTCGGCCAGTTCCGTCCTGGCGGCGATGACCCGCTCTAAATTCCGGTCCTTAAAACCGTCGATCGGGAAGAACACGCTTCGGCTTTCCTCGGTAATCTTGCCTTCCTCGCTTTGCCGCCAAATCCAGCGGCGGGTCTTGACCTTTTCGCCAACCGAATAGATCAGCTCGCCCTCGTCCAGGGTCTCCGCCTCGCTCTCGCCAAAGGGCGTGAAAGTATCGCCCCGGCGGGAAAAGCGCACCTGGATATCGCCGGTCGCTTTATCGGTATCATGAGCGCCGATGGGAACCAGATATTTCAACGAAACGGCATTGCCCAAATCAACCACCGGATTGATCCGGGGCAGCCCTTTCCCCTTCTCCACACGGGACGCCATGGCTTCAATCGAGCTCATGAATTTATTGGGATTAAGCCCCAGCTTTCCGAAGGCGTCCCGGTACGGGGCAATCTCCGGCGCTTCCCGCACTTTTTCGTTCGCGAACTTGCCTTCCACCCGGGTTATGCTGTCAGCCAGCCTGGCCCCTATTTCCGGCAGCGGATTCCGGTTGTTGATTCCCTTGGCATAGACTACGCCGAAGCATACCTCTCCCATTCGCTCGAATACCTCGTCCGCAACATAAAATTTCACCCAAACCATCCTCCTTCTATCAGCCCTGACAGGGTTCGGCAGCAGCCGGCCCAACCTCGGCCGGCACATTCGCCGCTTGTCCCGCAATCCGCCCCGCGCGGCTAAATAATTGTTTGTCCTTCTTTCTATTTTACCATGGTGAGGCAACCGGGCGGGTCCTTATGTACCGCCGGCAAATAAAAAAAGAAGAGGCCCTTCGGCCCCTTCCGGATTATTCTGCTGTGAACGGCAGCAGCGCCATGTTGCGTGCCCGCTTGATCGATACGGTGAGCTGCCGTTGATGTTTGGCGCAGTTGCCGGAAATGCGGCGCGGCAGGATCTTTCCCCGCTCGGTGGTATACCGGCGGAGTTTGGGAACTTCTTTATAGTCAATGGAATCTACCTTATCAACACAGAAACTGCAAACTTTCTTTTTAGGCTTTCTGCCTTTTCCGTCACGTTTAACCACTAAGTAACCCTCCTTTAGAACGGAATTTCCTCTTCAGGGAATACTTGGCCGCCGAAGGGATTGGCGTCTTTATCGTCAGCAACTTGCTTACGCTCCAAAAACTCCATGTTCTGGGCGATAACCTCGGCAACACGCCGTTTTTGACCGTCGTTTGTCTCATAGGACCGGATTTGCAGTCGGCCCTCGATCAACACCCGCTGGCCTTTGGTCAGGTTATTGCCACATGTTTCGGCAAGCCTTTCCCAAGCCACGATGGGAATAAAGTCAGCTTCCTTCTGGCCCTGTCCGGTAAAACGGTTAACCGCGATGGTAAAAGAAGCCACCGCTTTCCCTGTTTGGGTATACCGCACCTCTGGGTCCTGGGCTAGACGACCAACAAGAATGACCTTGTTCATACTGACCTCCCCGGCTATTCGCCTTGCCTGATAATCATGTGCCGCAGGATTTCATCCGTAATCTTCATTACACGGTCGAGCTCCGAAATGACCTTGGGCTGAGCCGCGAAGTAGACTACAAAATAGTGTCCTTCAGCGAAGTCTTTGATTTCGAAAGCCAGGCGCCTTTTGCCCCAGCGGTCGATCTTTTCGATCTCGCCGCCGTTGGTTTTGATGAGGTTCTCGAATTTGGCGACAACCGCCTCGACAGCCTCTTCTTCTGCCGGCTTCACGATAAACATGACTTCGTACTTGTTCATGAAACCACCTCCTCCTTTGGACTAATCGGCTCCCTCACGGGAGCAGGGAAGGTTCAAACCGAAATTTGAAACCCTGTCTGTGACCAATCTATTATAGCACTATTTGTCAGCATAATGCAAGAACCTGATGAGCATCGGCCTTAACACTTTCTGGCGCCTGAGGAACAGCCAAAGCAGGTTGACAAACTCCGGTCGGCGAGAAAGGTCCAGATGCACGCGCTCTGAGGAGCAACGAAGCAGATGGGCCTTTCTCGCCGACCGGAAAAGCGCAGCGGTTGCTGCGCTTTTATCTTAGACGTTAAACCGGAAATGAACCACGTCGCCGTCTTTCATGATATAGTCTTTGCCTTCGAGGCGCACCAGGCCTTTTTCCCGGGCGGCCACCAGGCTGCCGCAGGCGATCAGGTCGTCGTAGGCGACGACTTCCGCCCGGATGAAGCCCCGCTCGATATCGCTGTGGATTTTTCCCGCCGCCTGGGGGGCTTTCGTCCCGCGTTTTATCGTCCAGGCCCGCACCTCGGGCTCCCCTGCGGTGAAGAAATTCATCAAGCCCAGCAGTTTATAGCCGGCCCGGATGAGCTGGTCGAGGCCCGACTCCGCCAGTCCCAGTTCGGTCAGAAAGATTTTGGCGTCTTCGTCCGGCAGTTCGGCGATTTCCGACTCCACCTTGGCCGACACGGCGATCACCTCGGCGCCGTCCCGGGCGGCGTACTCCTTTACCATCCGCACATAGCGGTTGCTGTCCGGCCGGGAGACTTCGTCCTCGCTGATATTGGCCACAAAAAGCACCGGCTTCAGGGTCATGAGCGGCAGGTCCCGGATAAGGGCGGCTTCGTCCTCGGTTTTTTCCACCCGCCGGGCGGGCTGGGCCTCCTCAAGCGCTTCCCGGATGCGCTGCAATACCGCCAGTTCGGCCTGAATCTTTTTATCGCCGGATTTTAGCGCCTTTTGCGAGCGCTCGATCCGCTTTTCGACCGTCTCCAGGTCGGCGAGGCAGAGCTCGGTGTTGATGATTTCAATATCCCGGACCGGGTCAAGCCCGCCCTCCACATGGGTAATGTTTTCATCTTCAAAACACCGGACAACCTGGGCCACGGCGTCAACCTCACGGATATGGGCCAGGAACTTGTTGCCCAGGCCCTCGCCCTGGGACGCGCCCTTCACCAGCCCCGCGATATCGACAAAGCGCATCGCGGCAGGAGTGGTTTTTTGGGGGTGATACAGCTGCGACAGCCGCCAGAGGCGCTCGTCCGGGACATCAACAACCCCGACATTGGGCTCAATGGTGCAGAACGGATAATTGGCCGCTTCGGCCCCGGCTTTGGTTATGGCGTTAAACAGCGTGCTTTTGCCCACATTCGGCAGTCCGACAATCCCGACTTCCAGATTTGTACTCATGGATCTCCACCTTAATTACTAAATTACCGAGTTTATTGTAGAGCATCCCGCCGGGCTTGGCAATACCAGCCGCCATTTTTGTCCCGGCAGAAAGGTTCTCCGGCAAAAAACCGGCAAGATTATTCCGCCGGTTTGGCCACAATCGACTTAACGGCTTTCTCGAATTTCGGACGGGGAATCATGACCCGCCGTCCGCAGCCCAGGCATTTCAGGCCGAAATCCATCCCGGTGCGGGTGATCTCCCACCGGTCCGAGCCGCATGGATGCAGCTTCTTCATTACGGCAACGTCGCCGACCTCACAGCGGACTATCATTTTGCTCCTCCTGCCGGATCCTCTTGGCCGGACCGCAAAACGGCGCGGGCACCGGCGCGGGAATCTGCTCCTTATCGAAAAGCAGCTTGACCTTATGCCGAACAGCCGCTTCAACCTTCGTCTGCTCCAGGGGTACCGTCTTCGCCACCATCCGCACGATGACCTCCCCGGGGCGAAGGTCGACCACGCCCACCACTTTGGGTCCTTCCAGCACTTCAGGCATGGCGGACACCTCCCGGCCGACCGCCTCCAGCAGGGTAAACACTTCGCCCAGGTCGGCCTCATAAGCCACCGGGATATTGATCACCGCTTGCATATAGCCTCTGGTAAAGTTGCTGATGCGGGAAATGGAGCTGTTCGGCAGAATGTGCAGCACCCCGTTGGCGTCCCGCAGCTTGGTTACCCGAAACCCCATTTCTTCCACCGTGCCGGACATTTCCCCGCTTACGATGTAGTCCCCGACCGCATATTGATCTTCCAGGATGATAAAGAATCCGGTAATGAAATCCTTTACCAGGCTTTGCGCGCCCACACCGACCGCTAAGCCGATGATGCCGGCGCCGGCGATCATTGAGGTGGTATCGATCTTAAATTCCTGCAGCAGCATGACGGTGGCGATGAAATACACCGTATAGCGAAGAATGGTCTTGAGCAGCGCACTAAGGGTCCTGGCCCGTTTTTCCTCCAGATAGAACTTTTTCGCTCCGGATTCGGGGGTAAAAAAGCGGTCCACCAGAATTCCGAAGAAGTGGCAGGCCAGCCAGGCAATCGCCCCGATGGCGGCCATTCTTCCCAGCCTGCTGCCGACTTCGATGAGGACTCCCGGTGAAAGAAAATCTCCCAGGCTCATTTAGCGTACTCCTTAAGCTTTTCGTAAATTTTATGGCTGCGATCCCGGCTGTATAGCCGCGCCCAGCGGGCCTGCACGCCTTCCAGCGCCTCAAGCGCCGCCTCCTCTTCTGCGGCGGTTATCAGGATGCTCTGCCCGCAGCTGAGGTCAATTTCCCGCGGAGTGGGAATCTCGATAAAGGCGATGCCGGCGGCGGTCAAAATTTTCGCGGCCCGCAGAGCGTCATGAACCGAGGTGAAGACCACCAGCCGGTCGTATCGTGCGTCCGTACAGTTCACCTCACAGCGTAATTGCCTTGGGAGCTTCCGATAATTTGGCAAGGATGGTGTACATATTGGTCACCGACCCCACTGCCAGCTTGTCCTTCAAATGGTAATAATCGAGGCAGGTCCCGCAGGACAACAGCTCGACCCCCCGTTCGGACAGCGCCTTCAGGTGGTCGAGAACCGGCGAGCCCTGGGCCGTCAGGCGTACTCCACCATTGATGAACAGCAGCGACTTCGGCAAGGGTTCGACTTCCGGCAGGGTGACAAAAAAGGCCTTTGTCAGCACAGCCCCCAGTTCGTCGCTGCCATGCCCCAGGGTATCCTTGCTGATCAGATACACTATTTCTCCGGTCGCCGCAGTGTCCCTCTGCTCTTCCGTGGGAGCTCCCTTGGTAATTCTCACGTAGTAGTGCCCGTCTTTTTCCTCGACGCTGGCGCCGCAGCCGTTCGCCACGGCGAATTTCACTACATTCTCCTTCGCCGTCAGGTTATCGACAATGGTGGTGACCACTCCGTCGGCGATGGCTTCCAGCGCCTTCTTCGTGGCGATCACGGGCTGCGGGCAGGTTAGCCCTCTGGCGTCAACCGTATTAGTAGACATCAATTTCCCCTCTTCCCGGGCCCACGATGCGGCCAATGAGCGCGCAAGCGTGAAGCCCCGCATTTTTTAGCGCAGCCAATGCTGCAGCTGCTTCTTCCTCAGGCAAACTAAACACCAAGCCTCCGGATGTCTGCGGATCAAAGCACAGGTCGCGGATGGGGTCCGGTACATCCGTCCGGAAGGCCACCCGGGTCAAATACTCGCGGTTGGAATAGGCGCCCCCCGGCACGAATCCCATGGCGGCGGCTTCCGTCGCCTCCGGCAGCAGCGGAAGGGCCCGGCTGTCCACTTCAATCCGGACGCCGCTGGCCGCGGCCATTTCGAAAAGATGTCCGAGAACGCCAAACCCGGTGATGTCGGTGCAGGCGTGGACAGAAAACGCCCCGGCGGTTTCGGCCGCCACTTTGTTGAGCGCCGCCATGCTGGTGATTGCCGCCTGGACGCCGTCAGCAAACATCTCGGCCCGCATCGCCGTTGCCAGCACCCCGGTCCCGATCGGTTTGGTCAATATCAGCCGGTCCCCCGGGCGCGCACCCGCGTTCGCCCAGACTTTGCCGGGATGGACCAGCCCGGTGACGCTGAGCCCATATTTTGGCTCGGCGTCGTCAATCGTATGGCCGCCTACCAGCACAGCCCCCGCTTCGCTGATTTTTTCCTGGCCGCCCTTGAGGATCTCGCCGAGCACGGCGGCATCCAGCGAACACATGGGAAAAGCCACGATATTCATCGCCGTCAGCGGTTTCCCGCCCATGGCGTACACGTCACTCAGGCTATTGGCGGCGGCAATCTGCCCGAACAGATAGGGATCATCCACCAGCGGGGTGAAGAAATCAACGGTCTGAATCAGCGCTGTTTCCGCGTCCAGTTGGAACACCCCGGCGTCATCGGCCGTGTCCAGACCCACGAGAAGCCTCGGATCAGCCGTTTTGGGCAATTGGCTCAGCACCTGCGACAGGGCCCCCGGCCCTACCTTGGCCGCTCACCCGCCGCTTTTGGTATATTGGGTCAGCTTTACCATTCGTATTCCCCCCTTACGGGACTGCACTATGGCCATTTTCCCGCCTATTTTTCTTATTTATACTTTGCCGGGAAAAAATCCTTTTCGCCGGATCGATTTAACCATCCGGGAATCGCTTGCATACACTGGAGGTAGCAAGCGAGGGGAGGTTCTCTATGGCCACATCATCCACCGATGTAACTTCCTTGACAATTATCGAAACCATCCTGGCCGATGTTAATGCCATTGTGCCAAATTTCTCCTCCCTGGTCAACTCCTATCGCCTGCTGGTCGGCAGCGCCGAAGAAATCCACCGCATCGCCGGCGCGTCTCCCGACGTGCTGGCCCGCGCCATTACCCGCTTTGACCGTACCGGGGAACTGATCGATATATTGATCGACCTCCTGTGCTGCAAGATCGCTTTCAGCAGCGAACTGCTGGCCTTGACCTGCGGCCCGGTGGATCTTTTCCGGCTTCTGGCCAACCGGTTTGATGTAGCGGACGCCCCCCACATGGTTGCCGAAGAAATTCTGCTGTTGGAAATCCTGCGCCGCGCCCAAGGCTTGGCACGCTCTCCCGACGCTTGCGCCCCTCCCTGTACTCCGTCCGGACCTCCGCCGTTTACCTTCGCCACATCCTACTTTGTTCCTCCCCCCCCACCCCCGCCGCCGATTCCGCCCGATCCGCCCCCACCGGAGCCCGTCCCTCCACCGGGTGAGCCCGATGAAGCGGTCCAGGGCGAAGCGCCTCAGCCGCCTGCGGACCAGGGCAATACCGGCGCACCCGCTCCTGCCTGTCCCGGCCGGAGCGAAACCACGGCCAACCATAGGCCCCCGGCAGCAAAGGCGCTGTCTCCCGATGCCGGCGCAACTGCTACCTATGCTCCCCTCCCGGACCCGGGCAGGAACAACGGCGAAGCGCCCCCCGCACCCAAACCGGCGCTCCCGGGAGCCACAGCCGGCCGCCTCCGGCCCCGGCGCCTACGGTGACCCGCCAATCAAAGGTTATTTACATAAAATGAGCGGAACTAAGTTCCGCTCATTCCTTTTGTCTGTGCTCCGACAGGGGGCAGGCGCCGAAGTCCTCGTGGTACCCGCAGGGTTCCAGATGAATGACCACGTCGCAGGGGGCCAGCTCAAACTCGATGGCCGCCTCGATCTCGTCGCATACCGCGTGGGCCTTATCCAGATGCATATCCTTGTAGAGAATCAAATGGACATCGATGAGGCGCTGGCTGCCCGACCGGCGCGTCCGCAGCTGATGAAAGGCGATAATCGAAGGGTGCCCGCTTAGAATCCGGCGGATAATGGCTTCTTCTTCCTCGGTCAGCGCCACATCCGTCAGTTCATAAAGACTCTTCACCGTCATCTGGTAACCGGCTTTGAATACCACAACCGCCACCAGGATGGCAATAAGCGGATCAATCCAGGCAAAGCCGGTCACCTTTATCGCCGCCAAGCCGATCAGGACGCCGCCCGACGTCCAGATATCGGCCCTGAGGTGAAGGGCGTCCGCCTCGAGGGCATGGGAGCAGGTCGCCTTCGCCACCTTCATCAGCCGGGAGGAAACCCACCAGTTGACCAGGATGGAAATCAGCATGATCCCAATGCCGTACTCCAGGTAGGCCGGAACATGGGGCGAGTAAATCTTGGTCATGGCCTCGTAGATGATCCAGAGAGCGGCTAATACAATCAAGACCGCTTCCGTGGCGGCCGAAAGATTTTCAATTTTGCCGTGTCCGTAAGCATGCTGGGCATCAGGCGGCTGCCCGGCCTTGCGGACGGCGAAATAGGCGATTAAGGCGGCAATCAGGTCGACTCCCGAATGCGCGGCCTCGGAGATTATGCTGACCGCGCCCCCGTAGAAGCCCACCACCAGTTTAAGGACTACCAGCAAGCTGTTGGATAGGACCGACAGCTTGGCGGTACTTGCTTTCAGAGCGTTCATCTGCTCCAAATCCTAAACCTCCCGAAAAAATAATAACCCATGGTCCTGAATAGGTCCCACAGGTTGCACCTGCTGCAAATGGCCCGGCCGCGCCGGAAAACCGACCGCCTGCTCCTTGTTCATTATATTAGCATATCTAGGATTTGGTGTAAATAAACATCCCTTAGGGACAAGCGCCCGCCCGTTTCGCCGGCCTGCCGGCCGAGACGGCCAACTGGATATTGTCTTCGGAATTGCCGCGCATGCTCCAGGTTCCGGCCGGGCACACCCCGGCGCAGATGCCGCAACCGATGCACAACGCCGCGGCGGCCGCGTAACGATAAGTTTCCCCGGGGGCCGCCACCCGGGTAATGGCGTGTGCCGGACAGCTCTTCAGACAAATCCGGCAGTCGCTGCAGCTGCTCCCCGCCGGGCGGGAGCCGCTTTCCGGCCTGGCGAACACTTTCTCGCTCCACAGGGGAATTTTCTGCCGGTCATCCCCTTGAGCCACCAAGGGGATGACCGCCCCATCGTCGTGATATACGCCATCAAAGATTCCGCCGGGAACCCAACGGCTCATCCGAAAGGACCGCATGTCGGTAATGGTTTTGCGCGGCCGTTCCTCATAGCTCAGCGGTTCGATAATCCTCCACTCTGCCCAGTCCGTCAGCTCTTCCCGCAATTCCGGACGGCCGACCGCGCCGAGGAAATCCCCCATTTTGCCGCTCAGAAAGCCGATATCCTCCGCCGTCAGACCGCTGGCTTTGACATCCCGGCCGGATAGGCCGGCAAGGGAACCCCGGCAGTAAATCCGGCCTCCCACCATCCCTGCGCAGGCCCGGTCGCCGAGAACCGCTTCCAACCCTTCGCTGTCATAGCCGCAGATTACGGCCACTCCGCCGGACATAAACTCAAAGGAAAAGCTGCCGCAGCTTTTCAGCACCCACAATTCCGGCTCGGGATAAAGGGGATCGTGCTTCATCAGCGAGCCGGACCTGGCTCCGGCCCGCCCGCCGATGTAAATGGTTCCGGAGGCTGCGCAATGGCCGGCGGTATCTCCCGCGTCGCCCTTCAAAATAATGCGTCCGCCGGCATTCAGCCACCCCACGTCCGCCGGCGCGGAGCCTTCCACCCAAAGCTCGGTCCCTTCCAGGCACATGGCGCCGACCCGTTGGCCCGGATTATGGACGACCAGGCGCAGGGGCCGGCCGGCGGGATGCCACAGCGGCCCCCCGATATCCTGCTGGCCGGCGGCATCGATATACAACTCGCGCTCCCCTTCCCGGACCGCCTGGCGGATGCTCTCCAGCAGTTCCTGGGTGGACAGCCGTTCCTCACCAAGCAGGGCGCTAATTTTCATCATGATCTTCCCTCCTAACAGGCGTACGCTATCGCCAGCGCATCAGCCACGGCCTTGTCGACCGACACCAGAGCGTCGGAGCGCCCCACCGGCAGCGAACTGTTGCCGACAGGGGCCATGAGTTTTCGCAGTTCGCTGTCAAAGGCCAGCATATAGTCGACAATATTCTGCGCCGCTTTATCAACATCCAGACGCCTGATCAGCCGTGGGTCCTGAGTGCAGATGCCAACCGGGCAGCGACCGGTATGGCAGGCGTTGCAACGGCCATTCTCGTTGCCGACGCAGCCGCACAGCTGGATGAGCAGCTTGGCGATAAACACGCCGTTGGCCCCCAGGCAAATCAGCTTAAAGGCGTCGGCGGCCGCCTGCCCGGTCATCCCGATCCCGCCGCCCGCCCAAAGGGGAACCTGGCCCTGGCGGCCCTGATTCACCGCCGCCAGATAACATTCGCGGACCTTGGACACCAAGGGATGGCCGGTGTGCTCCAGCGAAACGGTATTGGCCGCCCCGGTTCCGCCCTGGATGCCGTCCAGGAAGAAACCGCCGCAGATTTGATAAGGGTCGCGGAGCAGATTGTTATAGACCGACACCGAGGTCGAGGAAGCCGCGCATTTAATGGCCACCGGTACGCGGAACCCGAAAGCCGCCCCCATTGACAGATGCATCTTCTGCACCGATTCCTCGATGGAGTACAGTCCCTGATGATTGGGCGGCGACAGCAGGTCGGCCTTCGGCACTCCCCGGATGGCCCGGATATGTTCGGCGACTTTCACCGCCGGGAGGAGCCCTCCGTCGCCCGGCTTGGCCCCCTGGCCGATTTTGATCAGAATCCCCGCCGGATCGGTTTGCATCTCCGGCATCGCGGCGATAATCCGGTTCCAGCCGAAATGGCCGGAGGCGATTTGCAGGATCATGTACTGGAGATGCTCGGACCGCAACAGCCCCGGCGGAAGCCCGCCCTCGCCGGTGCACATTCGGACCGGCAGGTGGTGGACTTCGTTCAGATAAGCGGTTGCGAGGCAAATGGCTTCCCAGGCCCGCGGGGACAGCGCCCCCACCGACATGTCGCCGAAGATGACCGGATAAATCCAGCGAACCGGCGGCGTTTTACCGGTTACCTGCAACAGTCCCCCTTCCGCCGCCAGCGGCAGCGCTCCCGCTCCCAATACCCGGCCGAAGGGTGCCCGGATGTCAAACGTATGCCGCTCCGAATCGAGGGCCGGGTCCGTCATTTGCGATATCCGGCCAACGACAATTTCATCCAGCGTCCGGCCCTTCAGGAGGTTGTTGCGCCCGCCCCGCTTGGCCGGAAGCCCCCCGCTCCGCACCAAGAGCTCGCTGCGGCTGTCGGGATTCCTCACCGGCCGTATCGCCCGGTTCGGACAGACCTTCGCGCACATCCCGCACCCCACGCAAGCCTCGGCCAGTTTACCGCTCTGCCGGATGACCGGCGCCAGCCGGTAAGCGGGAGCATTCCCGCCGCCGGGAGACGCCAGCCGGCGCTCGGTGGCGGCTTCGATCGCCTGGAACGTACAGACGGCGAGGCATTTGCCGCACATTTGGCAGCGCTCGGGCGAATATTCCAAAAGCCAGGGCAAATCATTCACCGTCACATCCTGAGCCATTACTGGAGCCATCGCTGCACCTCCAAATCCGGGGTGATAATAACGACTTCCCGTTCATGCGGGTACACGTCCTCCTCGGTTTTTCGCCGGGGCAGGACGGCATTCAGCCCGCAGACCTCCGAAGTGATGACCTTGGTGGCGGCATCGCCGCCAATGACCACCGGGCGAAGCTTCTTGCCGTCGCAACAGCTCAGGAGGCTGCCGTCCGGCAACATCGCAATGACGGTATTCGGGCCGTTGATCTCCAGATGAGCGAGCGACTGGCGGATGAGCCTGAGGGCGTCGCCATCCTTTCGCCCCTCCATTTCGGCGGCCGGCAGCGGCGTTATCACATGCTTGTAATACTGCACCGGCCATTTGAGGACATGCAGCACATAGTGCAAGGTATAGAGGAAATTTTGCGAGTCGGACTCAAAGCCGATGTAGCCCCGGTGCAGCGACCGCTGAAAATCCCGGTTGCGGGTGAAAAACGTATTCTCCCCATTGGCGCAGAGGGTATATCCCTGGAGAAAAAAAGGATGCGCGGCGTAACGCACGACCTCGTAGTTGGTATTCTGCCGGCACTGAACAACGATGTTTTTGGCCTGGAGCTCGCCGTTGTCTTCCCACAGGCGGAAGTAGTCGGCGATGTCGTGGGGTTTGCCGATTTCCTTCAGCGTAAGCACATTAGGCCAAAAGGAATAGACATATCCGGCCTGCTGCTGCTCCAGAAGGCTGCGCAGCTCCAGCCTGGCGTCCAGCAGCAGTTCCTGCTTTTCCTCCCAGGCCGCCTTGGCGTATTGCTCCGGATAGTCGTAGCAGCGGAAAATATAGTGCGGCATGGCCTTTATGTCCTGCCCGGTCCGCCGCTTCGGCTTGGGCACCCATTCAAACACCCGGTGAAAGTTCCGGGCTTCCATATAATCCTCGACCAGCTGCGTCCCTTTCTGGGTGCAGGCCAGCGAGAGCAGGGGAAGGTCGGGGTAGGGCGCAAACAGCCCGCCAAGGTCTTGCATCACCATGGCGAAACCCGAGTTGTCGTGTCCTTCCTGCTGGGGCATCATCAGCCGCAAGGCCTGCGACGGATGAACCGGCGCCTTGCTTTTAATCGCTCCAATCCGGCACATTTGCCTCGCTCCTTTCCGGGGATGGTAGGCCGGGCGGGTCCGCCTGCTAGATTGCTGAGCCAGGCCGCGCTTGGGACAGCAAAAGACCCGGCAAAGAGGGCCCCTTGTTCCGGGACCTTCCGCCGGGTCTTTTATGCCCACGGTGTAACGCTTTCGCGTCTGTGCCGCTCGGTCCAGCCCGCCTTTCAGCACGGAACCCTAGGCACACTCCCAAAATACTATTGTATATTTACATTAGACTAATGTGTTAACTTCATTATAAAAACCGCCTTCAATCCTGTCAAGAGAATCATTAATTTACATTCTATTCAGATTTATCAGGAAGCCGGGGCCCGGCGCGGCGGGCATCCCCGTCGCGAATGGTGTATTTTTGCTGGTCGAAGAACTCGATGAGCGGCAAGGCTACCTTGCGGGAAGTTTCCAGCATGTCCCGCAGTTCTCCGACCGATATGGTCGGATTGGCCGCAAAATGGTTGCGCACCACGCCGGCGACATATTCGATTGTCGCTTTGGCCAGCACCAGGTCCCCAACCCGGTGCAGGGCCCCTTCCTTCAGCAGGATATCGAGCGCCGCCCGCGCCTTATCCGCCGGGACGCCCAGCTTCTCCGCCAGCAGGGGCGGGTCAACGCTTGTCAGTCCGATACTCCTGAAAGCGTCCTCCGCCCGGCTTACGAGGTTTTGCCGCCAGTCGTCATGTTTGCTGGCAAATTCGCGCAAGGCCAGGTCCGCGCCGGCAATCACCACTGCGCCTTGCTTTTGCCAATAGTCCAGCAGCACTTCACAGGCTCTTTCCTTCAGGCCGAGTTTTTGCCGGGCAATTTCCTTCGACAACCCAGGCCGGTCCGGCTGTTCCTGGTGATAGCCGGCGAGCAGTTCCGTCAGCCGTTTCACCAGGCCGGCTTCCATGGCGCTGGTGAGATAGAAGCTGCCCAACACCATGACCACGCCGTCCGTCCTCAGGTTCTCAAGCACTTGTTCCACAAGACGGTCCGGAAGATAGCCGGCCGACCGCTTGATGTCCTCCAAAGAAATTGGCTGGCCGTGGTCGGCGATAATTTTCGCGATAATTTCCCGGTCATCGTGCCGGTCCAGCGCCTCCGCAAGCTCAAGGCGGCGCGGCGACAGCCGCCGCGCCGGTTTGGCCGGAGCGAGAAGCGTCACTCCGCCCAGAAGATGCTGCGGCGAGTACAGCCTTACAATTCCCCGGTCCCCCAGGGCCGCCCCCAGCGGCTCTTCCAGCAGCAGCCGGCTATACCTTGGCGGCAAATCCTTGTAATAGTGGAGCCTTCCCAAAACTTCGGCGGTTCCCAGATGCAGCCGGATGCGCGTACCGGCCGGCACCTCCTCCCGCCAGTCGGCGATCACGTCCCAGGTGGCGGCGGTCAGGCCCCGGGCCGGTGCGCTCAGCTCCATGCCGCGCTCCAGGGCCTCCATATCGCTCCCGCTCAGATTGATGGCGGTCCGCTGGCCGGCGTTGATCCGTTCCGCCTTCTGCCCGTGCGACTCCATGCCTCGCACCTTGACGGTCGCCCCGCCCGGATACACTTTTAAGGTGTCGCCGACCGCCACCGTCCCGCTGAGGGCTGATCCTGTGACAACCGTCCCATGCCCTTTTACCGTAAAGGCCCGGTCGATCCAGAGGCGGAACGGGGCCTGGGTATCCCGGGCCGGTACCTTTCCGGCGACCGCGAGGAGGGTTTGGCGAAGGTCCGACAGCCCTGCGCCGGTTATGGCCGACACCCGGCACAGCGGGGCCTGGGCCAGGAAGGTATCCGCCAGCAGCCCTCTGACGTCGTCCTCCACCAGCTCCAGCCAATCGTCCTCCACTTTATCGGCTTTGTTAAGGGCCACGACACCGTGCCGCACCCCATAGAGGCCCAGCATGGCAAGATGCTCCCGCGTCTGCGGCATGACGCCTTCGTCAGCGGCGATAACCAGCATGACCATATCAATCCCGCCGGTTCCGGCGAGCATATTTTTGAGGAACCGTTCGTGGCCCGGCACGTCGACAATTCCGGCGGTAATATCCTCGCTCAGGTGCAAGGCCGCAAAGCCGAGATCAATCGATATCCCCCGGGCCTTTTCTTCTTTGAGGCGGTCGGTGTCGGTGCCGGTCAAGGCTTTGATCAGCGCGGTCTTACCATGGTCGACGTGGCCGGCGGTACCGATGATGATGTGCTTCACGCTCCCGCTCCTTCCCCGATGTCGCGCAAAGCGGCCAGAATATCCGCGGTATCTGAGTCTCGCAGGCACCGGACGTCCAGAATGATCTTGGCTTCCTGGACCCTGACCACCACCGGTATTTCGCGTATCCGCAGCCGCCTCTCCAGTGACGACGCACCGATTTCCCGATGGGTCAGCGCCACCCCGTGACCGACAAGATCCACGGCCGGCAACGAGCCTCCCCCTGCCTGCGAGTTGAGCCTGATCAGCTCAGCCTGCCAGTCCGGACCGAGCTTCTGAAGCTCCCTGGCCAGCCCCTCCGCCCGTTCGGCAAGTTCTTCCGGACTGATATGAAGCATATACTGAACGGGGATATCTTCCTTCGGATTGCCCAGGGAGTAATCGAGCAACGTGCCTTCCAGGGCCGCCAGAGACAGCTTGTCGATCCGGATGGCCCTGAGCAGGGGGTGCTTGCGCATCTTGTCGATATACTCCTTTTGGCCGGCGATCATTCCGGCCTGGCTCCCCCCGAACAACTTGTCGCCGCTGAAGGTCACCACCGACATTCCCGCCGCCAGCCGTTCCGAAACCGCCGGCTCCCGCCACCCTTTGGCCTCGATCGGCAAAAGGGTGCCGCTCCCCAGGTCCTCGATAACCGGAATCCCGTTCCGGCTGGCCAACTCCACCAAGCCTTCATCCTCCGGCTGGGAAGTAAAACCCACGATCCGGTAATTACTTGTGTGAACTTTAAGAATCGCCGCCGTATCCGGTCCGATGGCCCGTTCATAGTCATACAGATGGGTCTTGTTGGTCGTCCCCACTTCCACCAGCCTTGCCCCGCTCTGCCTGAGCACATCCGGCACCCGGAACGAGCCGCCGATTTCCACCAGTTCTCCTCTGCTTACGATAACCTCCCGCCCGCTCGCCAGCGCCGAAAGTACGAGCAGTACGGCCGCGGCGTTATTGTTGACGACAATAGCGCCTTCCGCCCCGATCAGGCCGCAGATGCGGTCGGCGATATGGGCGTACCGGCTGCCCCGCTCGCCGGACGCAACATCATATTCCAGGTTGCTGTACCCCTCCATCACCGCCGTGATCCGTTCGCGGGCCCGCCTGCTCAAGGGCGCCCGCCCCAGATTGGTGTGCAGCACCACCCCGGTGGCGTTGATTACCCGCCGCAGGCTGGGCTGTTCGATATGGGCCAGCATATCCTGCGCCAGACGCAGAATTCCCGCCGGGGAAATATCGGTTTCCTGCTCCTGCCGCAGTTGATTGCGCGCGGCATCGGTTGCCTGACGGATAACACGAACCAGCAATTCCCGCGGAACGCCCGCAAGGCAAGGCTCCTCCGCCGCTGAGGCGATCAGCCGGTCAATTGCCGGAATGGCTCGAAACTTTTCGCGAAGATCTTCCATACAGCCTCCTTAGTAACCGTTGTCTATAGTAATATTCCAACTTGGCCGCGCTTTTCCTGTCTTGGCGAATAGTCTGCCTTCAAAATTGGGCATAATGGTAACAATCTTTATGTCAGGAGCTGGCTATGCTTAACCGACTCATGAATTGGCCGAAACCAACCCCGGAACTTAAGTTTAATATCCAGAATCCCGATTCTCTGCACAGCCTTTCCAGCCATCTTCGCTCGGTCATGCTGGAGGCTAAAGGCTTGGAAAGGGATATCGTCATCATCTGTATCGGCACCGACCGGTCTACGGGTGACGCCCTTGGTCCGCTTACCGGCAGCAAGCTGCGCACTCTCCACTTCTATCCCCATGTTTACGGCACTCTGGAAGAACCCGTCCATGCGACCAATCTCCCGGAAACCCTGCTTACGATCCATTCGCAGTACACGCTTCCCTACGTTATCGCCATCGATGCCTGCCTGGGCAAGCTCGAGAATGTCGGCTGCATTTCCGTCGGCCGCGGCTCGCTCAAGCCGGGCGCCGCGGTCAACAAGAACCTGCCGGCGGTCGGCGACGCCTATATCACCGGCATTGTCAATGTCGGCGGATTCATGGAGCATATGGTGCTGCAAAGCACCCGGCTGAATTTAGTCGTCAAAATGGCCGACGTTATCGCCTACAGCCTGGCTTATGGCCTGCGCGAACTCCAGGGCGCCGATCTGTGTCGGCGCTAGCAGCCTTTTGCCGATTTGCCGGCCAAAACCCGATACGCCAAAAAGCAGGGCGCCGCTCCGGGCGCCCTGCTGATGTTATAGTCGGTCCAGTTCATCCAGGATCTCTTCCGGCGTTTTCCCCACCGCGCTGATGACCGGCACTTCGGTCAGCGTGTCCTGCATGTTCATAAGGTTGATGTCGGCTCCGCTCACCACGATGGCGTCAATCCCGTCCAGATTGGAGTGGTCCAGACTCACCACTTCATAGCCTTCCGTTTCCAGCAATTCGATGACATTGGACAGGTTTGGTTCTACAGCGATGATCCCCTGCATCTTTACATGCACCTCCGCAGATAGTGTCCCTGCTTTCGCCGGCTTTATACCCCGGCGCCGGAAATCAGCCCAATTTATTCTCCAGATGGGCGGCGACCTGCTCGGGAGTCAGGCCCGCGGCGTTGACCAATACCGTGTTCTTGGCGTTCGCCGCCCCGGGCAGGCTATTTTCCAGAGGTTCCCCGCTGTATACCACCGCTTCAATCGGCCGGACATAGCCCAGCATATCCACCACCTCATAACCCCTGGCATGCAGATGGTCCTTTACATCTTCCAGGCCCGGCTCCACCGAAACCAGCCGCGACATAAAAACACCTCCGACAATTTTTCATAGTGTTTGCGGAGGTGTCGATTTCATACGGATTGACTTTTGGCCGGAGCGGCTTTTGCGTCCTTGGCCTTGTTGTCCCACTCGCCGTTTTTTTCGCCGTGGCGCATTTCACAGGCACCCTTGAAAACAGCGCCTTCGCCGATAATCAGGACTCCGGTCTTAATATCGCCGTACAACTTCCCACTTGGTGCCAGCTCCAGCTTGTCCGCGACTTCCACATTGCCGTACACCGAGCCGGCAATCGTCGCGCTGCGCGCCCGGATTTGGGCTTTGACATTGCCGGTTTCGCCGACCACGATGTCGCCTTTGGCCGTAATCTCGCCTTCCACCTGTCCGTCGACCCTCAACGTGCCGCCGGCGTTAACCGTGCCTTTTACCTGAGTTCCCTGCCCGATCAGAGTTTCGACTTGATCTGAGAATACGGGCGCTCGTTTGCTGCTGCCGAACATTCATCTCTCTCCTCTGGTTTTACAAAAAATTCGCCGGATTAACAGCTGTTCCGTTTACGCGAACTTCATAGTGGCAATGCGCGCCGGTGCTGTTGCCGGTGCTACCCATATGAGCGATGACCTGGCCTTTTTTGACCCTGTCCCCTACGTTCACAAGCAGCTCGGAGTTGTGTCCGTAAAGCGTGACAATCCCATTTCCATGGTCGATCTGTATCAATTTACCGTAGCCGCTGTACCAGCCGCTGTAGGACACTTCGCCGTCAGCGGTGGCCATGATCGGCGTACCGTAGTCATTAGCAATGTCGATGCCCGGGTGCCAGTCGTTTCCCCATCCCCAAGGCGATCCCCGCCAGCCGAACCGGGAAGTGACGTCGCCGCTGGTCGGCCAGACCGAGGGAGTTGCGGCAAGCCGGGCGTTGCGATCCACCAGTGCTGCCTGGAGCGCCGTAAGGCTTTGTTCCCTCGCCTTTGCCGTTGCCTGAAGCTCCTGCACCAGATTGACGAGGTCATTGACCTCCGGTTTCGCGGTCGGCCCGCCCTGGCCGCTGTGTCCGGCAGCCGGCCTTGTAATTCCTGAACGGGAGGCCGGCAGCTCATCACTGTTGACCATCTTCCGTATATCAGCGTCAAGTTTATTGAGCCGATTCATGTCGTCCTGCAACACCGCAGTCGCTTTTGCCAGCTCCTCAATCTGCGTATGCTGGTTCACGTTGACTTGCCTGAGTTGTTCAAGCTCTGCTCGCTCTGTGCTTGCGACATTCAGAGCGTACCGGTAGCTGACAAACGTGCCGATTGTAAGCACCGCCAGCACACCAAGTGCGGCAGCAGAAAATTGGAGCGCTCTGACAGGCAACCGGAAACTTCTCACGTTCTTGCCATGGTGCGGCACGATCATTAACGTGTATTCCCGTTTTTCCGACCGGGACCTCGGTCTGGCTATCCCGGCTTTCTGCCAAAGCTTCGCCCAAAATGATTGCCCTGCCCCGCTCCTTGTGTGTTGTACAGGCATCTCACCACCGTCCCTTCGACAAATAGTGCGTACCCCAATAAGGTATAAATATATTCGCCGGTAGTATGTCCAATTCCTGCTATTTTTTAGAATTTGTTTCCTGGGCTTGCGCGAGCGCCTCTTTTTCCTCATCGGTCAGGAAATAGCTCGATACTCCGGCGACAACCGGCTTGGCGTAAATTCTGGACTCGCTGCGGCCAAAAATGCTGGATAAGACAACCCCGTTGTTCCCGGCGTCCAAAAGGGCCATGGCAAAGCTCAGATCGCTGCCGGTATCCTCAAAGGCATTGAAGCGGACCAGGCCCACCTTCTGCACGCACGTGCGGAGCGTGCCGTCCAGCCGCTGGCAGTCGCGGTCCAGCCGCGATACTTTGTCGGTTGCCTGCCTGACCTCTTCAATATGTTTTTGCAGAAGCTCCTCCAGGTTGGCGCCGTTCGCCCCCTGCATCATCTTCTCGTAACGCCGGTTTAATTTTGCCAGCTTCAGATTTATGCTAATAAATACAATAAGTGCCAGAAAGATGGCGGCCGTCAACGCGATGATTACATACTGTATATTCTCCATCAGCCATGGCGTAATCTGCCCTATAACATCCATAGTCGGTACCTCTTCTCCTTTTTGATGGCCCGGACCGGCTCGCTGTATAGCGGACGAAGCCGGTCGGCCTGTAAAACAGCAGTTTATATTGTGCACGGCAGTTATTCATTCCGACCACGTCGCCGCCTCTACCGGCCGGCAATTTCCTTCACCGCCAGCAGCGCGGCGTCTATTTCTTGCCTGGTCGTGTAATAGCCCGGGCTGAATCGCACCGTGCCGGTACGCAAGGTACCGATCGTCCGGTGTGCCCACGGTGCGCAGTGGAGTCCCCCCCGGCAGGCAATTCCGTATTCCCGGTCCAATTGGCTGGCAGTCTCCCCGCTGTCCCTTCCTCTAACCGTAAACGAGACGACGGCTGTCCGGTTCTCTCCCGCCGCCGGCCCATAGAGCGTTACCCCCGGAATCCGGCTGAGGCCTTCGAGCAGCAGGTCGGTCAATTCCCGTTCCCGGTTCCGGATAACGGCCGGCCCGGTTTCCCGGATAAACCTCACCCCGGCCAACAGTCCGGCCAGACCGGGAGTATTGGCGGTTCCGCTCTCTAGCCGATCCGGGTAGAATACCGGCTGGGCGTCCGACTCGGACTGGCTGCCGGTCCCGCCAAACCGCAAGGGCGTCACGGACAGGTCGTCCCGAACATACAGCCCGCCTGTTCCCTGCGGCCCCAGCAGGCCTTTGTGGCCGCTGAAGGCTAAGACGTCGATGCCCATCGCCGCGACGTCGATATCTTCAACCCCGGCCGTTTGGGCAGCATCTACGATCAATATCGCCCCGGCCTCAGCCGCCAGCGGCCCGATCTCCGCCAAAGGCGCGAGGGCTCCCGTCACGTTCGACCCGTGGCCAACGACGACCGCCGTTGCGCCCTGCGCCAAAGCCGCCCGGAAATCTTCCCGGGTAGTTTGCCCGCGTTCATCCGCCTGAATGACCCGGAGGGCCACCCCCTGCCGTTCCAGGACCCGCAGCGTACGGGTAACCGCGTTATGTTCCATCGAAGTTGTGACAACCTTATCGCCGGGTTTCAGCAGGCCAAACAGGGCCATATTCAAGGCGTCCGTGGCGTTGTAGGCGAAGATAAGCGAACTTGAGTTTCTTATTCCCAGCAGTACCGCCACTTCTTCCCTAGCATCAAATACAATCTGGCTCGCCGCCCGGGCCAGGCGGTGCCCGCCCCGCCCGGGACTGCCGCCGCAGTTGCGCAGGCAGTCGTCAACGGCGGCATATACCGCCTCGGGTTTGGGCCAACTGGTGGCCGCATTGTCAAGGTAAATCATTCCAGCGCCCCCGCTATTCATCCAGAATCATTCGCGCCGCCGGGAAAGGGGCCAGCGTCCGGTGCAAAATTCCATGCACGTAAGCGATCAGCACGCCGTAATTGACGATCGGCACGTCCGCCTCACGGGCCGCCGACAGCCGGTGCAGCATTTCCCGCCGGTTCAGCATGCACGCCCCGCAGTGCACGATCAACTTGTAGCCGCTTAGATCCTGCGGATAGTCTCCGCCCGACACCCAGGCGAAGTCGAGGTCTCCGCCCACCATCTGCCGCAGCCACCGCGGGATTTTGACCCTGCCGATATCATCGGCCTGGCGGTGGTGGGTGCACCCCTCCGCGATGAGGACTTTATCCCCCGGCTTCAGCGTCTCGATGGCTTTCGCCCCGGCGACCAGCGTCTCCAGATCCCCCTTATACCTGGCAAACAGAATGGAGAACGACGTCAGCAGCACATCCGGCGGGGTATCGGCCGCCACTTTCATGAATTCCTGCGAATCGGTGACGACCATCTTCGGCTTATGCTTGAGATTGCCTAAGGCTTCCTTGAGCTCCCGTTCCTTGACCACTACGCTGTAGGCGTCATGATCGAGGATATCCCGAATGGTCTGGACCTGGGGCAATATCAGCCGTCCCTTCGGCGCCGCCAGATCGATCGGCACCACCAGGACGACGGTATCGCCCGGATTCAGCAAGTCGCCGATGACCGGGGGGCCCTCCCAATTATCCGGGGCTTTCTGGATCATCATACGCTTCAATTCTTCAATGCCTTGCCTGGTTTTGGCGCTCACTGCGGTCAACGGCTGCCCCAAGGCCTTCGCCCAGCCGGCCAGTTCTTCCGGTGCAAGGGCGTAGGCATCGCTCTTGTTGGCCACCGGCACCAGCGGAATATTCCGCTTGGCGACGGCCGCGGCCAGCTCCTGTTCGTACTCCGTTACCCCTTCGCCCGGTTCGATCACCAGAATGGCGAGATCCGTCTTGTTCAGAACCTGACGGGTCCGCTCGACCCGGAGCGCGCCGAGTTCGCCGACATCATCGATGCCTGCCGTGTCAATGATCATCACCGGCCCCAGCGGCAGGATCTCCATGGCTTTATAGACCGGATCGGTAGTTGTTCCGGGAACATCGGACACCAGTGCGATATCCTGATTGGTCAGCGCGTTGATCAGACTCGACTTGCCGGCGTTACGCCGCCCGAAAATGGCGATGTGCAGCCGGGCACCCTTTGGCGTATCCTGCATAATTTTCTAATCCTTCCCTTTAGTGTGGCTGATTTCAGCCAACTTATTCCATCTGCTTCAGAGCTTTTTCTCCTGCGATTCCCGGCCGGGTCATTTCCCGGGGATCGAGAACAATCTCCAGTTCCCGCTCTCCCATGAGCTTTAGCGCCAACACGGTCTCGCTGACGGAGCGGCCGGAGGAACAGGCTTCTCTGGCGACTTTCGTCGCCGCTTCATAGCCGATATGGGGAACCAAAGCGGTAACTGCGGTCAGGCTTTCATCCACCATTTTGCGACATTCCTCCGCCCTGGCCTCCAGGTCTTTTATGCAAAAATCGGTAAACATTTTGACGCAATTTGTCATTATTTCGAGGCTGCCCAGCAAATGATGAGCGATCAGCGGCAAAAAGGCGTTCAACTCCAGTTGGCCGGCCTGGGCCGCCAGCGTGACCGCCAGATCGGCCGCCATGACATGAAAGGCGGCCTGATTAACCGCCTCCGGAATGACCGGATTCACCTTTCCCGGCATAATCGACGATCCGGCCTGCCGTTCAGGCAGCCGGATTTCTCCTAATCCGGCCCGCGGCCCGGACGATATCAGCCGCAGATCGTTGGCGATTTTACTTATATTGACGGCCAAGGCTTTTATCAGCCCCGACACTTCCACGAATACATCGGCGTTCTGGGTGACGTCCATCGGGTTTTCCGCCCGGGCCAGACCGACGTTGGCCAACCCTCTCACCCGTTCCGTCACTGCGAATATATATTTCCGCGGCGCGTTCAGTCCGGTGCCGACCGCCGTCCCGCCCAGGTTGACCTGGCGGAGCCGTTCTTCCACCTTGTAAATCCGCCAGCGGTCCCTGGCAATGGCCTGGGCATAAGCGCTGAACTCCTGCCCGAGCATGACCGGCAGGGCGTCCTGGAGCTGGGTCCGGCCGACCTTGATGACTCCCGCGAACTCGGCTTCCTTCTCCTGAAGCGCCTCCTGGAGCAGGGCGCAGGCCTCGCTCAGCGCTCCAAGCTGCCAGATGGCGGCTATTCTGAGAGCGGTCGGATAAACATCATTGGTCGACTGATGGAGATTGACATGCTCCAAGGGAGTAACCGGCCCCTCTTTGGCGCCGGTCAGCAATTCATTGGCCCTGGCCGCCAACACTTCATTGACATTCATATTGGTGGAGGTTCCGGCCCCGCCTTGCAGGGCGTCGACTACAAATTGCTCCCCCCACCGCCCGTCCCGCACTTCGTCGGCAGCCTGCGCAATGGCTCCGGCGATCTCAGGAGTCAGATACCCCAGTTCGCTGTTGACCTCTGCCGCCGCTTTTTTTATGAGCGCAATGGCTTTGATCAACGCCTGATTTACTTTCAGCCCCGACAGCGAAAAGTTTTCTTCCGCCCGGAGAGTGTGAATGCCGTAATAGACCTCGTCCGGCAGTTCTCGCTCCCCTAACAGATCTTTGTCGTGACGCACGCTATTCCCCTCACCCTACTCGCTTGTTTCACGTGAAACATTAGACGATCAACGGCCCGCGCGGATGGGTCGCCGCAGCATACTGCTGGGCCGACAGGACTTCAATGATTCTCTCCAGATCCTCGGCCGAATAAAATTCTATCTCAATTTTGCTTTTTATCTTCCCGGGTTTGATCCTGACTTGTGTTCCCAATACCATCTTCAAGCGATCTTCCGCTTCTGCGACAAATATCTCCCGCTTTTCAAGCTTTTTGGCCTTCTTGACCCGTGGCGCTGACAAAAGACGTTTCACCAATTCTTCAGCGTCCCGTGCCGAGAGGTCTTCCTCAAGAATGGTATTGGCGGCTTCCAGTTGCAGTTCGGAATCCTCAATGGCCAGTAACGGCCTTGTCTGACCCATCGTCAATGTTCCACGTGAAACATGATCCTGAACATCCGGATGGAGATGGAGCATCCGCACCATATTGGCGATTAACGAGCGGCTGCGTCCGATTTTACGGGCGACCTCTTCCTGGGTCAGGCCAAACTCTTCCATCATCCTGCGGTAGGCTGCGCCTTCCTCGATCGGGTTAAGATTCTCCCGCTGAAGATTCTCAATCAGGGCAATCTCGGTCATTTCCCCGTCGCTATACTCCCGGATAACCGCAGGCATCACTTTCAGGCCGGCCAACTGAGCCGCCCGCCAACGGCGCTCACCGGCCACCAGTTCATACCCTGTCATCGTTTTTCGGACAATAATCGGTTGGATGACCCCATATTGCTTAATCGACTGAGCCAGTTCATTGAGCGCTTCCTCGTCGAACACGCGCCGGGGCTGATATTGATTGGGAACAATTTCCGACACCGGCAGTTCCGACCGTACTTCATTCTCGCCCGCTTCCAGCCCGAGAGCTCCCAATCCTCGGCCGAGCCCAAAACCTCGCTTAGTCATCTCCCAGCACCTCTTTCGCTAAATCAAAATAGACTTCGGAGCCCTTGGATTTCGGATCATATTTGATCACCGGCTGGCCATGGCTGGGCGCCTCGCTGAGCCGGACGTTCCGGGGAACGATCGTCTGATAAACCTTGTGCCGGAGATGGCTCTTCACCTCATCGACTACCTGGATCGACAGATTGGTTCGCGCATCGAACATGGTCAGAACGACCCCTTCCAGCGTAAGGGCGGGATTGAGGTTTTTCTGCACCAGCGATATGGTATTCATCAGTTGGGTAAGCCCTTCGAGAGCATAAAACTCGCATTGGATGGGTATGATCACCGAATTGGCGGCGGTGAGGGCGTTAATGGTTAACAGACCCAGGGAAGGCGGGCAGTCGATAAGGACATAGTCGTAGTTATATTTGACTTTATCCAGCGACCTTTTGAGCCGCGTTTCCCTGGACAGCACCGAAACCAGTTCAATCTCCGCCCCCGCCAGCTGGATAGTGGCCGGCAATAACGACAGATTGGCAACTTGGGTCGGCAAAACGACAGACTCGACAGGCGTCTCATTAACCAATGCATCATAAGCGCACCGCTTAATGGCAGCTTTATTAATCCCCAGGCCGCTGGTCGAGTTGCCTTGCGGATCAATGTCAACAAGCAGCACCTTCTTACCCAATTCGGCGATGCAGGCGCTCAAATTGACCGCCGTGGTGGTTTTTCCCACACCGCCCTTTTGGTTGGCAATGGCGATCACTTTTACCACTATAAATTCACCTCAAGCTAAAAAGTCAGAATTAAAACTTCCACAATCTGACGGCGATTTCCTGCCATCCAACAATAACAAGAAAAAAAGGGGTATAAAGGGCACTTCAATATGTTTACATAATGTAAAGGCCGGCACCTTGACAGATGCCACTGCATACGCTATTATAGAAAACAATGAAATAAGAAAGTCAACTCTTATCAAGAGCGGTCGAGGGACTGGCCCGATGACACCCGGCAACCGGCCTTAGGGCAGTGGTGCTAAATCCAGCGGGATAGGTCTATCCCGGGAGATGAGAGAAAGGGCTGGGCAAATCCCTTTCCTCCACGGAAAGGGATTTTTTATTGGAGGAATATATGACCGTCTACCATATACCGCTTTTAGCGCTTTCAGAACAGGAAACCCGCCGCTATGCCGGACTCGGCGGCAGCGCATCCTTCCCCGGCGAGCTGGTGGCGTCCGCCTGCGGCGACGGCCTGTTGCTCGCCAAACCGCGCGCGACCTGGAAAAGATATGCTTATAACCGCGACAGGCAGATAATTCATGCGCCTTCACCGGCCCTGATTTCCAGCCGCGACGTCGCCGCCCATCTCCAGGCGGCGGTGGAAGTCGCGGTGCTTGCCGTAACGATTGGGCCGCAACTGGAGAAGGAAGTCACCCGCCGCTTTGCGGCCGGTGACTATACGGCCGGCCTGCTGCTGGACGCCGCGGGAACAACCGCGGTTGAGCAGACGGCGGACGAAGCCTGCAAATATCTGGCCGGGGAAGCCGCCCGGGCCGGTCTCGGCTGCACAAGCCGCTACAGCCCGGGCTACGGGGACTGGGCTGTCGAAGAGCAGCCGTCGGTACTGACCCTTGCCGACGGCGCGGCGATAGGAATCACCATCAATGAGAGCTGCATCCTGTCGCCCAGGAAATCCATCACCGCCGTCATCGGGCTCGCACCCGCGGCCGGGCCGACCCCGGCGGGCGCTTGCCGGTCTGAAGGCTGCGCCTCATGCCGCCTGCCAAATTGTTTTGCCAGAAAGGAGCCAAGAGCATGATCCATCTATTTGACGGCGCCATGGGCACCATGCTGCACCAGTCCGGACTGCCGACCGGCGCTTGCCCGGAGGGCTGGAATCTTACGAACCCGGCGGCCATCACCTCGATTCACCGCCGCTATGTGGAAAGCGGCGCCGATATTATCGAAACCAATACTTTTGGCGGAAGCCGGATCAAACTCCAAAATTACGGTCTGGAAGACCAGGTAAACGAAATCAATCGGGCGGCGGTGCGAATCGCCAAAGCAGCCTGCGGACCGTCGACCAAAGTGGCCGGTTCGGTCGGGCCGACCGGCCAATTGATCGCTCCTCTGGGCGAGCTTGCCTTCGAGGATGCCTACCGGGCGTTTTATGAACAAATCAGCGCACTGGCCGGCGGCGGGGCGGACCTGATTATTATCGAAACGATTATCGACATCCAGGAAATGCGGGCTGCCCTGCTGGCGGCCAAGGCCGCCTCCTCCCTCCCGGTTATTTGTCAGTTGTCCTTCGGCGCCGACGGACGGACGGTTACCGGCACCGATCCCCGTACCGCCGCCATTGTTCTGGAGGCGATGGGCGCGGATATCGTCGGGGCCAACTGTTCGTTAGGCCCCGCCCAGCTGGTGGATATCGTTTCCGCTCTGGCCAAGGCCTGCAGCAAACCCGTCAGCGTTCAGCCCAATGCCGGCATGCCGCGCCTGGAAAACGGCCAGACGGTCTTCCCGATGGGGCCCGAAGAACTGGCCGCCTGGGCGTTGAAGCTCATCCAGGCGGGGGCCACTTATATCGGCGGTTGCTGCGGCACAACCCCCGACCATATCAAAGCCGTCAGGCAAGCCCTGGCCGCGGCCGGCTCCTCCGCCGCCAGGACCGTCCAAACCGCCACGGCGCTCACCAGCCGGAGCAGGACCGTCCAGCTCGGGCCAGGTTCGCCCACCGTAGTGATCGGCGAGCGGATCAATCCCACCGGACGAAAGACCCTGGCAGCGGAAATTCGCAACGGCAGCTTCGCCATGGTGAAAAAGGAAGCCCTGGCCCAAGTCCGGGCAGGCGCCGCTGTACTCGACATCAATATGGGGGTGCCCGGCATCAACCAGCCGGCGGCCATGCGCCAGGCCGTGGAAGAGCTTTCGCTGCTCACCGACGTGCCCTTGGCCATCGACACGACCGACCCCGAATCTCTGGAAGCCGGCCTGCGGGCCTTTCCCGGCAGGGCCCTGGTAAACTCGGTGTCTGCCGAGCCCGAACGGATAGCCTCTTTTCTCCCCCTCGCCAAAAAATACGGGGCCGCAGTCCTGTGCCTCCCCATAGCGCCCGGGGGCGTCCCCGCCACGGCGGCCGAGCGGCTGGAGGTTGCCCGCGCAATCGTCGAAGCCGCCTATCTTGCCGGCCTGCGGCCACAGGACCTCCTGCTGGACCCGCTAGTGCTGACCGTAGCCGCCGAAGCCCAGGCGGCCCTGGAAACCCTGGAGACCCTCCGCCTCTATCGCCGGTATTTCGGGTTTCCTACCGCTATGGGCCTGAGCAATATTTCCTACGGCCTGCCCCGGCGGGACATTATGAACGCCGCCTTTTTGGCGATGGCGCTGACAGCCGGTTTGGACGCCCCGATCCTCAACCCTTACGATCCGCTCATCCAGGACGTCCTGCACTCCACCGCCGCCCTGCTGTCCCACGACCGGAACGGGCGGCGCTACAGCGAAACTTACGCCGCTCATACCGCCCCTTCGCCCGAGCAAGACATCCGGGAAGGGACGGCGGACATCCTCGCCCGGATCAAGCAGGCGGTGCTTTCCGGCGAAAAGGAAGCCGTCCCCGAGCTCATTCAGGAAGCCCTGAAGCTCGGCCACAGCCCCCTCGGCATCACCGAACAGGCGCTGACGGCAGCCATGAATGAAATCGGGGAAGCCTTCGGCCAGGGCCGCTGCTTTTTGCCGCAGGTAATGCTGGCTGCGGAAACCATGCGGTCGGCCTTCCTTACCCTGAAAGAAGCGCTCCCCTCTCTTGTCGCCCAAACCGCGGGAACCGTCATCCTGGCCACCGTGAAGGGCGATATTCATGATTTAGGCAAAAATATCGTCGCCGCCCTGATGGAGAATAACGGCTTCCGAGTGATCGATCTGGGCAAAGATGTCCCGCCGGAAAAAATAGTGGAGGCCGCCGCCGCAGAAAAAGCCGACTGTGTGGGCCTGTGCGCGCTGATGACCACGACATTGCCCCAGGTAAACATTACGATCGACGCCCTGAGGGGCGCCGGGTCGCCGGCCAAAATTATCGTCGGCGGGGCGGTGGTGACCGAAGACTACGCCGCAGCAGCCGGAGCCGACGCCTACGCCTCCAACGGCGTCGAAGCGGTAAAGCTGGCGAAGAAACTGGCTGGAATAAAAAACTAAAACAAAAAGGCCAGCGTATGCTGGCCTTTCCTATTTCTTCCGCCGCTTGGGAATCTTTAGGTTCAGGGTAATGTATTCCTCGTCCTGGTTTTGCGTCAGGCGAACTTTCAACCCGGCCTTTTTCATTTCGCCGACCACATGATTGATGGTATTCAGAAAAATCCGGACATCCTTGATGATTTTGACGACATTTTGCTTGGGAGCCTTTTTCTCCATTTCCCGGGAAATATCCTCCAGGACGCCTTCGATTAGATCTTCGGTCTCCCGGACATTCAGCCCGTTCTGGCGAATGGAGGCCAGTATTTCCTGCTGCCGGCCGGGGTCCTCGATCTTTAGCAGGGCCCGGGCATGACGCTCCGTCAGGCTATCGCTGACCAGGGTCTGGCGAATCTCGGGAGCCAGGCGCAGCAGCCGCAATTTATTGGCAATCGTAGATTGATTCTTTCCTACCCTCCGGGCCAGATCTTCCTGGGTCAGGCCAAAATTCGTCAGCAACAGTTGAAAGCCCTCCGCCTCCTCCAGATAGTGAAGGTCCTCCCGCTGAAGATTCTCAATCATCGCCAGCTCGGCCATTTCCTTGTCGTCGAGCTCCCGGACGATGGCCGGTACGGCTGTCAGTCCCGCAATTTTAGCGGCCCGGAAGCGGCGTTCGCCGGCAACGATTTCAAAACCGGCCGGAGTCCGGCGGACCAAAAGCGGTTGAAGAATGCCATGTTCACGAACCGATGCGGCCAGGTCCTGCAGGCCTTCATCGTTGAAAGTCTTGCGGGGCTGAAAGGGATTGGGGATGATCTCCCCGATATGTATCTCATGAATATCCGTACTGTCCCCTGCTCCCGGCTCCGAAGACGCTTTTCCTGGTTCGGGATCAGTACTGTTTATCCCCAGCAGTCTTGCCAACTTGTTCATGAACCCACCGCCTCATAATCCATAATCCATAAATAATAACAAAATATATAAGCAGTATTCGGCATTAGGCGGTAGTTTCCTTTCAATTACAGCGGCTTTTTTTCCGGTATTCCCGGGCGCCGGGGAAAGCCGGCCGGGGTTGGTCCGGACTTACGGATGTAAATGACGGCCCGGCGGTCATCCAGTCCGGGCAACGAGACATTTTTAACCTCATCCACCGAAGAAGCCAGCGTTTTAATGGCCGGTTGGGCTTCGGCGAGCTCCTCCTGATATTGCGCCCCCTTTAAGGCGATAAAATAACCGCCGGGCCGGACAAGAGGCAGGCACAGCTCCGCCAGGGTGTTCAAACGGGCCACCGCCCTTGAGAGGGCCACCTGGTGGCGGTCCCGCTGCTCCTTCTGCCGTCCGGCCTCTTCCGCCCTGGCATGTACCAGCTTGACGTCCTTTAGTCCGAGCTGGCCGACGACGTCCTGCAAAAAAATCAGCCGCTTATTCAAGGAGTCGATCAGCGTCAACCGGATGTCAGGCCGGAAGATTTTCAGGGGTATGCCGGGAAATCCGGCCCCGGTGCCGACATCCGCCACCGTGCAGCCCGGCGGAAAAAAACGCTCGTCATAGCAGGAAAGCGAATCGATCATATGCTTTACCGCCACCTCGCGGGGCTCGGTTATCGCTGTGAGATTGATCTTTTCATTCCAGGAAAGCAGTAATTGCTGATAAAGCGAAAAAGCGGCCAGGTGGTCCAGCGTCAACGCTATTCCGTACTCTTCCGCCGCTTCGCGGAGAATATCCGAAAAACTCATGCTCATTCCTCCCGGCGCTTCAGTTGCTCCAAATAAACAAGCAGTATCGAAATATCGGCCGGCGAAACGCCGGATATACGCGCCGCCTGCCCCACGGAGGCGGGCTGAATTTTAGCCAGCTTCTGCCGCGCTTCCAGCGAAAGCCCCCCGATTTGCGCATAATCAATATCCGGCGGCAGCAGTCTGGCCTCCAGTTTGGCGGCCCGCTCCACCTGCTCGGCCTGTTTCTTGATATAGCCTTCATATTTGATCGCGATTTCCACCTGCTCCCTCACAGCCGGCGATAGCCCGGGGAGGTCAAAGTAGAGGCGCAGCAGCTCGTAGCTGACTTCGGTCCGCCTGAGCAGCTCCGATAGATTGCTCCCCGACCGCAGTTCGCTCGTGCCCATATTCCGCAGTTTTTCCTGGATATCGGGAACAGGGGTGATCATTGTTCTGGCCAATAGCGACAACGCCCGGTCAATGGCGTCCCGCTTGAGCAAAAAACGGTTATACCGCTCGTCGCCTGCCAGCCCCACCCGTCGCCCCAGTTCCGTCAAGCGGAGATCGGCGTTGTCCTGTCGCAGAATCAGCCGGTATTCAGCCCGCGAAGTCATGATCCGGTATGGCTCATTGGTGCCTTTGGTGACAAGGTCGTCGATCAGGACGCCGATATAAGCCTCGGCGCGGCCAAGAGTGAAGGGCGGTTTCTTTTTAACTTGGAGCGCCGCGTTGATCCCGGCGATCAAGCCTTGGGCGGCAGCCTCCTCATAGCCTGAAGTCCCGTTCGCCTGCCCGGCGGAAAAAAGTCCGGCAATATGCTTGAATTCGAGGGTAGCCTTGAGTTGGGTCGGGTCGACACAGTCGTATTCAATGGCGTAGCCGGGCCGCATGATCTCCACGCGCTCAAGGCCGGGTATGGTCCGCAGAAAGGCGTATTGCACCTCGACCGGCAGACTGGTGGACATCCCCTGCACATACATTTCGCTGGTATGCAGGCCCTCGGGCTCAATAAACAACTGGTGGGATTCCTTCTCCGCAAAGCGGACGACCTTGTCTTCGATGGACGGGCAGTACCGCGGGCCGGTCCCCTCGATCATTCCGGTATAAAGAGGCGCGCGGTGGAGATTATCCCGGATAATCTGATGGGTCCGCTCATTGGTATAAGTAAGCCAGCAGGGCACCTGGTCCCGGGTTGCCACCTCGCTCATGAATGAGAAATTATGGACCGCCTCATCCCCCGGCTGGACAGTCATCTTGGAAAAATCAAGGGTCCGCCGGTCTACCCGGGCCGGAGTTCCGGTTTTGAAGCGCATCAGTGTAATGCCCATCTCCTGGAGGGAATGGGACAATTTTTCCGCATGACGCTGACCGCCGGGACCGCCGGGGTAGGATACATCACCCAGAATGATTTTTCCTCGCAAATAAGTGCCTGAAGCAATGACGACACACTGACAGCGGATGATCTCCCCCGTCTCGGTCTCGATCCCTTCGACGGCGCCGCCCTTAACCAGAATCCTGTCGATGAGCAATTGTTTGACAACCAGATTGGCCTGGCCTTCGGCGGTTTCTTTCATGAAAAGATGGTATAAGCTTTTGTCGGCCTGGGCCCGCAAGGCGTGAACAGCCGGCCCTTTGCCGGTATTCAGCATCCGAGCCTGGATGCAGGTTTTATCGGTGTTAATCCCCATCTCGCCGCCAATGGCGTCGATTTCCCGGACCAGATGCCCCTTGGCCGGGCCGCCGACAGCGGGATTGCAGGGCATCATCGCGATATTATCCAAGTTCAGCGTCGCCATCAACGTGCGGCAGCCCATCCGGGCCGAGGCCAGCGCAGCCTCGCAGCCGGCGTGTCCTGCGCCGATGACGACCACGTCATAGGTTCCGGCGTTAAACATGCTCTCAACTCCGTCAAAAATTCAGCGATATCCAACCATCAACGCTACTTGCCGATACAAAACTGGGAAAAAATCTGATCGAGAATATCTTCTCCCACGGTTTCGCCGGTAATTTCGCCCAACACCTCCCATGAGGACCGCAAATCGACAACGATGCAATCCGGCGGCATGCCGGCCTGGGCGGTGGCCAGCGCTTCCGCCAGTCTTTCCCGGGCCTGGCTCAAAAGGTGCTTATGGCGGACATTGGTAACAAAGGCTCCTTCGGCCTGGTTTATTTTTCCGCTGTAGACCATTCCGGCAATCGCCTGCTCCAGCTCCCCCACCCCGGTCCCCTCCAAAGCGGAAACCCGGATGATGCTTTTGCCGGCCGCGAGGCGGCCCACCTCGCCCATATCGACCGCTTCCGGAAGATCCGACTTATTGACCAAGACGATGGCCTGCCTTCCGGCCAGCAAATCCAGCACCTTTTTGTCTTCCGCAGTGAGCTTCGCCGAAGCGTCCAGCACGAGAAGAATCAGATCGGCTTCCGCCACCGCTTCCCGCGCCCTCTCCACCCCGATTCGTTCCACAATGTCGGCCGTATCGCGAATTCCGGCAGTATCGACTATCTTCAGGGGAATTCCGCCGATATTGACATATTCCTCGATAATATCGCGGGTTGTACCGGGGATATCGGTAACGATGGCCCGCTTTTCCCCCAGCAAGGCATTGAGCAAGCTGGACTTCCCCACATTGGGTTTCCCGATAATGGCGGTAGCCATGCCCTCACGAAGAATTCGCCCGGTTTGGGCGGTCGTCAACAAAGCCTCCAGATCCTCAACGAGCCGGGCCAAGGCTCGGGAAACCTTCTGAGCCGCCAGATCCTCGATATCTTCTTCCGGAAAATCGATAGCCGCCTCCAGTTGGGCGATCAGGCGAAGAATTTCGTGCCGCAGCGCTTTTACTTTGGCCGACAGCACGCCGGACAGATGGCCGACAGCCATCCGCAGCGAAGCGTCCGTCTTGGCGCGGATCACATCCATAACCGCCTCGGCCTGACTGAGGTCGAGCCGGCCATTCAAAAAAGCGCGTTTCGTGAATTCGCCCGGCTCGGCCATCCTCGCCCCGGCATCCAGCACCAGTTCCAAGGTTCTGCGGAGAGGTACGGGCCCTCCATGGCAATGTATTTCCACTACATCTTCCCGGGTATAGGACCGCGGAGCGCGCATCGGCAGCAGCAACGCCTCGTCGACCGTGTCGCCGGTGGCCGGGTCGACCACATGTCCATAAGAGGCGCAGTGGGAAGGCAGCTCCTGTTCCGGTTTTCCGGCCGGGCGCCGAAAAACGCTCCGGGCAATCAGCATGGCCTTGGGGCCGCTGACCCGGACGATTCCGATGCTTCCTTCGCCCACGGCCGTAGCCACCGCCGCTATAGTATCGTCTTGAATCAACATTCACACCTCGCAAGGCAACTCTTCCAAAACATATCAAGTGTTTCACGTCGCTCGGAAAATATACGACAAACCCAGTAATACCTTAATATTACTGGGTTTACAATCAGCACTATTTTTTAAGGGCAATCACTACTTTACGATAAGGCTCTTCACCTTCGCTGTATGTAGTAACCCGGTCATCTTCCTGCAGCGTCATATGGATGACCTTGCGCTCGTGGGGACTCATCGGTTCCAGTACCACCTTTTCACCCCGGGCCTTCACCCGGTCGGCCAGTCGCCTGGCGAGCCTCTCCAGCGTCTCAGCGCGGCGTTTGCGGTAATCCTCGACATCCAGGATGATTTTTATCCGATCTTCCGCGTCGCGGTGAGCGGCCAGATTGGTAAGGTATTGCAGGGCATCCAGGGTTTGGCCGTGTTTGCCGATCAATACCCCCAGATCATCGCCGCGAAGGTTTAAGGTGACATGGTCGGCGTGAGTCATCCGCTCAATTTTGACATCAAGCTTCATCGTCCTAAAAACATTATCCAGAAAATCCTTGGCCACAGCCACAGGATCCTGCTGGGTCCGCGGTTCTTTCCCGTTCTTGACCGGTTCTTCGGGCGCCGCCTTGACCCAGGCGCGAACCTTGGCCGGCTTCCCGCCAATAAGGCCAAACAAGCCCTTACTAGGTTCCTCCAGCACTTCAGATTCGAGCTGATCCCTAGCAACACCGAGTTCCCTTGCCGCAGCTTCCATTGCTTCTTCTATGGTTTTGCCAACCTTTTCAACCATATTCATAGCGTTAGCGCGCCTCCTTTTGGCTTACAGCCGGAGTACGATAAAGCCACCATTGCTGAGCAATCTGGACAAAATTGCTTACCACCCAGTAAAGGGCCAGACCGGCGGGAAACTGATAAGAAAACCAGCCGATCATGATCGGCATCATAAAAAGCATGGCTTTGTTTTGCTGGGAATTATCGGTCATTGTCTGCTTAGAAGTAATATAAGTGGTAATTGCCGCCAGAGCGGGCAGAATTAACAGTGGGTCGCTCGGATTTTCCTGAGCCAGGTTGGCAATCCACAGAAAGCTGGGATTGCTCTCATAGTGAAAACCTTTGATGACAAAGAAAATCGCGATAAAAAACGGCATCTGGACAAGCAGGGGCAAACATCCGGCCAAGGGATTAACCCCGGCATCCCGGTAAAGATTGGCTACTTCTTTTTGCTGCTTTTCCTTGTTATCCTTGTACTTTTCCTGGATCTCTTTCATCTTCGGAGCAATATTCTGCATGGCTTTCATGGATTTAACCTGTTTAATCGTCAGCGGATAGAGAATCATTTTAATCGCAATGGTCAGCAGAATAATAGCGATGCCATAACTAGGCCAACCGGCCTGCACCGTGAGATTGTACAAAAAAGTCAGAGCCCAGGCCATCAGATTTTCAATCGGGGCGAGGATCGCGTCCCACAAAACAAGCTCACTTCCTTCACGTGAACAATATATGCACTAGACCGGATCATAGCCGCCGGGATGAAACGGGTGGCAGCGCATGACCCGCCTTATAGCCAGCCAAAGACCGCGCGAGGCTCCATATTTTTGGATCGCCTCAAGCGCATATTCCGAGCAGGTCGGCACAAACCGGCAACTCGGCGGTTTCAATGGAGATATAAACCGGCGGTAAAACCGGATAGCCGCCAACAACCCTGCTTGAATCATAAAAATCTACCTCACCACTATGCCTGCCCGACCGCAGACTTGTATAAACGCTGCGACAACTGCCGGCAGGCGTTCGGCGATAATCGGCTGCCTGCCTACCAAAATAAGGTCGACGCCGGAAGATAGACGATGCTGATTCAGACGGTACGCTTCCCTCAGCAGCCGTTTTACCCGATTTCGGACAACAGCTTTTCCCAGACGTTTCCCTGCGGCGAAACCGACTCGCCGCTCGCCGGTCTTGCCAGGAAGCACATACAAGACAAGTTGGCGATTGGCATAGGATTTCCCTGCCCGGTAAACAGCCTGGAAATTTTTATTCTTACGAAGTATGCCGTTTTTAGGCAGTTTGAACATCATCATGATTCATTCCCGCGCCTATGGTGAGAAACCATTCTTTTTTTCGGGTTACGACGCCTGGCGTCCCGCTGTTTCGTGGCCCTTCCCCCAACTTTCTGAAAGCCTCTTTGGGGTTAGGGAAAAAATAGGCCACATCTAGCGGCCTACTATGCAGATAGTCTTTTACGACCTTTGGCGCGTCTTTTCTTGAGAACAAGACGACCGCCTTTAGTTTTCATACGCTCGCGAAAACCGTGGGTTCTTTTTCTCCACAGAGTATTCGGCTGATAGGTACGTTTCATTCACTTACACCTCCTTGAGCGAAAACGCGATAAGACCCCATGTTAAATATTGCATTTTCAACTATTAAAGATTATAGACTAGTCGTTCCTGAAGTGTCAAGATAATTACAGGATAAGGCTGTGGATAAATTTGTCTAATTTTGGCGGAACCAAAAAACAAACTGTTGATAACTTGTCCCAGTTTTGTTAATATTAAATAGAAAAACAGCACATCACCCTGTTTCCCACTCTCAATACTAACATAATACGCACAATTCGAAAACAGTATACGCAGCACGGACTATCGCATTTTGTCGGTGTATTTTTTTTTCGTCTAAACTCATTCAATTACCATAATTATTCACACATGTTGATAACAATGTGGATAACTTATGTAGAGTACCCGTTAAGGCAATTTTTTCGGATGGAAAGGATGAATGGTATGGATACTGCCTATATAGCTTCGGTCTGGGAACAGGTGCTGAAAATCATGGAGAAAGAAATTATCAAACCTATTTTCGACACCTGGATCAAGTCCGCCATCCCGCTGGCTATCACCGAAACGACCTTTGAGATCGGCACGCCTACCCAGTTTACTAAAGACTGGATTGAAACCCGTTATGCCGTCACGATTCAAAATACCATTCAATTTGTCACTCAAAAACCGCTGGAAGTCAAATTTATCAATCTCGACCTGGATTCCGAGAAACAACAAGCCGAAACAGTACCCGCGCCGCTTCAACAGATCATCCCATCCGAACCCAAGCCGGCGGGACCTGTCGAATCGTTGAAAGCCCCCACAGCCGATGCCGGCGCCCGGCGTACGAACGGCAGCGAAGACTACACCACCGCGCTTAATCCCAAATATATTTTTGAATCCTTCGTAATCGGCAATTCCAACCGTTTTGCCCACGCCGCCTCGCTGGCCGTTGCCGAAGTTCCCGCCAAAGTATATAATCCCTTTTTTATTTACGGGGGAGTGGGACTGGGCAAAACCCATCTCATGCATGCCATCGGCCACCGGATCAGGCAAAATCACGCCAACCTGAAAGTAGTGTACATATCCAGCGAAAAGTTTACCAACGAACTCATCAACTCGATCCGCGACGGCAATCCGGAAAGCTTTCGCCAGAAATACCGCAATATCGACGTGCTTTTGGTGGACGATATTCAATTTTTATCCAAAAAAGAGCATACCCAGGAAGAATTTTTCCATACCTTCAATACTCTTCATGAAGCAAATAAGCAAATCATTATCTCCAGCGACCGTCCCCCCCGTGAAATACCCACCCTGGAAGACCGGCTCCGCTCCCGGTTCGAGTGGGGACTGATCACCGACATCCAACCCCCCGATCTGGAGACGCGGATTGCGATATTACGGAAAAAAGCGCTGCTGGAGAATCTAAATATCCCCAACGATGTAATGGTCTACATTGCCAGCCGCATCGACAACAACATCCGCGAACTGGAAGGAGCGCTGGTACGGGTCATCGCCTATGCCTCGCTGACCAATCAAAGCGTCGACATGAATCTCTGCAGCGAGGCGCTAAAAGACATATTCCCCAATAGTCGCCCCCGCCAGATCACGATGGATATCATTCAACAAGTGGTGGCCAGCTATTTCAAGATTAAACAAGAAGATCTCCTAGCCAAAAAAAGAACGCGCAATGTCGCTTATCCCCGTCAAATCGCCATGTATCTTTGCCGGGAATTGACGGAAACTTCTCTCCCCAGAATCGGCGAAACCTTCGGCGGCCGCGACCATACCACAGTCATTCATGCCCATGATAAAATAAGCCGGGAGCGGAACGAAGACGCAAAACTCAGCAATATCATCAAAGAACTGATTAAAAAGCTGGAAAGTGTATAATTTTGTTTATAACCTATGGATACCCCTGTAGATGATTTGTTGATAAAGAATAGGCCGTTAATAATGTGTATAGCCGGCCGAAAATGCCAGCCGGTTATCGACAGGTTATTCACATTGCGACAGCTAATTCGACAACAACTGCGGATATCTATCCACATATTGACAAGCCCTATGACTATTACGGCTATTTTACCATTCTATGTATTTTATCTCCGTAATATACCAACAGGAGGTCAAAAAAATGAAAATATCCTGCCAGAAAGATCAGCTTCACCACGCGGTTCAAACCGTGCAGAAAGCCATAGCCACCAAAACGCCTTTGCCGATCCTGACCGGCATCTATCTGAACGCCCAAGGCGGCAAACTGGAACTGCAAGCCACCGATTATGAAGTTGGGATCAGCTGCACCATCGATTCCAACGTCGAAGAGGCCGGTACGGTCGTGATGTCGGGGCGATTTTTTCAAGAAGTTGTCCGTCGGTTACCGGGCGACACCATCCATATTGCCTCCAGCCAGGAGGACCGGACCATCCAAATTACCTGCGGCAGTTCCCAGTTCAATCTGCTCAGCCTTCCGGCTGAAGAATTCCCTGTCTTAAAGCCCATCAGCAGCGACAATACCTTAACAGTGAAAGACGATTTACTGCGGGAATTGATCAAAAAAACTGTCTTTGCCTGCGCGGCGGATGAGGCGCGTCCTATTTTTACCGGCGGCCTGCTGGAAGTAGAGGGACCGGAAATACGGATGGTGGCCACCAATACTCACCGGCTGGCTCTTCGTCAGCAGCCTTTGCTTTCGGCCGCCAGCAATGTCAAAATGATTATCCCGGCCAAAATCCTGCACGAATTAGCCCGTCTGCTGGTAGCGGAAGATCCTCAGGAAGTTACGCTGGCCTGGCAAAAAAATCAGGTCGGAATCCAGTATGACGACGTTTACATTAACTCCCGTCTGATCGAAGGGCAGTTTCCCGACTACCGGAAAGTCATTCCTCCAAGCTATAGTACGGCGGTTACCATCCAGGCCGAGGATTTCCTCGATGCGGTGGAAAGGGTGTCGCTGCTGGCCCGCGACGGAGAATATAACGTCGTCAAGTTCAATTTCAAACAGGATCATGTCCTGATCTCCTCCAATAATCCGGATGTGGGCAAAGCCTGCGAAACAGTGGCCTCCCGTATGGACGGCAATGAACTCGAAATCGCCTTCAACGCCAAATATATAACCGATATCCTCAAGAATATCGCTGCCGACGAACTGGTTTTCTCCCTGAACACTTCGCTGAGTCCGGCCAGTATAAAACCAGTCAATGATGAAAATTATACTTATATCATCACTCCCGTGCGTACGGGCTGAGGAGCTGACATGTGGAAACAGTAGCAATCACTGCGGAACCCATTCAACTGGATCAGTTTTTGAAGTTGGCCGGCATCGTCGATACCGGCGGTCAGGTGAAGAAGCTGATTGAGGATGGCCTTATCCGGATTAACGATCAGCCCGCCACTGAGCGCCGAAAAAAGCTTCATCACGGGGATACGGTGGAAATAAAGGGGACCGGTATCTGGAAAGTCACCGGACCATAAGGTGACGGCATGAGGATAGACAAGCTATATCTTCATAACTTCCGAAACTATAGTCACTTACATATCGATTTTTCGGATAACATCAATATTTTTGTCGGAGACAACGCCCAGGGAAAGACCAATATTCTCGAAGCGATCTACCTCGGGTCAATGGGGCGTTCCCACCGGACATCCGAGGACGGCGACCTGATCAAGTGGGATGAAGAGAATTCCTTGGTCGAGCTGTTGTTTACCAGGCAGGGGGTCGCTAATAAACTTGGCTTTCGGTTGACAAAGGACCGCCCCAAAGAAGTGGTGTTCAATAACTTTCCCATCAAGCCCCGCGAGGTCATGGGATCACTCAATACCGTCCTATTTTCCCCGGAGGACCTTTGGCTTGTCAAAGGTGTTCCGGCTTTGCGGCGACGCTTTATTGACGTGGAAATTTCCCAGGCGATACCGGCGTATTATAAGCAATTATTGCAGTACCAAAGAGTCGTCAGCCAGCGAAATAACCTGCTGAAAAAAATAAGGGAGAGAAAAGCGGCGGCCGACCTCTTGGATTCCTGGGACGATCAGCTGGCCAAGCTTGCCGCCTATCTGGTGGCCAAACGGCTGGAAGCCATAAAAAAGCTGGGCATGCTGGCCAATCTCATGCACCGCCGGTTGACGGCGAGCAGGGAAAACTTTTCTCTTGCCTACCATCTGGCCGGTAATGAGGAGGGGGTAGTGCCTGAGCTTTTGCAATGGTATAATAAACAATTGGCACTGGCCAGAGGCGAGGATATCCTTCGCGGAAGCACTTCCGTCGGGCCCCACAGGGATGACATTATTTTAAAAGTTAACGGCAAGGAATTGCGGAACTTCGGGTCGCAGGGGCAGCAGCGGACCGGAGTGCTTGCTCTAAAACTGGCCGAGCTGGAATATTTAAAGTCGGAAACCGGGGAATATCCCGTTTTATTGCTGGATGACGTGATGAGCGAGCTGGATGGCCAGAGGCGGGAACAGCTTTTATCCTTTATCCGCGAGCGGATTCAGACTTTTATCACCGCGACTGACGCTACCCTGTTTCCCGCCGTCCGAATCGGGAGGTATTACCGGATCAGCGCCGGAGCGATTGTGGAGTGACGAGATGAACAGCCTGCGGAATGTTCTGCCGAAAACCTTAAAACAACTGGGACTGATTAATCAATTCAAAGCGGAATCAGTTACCCTCAACTGGCGTCAAATGGTCGGAGAAGAAATCGCTGCGCATACCAGGCCGGGCCGGGTCAGGCGCGGCATTTTGAACGTCTCTGCCAACAATGCGGTATGGGCTCACCATCTTTCTACCCTAAAAGAGGAAATCATGGACAAGATTAACGCTTTTATGGGGGAAAAAGTGGTAACTGAGATTAAGTTTCAAGCAGGATATTTCCAAAAAGACCAGAATGAAAACAATATCGAAAATCCCGAACCCCCTGTTCCCAGGTGGAGGGATGCCCGACTGGAGGAAAGGGAGCTTCAGGACATTGATCAAATGACTGCCGATCTCGCTGACAACCAGCTTAAAAAGAAAGTAAAGACAATCCTCGTCAAAGAATATTCGTTGCGTAAAGCCAAAAGGCAGCATAACTGGCAGGCATGTCCGAAATGCGGGGTCCTGGTGACACCGCAGGAATCTTTATGTTCGGTTTGCAGCATCGAGGAGCATCAGGGACAGGTTGATGCCGTGAGAAAATACTTGATCCACGCGCCTTGGCTCAGTTATGAGGAATGTAACCGTTACATCGCTTGCCTCAGAACCGATTTCAACACGGTCAAGAATGAACTCCTGGATAAATATTGGCGCGAAGTGGAAAAAGACGATGCTGACCGTATGAAAATTATGACATTGGCCATGCTGATACATGGACTGCAACCTCACGCTTTGACGGAAGAACTGATTGTTAAAACGCTGGACAAGGTCAGGAGGAAGAAACATGTTTTTACATCTCGGCGCTGATAGGGTAATACCTTTGCGGGACGTTATCGTAATAACCGATATCAAGGTTGCCAAGTCGGGAATTAATGATGAATTTCTGAAAGTCATGCGGGAAGAGAGCATGATTGACGACGTCTCGGAAGATAATGCCAAAAGCTTTGTAGTTACCGAAAAAAAGGTTTATTTATCGGCTATATCGGCTGCAACGCTAAAAAAACGGGCCAACTTCCTATTCGACAATGAAGAGGAAAAGGACGACCGGATTTATTTCGTAGCTAACACCGACTAGGAGGTATTGAATGGCTATAAACAACGATACCGCGGTAAACGGCAACTATAACGCCGAACAGATTCAGGTCCTGGAGGGACTCGAGGCCGTACGTCGCCGTCCCGGCATGTATATAGGCAGTACGTCAGCAAGAGGTTTGCACCACCTGGTATACGAAGTAGTGGACAATAGCATTGACGAGGCCCTGGCCGGCTATTGCGACAAGGTCGACGTCATCATCCACAACGATAACAGCATTACGGTCACTGACAACGGCCGCGGTATCCCGGTAGGAATTATGGCGGAACAGGGAAAGCCGGCGGTTGAGGTCGTGCTGACCATACTCCACGCCGGCGGCAAGTTCGGCGGTGAAGGCTACAAAGTTTCCGGCGGCCTGCACGGAGTGGGCGTGACGGTTGTCAATGCCCTGAGCGAGTGGCTTGAAGTCAAGGTGCGGCAGGATGGAAAAATCTATCACATGCGCTTCGAGCGTGGGGAAAAAATCAGCGATCTTGCTGTTATCGGCACAACGGCGGAAACCGGGACCCAAATCACCTTTAAGCCGGATGCCGAGATTTTTGAGGAAACCGTATACAGTTTTGAAACCTTGGAGCATCGCCTGCGGGAATTGGCTTTCCTCAACCGCAACATCAACATCAATCTCATTGATGAACGGGCGGATCTGAAGAAAGAATTCCATTACGAAGGCGGCATTGTTTCGTTTGTCAAGCATTTGAACAAGAATAAGGACATGCTCCATCCGGAGCCTATTTATCTGAGCGGCGAGCGGGACACCACCGTGGTCGAAATCGCCCTCCAGTATAGCGACGCCTATGTGGAAAACATTTTTTCCTATGTCAACAATATCAATACTCAGGAGGGCGGAACCCATCTGAGCGGTTTTAAAACCGCCCTTACCCGCGCGGTCAACGATTATGCCCGGAAATACAACATTCTCAAAGAAAATGATGAAAACCTGAGCGGAGAGGATGCCCGCGAGGGGATGACCGCCATTATCAGCATAAAGGTCCGCGAGCCCCAGTTCGAAGGCCAGACCAAAACCAAGCTGGGCAACAGCGAGGTCCGCGGTATTGTCGACGCAATCGTTTTCGAAGGGCTAAACGAGTTCTTTGAAGAAAATCCGGCGGTGACCAAAAAGATTATTGAAAAGTCCGTCCTTGCGTCGCGGGCCAGAGAAGCCGCCCGCAAGGCCAGGGAGCTTACCCGGCGGAAAAACGCCCTGGAATTCAGCTCTTTGCCTGGCAAGCTCGCCGACTGTTCGGTAAAAGACCCGGAACAAGCCGAAATTTACCTTGTCGAGGGCGACTCGGCCGGCGGTTCCGCCAAACAGGGCCGCGACCGCCGTTTCCAGGCTATTTTGCCGCTTCGGGGCAAAATCCTCAATGTAGAAAAAGCCCGCTTGGACAAAATTCTCAACAACGAGGAAATCCGGGCCATGATCACCGCTTTCGGCAGCGGAATCGGCGAGGAATTCGACATTGAAAAAGGCCGCTACGGCAAAATCATCATCATGACCGACGCCGACGTCGACGGCGCTCATATCCGCACCTTGCTCCTCACCTTCTTCTACCGCTACATGCAGCCGCTCATTCAGACCGGCAAGGTATATATAGCCCAGCCGCCGCTGTACTTGGTGAAGAAAGGCAAGGAACACTGGTATCTCTATAGCGACGATGAACTGGATAAGCTTCTCGCCCGCATCGGACGGGACGGCATCAATGTTCAGCGGTACAAAGGCCTCGGAGAAATGAATCCCGAACAGCTGTGGGAAACCACCATGAATCCCGAGGGGCGCACCGTCCTGCAGGTTACCATGGAAAGCGCCGAAGCGGCGGAGATTATTTTCTCCACCCTCATGGGGGATAAAGTCGAGCCGCGGCGCCAATTTATCGAAGAACACGCCAAAGAAGTGCGGAATCTCGACATATGATGCAGGTAAGATGTTGTGGAGCCTGCGCATGGATAAGTAGGAGAATGCAGGAAGAATACGATTTTGAAAAAAACTGTCTCAATTAGCTATTGAGACAGTTTTTTTCGCCGGGAAATACGACAGGCAGGTTCCGAGGAACCTGCCTGTTGGTGTAATATCAGACTGTCATAAAAAAGATACTTCCGTTCCCCACCTATGAATCAAAATTTTAGAGTTGGCGCATATGGCTAGGACCGCCGATAGCGATGTTTCCGGTCCATTGCAAAACCCAAGATAATATGCCTATTTAAAACCATAATGCTTCAATTTCCTCCAGAGAGTGGAACGGCTAATGCCGAGAATTTTGGAGGCTTCGGCATACTTTCCTTTGGTCAATGCAAGCGCTTTGCAGATCTCTTCCAGTTCATCAGGCACAATTTGGGTGGAAGCACTGTCAAGTTGATCACCGATCATTTGGCTGATTGCGGTTCCATCAATGCTTTCGTGTTTATGAACAGCTATGATTCGTTCTATAACATTTCGCAATTCGCGAACGTTACCCGGCCAAGAATATAGCGAAAGAGTTTGAAGGGCAGAGGACGTAAGCTTAAGTTGTCGCTTCATGATGCCTGAATTCTCTTTTAAGAAAAACTCAGCCAGTATTTTAATATCCTCTTTGCGATCTCTAAGAGCGGGAATTCTAAGTTGAAGGACATTTAGGCGATAGTACAAATCGGATCGAAATTTATTTTCATTTACAAGGGTCCACAAATTTTTATTGGAAGCAGCCACGACTCGGACATCCACAGGAATGACGCTGTCACTGCCTAAACGCATGACTTTTTTCTCTTGTAAGACTCGAAGAAGTTTTCCTTGCGTGGTGTATTCCATTTCACCTATTTCATCAAGAAAAATCGTTCCGCCGTGGGCTACTTCAAGTAGTCCCGGTTTTCCTTTTTGATTGGCCCCGGTAAAGGCTCCGCTGACATATCCAAAAATCTCGCTCTCTAGGATATGTGTGGGCAAGGCGGCGCAATTGATGGCTACAAATGGACCCTGCCGCCGCCCACTATAGTTATGGATGCTTTGAGCGAATACCTCTTTACCCGTACCGGTCTCACCATGAATTAAAATGGATGCATTAGTCAAGGCAAATTCTTTTGCAACCGCTATTGTTTTTGATAGAATGGTGCTTGTCCCAAGGATATCCTCAAAATGAAACCCAGCAACATGCCCGGAGGCGTATATGCGGCGCCTTACCCGAGCTTCCATCTGTTGAATCTGGTTGACATCCTGAAATGTAACTACAGCACCAACCGTAATATTATTAACTACGATGGCAACTTTATTGCAGAGAATGTCAACTTCGTTAATTTTTAATATTTGCCCGATATCATCTTTTCCTGTTTGCATAACCTGCTTCAAATCGATTTCTGGCCAGATATGGGAAATTTTCTTGCCAATTGCCTTTATGCCATCGATACCTGTAATACGTTCTGCTATAGGGTTAAAAAAAGTGATGCGATAATCGCTATCTACGGAAATAATTCCTTCATAGGCATAATCAAGGACCGCCCGAAACAGGCTGGTCTTTGTTTTTTCCAAATTGCGCGCCTGCGCAATTCGCTTCGCTTCCTGGGCTGCTTGCAGAATACTTTCTGCTCCACTATCAATCAATTCGAAAGCACAATGATGTTTCTGAGCTATTTTCCCGGTAATGGAGCCGCCGATAATAACATTTGCTCCGTCCTGAAGGGCTTGTAACACTTGGAATTCTGTTTCTTCCTCCAAATGGATGGGATAAAGGCGGATATCCACTCCTAAAATTGGACCCAGAAAGTCCATTCCGTGAAGTATGGAAGGAAAGGAAACAGCTCCGATGCAACATCCGTGCAACTTAGCATTTTCAATAGCGCGAATGATATCAAACCCGGTAATTGGAATTTCAACAATAACTACTTCTATTCCGGCATTTCTAATAGCAGTAGCAGTTCCTCCACGGGTAATGATGATCTCGGTACCTTTCGCAACAAGGGATGAGGCAATTCTGACACCTTCGCTAAGCAAGCCTATTTCAATATCGATATCGCTATGCCGATTTTTAAATAATTCGCAAGCTCTTTCATACATGCTGGCATCCGGGGCCAAAAATGCTATATGCGACATAAATTGCCTCCGTGAAACAAAATGAAACATTTTTTAGTTATTATAAAACGTTTAGCAATAAAATACAACACTGAATGTTCTTTTTCTTAATATTTTATCAACTAGTAGGCGGTTTGGCGGGAATGGCATATTTCTTGCAATTATAATTGCAACAGCACTGCATTATGGTGCCAATATATGTTTCAGTTAGGCATGGATAGACCAATTCATTATGCAATCAAAGTTGTTTTTATGTGTAAGTTTTGCAAACCATATTTCCTAGGAGGAGTGTCATGCACGCACTTGAAAAAATTTTAGCAAACGCAGCAGGAAAGGAGGCTGTTGCCTCAGGCGAGACCGTGAATTGCAAGGTCAATCTGGCTGGAATAAATGACCTATATCTTCAAACACTGCGATCTTTTTCTGAAATAGGCGCCAGGAAAGTTTGTGACCCCGACAAGGTGATCGTATTCTTAGATCATTTTGCTCCGCCGTCCACTATAAAACAGGCTGACAATCAAAAACAGTTCCGAGAATTCTGCCGGGAGCAGGGGATCGACTTATTGATGGATATCGACCAGGGGGTTTGTCATCAAATATTGGCGGATAAGGGTTTGTCTTACCCTGGCGAAATACTGGTTGTGACTGATTCGCATACGACGACCCATGGGGCGTTCGGAGCCTTCGGAACAGGCGTGGGTGCAACTGATCTTGCGATAATCCTGGCCACTGGCCGACTATGGTTCCGCGTGCCGGAAATTATTCGGATTAACCTCGAAGGGCAGCTTTCTAAAGGTGTTTTTGCCAAAGACGTCATTTTGCATGTGATTGGTAAACTTGGTGCCGATTATGGCGTATACAAAGCAATAGAATTTACCGGTCCTGTCCTCAAGCAGCTTAGCATATCGGAACGGATGGCTCTCTGTAACATGACGACGGAGATGGGGGCGAAAACCAGCTATATTCAGCCGGATGAAATCACGCTGGAGTTTTTGAACAGTAAAGTAACGCGGGATTATAAAATTTACACGACAGACCAGGGTTATAAGTATACTGCGGAGCACACATTCGATGTGTCTGACTTAAAACCGCAAGTGGCAGCGCCGCATAGTGTGGACAATGTTTCAAATATCAGTGATTACAGCGGAACGCCGATTAATCAAGCTTTTTTGGGGACCTGTACAGGCGGCCGGGTGGAAGATTTAGCAGTAGCGGCAAAAATCCTCGCAGGCAAGAAAATCAATCCGCGCACTCGATTGTTGGTTGTTCCGGCTTCTAAGAGTGTTTTTCTGGAAGCAATGGAAAAGGGATTCGTTCAGACGCTGGTTGAAGCAGGGGCTACTTTTGTTACGCCAGGATGTGCCGCTTGCCTGGGGACTCATCAGGGTATGCTGGCGTCAGGCGAAACTTGCATTACCGCTTCCAGTAGAAACTTTCCAGGACGCATGGGGCACCATAAGGCGGAGATATTCATAGGGTCTCCCGCTGCAGTCGCCGCTGCAGCTCTTGAAGGTGAAATTGTTGATCCATCCAAATATCTCGACTAAGGAGTGCGTGACGGTGGAAAAGGTGATCAGAGGAAAAGCTTTTGTTTTCGGTGCCAATGTTGATACCGACCAGATATATCCGGGGCGTTTCCTGGAATTAACCGCCCAGGAGGATTTGGCAAAACATGCCATGGAAGGCGTCGACCCGGATTTTGTCAAGGAGGTTTCTTCCGGAGATATCCTTGTTGCTTCTACGAATTTCGGTTGTGGCTCCAGTAGAGAACATGCCGTAATCACATTAAAGGCGGCAGGAGTGGGTGCTATTCTCGCGGAGTCGTTCGGTAGGATTTTCTATCGTAACGCAATCAACTTAGGAATTCCGGTAATTGTATGCCCTGGTATCAGCACCAATGTGGAAAAAGGGAATATTTTATGTGTCGATCTATCAACCGGAAAAGTATTGAATGAAACTTCCGGGGTAACCCTCCAAGCCACCCCCATATCGGATTATGTGGTTACTATCTTGAGTAACGGTGGAATTAAGCCGTTGCTACAAAACCAACTGAAATGTTCGGGATAGGCATAGCGGATTTGTTAAACTAACCACCGGAATGACAAATAACAAATGTATTTGTGATTAGCGAGGCCGCAGTTAACGACTTTTCTGGATTGGAGGGATCGTTTAGGAAGCCATTCAATAAAGCAGTTTACTCCGAAACGGTAATTGGTGCGATGATCAAAGGTACTTGCTGATGATGGTCGGAGCAATTAAAAATTAAAACAAGAGAGGGAGAGTTTCTATGAGTATTGGTTTTAGAGTATTTTTGAAAAGGGAATTGCCACCGAAGGAAGTTGTTAAAGGGTTTGAGGGAATCCCGGCGGCTAATATTGCCGACTGCATGAGCAGATCCAGTGCCATGAGCTCAAATATTCGCCTGATGAGTGCGCCGTCTGAAAAGAAAATGGTAGGAGTAGCACTTACGGTCAAGGCTCGTTCGGGTGATAACCTTATGATTCATAAGGCCCTTAACATCGCGGAAGAAGGAGACGTGCTGGTCATTGCCAATGAGGGAGGACAATGCCATTCGTTGCTTGGCGAAATTATCGTGGCCTATGCCAAAACTCGAAAAATAGCTGGTATCGTGTTGGATGGCCCGATTCGTGATGTAGACACCATATATACCATGGGGATTCCTGTATACGCGACTGGCGCAACTCCAGGAGGCCCTTATAAGGAAGGCCCCGGGGAGGTAAATGTTCCGGTCGCTTGCGGAAATATTCATGTTAACCCCGGCGATATTATTGTGGGCGATAGTGACGGAGTTATCGTCATACCGAAACAAGACGCCAAGCCCTTGTTGGAGATAGTGGTAGATTTCTCAATAAAAGACCAGGCTAAGCTTTTAGCCGCGCAGACAGGCAAGGCTGACCGGGCCTGGGTGGATAAGGACCTGGAACGAAAAGGCTGCGAAATTATTGACGGTGTATATAAATAACAATTTTTCCGGCTAATAGCAAAATGTTGTGGGAGTAGATAATGATGAGTAAAAAATGGAACGTATACGTAGCGCGAAAGTTGCCGGAGCCATTAGAGGAAATGCTTCGGGAGTATTGCGAGGTTGAAATAAATCCAAGAGATGTTCTTGAAGATAGAAAAGTCTATTTGCAGAAGATAAAAGGCAAAGATGGCTTAATTACGGATTCGAGAGTGGCTGTTACTGAAGAAGTGTATGAAGCGGCGGGGCCGCAGTTAAAAATTGTTTCGAACTACGCTGTAGGGTTCAATAATATTGACGTAGCGGGAGCCACGAAGCGCGGAATAGTCGTAACCAATACCCCTGGCGTTGTGAATAACGCAACGGCAGACATCGCCTGGGCACTTATGTTTGCTGCTGCACGTCGGATTTCGGAGGCGGACCGGCTGATTCGTACGAAAGAACCTTGGGGATGGACACCTTCTTTTTTACAGGGAAGGGATATTGTGGGGAAGACCCTGGGGATCATTGGCGCGGGCCGCATTGGTACGACAATGGCTAAAAGGGCCAGAGGGTTCGACATGAACATTCTTTATAGTGATCGATCGCGTAATGAAACACTGGAGCAACAAATGGGGGCTCGTCAGGTTGACGTTGAGACACTGCTTCGCGAAGCAGACTATGTTTCTCTTCACACCCCTCTTACAGCGGAAACTCGCCACATGATCAGCGCAAAGCAGTTCGAAATAATGAAACCTACCGCAATCCTGATTAATACCTCGCGTGGCGAAATAATAGATGAGAAAGCCCTGGTTGAGGCGCTGCGCACCGGACAGATCTGGGGCGCGGGATTGGACGTCTTTGAAAAAGAACCCTGTGTTACTCCTGAACTTTTCGAGCTTGATAACATTGTTATGACGCCGCATATCGGAACGGCCACCATTGGCACAAGAAGAGCGATGGCTGAAACGGCGTCGCAAAATGTCATCGATATCATGCTTGGAAAGCCATCAGCCAAGGTGGTTAATCCGGAAGTATTAAAATAAAAAAGATTTGCAAATACGAAGCTGAAATAACCGGTGCGTTGTAGTATAACCAAACGAGGTACGCGCCGGGAGAATCTAGAGCAGCTTTTGAAAATTGACCAAAACGGCCAAAAGAAAAAGGAGGATATTCCTGTGAAAAAAAAGTTATTTGCTATTTCGTTAATAATTCTAATGATGATCGGATTGGTCGGGTGTGGTAAGAGTGATAACCCGAACGCAGGGTCAAGTCAGGCTTCTAAGTATCCCGCCAAGGCAATAAATTTAATCGTTCCATTTAATACAGGCGGCGGCGCCGATTTAGCGGCAAGGGCTTTTGCAAGCATTGCTCCCAAATATTTAGGGCAATCGGTTATTGTCATCCAAAAACCTGGAGCAGCAGGAACGGTAGCTCATACTTCACTGAAAAATGAGAGACCCGATGGATACACCCTCATTATTACCGGCAACAGCCCCAGCACGGTGGCTCCTTTCCTGGAGAAGGTACAGTATGATCCCATTAATGATTTTGAGTTTGCCGGGAGATTCACCAATCTTCATAATGTTCTCGTCGTGAAACAAGATGCACCTTGGAATACGATTGAAGAGTTTATTGCCTATGCTAAAGCAAACCCTGGAAAAGTTAAAGTAGGTACTTCCGGGGCTAACAGCATGGATGATCTTATGGTTCGTATGCTCAATAAATCATTAAATATTGAACTGGTTCCGGTTCCGTTTGATTCGACTTCCGAAGCTGTTATGGCTGTTCTGGGAGGTCATATCACCGCGGCATCCGGTTCGACCTCCACCTGCCTCCCCCAGGTTCAAAACGGCAGTCTGAAACCACTGGCCATCACATCTGATACGCGCGACCCGTCTTATAAAGATGTTCCTACGCTCATTGAACGTGGCATTAATTTGTCGCTGAACAACTCTATTGGTATTGCAGCTCCCAAGGGAACTCCGAAAGAAATTATTGAGGTCTTGGAAAAAGCCATAAAACAAACTGTTGAGGATGAAGGCTACAAAGCCGTTGCAGCCAAGTTTGGCCTGACTGTAGACTACCTGAATGGTTCCGATTTCAAGGCGACTACCCAAACGGAAGGGGAAAAGGTTAAGGGAATTATCGCCAAATAGTTAATATCTCCTTTCTTTTTCCGGTTAGTTCCAGGCAGCAGGCTGTAGCGATCAGATGGGCAGCCTGCTGCCCGGTGCCTCCATATATTTGAAATCGTACAATTCCCATAGCGAAGGAATGGTGTAGTTATGATGGATGACAGATTGTCGAATTTTAACACAAAAGTCAGCGTTCTATTTGCGATGGTATTAATCTTGTCCGGCGGCGCAGGTGCCTTCGTTATAGTTAATACCTTACAATTGACTGATTCAAATAATGTATTTGGACCGGGTTTTTATCCGCTTATTTTGTGCATTATGTTGCTGCTGACCAGCTTCTATCTTCTATATCAGTTGCTGTATGGTAATAGTGAAAGTGTCGTGATAAAGGAAGTAATCGATAAGGCTGCTGCGGCAAGATCCTTTAGTTTGCTTGCCTTAATTATTGTGGCTGTTCTTGCGATGCCGTTTTTGGGCTTTATTGTAGCGATGTTCGGATTTTCTTTCATTCAAATGACTTTTCTAGACCGTAATAAACAACCATTACGCTGGAGGATAATTTACCCGGCGGTTATTTCGGGCGGTATCTACTGGCTTTTCACGTCGCTGTCTATTCCCTTGCCTGTACCATTCTGGCTGAACTAAATAGGGAGGTATGTCTGTGGAAACATTTGGATACTTGATACAAGGATTTAGCGAAATCTTCACGCCACAAGCGTTATTTTACTGTTTACTGGGGGTCACTCTAGGAAATTTTATCGGCGCTCTTCCGGGCTTGGGCCCGTCAGCCGGCACTGCTATTTTGCTACCTATTGCCGCCAGTATGCCACCTGCGATCGCCTTGATTATGCTGTGTGGAATTTATTACGGCGCTATGTATGGCGGAACAATTACGTCTGTTTTATTAAATATTCCAGGAGAAAGTTCAGCCATCATGAGCGCGGTGGAAGGTTTTAAACTGGCTAAAAAAGGCCGGGGTGGCGTTGCTCTTGGGATTGCGGCAATCGGATCATTTATTGCCGGTACCATAGGAGTTATCGCGCTTACCTTCTTTGCTCCGCCGCTTGCCGAAAAAGCCCTGCTCTTTGGACCTGCGGAGAAGTTTGCTTTATTGGCGCTGGCCTTTACTTTTGTCTCCAGCTTTACGAGTGGTGCGTTGAGTAAGAGCCTAATCGCTCTTTTCCTGGGTTTACTCGCAGCCACCGTTGGACAGGATGTTCTGACCGGTGTGCCCAGGTTGACTTTCGATACGGAGTTTCTCTTGGACGGGATCGACTTTGTTCCCGTAGTTATGGGCTTTTTTGCCTTGGCAGAAGTTATGAACGAGATGGAAAAAGGTGAGGCGACGGAGGAGATTGGTGTTGGCGCGTTAGGTCGAGTCATACCCAATGCTCAGGAACTGCGGGAAAGCGCGATGCCTTGTGCAAGAGGAACCTTTTTAGGCTTCATCTGCGGCCTTTTGCCGGGCGCCGGCGCTACAATTGCCTCTTTCTTGGCCTATGGCGCTGAGAAGAGATACTCAAAACGGTCTGAAGAATTCGGCCATGGCAGCCTGGATGCGATTGCCAGTACGGAATCGGCCAACAATGCCGCTTCAGCCGGACATATGATTCCGCTTATGGCTTTGGCCATCCCGGGATCGTCCACAACAGCAATTCTTTTGACGGGATTCATGATGTTTGGCCTGCAGCCAGGGCCGCTGCTTTTCACTCAGCATCCCGATATTGCGTGGAGTTTGATTGCCAGCATGTATATGGGTAATGTAATGCTTCTGATTATGAACATTGTTGGCATACCGTTATTTGTCTGGGCGGTAAAAAAATCCACGCCTTTCTTGGTTCCCTTGGTGGTAACCATAACGATTGCCGGTGTATTCAGCGTCAATAACTCCATGCGGGATGTATGGTTGACAATTGCGTGCTGTCTGGTCGGCTATATTTTGACGAAACTGGAATTTTCAATGGTTCCCATTCTATTGGGAGTAGTCCTGGGCGGTTTAGCAGAGACCAGTTTCCGCACGGCTCTACGCATTTCTGATGGTAGTTTTATGACTTTTCTTGATAAACCGATCAGTGCGACCCTTTTGTTCATTTCCTTAATCATTATCGTAGCACCAATCGTAATGTCTAATATAAAAAAACGGAGAGCCTTAATTAATCCGTAGAATAAGTTTAGCCGTGACCTATATTTGCAAAGTTTGCTAAAGTTTGCTTATCTATGAAGCGAGTCTACCGGCTGAATTTACTCAGGATCAAGGAGATTCAGCCGGTATTTCATTATCCACTGCAAGTTATGCGATTCTCATTATCTCGCTATCAATCGGGACGACGGGGATTTTAACGGTAATAAGGGGGTAAGGAAAGACGATGGATGCGAAAAGATTTGGTGCGAAAATATTGATTCGTTGTGACAAAGGGGATGAAATAGTCGAGAGCATTAAAAAAGTATGCCTCGACAATAAAGTCAAACTGGCTGCAGTGACGGGTATAGGAGCAGTAAATAAAGTTATTATTGGGCTTTTTGATCCCGTTGAAAAGAAATACCATTCAGCAGAAATTGATAAAACTGCAGAGATAACCGGACTGAATGGAAATATAAGTACTATGAATGGCGACATATATCTTCATGTCCATATTACGCTATCTGACAGTAAATACAATGCTTTTGGCGGCCATCTGAATTATGCCCGTGTGAGCTGCACCGCTGAAATTGTTATTGATATCATTGATGGGGAAGTCGACCGGTATTTCAATGAGGAGATTGGGCTTAATTTAATTGAACTCTGAGATAGGGAATAGACCTGTCGGGATTATCGCAGAAAGCTGTATAAGCCACTTAGCGTTCAGTATGCAGTAATTTCGCTAAAGCGAGGAGCTGTCCAATGGCAGCTCCTCGCTTTAATTTTTGACTATAATTGAATTTAGAGATGTCGCCTCGCTTGAGGCCTGACTTATAAATTTAAGAAAATATTTCCAAGGGGAAATATTTTACTTTTGCTAAATTGTCAGAGGATTATTGAAATTGGGAGGCGAATTTCTATCTCCAGTAAACGTTTACAGAGGAAAAGGATATGCAGCAGAAAAAAGCGGATTTGGCCAATGCAACCATAAAAGACGTAGCGCGGGCCGCGAAGGTGTCCATAGCGACGGTTTCCCGGATTCTCAACGGCAAGGACACGGTTTCGCCGCCGCTGGTGGAACGGGTGATGGCCGCGGTCGAAGAACTGCAGTATCATCCCAACGCGATGGCCCGGGCCTTGAAAGTCAACGAATCCCGCAGCATCGGACTGATCATACCGGATATTGAAAACCCTTTTTTCCCGGCGCTGGTTCGGGGCGTGGAAGACGCCGCCCAGATGCATCATTACGCGGTTATTTTGTGCAATACCGACAGCAAGCCGGAGGAAGAGGAAAAATATATAAGATTTCTCCAGAGCAAACGGGTGGACGGAATCCTGTTTACCGGCGGGCCGCGAAGCGAACGAAACGTCGAACTGCTTTCCACGCTGAGCATACCGGTGGTGCTTCTGGACCGGCGGGTGGGGTCCCAGTTGAGCGCGGTCATCACCAACAACCGCTTGGGCGGCTTTATGGCCACCGAACATCTGATCAAAAAAGGCCGGCGGCGCATCGCCTTTATCAGCGGCCCGGCGGAACTGTCCTCGGTGCAGGAGCGCCGGCAGGGATACGCCGAGGCGCTGGAGCAGTACGGCTTAGCGCCGGATCAGGATTTGATCCAGGCGGGCGACTTTTCTTTCGAGAGCGGCTATCAGGCCGCTTCCCGCCTGGTGGCCAGCGGGCAGGAATTCGATGGTGTCTTTGCGGCCAACGACCTGATGGCCATCGGCGCGATTGAATATTTGGCGGCCTATGGGCTGCGGGTGCCTGCGGAAATCGCGGTGACCGGCTACGACGACATCCGCATGGCGGGCTGGTATAAACCTTCCCTGACAACCGTCAGGCAGCCGGTTTACATTATGGGACAAAGCGCGGTGAAAATGATCATTGACCGGATTACCGGCGAAAACCGGCAATATACGGAGCAGATCATTACCCCGGAATTAGTGGTGCGGGAATCATCCGGCGGCAAGGAGGGCTGAGTTTGGATAGCAGTAAAAAGCCCATATTGGTCATCGGCAGCCTGAATATGGACCTGGTTGCGACTGCTGAACGGCTGCCTGACAAGGGCGAGACTATTTTGGGGAAAACGTTTACAACTTTTCCGGGCGGCAAGGGGGCCAACCAGGCGGTTGCGGCCGCCAAGCTGGGGGCCGCGGTGACGATGTCCGGTTGCGTCGGCGGAGACGGCTTTGCCGGAGAACTGCGCGAAAGCCTGTCCGGCGCGGGTATCAATATTTCTTTTGTGCGTACCACCGACGTATCCACCGGAACGGCGCTTATCACCGTCGGCAACGCCGGAGCCAATACCATCGTGGTAATACCGGGAGCAAACAACCACTGCGGCCGGGAAGACGTGGATCAGGCCCTTGCTGCCTTTGATCGCCCGGGAATCCTGATGGCTCAGCACGAAGTGCCGGCGGCCACTGTGGAATACGCCATCCGGGCCGCCAAGCGGCAAGGGTGGACCGTTGTTCTGAATCCGGCGCCGGCCCGGCCCGTTCCTGAGGAAGTTCTGGGGATGGTGGATATTATTACTCCTAATGAAACCGAAGCGGCGATTTTGACCGGCCTCAAGGTGGAAAGCCGCGAGGAGGCGGCGGTTGCCGCCGCGAGACTGCTGGCGTCAGGGGTAAAAACGGTGGTTGTGACCTTAGGTGCGCAAGGCGCTTTGTGCTGTACGCGGGAGGGGACCTTTATCATTCCGGCTTATCCGGTCACCGCCGTAGATACGACGGCCGCCGGGGATGCTTATACCGGCGCTCTCGCGGCGGCGCTGTCCGAAGAAAAGCCCCTGGCGGAGAGCCTGAAATTTGCGGCGGCGGCCGCGGCCTTGGCGGTGACCAAGGCCGGCGCGCAGCCGGCCCTGCCGTGGCGCCGGGAAGTCGATGAATTTATGGCCGATAGGGAGGATAAAGCATGAAAAAGATTGGCACGTTCAATCAGCCCATCAGCGAAGTAATCGCCGGTATGGGGCATGGCGACACGCTGGTCATCGGCGACGCAGGCCTGCCCATCCCGGCCGGCGTGCGCCGGATCGACCTGGCGCTGAAGCCCGGAGTTCCGGGCTTTATGGAGACGCTTGAAGTCGTATTGAGGGAACTGCAAATCGAAAGCGCTGTGGCGGCCGCCGAAATGCCCGGCGCCAGTGCCGATCTATACGGCCGGATGACGGAGCTGCTTGGCGCCACGCCGCTCAGCCTGGTCAGCCATGAGGAGTTCAAAACCCTGACCGGCCGGGCGGCGGCTGTTATCCGGACCGGCGAATGCACCTCGTACGCCAATATTATTTTGAAGTCGGGCGTCATCTTCTAGGGAGGCCGGAAGTTGTGAAAGAGCTTTTGCGGATGCGGGAAATCTCCAAATACTTTCCGGGGGTAAAGGCTCTGGACAAGGTGGAATTTTCCCTTTTCCTGGGCGAAATCCATGCTCTCCTGGGGGAAAACGGGGCCGGCAAGTCAACGCTGATGAAGGTCTTGAGCGGCAGTTACAAGAAAGACGCCGGCGAAATCCTGCTGGGCGGCCAGCCTGTTGACATCGACAGCCCGCGCCAGGCCCAGGAGCTGGGTATCGGCATTATTCACCAGGAGTTGAACTTGGTCCCCGAACTGACGGTAATGGAAAATATGTTCTTAGGCCGGGAACCGCTCAATTCCGTGGGATTTATTGATGAAGCGCTGATCGAGGAAGAGGCCGCCAAGGTTCTGGACGAGCTGGGAACGGATATCCCGCCGTCGGCCGTGATTTCTTCCCTGAGCATCGGCGAACAGCAGATGGTGGAGATCGCCAAGGCGCTGTCCTACCGGCCCAGAATTCTGATCATGGATGAGCCGACGGCCGCGCTTACGGAACGGGAAACCGAGCGGCTGTTCAGCATCATTCGCCGCCTGGCGGCCGGTGGGGTGGGCATTGTCTACATTTCGCACCGCATGGAAGAATTGTTTGCGATCAGCGACCGGGTGACGGTTATGCGGGACGGCACTTATGTAGGTACGGTGAAAACCCGGGAGGCTACTTTTGACCAACTGATCAAGATGATGGTCGGCCGGGATATTTCCGCCCGTTTTCCCAAGGAGTACCGCGCCCGGGGGCCTGAAGCGCTGCGGGTCGAGAACCTGTCCAGGCCGGGGAAGCTCGAAGGGGTGTCGTTCACCGTTCATGCCGGCGAAGTGGTGGGCATCGCCGGCTTGATGGGCGCCGGCCGCACCGAGCTGGCGCGGGCCATTTTCGGGGCCGACCCCCTGGCCGCGGGCGGTATTTATGTAGACGGACAAAAGCGGGTCATCCGGAATCCGGCCGACGCCATCAGGGCCGGCATCGGGCTGATCACCGAGGACCGCAAGCAGCAAGGGCTGGTTCTGGGGCTTTCGGTGCGGGAAAATATCACTTTGGCGTCATTGAAACGGTTTTGTAAGCACCTGTTTATCCGCGAGGCCGATGAAGGCAAGGTGGTAGACGGGCAGATCGAGAGTCTCAGGATTCGCACGCCGGGGGCCGGGCAAATGGTGAAAAATCTAAGCGGCGGCAACCAGCAAAAGGTGGTCATCGCCAAATGGCTGGCCACCAGTCCTAAAATCCTCATTATGGACGAGCCGACACGGGGCGTGGACATTGGCGCCAAGACGGAGATATACCAAATTATGAATATGCTGACAGCCTCGGGAGTCGGCATTGTGATGATCTCCTCCGAACTTCCGGAAGTTCTGGGCATGAGCGACCGGGTGCTGGTTATGCACCGGGGGCGCATTACGGCTGAACTGCCGGTGGGGCAGGCGACGCAGGAGAATATTATGGCCTATGCGGCTGGAGGAGAGTGAGGCAATGCTGGAAACCATGAGGCGCAGTCCCCTGCTTCGGAAGATGGGCCCGCTGTTGGGGCTTCTCTTGCTCTGTTTCATTCTCGCTTTTCTGTCGGACCGGTTCCTGACGGTTAACAATCTCCTGAATATAACGCGGCAGGTCTCGCTGAACGCCATTATAGGCGTGGGGATGACTCTCGTCATTTTGACCGGGGGCATCGACCTTTCCGTAGGCTCGGTTGTGGCTTTGGCCGGCAGTATAACCGCAGGCCTTCTGTCCGGCGGGCACGGCCTGGCCGTCTCGCTTGCGGCCGGCATCGGCGTGGGCGGCGTACTGGGGCTGATCAACGGCTTGATTATCACCCGCCAGAAGGTTCAGCCCTTCATCGCCACCATGGGGATGATGACCATCGCCAGGGGTTATACCCTGGTTTATACCGACGGCCGGCCGATTACGGGGATGCCGGAGCAATTCCGATTTTTCGGCGGCGGGTATATCGCCGACATACCGGTACCGGTCATCATCATGGCCCTCATTTTCCTCGCCGGGTATATTATGCTGAAGAAAACCCGCTTTGGGCGATACATCTATGCCATCGGCGGCAACGAGGAAGCGACCCGGCTTTCGGGTATCAATACCCCGAAGGTATTGGTCTGGGTCTATGTCTTATGCGGCACGCTGGCCGGACTCAGCGGCATTATAATGGCCTCCCGCCTCAACTCCGCCCAGCCGACGGCCGGGATGGGGTTCGAGCTGGATGCGATTGCCGCTGTAGTGCTGGGAGGAACGAGCCTGTCCGGCGGAGTGGGAACGATCGGGGGTACGTTGGTTGGCGCTCTAATTATCGGCGTGCTCGATAACGGCCTCAACCTGCTTAATGTATCATCCTTTTACCAGCAAGTGGCCAAGGGGATTGTAATCTTACTGGCTGTCATGCTGGACCGCAAAAGGGGAAAAGGAGGCGCGTGACGGAAGGGTAAACGGGTTTTTCCCTATGAAAATGCTTATAAGCGGACAGGAGGAAAAAATGGTGTTGAAGAGTAAAAAAAGGGTTTGGGCAGTGCTTTTGGTGGTTGTATTCAGCATAGGTCTTCTGGCGGGCTGCGGCAGCAGTCAGCCTCCGGCAGGCGAACCGGCCAAAAAGGCCGTGGTGGGTTTGGCTATTTCCACCCTCAACAATCCGTTCTTTGTTGATCTGAGAGACGGCGCCAAGGCCGCCGCCGATGCCAGCGGCATGGATTTGGTGGTCATGGACGCCCAGAATGACGCCGGCAAACAAATGGCCAACATTGAGGACCTCATCCAGAAAAAGGTAAGCGTAATTGTTGTCAATCCCGTGGACTCCAAAGCCATCGTTCCGGCCATTGAAGCCGCAAATAAGGCCAATATCCCCGTCATCACGGTCGACCGCAGCGCCGAGGGCGGCAAGGTGGTTTGCGCGATTGCCTCCGACAACGTGGCGGGCGGTAAAATGGCCGGCCAGTATATCGTTGAAAAGCTGGGCGGCAAAGGCAAACTGGTCGAGCTGGAAGGCCTTCCGGGAAGCTCCGCCGCCAATGACCGCGGCAAAGGCTTCAATGAAGCCGTTAAATCGGCCTCGGGCTTGAGCGTTGTCGCCAAGCAGCCCGCCGATTTCGACCGCGGCAAGGGGATGAAGGTCATGGAAAATATCCTGCAGGCCAATCCGGAAATAAATGCTGTTTTCGCGCATAATGACGAAATGGCCCTGGGCGCCTTGGAAGCCATCAAGGCCGCCAACCGCACCGGCATGATCGTAGTGGGCTTTGATGCCACCGCCGACGCCCAAAAAGCGGTAAAGGACGGCTCGCTGGCCGCAACCGTGGCGCAGCAACCGAAAGAAATGGGAAAAATCTCTATTGAAACCGCCAAAAAAATCCTGGCCAAAGAAAGTGTTCCGGCCACCATTCCGGTCGCGCTGGAATTAGTGGTTCAGAAATAGCGCTAGGGTCCTGGCACAGCGGGCATGGGAAAGACAAAAAGGGCGGAATGTTCCGCCCTTTTTTATTATGGTTCCGCACCCGGCGAGCAGGATAGGCGCGATGCTCTAACGAATGGATGTACCAATGTTCGTCCCGTAACAAAGTATCGGTTCCCGGGAAAAGGGCCCCACGAGTTCAGAAAGCAGGTGATCGCTTGAAAATCTCAGAGATCTACGAACCTGTTCCGCCGCTGAAAAAAACGTGCTCGATCCGTGAAGGAATCGACGCCATACTGAAGGCCAATGTGAGTCTGCTGCCGGTTGTGGACGAGGATGCGGGCTATCTGGGCGTAATTACGCTTCAAGGTTTACTGGCGGCTTGCTCGAAGGCGGACGCCGGCGCCCCGGCGGAAACCTGCCTGGAGACAGGGGTTCCTTTAATCGCGGCGGACAGCGATTTCGGCGACATTCCGGCGGCGGCGGACCGCCTCGTCGTGACCGATGCCAAAGAGAAAGTAGTGGGGGTCATTACTTCGGCCCGCCTGGTCAGGAGCCTGCTGGATTATTTTTTTGAGGTGGAGAGGATGGTCAGGCGGACAACCGACGCCGAGAAAACAACCTCCCGCTACAACGTGGTAAAGGGCCTGGTCACCGATCTGGAAGCGATTATCAATTCCTCTTATGACGGAATATTCATAACTGACGGCCAAGGAACGGTAGTGCGGCTGAATGAAGCCTATGAGCGGATCACCGGTATCCGGGCCAGTGAAGTCATCGGCAAAAACATGGCGAATCTCGTCCAGGAGGGCGTTTATGACCAATCGGCAACCGTGCTCGTGCTGGAGAGGCGGGAAAGCGTCACCGTCGACCAGACCGTCAAGCCGACCAACAAGCATATTTTAGTCACAGGCAACCCGATCTTTGACGAGCAGGGCAATATCTTCCGGGTGGTGACCAATGTCCGCGACATCACCGAACTCACCAACCTGCAGAAGGCCCTTTCGCAAACCGTGGTGGAAACGCTGAAATACCAGACCGAGCTGTCCCATTTGCGGTCCTTGCAGCTCAAGAGCGCGGAGATTCAGTTCCGCAGCAGGGCTATGGCCGCTGTCCTCGAGCTGGCGGCCAAGGTGGCCGACGTAAACTCCAACGTGCTGATTGTCGGGGAGTCGGGCACCGGAAAAGAACTGGTGGCCAAGCTTATCCACCGGGAAGGCAAAGGCGAGGGCAAACCCTTTATAAAAATTAACTGCGGGGCCATCCCGGAAAACCTGCTGGAGTCGGAATTATTCGGCTATGAGCGAGGGGCCTTTACCGGCGCCCGCAAGGAAGGCAAACCGGGACTGTTTGAACTGGCCAACCGGGGCACGCTCTTTCTGGACGAGATCGGCGAAATGTCGCCGTTTTTACAGGTCAAACTGCTCCGGGCTATCCAGGAAAAGACCGTGACCCGGGTAGGCGGCGTTTCCCCGGTCCAGGTGGATGTCCGGATTATTGCCGCAACCCACCGCAACCTGGCCAATATGGTAAAAACGGGAAAATTCCGGGAGGACTTGTACTACCGGCTGATGGTGGTCCCCATCCAGCTCCCGCCCTTGCGGGAACGCAAAGAGGACATTCCGCTGCTGGCCATGCACTTCATCGAGCGGTTCAACAAAGAGTTCGGCTTTAATAAGTCGGTATCGCCGCAAGTGATCGACAAACTGGCCGAGTATTCCTGGCCCGGCAATGTCCGGGAGCTGGAGAACGTCATTGAGCGAATGATGGTCACGACGCCGGATGATGAACTTACACCGGCGGCACTGCCGACCCTCATCGCCCGGGATAAGCTGTCGCCCAAGGCCGGAACGAGGCTGAAAGACGCCTTGGACCAGACGGAAAAGACCTTGCTGGCGGAGGCCTTTCAGAAATACCGGTCCTGGCCTAAAACGGCCGAAGCGCTGGGCATCGACCGGACCACCGCCTTCCGGAAAGCGATAAAACATGGGCTGATTGATAAACCCTAGGCTGGCGGGAACTGTTGCGAACCCACACAGCGTTGCATTTCTGCACAAAAGGATAGGGCCGGAGGTCTGGGGTCAGAAAATTCTGACGCCGTTGCAGAAATGCAACAATAGCCGGCCGGCTGAAAAGAATCGAGATAGGGAAGAGGGTCCCCGGAATTAGGAAAACCGGGGCTTTTTTCATATTTGGAACAATTGGCATATATCTTGCAATAAGAATATTGTGAAAACTTCAAAGAGGCGGGTAAGTCGCGCGCGCAACTGCCAAAGCCACACCACTTTATTGAAGGAGGATGAGTTATTTGAGTTGGTTAGGACCTGTGTACAAGCGCGAGTTTGGTCAGAGACAGCCCTGTATTCCCTTTGGCCCTTTCCAGATCAGGCTGCCGTTTGTTCACTACCGTTTCGAGCTTCCGGACTATATCCAGGGGCTCATGATGTGCGCGGTATGTCTCGGCATTATTCCCGTTTTGCAAGAGTATCTCGGAATGCCATTCGAAGTCGCCATCACCATTGTCATTCTGAACGGATTTCTCTATCTGTGGCATTCGCATCTGGGCGATCCGGTTGTCCCCGGCTGGATAACCCCGGCCATTCCCCTGCTGCTGCTTTGGCTCAAAACCTTCCCGGAAGGCGTGCCCAGGATGCATGCCCTGATCGCCTTCGAAATGGAACTCGGCATCTTTGCCCTGTTTCTCGGGGCGACGGGTTTGGCGAAGCGGTTTGTCGATCTGGTGCCGGACGCGCTGAAATCGGGTATTCTGCTCGGCGCCGGGGTTGCCGCCGTTCGCCTGGTTTTTGAGAAGGGCGGCAACTTCGACAAGTACCCCTGGACCATCACCATCGCGATCGGGTTTGCTTTCTACATCCTGTTTTCCAACAACTTCAAGAACATCCGCTCCAAAAACCTGTTTCTGAAGTACCTCTCCGACCTGGGGCTGCTGCCGGCGCTGGTTCTGGCCGTCTTTATCGCCCCGCTGGTGAAAGAGCTTCCGTGGCCTACGATCCAATGGGGCTTCACCATCCCCCAGTTCGCAACGCTGTGGCATGAATGGACTCCTTTCGCGGCCCGGATCGGTTTCCCGCCGCTGAGCCTCTTTGCGGAGGCGGCGCCGCTCGTTGCCGCGGTCTATGTGGTATTGTTCGGAGAACTCATCCAGGCCGAGGCGCTGATTGACGAGGCCCGGGAATTCCGGCACGGGGATGAGGACGTCCACTATGACGCCAACCGCAACAATATTATCTGCGGCCTGCGGAACATCACCATGTCAATGGCGGGGCCGGACCTCTCCATGTGCGGTCCTCTCTGGGCGGCCATGCAAGTTGTAACCTGCGAACGGTACAAACACGGCCGCGAGGCCATGGACAGCCTGTTCGGCGGAGTGGCTTCCTTCCGGCTGGGCACTTTTACCGGCTACTTCCTGTCGCCGATCGTTACCCTGGTAAAACCCATCCTGCCGATCGCCCTGTCGCTTACCATGCTGGTGCAGGGTTATGTGGCCGTACGGGTCGGCATCCTGAAGGCCCGCACCTTCAATGACCTGGGTGTGGCCGGTATTGTCGGCGCGGTGCTGATCTCCCGCGGAGCGGGCTACGCTTTTGCCGTCGGCGTCGTGCTGTGCCTCTTGATCTACGGCAAAGACTTTTTCCGGAACTGGAACAACTACGACAAGACAAAAGATCCTGTCTTTAACAGCCGCATCGGTCCGGACGCTTAATGGACTGAAAGCCTGCGGGCTTTTAGCGATAAAAACTTATTCAGGAGGTCTTGCAAAATGGCACTGAAAACCCCACAACAATATGAGGAGAGCTTACGGAAGCTCAATTTGAAGGTATATCTGCAGGGAGAGCTGGTAAAAAACCCCGTCGACCATCCGATCATCCGGCCGTCGATGAACTCGGTCAAGGCGACTTATGAACTGGCTCAGGATCCTCAATACGAAGACCTTATGACCGCTACGTCGCATCTGACGGGCAAAAAGGTCAACCGGTTCTGTCACCTTCATCAAAACACCGAGGACCTGGTGAAGAAGGTCAAAATGCAGCGGCTGCTTGGTCAAAAAACCGCCGCCTGTTTCCAACGCTGTGTCGGGATGGATGCCATCAACGCCGTTGACAGCACCACCTTCGAAATGGATCAGAAACTGGGAACCCCTTATCACGAGCGCTTTGTCAAGTTCCTGCGCCAGATGCAGGAAGAAGACTGGACAGTAGACGGCGCGATGACCGACCCCAAAGGCGACCGCGGCCTGTCGCCCAGCAAGCAGGCCGATCCCGACCTGTTCGTTCATGTCGTGGAAAAACGCAAGGACGGTATCGTGGTCTGCGGCGCGAAAGCTCACCAGACGGGCGCCATTAATTCCCACTGGATTCTCATCATGCCGACCATCTCCATGACCAAGGAGGATGCCGATTACGCCGTGTCGTTCGCCGCGCCGGCCGATGCGGAAGGCATCTTCTACATCTATGGCCGCCAGTCCTGCGACACCCGGAAGCTCGAGGGCGGCGACATCGACGTGGGCAACAAAAACTACGGCGGCCACGAAGCGCTGATGGTCTTCGACAATGTCTTCATTCCCTGGGAAAATGTCTTCATGTGCGGTGAATATGAATTCAGCGGGATGCTGGTGGAACGGTTCGCCGGCTACCATCGTCAAAGCTACGGCGGCTGTAAAGTCGGGGTCGGCGACGTACTGATCGGGGCTGCGGCGCTGGCTGCGGATTATAACGGCGCCAACAAAGCTTCCCATCTAAAAGACAAACTGATTGAAATGGTTCATTTGAACGAAACGCTGTATGCCTGCGGCATCGCTTGCTCGGCCGAAGGACATAAAACGGCGTCGGGCACCTATCTCATCGACCTGCTGCTGGCCAACGTCTGCAAGCAGAATGTAACCCGCTTCCCCTACGAGATCGCCCGCCTGGCCGAGGATATCGCCGGCGGCCTGATGGTGACGATGCCTTCCGAAAAGGACCTCCGCCATCCGACCATCGGCAAGGTGGTGGAAAAATATTTCAAAGGGGTGGCTTCGGTTCCGACCGAAGACCGGATGCGGATTTTGCGGCTCATCGAAAACCTCACTCTCGGCACCGCCGCCGTCGGCTACCGCACCGAGTCGATGCACGGCGCGGGATCGCCCCAGGCGCAGCGGATCATGATTTCCCGCCAGGGGAATCTCGAACAGAAAAAGCAACTGGCCAAAGCGATTGCCGGAATCAAAAAATAACTGCGTTAAGGTGTCAAAATGAAAAGAGTGGAAGAAATATTGGCGCAGAAAGTACGTCCGGTACTCAACGCGCATAATGGCGACATTGAACTGCTGGAAGTGACACCAGACGGATATGTGAAAGTCAAGCTGACCGGGGCATGCAGTGCATGCCCCGGTGCTCAGCAAACCCTTTCGGAGGTTGTAGAAGCCGCGCTGAAGGAGGCTTGTCCGGAAATCAAAGGGGTAATACCGGTATTTCAGGTGAGCGACGACTTGATCCAGGCGGCTCTCAAGCTGCTCCGCAAGGGATAAGCCGGTATGCGAAAAAGGATTAGCATCAAATTCTGCGGCGGCTGCAACCCCCGGATCGACCGGGGGAGCGTCGCGGAGGAGATAAAAAGGTACGGGCTGGAAAACGGCATTGAGATTTTATATAACAGCCTGGATGCCGATTTGATCATTTTTCTGAGCGGCTGTTCCGCCAACTGCGCGGGTCATTATTGTAAAAGTGACAAGCCGTGCGTCGTTATCGCCGCCAATTCCATTGATGCGATAGCGGTGAGGGAGGATGACCTTGGCACTCAGGCAGTCAAAAAAGTGAGGGATTATTTTGAGCGACTGGAGAAACGCCCACCGAGATAAACTCGTTTCTGCAGAACAGGCTTTAAAAAACGTAAAGTCCGGTAACCGGGTGGTCATCGGCCATGCCTGCGGCGAACCGCCCACTTTGGTGGAGGCGCTGGTTGCCAGGGCACCGGAACTGCGGGACGTGGAGATCGTCCACATGGTGGCGATGGGACCGGCAAAATACGCCCAGCCGGGAATGGAGAACAGCTTCCGGCATAACGCCTTGTTTGTCGGAGCCACAACCCGCAAGGCCGTCGAAGAAAAACGGGGCGACTATACGCCTTGCTTTTTTTCGGAAATACCCCGGCTATTCAAGAATAAAATCCTGCCGGTCGACGTCGTCCTGATGCAGGTTGCCCCTCCCGACGAGCAGGGGTATTGCAGCTACGGGGTCTCCGCCGATTACACCATGCCGGCGGCCGAGTGCGCCCGGCTGGTGATCGTCCAGATGAACGCCCAGATGCCGCGGACCACGGGCGCGAGAATTCACTTGGACGCCATTCACCTTATCGTGGAGAAAGACGAACCGCTGATTGAGCTCAAACCTCCCCAAATTGGCGATGTGGAATGCAAAATCGGTGAAAATGTCGCCAGTCTCATTCCGGACGGGGCTACGCTGCAGCTCGGCATAGGGGCGATTCCCGATGCGGTGCTGCTGTTTCTGAAGGAAAAAAAGGATTTGGGCATCCATTCGGAAATGTTTTCCGACGGCGTGGTGGTTCTGGCTGAGGCCGGAGTCATCACCAACCGGAAGAAAACCCTCCACCCCGGGAAGTTTATGGCCACTTTCCTGATGGGAACCCGGAAACTGTATGATTTTGTGGACAATAACCCGGACGTGGAGCTCAGGTCTGTCGATTATATCAATGATCCCTATGTTATTGGGCAGCATGACAATATGATCTCGATCAACTCCGCTCTGCAGGTCGACCTCATGGGCCAGGTCAACGCCGAAATGATCGGCTCCACCCAATTCAGCGGGATCGGCGGACAAGTGGACTTTGTCCGGGGCGCCAGCCGGTCTGCCGGCGGAAAATCGATCATTGCCATCCCTTCGACCGCCGCGAAAGGAAAAATATCCCGGATTGCCTGCGAAATTGATCGCGGCGCGGCCATATCCACCTCCCGCAACGATGTGCATTATGTCGTGACGGAATACGGGACTGCCGATTTACGGGGAAAAAGTTTGCGCCAGCGGGCTGAGGCGCTGATTGCCATCGCCCATCCTGATTTCCGGGAGTCTTTGCTGGCGCAGGCCAAAGAAGCCAAGCTACTCTGACCGGGAAACTTCATGGAGGACCTTCTGCACCTTGTGAAGGAGGAAGCGGCTTGCTGAAGAATAATATACCAATAATAGTTCCTGAGGACCCTGCCGTGCGTACCGCCCTGGACGAGGTTACCATGGCGGCCTTTACGGTCCATGCCCTGTTCAAGGGAAAAAATGTCGTCGCCGTGGCGGATACGGAAAGGTACCGCGTATACATTCCCGGCCAGGGCATCGATCATGGACTGAAAGCCGGAGATTCGATCGTTCCCGGTTCCATAATGGATCAGACGGTTAAAGGCCAACAGCGGATCAGTGTCCGGAAAGACAGCTCGCTATTCGGTTTTCCCTATATCGGCATTGCTTACCCGGTGTTTGACCGGGAGGAAAACGTGCTGGGCGGTCTTATTATCTGCGAGAACATAGCCCATTTGGAAGAATTGACCCAGGCTTCCAAGCACCTCAATGCGATTACCCAGGAAGTGGTAGACATGGTGGGCTCGCTGGAGGAACTGAACCACACCGTGCTCAGCGTCGGGCAGCAGCTTTCGCAGCATTCCGGCGAGTCCCTGGAGAAAGTAAAGTCCACCGATGATGTGCTGCAATTCATCCGGGGCATTTCGTCCCAGACCAATATTCTCGGTCTGAACGCCTCCATCGAAGCCGCCCGGGCGGGTGCGCAGGGACGCGGGTTTTCGGTGGTGGCGGACGAGATCCGCAAACTGGCGGCGGAAAGTTTACGATCGGTGGAAATCATTGCCGCGACACTCGGGAATATCCGCGACGCTTCGGGGAATGTCAATATCGAGGTCGAAAAGATCGGCCAATTTGCGGAGCGTCAGGCCAAGGCGGTCGAAGAACTGACGGCCATTGTCCAGCAATTGCATTCGGTCGGGGCGACCTTGCAGCATCAGGCGGAAAATATCTTGGCTGAATAAACCCGGGCGGCCGCCAAGGCACGGCGCGCCGCCCCGCTTCAGCCCTGGGAATGGCGGGATGGTATGTTTGATATTGAATATGAAGCTGCGGAGTATATCAAAAAACGGTCCGGCGCAGCGGTCATCCGCCTGAAATATGAACCGGCCATGGGCGGCTGATCCTGCAAGGGAACAAACGTAACAGGTAGTTACGTGCCGGAGATACTGATCGGCCTGCCGGACAGCGTCGAACGGGCCGGCTGCCGTCTGCAGGAAGTGGATTCCATTGCGCTATATTTCCCGGCTAATCTTAAGGTGAAAGAAGGCTTCTCTCATATCCGCATCCGGTTGAGGAAGTTCCTGTTCTGGGACTGGCTGGAGATTGAGGGAGCACAGGGAATTGCCAAGATCAGCACATAAGGAGAAGAGACAAAATGAGAGAAGTAGTCATCGTGAGCGCCGTGAGGACAGCCATCGGCAGCTTTAACGGCGCGCTTTCCCCCCTAACCGCCCCGGAACTGGGCGGGATCATCGTAGAAGCCGCGCTGGCCCGGGCTGGAATCGGCGGAGAAGAAATCGACGAAATCATCCTGGGCAACGTGCTCCAAGCCGGCCTCGGCCAGAACCCGGCCCGGCAGGCGGCCATAAAAGCAGGTATTCCCGTGGAGAAACCGTCCTATACTATAAACAAAGTCTGCGGCTCGGGCCTCAAAGCCGTCAACCTGGCCGCCCAGGCCATCGCCCTCGGCGACGCCGAAGCCGTCGTCGCCGGCGGCATGGAAAGCATGACCAACGCCCCCTACCTCCTGGAAAGCAAAGCCCGGTGGGGCTACCGCATGGGCAACGGGCGGATCATCGACAGCATGATCCAGGAAGGCCTCTGGTGCGCCATGAACAACTACCACATGGGAATCACCGCCGAAAACGTAGCCGCCCGCTACGGCATCAGCCGGGAAGAACAAGACCAGCTCGCCTGCGAATCCCAGCAAAAAGCCGCGGCGGCCATCGCCAACGGCGACTTTAAACCCGAAATCCTCCCCGTCACCATCAAAAACAAAAAAGGCGACACCCGCTTCGACACCGACGAATTCGTCCGGTCCGGAACCACCCTAAAGGCCCTGGCCGGCCTCAAGCCGGCCTTCCAAAAAGACGGCACCGTCACCGCCGGCAACGCCTCCGGCATCAACGACGGAGCGGCGGCCCTCGTCGTCATGTCGGCGGAAAAAGCCAAACGCCTCGGCCTCAAGCCCCTGGCCCGCATCCTCGGCTACGGAGCCGGCGGCGTCGACCCCTCCATCATGGGAATGGGACCCGTGCCGGCCACCCGGAAAGCCCTGGGCAAAGCCGGGCTGACCATAAAAGACATCGACCTCATCGAAGCCAACGAAGCCTTTGCCGCCCAATTCCTGGCGGTCGGGAAAGAACTGGGCTTTGCCAAAGAAAAAGTCAACATCCGGGGCGGGGCCATCGCCCTGGGGCACCCCATCGGCGCCAGCGGGGCGCGCATCCTGGTGACCCTGCTGCACGCCCTGGAACAGCGGGGAGCCCGGCGGGGCCTGGCCACGCTGTGCATCGGCGGCGGCCAGGGCGTGGCGACCATTGTGGAACGTGTGTAAAAAATTTAGTGCCAGCAGGTTCTGTTGGCATTAAATTGAAATATATATGTGATATAATTCACATATAAGGTGACCAACAACAGTCAAAGGAGGAAGGATCCGTGCAGTTTGAACTTACTGAAGAGCAGTCCATGATTCAGAAGATGGTGCGCGAGTTTGCCGAGAAGGATGTGGCTCCCGGGGTGGAGGAGCGCGATGAAAAAGAGGAGTTTTCCCGTGAACTCTACGACAGCCTTGGAGAGCTCGGCCTGACCGGAATCTGCTTCCCCGAGCAGTACGGCGGCGCCGGCAGCGATGTTCTGAGCTATATCCTGGCGGTGGAGGAGCTTTCCCGGGTCGACGATTGTATGGGAATCACCCTGTCCGCTTCGGTGTCGCTGTGCGCCTGGCCGATTTATGCCTATGGCACTGAGGAGCAAAAACAAAAATACTTGAAGCCGCTGGCGGAAGGCGCCAAACTGGGCGCCTTCGGCCTGACCGAGCCCAACGCCGGGACCGATGCCGCCGCCCAGCAGACGGTTGCCGTTCTCGAAGGCGACCACTATGTGCTGAACGGCAGCAAAATTTTCATCACCAACGGCGGGGAAGCCGAGGTCAACGTCATATTCGCCATGACCGACAAAAGCAAGGGCACCAGGGGCATAACGGCCTTTATCCTGGAAAAGGGCATGCCCGGCTTTAGTTTCGGCAAAAAAGAGCACAAGATGGGTATCCGTTCTTCCCAGACCATGGAACTCATCTTCCAGGACGTCAAAGTTCCGGTGGAAAACCGGCTGGGTAAGGAAGGCGAAGGCTTCAAAATCGCCATGAGCACCCTGGACGGCGGCCGGATCGGTGTGGCGGCCCAAGCCCTGGGGATCGCCCAGGGAGCTTTGGAGCACGCCATCAAATACGCCAAGGAACGGGTCCAGTTCGGCCAACCTATCGCCAGCAACCAGGCCATCGCCTTCATGCTGGCCGACATGGCGACGAAGGTCGAAGCGGCGAGATTCCTGGTCTATCGCGCCGCCTATCTCAAAGATAAAGGCCTGCCCTATTCCAAAGAAGCCGCGATGGCCAAAATGTACGCCTCGGACATCGCCATGGCTGTGACCACCGACGCGGTCCAGATTTTCGGCGGTTATGGCTACAGCCGGGAATATCCGGTGGAGCGCCTGATGCGCAACGCCAAGATTACTCAGATCTACGAAGGAACCAATCAAGTGCAACGGATGGTTATCGCCGGCGCCATTTTGCGGTAGCGGCCGTCCCTACAGGAGGCTCTTAAGGATGGAATTTGTGGTATGTATCAAGCAAGTGCCCGACACCACCGAAGTCAAGATCGACCCGGTTACCAACACGTTGATCCGGCAGGGCGTGCCCAGCATCGTCAACCCCTTTGACAAGAACGCCCTCGAAGCGGCCCTGCAGCTCAAGGAGAAACATGGCGGCAAAGTAACGGTCATCAGCATGGGACCGCCCCAGGCCAAGGATGCCCTGAAAGAATGCCTGGCCATGGGGGCGGATGCGGCGGTGCTGATCAGCGACCGCGCTTTCGGCGGTGCCGACACGCTGGCCACCAGCTATACCCTGGCGGCGGCGATTCAAAAGCTCGGCCAATTCGATGTCATCCTCTGCGGGAAACAGGCGATTGACGGGGATACCGCGCAGGTTGGCCCGGAAATCGCCGAGCATCTGGGTGTTGTGCAGGTAACCTACGCCGCGAAAATCGACATCGACGGCGACAAGATCCGGGTCGAGCGGGAGCACGAGGACGGCTACGAGGTTATCGAGGTGAAGGCGCCGGTGCTGATAACGACCGTTAAATCGATTAATGAACCGCGTTATCCCACCGTCCGGGGCACCATGAAAGCCAACCGGGCGGAAATACCGGTGCTGACGCTGCAAGATCTGGCGGTAAAAGAGCAGAGGCTCGGTTTGAAGGGATCGCCGACCCAGGTCCGCAAAATATTCACCCCGAAACAGCGGGTTCAAGGCGTGCTTATCCAAAAGGACACGGCCCGGGAAGCGGTCGCCGAACTCATCCAGAAACTCGCGGAAGCAAAAGTTGTGTAGGGGGCTAAGATAATGGCAGTGATCGTAACAAAAGAGTGCATCGGCTGCGGCGCCTGCGTGAGCGTCTGCCCCTTCGGGGCCATCGCCATGCAGGACGGCAAGGCGGTCATTGGCGACGCCTGCACCGCCTGCGGCGCCTGCGTCGACACCTGTCCGGTGGGCGCGATTGTCCGGGAGCAGGAAGTCAAAGAAGTCGCGATGGACAAGACCGCCTATAAGGATGTATGGGTGTATATCGAAGTGGCGGAAGGAAAACCGCGCAATGTCGGCCTGGAACTTTTGGGCGAAGGCCGCAAGCTGGCCGACGCCATGGGACAAAAACTGGCCGGGGTGCTGATCGGCGAAAATGTCGAAGGACTGGCCAAGGAAGCCTTCGCCGCCGGGGCGGACAAAGTGTACCTCGTTGAAGGCCCGGAATACAAACATTACAGCACCGATGCCTATACCATCGCCGTGACTGATCTGATAGCGGCCTATAAGCCGTCGGTCATCCTGCTGGGAGCCACTAACGACGGGCGGGATCTCGGACCGAGGGTCGCCTGCCGGATAGGCACGGGGCTGACGGCCGACTGCACCGGCCTCGGCATCGACGAGCAAACCGGCCTGGTGGCCTGGACCCGGCCGGCGTTCGGCGGCAATATCATGGCCACCATCCTCTGTCCGGACCACCGTCCGCAGATGGGGACGGTGCGGCCCAAGGTGTTCAAAAAGCCGGAGCCGGACTATGGCCGGACCGGCGAACTGATCCGGGTAGCCAGCAAAGTGAAGCCGGAAGATATCCGCAGCAAATTGGTCGAAGTCATCAAAGTCTGCACAACTTCCTGCAATCTGGAAGAGGCCGAAATCATCGTGTCCGGCGGCCGTGGCCTGGGCAAGCCGGAAAACTTCTGTCTCGTGGAAAATCTGGCCGACGCTCTCGGCGGGGCGGTCGGCGCTTCCCGGGCGGCCGTGGACGCCGGCTGGAAACCGGCGCTGCATCAGGTCGGGCAGACCGGCAAAACGGTCGGTCCCAAGATCTACTTCGCCTGCGGCATTTCCGGGGCTATCCAGCACCTGGCCGGGATGTCGTCCTCGGATATCGTCATCGCCGTCAACAAGGACCCGGACGCGCCGATCTTCAAGGTTGCCGACTACGGCATTGTCGGGGACGTGTGCGAGGTTCTGCCCATCCTCACGGAGGAGTTCAAAAAGATCAAACAGGCAGGATAAAGCCCTTTGTCAATCTCCATATTCATGACGGGCTTTGGCAACAGCAGACCCAAATCGAAGGCTGACCAGCCCGCGAGGCGGGTTTTTGCTGTTTTGGCGGGATGTGAAATCAGTAACAAAAAAGATAACTATGTGCAGGAGGAATTAGCGATGGAATTTAACAAAGTGCTCATCATCGGGGCGGGCCAGATGGGGAGCGGCATCGCCCAGGTCATGGCTCAAGGCGGGCTCGAGGTCGTTATCCGGGATATCAAACGGGAATTTGTCGACAGGGGCATCGCGAATATCGAAAAGAACCTTGCAAGAAGCGTGGAAAAAAACAAACTGGCCGCTGAGGCAAAGACCGCGATCATGAGCCGGATCCGCGGAACGGTGGATCTGGATTCCGAAACCTGCAACGTCGATCTCGTAGTCGAAGCCGCGATCGAGAATATCGAATTGAAGCGGGAGGTATTCCAGGCGCTGGATAAACTGTGTCCGGCCCATACGATCTTCGCCAGCAATACTTCGTCGCTGCCTATCACGGCGATTGCGGCCTTAACCGGGCGGCCGGACAAATTTATCGGCATGCATTTCTTCAATCCGGCGCCGGTCATGCAACTGGTCGAAATCATTTGCGGACTGGCGACCGCGGAGGAATGCTTCGCCGCGGTAAAGACACTGGCCGAACGCCTCGGCAAGACGCCGGTAAGGGTGTCGGACTTCCCCGGCTTTGTCGGCAACCGCATCATGATGCCGATGATCAACGAGGCCGTCTATACCCTGATGGAGGGTGTCGCCAGCGCCGAGGACATCGACAAGGTCGCCAAGCTGGGGTTCAACCATCCGATGGGCCCCCTGGCGCTTTCCGATTTGATCGGCAACGATACCGTCCTCTACATCATGGAAGTTCTGTATCAAGGGTTCGGCGACCCCAAATACCGGCCCTGCCCGCTGCTGCGGAAGATGGTCCAGGCCGGTTACCTCGGCCGCAAGAGCGGCAAGGGCTTCTACGATTACAGCAAATAGCTGGCAGGAGGAGGGATAGTCCATGGGGACTGAAGAGAACCTTTTATTCCAAAAGGAAAATGGCGTCGGCATCGTAACGGTCAACCGCCCCAAAGCCTTGAATGCTTTAAACCAGGAAGTGCTTCAGGGCCTTGACAAGCTGCTGGATGAAATCGCCGCCGACAGCTCCGTGAAAGTGGTCATTGTCACCGGCAGCGGCGACAAAGCATTTGTTGCCGGGGCGGACATCAACGAAATGCGGCCCTTGACGGCAATGGAGGGGCGTGAATGGGGCCGGCTTGGGCAAGCGGTCTTTGCCAAGCTTGAAAAATTGCCTCAGCCGGTGATTGCCGCCGTGAACGGTTTTGCGCTGGGCGGCGGCTGCGAACTGGCCATGGCCTGCGATATACGAGTGGCCGCGGAGAATGCCAAGTTTGGCCAGCCCGAAGTTTCGCTGGGGATTCCCCCTGGCTTCGGCGGTACGCAACGGTTGCCCCGGCTGGTGGGCAAAGGTCGGGCCAAGGAACTGCTATACACCGGTGATATGATTGACGCCGCCGAAGCCTTGCGCATCGGGCTCGTGAACAAGGTGGTAGCTGCGGAGGAACTGATGGCTGTGGCGAAAACCATGGCACAGAAGATCATGTCCCGGGCTCCGGTTGCCGTTCAGGTCTGCAAGGCCGCGGTGAATGCCGGCCTTGAAATGGGGCTGGAATACGGAATAAGCTATGAAGCCGAAGTCTTTGGGCTGTGCTTCGCCACCCTTGATCAAAAAGAAGGCATGACCGCCTTCATCGAAAAACGAAAACCGGCCTTTGCCGGGAAATAGCGCCGGGAACCCAACCCTGCGCTAAAAAAACGAATGACCAAATCGGCCGGATGCGGACGCTGATTTGGTCATTCGTTTTTTCTATTTGGTTCCTCGGTTCTAAAACAGCAGCTTCTTTTTCAGTCGTTTCAGCCAGTATCCGATACTTTTATCCTTGGTTACGGGGGTGCCGTGGCTCAGCAGCCAGAGCCGGGTTACGGCAAAGCCATCCGGCCAGAGTATGGCATTCCCTCCGGCACTGATCCGGGCTTGGTCTACCGCGTCAGTTTTTCGGCCGTCAAACATTTCCGCCAGGTTGAACTGTCGAAGGTCGCCGTTGGTGAACGTAACAAGCAGTTTTTCCCGGTCAACAATGGTAAAGTCGATTACGCGCGGGAATCCCATACCCTCACCTCGCTATAGCTGATATACCCTGGTATATAATATTGATTATTTGATTATTTATGACACCGGGTCCCACTAGCAGCGGGTAAGAATACAAAAGTAAACCGGTGCTATAAAGCATATCTTTGTTAAACATAAAAATCGTAAATATTTTATCTATTGACTTTTTTTGCCGGAGCTTTTACAATAAACGACGGACTGCTTAATTTAAAACAATAAATAGAGACTCCGCGTGCAGGGTACGGGAGAGACCTGGAAACAGGCGCCGAAGGAGCAAATGGCATAAACTCTCAGGCAAAAGGACCGTATCCGGATGGAACTCTGGAGAGCCCGCCAATGCGGCACCCAAGGGGTAACCGAGCTTACTCGGTAATCTTTCAGGTAAAAGAGACAGAGGCCAATTTGATTGGTAGCTGTCTCTTTCTTATTGCCTTATTCGGGTAAACGACGGGAGGATGATAGGCACAGAAGCCCGGATAATCAGGTGGGATGATCCCGGTTTCGCCGCTGCGGCTTATTGCAACGAACTATCTGTTAAAGCAAACAATGAGGAGGAAAATATGAACAAAGAGCAAGAGAACAACCAAGGGCTCAAAAAGGACCTGGGGTTGACCGCGGCCATGGCTTTGGTTATCGGAATGGTTATCGGCTCAGGCATCTTTATGAAACCGGGTAAGGTTATCGCGGCTGCCGGCGATTCTACGATGGCGCTGACCGCCTGGGCCCTTGGAGGGATTATAACTTTGGCCGCCGGACTCACCGTGGCCGAACTGGGAGCGCAAATTCCCAAAACCGGAGGTTTATACGCTTATTTGGATGAAGTATACGGAAAGTTCTGGGGCTATCTTTTCGGCTGGGTTCAGACGCTGATCTACGGCCCGGCGACCATTGCGGCCTTAGGTCTGTATTTCGCTTCGCTGTTAATTCCCTTTTTCAGTTTTGATCCGTCGCTGAAAATGCCGATCGCCATTATGGCCGTGCTGTTCCTGGCGGGCATAACCTCCCTCGGCAGCAAATACGGCGGCTTCATTCAATCTGTGGCGACAGCCGGCAAGCTGATTCCCATTGCCCTAATTGCTATTTTTGGCCTCTGGAAGGGAAACGGGCAAATCCTTGGAATGAGCAGCGAGGCCGGAGAGGCCGCCGGCATGGGAGTCGCCATACTGGCTACTTTGTGGGCTTACGACGGATGGATTGGCGTAGGCTTTGTCGCCGGCGAAATGAAAAATCCCGCGAAACAATTGCCCAAGGCCATTATTATCGGCCTTGGCGTCGTTATGATCGCTTATCTGTCGGTCAATCTGGCCATGCTGCATGTTCTTCCGGCGGCGGAAGTCGTCCGGCTCGGGCAACTCGCGGCAGGAACGACCGCCGGAGTCTTGTTCGGGGATATCGGCGGCAAATTGATCAGTATCGGGATTCTGGTATCGATCTTCGGCACCCTCAACGGCTATATTCTCACCAGTCCGCGTGTGCCTTACGCCATGGCCCTTCGCAGGCAACTGCCGGCATCCGGGCTTATCGCCAAAGCCAGTGACAAATTCGGCACTCCGGTCAACGCCACCATCCTGCAAGTCATCCTTACCCTTTTACTCATGACCCTCGGTGACCCGGACCGGCTTACCGACATCGCCATGTTCATCATCTGGGTTTTCTATATCTTCGCCTTTGTAGCGGTGTTCGTCCTGCGGAAGAAAAACTCGGCCGCAAGCCGTCCTTACAGCGTTCCCGCCTATCCTCTGGTTCCGGGGGTTGCGATCGCCGGTGCGGCGTATATCGTAATCAGCACCCTTATCAACAATCCGACGGACACTCTGTATGCGCTGGGCATAACGGCAGCCGGCATCCCCGTATACTGGCTCATCAATAAGTCCGGTAAGCAGCAGTCGGTTTCCGAGTAGTTTCCCCCAGCGATAAAAGGGGCTGTGCCAACGTTACGGCAGGCAGTTCCTTTCCCTTATGAAAATGTGAAAAGAGGCTGCCCGCCTCTAAGGCCGGGCAGCCTCTTTTCGTGGTATTGCCAGCTAGCTTCCGCTCCGGCCGGCTATTTCAGCCGCTCGGGATCAATCGGCCACTTGCCGAAAGTGCGCGCCGCGTCCATCATTGCCAGGACATTCTCGGTCGGGGTTCTCAAAGCCAGCCCGCAGCCCGAGGACAGAATAAAGCCTTTGGGATTGTCGTAAGCTTTGCGGAGACATTCTTTAACTTCGTCGGCCACCTGCTGGGGCGTTCCCTTCCAAAGGGTATAGGGTTTGACATTGCCGGCCACCGCCACGCGGTGGCCGACCTTTTCCTTCGCTTCGGCCAGATCCACCTGGTTGTCGAGACTGAGTACCGTCGCGCCGACGTCGGCCATATCATTCCAAAGCTTCGTCGTGTCGCCGCAGATGTGCATAAACGGTCCGGCGCCCCAGTGCTTGACGATCCGGTCGCAATATTGCTTCAGGTAAGGCATGGCGAATTCCCTAAAGTGTTTTTCGCTGAGGATGGTTCCCGAGGCGGTCGGCTCGGCGATGCTGGGCTTGATTCCCCTGCTGCTCAAAACATCGATGAACAGCAGCACATTGTCGGTGACGAACTGCAGCAGCCGGTGCACCTTTTCCGGCTGGCGGTGCATGTCCTTCAGCAACTTGTCTGTTCCGCGCACCGCACCGGCGGTGGTGATCGGGCCGCCGACCGAACAGCCTACGCCGACGCGCTCCTTGACGGCCTCCTGCACTGTTTTCAGCGCCTCCAGAATGATCGGGAGGCGGCCGGAGCGGGTCGGGTCGATCAGCGGCAGCCGCTCCAGGTCTTCGTAGTCGGTAATCGCCGGCGCGCTCACATAAGGGATTCCGTAGTCCGGGAAGGTAAGCTTCGTGCCAATGGCCTCGGCGATGCCCATAAGCCCCGGGCCGGAACCGACCGAGTCGATTTCGTAGGTTTCGAAAGCATGAATCTGGGCCTGGGCCATAAGTTCGGCGGAATAATAGTACCGGTGCATGGGTCCGCCCATCAGCGCGTACGATTGATCGGTCACCAGCGGCATGCACGGAATGCGGTCGATCGGCTTGCCGGCGGCCAGGGCGGCCATGCGTTCCTTGGGACTTAGTTCGTCTTTCCAGATGGTTTTCATTGATTCTATTCCCCCTATTACACCACTGTCTTGCGCAATGGATATAAAGAATATATTTAAAATTGATAGAATATTTCAATGCAAATGATGAAAATCCCTTGTCAAAAAACAGCATCTGGGATGCCCTGAGAATTTTTTTAAAATATTCCGGCAAAAGTCATGCCCGGAAGGGGCGGTTCCCTCAGCCTTTGCGCGCAAGCCAGCCGGAAAACAATGGTCAGAAAAATCTTGCCGATACCTTTTCCGGATGGTATGATGAAAGCAAAATACAAAATTATGTACATTGAGGACGAGACATGAATATACAAGCGCATATTCTTCAGAAAAACGGTCTCGTAGCCATAAAGCTGGCGCGGGAGCTCATGACCCTGAAAACCGGGGACCGGCTCAGCACCATTGAAGAATACTCGCAAAAGTACAGCGCCGCCCGAGGGACCGTCCAAGCCGCCCTGAAGCTGCTGGGCCAGTACAAGGCCATTGCGCTCGAACCCCGGGGACATCTCGGCACCTTTATCACCGGCGTTGACTATGAAGTGCTGTGGGAGTTTACCGGATTGGGAACCATCATGGGGGTTATGCCGCTGCCCTATTCCAGGCGCTACGAGGGACTGGCCACCGGGCTATACCAGGTGCTCGGCAGCCGGCGGATACCCTTCAGCCTGGCCTATATGCGGGGAGCGGAGACGCGGCTCAGCGCCCTGAAAAGCGGACGCTATGATCTGGCGATTGTTTCCCGATTGGCCGCCGCCGCAGCCATCGAACGGGGGCAGGAGATCGATATCGCCATCGAATTTGGGCGGTATACCTATGTCAATCAGCATGTCATCCTATTCTCCGACACTGCGAAGCGGGAGATCGAGGACGGCATGGCAGTCGGAGTCGACCGGACCTCCATTGACCACCATCTGCTGACGCTGAGTCAGTGCGCCGGGAAACGGGTCAATCTGGTCGATCTGGCGTATAATCAGATCATCAGCAAGCTGCAGGCCCGGGAAATTGACGCGGCGGTCTGGAATATCGATGAAATTTTGGAACGCCAGATCGATATCCCCTATTATTCGCTTCGCAGCGACGAGTTCGCCGACTGCGACACCGAAGCCGTGGCGGTCGTAAACCGCCAGAACGACGGGCTCCGCAATCTGCTCAGCGCTTTTGTCGATAAGGAGGAAGTGGTGACCTGCCAGCAGCAGGTGGTGAGGGGAGAGCGGATTCCGAACTACTAGAAGGGTGGGTGAATTGCCCGGAGGGCTTGATTGGTTCAATATACGAAATTATGTATAATGGGAGCGATACAATGGACTTGAGCGTGCGGCTGCAAATTCTCCAAGATGCGGGGCAATTGAGCGAAGCCAACCACCGGGCGATTGCCGGGATCATCGCCATGCTGGCCGATGACTGGAACATCGAACTGACGGAGGAAAATGGGGCCATGTTTGTTACCCATTTGGCCATTGCCTTGGAACGGATCGCCAAAGGGGAGCCGGTCAAGCCCGTAGAGGAGTACGTATTGGCTGAACTGAAGAGCCAGGACTGTTTCGGCTCCTGCCGCCGGGCGCTGGCCGGCATTGCGGCGATCGTGGGGCGGGAGTTCCCCGGGGAGGAAGAAGGGTATGTGCTGATTCATTTGTGTACCCTATTTGCAAAGGAGGCCCAGCGATGATTCGTGTGGTTGTCGGAGGTCAGATCGATAAGGAAAGGCTTGCGGACTTGGTCAAGAAATTGGGCGGCGATCAGGTCGAAGTGACGGTAAAATCGGACATCGAGGCCGCGCTGGCCATAAAAACCAACCAGGCGGACTACTATCTGGGCGCCTGCCACACCGGCGGCGGCGGGGCGCTTGCCATGGCGATCGCCCTTCTGGGCATGGGGTTGTGCGCCACGGTCTCCATGCCGGGCATGATGAAAAGCCAAGCCGACATTATCAAAGAAATCGACAGCGGCAAAAAGGCCTTTGGCTTTACGCCGCAGCACATGGAGCAAGTCGTGCCGATCATCGTCCGGAAAATCCTCGGGCAGTAGCACCGGCGACGATGAATGTAGCGGTACAGATCGATTCATTCGGGGGAGGAGAAAAGGATGAAAATCTTACTGATGGCGTTAATCGGCGCCTTGGCGTCGATTTTAGCCAACAAAGGGGTGGCCGTGTTCAATGACGGATTGCGGCCGATTATGCCGGAATACCTGGAAGGCCGCATGGACCGGAAGGCCCTTGCCGCCACAAGCTTTGCCCTCAGCTTTGGACTGGTCATCGGTTTCGGCATTCCCATTTCCCTGGCGGCGACGATTATTCTCATCCACAGCATTCTGCTCGGTACGGATATCATCGGCACCTGGTGCCCCGAGGGGAAAAAGGGCGTCCTGATGTCCGGGCTGGTCGGCGCCGCCTATGGAGCAGGAATCGCCGCGGGGCTCGAGGTCGTTGTCAATCTGTTTAAGGCGCTTCCCGTAAACTTCCTGCCGCAGCTGGGCCAGGTGGGCGGCCCGATTGTCGCGGCTTTCGCCGCTTTCCCGGCCCTGACGGTAGCCTACCAGTACGGCTTCAGGAAGGGCCTGGTCACCCTGGTGGCCTCGTTCCTGGTCCGCCAATTCGTCCAATACTGGGGAACCATCAGCGTCGGCGGCGCTAAAGTGGCTCTCAATCCCGAGGGGATGGCCCTCCTGACGGGGATGGTCATCCTGATCATCTTCGCCACCCGGGAGAAGGTCGATCCCCATGCCGCCACAGTGGACCTCAGCGTGCTTTTTAGCGAGCGGGTAAAACGGATCAAGGGGAACATCCCGTACCTGGCGGTGATGGGCGGTCTGGTAGCCGCCGCGACCAGTTACAACATTCTGGCCGGCGATCCCATATCCCTCAACCTTCTGGCCAAGGGAAAGGACTACGAAGCCGCGTTGACGGCCTTTGCCCGCGGGATCGGCTTTATTCCGCTGGTGACGACCACGGCGATCGCCACCGGGGTCTACGGGCCGGTCGGCTTGACCTTTGTCTTCACCATCGGCCTTTTGATCAAGAATCCGCTGGCGGCTTTTGTCCTGGGGGCGGTGATGATCGCGGCGGAAGTGCTGCTGCTGGACGCGCTGGCCAAGTTCCTCGATAAGTTTCCCGGCATGCGCAAATGCGGCGACAACATTCGCACCGCCATGTCCAAGCTGCTGGAAGTCGCCCTGCTGGTGGGCGGTATGATGGCCGCCAACGCCATGGCCCCGGGACTCGGTTTCTTCGTGGTCGCCGGCCTCTATATTCTCAACCAGACCGCGAAAAAGCCCTTTGTCAACATGGCGGTAGGCCCGCTGGGAGCCATCTTGGTCGGCGTGCTCGTCAATCTCCTCTATATCGCCGGCCTGTACTTGCCTCCCAAGTAACAGCCGGCTGCTCGCCGCCAAGTCATCTCCGTCCGGAAGGGGAGAGCGCTTTTGTTTTCCGTAAACACCGAACTCATCCGGCTGGCCCGGGCCACCCAGAAGGCGATGCAGCAAACCGGCAGCACCGTGGTGAGGGTAAACCCCGACATGCTGCTGGACGCCGCCGGCAAGCTGGAGGCCTATCCGAGCGTGGCGGCGGTCGGCGTCAAGAACACCGGCCAGATTCTCCGCCGGGTGATAAAAAGACTCGTCGAGAGCGGCGGGTATGTCTGGCATACCGTTGATGCCATGGCCGAAGGCGGACGGGCCATTGATCCCGCCCTGACCAACCCGCTCACGCTGCGCCCGATGACCGGGTCATCCAGCGCGACCGCCCTGAATGTTTTGTACGGCATCAACGATCTGGGCCTGGCTACCGACGGCGGGGGATCGGTCCTCGCGCCGGCCATCAGCCTCAACCTGGCGGCCGTCATGGCCAAAGGCCTGGGGCTTGCCGGCGCCGGCGCCAGGATATCCACCGATAAGATCCGCTTTACGCCCGGGCTGGGAGTGATCAGCCACGATTATAAGCTTGCCCGGGAAGCGATTCTCGCTTTGACGGAGGCCGGGCAGGCTTCCCCGGATTACCGCCGGGTCAGCGTCGCCGTCTGTCGCCCGGGGCAAATCAGCTTGCCGGACGGGACGGACATGTACGGCCGGCTCAGGCCGGCAATCGATTGCCTGCAGAATTTAGGCTGCCGGGTCGAGCCCGCCGACTTCCCCGATTTTGCCGACCGGCAGCAGGCCATCGACCGGACGCAGGCCCTCTGTCAGCGCTACGACTGCCTCCTGACCTATGAAGGTCCGGTGGACCTCCTGGGCATCGGCGACTCGGTGCTCGGCGGGATGGGAGCCTTTGCCCGGAACGCCCAGCAGCAGTCCGGGAAGTATCTGGTCAAGATCGCCAACATGATCAACGCCACCGCGGTGGCGCTTCCGGCCGACGAGGCGGCTTCCGGCCTGCTCATCGCGGCCCGGGAAGGACGGGAGCCGGGACAGACGGCGCTGGCTTTGGCCGGCCACCTGAGGGAGCTGTATCCTCAGCCCGGCTTGTATCAGGATTATTTCCGGGGCGGCCTTACCCGCCGCAGCGATGATTTACTATTTTCCCTCAAGGAGTAGCTATTATGTTGCGACAAGGCATTACCTACGCCCACGAGCATGTCACCGTCGACCTGTCGGGGGTAAAAGGGGATATCGATTGCCGGCTGGACTGCCAGGGCGAAACGATCGCGGAATTTCGGCGCCTGAAAGCCCTGGGGGTCGCCAATGTCATCGACGTCACCAACCGCGGCATGGGGCGCAATGTAGAATATGTGCAACAGGTCGCCGCCCGGACGGGGATTCACGTCGTCAGTGCGACCGGCTATTATAAAGAGCCATTCCTGCCGGAAGAAGTATACGCTTTAGATGAGAAAGCCCTGGCGGACATTATGATCGCCGAGATTTTGGAGGGCATCGACGGTACCGGCATCAGAGCCGGAATTATCGGCGAGATCGGCGCCAGCCAGGACCGGATAACCCCGGCGGAGGCCAAGGTCTTTGCCGCCGCGGCCCGGGCGCACCGGGAAACGGGCCGGCCGATCAGCACCCATACGACGCTGGGGCGGCTGGGGCTGGAGCAGGTCGACCTGCTTCAGCGGCAGGGGGTCGATTTGGCCAAGGTTATTATCGGCCACGCCGACCTGAGCGGCGACGCCGCGTATGTGCTGCGCCTCCTGGATCGCGGCGTCTTTGTCGCCTTTGACACCATCGGCAAGATCAACTATATGGCCGAGGAACGCCGTCTTGCCACGCTGCGGGCCGTCTGCGACCGGGGGCTGGCCGGCCGGGTGGTGCTGTCCATGGACATAACCCGCCGTTCTCACCTGGCGAGCTTCGGTGGAATTGGTTATTCCTATTTGCTGCAATCCTTCATCCCCTTCATCCGGGCGAACGGAATCGCCGAAGCGGATATTCAGGACATGCTATGCAATAATATCCATAAAATTTTCCAATAGGAAGTGGCACTATGCAGACCTATCCGTTGGAGTCGCTGACCCTGGCCGAGGCCAAGCAACTGCAGTTCCGCCTGGTAGATATCACCACGCGGTATTTTCGCGGGCGGGACATCCTCTCGCAGGGAGATCTGGGGGTAGTGGCGGAACAAAACAAGCCAACCGCCACCCGCAAAGTGGAGCAGATTATCGCCGACTTTTTCGACACCGAGGCGGCGGTGCTGGTCCAGGGGGCCGGGACGGCGGCCATCCGCTGGGGGCTCTACAGTATCCTTCAGCCGGGGCAGACGCTCTTGGTTCACGACGCCCCCCTGTATCCGACCACCCGGGTGACGGTCGAAGCCATGGGGCTTTCGCTGGCGGCGGCGGATATGAACGATCCGCGGAAGCTGGCCGAGGCCCTTGACGGACGAAAGCCGGAAGCCGCCCTCATCCAGCACACCCGGCAGAAGCCGGAGGATGGCTATGTCCTGGCCGAGGTGGTGGCCGGCATCCGGAGGAAATATCCCAAGCTGCCGATACTGGCCGACGACAATTACGCCGCCCTCAAGGTCCGCCGGATCGGCGTCCAGTGCGGGGCCGACCTCTCCGCCTTTTCGCTGTTCAAGCTGCTTGGCCCGGAAGGCATCGGCTGCATCGCGGGGCGGGGGGACTTCATCCGCAAAATTGCCGGGGCCAACTACTCGGGCGGGGGCCAAGTCCAGGGCCACACGGCGCTGGCAGCGCTGCGGGGCATGATTTACGCTCCGGTGGCCTTGGCGCTGCAGGCTGAGGTCAATGAGGAACTGGTCAGCCGGCTCGAGGCCGGCGAAGTTGCCGGGGTGCGCAAAGCCTTCCTGGCCAACGCCCAGTCGAAAGTGCTCCTGGTGGAACTGGAGCAGCCGGTAGCCAAGGCCGTTATCGCCGCCGCCGAGGAGCTGGGAGCGGCGCCCCATCCGGTGGGCGCGGAATCGATCTATGAATTTGTACCGATGGTTTACCGGGTTTCAGGCACCTTCTTAGCCGCCGACCCGAGCCTGGAGGACCGGATGCTTCGCATCAACCCCCTCCGGGCGGGCGCCGATACCGTCATTCGCATCCTGGGCGCGGCCTTGGCGCAGGCCGGCGGCCAAGGGAGGCGCTAGCCATGTTTCTCGCCACCTTGCGCCGGCGAAATCCGGCCCTGCTGGAGACCGCGCTCGCCTTTCACCGCCGGGGAATCATCCGTCCGGATACCTATGTGCTGGATTTGGACGCGATCTGCCATAACGGCCGATTGATCAAGCAGCAGGCCGACGCCTTCGACATCGAGCTGTATTTTATGACCAAGCAACTGGGGCGCAATCCCCTGGTGGCCCGGGCCCTTATGGACGTCGGCTACCAGGCTGCGGTGGCGGTCGACTACAAGGAAGCCGACCGGTTATGGGGGAGCGGCATCCCCCTTGGGAATGTCGGCCATTTGGTGCAGATACCGTCCGCCCAGGTTGCGGCAATGGTTCGCCGCAGACCCCGGGTGATCACGGTCTACTCGGTGGAAAAAGCCGGGGAAATCTCGGCGGCCGCCGTTCAGGCCGACCTGGTGCAAAACCTGATGCTCCGGGTCATCGGCGAGGGCGATGTTCTCTATCCCGGCCAGTACGGAGGCTTTGCCCTGGCCGAACTGGCCGCCAAGGCCCAAGCGATCGCCGCTCTGCCCAACCTTCGGATCACCGGGCTTACTTCCTTTCCCTGCTTTCTGTTCGACGAGGAGGCCGGCCGGCTGGCGGCCACGCATAATGTCCGCACGCTGGGTCTGGCTAAGAAAATCTTGGCCGGGGCAGGCATCGCGGTTACCGAGGTCAACATGCCGTCAGCCACCTGCGTGGCAACCATCCCGGACATAGCCCGCCACGGGGGAACGCACGGGGAACCGGGCCACGGCCTTTTGGGAACAACGCCGCTTCACGCCGCGACCGATCAGCCGGAAGCGCCGGCGGTGGTTTATGTCAGCGAGATATCCCATCAACTGGAGGGCCGGAGTTATTGCTACGGCGGGGGGTATTACCGGCGGTCCCATATGGTTTTTGCCGCCGTCGGCAACACGCCGGACGCCCTCCGGCAGGTGGACGTCGAATCGCCGGATACCGAAAGCATCGACTATTATCTTCGGCTAAACTGCCGGGCGGATGTCGGCGAGACCGTCCTCATGGCCTTCCGGACGCAGATTTTCGTCACCCGGAGCGACGTGGCCGTCGTCGAAGGTATCCAGGCCGGAACCCCCAGACTCGCCGGAATCTATGACAGTCAGGGCTACTTGCTCGGCCGGGAGGGATATCGATGAAACGGTTTATTTTAGTGGTTCTCGACGGTTTCGGCATCGGCGCCATGAATGACACGCCCCGGGTGCGCCCCCAGGACACCGGCGCTAATACCTGCCTGCACCTGCTGGAAAAAATGCCTGAGCTCAGTTTGCCTTACCTGGAGCGGCTGGGCCTGATGAACGCGCTGGGACAGGAGGCCGGCAGACTGCGCTACAGCCCCCGGGCGACCTTTGGCCGGTCCGATCTCGCCCACTACTGGGCCGATACCTTTGCCGGGCATCAGGAAATTATGGGCTCAACCCCCCGGAAGCCTGTGGAGATGCCGTTTTCACAGTACATCCGCGCCGTCGGGGATCTCCTCCGGAGCAGCGGCTACAAGGTTGAGTTCAGGGGGAAGGAGCTCAAGCTGCTGTTGGTGAACGGGGCGATTACCGTCGCCGATAATATCGAAGCTGACTTAGGGCTGATATACAATGTCACCGGAGCGCTCGATCAGGCACCCTTCGCGGAAGTGTTGGCCGTCGGCCGGCTTGTCAGGTCCGTGGTGCCGGTGTCCCGCGTGATCGCTTTGGGCGGCGAAGGCATCTCAACAGCCGATTTGTTGGGTGCGCTGGAAGAGAAAGATGGCAAGTTCATCGGGGTGAATTGCCCCCGTTCCGGGGTCTACCGGCAGGGTTACCGGGTCATTCACATGGGCTATGGCACCGACCCGGAGCGGCAGGTGCCCACTCTGCTCGGCCGCTGCGGCATCCAGGTGACCTTGCTGGGCAAGGTAGCGGATATCGTGGAGAATCCTTACGGGACCAGCCGCTCCTGTGTGGACACCGCGGCGGTCTTGGACCTGACCCTGACCCGGCTGCGGGCTGTCCGGGAAGGCTTCATCGCCACCAATGTCCAGGAAACCGATCTGGCCGGGCATGCCGAGAACGCGGAGGCCTATGCCGGCAAGCTGGTGATCGCCGATGAGTACCTGGGAAAAATTATGGCAGAGCTCGCCGATGACGATGTGCTGCTGGTCATGGCCGACCATGGCAACGACCCGACCATCGGGCATTCGCACCACACGCGGGAGAAAGTGCCGCTCCTGGCTTGCGGCCCCAAGGTGCCGCCGGGATATTTCGGCCACCGGGCCACCCTGTCCGATGTCGGGGCAACGGTGGCGGAGTACTTCGGCTGCCCGGCGCCGGAAAACGGCAAGTCTTTTTTGAATTTACTGACGGGGAATACCGGAAACAACCCGTAAAGCCCGGATAGCCGGACGGACCTTCGTACCGGCCGTCTAAACTGGTCTATACATTATGATGTCCGGATGGGCCGCTGCAACAAGGAAGGGAAAGGAGGTGGAAAAGTGATTGACAAGTCCAGTGTGGTGCCGATTTATTACCAACTCAAGACCCTGATCCAGAACCGGATCGCCGCCGGAGAATATCCGGTCGGCGCCAGGCTTCCCTCGGAGCGCGAGCTGTGCGAGCTCCATGGGATCAGCCGGATGACGGTGCGTCAGGCGGTAAACGATCTGGTGAATGAAGGCCGGCTGACGAGGGAGCAGGGCCGGGGGACCTTCGTCGCCAAACCCAAGATTGAGCAGGGCTTGGTTGCGTTATCCAGCTTCACGGAAGAGATGAAGCGCCGCAGCCTGATACCTGGGACCAAATTACTGGGTTTTCGCGTGACGGCGGCCGAGGGGCGGGTCGCGGAACGGCTTGGTGTCGCCGCGGGCGAACCAATCCACGAAATTACCCGTCTGCGCCTGGCGGATAACGAGCCGATGGCCATCGAAATTTCCCACCTGCCGCTCCGGTATGTGCCGAGCCTGCCCCCGGACCTGGTGGCCGCCGGGTCCTTATACGAAATTCTTCGCAGCAGCGGCATCGACATGGCCTATGCGGAGCAGACCCTGGAAGCATCCCTGGCCAAGGCCAAAGAAACCGAAATCCTGAGGGTGAAACCCAAAGCCCCCGTTCTGCTGATGGAGCGCACTACCTATCGATCCGACGGCCGGGCGGTAGAGTATGTCAAATCCGTGTACCGGGCTGACCGGTACCGGTTCAGCATCCGGCTGACCGGTTCCGAAAGGTATGGTCCGGAATAACAAGGGAGGGTAAAAGAATGGCAAAGGAGCAGGATTTAGCCGGTCGAATTCTCGAACTGATAGGCGGTAAGGGGAATATCGCCGCGGCCGCCTACTGCATGACCCGACTTCGGCTTACGCTGGCTGATCCGGCCAAGGCCGACACCGGTTCCCTGAAAAAAACGGCCGGGGTTCTGGGCGTCGTTGAGTCGGCGGGACAGTTGCAAATCATTCTGGGGCCGGGAGTGGTCAACAAGGTTGCTGATGAAATCACGGCCCTGACAGGTCTCAGAATGGGTGAGGTGCAAGATTTCAAAGCTGCTTACGAGGATAAGAACCGCACTCCTTTCAAGCTGTTCCTCCGTAAGCTGGCCAGCATTTTTGTGCCGCTGATTCCGGCCATTGTTGCTTCCGGCATGATTGCCGGGCTGACCAATATCGTCATCCGGATGGGCGGAGATCCGAAGAGTTCCCTCGTACTTATTCTGAACGCCCTGGGCTGGGGTGTATTTACCTATCTGGCAATCTTTGTCGGAATCAACGCCGCCAAGGAGTTTGGCGGTACCCCCTCGATGGGGGGCCTGGCCGGGGTTCTGATCATCAATCCGGCCATCTCCGCCATTACGATCGGCGGTGCGGCCCTGGTGCCGGGCCGCGGCGGCCTGATCGGTGTTTTGCTGGTGGCCTGGGTGATGTGCTTTGTGGAAAAGCGCCTGCGCAAAATCGTCCCCAACGCAATCGACATTGTGGTGACGCCGGCGCTGACTTTGCTGATTACCGGCTTTGCGACCTATTTCATACTGCAGCCGGTAGGGGGCTATCTATCCGACGGCATCGTAGCCTTCTTCAAAAGTATGCTCGGTTGGGGCGGCGCGGTCGCCGGCTATGTTCTCGCGGGCACCTTCCTGCCGATCGTCATGACCGGTTTGCATCAGGGGCTGGTTCCCATTCACATGGAATTCCTGAACACCCTGAAAGAAAATCCGCTGTTCCCGATCCTGGCCATGGCCGGCGCCGGCCAGGTAGGAGCCGCCTTCGCCGTTTATCTCAAAACAAAAAATCAGCGGCTCAAGGACATCATTAAAGGCGCCCTTCCGGTAGGCATTCTCGGCATTGGCGAACCGCTCATTTTTGGCGTCACGCTGCCGCTCGGCCGCCCCTTCATCACGGCTTGCATCGGAGCCGGCTTCGGCGGCGCCTGGCAGGCCATTACCCATACTTCCAGCATCGCCCTGGGCGTTTCGGGACTGCCGCTGGCCTTTCTCATCAAACCGGGACAGGTGGGCAATTACCTGATCGGCATAGCGATCGCTTATGTCGCCGGTTTTCTCGTCACCTGGCTTGCCGGCTTTGACGATCCCCGGGACGAGAGCACCGGCAGCGGAATGAGGCTGTAGAAATGGAAAAAGGAATTTCCCTTTATCCAGGGATGGGCTACTCCCTCCGGGAATCGCTGTCGTATCTCCAAAAAGCGAAAGCAGCCGGCTTCACCCGCCTGTTTACGTCGCTGCATATTCCGGAGGCGGACCCGGGTGCAGTCCTCGCCGAGTTCCGGGATATTGCAGCCGCGGCAACGGAAATGGGCCTGGTCGTGACGGCCGACATCTCCCCCCGGGCTTTTTGCGCGTTGGAGGCCGGCCCGGCCAGCGCCGGCTTTTTCGTCCAAGCCGGCCTGAAAGCCTTGCGCTTTGATTTTGGTTTTACCGCCGAGGAGATTGCCGCCTGGACCCGGAGCGGCCTCGGGGTGGAGCTCAACGCCAGCACCATGGACGAACCGGCCTTGACCGCGATTGTCAAAGCCGGTGCCGCCACAGAGAAATTTCAGGCCTGCCACAACTACTATCCCCGCCCTGATACCGGAATTTCTTATCAGCTTTTTACCGAACGCAACCGGTTGTTTCGCTCCAGGGCTATTCCTGTCGCGGCCTTTATCCCGTCGCTGGAAAATCCGCGGGGGCCGCTGCAGGCCGGACTGCCGACCCTGGAACAGCACCGGGGTATAAATACGGTACAAGCGGCGAAACATCTGATATGGGATGGACAGGTCGCGGCGGTGATCATCGGCGATCCCCTGGCGGCCGACGCCGAGCTTCGGCAGGTCGGGGCGGTTGAGGCCGATTGCGTTGAACTGCAGGTCGAGCTTTCCCCGGGGCTCACTGCTCTGGAAAGGACTATTTTATTTGCCGACCATATCAACCGCACCGATTCCGGCGAAGGGGCCGTGCGGTCCGCCAATGCCCGCAGCCTGGCGGCGGAGCAGCTTCCGGCGGGCGGGATTCGGCCGCGGCTGCAGGGCTGCGTGACGATCGACAACTCCGGGTATATGCGCTATATGGGCGAATTGCAATTATTGCGGAAGGATCTGCCGGCTGACCCCCGGGTGAATGTAGTGGCCCGGGTTATTGCGCAGGAACGGTTTTTAATCGATCTGATCCGTCCGGGAATGAAGTTCCGGTTCAGGCCGGCATATTGAGGTGACGCAGATGAATCTGGAGAAGCTACTTACCGAGGCGCGCAATCCGGCGACCACAGATATCGATACGCTATCGACCCTGGAAATCGTGACCGAAATCAACCGCGAAGACCAGGCGGTGGCCGGAGCGGTGGCCAAGGAATTGCCGAACGTGGCGAAGGCGGTCGACTGGATCGTGGCGAGCATCAGCCGGGGCGGCCGGCTGATCTATCTTGGCGCCGGAACCAGCGGCCGGCTTGGCATTCTCGATGCTTCGGAATGTCCGCCGACCTACGGAACGCCGCCGGAACTCGTCCAAGGATTGATTGCCGGAGGCCCGGAGGCTGTGTTTCGCTCCATCGAAGGCGCGGAGGATTGCCTGACCCAGGCCGCGGAAGACCTGAAAGGCAAACAGCTTTCGGCGGCCGACACCGTAGTCGGCATCGCCGCCAGCGGCCGGACCCCCTATGTGATCGGCGGACTTCAGTACGCCAAAACGATCGGCTGCAAAACCGTCGCGGTGACCTGCTCGCCGGACTCGGAAATGGAGCGGACGGCGGATCTGACCATCTGCGCCCGGGTGGGACCGGAAGTCATTATGGGTTCGACCCGGATGAAGGCCGGGACGGCCCAGAAGCTTATTTTGAATATGCTTACAACCGCAGCCATGATTCGCAGCGGCAAGGTGTACTCAAACCTGATGGTCGACGTGCAGGCCACCAACTCCAAGCTCGTGGAGCGGGGGAAACGCATCGTCATGCTGGCGGCCGGAGTGGACCGCCGCCAAGCGGAAAAAACCCTCGGCGCGGCCGGCGGCTCGGTCAAGGTGGCAGTCACCGCCCTGTTGGGCAATATGTCTATTGAAGAGGCAAAGGCGGCTTTGGCGGCGGCCGACGGCTTCGTCGCCAAAGCCCTGGCGGGGAGGGCCGGGAAATGAACCCCGGCGCCGGGTGCTGTTAAAGGAAGAAGGTGCAACAGTTGCGGCCAGAGATACTTTACCCGGAAGAAAACCGGGGCAATCGCCGGCTATTTGATTGTGTCGCCGTCGACATTGACGGCACTTTGCTGAATGATGCAAAAGAAATTCCGCTTGCGAACAAACAGGCCATCGCCGATTTCAGCCAAGACGGTGGTACGGTGGTCCTGGTCAGCGGCCGGATGCCGGTATCGGTAAGGTGGCATTCGGAGCTGCTGGGGCTTGGCGGGTATTACGTGGCAATGAACGGCGCGGTAATCGGGCACGGGCCGAAGCGGTGGTGGAGCCGGGCCTTTGAGCCTCCGGCGGCGCTGGAGTTCCTTCAGGCCTGCCGGTCCCGGTCCTTGTACTGTCACTTTTATACCGACGATACCTTGCTGTATGACCAGGAAACCCGGTGGAATCAGAACTGGACGATGCGGAACGCCGCCCGCCTGGAAGGAGGAGGTTATCTGCCCCGGGGAAACCGGGCCACCTGGGAAATGCCTTTGGCCAGGCGGGTGGAAGATTTGGCCGACGTTATCCTAAGGGAATCCCAGACGATATATAAAACCGCCGTTTTTTCCGACGAGCCGCTGCGGGAAGTGTGGGAAGAGCTTGGAACCATCCCCGGGCTTACAGTGACGAGTTCGGATCTTTCTTCCAACCTGGAAGTCGCGCCTACAGGAGTGACGAAAGGCAGCTCGTTGCTGCGGCTGATGAGAATGCTCGGCATCTCACCCGACAGGGTGATGACAATCGGAGATAATTACAATGACATCAGCATGTTTCAGACTGCCGGCCTGAGCGTGGCGATGGGCAACGCTCCCAAGGACGTGCGGCGGTCCGCCCATCAGGTAACCGCATCCAACGAAGCGGCGGGGGTTGCCCAGGCGATTCGGCGGTGGGCCTACGCGGGATAACCCCTATAAGGCAAAAAAGAGCAACAGGGACGGAAGCCTCCGCTCCTGTTGCGTGCTTTTGGGGTACATAAACCAGGCTGTCAAGTTCTTGCTCTCCCGGAACCCGGAAGGAGAACCGACCCGTCGTGCGAATAGGAATACCTAAAAGGGCTCCGAACGGGACCGGAGTCAGTCGGTCTTCCTGCGGTTTGGCGAAAGCTTGGGCTGGTTTTTAAGGGCTGCCGCTATATCTTTGGTGGAGGCGATCATGGTTTCAATTACGCAGCAATGGTGCTGGACATCCCACCAGGCGCAGGTGTTTTGCCGGCAGCCGAAGTCGATGAGCGGGCATTTGGGTCGTTCCATGGCGCTTCACTCCTGAGCGTATTGGTATTATGAAATAAGGGCGTTGAGGAGTGTTTTAATTTCCTCGGTGTTCACGAGAAGGGTCATAATAGCGCATCGACAGTTGTCCGAGTCCCACCATGCGCAGGTGCTTTGTCGGCAGCCGAAGTCGATGAGCGGGCAGGTTAGTCTTTGCATAATAGCCCTCCATCTTTGGCAATGAACGTTCTTTAATTAGTTCGCTGCCTGTGGCCGGAATCCTTTAGCATTCGGGGGGCGGACCGCTGGTGGCGGGATGACGCTGCGCCTGCGCCCGTCCAAGCGGCCGGCGTCGCAGCAGGATAATTTTCAATATTTGAAGCGGATACTATAGACGGATGGTTTCAGCTAGCGGGAAGGGACCAGGGGATTGGCGAACAGGAGGAGGAACCATGACCGAACCGACCGGAGTCTTCTTCCGGATGACAAGAATACAGCAGAGGGTCAGGACGGCGGTGCGCAAGGGGGCCGTGCAGGCGTGAGGCGGTCAGGGCAGGCGATTATCGCGGTCCTCGTCCTGTGTCTCGCAGGACTGGCCATTGGGGACCTGAAGGGGGAGCGGGAGGAAAATGAGCGCAGGGCGCTTGTCGTTCACGGTGACGCTTTCCTCGCGCCGGGCGATGCAATCGAGAAACTGCTGGTTATCGGCGGCGATGCCCGCATCGAAGGAGCGATAACCACTTGGATTGCGGTTATTGAGGGCAATTTGACCGTAGCGGAAGGCGGCAGTCTGTCCGGAATGGCGCTGATCGTCGACGGGCGGCTCACCGATGGGCCCGGGTCCAGTGCCGAACCGGTATTTATCCTGGAATTCCCCCGAAGTTCGGCAGCCGTCAACGGCGCCGCCTGGATCGTGGTTTTCGGGCTGATTTTCGGGCTGAGCGCCCTTGCTTTTGCCGCCTGGCTTTCGCTTCGGCTCCTCCGCGCCGGGATCAACCGGTTTCCGTTCCTAGGCGCGCTTTGGGATGTCCGCCGCCAGAACCCCATGCTTCTCGTGCTGATGGGGCTGGCTGTAAGCGCAATGCTGCTGGCTCTTTTCGTTCATTTGGCTGAAGAGACGATTTATCAGCAGGAGGCCGACCTGGCTGACAACCTGATCATTTGGCTTGTCCACTCCATTGCCACTCCCGGATTCGACCGGGCCATGACTTTTATTACCTACGCGGGGGCGGGAGCCGTATATATCGTGTTTGCTCCCGTCGTGGCCGGCCTGCTGCTGTTTCGCGGACTGAAGAGGGAAGGTTCCGTGCTGGTGATTTGCCTGGCCGGGGCGGCGCTGCTCAATTATTTGCTCAAACACCTGTTCGAACGAGCCAGACCGGACCTGTACCGGGTTATCGCCGAGACGGGGTACAGTTTTCCCAGCGGCCACGCCATGGTTTCTTTCTGTTTTTACGGGATGGCGGCTTATATCGCCGGAAGACATATTGCATCAGCCTGGAAGAGACGAGCGTTCTATGCAGCCACAGCCTTGCTGATAGGCACTATTGGCTTCAGCCGTATCTATTTGGGCGTACACTACCCGAGTGATATCGCCGGCGGCTATATCGCCGGCGGCACATGGCTGGCTTTTTGCATCTCTTTTCTCTGGTGGTGGGAGCATAAAAAGCGTCGCCGGAATTCGAAGGATTCCCAGAACGAAGGAGGACGCCGGAATTAATTCCGGCGTCCTTCGCTTCAGCCGCTCCCGGCGCTTATTTATACTCCTTGGAAGACTCTTCGTTGACGAGTACGCGATAGGCGCCCTCCACCAGGGCCTGCAGTTCGTTTTCCCCGGGAATGACCTGGACCGGGGCGATAAAGTGGACATATTCTTTGAGCTTGTCGGTAAGCAGCTTGGAATAGGCGATCCCGCCGGTCAGCACGATATAGTCGACCTTGCCGGAGACCGGCACAGCAGCGGCGGCGATGTATCTGGCCACTTGATAAATCATGGCCTGATATACCAGCTCCGCTTCCTTGTCTCCTTCGCCAATCCGCTTCTCCACTTCGCGGGCATCGTTGGTTCCGAGATGGGCAACCAGTCCGCCCCGGCCGGCAAGCATCTTGGCGATGCTTTCGCGGCTCAGGCCGCTGGACAGGATTTCTGTGGCAAACTGCCCGGCCTGAACGGTCCCGGCCCGCTCAGGGGAAAAGGGGCCTTCGCCGTCCAGGGCGTTATTTACCTCCACTACCCGGCCTTGTTTATGGCAGCCGACCGAAATGCCGCCTCCCAGATGAGCGACAATCAGCGTGAGTTCTTCGTAAGGCTTGTTCAGGGTTTTGGCAAAGCGCTTCGCCACGGCTTTCTGATTGAGAGCATGGAAGATGCTCTTCTTCTCCAGTTCCGGGCGGCCGGTAATCCGGGCGACCGGATCAAGTTCGTCGACGACTACGGGGTCGACGATGTACGCGGGACAATCGGCGAGTTCGGCAATCCGGCTGGCCAGAATTGCGCCAAGATTGGAAGCGTGGGCGCCGTAACGGCTGTGCTTCAGATCGTCCAGCATCGGAGCATTGACGGCGTAAGTGCCGCTGACAACCGGCTTGAGGAGACCGCCGCGGCCGACGACCGCCGCGAAATCCTCTGGCTTAATGTGCTGGGACGCCAGAAAGTCCAGGATTTTTTCCAGCCGGTATTCAAACTGGTCGATAATGGTCGGGAACTGCTCTAGCTCCGCACTACTATGGCTCAGGTTCTGGGTCTTTACTTCGTTTAAATCCTCATATACTGCAATCTTTGTCGATGTGGAGCCGGGATTGATGGCTAAAATCTTAAAGGACATTGATCAGACCTCCGTATCATGATGATGTCACAAATATATTGTAAAGGCCGGATCGAATTTTGTTAAGAGGTCTGGCCGCTTATTTTTTTCTAGACCGGCAGGCTAATTCCCGCAAAGCCTGGAGATTAGCGCAACCGTAACAATCCGAGCAAAATGAGGAGGGTACCGGGCAAATAGGGGAAGTGCCTTTTGAGGCCGGCTGTCAAAACGCGGGAGGAAGCCCAGCAACCGGCGGCAATGAAGGATATCTGAATCAGGCCCATCGCCAGGGGAGTATACCAGGGAAGCGTTCCTATAAGGGCGGCGCCAAAGGCTGCCACCATATTATCCACGCCCAGGGCCAGCCCCAAGAGGCCTGCTTCGGCGGGGCTGATCGACAGGGATTGATCCAGGTCGGCGGTTTCGGGCCTGATCATGATGGTCACAACCAGGCGGCCGATGGAAAACGTCAGCTGCCGCACGGACAATCTTCCGGCAGGCTCATAGGGAGAAATCGCTGTTGCAAGATACTCCTGAAACAGGCTGAACAGCCCGAGCCCGATCAACAGCAGCGCGCCTGCCGCGACGGCGATGTGGGTGTTGACTGCCGCCCCCAATAGATTGGCGAGAAACATAGCCAGAGCCGTACACAGCGCAGTTACCAGGCCGACGATGGCCAGCGAACGGCGGGGGAGGGCGATTCCTTTTAGGCCGTAGGCCAAGCCGGCCGCGAAGGAGTCCAGGCTGACGGCTATGCCAAGCAATAAAACAAACATTATACTCATTAAAGTTCCTCCAGTAAGGTAACAGGTAGGAGGGGCCCGCGTTTCGCCGCGGCGTCATCCCAGACGGATGATGCCCAGCAGAATCAAAATGGTTCCGGGAAGGTAGGGGACCTTTTTCTTGAGTTTTTCCGATATAAAACGGGTAGACGAATAGCATCCGAAGGCTATGCAGATGACATGGATGATACCCGCCGCCAAGGGCGTATAGAGGGGCAGGGCACCCATCAGCGCGGCGCCGAAAATGGCCACCATGGCGTCCAGGGCAACGGCGAGGCCAAGAAAAACCGCTTCCAACGGGCTGATGACTCCCAGATGATCCACGTCGGCCGTTTCGGGGTTGGCCATAATGCTGACAACCAATTCGCCCACGGAAAAAGTCAGAGTTCGCATCGTGACCTGGCCATCGACCTCATAAGGCTTGACGTTTCTGACGAGATATTGATGGAAGACGCTCCAGATACCGAGCAGGATGAGCAGCAGGGCGCCCAGGATAATGGCATACCCGGTGTTCATAAACCGGCCCAAAATATAAGCGCCGGCCATCGCGACACTAGAACAGACGCAGGTAACGATTCCGACGATCAGCAGCGAGGGCCACGGCATGCGGATGTTTTTCAATCCATAGGCCACCCCGGCGATAAAGCCGTCGAAGCTAACGGCAAAACCCAACGCGACTACATAAAAAAGACTCAAGCGCACCAGCCTCCTACAACAACACCTTTTATCCCAATTAATATATGGCTGCGGGAGAAAAGGGGTTACCGGGCGCCGGCAATAATCGACAAGCATCAGGCAGGAATTTTTTGCTTGAGAAGGGAAATTATATTAGTCTGAGGAAAAATACGTATTCTGTTGAGGTGAGAACGTGGATTTTGGTTTGGGTAAGGTCCTACCCGTGCGCCTTGAGGAGGAAATGAAAAACTCCTATATCAATTACGCCATGAGCGTTATCGTCATGCGCGCGCTGCCCGACGTACGAGACGGGCTCAAACCGGTGCACCGCAGGATTTTGTACGCCATGCACGAAGCAGGGATGGCGGCCAATAAACCCTATAAAAAATCGGCAAGGATCGTCGGGGAAGTCCTGGGTAAGTATCATCCCCACGGCGACAGCTCGGTTTATGACGCTATCGTCCGCATGGCCCAGGACTTTTCGACTCGCTATAGGCAAGTGGACGGACACGGAAACTTTGGCTCGGTGGATGGCGATTCCGCGGCAGCCATGCGGTACACCGAGGTCCGCATGTCCAGAATTGCCGAAGAGATGCTGGCCGATATCGACAAAGACACGGTTGATTTCACGCCTAACTATGATGAGTCGTTAAAAGAGCCCACCGTTCTTCCGGCCAAGATCCCCAATTTGCTGGTCAACGGTTCGGCCGGCATTGCGGTCGGCATGGCGACCAACATTCCTCCCCATAATCTCGGGGAAGTGGTCGACGGCGTTATTATGATGATCGATAATCCCGAGGTTACCATTAAGGATTTAATGACGGCCATCAAAGGGCCGGACTTTCCCACCGGCGGTCTTATCCTGGGGCGGGAAGGCATTAAAAACGCTTATACCACCGGGCGGGGTTCGGTCAAAATGCGGGCGCAGGCCCGGATTGAAAAAATGGCCAGCGGCAAAAACCGGATCCTTGTCACCGAGATTCCTTACCAGGTCAACAAGGCCCGGCTCATCGAGTCGATCGCCAACCTGGTGCGGGACAAGGTTATCGACGGGATCACCGACCTGCGGGATGAGAGCGACCGGACCGGGATGCGGATTGTCATCGAGCTCCGCCGGGACGTCAACCCGGATATCGTTCTGAACCAGCTGTACAAGCATACCCAGATGCAGGAAACCTTCGGCGTAAACATGCTGGCATTGGTTGACGGACAGCCCAGGGTTCTCAACCTGCACGAAGTAATCCGCCACTATATTGATCACCAAGAGGTGGTCATTATTCGCCGGACCAAGTTTGAACTGGCCAAAGCCCGGGACCGGGCCCATATCCTGGAAGGCCTGAAAATTGCGCTGGACAACCTGGACGCGGTGATCTCCACCATCCGGGAGTCCCGCACGGTGGACGTCGCCCGGGAAGCTCTCAGGACCCGCTTTACTTTAAGCGAGAAACAGGCGCAGGCCATCCTTGACATGCGCCTGCAACGCCTGACCGGCCTGGAACGGGAAAAGGTCGAGCAAGAATACAAGGATATTTTGGAGACAATCGAATGGCTGGAGTCGGTTCTCGCCGACGAGCAAAAAGTGTTGAACATTATTAAAGAAGAGCTCCTGGATGTGAAGAAACGGTTTGCCGATGCGCGGCGTACGGTGATCACCAGCGATGTGTCGAAGCTGGATGTCGAAGACCTGATTGCCGAGGAAGACATCGTTATAACCCTGACGCACGGAGGCTACATCAAGCGTCTCCCGGTCGATACCTACCGTAGCCAGAAACGTGGCGGACGGGGCGTAACCGGCATGGGGACGAAGGAAGAAGATTTTGTGGAGCATCTCTTTGTCGCCACCACGCACCACAATATTCTTTTCTTTACCAACCGCGGAAGGGTGTACCGGCTGAAAGGCTATGAAATTCCCGAAGCAAGCCGCACCGCCAAAGGAACAGCCATTGTAAATCTGCTGGCTCTGGAAAACGCGGAAAAGGTCACCGCCGTCATTCCTGTTAAAGAATTCAGTAACCGGCGCTACCTGTTTATGGCCACTCAAAACGGCACGGTAAAAAAGACCGAACTGATGGAGTTTGATACTCCCCGCAGAGCAGGCTTGATTGCCATTGTCCTGGACGAAGACGACGACCTTATCGACGTTAAGCTGACCAACGGCGAGATGAACGTCATCCTTGGCACCCGCCAGGGGATGGCGATCACCTTCAAGGAGACCGATGTCCGGCCGATGGGTCGCTCGACCCGCGGCGTGAGGGGCATACTGCTGAGCGATGACGACATTGTCGTCGGTATGGATACCGTAAAGAAGGACGGGGAATTGCTGACCGTTACCGCGGAAGGCTACGGTAAACGCACCGTGATTGAGGAGTACCGCGTTCAGACCAGAGGCGGCAAAGGGATCATCAATAACAAGATAACCGATAAGACCGGTTCGGTCGTGGGAATTAAAATGATCCGGCCTGGCCAGGAGATTATGCTGATTACCGGAGAAGGCATCGTCATTCGCTTTGATGTCACGGAAATATCGCTTATCAGCCGCAATACCCAGGGAGTAAGGCTGATGCGCATTGACGAGAAAGACAAGGTTGTCGCCCTGGCGGCAGTCGAAAAGAAAGTGGATAGCGATTAAATCCTCATAAAGGCCGCCCGACCGGGCGGCCTTTGCCTTATCGAGTTGGCTCTAAAAGGTATATCTTTTACGGAAGTGCAAAAAATATATGAAAATGCCGGGCCGGGCCGGGCTGAATGCCTTGACAATCGTTCGGACCCCATGCTATTATATAAAAGCTGCGTCGGACAGAGGGAAAAAATAACATGTTGACATAACGAAAGAGTTGTGTTAATATATAAAAGTCGCCCGTCGCCGAACTGGATGAAAACTCCAGCAGGCAAGCGCGGCAAGTGTTCTCTGAAAACTGAACAATGTAGGTAAGGAAAAGCCAGATGAGCGGGTTGGGCCGGAAGGCGCCAACCGCAAAA